>JBJKZT010000018.1:0-71973 GCA_045569055.1 Fidelibacterota bacterium | reverse complement strand
AAATACCTTCATTTTAAAGGAAAAGATTTTCAGTTAACTTGGGAAGACCTTCTTACGCTTAGGAATAATGGCGGACTTCCAGGTCATGCAGAAATGGAAGGAAAAACCTTATTCTTCAAATTTAACACAGGGCCAAGCGGGCATGGATCTCCTCCTGCAGCAGGAGAAGCTTTAGCTTTAAAATTAGCAAAAGCTTCTGAGGTAAAAGTCTTTGCTTTTGAAGGTGAAGGTGGATTTACAACTGGGGCTTCACATGAGACTATTAACTCAGCCTGGGGTCTTGGCCTTGGGAATCTTGTCTACTTCATGGATTGGAACGATTTTGGCATTGATGCAAGGCCTTTTAGCTCAATTGTTTATGGGACACCTAAAGATTGGTTTGGCTCACATGGTTGGCATGTTGAAGGGACAATGAATGGAGAGAGCTGGAGTGAATTAACGGATGCATATTACAGACTTCTGATAGAGAAATCTGACCCTAATATACCTAAGGTTATTTATTCTAAAACAACAAAAGGTCGAGGTTATCATAAAATTGATTATGCAAGCCATGGAGCAGCGCATAAAAGAAATTCCGAACTATTTTGGCAAACAAAAAAAGATTTTTCACAAAAATACAACGTTGATTTTCATAATTTTGGTGAACAAGAAGCAAAGTTAAAAGAAGGTCAGATAGAACAAGCTATATCATATTTTGATTCTGTCTTCTCAGTAATGAGCTCTAACCAAGGCTTAGTAGACTACCTGGCAGATACACTTATTTCTTTGGGAGAATCAGTTCCATCAAATATTGATGATTGTAAAGTAACAGTTAAAAATCCATCAAAAGATAAAAAAAATATTTGATGTTAGTAGTTTACCTGATGATTTATTTGTTTCGCCAGGAGAAAAAGCTCCAAATAGAGTTGGTTTTTCAAAGTACGCAAGTTATATCAATACATTATCTATTAATAAATACGGTAGACCTTTAGTCATTGCAATGAGTGCAGACCTAGCAGATTCAACTAATATCTCTGGTTTTGCTAAAGAGTATGGTGGTTCAAAAGATATGGGTTTATATGATAAAATTAAGAATATTAATAGTCCATTAATGCCACAAGGGATTACAGAGTTTGCAAACTCTGGCATGTTAGCTGGTTTAGCTACAGTGAATTTTAACAAAGATCCTTATGAAGAATTTAATGGCTTCTATGGTGCAATGAGTACATATGGATCTTTTTCTTATTTAAAATACGGCCCAATTCGCTTATTTAGTCAAATTGCTCAAGACTCAGATTTAAAAGTTGGAAAATTAATTTGGGTTGCTGGCCATTCTGGTCCTGAAACAGCTGAAGATAGTCGTACGCATTTTGGGATATTTGCGCCAGGAGTTACTCAATTATTTCCTGATGGACATATAATTAACTTACATCCATGGGAGCACAATGAAGTTGCGCCAGCTCTTGCTGCGGCTATGTCAACGGATGTACCTATAGTTGCCTTACATTTAACACGCCCTCCTATTACTATTCCAGATCGTAAATTTCTAGGGATGGCCTCTCACAAAGAAGCATCTAAAGGTGCATATATTATTAAGGATTATGATAAAAATAGGCCTTTAGAAGGAGTGGTTATTGTTCGTGGAACAAGCTCAACAAACTCTTTAGTGTCTATTTTACCAAAAATAATAGATGAAGGTCCTAATGTAAAAATTGTTGCAGCTATTTCGTGGGGCTTATTTATGGCTCAAAACAAAGAATATCGCGAGACTATCATATCTGAAAATGAATGGATGGATGCTATGATAATAACAAACGGAGCTATAAAATTAATGAATAAATGGATAGCTAATCGGATTGTTGAAGAGTATAGTATGAGTCCTGATTTTGATAATCAATGGAGAACTGGTGGTGCACTTGATGAAATCATTGCAGAATCAAAACTAGATGCAGAAAGTGTTTGGAGTGGAATCATAAAATTTACATCAGAACGAGCAAGAAGATTAGAGGCTCTTCATACCTCAATTCCAAAATAAATAGTCAAATATTTGACGACCCCCCCCCTCATTTTTGTATCTTCTAACCCCAATAATGATCTATTTATTTTATTTTAAGTTAAAAGCATGACAGAAATTCATATAAATGACCCAGAACCTTTTGATGATGATTTAGTTATTGAAAAATCATTGCGGCCAGACCAAATGGATGAGTTCATTGGACAGAAAGATGTTGTGAATAGTTTAAAGCTATATATTGAAGCAGCTAATAATCGTAATGAGGCTTTAGATCATGTTCTTTTATTTGGTCCACCAGGCTTAGGTAAAACGACCCTTTCTAATATTATTGCAAAGGAATTAGGAGTCAATTTAAAACAAACATCTGGTCCAGTTCTTGATAGAGCCGGCGATTTAGCAGGCCTTTTAACAAACCTCCAAAGTAAAGATGTCTTCTTTGTTGATGAAATTCATAGGCTTAATTCCGTAGTTGAAGAATATCTCTATTCTGCAATGGAAGATTATCAGATTGAAATTATGATAGACAAAGGTCCTAGCGCTAGAACAGTACAATTAAATATAGAGCCTTTTACACTAGTTGGGGCAACAACAAGACTCGGGAATCTAACTTCCCCTTTAAGAGATAGATTCGGTGTCGTTTTGCGTGTTGATTATTATGACCCGAAAGACCTTTTTCATATTATAGTGAGGTCTGCAAAAATATTAGAAGTTGAAATAGACGATCTAGGCGCAATGGAGCTTGCAAAGCGATCTCGCGGTACCCCAAGAATTGCGAATAGAATTTTGAGAAGAACAAGAGATTTTGCTCAAGTTAAGGCAAATGGAAAAATTGATGAAAAGGTTGCTAAAGCGTCACTTAAATCTTTAGGTATTGATGAATTTGGACTAGATGATATGGACAGAGCTATCTTATTAGCAATCATCGATAAATTCAATGGAGGCCCTGTTGGAGTGAACTCCCTATCTGTTGCTGTAAGTGAAGATTCTGCAACCATTGAAGACGTTTATGAGCCATATTTAATTAAAGAAGGTTTTATCCAGCGAACCAATCGAGGCCGAATTGCTCAGAAGCTAGCCTATAATTTGCTAGGTAAAACAATTACTGAAAAACAACAAAGGTTATTTGAATGATTGAAAAGAAAAAAAAATGGAAACTCGCGGATTTTGATTATCCGCTTCCTGAAAAATATATTGCACAATATCCGGCAAAAAGACGTGACCTAGCTAAGCTTATGGTCATTCACAAAGATACAGGCGAGATTGAACATAAAATATTTTCTAACTTACCTGAATATCTACGCAAGAACGATCTTGTAATAACAAATAATACAAAAGTATTTCCTGCCAGACTTTATGCTAGCAAAGATCGTACGGAAGCAAAAGTGGAGGTGTTTTTACTTCGAGAATTAGAAAATGATCTTTGGGAAGTTATGGTTCGCCCAGCAAGGAAAGTTCGTATTGGCAATAAGCTAATGTTTACTAAAGATGTTTATTGCGATGTTATAGATAATACTATCTCTGGCGGGCGAGTGGTAAGGTTTGAATATGAAGGCCAAGAAATTTATGATGTAATAGATAAAGTTGGTATCTCCCCTCTTCCTCCCTATATAAAGAGAGAATCTGAAGCAAAAGATAAAATTAGATATCAAACTGTTTTTGCTGAAAAAAGAGGTGCTGTTGCAGCGCCTACTGCAGGACTCCATTTTACTGAGAATCTAATTAAAAGAATTCATGAAAAGGGAGCAAAAACCGCACATACTACATTACATATTGGGCTTGGAACCTTTCGTCCAGTTCAGGTAGAAGACCTTAATCGCCACCAAATGGATTCCGAATATTTTGAGGTGGATCCAAAAACAGCTATTGCTATTAATGAAACAAAGAAAAAACGTCGAAAAGTAATTGCAGTAGGTACTTCAAGTGTAAGATCTTTGGAAACCGTAGCTGTTTCAGGGTTTCAAGTTTCTCCAAAGAGAGGCTGGACTGATAAATTTATTTATCCTCCTTATGATTTTAAAATGGTTGATGGACTGATTACAAATTTTCATCAACCAAAAAGTACACTTTTGATGATGGTATCCGCTTTTGCAGACCCAGACTTAATTAAGAAGGCTTATAGAGAAGCTAAGAAAAATAACTATCGTTTTTTGAGTTACGGCGATGCAATGTTAATCATTTAAGAACTTTCAGTAAAATTATTGAATGAAAATAACTGCTATTATACCTGCAGCTGGAGATGGCGAACGATTTGGAGAAAAAAAGCAACTTAAATTACTTAATGGTCGTCCTTTAATTTTTCATACTATTCAACCTTTTGTTAAATCTGAACTTATTAATGAAATTATAGTCGTTGTTCCAAAGAACAATGTTAGTCAACTTAGTCGCGACTTTAAATCTACTATAACATCAAAAAAGATTGAAGTTGTTGAAGGTGGTGAAACAAGGCAACAGTCCGTTTACAATGGATTAAGAATATCAGACAAAGAATCTAAATTAATTTGTGTTCATGATGGAGTAAGGCCATTTGTAACGTTGGCTTTAATTGAAAAAGTGATTAAGGCCTCTATGGGACATGATGGTGCTATTTTAGCTATACCATCAACCGATACAATAAAAAAAGTGATGGGAGATCAAATACTTGAAACACTTCCTAGAGAAACAATTTGGAGGGCGCAAACCCCTCAGGTCTTTTCAAAACCTGCACTGAAAGAAGCAATACAAATTGCTGTTGAAGAAAAACTAGAAGGTACTGACGAAGCATCAATTCTAGAGAAAATTGGCTATCAAATTGGATTTTTTGAAGGCTCCTCATTGAACATAAAAATTACTACAAAAGAAGATTGGATTTTTGCGAAAGCAATTTATAGCGAATTAAATGATTAAAGTTGGAATAGGCTATGATGCACATCAGCTAGCAAAGGGAGAGCGCTTTGTAATTGGAGGGGTTGAAATTCCATATGAATATGGATCTGTTGGTCATTCTGATGGTGATGTATTAATTCATGCTATAGTTGACTCGCTTCTAGGAGCCGCAAACCTTGGTGATATTGGAGAACTTTTTCCAAGTAGTGAAAAAAAATGGAAAGATTCTAGCAGTTTAAATTTTTTAGATATTTCCAATAGTAAACTAATCTCTGAAGGATATGAAATTGTGCATATTGATTCAATAATAATTCTACAATCTCCTATGATTTCAGAGTTTATACCTGAAATGAAAAATAAAATTTCTAAGAAGCTAGCTCTAGAGCTAGCACAAATATCAATTAAAGCTACAACTACTGATCATCTTGGTTACATTGGAGAATCAAAAGGGTTAGCTGCTCAAAGTATCTCAACACTTAAAAATAAATAAAAATGGGACTCATTTGTCCATCATTCAGTAAAGTTAATATTGGATTAAAAGTATTAAACCAAAGGGAGGATGGTTATCATAATATATACACCATCTTTCAAGAATTAAACTTTGGTGATTCAATATATATTGAAAAAAGAGATCAAGATTGCAAGATAATTTCTAATGTTGATTGGATTCCTACTGATAAATCAAATATCTGTTTTAAAGCATATAATGAAATAAGAAAAGAGTACTCAAAGGTTAAAGGACTTTGTCTTAAAATTGAGAAAATAGTCCCTACCGGTAGTGGACTAGGTGGCGGCTCAGCAAACGCAGCGGCGGTACTTAAAGGTATTAATAAAATATATAAACTTAAATTAACAACAAATAAACTTGAACAAATTGCTAGTAAAATAGGTGCAGATGTTCCTTTTTTTATTAAAGGGAAAACCCAACTTGGTGAAGGTATTGGCGAAAAATTAACAGAAATACATAACACTATAATTGGAACCTATTTGATAGTGATTCCTAAATTTTCTATAAGTACAGAATGGGCATATTCAATAATTAAAAATAAATTGAATGATCAAGATAAAAAAGTTAACTTCTCAAGCTTTTTCAATGGAGATTACTCTTCATTGCAGATTTTTGAGAATGATTTTGAACGAATTGTGATTCCAGCATATCCGGAGATTGGTGCCATTAAGATTAAGTTGCTTAAGTTAGGCGCCCGGTTTGTCAGTCTGTCGGGCAGTGGCTCGACTGTGTATGGAATTTTTGACGATGAAGCTTCTGCTAAAGAAGCTGAGTTATTATTTAATCCTTCACATCAGACTTTTCTGGGGGCTCCCCAATCAACAGATAAATACTTGAATCATGTTTAGAATCATTTTAAATAATTTTTGGGGCGTCGTCTAACGGTAGGACACCTGGTTTTGGTCCAGGCAGTCGGGGTTCGAGTCCCTGCGCCCCAGCAGAAAAAATATTATGAAAGAAAAATTAAAAATATTTAGTGGCCGAAGCAATCTTTCGCTTGCGGAAAAGATTGCAAAATCTTTAGATAAAGAATTAGGAAATCTTGCCATCAAAACTTTTTCAGATGGTGAGCTGTGGATCAAATTTGAAGAAAATATTCGTGGTTGTGATGTATTTATAATTCAACCAACAAATAGCCCTGCTGAAAATATAATGGAGTTAATCCTTATTATTGATGCAGCAAAAAGAGCATCGGCAAAAACTGTTACAGCTGTTGTCCCTTATTTTGGTTATGGACGTCAGGATAGGAAAGATAATCCTCGTGTTCCAATATCCTCAAGAGTTATGGTTGATTTAATTACGGCTACTGGAGCAGATAGGATAATAACAATGGATCTTCATTCAACCCAGATCCAAGGTTTTGCGACAATACCATTTGATCATCTATATAGTCGGATGGTTTTGTTAGATGCAATAAAGGCTCTAAAACTAACGCCTGAAAATGCTGCTGTTCTATCTCCTGATGTAGGTTCTGCTCGCATGAGTCAAGCTTATGCGAAATATTTAGGAATGCATTTTGCGTTAATTGATAAAAGAAGATATGCTCCAAATAAAGCTGAAGTTATGCATCTTATTGGTGATTTAAATGGTAAAGACGTATTAATAATTGATGATATGATAGATACAGCTGGAACAACAGTAAATGCCGCAGATTCAGCTATTAGTAATGGAGCAAACAGCGTAACTGCTGTGGCTACTCATGCAGTTTTATCTGGACCAGCAATTGAAAGAATTAAAGGCTCAGTTATTAAAAAATTAATTGTTACAGATACAGTCTCTATTTCAGATGATAAAAAAATAGATAATATGGAAATTGTAACAGTTTCAAAAGTATTTGGAGAAGCAATTCAACGTATTTATGATGGTGAGTCTGTTAGTGCATTGTTTGAATTTTAATTAAAGGTAAATAAAATGGCATCTTATTATAAATTAACAATAGAGGAACGTTCAGGTCTTGGTACAAGCACTGCACGTGCAATGAGAAGAAATGGCAAAATACCAGCTAATTACTATTATCATGGTGAGTCTAATCAAAATATTGCGATAGATAAAAAGATTTTTAATCAAGCGGTTCAATCTGGACAAAGAGTATTTGAAGTTGAAATGAACGGAGAAACTTTATATGTAATGATTAAAGCTGCTCAATATCACCCTGTAACAGAAGAGGTGATGCATATTGATTTAATGCGAGTGAGAAGAACAGAAAAAATGACTTTTTCTATTCCTATTGTTTTAGAAGGTGAAGCTGTTGGTACCACTGAGGGCGGCCTTGTTGCTCAAGTGGCTACCTCAATTGATATAGAGTGTTTCCCTACAGATGTCCCTGAAAATATTGCTTTAGATATATCAAGTTTAGAGCTAAACGGCGTAATGACCGCTAGTGAATTAACTTTACTAGATGATGTTGTTTTAATATCTCCTGAAGATACTACCGTTGCTACATGCAACCCACCAAAAGCTGAAGTAGAGCCTGAAGTAGAAGAGCTAGAAGAAGGCGAAGAAGGCGAAGAAGGCGAAGAAGCTGAAGAACCTGGCGATGGAGATGAAAAAGAAAAAGATGAGTCTGACAAAGGAGAAGCTCCCGAGTAATCATGGTTGCCTTTATTGGGCTTGGAAATCCTGGTGATAAATATGCGAATACAAAACATAATGCAGGTTATTGGGTGTTAGACGAATTAGCTAGTCGACAAAAACTAGGCTTCAAACCTGGCAAGGGTGATTACGTTTTCGCACAAAATCAAAAAAGAGAGCTCTTATTAGTTAAGCCAACTGGAGGAATGAATGTTAGTGGTGTTGTGGTAAAAGATGTCACTAATAATTGGAGTCTTTTACCATCAGAAACATTTATTGTATTAGATGATGTAGATTTGCCATTAGGAACTATCAGAGTTAAACCCAAGGGTGGTGATGGCTGTCATAGAGGAATGGAAAATATTATTTATCAACTAAGGACTGACGATTTTCCAAGGCTTAGACTTGGAATTGCAACTGATGAAAGTTTGCGACCTGCTGAAAAATTTGTTTTGAAACCTTTTCGTAAAGATGATGAAGCTAAAGCCGAATTAATGATAAGGCGTGGAGCTGATGCACTAGAAAATATTTTGTTCAAAGGTTTAAACCACACCATGAACCATTTTAATTCTTAAATAAGGAGTAATTGCACTGATGAATCCAAATTTTATTTTTGTAATTGGAGCGGCTGTTTTAGCCATGCTCTATTCATTCTGGAAAACTAATTGGATTAGTAAGCAGGATGAGGGAACAGATAGAATGAAGTTAATAGGCTCAAATATTGCAGATGGAGCAATGGCATTTTTGAAGGCCGAGTATCGTATTCTTTCTATTTTTGTTATTGCTGTCGCTGTGCTTTTAGGTTTTGCAAATTCAGGAAGAGATGATTCTAGTGCTTTAATATCTTTATCCTTCATTGTTGGAGCTATAGCTTCTGCTTTAGCTGGCTTTTTAGGAATGAAAGTGGCTACCAAGGCTAATAATAGAACAACTAATGCAGCGAGATCAGGCCTTGCATCTGCTCTAAATGTTGCTTTTACAGGTGGTTCTGTAATGGGAATGAGCGTTGTAGGCTTGGGCGTTCTAGGTTTAGGCGGTCTCTTTATATTTTATACAGGGTTTTATGGTACTGACAGCGTCTCAATTAAAACAGTTTTAAATGTAATATCAGGGTTTTCATTAGGTGCGTCCTCAATAGCATTGTTTGCTCGAGTTGGTGGAGGAATTTATACTAAAGCTGCTGATGTTGGTGCAGACCTGGTTGGGAAAGTTGAAGCAGGAATCCCAGAAGACCACCCTTTGAACCCTGCAACTATAGCCGATAACGTAGGTGATAATGTGGGTGATGTGGCTGGTATGGGAGCGGATTTATTTGAATCATATGTTGGTTCAATCCTTGGCTCTATGGTTCTTGGTGCTAGTATACTTGTAATGGGAGTATTTGATTTTAATTTTGTTCTTCTCCCTTTATTGATTGCAGCCGCCGGAATTATTGTGTCCATTGTTGGGACCTTTATGGTATCGGTTAAAGAAGGTGGGGACCCTCAAAAAGCACTTAATAGAGGCGAGTTTGGAAGCTCTTTTATCATGGTTGCTGTTATTTTCTTTTTAATTCAAGTTTTTTTACCCGATGAATTTGTGCAGGGAGGCGAAGTATTTAATAGTATGGGGGTCTTCTATGCGACAATAATTGGATTAGCAGCTGGTCTTGGTATTGGTATGATTACTGAGCATTATACTGGTACAGGGACATCCCCTGTTAAATCAATAACAGATCAATCTGTAACTGGAGCCGCAACTAATATTATTGCTGGGTTGGGCGTTGGAATGCAGTCCACAGCAATTCCTATCTTGATTTTAGCTTCTGGTATTATGGGTGCGCACTATTTTGCTGGCTTATATGGCATTGCCATGGCAGCTTTAGGAATGCTTGCTAATACGGGAATCCAATTAGCGGTGGATGCCTATGGACCAATTTCTGATAATGCAGGCGGAATAGCTGAGATGGCTGAACTTCCAGCAGAAGTTAGAGAAAGAACAGATAAGTTAGATGCTGTTGGAAATACAACGGCAGCTATAGGCAAAGGTTTTGCTATTGGTTCTGCGGCCTTAACTGCTCTTGCGCTTTTTGCTGCGTTTATGGTTCAAAGTGGTATTAAAAGTATAGATATCTCTAACCCAAAAGTTATGGCTGGTTTATTTGTTGGAGGTATGCTACCGTTTCTATTTTCATCAATGGCTATGGGAGCAGTTGGAAGAGCCGCAATGTCAATGATTGAAGAAGTTCGCCGTCAGTTTAGGGATATCCCTGAACTAAAAGCTGCTTTAGCTATTTTGAACAAAGGCGATGAATCTTCTTGGTCAGAAGAAGATAGATCTGTTTATGAATTAGGACTTGATAAAGCTGAGCATGGTAGATGTGTTGAAATATCAACCCAGTCAGCTATAAAAGAGATGGTTTTACCTGGAATTTTAGCAGTGACTACCCCTGTAGTTGTTGGTTTTATTTTTGGCCCTGAAACATTAGGTGGTCTTTTAGCAGGTGTTACCGTATGTGGAGTTCTGATGGCTATTTTCCAATCAAATGCGGGTGGAGCGTGGGATAATGCAAAGAAAATGATTGAAGAGGGGATTGAAGTAAATGGAGAATCACATGGCAAAGGTTCTGATGCTCATAAAGCAGCTGTAGTTGGCGATACAGTTGGAGACCCATTCAAAGACACTTCAGGCCCGTCACTAAATATTTTAATTAAACTTATGTCTGTGGTGTCATTGGTAATTGCACCGCTGATTGCTTGAGAATTGGAGATTTAAATGAGATACTATGAAAGTTTATATATCGTAAATCCAAATTATGAACAAGAACGTCTTGATGACGTTATGAAATCGGTCGCTGATAAATTAAGTGAATATGGTTTTTCAATTATTAATCATCGAATATGGGGTAAAAAGAGATTAGCATATCCAATTGAAAAACACAAGTACGGTTCATTCATCCTGCTTCATTTTGAAACAGAATCCACTGAAAACCTAGAGCGTTTTGAACGCTTTATGATTTTACAAAAGACTATATTAAGAAATCAAACTGTGAGCTTAGCTATTAAGCCTGAAGCTCATGTTGAAGATGAACCTGTTAAAGATGAAGAACAAAAAGAATCCGCTGATGATTCATCGGTGGCTTCTGAAACAAAAGAAAAATCAAATGTTGAATCTGAAGAAGACTCTGAAGTAAAACCTGTAATTGAAGAAGAGATAGTGGTTGAAACTGAAGAGATGTCAGCTCAGAATGAAGAAACGGAAGAAAAAGTAGAGCTGGCTATTGAAGAAGAAACAACAGAAGAAGTCCAGGAGTAAATTATGGCTTTTCAAAGTAGAAGAAAATTCTGTTTTTTTAAAGAAAATAGTATAACGGAAGTTGATTATAAAGATGTCAAACTATTGAGACGGTTTGTTACAGATCAAGGCAAGATAATGCCTCGTCGAATTACTGGAACAAGCGCAAAAATGCATCGAAAATTAGTTAGAGCAATTAAGCAAGCTCGCAACATTGCACTAATGCCTTATACAAATACAAGCACTGAGGGTTAAAAATGGATATTATTTTATTACAAGACGTTGAAACATTGGGGACTTCTGGCGATATCATAAAGGTTAAACCTGGATATGCTAGAAATTTCTTATTTCCACGTGGATTAGCTGTTCGCTCTTCTAAAAGGAATAGAGCCTTGGCAGATGAGAAAAAGAACTCTGCAAAGGCGAAACAATTAAGAGAGACCCAAGTGTATGAAGAATTAGTTAATAAGTTGAAAAATACTGAAGTGACAATTGAAGTGCAGGTAGGTGGAGAAGATCGCTTATTTGGATCAGTAACAAGCCAAGATATTCACAAAGCACTAATTGAAAAAGGGGTAGAAATTGATCGCCATTCAATTGAGCTTGAAGAACCAATAAAAGCGCTAGGTATTTATGACGTCAACGTTAAGGTTGCAAAAGGATTGCTTCAAGAGATAAAAGTCTACGTCATTCAAGCGTAACATATTTTTTATATAATTTATAACCCTCTCTGGATATCTTTCCAGCGAGGGTTTTTTATTAGAGTTAGATTCTATTAACATGATTAAACAATCTATAAAGTATTTCAGCCATTTACTGCTTTTCTGGATGTCTTTTTTTACAATCGATCGCTTTCTATTTATGCTTTATAATCTAAATGGACTAGAAATTTCTATTTTTAAAAAAATAGAGCCAGTTTGGCAAGGTGCACGGCTTGACCTAGCTACAGCAAGTTACCTTACTTTTCCTATATTTATAATTTGGTTAATTAGTTTGTTCGTGTACATAAAACACACACGTAAAATAATAAAATTATATTTTATGTTAATTATCCCGATGCTGGTATTTGGTATAATTCTAAACTTAGAAATTTATAATCAATGGGGACATCAGGTTAATAGAGAGACCCTTTCTTATTTAAAATACCCTAAAGAAGCCTTGGCCTCATCGCTTAATTCTCCTCTGTTATTATTGATATTCCTGCTTGTTTCAGTTACATATTTATTTTTGAGATGGAGTAAATATATTTCAGAATTAAACTGGCAATCAAAGGATAAAACATCAAATTTTAATATTAAAGATATATCAATTAAAGGACTACAAGGTTTAGGTGTCTTTATCATATATGGTTTATGTATGCGTGGAGGAGCTCAACTCGCACCAATCAATCAGAGCTTCGCTTTTTATTCAAAAGAACCTGCTTTAAACGCAGCAGCAGTAAATACTATATATAATTGCTTTTATAGTTATGCAAAAAAAGAGCATATAAATCCATATAATTATTTTACAAAAAATGAAATTGACAGCTTTTTAATTAAGGATAATAATAAGGCAAATAAAAATATAAGTTTAATTTCAGTCAAAGAGCCTAATGTTGTACTTATAATTTTGGAAGGTTTGGCTGCTGAAGTTTTATTTAATGAAGAAAAATTAACTCCTAATCTGAATGGTATAATTGAGAAAAGTTTATATTTTGATAATATTTATGCAACATCTACGAGGACTGACAGAGGTCTAGTCTCCATCTTAAGTGGTTATCCGTCATTACCAAATATATCTATAGTGAAAGAGCCTGATAAAGCCTCTCGAATTTCTTTTTTACCTAAAGAGTTTAAAAATAATGGCTATTCAACTAGTTTTATTTATGGAGGTGAATCTGAATTTGCTAATATTAAATCTTATCTTTTGAATTCAAAATTTGATAAAATAATTGATAAGAATTATTTTCATAAAGAAGATATGAATTCAAAATGGGGTGCGCATGACCATATTGTTTTTAATGAAAGCCTTACGCAATTAAAAAATATAAAAGAGCCTTTTTTTACAACTATTTTAACACTTTCAAGCCATGAACCATTTGAAGTGCCCATGGAAACAATTATTAAAGGCGATGACCGCCAATCTTTATATAAAAATTCAGTAATCTATTTAGATAGGTCAATTGAGAATTTTATGAAAAAAGCTTCAACTGAAAAATATTATGATAATACAGTCTTTATATTTATTTCAGATCATGGATTCCGAGTTGGAGATGTAGGTAATCGGGATAAAGAGCGATATCATATCCCTTTTTTTATTTATGGCACTCCACTTAACGAAAAATGGGTGGGTAAGAAAATATCAAATGTTGGGAGTCAATCTGATTTACCTAAAACTATATTAAATCAATTAAATTTTAATTCAGATGCTTTTAATTTTTCTAATGATATTTTTATAAATGAATCTTCTTTTGCTCAGTATACTTTTAACCATGGTTTTGGTCTAGTCTCAGATAATCAAAGCTTAATATTTGATTATGAGACCAAGGATATTCAGTATTCTAATAAAAGATCATCTCTTAAAAATGAATTATTATTTAATATTGGCAGAGCTTATTTGCAAAAAGCATACCAGGATTTTATTGATAAAAAATAACTATGTTTGCTGAAGTTTCATTCCCAATCTCAAGCTACCAAACTTTTTCATATAAAGTTCCTGAACGCTTAGCTAAAAAAATAACTGTTGGCATTCGAGTTAAGGTCCCTTTGGGAAGCCGAAAAGTTAATGGTATTGTTGTTGGAATAAATAATTCATCTTCTTTCAAAGGTAAAATAAGAGAAATTCACGATTTAATTGATGATCAACAAGTATTAAACAATAATTTATGGTCTCTTATTAAGTGGCTTTCTAAATATTATAATTCACCTTTGGGTCTAGCAGCAAAAGCTGTCCTCCCATCAAATCTCTCTACAAAGTATAAACCAAAAGTAGAGACTTTAGTTAAAGCTTTAAATGTAGAAAGCTTTAATGATTCTTTGGGCAAGGCCCAAAAAACTATTTATAAGCACCTTCAAAGCTTAGATGATAGTGTTTCAGTTAAAACTTTATCAAATATGTGCTCCAACCCAAAAGATATATGCAACAAACTAGCTGAAAAAGGATTGGTCTCACTATTAGATAGGCCAATTATTCCAAATCTAAGTGAATTTGCTTTTAAATCAGATAATAGAAAAATCACTTTAACTCAGGCACAAAAAGTGGCACTAGAAAAAATGGTTAGTTGCATGGATAAAAATAAGTTTAGTCCTATTTTGCTTCATGGTGTAACAGGTAGTGGTAAAACTGAAATTTATATTGAAGCAGCTCGACATGCCATAAACATAAATAAGACAGTTATTATATTACTCCCTGAAATTTCCCTAACTCCACAGATAGCTGGTCGGTTTAGATCTGCATTTGGAGATGATGTTGCTTTATGGCATTCTAAGCTGAGCCAGGGAGCAAGGGCTTGGACATGGAAACAAATTTGTGGAGGAAAATTCAAAGTAGTTATTGGAGCTCGTTCAGCAATTTTTGCACCATTAAAAAATGTGGGTTTAATTGTAGTAGATGAAGAGCAAGAGTCATCTTATAAGCAAGAATCTCCAAGTCCAAGATATCATGCAAGAGATGTAGCGCTTATGCGAGGAAAATTAGATAGCGCCTCTGTTGTATTAGCAAGCGCAACCCCAAGTATGGAGTCTTATTATAACCACCTTAACGGTAAATATGATTATATACATTTAAAAGAAAGATTCGGTGGCGCAAAGTACCCTAAGGTACATGTAGTTGATATGATTAAGGAAGCAGAAGAAACCGAATTATATGGAAATATTTTTTCAAGATTACTTTTAGAAAAGATTCAAGATCGTTTATCGAAAAAAGAACAAATAATTTTATTCCATAATCGAAGAGGCTTTGCCCCTGTTTTGAGGTGTGAGGACTGTGGAGAAATATCTATGTGTCCTCATTGTAATATTGCATTAACCTATCATAGAATTGGAAAGTATTTACAATGCCACTTCTGTAATCATACCGAGAAAGAAATTCCCTCTAAATGTCCATCCTGCCAGAGTTTTAATATAAGTTTATCTGGAACTGGGACACAAAAAGTTGAAGATGAATTATTAAATATTTATCCTAACTCAAGAATAAAGAGATTGGATGCAGACTCTGTAAGGTCAGGAATCAATCTTACAAAAATACTCCAAGAATTTCATGAAAATAAAATAGATATCTTGCTAGGAACTCAAATGATAGCAAAAGGTTTAGATTTTGCTAATGCTACATTAGTAGGTATTATAAATGGAGATACGGGATTATTTCTACCAGACTTTCGCTCTAGTGAAAAAGTTTTTCAATTAATTTACCAAGCTTCAGGACGATCGGGAAGAGGGAAAATTCCTGGTGAGGTGATTGTTCAAACTTATAGCCCTGATAACCCTGTAATTAAAAGCGCAACCAAGCTTAATGTAGAGAAATATTATAATATTTGCTTAGAAGAGAGAAAAGCGCTTTTATATCCACCATATAGTTGGATAGTCAAACTTGAAATAAGAGGGAAAAAAATAAATGAAGTTGAAGAGTCAATTAATAAAATAAAAAATAAAATGGTTCGTCCCCCTAAAGGAATCTCTATTCTTGGCCCAGCATTATGTTATAGAGAAAAGTTAAGGGACTATTATCGAATACAATTAATATTAAAATCAAAAAAAGAGTTAGATGTTAATGGCTCTAAGCTTCATAAATATTATAAATCAATTTTGTCTAAAAATATTATTAAAGAAATCCCTTCAAAGCAAAGATTAATAATCGATATCAACCCTGTATCTTTATTGTGAAAACTATATTATATATTTTTTGTGGTATCAGTATATGCTTTGGGCAATTTTCTTTTAATGGAGTAAATACTTGGTCACAAAGTGGTGTAATTAGTTTAGCTGGAGGAGGATTGCTACTTGACTTTGAAAATGACTTTACAAATCCTGGTACTCTAAAAAATGCAAAGCGTAAGATCAGATTTTCTTCGTTAAACTACCCTGCTGATATAACTGCGCAGTCAATGATTGCAAATGGCGCTTATGGAAGTCATAGTTTAGGCTTAAAAATTAGTAGGGTTAACTATGGAATTTTTGAAGGCAGAGATGTTGAAAATCAGCTAACAGAAAATTATTCTGCAGGAGATATTAATTTTGAGTTTGCATATGCGAACTCTACACTCTCTAAGCGAATTAATTGGGGTATATCTGGCGGTTTATTTATGAGTAGATTAGAAAAATCTAAAGCAAGCGCAATAATACTATCTCCAGGAATTATAGTTAACGCAAAAGAATTTACATTGGGTATGACATTAAAAAACTTTGGTAAAGTGATTAAGCAGTATGGCACAGTTAAAGAAGAAATGCCCTCATATGTCATTGGGTCTATCTCTCATCAACTTTCTTTTGTGCCTTTAAAAATTGAATTTGATTATTCCTCATCAATTAATAGTAGACATTCTTACTCAGTTTTTTCTGGTATCTACACATTTGATAAAAACCTACTTATCAAAGCAGGAACCTCAACTAATAGATTTGATCAAACAATAAATGCTTCTTTTTTTAGAAATATCTTTACTGATTTCGGAATTGGTTTGGTCTACAAAATTGAAGACATAGTTGTAGATATTAATTCTTACTACTACGGAACAGGAGGCCTTGTCTTTGGAGTAGGTATATCGGTATACTATTAATTAATAATTAAGTATTTATCTTATTTATTGCAGTATTTCATTAAATTTTAAGGTAATAAATATTATTAATTAAAATATTTAAGTAATCAATCTTATTTAATAGAAAGTAAATATGTTTGATAGTAAAGATATCCAAATCCTCGAGCTTTTGCAAAAAGATGGAAGGTCTACGGCAAGTGATATTGCAAAAGAAGTAGGCCTCTCTATTCCTGCCGTTGGCGAAAGAATAAAAAAATTAAACGAAAAAGGCATTATTGATAAATTTGTAGCAGTACTAAATCATAAGAATGCAGGCCTTGACTTAACAGCATTTGTTTTTATTGTAAGCGAGCATTCTGATCATTATGATGAGTTTATAAGCAAAACAAATGAATGCAAGGCAGTTATGGAGTGTCACTCTATTACTGGGAGCGGGTCTCATATATTAAAAATTCGCGCTAAAAACTCTCAAGGTCTTGAAGATCTTTTATATGAGATTCAGAATTGGCCTGGCGTTTCTAGAACCCAATCTAATGTTGTTTTGTCTTCCTATAAAGAAACAACAGAGATAGATCTTGCCTCTTTTATGCAGTTAAATAAGATGTCTTAATTTATTTACTATGTTTTTGAAATAGCTTTTTTTATTTAAATAGTTTTCAAAGTTTATAGCAAATATAAGTATCATTTTTTATTTAATAGCTTTGCCTCATACTAATAATTAACTATATATTTTATAGTATATTTATATTTAAACTTTAATATTTTAAGTATAAATTTATTATTACCTAAATAAATTAAGAGGAAGATTGAAATGCTTGGGATGAAAAGTATAAAAAGATTAGAATATATATGGTTAGATGGTTACCAGCCTGAACCATCATTAAGAAGCAAAATTAAAGTAACTAAAGATGAAACACCTCCAGATTGGTCATTTGATGGCTCATCTACTCAGCAAGCAGAAGGTGGTAGTTCAGATTGCTTGTTATTGCCAGTACAAACATATGATGGCCCTTTATATGCTGACCATCTTGTTATGTGCGAAGTCCAAACTGGTGAGCATGAAACTCATGTTACTAACACTAGAGCAGCAGCAGCAGGAGTTGTAACTGATGAGTGGTGGTTTGGCTTTGAACAAGAATATTTTTTTACCAATAGAAATGGGGAACCTCTTGGATGGGAAGAAGGAACTCCAAGACCTCAAGGTGATTATTATTGTGGGGTTGGAACCTCTAATGTTGAAGGGAGAGAAATCTCCGAAGTTCATCTTGAAGCTTGTCTTGAGGCTGGAATTGAAATAACCGGGACAAATGCAGAGGTTGCTCTAGGTCAGTGGGAGTATCAATGTTTTGGTAAGGGTATAAAAGCTGCAGATGATCTGTGGGTTAGTCGATATCTACTTTATAAAATTGCAGAAGATTATGATGTTTGTGTCAATATTCATCCAAAACCTAAAACCGGTGATTGGAATGGATCTGGGATGCATGCAAACTTTTCAAATGAAGAGATGAGATCAAAAGGTTCTGAGGCTTTATATAAGTCTATTTGTGAAAAATTAGGAGAAGTTCATAAGGAAGGCATTGAAGCTTATGGCTCAGATAATGATATGAGGCTTACAGGGCTTCATGAAACACAAAGTATTGATCAATTTTCATATGGTATTAGTGATCGCGGTGCTAGTATTCGTATTCCAATATATACTGTTGAGCACGACTGGAATGGATACCTTGAAGATAGACGTCCTGCTTCTAATGCAGACCCATATAAAATCTTAGCTCATATTGTAGGAACTCTTACAAAGTAGTTTACGTTATAATTGGATTGTTTAATCTATTTTTAATGGATTAAACAATCCATAATTAAACACTCCCTTTTAAAGAACAGTATGTCTTATTAGGTTTTATTCTTTTAATTTCTAGTAATAATTAAAGAATAATAATGAGACGAATTTCATATCTTATAATCATTTTTTCTATTTTTTTCGGCTGTGAAGAAGCTAAAAAGGAAGAGACCTCAACTTGGAATATTATTCAAAAGGAAATCCTTGTATCTAGTTGTCTTAATTGTCATGCAAGCGAAACGGCTATAACTAAACAGTCAGGTCTAGATTTAACAAATGATGAAGCGTATAGTGAAATGGTTAACGTAGTACCTAAAAATATTGCAGCAAAAGAGGATGGATTGGTTATAGTTAGCAATGAAGGGGGAATGAAAGGATTAGCAAAAAGTTTTTTATGGGAAAAAATTAATGCATATGATCGTGAACATTACCTCAGTGATCACCCAGAGTATGGTCAAATGATGCCTCCGGGCGAAAACTTTTTATCTGATGGTCAATTACAATTTGTTAGAGCATGGATTGAAGCCGGAGCCCCAGAGACTGGAGTTGTTGTGGATGAAAAATTATTATTGGACTCAAATCAATATTCACCACCTGAATTTTCACCTTTAAATCCTCCTGAAAAAGGAATACAGTTGCACATCAAGCCTTTTGAAATAAAGCCTAATTTTGAAAGGGAATTTTTTCAATATACAGATTTAAATATTGATGAAGATATATATGCAAATCGAATAGAAATTGAGATGAGACCAGGGAGCCACCACTTTCTTTTATATTCATTTGATGAAAATATTAATAGTTCAAACTTACCTGAATATGATATAAAAAGAGATCTGAGATTTGAAGATGGAGCTTACAATGTTAAAACCTTAAGAACTATGCAATATCATCAATTCTTTACAGGAACACAGTGGCCAAGAATGGACTATAAATTACCTCCAGGTGTAGCTTTTAGATTGAACTCAAATTTTGGAATAGATCAAAATTCTCATTATGTAAATAGATCAGACACTACCATAATTGGAGAGGTTTTTACAAATATTCATACTATTGATAGGTCAGAGGTTCAAAAAGTTGCAAATATATTAAATTGGTCAAACCAGGAAATTTTATTACCTCCAAAAAAAGTAACTACGCTTAATAAAACTTTTATTACAGACGACCCAATCTACATTGGCCAGCTTTTTTCGCACGCCCATGAAAAAATGACTGAATTTGTAGTAAGAATTAAAGGTGGTGAGCGAAATGGTGAATTAGTTTATTGGACAGATGATTGGGAGCACCCTCCAATAATTAACTATGATCCCCCCATTGAGCTAAATAGCGGTGAAGGACTTGAACTTATTGCTACATATGATAATCCAGATAATAGATTTGTCACCTTTGGTTTCTTATCTACAGATGAAATGATGATTTTGTTTGGTTGGTATTTTAGATAGATATTTTTTTATGAGATACAAATCATCTCTTTATTTTTTTATTATTTTTATAATCTTAAGCTCAAATATTTTCTCTCAAAATAAGCACCCAGTAATCCTAGTTCATGGATTTATGGGCTGGGGGCCAGAAGAAATGGGTTCTTACAAGTATTGGGGTGGCAAGTATGATATTGAGAAATCATTAAGAGATAGTGGTTTTGAAGTGTACACGGCAAATGTTGGACCAGTCTCCTCAAATTGGGATCGTGCGGTTGAATTATATTACCAAATTAAAGGTGGTCAAGTTGATTATGGAAAAACACAGGTAGAAAAATATGGGATTATTCAGAAGCCAATCAATAAAGAGTATAAAGGATTGTACCCTGAATGGAGCGATGAAAACCCAATCCATCTTATTGGGCATAGTATGGGTGGACAGACAATAAGAATGCTAGACTACTTACTTAAAACTGCAATCGTAGATTCTACTTTTAAATATGAAGAAAGCGATTTTTTAGGTAAAATAAATGAAGGTTGGATCAAATCAATTACTTCAATTTCAACACCTCATAATGGAACAACTCTTTCAGATATTCTGACATCTGGGATACCATTTTTACAAGATTTCATTGCACTTGCAGCTGTGGTAGGAAATTCATTCTATGATTTTGATCTTGAGCATTGGGGGTTTAGTCGGGCAAAGGAAGAAGCTTGGGGAAGCTATTTTTCTAGAATGAGAAAGCATCCTGCTTGGGGAACGAAAAATATTGTAGCTTGGGATGTAAGTGTTCAAGGTGCGCGGGATATGAATAGTCTTTGTACTGCAAATTCTAATGTATATTACTTTTCATATGTGACTAGCAATACGTTATTAGACTCATCGTCAAACAGGCATGTTCCAGATAAAAGTATGTCATATATAATTAGAGCAAATGCGAGACTTATGGGAATGAAAAAAGCCTACTACGATGATGGGTCAGAAACAGATTCTACATGGTTTGAAAATGATGGAATTGTAAATAAAAAATCAATGTTTGGTCCAACTACAGGAATTAATGGACCAGACCCGATTGGGAATTATAGAGAAAATGATATTTTAATACCAGGGCAATGGTATGTTATGGGTGAGTATAAATCAGATCACAGAAAATTTGTTGGGCACAGTATAAGTAAAAATGAATATAATGAACTTATTAAAACCTATAAAAGCCACCTATCATTACTATGGACATTGCCAAAATAAGAGGTAAAATGATTGATATTAATAAATTTAATGAATTAGAGCTACGCGTTGGTGAAATCATAAAGGTAGAGCTATTTCCTGAAGCAAGAATACCTGCATATAAATTAAAAATTAGTTTTGGTGAGCATGGAGATAAATGGTCAAGTGCACAAATTACTAATAATTACACTTCTAAAGATTTAATGGGTAGGCAAATCATTGCAGCAATGAATCTTGGAGTCAAAAAAATAGGGAAATTTAAATCTGAAGTTTTAGTCATGGGTGTTGATGATGATAATGGGTTTATAAGGTTATTAAGTGTAAACAGAAAAGTTGAAAATGGAGCGATTGTTAATTAAAGATGTATTTATTGTAAATAATTATATATATTTGTAATATACAAATATGGAATTTGGTGAATTATTAAAACAGTTTCTTATTGATTTACAGTCGCTTTTTAGAACAAGCACAAAAAAATTAAATGTAACCCTCCCTCAAATTACTCTAATCTCATCAATCCCGATTGATGGTATTAATATGTCAACACTTTCCCACCGAATTGGAGTTGATAATAGCACCCTTACTAGACTGATAGATATTTTAATTAGAAATAAAATCGTACGAAAAATTAAAAATCCAAAAGATAGCAGATCTTTTATTATTTTATTAACTAAGAATGGTGAAAAATTGCAATATAAAATAGAGCAAGAGATTGATAGATTTGGGTCAAAGCTTTATAATAAAATCCCAATAGAGGATCAAGATGAAATAAAAGAAGTCTTATCTACTCTACATTGGCTTATTTCAAAATATCGTTTAGATGTAAAATAATTGTATAATACAGATATTAATAGTGTCCTTTTAGGTTGGTATGATAAAAATAAACGTAATTTACCCTGGCGGGATATTCATGACCCTTATAAAACATGGCTATCTGAAGTTATGTTACAGCAAACTCAGGTAAATACTGTAATCCCTTATTATAACAAATGGATAGCAAAATATCCTACATTGTCAAGCGTTGCTGAAACTAAAATTGATGATCTTCTTAAATTGTGGGAGGGCTTAGGGTATTATTCCAGATGTAGAAACTTTTTTAAGGCATCTCAAATTATTATGAATGAATATGAAGGTGAAATCCCATCTAATATCACTGAATTTGAGTCTTTACCTGGTGTCGGTCCTTATATTGCAAGTGCTGTGATGTCTATAGCTTTTAATAATCCACAACCTGCTGTTGATGGTAATATCAATAGAATTATGTTTCGTTATTTAGGTTTAAAAAATCAAACTAAGTATAATAGGACTAGAATTTATTCTAAATTATCCACCTTTATTTCTTTGAAACCTGGCGATATTATTCAAGCGTTGATGGATATAGGTAGTTTAATATGTAAGCCTAATTTAGCAAGTTGTGACCAATGCCCTCTTTCTATTTCTTGTAAAGGATTTTTAAATGGATCCCCTCTTCTTTATCCTATTTATAAAAATAAAAAATCACTACCATCGAAAAATATTATTGCTGGTTTAGTTCAACATAATGATAAAATATTTATAACAAAACGTAAAGATGATGGTGCACTAGGAGGACTTTGGGAACTACCAATGATATTAGTAAAGGATTATAATGATCATCCTTTATTTAAAACGTTTTTAAAAGATAAATATAATTTAAGTTTGAAAATAAATAATAAAATTGGAAAAATTATTCACTCTTTTTCACATTATAAAATGAATATACAAATCTTTAATTGCGAGATTATTAATACAAAAATTGAAAAAAATTCAAATAATAATAGCAAATGGATCAGTCGAAAAGAAATTGTTAATTACGCATTTCATAAAGCGAATCATAAATTATTTGATTTATTAGAAAAAAATAATGTTTAAAGCAATTATTTCAATTATCATTTGGCCACTGTGGTCAATAGCATTTCTTTTTGGTACAATAATATATTCAATAGCTATTATTATATTTCCATCAAATAGACTTCATATTCTTGCACAGTTGATAGCTCGAACCTGCATGCTTTTTGGCGCCCAATGGTTTAAAGTAGAAGGGTTTAAGCCAGACAAAAATAAAGGCCCTTACTTATATTTAATAAATCATCAATCTTTATTTGATGCTTTTATGATTGTAGGTGGAATCCCACACTATTTTACAGGTGTTGGTGCAATTGAACAGTTCTCATATCCAGTTTGGGGTTATTTAGCAAAAAAATATGGTGTAATTCCACTAGTAAGGCAGGAGTTAGGCTCTGCAATAACAAGTTTAGAAAAATTAGAAGATGTTATTAATAATGGGACATCAGCAATGATAGCCCCTGAAGGAACAAGAAGCTTAGATGGTAAATTAGGAAATTTTAAAAAAGGACCTTTTCATGTTGCAAAAAATACAGGTGTTACAATTATACCTGTGGGTTTGAAGGGGGCTTATCAAGCGAAAAATAAAAAAGATTGGCGCATTAAACCTGGCATTTTAACAACAGTTTTTGGTAAGGCAATAACTCCAACAGAATACGAAAATATGAGCATAGAGGCATTAAGTAGTATGGTTAAGTCAGACATTGAAGAAATGATAAAGGATACATGAATTTAGAAAATATAACATATTACAATATTGTCAGGTTTTTGCATTTAATTGGTATGGCTGCTTGGTTTGGTACAGCGCTATGTGTGTCTATTATTTGGTCAAGAAAAAACATAAATGATAAAACCCTTATTTTAGATTTAATAACAAAAGTTGAAATGCCTGCATCATTTTTTATTCCGCTTACAGGTGTATTAATGTCAATTGATAAAATGCATTGGCTTAGTCTTGGCTGGATGCAAATGAAAATTTGTGTAGGATTGTTAACAGTGGTTTTTACTCATCTTTCTAGGGCTAAGTTGATTCACAGCGATATGGAAGATGAGTATATTAAACAAAAATTTACCATGAATAGAAATCTTGGATTATTAGGTTTATCTCTAATATTATTAATTGTTGGATTTAATTAATATGGCTATCAATAATAAATACGCTTCAATAGAATGGATTGATCTCAATAATAAAGAATTAATTTTAACGTTACTTAAGCCATTAAAAAATATACGTTCTAAAATCAAAATATTAACTTATATGTCAGAGTGGTGCCCAGATTGTATTAATCAAATATATTCATTGAACAAGCTTAGCAATGATTATAAAAAATATGATTTAAAAATGATGATTGTTATGGATTATTCTAAAAAAATAGATTCGGAAAAATTTATAAAAAATAACAATATATCTATTCCTTTCTCATTTGGCGAGTTATTTGAAAAGGATGAATTATTACGCTTGAATACTAACTTTTACAAGTTCAGAAAAACTATAGATGATAATAGAAAATGGGGAGTACCTTTTCATTTTCTAATTTGTGATAGTGATATGTCAAAAGTCGGAATTATTAAGGGAGAGTTTAAGGATGAAGAAATAAGAAGTTATATTTTAAAAAATCTATAGTTTACTATAGATCAACCAGATAATGGTGTATCGTATATTTCTTCAAATTCTTCAGTTTTTATCATTCTAATTGCGTCCCAGGTTAGTTTTGTACAAGCTTTTGCACATATCTGACAACCTATGCATTCATCATGGCGTACTTGCACAGGAGGTATTGGTATACCATATTTTTCTTTGGGGACAGGTTCAATACAATCTACTGGACAAAAAGGAACACAAACTTGACAGCCAGTGCAGTTATCTTCATCAACAACTGCGATAAGTTTAGGCTTTTTCTTTTTGTAATTAACTTTTTCTGCTGGATCAGGAACAGTCTTGTAATGATCGTAATTTGTTTTGCTAGCCATTTTTTTCTTTAGTTTAATAGGAAAGAATTTAATAGATATTAAGAACTTAAAAGAATTTATTTTTTATGATAAAAGCCTTTTTGTCATTTCATAAAAGTAGGTTAATTTTAGTAACGCTTTGAAAACATTATTAGGAGAAAACAAATGGCTTACATTATAGCTGAACCTTGTGTTGGTACTTGCGACACAGCTTGTGTAGAGGTTTGTCCGGTAGATTGTATTCACCCGACAAAAGATGACTGGGAAGCAAAAGGATACGATGAAAATAATTTAGATGATAAATTATTATACATTGACCCTGAAGAATGTATTGACTGTGGAGCATGTGAACCCGAATGTCCAGTTGAAGCAATCTTTGAAGAGAGTGAAGTCCCAGAAGAGTGGAATAAATACATTAAAATTAATTATGATTATTTCGGTCGCGAATATTCAGGTTAATTTTATTAATTGAAAATCTATTAAGACGGCTGTTGGTAATACAACAGCCGTTTTTTTTGTATAATTATGAATAAAGAAAAAATACTCGAGCTATTAAAGACAATAAGCTATCCTGGTTTTAGCAGAGATATCGTATCCTTTGGCATGGTTGATAAAGTTGAAGTTGAAGAAGATTCTGTTAGGATTGATTTAAAGATAACAACCCAACAAGAAGACAAAAAAAATTCTGTAATTAATGAAGTAGAGAATCTTCTTAAAAGGACATCTAAATTTAAAAATATTAGTGTGGGAATTTCTGAAGCTGCAAAAGAAGCTACACCAGGCTCAGCTCCTCAAGCGCCCCAAAAACAACCTATTAGTCCATTAAAAGGCATAAAGCATGTTGTTGCGGTAGCAAGCGGTAAAGGCGGTGTTGGTAAATCAACTGTAGCAGCAAATCTTGCCTTGTCATTAAAGCAACTAGGATTTAATGTAGGTCTCTTAGATTTAGATATTTATGGTCCATCATTACCAATAATTTTGGGAATAAATGAACAGCCAAATCTTACTCAAGATAAAAAACTAATACCGTTAGATCATATGGGAATGAAAATTATGAGCTTTGGTTTTATTAGTGGTAATAAATCACCAGTTATTTGGAGGGGACCATTAGTTGCACGCATGACAGAACAGTTCTTTAACGATGTATTATGGGGTGAATTAGATTATTTAATTTTAGATCTTCCTCCCGGTACAGGTGACGTTCAATTAACGCTTACTCAAAAATTAAAAATTGATGGTGCTCTCATTGTAACAACACCTCAGGATATTGCTTTAGCAGATGTTAGAAAGGGTGCTGACATGTTTAGAAAGGTTCACACTCCTGTGCTTGGTGTTGTTGAAAATATGTCAGGATTATTTTTAGAGGGTGAGGTTAAGAATGGTGATAATATTTTAATCGAAGGTCAACCTGTAGATATTAGAGATGATGGGAAATTTGCTATAAGGATTGACTTATTTAAACGTGGTGGAGGTAAATCGGAAAGTGAACGTTTAAATGTACCATTATTAGGTGAGATTCCTATTTCCCAAGATATAATGGAAGCAACTGATCAAGGGAAGCCAATTGTAGCTCAAAGCCCCGATGCTCACGTTTCAAAAATTTATCTAAATATTGCTGAGAAGGTTAAAGATGTCTTGAACTGATGTATAGTTTTTTTATAGATACTATTGTCATTGTTTTCTTAGGCTATGCTGTCTCTTACCCTTTCCTGTTATGGATCACACCAATAAAAGAAATTGATGCAAGCTTCTATAGATTTAATCTGGGTTTGTGCTGCATAATTGGAGCCCTTGGTGTAATAGGGTTCATTGGATTAGAATCAAATGTTATTTCAAAATTTTTTATATGGCTTTGGCTTGGTTTAATATTAATTATTACTTCATACTATTGGAATAATAAGAATAAGAATAATTTTATATTATCACTTGTTTCAATCGTTGGTTGTTTCGCTTTTTACCAAATTATTATTCAGATTTCACCAAAATCAGACTCTCTTTTTCTCTTTTTTATTACTTTTTTGGGTTCTTTAATTACTGGATCAGTTTTTTTTTCAATGATCTTAGGCCATTGGTATTTAAACGTAATTAATCTCCCAATTAAACTGCTTAAAAGATCAATCTTAGTTTTTTCATTACTTATTATCATCAGAACATTATGGGATTTTATTTTTATGAGTTTAGAAAATGTAGTTGATCCGTATGGCATAAGTTATAGTCTATGGGCTTTTACTTTCGAATTTGAAGGGTTTTTATTAGCAATCGCAATTTTTATGGGGAACATTGCTCCTTTAATACTAAACCTATTTATATGGAAAACATTAAAGCTACAAGCAACCCAAAGCGCAACTGGGTTAATATATGTTTCTGTTATATCTATTCTTTTTGGAGACCTTTTATTTAAATATTATTTACTTAAGTTTGGATTTTTGCTTTGAGCTCTTTTGAATGTGTAAAATGTAATAAAACAATATCTTTTGAAAAAGTTGATGAATGTGCTCATTGTAAACGACCGGAGTTATTAAGTTCATCTTTTGATTTTTCTTTATGCCCAATTTGCGAATGCAAACATTTATATAAAAAAAAGGATTTTAACCAAGCGTTAGGATGTCTAGTTATTTTAATTGGAGCTTTATTTGTTCCATGGACATATGGCATAAGTTTATTAGTGTTATCTATTATAGATTATTTTTTATATCAAAGAGTTAAAGATTCAATTGAATGTTATAAATGCAAAACAGAATTTAAAAATATTGAAGTGCCAATAGCTTTGCAGCCTTTTGATCATCATATAGCAGAATTATATGAAAAATATGATAGTTGATTATTTATTGATTGAACCTATGTCATAAGGTAACTTTGCCCGCTGTTTTTATATTACAATTAATATAAAATAAATTATGTCCCAGTTACTTAGAAAACAAATATCAGAGCAAGGCGATATCCCTAATCATATTGCAATTATTATGGATGGCAATGGCCGTTGGGCAAAGGAAAGGAATCTCCCAAGGGTATCTGGGCACCGAGAAGGAATTAACTCTGTACGTCAGATTGTTCAAATCTGTGGTGAATTAGAAATTTCTTATTTAACTCTTTTTACATTTTCAAGTGAAAATTGGAATAGACCTAAGATTGAAGTAGGTGCAATAATGAAGCTATTATTAGGCACTATAAATAAGGAAATAGACAACTTAGATAAAAATAATGTAAAATTATCAACAATTGGGAATTTAAATGATTTGCCAAAAGAGCCTTTTGAAGGGATGGCTAATGGAGTTAAAAAAACAAAAAATAATACGGGCCTTAATCTTATATTAGCTTTGAGTTATGGCAGTAGACAGGAACTAATAATGGCATTTAAGCGTATTGTAAATAAAATTGAAATAGGTGAAATGAAATTAGAAGATATTTCACAAGAAAATATATCAAAGGAACTTTATACTAGTGATATTCCTGATCCAGATTTATTAATACGTACAGGAGGCGAAAATCGTATTAGCAACTTTTTATTATGGCAATCAGCATATACAGAATTATATATGACAGATAAGTTTTGGCCTGATTTTAGAGAGGACGAATTATTGCACTCAATTCTTGATTATCAAACTAGACAAAGACGTTTTGGCCAAACAGGTGAGCAGGTTTCAGAATGAGAAATTTATTATTTTTATTTATTACATCAGTCATTATTGCTCAAGCACCACCATCATTTAAGCTAAAAGAAATTAATATTGATGGGAATCTAGCAACCAGTGAGAATATGGTTTTATATACTGCTGGACTTCAAATAGGACAACAAGTTTCAAGTGAAGATTTTAGACGAGCTGTTAAGCGTCTTTGGGAGTTAGGAGTTTTTAATGATGTCCAAATTCACTTTGATGGGGAGACACCCGATGGAATATTAATAACTATAGAGGTTAAAGAAGCTCCAGTACTTGGTCAAGTGATTTTTAGTGGGAATAAGAAAATTAAAGATAAAAAGTTTAAAGAAATTTTGACATTTCAAAGGGGTATGCGTCTAAAACCAAACTTTACGAATAAATCAATTAATAAAATGAAACAACTTTACATGGAAGATGGTTACTTCCTAGCAAGTATTGTAGCATCGATGGATACCATAGGCTCTGGCAAAGACCAAAAACATGATATAACCTTTTCAATAAATGAAGGTAAAAAATTAAAAATTAAAGATATAAAAATTGATGGTCGAACAAACAATTTTGGCTGGATTGCAACTAAGTCTTGGATCCCATTACCAAACTTTATTAGAAATAAACTTTCATTATTTAAACTAAGATGGCAATTAAAAGAGACTAAAATACGATCATGGTGGCGGATCTGGGCACCTGCTTATGATCAAAAGAAATTTGATGAAGATTTAAATGTATTAAAAACTTTTTATCGGGATGAAGGTTACAGGGACTTCAGCATTCTTTCTGATTCAGTATACTATGAGCCAAAGAAAAGAGGTTTGGTGGTCCTTCTTAATGTTGATGAAGGTAACCAGTATAAATTTCGAAATTTTAGCTGGGAAGGTAATGAGCTCTATCAAACAGAAATACTAGATGCTGCATTGAATATTAAGCAAGGCGATTCCTACAGTCAGGCAGGCTTTGAGAAAGCTGTTTTCCAAGATGTTCAAAGTCTCTATATGGATCGCGGTTATTTATACAGTAGTATTGAACCATACTTTACTCCTGTAGGGAATGACTCTTTGGATGTTCATTTTTCTGTTACTGAAAATAATGAAGTTTATATTCGAAACATCAACATTTATGGAAATGATAAAACACGTGAAAATGTAATTCGTAGAGAGCTAGATGTATTCCCAGGAGATTTGTTTCGCAGAACTCTATTACAAAGAAGTATGCGGAAATTAAGCGTATTAAATTATTTTGACCCTACCTCTTTAAGTCCAAATGTAATTCCAGTGGATGAAGATGAAATAGACTTAGATATTGCATTGGAAGAAAAATCTTCTGATAAAGCAAGTGCTAATATAGGGTTTACGGGTATATATGGGATGACAGGTGGTGGGAATCTTGAGTTTAACAACTTTTTAGGTAAAGGGCAGGTTTTATCTTTTGGATTCAGTGTTGGAACTCAAGTATCAGTAATGAATAATTATGGTACCCCAGGTAAATATGAAAGTTTTAACATAAGATTTATGGATCCAATGTTTAGAGATACACCAAATAGGATTGGCTTTTCTCTTTTTTATACCTTCAGAGGACAAGGCAATTCATATTATTTTTATCCATTTGACCAACTTTCAAAAGGTGGTTCAATCGAATGGGGTCGAAGATTAAAGTGGCCGGATGATTATTTTAGAGCTTATTGGTCTTTAACATTGCGTAGAGCAGAATATATGGGCGATGAACAAGTATTAAATGAATATTTAGGAAGCTTTAGAAAATCTACGGGTATTAATTTATCTCAGACAATTGTTCGAGATAGTCGCGATCAAGCTGAATTCCCTACACAAGGATCAAGTGCTACGCTTGTTTCAACTTTTTCTGGAGGATCGCTTGGGGGTGATGAACATTATCATAAACATGTTTTAACTTTAGATTGGTATACCCCAACATTTTGGAAATTTGTTTTAACAAGTTCTTTAAAAATGGGAACAATTCGCCAGTTAAATATTGGAGGTGGATATACTTATATTCCACCATATGAAAGATTTATTATGGGTGGGAATGGAATTCCCTACGGTACGATGCTTAGAGGTTATCCAGATAACTCTATTGGCCCATTAACAGCTCAAGGACGAGGTATTGGTGGAAATACCATCATGAAGTATTCTACAGAATTTAGGTTTCCTTTTTCTGAAAATCCTGTAGTTTACGGAATGTTATTTGCGGAAGCTGGTGGTGTTTGGAATGATACAAGGCTTATCCAGTCTCTTGGTTTTCCAAGAAAAGAGCCACTCGAATTAAAGAGATCCGCTGGAATTGGTATCAGATTTTTTATGCCCATGATTGGACAGCTAGGTTTCGATATGGGTTATGGATTTGATGATATAATTGGTGATGGGAACCCACAAGGTTGGGAATATACAATTATCTTTGGAAGATAAAATTAAATCAAGGAGGTCAATGTGACTCGCAAAATCATTAACAAAATGAGTGTTTTAATAATAGCTTTGCCAATAATGCTCATTGCACAAAATAAAATTGGTTTTGTTCAATCAGACCGTATTCGTGCTGAGTATGAAGAATTTAAAGATGCAGAAGCTCAACTTCAGCTTGAATATAGACAAGTAAATACTCAATACAACATGATGGTTATGGAATTAGATAGTATTAAACAAGCATTTGAGACTCAGCGTCTTATGAGTAGTCCTGAATGGCGTAAAGAAAAAGAGGCTGAAATTGTATCACGTGAAGCAACAATTCAAAAGTTTCAAGTGACAATGGTTGGCCCTGAAGGTGAATTATATAGAAGACAGGCTCAACTAGAGTTTGATATTCTTTCTAAAGTTAAACGAGCTGTTGATAAAGTAGCGGCGACAAAGACTATAGATTTTATTTTAGATGGTTCAACATCGCTATTATATGGAAACCCTACACATGACTTAACAGATGATGTTTTATTCGAGTTAAGAAAATATAATGTTTCCGATACTAAAGAAGCCGAGACTGAAAATTAAAGAGAGGCCTTATGGCCACTTTAAAAGAATTAGCTGAATTAGTGCACGGCACTATTGTTGGTGACCCTGATTTATTAATCAAAGGTACTTCAACCATTGATGACGGTAAGCCAGATACAATCACTTTTATTGGTTATAAAAAATATAATCAATACGCCACTGTAAGTAAAGCTTCGGCAATAATTGTTGAAGATAAAAAATTACTTGATAGTTTAAATGGTATAGTGGTCAAAAATGCAAATGAAGCAATTATCAAAATATTAGAATATTTTTCACCAAAATACACATTAGAAGTTGGTATTAATAAAACTGCACAAATTGATTCAACTGCTTCAATTGGGAATAATGTCACTATAGGACCAAATTCAATTATTGGTAAAGATGTTGTAATTGGTGATCAAACTAGTATTGGGGCAAATAATGTCATTGATTCAGGTACTGTCATTGGTAAAAACACTATTTTAAGTCATAATATTCATATTTATCACAAAACAGAAATTGGTGAAAAGTGTATTATTCACTCAGGTGCAGTAATAGGCTCTGATGGTTTTGGTTTTTTTACAAATGAAGGTAAACATAATAAAATACCTCAGAATGGAAAAGTGGTTATTGGAAAAAGCGTAGAAATTGGTGCAAACTGCACTTTTGATAGAGGAACGATTGCGAATACAATAATTAAAAACTTTTGTAAGTTTGATAATGGTGTGCAAATTGGCCATAATGCAGTAATTGGTGAGGGTTGTTTAATGGCTGGGCATGTAACTATTGGAGGAAGTACTAAAGTTGGTGATTATTGTGTTTTTGGTGGTCAAGCGGGAGCAATAGATCACATTAAAATTGGAGATAAAGCAATGTTTGCTTGTTATACTGCAGCTATGAAAGACCTTCCTGGTGGAAAAATCTATTCTGGCGCACCAGCACGTGAAATTAAAGAAAAAAATCGTAGAGACGCTGTATTTATTGAAGTAAAACAACTAAAAAAACGTTTAAAAATATTAGAAGATAAATACTTAAATTAATACGTTATGAGTTTTATAAAATTTCAACGAACGATTGGTGATGAAACCTCTTGTGTAGGTATAGGTCTACATACGGGCGTTGAATCTAAAATAACATTCAAACCAGCTAGTGATAATTTTGGGATTAGGTTTAAACGAATGGATGTTAAAGGTTGTCCTGAGATTAGAGCAGATATAGATCATGTCGTTGATATTTCTCGAGGGACAACAATTGAGGAAAATGGAGTTAGAATCCATACGGTTGAGCACGCATTAGCAGCCTGCGTTGGATTAGGGTTAGATAATGTATTAATTGAATTGACTGAAAAAGAACCACCAGTAATGGATGGTAGCTCCAAAGATTTTGTTGAAGTATTATCTAAAGCAGGAATTGTTAAGCAAGATTCTCCAAGAAATTATTTACATATAGATGAAGCTGTGGGTTATACTGATGCTGAAAGGGGGGTTGATATTCATATTATGCCATCTGATCAGTTTAGAATTACGTTTATGATAGATTATGAGTTCCAAACTTTAGGAACTCAATTTACAACATTAGATCAAGTTGAGAAAAAATTTGCAACGGAAATAGCTCCAGCTAGAACTTTTTGCTTTTTAAGTGAAGTAGAAACATTAAAAGAAGAAGGACTAATCAAGGGTGGTAATCTTGATAATGCAGTTGTAATTGTTGATAAAGATATTGATCAAGAGGAAGCTTCAACTTTAAAAAATTTATTTGGCATTAAAAAAGAAATCAGTCTAGGTGCAAATGGAACATTGAATGGTAAAGAACTTAGATTTGAAAATGAGCCAGTAAGGCACAAAGCGCTTGATCTAATTGGCGATCTTGCACTTTTAGGTATGCCAATACAAGGACATGTTATTGCTTCTAAAAGTGGTCACGCTGCAAATGTTGAGCTAGTTAGAAGAATAAAAAAAGTTTATGAAAAGAAAATTTTACAGCAAAAATATCAAGTCAATTCATCTAAAGACTATATGTTTGATATTAATGCCATTTTAGGTCTTTTACCCCACCGTTATCCATTTGTTCTTGTTGATAGAATAATTGATCTTACCCCTGGTGAAAAGTTAACAGCAATTAAAAATGTTACTATTAATGAACCTTTTTTCCATGGTCATTTTCCAAATCAACCAGTAATGCCTGGCGTTTTAGTTTTAGAAGCAATGGCTCAGGCTGGTGCATTATTATGTTTAAATAGTATTGATGAACCAATGAAGAAAAATATGTTCTTTTCAGCATTATCAGATTCAAAATTTCGTCACACGATAATTCCTGGTGATCAACTAAGGCTTGAAATGACATTAGCTAAGTTTAGACTTGGAACAGCGTTACTTATTGGGAAAGCTTATGTTGGTGATAAGCTTGTTGCTGAAGGTAATTTAAAAGCAACTGTTGTGGATCGGGCAGGAGCCTGAACCCATTTCCATACACCCTACAGCTATAATTTCCCCAAAGGCTCAACTTGGCCAAGACATAAGTATTGGCCCATATACAATTATTGAAGATGATGTTAAAATCGGGAATGGAACTTGTATTGGGAATCATAATACAATTTGTTCTGGGACTACAATAGGAAACAATTGCATTATTTACCATAATACTTCTATTGGAGAAGCGCCACAAGACCTTAAATATGAAGATGAAAAAACATTAACATTAATAGGAGATAGTGTATTAATTAGAGAATCAGTTACAATTAATAGAGGCACTAAGGCTTTTGGAAAAACTATTATAGGTAATAATGTTTTGTTAATGGCTTCTGTTCATATTGGACATGACTGTATTGTTGGGAACAATACAATAATGGCTAATTTATCAACTCTTGGTGGACATGTTGAGATTGGCGATTGGGTAAATTTAGGTGGAGGTGTTATGGTCCATCAATTTGTCAAAATTGGTACACAATCTATGATTGGTGGTGGTTTTAGAGTTGTTCAAGATGTCCCGCCTTATATTATAGCTGCAGGAGAGCCTCTAAGGTTTGCCGGTATAAATAAAATTGGTTTAAAAAGAAGAGATTTTTCAAAAGAATCTAGAGAGCAAATAAAAAGAGCTTATAAGATATACTTTATATCAAAGTTAAATCGTGGTGAAGCATTAAAAAAGATAAAGTCAGAATTCTCTAAATATAATGAAATACAAAAGTTAGTTAAATTCATTGAAAATAGTGATAGGGGCATTATCTAGTTCTATTTTACCTGGATGTATTTAATGAAATATTTTTTTTTTATAATTTCACTTTCTTTTTCGTATGGCCAGTGGTCTTCTTTTAATTTATCAGAATTAGGGAACATAAATAAAGAATCACATTTACTATTTAGATATTCAGGTTTCGTATCAACAAATCAACCCTCTACTTCAATAAATGGATTAAAGAGAATTTCATTGGGACTATCACTTAATAAAGGACTGTCAAATTCAGGTTTATTACCTATGCTTAGTGGGCAATTGAAAGTATCCTGGAATTTAGCACTAAGAGGAAGGATGGTTAATTATTCCACTAAAGATGGAACTATTCAATTATATGGTTGGGGTTTAAAGTTTAATCCAGGGAATAAAAATATGCCATCAAAATGGAAATTATTATTTGATTCTGGAACTTTTACTTCTTTCAATCAGTTTAAATCAAGTACTATTCAATTATTAGCGATGAGATCATTTAAATTAAATAAGTATCCTCTCGATATTGGTCTAGGAGCTAATATTGTAAATTCAACTCAAAATATTATAAGTGATTTAGAATTACCCAATCGATCAAAACTTCAGTCAAACTTTATTAATCTTGGAACTACAATAAATTTATTTAGTTTAAGAATAAAACCTCAAATATGGTTTGGGATGGATTATAATTTATTTTCAATTAGTTTTACCGAAGCTTTTTAATAATGAAAAGAATTTCAATTCTTGGTTCTACTGGGTCGATAGGGATTAATGCTTTAAGTGTGATTAATAAACTTAAAAAGAAATTTAAAGTTGTTGCATTAAGTGCTTATAAAAATGGAGAATTATTAGTGGAGCAAGCAAAGAAGTATGAGCCTGAAGTTGTCTCCATTATTGATTTAAATGCCGCGGAGTTAGTAAAGAAAGAGCTTTCTAATTCAAGCACAAAAGTATTAGTGGGTAGAGAAGGATTATTAGATATATCAAAACGTGACGATCTTGACTTAATGTTAAATGGCTTAGTGGGCGCTTCTGGTATGGCTCCAACATTAAATTCGGTAGAGCAAGGTGTTGATGTTGCACTAAGTAATAAAGAGAGCTTAGTAATGGCGGGAGACCTTATTACAAAAACTAGTCAAGAAAAAGGAGTGAAAATATTTCCTGTTGATAGCGAGCATTCTGCAATATGGCAATGTCTTGTAGGTGAAACGATGGATGATGTTAATCGAATAATTTTAACGGGTAGTGGCGGACCATTTAGAACTAGAAATATTGATAGCTTTAAATCTGTAACTCCTGAGGAAGCTTTAAAACACCCAAATTGGGATATGGGTAAAAAAATTACGATTGACTCTGCAACTATGATGAATAAAGGATTAGAAATTATTGAAGCTTTATGGCTCTTTAAATTAGAGCCTAATCAAATAGATATTATTATACACCCTCAATCCATCATTCACTCAATGGTTGAGTTCAAGGACAAATCTGTAAAAGCTCAATTAGGTATTCCAGATATGAAAATTCCAATTCAATATGCCTTAACCTATCCTTCTCATTCAACTTCAAATTGGGAAACATTAGATTTAGTTAAAATTGGATCATTAACATTTGAAGAACCAAGTTTGGAGCGCTTTCCATGTATTAGCTTAGCTTACGAAGCTATTAGGCAAGAAGGATCTACTTCTGCAGTTTTAAATATCGCAAATGAACAAGCGGTTTATCGTTTTTTAGATCATCAAATTGGTTTTATGGAAATTCCTCAAATTATTGAAGAGGCTTGTACAAAACATGAATGGATCAAATCGCCAAGTCTGGATGACTTAAATCAAATTGAAACATGGGCAATAGATTTTGTAAAATCATATCAAAGTAAATATATATAAATAATAAAGAAGAAAATTAATGACAACATTATTAGCAGCAATTGTACTACTTGGAGTAGTGATATTCATTCATGAGCTTGGGCACTACCTCGCAGCTCGATCAATTGGAGTAAAAGTTGAGAGATTTTCTGTTGGTTATCCACCTAGGCTAATCACTCTTACTTCAATAAAAGATGGGTGGGAGTTCAGACTATTTTTTTACAAGAAAAACTCTGAAAGAAAATTTGAATGGGGGCCAATTAAAACTATCTCCATTAATGTACCCGGACGTAAAGGGACAAATACGGAATATTGTTTTGCTGTAATTCCATTTGGCGGATATGTAAAAGTTGCCGGAATTATCGATGAAAGTATGGATACAAAATTAGAATATAAACCTTATGAATTAATGAGTAAGCCCAAATGGCAACAAATATGGTTTATGAGTGCTGGCGTTATAATGAATACAGTTTTAGCTTTTTTTATTTTTATGGGTTTATATAATTATACAGGTAAACCAACTGTTTCAAACAAACCTATAATTAATGAAATTTTACCAGAAACTCCTGCATTTAATGCTGGATTTAAACCTGGTGACCAAATTACTTCTATTGAAAATAAATCAATTAATACATGGGACGAGTTAACAAATGAAATATCACAACGACCAAATCAAGAAATTGATTTAATATACACTCGTGATGGAAATCTTAATTATGTAAAGCTTATTACAAGCTCCCAAATTAATCCTGAAACTGGTGATACGTTAGGGATGATGGGTATTAGACCAAATATCAAATATGAACCGATATCAATTATTGAAAGCCTTCAAATGAGTAGTGTTGCAACTGCTCGAGGATTCGGGTTGGTTATTCTCTCAATAAAAATGATATCTTCAGGTCAGGCATCCGTAAAAGATCTTGGGGGCCCAATAATGATTGCACAACTTGCAGGTGAAACAGCCAAGGCAGGAATGATACCATTCTTTTCTTTAATGGCCTTAATTAGTTGTAATCTAGCATTTCTAAATATTTTGCCTATACCTGGTTTGGACGGAGGTCATATTTTTATAACAATTATTGAAGGTATTATAAGAAGGCCATTAAGTTTAAAAATGCGAATGGGTATTCAGCAAGTAGGAATGGTTTTGTTATTAATGTTAATGGTTACTGTTATTATAAACGATGTTGGAAGATTGTTTAATAATTAAAATATTAATTTATTTTTTTTAATAAAAGTGTCATTGTTCCCACTTTCATTTTTATTTGTATTTTAACTGGCAGTCTTTGTTTATCATCGCTAATCCAGATTCTCATATCACCAGAATTTTTAAATAAATTTTTTCCATCACGAAATGGTTTAATAATTTTACATTTAAATTCTCCTAAGGGTGAATTTATTGTTTCACTACCCGTCATTTGTAAATTATAATTAATTATTTTTTTACCTTCATAAGCTGAAAAATTCATCACAACATTTTCTTTAAGTGTAATGGTCCTTAAATAGTAAAACATAGAAAAAGGATCTCGCGCTTTAAAATCAATTGGAACCTCCTTTGAATCAGTTATTGCAATTGATTTAAGATAATCAAATTTCACATCAACTTTTTTACTGTATGATCCTTCATTAATATCTTTTTTTAAACGGTGAGTAAAAAAATCTTTTTTATCAATCCAGATATCTATTTTATCTTCAATCTTAAATATTGTATTTGCTAGACCTTTAGTATATGCTTTCCATGAAACATGGTAAACATCGATTCCATTAAACTTTTCTTCTCCTTTAAAAAATAACTCAGCTTCGCCAACTGGAATTTGTTGAAACTGGGCTGAATATTTTAATAATTCCCCAACTTTAAATGGGATTTCTTGACAAAAAGAAATTGTTAAAAATAATATAAATGTTAAATAATATTTCATTTTCTAATTACAATTAATTTTGACTTTTCAAGCTTATATATGGTTGAACCTTTCGAGACTGGAAGATTCCCGTCATCTATTAATAAATCAAATTGACCGTCAAATTCATTAATAATATCATTAGAGTTATTTAAAGGATTTTGATTTGTTTTATTTACAGAGGTTGTTGTAATTGGAAAACCTAGTTTCCTAACTAAATCAGGTCCAAAGGAATGAGACGGTATTCTTATTCCTAGAGTACCATCTTCCCCCAAAATTGATTGGTGAACAATACCTTCTTTCACAGGTAAAATAATTGTGGTTGGACCTCTTAAGAATTTTTTTACTAATTCCCAGTCTTGATAAGAAATATTAGTCCAACTTAGGACAGTATTTGCATCGGGGGCGATTACGCTCATAGGTCCTTCTCGACCTTTAATTGCATTTAATTTTTTTAGAGCAGCTTCATTTCTAGCATCTACTCCAAAACCATATAATGTATCTGTTGGATAAACAATTATGCCACCAAACATTATAGCATTACCAGCAGTTTGCAGAGCATTCTTTGAACTAACTAAAACTCTATCTGTCGACTTTATGGTCATATTTTTTTTAAAGTTTTCCATTTGCGGTGAAACCAAAAATAATGATCAGGCATTTCTCTTATCTTTTCTTCAAGCATAGATGTATAAGATTGTGTTATACTTTCAATTGTAGGGTTAGAATCAACTTCTACTTTTGAAAAAGTGATTAAAATTGTTCCATCTTTTTCTCTTTGTGCAACAGAGAAAATAAGTGAACAACCTGTTTTCATATGGAATAGAGCAGTCCCTTTTGGAGTCGAGGTTGGTATATCAAAAAAATCTACAAATACACCTTTACTTTTTGCATCTTGATCACTGGCAATAATTAAAATTTTATTATCATTTAATAACTCATACATATGCTCAATTGATGATTTACGATAAATGTGATTCATACCATAAGATTCTCGCAACTCTTTAAAAAATAGATCAGCACCTGCATTGCCTTGTCTTTGAATAATGCCCCATGCAGGATAGCCTTTTGAACCTAACCAAGCGCCCCATTGTTCCCATAAACCATAATGAGCTGTAATGAGGATTGTTCCTTTTCCTAATAGAATTGCTTCATCCAATATTTTTTGACCCTTTACTCTAAAATTTATTGATTTTGTAGATTTAGGTAGCGCCATGAATTCTAAGAAATTTGAAGCTACTAAACTGTAGGTTCTTTTTAAAATACTATTAATCCAATTATTAGATTTGTTAGGGAATGCTTTCTTTATGTTATTAAAAGCTTCTTTTTTACGAATAGTTAATCGATTAAAGGCAAAAGCTCCCAATTTGTTTGAAAGTTTTAATCTTGATAAATATGGTAATCGGCTTATGTGCCTAGCTATTACAGTTAATAATTGATATGTAAATTTATCTTTAAGTGTCATAAATGCTTAACATACTTTAATAGAATTATAAAAGAAATTACTTCTACTTTTATGATAGCTTCATTGATTTTATCGAGCATAACCAGTTAACTTAGTAGAGTGAAAAAGCATATTATATCACTACTTATCTTTATTTTATCATTAGCCAAGTCACAGGTTATATATAAAGTACCAATTCATGACACAATAGACCTAGGACTACCACCCTTTATTGAGAGAAGTATAGAAATGGCCGAACAAGCCAAAGCAGATGCAATAATATTTGATATTGATACTTTCGGTGGACGTCTAGATGCGGCTACTCAGATAAAAGACGCTATTCTTAGTACAACAATTCCTACAATTGCTTTTATTAATAGGCGCGCTATATCTGCTGGTGCACTAATTTCTCTTTCATGCGAAAAAATAGTCATGACTAGTGGTGGAACTATTGGAGCAGCAACTGCCGTAGATATGTCGGGGAAAAAAGGTAGTGAAAAAGTAATTAGTTATATGCGAGAAGAAATGGCTGCAACGGCTGAAAGTCGTAATAGAAATAGTGATATAGCTAAAGGGATGGTTGATGAAGATCTATCCTTTACATATTTAACAATAGATGGGGATTCAGTTGAAGTTTTAGACCTTGAAGGAAGAAAAGAGGGTAAACTTATTACGCTCACAACTGAATTAGCAATTAAGTATAAAATTGCAGATGATGAACAGGAAACTTTTGAAGAATTATTATCTTCAATTGGATTTGAAAATGCTGACATTAAAACCACATCGGAAAACTGGTCAGAATCATTTGTAAGGTTTTTAACAAATCCAGTTGTTGCTTCGCTACTAACCACTTTTGGTTTTTTAGGTATTCTCTTTGAATTACAAAGTCCAGGTTGGGGGATCCCTGGTATAGTTGGCTTAGTTTGTTTAGTCCTCTCATTAAGTGCTTCTTTTATTGCACGTTTAGCAACAATGAACGATATTTTAATTATATTAGCAGGAGTTGCCCTTTTAATTATTGAAATGTTAATAATCCCAGGTTTTGGCTTCGCAGGAATAGGTGGAATTCTTCTAGTGCTTTGGGGGTTATATGAATTATTATTACCAGATACTCCAGTTGGACCTGATATTGAGTCAATGGCTATGTGGGGGTTCATTATTGGTATAATCGGAAGTATTATTGGCTTATTCCTTTTATTTAAGCTGATGATTAAAACTGCATTTTGGCAGAGGTTAACATCACCTGGTGTTGAGGGAGTTGATGCTGGATTTAGCACTTCTGTTGGTTGGGAAAACCTGGTGGATCAAGAAGGTGTTGCACAGTCAGATCTTAGACCTTCTGGTTGGATAGAAGTCAAAGATCAACGTTTGTTTGTTGTGACGGAAGGCGATTTCATTGAAAAAAAATCTAAAGTAAAAATTCACTCGGTTGATGGTAACCGAGTTGTTGTACGTAAACTTAACTCATAGGAGTAAACTATGGATACTGCAGGTATTATTATGTTAGTTCTTATACTAACTTTTGTTTTTCTTTTATTTTATTTTGTTCCTGTTGGCATGTGGATTCAGGGTGTTGTGAGTCTTGGAGTTGGACGAATTACAATTATTGATCTTATACGAATGCGATTAAGAAAAATTTCACCAAGACTAATAGTAGATGGTGTGATTAATACGCATAAAGCAGGATTGATTTCAGTAAAAACAGATATGCTTGAAACACACTATTTAGCGGGTGGGAATGTTACTAATGTGGTGATGGCTTTAATTGCTTCTGACAAAGCTAAAATACCATTAACCTTTGAAACGGCAACAGCTATTGATTTAGCTGGAAGAGATATAAAAACAGCAGTTGAAACTAGTGTATACCCTAAAGTAATCGATGCGCCTCGTGACGGTTATTTATCAGCCGTCGCTAAAGATGGTATTGAACTAAAAGCTAGGGCAAGAGTAACGGTTAGAACAAATATACCTGGCCTAGTTGGTGGAGCAACTGATGATACAATTATTGCAAGAGTTGGGGAAGGAATTGTTAGTGCAATTGGTTCCTCTGGCAGTTATGGTGGTGTACTTGAAAATCCTGATAATATTTCAAAAGCAGTTCTTGAAAAAGGATTAGATGCTGGTACAGCATTTGAAATTTTATCAATTGACATCGCTGATTTAGATGTAGGTAAAAATGTAGGGGCTCAACTTCAAACTGATCAAGCAGAAGCGGATCTTAGAGTTTCTCAAGCTAGGGCAGAAACTAGAAGAGCAATGGCGGTTGCTGAAGAACAAGAAATGAGAGCAAAAACACAAGAAATGCAAGCCAAGGTTGTCGAATCTGAATCTCAAGTTCCCTTAGCAATGGCCCAAGCTTTTCGTGAAGGTAAATTAGGTGTTTTTGATTATGTGAATATGAAAAATATCCAAGCGGATACAGATATGAGAGAATCTATTTCAGATAGTTCAGATTCTGGAACTACAACAGCACCTGAAAAGAACGACTAAATGGAAGGTCTCGCTTATTGGATTTTTTTGGCGGCATTTTACCTGCTATCGGCGTTTATGAAAAAACGCCGGCAGCAGGTAAGTGATAGTGATACTTCATCAGAAAAAAAGTCAAATGTTTTTCAAAATCAGTTTTTTCAAGATATGTTTCAAGATATAAAAGAAATTGATGTTGAGCCTGAAGAGCTTTCTTTAGAAGAAGATAGCTATTTAGAAGAAGATAGTCCTTTGGAAGAAGAGCCTATTTTTAAAGATTTATCAAAGCTTTCAAATGAAGATGGCAATAAAAAAAATAAGCCGATAAGTAAGCATGATTTTAAAAAGCAAATTGCAGTTAATTTCTTCAAAAACCCAAATGATTTAAAGCGCGGAATTATAATGAAAGAAATTCTAGATAAACCTCGTGCATTGAGAAAAAATATAATCTAGTTTGATTCTATTTTAAATTAATTTTTCAATTAAAATTTTCACATTATTTTTAAGATCTTCTTCAGAACCATCGTTATGAATCACAAAGTCAGCTAGATTCACTTTTTCTTCTTCTGGCCATTGTAGTTCAATCCGTTTCAAAATCTCTTCACGTGATAATGTTTGCCTAGCTAGTGCTCTTTCCATTCTATTCTTCAATAGTGCAGTTACTACAACTATATAGTCCATATGAACATCATAGCCAGATTCAAAGATAAGTGCTCCATCAACAATAAAAATGTCAAATTTGCCATCTTTGAGAACATCATTAAAATGATCATCAATAGAATTATATATATAAGGATGTATTACCGAGTTTAATCTTTGCTGATGATCTTCATCCTGAAAAGCAACTCTTGCTAATTTAGCTTTGTTTATCTCACCTGATACGTCAATTATATCAGTTCCAAACTCTGAAATGAGTTCATGTTGAACAGTTTCATTAGAGGAGAGGATCTTTTTTGCTTCTTCATCAGCGTTAATTACAAAAGAACCAAATAATTCAAAAAAATTACTAGCAGTGCTTTTACCACTCCCAATACCTCCTGTAAGTCCAACTCTTAACATCTTAATCTATAGTTTCTAAAATACGTTTTGTTATATCTGTAATATTACCAAGCCCATCAACTTTTTTAAGAACTTTTTTTTCATTATAATATTCTAATAATGGTGCAGTCTGTCTCCAATAAACTTTTTGTCTATGCCGAATTATTTCAGGTGACTCATCGCTCCTTCCTGAATCCTTACCACGATTAATAAGTCTTAAAATAAGCTCTTCTTCATTAGCGGTTAAACTTATTACACTATTTATTTTATGCTTCAATTGAAGCATAATTTTCTGTAAACCTTCTGCTTGGTTAATAGTCCTGGGGAAACCATCAAGTAAGTATCCATGCTGAGCATCGTTAGCTTTAAGTCGGTTTTCAATAATTCTTAGTATAACATTATCAGGCACTAAATTACCATTATCAATATAGGTTTTAGCTTGGTTACCAACTTCAGATTTATTAGAAATCTCTTTTCTAAGAATTTCACCAGTTGATAAATGAATTATTTTATAGTGCTCACAAACTTTTTTTGCTTGAGTGCCCTTGCCAACACCTGGTGGTCCTAAAAATATAAGATGCATTTATTCCTAAGTCCCTTTGATTTAGATTATTAAACCAGCAATGGTAGCTGTAAGCCAAGAAGCCAAGGCCCCACCAATCATTGCTTTTGTAACTAATTTAGATAAATCTTTTTTTCTTTCAGGTGCCATTGCTCCAATACCTCCTAGCTGAATACCGATTGAACCAAAGTTAGCAAAACCACATAAAGCATAGCTAGCTATCAGGGCGCTTCTATCAGAGATTTGACCGTTTTCAATAATATTTCTCAAATCTCCAAATGCAATTAATTCTGTAAATGCAATTTTTTTACCCATAAGTGTTCCAACTATTGAAGAATCTTCCCATGAAATACCCATTGTCCATGCTAAGGGTTGAAAAATCAAACCTAAAATTTGGTCAATAGATGTATTTGTAAAACTTAATAAATAGTTAAACATGGCTATAATAGAAATAAAAGCAACCAACATACCAGCCACATTAGCTGCCAACTTTAAACCGTCAGTAGCACCACTTGCAATTGCTTCCATAGCATTAGAATTAGTTTTTTCAATATTTATTTTAAGATCACCTTGAGTTGTCGATTTATCTAACTCTGGGTAAATAATTTTTGCAACAACTAATGAAGCAGGAGCAGACATTACAGAAGCAGCTAGAAGGTGCCCCGCAATACCTGGAATATCAGTTAACCACTGAACATATATTGCTAAGATTCCTCCTGCAACAGTTGCAAAGCCACCTACCATAACAGCCATTAATTCAGATTTGGTCATAGTGCTAATAAAAGGTCTAACCATAAGAGGAGCCTCTGTTTGCCCAACAAAAATATTAGCAGATATACTTAGTGTCTCAGAGCCACTTGTACCCATTGTTTTTTGCATGGCTTTAGCAATCCACTTTATAATGAACTGAATTATTCCAAAATGATAAAATACGGCCATTAAGCTTGAAAAGAAAATTATCGTAGGTAATGCACGAAAAGCGAAGTTTACTAATGCAGCATCGAATCCAATATCAGGAATAAAGGATCTAAATAGAAAATCGCCCCCGGCATCAGAAAAACTTATTAATTTAGATATTGCCTTATCAAAAAATCCAAAGATAGGCTTACCAATTCGTGTTTTTAAAATAAACAGAGCAAAAATTAATTGTAACCCCATTCCCCAAAATACAATGCGATAATTAATTTTTTTTGGATTATTAGACATTGCAAAAGCAATACCTAAAAGAATAATAACACCTAAAATACCTATCATTTAATTTTCTTCTTTATTAAAACAATTTCTACAACGTGCTTCGTAAATATCTGTTTCACCAATCAATACCTGCTCTGAGTCATTTATTAATCGTTGACTAAAAGATGCAGGGTTACCACATTTTACACAAATTGCACGTAGTTTATCAAGATAATCTGATTCACACATTAAAGCAGGCATGGGACCAAAAGGTTTACCTCTAAAATCTGTATCTAGTCCAGCTACGAGAACACGTTTATTATCTCTAGCAAGTTTTTTGCTAACACTAACTAAGTCATTACTAAAAAATTGAGCCTCATCTATTCCAACTACATCTATTTCTTTTGATAAATCGATAATTTCATTTATATCATTTATTATAACTGATTCCATCTTTGATTGATTATGAGAAACTATGTGATTTGAACTATATCGATTATCAATATTTGGTTTGAAGATAATTGTCTTCATTTTTGCTATTTCAGAACGACGAATACGACGTATTAATTCTTCGGTTTTTCCACTAAACATACTACCGCAAATAACTTCTATCCATCCAGAGTTTTTAGGTGTTAGTGTCATGTTATAATAGTACGTTAATATTATTTATTAACGTATCAATAGCTTCTTTATTTTTAGCTCCACCAGTTATAATTATATCTGCAAAATCCTTAGATGGTTCAACAAATTGTTTATACATAGGGTAAACGGTACTTTCATATTGATTTGTAACTGACATTAAAGTTCTTCCTCTTTTTTTAATATCTCTTGATAATCGACGTTTAAATCGAATTTTATCTGGAACATCAACAAATACTTTTATATCCATTAATTTTCTTAATGACTCAAAATAAAGAGTTAAAATACCCTCAACAATAATTATTTTAGTAGGTTTAACTAATTGCAATTGTTCAATCCTATTATGACTTGAGAAATCATAAATAGGTATTTTAACTGGTTTACCGCCTAAAAGACTTTCCATTTGTTTATTAAAAAGTTCAATATCAATTGCCTCTGGATGGTCAAAATTTTGTTGATTACGTTCATCCATAGATAAATTAGAATTATCTTTGTAATAAGAATCTTGCTCAATAACGATTAATTCATCATTCCCAAATTGTTTAAGTAGGTAGTTAGCGATAGAAGTTTTTCCTGATCCTGTACCACCAGCAATCCCAATTAGTATTGAAGAATTACCCATATTTTATCATTGTTTCATTGTATTAAACCATTTAATGGAGTTAATCATGCAGGCAGCTGCCGCTGAGCCATGATCACCAGGATAAGATGTGCTCTGAATATTTGTTGCCCCATTCCCCTTCAAGCCATCAACTCCAACCTTCATCAAAAAATGGAATACCGTTTCATCGTCAGAACCATGCATAAAGTGGATTGGTGCATTTGGCTTCCAATCTCCATAGATAAAGCTATTATCTTTTAGATATTGTTTGAATTCTATTTCTCCATCGCCTAAAAAATCATCTAAAAATTTAGCATCAAGCAAAACAGACATGGTATCATTCAAAGCATCATTTATTTGTCCACCTGAAAATTCGCCATTATACATATTAAAGATAGCATCTTTATATTTAGGGTTGACCCAACGATTTAAAGCATCATTGTCACCAGTCGCTAGTATATATCCCCATAGAGCAAAACCAAGATAATAAGGCTGAGAATAGACTCCATTGCTAAAAATCCTGAGAGCCATCTGATCAAGCGCATAAGGGCCCGCTAAGGGGGCATTCGCAGTAATTGTGAATTCATCAGAATAATCTTCATCAACAACTTGGTGAAAAGCCATGGTTCCATAGCCTCCAGCTGAATAACCGGTAGTAAATAGCTGATCATTTAACTTAATATCATTTTCACAAGCAAATTCTTTAGAGGCTCTTAGTAGATCAACTCCAGCAATGGCGCTTGCTTGCTTATTTACATAAGAGGCTTGGGTCACCGATACTCCATAACCAATTCCATCAGCATAAATAGAAAAGTAACCTTGCATAGATCCTAATATACTTTGTGGTGAAACATTTGGACTTACTGAAGCAACAGCATCACGTTTAGTTATTGTATAATGTGATGTTTTTAATATAGGTAGAGGTTTATCTTCATCAAGTTGAGGTACATAGATTGCACCTGATAGTTGTGTAGGTTCTCCATCAGTACCTAATGATTCATAAACAATTTTATAAACTTTCACTTCATTTTGAATTTGAAATTGACTGGCATCAAAGCCATAGTAGTCTTCAATTAAAATTTTAAAAGCTCTCTTTGAAAATTCTGCAATTAATTCATAAGAAATTAAATTTCCTCTTCCTTCATATAAATCACAGGTTTCATTATTGTTTTCTTCACATGATAATCCTAAAAATATAGATATTGTAATAAATAATATCTTTCTTAACCTAACTTTCATAGCATCCCCCTATGTGTTTTATTTAATGAGTTTAAAAACTTGATGTAACATAACGCCAGCAATAAATCCACCCACATGTGCAAACCATGCAACACCACCTGTTATATCTAGACCAAGCGATCCCAAGCCGCTTGTAAGTTGATTAAAGAACCAGAATCCAAGGACAAAAATTGCGGGCACTCTTATCGTTGTAAAAAAAATTATAATAAAAATAAAAACATGTACTCGAGCTTTAGGGAATCGAATCATATATAGTCCTAAAACTCCAGCAATAGCACCGGATGCTCCAACCATTGGGATTTCAGATCCTGGATTCATTAGTACTTGACATAATGCTGCAAAAACTCCGCAAAGAATATAAAAAACAATGTATCTGACATGTCCTAGTGTGCTCTCAACATTATCTCCAAAAATCCAAAGGAACCACATATTGCCTAAAATATGAGCAATTCCACCATGAAGGAACATCGATGTAAGCATTGTTAAAATTGAAAAGTTAGCAGGGATAAGACCATATGTATAAATCAATATAGCTTCAGTCTCAGGATCTTTAATCCCTGTTGTAAATTGAAAAATAAATATTAATATGTTTATTCCAATGAGCATGTAGTTCACATAAGGGATAAGAACTTTTGGATTATCATCTTTGTACGGAAAAAACATTAATAAACTTTAAACTTAATTTTTTGACTTGCTTGATTTCCGGCTCTATCTTTGACCTTAAATTGAAGAGTATGTTCTCCTATAAGCAATGGCTGCTCAAGTTCATATGAAATAGTTTTCAACTTTGGTTGGTAAGCAAAAATCAATGGCTGATCATCAAGAATTAATTCAAATGAGTTTTCTGAAGGATCAAAGCCAGAAATTAAATCATCAATTTTAATTTTGAATTCATTGAGCTCTAAAGAAGGGTACTTGCCATTGTTGCCAGGATGAATAGATTTTATTATAGGTGGGATGATATCTTCGATAATTGTAACCGCATCAAGTTGTTTTATTTCACCTGTTAAAACTTGTCGTTCAGTATTATTTTTAGTATTTATGAACGACCAACCTTCATTTTGATCATAAAAATAAAGATGTATTTTATCTCGATCCTTATATTTAGATGGATAGCGAATGGCAATATCAATGGGGCTTAACAAGGGTTGTTGATAAGGCTGAAGTTGATAAACACGTGATAGGTGATTACCTTTTTTTACTGGTGCATATTTATGGACAGCCTCAACCCACATTAGTGTACTGTTGCTAATAGAGTTTTTTTTACTTCGCATGGAAAATAAGCCGTCTTTAGAAATAGCTGTGATTGAAGATCCTGGGTAAGCCACTGTATAGGGGAAATCAAATCGAATTTGACGTTCTATATTTCCAGTAAGGATTGCTTCAATCTCGTTTACATCATTAAATATAATTGGAGATAATGGTTTTGTTAAAAATACCGATGGCTGGACTTGATTTAGTTTAATCGTTTCATATTGATATTCCCCTTTGAGCCTTAATGAAAGATCCGCATTAACAATTTTTTCAGGTTGAATTTGAATATATATGCCAGCATCAGTATAAGAAATATCCATATCTACACTTATATTTAAATAATCAGCATAATTTTGACTATCTACCCAATGGAAGGGTCGAGATAAAGTCCCCAACTTATTTTCAGCTATAAATTGGATTGCTCTACGATTAGTCTGTTTTTTTAAAATAGTAATAATCTTTCCTTCTTCTATAGATTCAGAAGATTGGATAGATAATCGCTCGTCTGCATAGCCATAAGGTGTGAACGAATAAGCCAATACTGTCTTAATTGGCAATGAAATGCTTTTTGACTGAATTAGAAAAGAAATAAGATCTTCTGTCTCTCCAAGTGGTTTAACCATGATATCAAAAGGGGCCATATTAAGAACGGTTCCACGCACAATACGAAGATTTGCTAAGTGGTCCATTATATGGATTTTAATATCATGATATCCTGGCGTCAGATCTAATATCCCATTGGTTGAATCTGAATGTATAGGAACATTTGGATCTGTTTCATTATGATATAGTTTTATGAAGTTTCCCAAGTTCAAACGTGCATTCCTATAATCTTTAATAAAGTTAGCCGTTGTTAGCCAATTATAGTCAAGGCGATCAAATTGTAGTGAATGATGAAGAGTTTCATCAATGTATACTTCAATGCGGTGAGGCTGATAAATATTATTAGCACCTTCTCTTTTATCATATGTTTTAAGAGACATCCCAAGGATACCAAAAATATTAATAGTATCAGGAAATTGATATTCGCCCTTCTTATCACGAAATAATGGAAAGTTTTGGGGTAATTGATTACCATTTATCCAACTTTCAGAATTTAGAGGAATAAATGATATTTCTTCTGCTATCGGAGCCATTCGATCTGCTTGATTTAGTCCATTCGTAAGAGGATTTAAAGTTTGTCCATTTTTATTTCTAAGCTCGAAGTGAAGATGAGGGCCAAATGAAAACCCTGTATTTCCTGAATAACCAATTATATCGCCTTTTTCAAACTTGAATTCTTCAGGAGATAAAAATATATTAGTTATATAAGATTGTTTTTGTTCTTGTTCTAGCTTTAGTCTATCCTCAAGTTGGGGAATAAATTTGCTCAAGTGAGCATATACTGCAGTTTGATCATTGTCTAGAGTTAAGTACAGCGCACGACCAAACCCAGAGTAATTAGTAACAATTCGAGAAATATAACCGCTAGATATTGCATACACAGGATGCCCAACTGTTCCTTTTGTTTTTATGTCTAACCCAAGGTGATAGCCAGTAGTTCTAAATTCGCCAAAGTTAGATGATAAATGTTTACCGGTATTAGTTGGCCAGGTATAATCTTGACCCATAACGATTGAAAATATCAGCATTATTTTAGTAAACAGTCTCATAATCTTAAGAGTCAATTTATCTCAGTTAGACAATTTAAAGAATAGGGGATTGAAATAAAAAAGCCTCACTAATAGCGAGGCTTTTTTTACAATCAATCAATAAGTGGAGGCTCATGATTTTTGTATTCCGTTTATATACTACTTTAAGTCATTTTAGTTCCATTATGTGAATTAGCAATTATTATAATTCAAAACACTTGGATTGTAATAACTAATTACCTTAAAATACTTACGAGTAACTTACGAGTATTTATTATATTAGAATGAAAACACACTTATCATTTAAACAGCAACGATTTTTGGATTTTATTCAAGATCATACTGTTAACTACAACCAAGCACCATCTTATGAAGAAATTATGAAAGGGATGGGCTTTGGTTCTCTAGGAACGGTTCATTGGTATGTAAATGCCCTAACTCACAATGGCCATTTGAATCGATCCAAAGGGCCTAACGGCAAGCGAGCTTTAGCTTTATCTTCAAAAGATAATGCTAAACTAGCTCGCCTGCCTTTGTTAGGCTTAATTGCAGCAGGAGAACCAATTGAGGCATTAGAGAATGCGCAAACGATATCTGTCCCCGCACCTTTTGTTCACCCAGACAATTTTGTTTTAAAGGTAAAAGGAGATTCGATGATAGGTGATCATATTGATGATGGAGATTATATTGTTGTTAGAAAATCGATGGAAGCTCAGCCAGGTCAGATTGTGGTAGCTCTTATTAATGATGAAGCAACCTTAAAAAGGTATCAACCAATGAACGATCGAATTGAGCTACATCCTAGAAACCCAGCTTATCCTATTATTAAAGTTTCAAGTAAGGATCGATTCCAAATCAATGGGGTCCTCCTTTATTCTTTTCGAGAATATTAAGCCAGTCAGACTTTTTTAAATACGCAATATGAAATATAGGGGGAAAGCAAAGCTTCAATTTCATGCTATTTCAAGCTATACACCATTCAAAATCCCTTTAATGAATTCTACAGTTACAGCAGGGTTCCCATCGCCTGCCGATGATCATCTTGACCTACCAATTGATTTAAATGAATATTTAGTTAAGCACCCTGCCGCTACTTTTTATGTAAGAGTGCAAGGAGATTCAATGGAAGATTCAGATATCCACCAAGGAGATTTATTAATAGTAGATAGGGCTAAGTCGTATGAAATGGGAAGTATCGTTTTAGCAGTACTTGATGGTGAGTTCACAGTCAAAAAATTAATGAAAAAAAATGGATCACTATATCTTTTGTCAAGTAATAAATCTTATAAACCTATTAAAATTGAATCAGATACAGATTTTAAAGTATGGGGCGTTGTGACCTATATTATTCACGGTCCGCTCTAGTTATGTTTGCTTTAGTTGATTGTAATAATTTTTATGTATCATGTGAACGTTTATTTAATCCAAGATTAGAAAAACGTCCGGCGGTAGTCCTTTCTAATAATGATGGTTGCGTTATCGCAAGGTCAAATGAATCAAAGGCTTTAGGTATTTTAATGGGAGAGCCTGCATTTAAAAATAAAAATCTTTACAAAAAACATAAGGTTGCAATTTTATCATCTAATTTTGCGTTGTATGGTGACATGTCGCAAAGAGTAATGTCAGTTCTATCTCAGCATACTTCGGCTTTAGAAATATATTCTATTGATGAAGCTTTTATAGATCTAACTGGTATACCTACTGATAAATTATTATCAGAAATAAAGTGTTTAAAAGTTACGGTAGAACAATGGACTGGTATCCCAGTATCAATTGGCGTAGGATTAACAAAAACATTGGCTAAAGTTGCAAACCATATAGCTAAACGTTCTACTGGTGTTGAGGTTTTAATTGATTCGATGGATATTAAAAATTCGCTTAAAAATCTTAAAGTTGAAGATATCTGGGGTGTGGGTAGACGTCTTAAAAAGATGTTAAATAGTTTCGGGATAAAAAATGCTCTAGAATTAAGAAATCAAAACGAACTATGGGTTCAAAAATATATGACAATAGTAGGTAGGCGTCTACAATTAGAGCTTAAAGGGACTATTTGTTACAAATTAGAAGCAAACCCAACAAATAAAAAACAAATTTGCACCTCTCGCTCTTTTGGTCGTTTAGTTGAAGAGTTAAGCAAGCTCGAAGAAGCTGCTTCTATGTATGCCGCTCGTTGCGCAGAAAAACTTCGGTATCAACATTCTTGTGCTTCAGTTATCAGAGTGTTTATTCAAACAAATAGCTTTCGTAGACAATTAGCTCAGTATCGAAATATAAGTTTTATAAAACTGCCCGTTCCAACGAACAGTACTTTACATATAACGAGAGCAGCTTTATTAGGTCTTAGAACTATATTTAAGTTGGGCTATCGTTATCATAAACTTGGAGTGATTATGGAAAACATAGTCCCAGATACAAATATCCAAACTCATTTATTTGAGGGGGATAATAATAAACTCCAGAAGTCTCTCATGCTTGCAATAGATAAGGTCAATAGTATTAATGGGCAGGATACCGTTAAAGTTGCTAGTCAAGGTTTTCGCCAACCTTGGAAGATGCGACAAGTTTGTGTATCACCCTGTTATACAACCCGTTGGAATGATTTTATAACTGTAAAATTATAAATTTTCAATTGTAATTTTATTAGTCATCATGTTTAAAATTATATTATTTGAACCAGAAATACCTCCTAACACTGGGAACATCATTCGCTTATCTGCAAATACTGGTTTTGATCTGCATCTTGTGAAACCACTAGGTTTTTTGGTGGATGATAAAAGTCTTAAACGCGCAGGTATGGATTATATGAAAAGAACTCATTTCAAAGTTTGGGAATCTTTAGATGAATGTCTAAATAATATATCTGTGAGTTCTATTTATTCGGTGACCACTAAGGGAAAAACCTGCTATACAGATATAGATTTCAAAAAAGGAGATACTTTCATTTTTGGGCCTGAAAGTCGTGGATTAACTACAGAGATTAGAGAAAAGTATGAATCAATTTATATGCCAATGCAAAGCGAAGGAAGAAGTTTGAACTTAGCAAATGCAGTTGCCATAATTACATATGAAGGTTGGCGACAACTAGGGTTTAATTAACCCACTTTGCTATATCATTCCCGATAGCAAGAGAAGCTGTAAGGCCTGGAGATTCAATACCGATTAAATTTATCCATCCAGGAAAACCTTTATCTTCTTCATGTGAAATATAGAAGTCAGGCATTGGATTCTCATTCATCCATATTTTTGGACGGATTCCAGAATAGTCAGCAGACAAATCTTCTTTTTTTAAATCTTTAATGTATAATTTTGCTTCGTTATAGAATCTATCAATGAGTGCAGAATTAACATCATAGTCTTCATTTCTATTATCAACCCAATCTGCGCTCGGACCAAGCTTTATAGATCCAGTCTGATCTAAGGTTAGATGAATACCTAAAGAACCTTTGAACTCATCAGGGAGAGGATATATGAGATGATTAAAAGCATTCCTCCATCTTGACCCAAGTTTAAAATAACAGCCTTTAGAGTACCTTAATTTTGGAAATTCACCTCCTAACATATTTGCTACAATATCGCTTTGAAGACCTGAAGCATTAATTACCCATTCACAAGAAATTTTTTCTACGACATCAACTGCATTTCTTATGGATAATTCATATCCTTGATCTAACTGTTTAATTGATACGACTTCTGATTTAAATAAATAATCGTGATCCATTGACTGAGAATTTCTATAGAATGCAGTCATAAGATCATGTGCCGAGACTATGCCAGTTGAACCAACATAAAGAGCAAGTTCTGAATTCACAAACTTTTCAAGTTTTTGAATTTCTTTTTTATTGATTATACGAATATCAGGAACATTGTTAGCTTCACCATTTTTGTATAATAATTCTAAAGCAGGGCGTTGATTTTGATTGCCGATCACGAGCTTTCCGCAGTTTTTATTCCACACATAATTTTGATTGCAATAATCATAAATTAATTCTCTTCCTAAAGTACAATAATGAGCCTTTAAAGAATTTGGTTTATAATATATTCCGGAATGTATAACCTCACTATTTCGACTTGAAATACCTCGTCCATAATATTCTTCCTTTTCAATTACAAGAACCGAATCTTTTGAATTTTCGCTGACTGCTCTTGCAATAGAAAGACCAACAACCCCAGCGCCAATAATTACAATTTTATAAATAAGCTATTTAGATAGTTTCTTTAATAAAGTGCCAGTAAAAATTCCAGTAGTATGGCCATCTTTCCAAAAGGGTCTTAATCCATAATAACCAACGGGCTGTAGGCCACTAATTTGAAAACTAGATGGATTTAGAACTTGTTCAGGACCTTTATATAAATTTCCTAAAGCATCCGTTTCTCCTTCACAAGAAGCACAAGGGCATTTTTGTCTTAGTAGCTCTAAAGATACCATAGCTTCAGTCTTATCTGAAAAAGATACAATTAATAAATCATTTACAATCTCATAATTTTCGATACCAAGACTGTCAGTCATTCTATAATTCCTTAATTTTAGTATACCAATTTGAATTAATTTAAAGATATGAGTAAATCCTTTTATGATTTTGTAGTTTTAAATATGAAAAAATCAAAACTTAATCAATTATTCCTCTTTTTTCTTTTAGGTGGAATTCTTTTTGGGCAAAAAGATCGTCCGCGAGATTTAGGACTTCAGATCGGTTTATTTAATACAGGGAGCTGGAATGCAATAACTGATGTAAAAGGAGTGGAGGTCGGCCATGAAACGCTTATATATGGAGATAGTGTCCGTACTGGAGTAACCATTATCAAACCACATGGTAGAAACCTATTTAAAGAAAAAGTGATGGGTGCTGTATATGTCACGAATGGTTTCGGAAAAGCTCTTGGCTTTACACAGGTAGAAGAATTAGGTACAATTGAAACGCCAATTGGCCTTACAAATACATTAAATATTTTTATGGTCGCAAATTCAATTGTGGATTATATGATTGAAACAAATCCAAAGATTCGCTCTGTTAATCCAGTAGTGGGAGAAACTAATGATAGTGGGTTAAATGATATTCAAGGTAGGCATGTAACAAAAGAGCACGTATTTAGAGCAATAAAAAACGCAAAATCAGGCCCCGTTTTAGAAGGATCAGTTGGCGCAGGCACAGGAACTCGAGCATTGGGGTTTAAGGGTGGAATTGGAACTTCTTCAAGGGTTTTGCCTAAAGAATCTGGAGGGTTTACAGTAGGTGTTTTAGTTCAAACTAATTTTGGTGGTTCGCTTATGATCAATGGTGCTCCAGTAGGCAGAGAATTATCAAAATCACCTTTTGAATCAACTATTCCATATGATGAAGATGAAGGCTCCTGCATGATAGTTATTGCTACAAATGCACCTCTGTCTAATAGAAATTTAAAACGAATGGCTAAAAGAGTTGATCATGCTTTTGGTCGAGTTGGAGCTTATTCATCTAATGGAAGTGGCGATTATGTAATAATTTTTTCAACTGCAAACTTATCCTCAAGTAATAAAAAGATAGTGATGCGTGAAGAATTAAAAAATCGATATATGAATGGTTTATTTGCAGCAACAGTAGAAGCAACAGAAGAAGCTATAATTAATTCTTTATTTATGGCAGAAACGGTTAATAGTAGATACGGCAAAATGGAATCTTTACCTGTTAATAAAACAATTAAAATTTTAAAAAAATATAAAGCACTATATTGGAATGAGAAACTATATCCATGGAAAAAGTAGCCGTTAATGAATTTGTAAAAAGACAAGTTGAAGGTTCTGGAAAAACTTACTCAAAGACTTTATCCTTTGAAGAAATTGCAGTTGATGCTCAAGAACAAATGAATAATGGAGATTTTTTAGATGGATATCGTGATGGTGTCCGAATAGTTAGAGGTAGTCATAAATATACTAATCATTTCATTTGCCCCTATGTCAAAATAGATGAAAATACTGAATTAATATCTAAAGTTGTTAAAAGGCAAGCAGGTGAAATGCACTACATTCAAACAAGAGCAAAAAATGGGAATCCTTTAAAAGCAGGCTGTATTGAGTATATTTTATATAGACATGATGTTTTATTGGAGAACAATGAAGAATCAAGCACTGCTGATTGGGAGTTAATAAGTATTCATGCAATTCCAGAAGGATTAAAAAAAATGCCCATGGGTTCTATTACAATGATGCGTAATCAATTAAAGCTTCCAGGTGGAACCAAAGCTAAGTATAGTTCTGAGGAATGGGCAGAATCAGTAAAGTTTTGGCAACAATTTGCTGTTTTGGAAAATTAACTAATAAAAAAGCCCCACATCACTGTAGGGCTTTTTTATTAATAGTATAAACAAATTAGATTAGAATCTAACTGTTATTCCCATATTCATATATCTTGGTGTACCAAAGAAAATTTCAGCACTATCTGCATCATGATCTTTGTCCCAACTGTTGTATTGACTATTATCAGTAGCATCTTGGATAAACAGTGCATCTGTTAAATTAAATACATGTGCAAATAATTGGATGTTTGTTCCAGCTAATTGCATAGGCAAGTTGTAGTAAGCATGTAAATCAATCTTACTATAACTAGGAGCCATCCATACTTGCTCTCTATCAGCTGTTCCATCTTCTATTTCACGATCACCAGGACTCCAGTCTGCATAGTTCTTATCATAATAGTTCATTACACCTTGGATACTAAGTCCAGCAAGTGGTGTAACGGTAGCACCAACAACAAGACCAGTTTGAGGCATATCACCAACCCATAGGTCTTTTAATGCATAAGAATATTGAGTTTGTGTCGTTGTCTCTTCACCGTAATCAGTATAAATACCGCTTGCATCATCAGCAAATTTCCAAGTACCGAATGAAGCTGCAAAATCAAGTCTTAACATATCTATGACCTGAGCAGAACCTTCTAATTCAATACCAGTATGACTTTGATCAACACCAGTTAAGAAAATAACATCCGTATCACCGCTTGATCCCTGACCAGTTGTCACACTTTTTGTTAAGTTCCTATCTTTCCATTGAGTATCATAATAATTCACTTTTAACGCATACTTTGGTGAATTATAGTTCAGTCCTAATTCCATACTATTGAATTTTTCATTAACAGGGTTTGATGCAACAGTACCATCATAATAGATAATATTATCTAAAATTGGTGGTTTTTCAACAATACCATAGTTACCAAAAACAGAAATGCTCTCACTTATATCATACATGAGACCACCTTTGATCTGCATTGTTGAGATGGCGTCTGCTGTAATTTTTTTCTGAAATATAGTAAACATGTCCTGATAAGAATATGCAATACTAGACTGTCCAATCATTCCATAAGCATTAATTGGTCCAGAAACATAATTACCTTGAGCGTAAAACCCTAGCCAATCAACCGTAGTATTATTATGATAAGCAACAATATCTCCAAGGCCTTTCATTTGGCTTGCAGCGGTAACATCATTATCGTTGCCAGTGTAAACAAAGTAATCTCCGCCAAGGAGGTCACGAACTTCACGAGCATGCTCAATGCTAGCTGTACGCCAGTCCACACCAACTTGTGTTTTCAAGTTACTATTAACATCGATATTTAATTTTGAGATTACACCATAAGTATCTTGACGATTAATACTGTTTCTTAGAATACCTTTTGATCTGTTTTTTGTAGGATCATAGTCAGTATCTACATTATTTGAGTTGGCTGAAATTGCAGCATCCCAATTCCATCTCCATGGAGAACTTCTATACCACTTTTCTCCTTCAACTGCAGGGCTACGGAATGAACTACCATAAGTTCCTGTACCGCCACCGGAACCACCTGACCAGTAAGCAACAGTTGAGAGTCTCATATTATCATTTACTGTAAAAAAGTGATTCATGTTAACCAATGGTTTATGAAAAAAGTTTTCTCTTTCATTCAAAAAACTTGAATTATACCTATCTGTTGTTCTTGCGCCATACATATACCAGTATTGTTTACCTTTATATGATGAGCTAACAGGGCCCCAGTTTTGGCTAAATAAACGATCACCATTGCCAAACTTCCCTAAGGCATCTTGATCATAATCTGATTGTTCTTTAGCAAAATCCACACCTTCTTTACCGTATGAAGCCATATTCTGGCGATATAGGTTTTGACCATGTCTTTGAGGTGCGCCAATTGCGTAAAGCTCTAATCTATTGCCGTCACTAATTGCGTAACTAGCGCCAAAATAGTATGCCCAAGCATCTGTCCAGTTACCATCCATAATACCATCACCTGTTTTACGAACAATTGTTGCGCTAAAGGCCATTTTATCATTGATAAGACCAGTATTATAATTTGCAGTAGTCTTTAAAAACCCACCTGCGCCAAACTCTTGTTTGAATTTACCACCACGAGTAAGTGATGTTGGGTCTGTAATAATATTCATGGTTCCACCAATGGAAGGGGTAGCTAAGTTTACGGCAGAAAGACCACGTTGCATTTGAATAGAAGAAGTAGCATCTCCTACACCATCCCAGTTAGACCAGTAGACCCAACCATTTTCCATATCATTTTGAGGGACACCATTGATCATTACAGCAATGTTTCTTTGATTGAATCCTCGAACATTTATTCGAGCATCACCAGCACCACCACCTTGTTGTGTTGCATAAACACTAGGGGTCGTATTTAATATCATTGGAATATCTTGTGAGCCTAATCTTGCTTCAACTTCTGCTTTTGTAATATTTGTATAAGCAACTGGAGTATTATCGCTTGCACGAGAAGCTAAAATCTCTACAGCTGATAATTCTAAAGCTGAAACGTTAAGTGAAAAGTTAACAGTAGCATCACCACTAACATTTACACTTTGACTTCCATCGGCATAGCCAATTACAGAAGCAGTGATTGTGTAAGATCCAGCAGGAACATTTGAGATGGAATATGAACCATCTGCTGTTGCTGCAGCACCCATACTTGTACCTGTTACTACCACATTTGCACCAGCTAGAGCTTCACCAGTTGAAGCATCTGTAACTGTTCCAGAAACAGTATTTTGTGCAAACAAGAAGATAGGTAGAAAGGCAATGAATAGAACTTGTGAGAATTTTCTCATGTCGCTCTCCTTGATTGTGTTTGATTTGAATTGATTTGTTCGAGGATTTTCATAAATAATAATTATTTAGAAAATTTAAAGTAAGACTTTTCGAGATTTTTCTTAATGAACAAATTTATTTACCTTAAAAATGATGTTAGAAATTCACTTTATTAGCCTATTAAGTTCAAGTAAAAAACGAATATAAAAAAAATTTAACAATATGTTAAAATAAAGAAAGATTGTTTGAATTATTGATAGGTAAAATACACTCAGGTCGATTGTTTTTTGGTGAATTAACCATTCTTGAAACCTCAAAAGAAATTAAGGTTTGATCATATGGTTTAAGTTCTTTAATCGCATCGGCAATAGTCGAATTACGAACTTTTAACCAAGGATCTAGCGATTTAGTTTCTAGTATAACAGGCATACGATGATGTATGTCTTCAACTGATGGATTTGGTTTAGTGGTTATCACAGTATAACTAAAAATATTTTCTCCATTTGGTTTTTTCCAAATATCCCATAAACCTGCCATTGGAAGGAGATTGTTTTCTGGATGATGAATATAATACGGTATTGATCTGCCAGAGGTTCTTTTCCATTCAAAATATCCATCTGTGATGACTACGCATCTTCTTGATGGAACCAAATTCTGGAATGATGGTTTTTGTAAAAGCGTTTCACTTCGAGCATTTATTAGTTTGGAACCAATTGAAAGATCAGTTGTCCAATTTGGTATAAGACCCCAACGCATTAACTTAGCATGGCGTACTACTTTGTCTATAATTACTGGAGAATATTGTGATGGAGCAATATTATAGCGAGGTTGATATAAATCTGAATCTTGCCATTCTTCAATATTCATTTCGTCAATAATTGACTTAATATCCCTTGAAAGTGTTTTTCTGCCGCACATGGTAGAATTTAACATAGATTAAAAAAATAAATATAATTATCAAAATTATAAGTTAATTGTGGGCCCACCAGGATTCGAACCTGGAACCTACGCATTATGAGTGCGGTGCTCTAACCGTTGAGCTATGGGCCCAAAATGCTGGCGAATCTAAGATGATTCTATCAATTTTTGAACATCTTCTAAAATCAAATCAAACTTTTTAGTATCAGTAAAAATATTAAACTGATCAGTTTTAATGGTCATAACTTTAATATTTTTTATATTTTTTATCCAATTATCATATGTAATATTTAATTGATGAATATATTCAGGACTAATTTTATTTTCATATTCTCTTCCTCTTGAACGAATACGTGTTAATAAAGTATCAGTAGAAGCCTTTAGATATATAATTAGATCAGGCTTTTTTAGATAGCCAGTCATAATATTAAACAAATCATTATATGTTTTAAAATCTCTATTTTTTAATTGACCCATTTCATTAAGGTTTTTAGCAAATATTTTGGAGTCTTCATATATGGTTCTATCTTGAACAACGCCTTTTTTTGACGATAAAATATCTCTTTGAGCTTGAAATCTTTTTTGAAGAAAATATATTTGAAGGTTAAAGCTCCACCTGTTCATATCAGTATAAAAGTCATTTAAGTAAGGATTATCTGAAACAGATTCATAAATAGGTGTCCACTTAAACGCAGCAGCCATTTTTTCAGTAAAGGTTGTTTTACCTACACCAATATTTCCAGCTAAACCAACGAAAGGGCTATCTTTCATTTATTATAAACATTCCATGTTGACTCAATAAGGGTCTTTAAATCTGAGCATGTTGGTTTCCAATTAAGTGTATCATAAGCTAAATCTGAGCTTGCATATAATTCAGCTGGATCTCCGGCTCTCTTCTCAACTATTTCATAATTGATTTCTTTACCAGATACTTTATTTGTCATTTTTATAACATCTATAACTGAATGCCTTTCACCGGTGGAAAGGTTTACTTTAAGATTATTATTCCTTTGTAAAAAATTAAGCGCCTCAACATGTGCCTTTGCTAAATCTGAAACATGTATATAGTCACGTATACCCGTTCCATCAGGAGTATCATAGTCATTGCCAAATACAAACATTTTATCTCTTAAGCCAGAGGCAACTTCCATTGTAACAGGAATCAGATTTGCGGGGTTTTTTTCCAAAAAATTTAAACGATTATTAATATCATAACCTGCTGCATTAAAATATCTTAAAGCTGCGAATCTAAACTCTTTGAGTTCACTATACCATTGTAAAAGCCTTTCAATCTCAAGCTTGGTGAATCCATAGTAATTTATAGGAGTTAATGGATGGTCTTCATCTAATGGTAAATATTCTGGGTATCCGTAAACCGCAGCTGTAGAAGAAAAAACAAACTTGTTTATTTTATGCTTTATTAGAGCATTAAGTAAATTAATTGAACCGATTAAATTATTTTGTGAATATTTAACAGGCTGAAGCATTGATTCACCCGCAGCTTTGAATGCAGCTAAATGAATTACTGCTTCTACATTTTTTAACCCTAGCTCAATATCAGAATTATTTAATGTTGACCCATTAATAAATTTTGCTCGATGATTTACTGCATCTTTATTCCCAGATGATAGATCATCCAGAACTATGACATCATATCCATTTTCGCATAGTTCTAAAACTACATGAGAACCGATATACCCAGCTCCTCCAGTTACTAAAACTCTCAATTTATTTTCCCTTCTTTAATTATTCGGCGTTCAATTATTTCTCCTTTATTATTAAGCTGTGATATCACAATCTCTGCTTTTCTTTGATATTCATAAGTGATTGCATTCTTCATAATTTGATTTTGATTGAAATAAGTAATTCGAATAGGCCTTTTATTTTCATTAAAACGAACTGAATGACTACCTACTAATGTAGAATCTGAGCGAAAGTATCTGGATTGAAGAACTTTTTTATTAGATTTAAATTTATAAAAGTAATAAAGATTCTCAAATTCATCCAGCACATGAACAGATTGAGTTATACCAGCATGGTTAAATTTATATCGAGCAATCCATCCAGGTTTTATGGAACTTAGGTCGGGCGCAAATAATTCTTTATTTAATTCAAATAAGTTTCGTTCGTAGTAAAATTTAATATCATATTGTGAAGATTTACCATTTTCATCCCAGTGCATAATAAAAGTCCATAAAACTTTACCATTTTTATTAAAATAATCTACATTGTTAACTAAACCTTTTTCATCCAGCGTAGCGATGTAATGCTGTTTACCAATGGCTTCTTTTTTTGTTATCCCATTAAGTAATTCTTGAGTTTTTGGATTCCATTTTTCATAGTAAAGTTTAAGCTTGTCTGGGGATTTGAACCTTTTTCTTCTGCCTTTATCCCAGTTTGCAGGGATAAACTCAATATACTTTAATTCACCTGAAGTATAGTATACAGCTCTAAAATGTGCAGTATTTTTCTTTACTTTATCTTTTGGTTTACCCGTTAAAATATTAGCACGCATCAAATCTGTTGGGAAAATTTTAATAATAGAGTCTGCTTGAGAGAATAGCTTAATTGAACTAAAAATTAATATGAAAAAAATAATTTTCATTTACATAATTCCCCAAGATAAGAGTCCTAAAGAAATGAAAACCATTAATAACCCTATCCAGCGACTACTAGAAAGTTTATTTTCATATGCCAGAGCCTCAGCTTCAATAGATCTATAGCTTAATACAACACGTACAGTCTTACCTTCTTCAACCAAAATATCTTGACGAGCAAGTTGAATCATATCTTTCATTTTTCTATTTTGGGATATGGATTGAGTGCTTAAAAGCATATTTGGTGGGAAATAACTCACTTGATGCCAACCGGGGGCTACTTGAACAGGTTCTTTAATCGGTGAAGCACCTACCTGCAGACCATTTAAAAAAATTGGAATACCCTCTGTATCACAAAAAATATGCACAGCTGTTATTGGAGTTGGCTTTTCATTCCAGTCAATTTCTTGGGAAAAAATTGATGAGAAAAACAATATAATTATAAAATTATGCATGAAGTGATTTTTGCATTTCTACGATTTCTTTCATTAAATCAGTAGTATCTTGATCCTTAGATTCTATCTCTCGTATTTTTATTCTCAATTGTTTAATTTTTTCTTTTACAGAAACTTTTTCCAGTGTTTTTAAACATTCTTGAGCCATTTGATTAATAGAGCTAGTATTATCTTCATCCATAAGTGTTTTTGAAATAATTTCACGCTCTTCAGATGAATTAAAGGAAGAAATAATTTCAACAGGGTTTGCTTCTTTAGTTTTTAATAATACTTCTATTAATTTATTTAATTTAGGATTTTTAATCTGATTAATTTTCAAATTTTCTTTAATAAGATTTCGTGCATCCTTATCATTACTAACTAATACTTTAATTATTCCTAATTCTGCTTTTTCATGGGTGCTGCTATATGAAGTCTCTTTGGTTTTATTTTCATGTTTAGAAGATTCATAATTCCCTTTTTTCATTTGAACTGTTAGTTTTTGCAATACTTCATTCTCTTCAATTCTATCAACTAAAGCTAGTTTTTTAATAAAATCTTGTCTTATCAGAGGGTTCTGAACTTCAGACACTTCTCTTAAAATTTCGTCCATTATTATACTTCTTTCAGAAGGAGACTTTTTAGTATAGTTAGATGATATAAGGTGAAATTTTAAAAGCTCAAGTGATTTATCAATCCCATTAGACTTGAAAGTGTCTTTCCCATCTCTATTAATCCAATCATCAGGATCTAATCCATCTGGTATCACTATAACTTTTGAATCAAGGCCTCCTTTTAAAAGAGCATAACCTGCTTTTTTAGCAGCGTTTATTCCAGCCAAATCACCATCATAACAAAGATAGACATTAGATGTAAAGCGCCTTATTTGGTTAACGTGTTTAGTAGTAAATGCAGTTCCGGATACAGCTATAACATTTTTAATACCAGCCTGGTATAATTGAATTAAATCAGTATATCCTTCTACAAGAATTGCTGATTCTTTTTTTCTAATTGCATTACGAGTTATATCAAGACCATAAAATATTTCACTTTTTTTATAAAGTGGAGTTTCAGGTGAATTCATATATTTTGCTGGATCATCTTTTTGAAATATTCTTCCACCAAATGCAATTATTTTTCCAGCGGTATTTGATATGGGGAACATTATTCTAGAGCGAAACCTGTCATAAGTTTTAGATCCAGAAAATCCAAACAGCCCTGATTTTTCAATAATTTCTTTATCATAGTTTTTTGATTTAATAGAATCAAATAAATAAGAAGATCCTTCAGGAACAAACCCAACTTTGAATAATTGAAGCGACTTTTCATTTAATCCTCTTTTTAATAAGTATTCTTTTGCTTTTATCCCTCGATCTGAAAATAAAGTTTTATGAAAAAGCTCGGTTGCTAATTGATGAATTTCATAAAGTTTGCCAAAAAATTCATTTGAATCATCTCTCCCAGAAAATTCTATTTCAATCCCAAGTTGTTTTCCCAATTGAGTGACTGCTTCAACAAAACTAATCTTTTCAATTTCCATAATAAAGTTGAGAGCACTTCCGCCATTACCACAACCAAAGCAATGATAAATTCCTTTATCAGGAGCTACACTAAAAGATGGCGTTTTCTCATTATGAAAAGGGCACAGCCCAAAAAAGTTGCGGCCTCTTTTTGTCAGGTCTACATGACGAGAAACAACATCAACAATATCTGCAGCATCTCTTATTCTATCTATTGTATCCTGAGGAACTTTAGCCACTAGTATCTTCCTTTGTTTTTAAATAATTTAAGATTGTTTTTTCTCCTTTTGCTATAGGATCACTAAAATTAAAAGTTATTACAATTGTTTTTCTTAATTGAACTAAATGATCTGCAATTATCGATTTTTGATTAACAATTTCTTTAATTTTAGTGTTTGGGATTATCTCAAAAATCCAAAAAAAGATCATAACAAATAGTATCCCCTTAGACATACCAAAAAAAGTACCTAATAATCTATTTACCCAATTAGTGCTCTTTGATAAAAATAAGTAATGAATTAATTTAGTGATCATTCTTATTGTAATTAGAATAAGACTAAATGATAAAATAAATGATAAAATAAAAAGCATATATGGATCAACTTTAATCCACCCAATTATAAATGTGCCTATTTCTATATAAAAATTAAGAGAAAAGATTGTTGCAAAAATAAGCCCTAGAAGTCGTCCAAGTTCTTCTAGCAATCCTCGTCGAAACCCAATAGCTCCTGAACTTATAATAAAAAAAATTGCTAGTGCATCAAGAAATTGAATCATTTATTATAAAGCCTACCCCAATAATTCTTGAACAAACTTCTGTGCAATTTTACCATCGATTAGCCCTTTTCCACGTTTCATAACTTCAGGCATTATTTTACCCATATCTGATAATGAAGTGGCGGATACTTCATTTATTACATCTTCAACAATATTTTTAATATCTTCTTCAGATATCATATGAGGTAAATAATTTGTTAATAAATTTATTTCATTTTTTTCTAATTCAGCTAGTTCATCACGACCACCTTTAATAAAAAGGTCAATAGACTCTTTTCCTTGCTTAACAAGTGTTTGAATAATTTTGATAACTTCTTCTTCTGAGAGCTCATCTCTTTTGTCAATCTTCTTATCTTTTAATTTTGATAATGTGGTACGTAAAGTGTTGGAGGTATTTTTTTCACCAGCTTTCATAGCAGTATACATATCATCTTGTATCTTTTTAAATAAACTCATTTTATTTCTCTTTATCTATTCTTTTCAAAGCCATTAATAATCGATCTTTATCTGATTCAAAACCAATAAATCGTCTTCCCATTTTTTTTGAAATAACCCCAATACCACCACTACGCGTAAAAGGATCTAAAACCCAATTTAATTTAAAACTAGAAGCATTTAAAATACGTTCAATTAGTTGCTCAGGCTTATCACCTTCAATCTTTACAGTTCTACCAATTTTAACATCAATTATATCACTCCATAAATTAGTTTTACTATTTTCAGTTAATCTATTCAAGTTTGAATCATCAAATTCACTTGAAGCAACTTCTTGATTAAACATGAATTCATTTGTTTTAGTAGCAAACCAAATATCACTCGTTTGATTTAGCCATGTTTCTTTATTAATCTTTTCATTTAATGATGAATCTCGCCAGGTGATTCTTGTCTGAATTTGAAATAATTTATTAAGAATTGAATGGTACATCCCTGATAGGCCCCAGCCACAATTTAGATAAATAGCTCCAGTGGGTTTTAAGATTCTAAAGCTTTCTTTTAACCAATCTTCGTTCCACTCAAAATATTCTTTAAGTGTCATTATTCCACCCCTCTCATGTGGATTATGCTTTGGAGATTCAGGAGGAGTTGCAATAATAAGATCTATAGTATTATTAGGTACTCGTTTCAAACCATTTAAACCTAGTCCTAAAAAAACACCATCTTTCATTTTATCAGCTGTCATTTTTAAATCAGATACTTTTTGAATTACAGGGAGGTATTTATTCAAATCATCGATGGATAATCCTGAAGATGCTTCAAGCGGATCAACGAATAAAGGCTTTTTCTTTTTAATACTCATAGCCAAAATTTAGCCTATCAAAAGAACACAAAACAGGAATTCCATTCAATAATTTGTCATTCTAAATTGTATCATGCCTAAAAAGAAAAAAGTTTTATTTATATGTACAGGAAATGCCTGTCGATCTCAAATTGCTCATGGATTACTTAAAGACCTTTCAAGTGAAACTTTTGAAGTATTTAGTGCTGGATTACACCGAAGTAAAGTTCATCCAATTAGTATTGCAGTTATGGAAGAAATAGGAATAGATATTTCTAAACATACTTCAGATCATATTGATGATTATCTTGATAAGAATATTGATATTGTAATAACAGTTTGTGATAATGCAAATAATACTTGTCCTACTTTTCCAGAGAATGTAAATCAGATTCATTGGAGCATTGATGATCCATTTAGAAATTGGAATTTTGATTTAAATCAATTGAGTAATTTTAGACAAACTAGAGAAGAAATTAAATCTAGATTGCTTAAATTTATTCAAGAATATGAAATAGGAAAATAATCTGTGGATTTTATTGATTTATCAGCTCAACAAAAAATAATTAGAGAAAAAATAGAAAAAAGGATCAGAGATATCCTAGATCATGGTCAATATATTATGGGTCCTGAAGTTTTTCAACTTGAAGAAAAACTAAAATCTTATGTTGATATAAAACATTGTATATCTTGTTCATCAGGAACCGATGCTTTAATTATTCCTCTTATGGCAAAGGGCATAGGCCCAGGGGATGCGGTAATAACAACTTCTTTTAGTTATATAGCTACGGCTGAGACAATAGCTTTATTAGGGGCAACCCCAATTTTTTGTGATATATACCCTGAAACTTTTAATTTAAATCCAAATGGATTAGAAGAAGCTTATAATAAAGCAGTTTTAAAAGGACTTAAGCCAAAAGCAATAATTTCTGTTGATCTTTTTGGCCTTCCAGCTAGATATAGATTAATAGATGAATTTGCTAAATCTAAAAATCTATTTTTATTAGAAGATGCAGCTCAGGGTTTTGGTGGAAAAATTGGTAATCAAAAAGCATGTACTTTTGGTGATGTTTCAGCAACTTCATTCTTTCCAGCAAAACCATTAGGTGGTTATGGAGATGGCGGAGCAATTTTCACAAATAATGATCAATTTGCGGAAAAAATGAGATCTATTAGAGTCCATGGAGGAGGGAAGGATAAATATGATAATATAAGATTAGGTCTAAATGGAAGATTAGATACACTTCAAGCTGCTATACTAATTGAAAAATTATCTATTTTTGATTCTGAATTAATAATGCGAAATAAAATTGCTAAAATTTATTCAAATAACTTAGGCCCCAATTTTATTAAGCCATTTATTCCCAATCGATATTTTTCATCTTGGGCACAATATTCAGTTCTTTTAAATAATAAAAAAGAAAGAGATAAAACTTTTTATTTACTTGAAAAGAGTGGAATTCCAAGTATGATATATTATAAAATTCCATTACATCTTCAAAAAGTATTTAAGTATCTTGGTTATAAAATAGGAGATCTACCAAATAGTGAAAATATTTCAAACAGAATCTTATCTTTGCCTATGCATCCTTATCTAAAAAGAAGTGATCAAGATTTCATAATAGATAAGCTTAAATGATTAATATAATTCAATTATTAATCTAACTTCATTATATGAATATTTTAATTACAGGAGCGGCTGGTTTTATAGGTTATCATTTATGTAAAGAATTATTAGATGAAGACCATAATATTTTAGGTATAGATAACTTAAATAATTATTACGATTCAACTCTAAAGATTAAACGCTTAAACCGACTGAAATCGTATAAAAATTTTAAATTTGAAAAAATTGATATTTCTAAAATAAAAATGATTAGTCCAGTCTTTAATAAATTCAAGCCAAAAAAAGTGATAAACCTTGCTGCGCAAGCCGGTGTACGTTACAGCATTGAAAATCCCTATGCTTATTTAGACTCTAACCTTGTTGGCTTTTTAAATATTATTGAACTTTGTAGAGAAAATAAAACGGAAGGGTTTATATACGCTTCCAGTTCGTCAGTTTATGGTGAAAACAAAAAAATTCCATTTTCCATTAAAGATAGTGTTGATAAACCAATCTCACTATACGCTGCATCTAAAAAAGCAAATGAATTGATAGCTTATTCCTACTCTCATCTATATGGCTTACATACAACAGGTTTAAGATTCTTTACTGTTTATGGACCATGGGGAAGACCAGATATGGCATATTATATATTTACAAAAAAAATATCAAATAATGAGCCAATAAGTGTTTATAATCACGGGAATATGAAAAGAGATTTCACTTTTATTGATGATATAATTAACGGAACAAAAGCAGCAATTAATAAAAACTATAAACAGGAAATCTTTAATTTAGGAAATAATAAAAGCGTTAATCTTTTAGATTTTATTAGTATCATCGAAAATGAATTGAATAAGAAAGCAATAATTAATTTTAAACCCATGCAGTCTGGTGATGTAAAAGAAACTTTTGCAGACATAACTGAATCAAAAGAAAAATTAGGCTTTGAACCAAAAATTACAATTAAAGAAGGTATTTCTAAATTTGTAGAATGGTATAAAAATTATATTTAGATCAATTTAAGGCTTTATTTTAACTAATATAAATTTGCAATTTTAATAATGTATTGGCCATAAGAATTATTTGATATTTGATTGCCAATTTCTAAAAGTTTATCTTTATTAATATATCCCATATGATAAGCAATTTCTTCTATGCAAGAAATTTTCATACCTTGTCTTTTTTCTAGTGTTTGAACGAATAATGAAGCTTCTAAAAGAGAGTCATATGTACCTGTATCTAACCATGCATAGCCTCGACTCATTTGTTCAACTTTTAATCGTTTTTGATTGAGGTAGTTATTGTTTATATCAGTTATTTCTAATTCCCCACGGTCTGAGGGTTTTTGATTTTTTGCTATTTCAATTACATCATTTGGATAAAAATATAGGCCAGAGACAGCATAGTTACTTTTTGGTTTTTTAGGCTTTTCCTCAATTGATATTGCACTACCATTTAAGTCAAATTGAACAACTCCATATCTTTCAGGATCATCCACATAATAACCAAAAACAATAGCATGATTATTTTTGACTTCATCAACGCATTCTTTAAGCTTTTTAGGCAAGCGCGAGCCATAAAAAATATTATCACCTAGAATTAAGCATACATCATCATTGCCAATAAATTCTTCACCTAATATAAATGCCTGAGCTAAACCATCTGGAGATGGTTGGACTTTATATGAAAACTTCAAGCCTAGTTTTGTGCCATTACCTAATAAAGATTTATAGTTTTCTATATCTGATGGAGTAGAAATTATCAAAATATCCTTTATGCCCGCTAACATTAGAGTGGATAAAGGATAATAAATCATTGGCTTATCATATATCGGAATTAGTTGCTTGCTAGTTACTTTTGTAGCAGGATAGAGACGAGATCCACTTCCTCCTGCTAATATAATACCCTTCATTTTATACTCACTTTTAAACTATCTATTATTGATTAATGGAAAAAATTGATTTAGTTAAAACTTTAAAAATCATTCAGGTTTGCCTTGATGTTTAACTTTGGAAGTCATTAAATCTACAATTTTCTTATCTCCAAGATAATAACTTTTTATTGGATTTATATTTTTATCTAATTCGTAAATTAAAGGAATTCCAGTAGGAATATTTATTTCAATAATTTTTTCATCAGAAATTTTATCTAAATGTTTTATTAATGCTCTAAGTGAATTTCCATGTGCAACAATTAATAAATTTTTAGAAGATTTAATTAAAGGGTGCATTTTTTCATTCCACAGCGGCATAATTCGTTCCACAGTATCTTTTAAGCATTCAGAATTAGGAAGTTGATGTTTTTTTAACTTTTTATATTTTGAATCAAATCGAGGGTGTCGTTTATCATTATATTCTAAAGATGGTGGAGGTATATCATAACTTCTACGCCATATTAACACTTGTTTCTCACCATATTTATTAGCTGTTTCAGTTTTATTTAGTCCTTGTAACGCACCATAATGTCTTTCATTTAATCTCCAAGAATTTTCAACAATTATTTTACTTGTTTGCATTTCAAAAAGACAATTTTTCATAGTTTCGATTGCACGATCAAGGACTGAAGTAAAAACTATATCAAATTTATAGTTATTAGCCTTGAGTAGTTGGCCAGAAGTTTTTGCTTCTTCAATCCCTTTTTTTGTTAAACCAACATTTGTCCAGCCAGTAAAACGGTTATCTAAATTCCATTTACTTTCACCATGTCGAAGTAATACTAGCTTGTGCATATCTTTGTCTTAATTAAGAATTTAAACCAAGTCTTTTTTGGTTATAATTATTTTTTTGTATTTGCCTCCACCACTTTTCATTTTCTAAATACCACTGAATAGTTTTATAAATACCAGTCTCAAAAGTTTCTTTAGGTGACCATTTTAAAGATTTTTTTATTTTTTCAGGATTAATTGCATATCTGAAATCATGGCCAGGGC
>JBJKZT010000017.1:0-81539 GCA_045569055.1 Fidelibacterota bacterium | reverse complement strand
ATCAGCTGAACCAACCTCTTTTTGTCCCCATTCGTTGTAAGCACCCCAATTTGAATCACCAAACTTTGCACCATACTTTTCAAAAGTATTAATCATTTCTTCAGCATCTCTTCTTCCATTACCATTTGCGTCGCCTAACCATTCCCAACCACCAATTTTTCTATCAGCATCCTCACCAGAAGGAGATTTATCAATATCACCCCCCAATAACCAATCATCTACCCAGGATGTAAAAATTGCTTTATAAAGTGGATCCTTGTGCGCTGTCTCTAGTTTTCCATTTTTATTATAATTATTATTCTTAGTTGATTTATCGCCTCCACTATCATAGCCACCAATAATTCCATCACCATCCCAATCCATATCTGGATAAGAAGAGACTAAAAGTTTATCTACATCATAAACAACCTTAAAACTGTTGTTTTCATTTTTAAATAATTCATAAGCGAAGCCAAATGTTAGGTTTGTAGGCTGTGGGTCAGCTTGGTCAGGGTCTATAAAAGAAACTTTTGGTCCAATATTTGTCATTGTTACACCAAGATCTAGTTTTGGAGTTAACCATCCTTTTTTCATATAACCTAAATCAAAGCCAAAATCTGTAGAAGTACCTTTTCCTTTTTCAGAACCAGTGCCCAACTCTACTAAATGTTGATAAGACAACTTGGCGTTCATACCAAATGAAGAGGAAGAAGACAACTTTGTACTATAAGAAATAGCTCCAGCCATCATATATGATGTGAATTTTCCTTGATATTGAGCATACTCATCCATTCTGACTTGCTCACCAAGATTTAAATAAATTAAATGCCCACCTAAAGTGCCTAGGTTTTTAAATTGTCTTCTAAAACCAAGAAATTCATAATATAAGTCATCAGCTAAATTTGGTAACCAATTAACGTGCATTATTGCAAGTTCAGAACCTTCTTGGAAGGCTAAACCAGCTGGGTTCCAATAACTAGCATAAGCATCATTTGCAACTGCCACCTGTGCCTCACCCATTCCACCAGCTCGAGCACCAGGAGAAATAAGCAAAAATATTGCTCCAGCTTCACTTTGTGCATTGAGGGACGAACTACTTAAAAGTAGAAGCGCCGCCACAATTGAATATAAACGTCTCATGAAAATTCCTTTACCCATTAAAAAAAGGGTTACATATATTTAAAGTTTAGAGAAACGATTCAACCGTTAGCGTTGTTATATAGGCGCTCCATAATTAGTACTTTAAATTACTCTTTTCTTCTTAGATGAGGCAAGAAATTAGAAATAATTTATTTTTGTACAATAATTAAATTAATTTAATGACCATGTTGATAAAACTGGTATATATGTTATAATTAAAACACTAATTAACATTACAATGAAAAATGGTAAAGTTGATTTATAAATTGTTGGCATATCCTCCTTAAATCTATAAGCTGACAAGAAAAGATTCATCCCTACTGGGGGAGTTAAAAAACCTAATTCTAAATTTGCTATAAAAATTATAGCCAAATGAACGGGGTCTATTCCAAAATAAATTCCTAAAGGAGTTATTAATGGTACAACTATAATAATTGCTGAAAAAATGTCCATCATACAACCAACAGCTAGTAAAAAAATATTTAATATAAGTAAAAATAATAATTTTGAAGAAATAGCTGATTTAACCCATTCTAATAAATGAAGTGGAATCTGTGCATCAACAAGATAGCTAGTAAGTCCCATCGCTACACCTAAAATAATTAAGACACCGCCAATTAAAGAAGAACAGTCAAGTGTTATTTTATAAATATTAGACAATTTTATATCTTTATGAATTAATACTTCAACAATGAAAATATAAACAGCTGTCATAGCTGCTGTTTCAACTAAAGTTGCATAACCACCAAAAATTCCAAATAAAATAAAAATGGGAATCATAGTCTCCCACTTTGCTTCCCATAAAGATATTTTCAACTCTTTGAAGTTTAATGAACGTTTTTTAACTGATTGTATTTTACCTTGCCAAATAGCCCAACCCCCTATCATTGATAACCTAACTAATCCTGGAATAATACCTGCTAAGAATACGGCTTTTATTGAAACTCCAGCAGTAACTCCATAAATGATCAAAGGTAAACTCGGTGGAAACAATAGACCTAAAGAACCAGCAACAGTTATGAGACCTAACGAAAATACTTTATTATATCCTTCTTTTATCAATATAGGTAAAAAGAGACCGCCAAGAGCTAAAATAGTTACACCTGATCCACCTGTTAGCGCAGTAAAAAAACCACAAAGTAAAACTAGAATAATAGGTGTTCCACCAGGAATCCAACCAAAAGCAGAACGGAATAAGTTAACTAAACGTGTTGAAGCATTACTTTCGGCAAGTATATAACCTGCAAATGTAAATAGAGGAATTGTAGGAAGTGTTGGAGAAACAACAATGCGATATGTTTCAGCTGATATTGCTGATAAAGGAGTGAAGTCACGCCAGAAAAAAAGAATAGCTAAACCACCTAAACCTATAAAAATTGGTGCTCCTGAGTATAATGATAAAATAATTATAGAAATAAAAATCCACATAAAAAAAATAGATTCTTGAATAGGTTCAACATAAATAATTAATGAAAACAATAGAATTATAAAAATTGAAATAGTAAGTTTTTGTTTTACTGAATGGAAACTATTAATGAACATAAAAATAGCAATAAAAAGAAAACCAATAGGCATTATCAATTGAGCAAACCATCTAGAAATAAAAGGTGCAATATTAACAGGATAATCCATTTCTACTTTTACAAGCTCCCAACTTCCATATGCTAATAACAAAACAATGAAAATGCTTGTAATTTTTCCAATAATATCTTTCCATTCAATTATTTCTGTATTTGAAAAAATAGGTTTAGTTGTTAAAGAAAGAAGATTGTTTCGGCGTGATGCCATAACTGCTCCAAGAAAACCTACCCATAACGTTAAATGTTGAACTAAAACTGGTGAGGCTACTATACCAGTTGAGCTGAATAACCTAGATATGACTTCTATGACAGGCAATAAAACTAATGTTATAAACACTAGAAAAGTTAAAATTTGATCAAAAGATTTTATATTAGATAAAAACAAAAAAATTGTAAGCTATCGAGATTCCATCTCTTTTTTGATTTCCATTAACCTATCAAAAGCATTTTCTTCTATTAAAGAACCTCGAATATCAGGTCCCATTGAGTTGATCAATTCATCCCAGATCTTAACTTGCTCAGGAGTTGGTGTATTTACCTTAAGTCCATATTTTTTCATAACTTCAACTGACTTATCAGAATCATACCTATTTTTTTGTTGGAAGCCGTCACCTATACTCTTAGCAACTGACAACATTGATTCTTGATGTTCAGGTTTGATTTTATTCCAAGTTTTTAAATCTATAATAATAGCTGCAGTTAAGTTACCCCACTTCATATCAAGCATATTATCAGCAATGCCAAATAATTGCTGAGCTAATGCATACAATGGATTGAATCCAAGAGATGTAACAAGGCCAGTTTGCAAACCTGAAAGCACATCTGTCATTGCCAATGGAACAGGTTGGTAGCCATGTTTTTCATATAATTGTGCAGATTTATAATCCCCAGCCCAAATGAAAATTTTATTATTTTTAAGATCATCAGGTGTATAGATAGGTTCTGTTGAAAACCAATATGCCCAACCCACATCCACCATTGTTAAAATTTTAAATCCATTTTCCTCAGTTTTATTAAATAATTCATTACTCAAACGATCTCGAACAAAATCAACTTCATCATATGATTGATACATCATAGGCATGTAAAAAGTAGTAAAGTAAGGATTTATTTCAGTCATACCTTCATTTGATATAGCTGCGCCATGAATTTGACCAATTCGCATCTTACGAATCATATCTCTCTCATCACCAACAACGCCACCTGGGTAAATTCTTAAACGAACGTCACCATCCGTAACGACTTTCCATTGTTGGCCTAGTTCAACTAAAAGGCCATGCCATTCAGTTCCTTCTGGAGCTAATGTCGCCATTTTTATAACGATCTTTTTTGCCCAAATAAGCTGACTCATTAAGCAAAAAATAAAGGCTGCTAATAAAAATTTTCTATATATAATCATTAATAAAAGTACTCATCAATGTTATCAAGTAACCATATTGCTCTATTTCGATTAATATAGTTGGTTAAACGTAAATCAGGGTCACTATTGATATCAATATTTAATGCTTTATAAAGTAAATTAGTAAATTCATTTTTATTTTGCGTAGTAATTGAGACACTCTCTGCTAAAGTCACATAAGGACCTAAGTCTAAATCTCTTGATATTTTAATTGCTTTATTAAAGTATTCTCTTGCTACATCTTCTTTATTAATAGGTGAATCATGTCTAATCATGGTGTAGGATATCATTGCACTATATAATGCACCTTTATTCCATTCTGAGTCTAAAGAAAGAGCTGTCTCTAATAATTTGCCTAGTCTTGGTAATTTAACTATCCATTCTGGATTACCTTGACTTGATTTAATTGCTCCTCCATATGCACCTGCAGTCCAAAATAGATATGATAGATCCAATGAAGTAAATTCTGGAGTTTTTGAACTTTTGCCTTCAATCCAATCACTATAATTACCAAATTTAACTGTTAAAGCTCGTTCACCGTAATCTACAGCTCTAACAAATTTATCATGTGCCTTCTTATAAAGAATTTTACCTTTTTTATAATCAAGCATAACTGTTCTATCTGCTTCTTCCATCGTAAAGCCAAAAGAAAACTTCGTTAAAGTTTCACATGCTTTTAATAGTTTTTTATCATCTTTTGGAGAATTGACAATAGATTTTTCAGATTTTTCAGCAATATATCTATAAGTGGATTCTGCAAACTCTGGATTAAATTTTAGAACAGTAAGAGAAGGACTACAAGAAATAAATATGAAAGAAAAAAGTAAAAGAGTCTTTACTAATATTTGATTATAAAGAAAGTTTATAAATTTAATTATGCAATTCACTATATAATGGAAATGATGAACATAATGTTTTTACTTCTGTTTTTACTTTTTCAATAATTGACTCATCTTCAATATTAGATATTATTTTATCTATATAGTTAATTATTTGAGCCATTTCATCTTCACCCATGCCACGTGTAGTTATAGCAGGTGAACCAATTCTAATACCACTTGTAATAAAAGGACTTCTTTTATCAAATGGAACCATATTTTTATTAACAGTAATACCAGCTTTTTCTAATGTTTTTTCTGCTACTTTTCCGCTGACTCCCTTATTAGTTAGATCTATTAATACAACATGAGTGTCGGTGCCACCAGAGATTAGTTTGTAATCTTTAGATAAGAGTGCTTGGCTCATAGCCTTGGCATTATCAATAACTTGTTGAGCATAAACTTTAAAATCTGGCTGAAGTGCTTCATTGAAAGCAATTGCCTTTGCTGCAATTATATGCATCAAAGGACCTCCTTGAATTCCAGGCATAACTGTTGAATCTAAAAGTTCAGAAACCATTTTAGTACGCCCAGATTTTGGAGCTACTATCCCCCATTTATTTTCTATATCTTTTCCCATCATTATCATTCCACCTCTGGGACCTCGAAGTGTTTTATGTGTAGTAGTAGTAACTACATCACAAAATTTCATGGGAGAAGGATGTAAACCTGCTGCAACTAATCCGGAAGGATGTGCTATATCAGCCATAAGAAAAGCGCCAAATTCATCAGCAATTTGTCGAAATTCTTCAAATTCTACATGTCTTGGGTATGCACTACCACCACAAATAATTAACTTTGGTTTAAATTCTTTTGCAATTGACCTTACGGATTTAAAATCAACTCTTCCAGTATCCTTATCAACATGATAAGATACAGAATTGTATAGTTTTCCAGAGAAGTTTACATGACTACCATGTGTTAAATGACCCCCATGAGCTAAGTCAAGTCCCAGTATAGTATCACCAACATTTAAGAAAGTCATTAATACAGCCATATTCGCTTGTGAGCCTGAATGAGGTTGAACATTTGCATATTCACAATTAAACAATTTTTTTGCACGATCTCTTGCTAAATTTTCAGCTTCATCTACATGCTCACAACCACCATAATATCTAGCACCTGGATATCCTTCAGCATACTTATTTGTCATAACTCCGCCTGCCATCTCTAAAATTGGATAGGAAACAAAGTTTTCTGATGCAATTAATTCTAGAGTTTGATCTTCTCTTGAAACTTCTTTTTGTAAAATATCATATATTTTAGGGTCAGAGTTTTTTATGAATGAAAAAGAGTCATTTTCAAAAGTCAATTTTTACCAACCTTTTCCTTTATTAAGTCTTTCGGTAACCCAATTATAACAAGCACTTGAAGCTTTAATAAAACCTTTATTTTTAATATCAGCATCCATCATAAACCACTGTGCTTTACCAAAAAGAACTTCGTTTTCTTTTAACCATTCTTTTGAACGACTATATCTGGTAAAACCTTTTTCTTCTGCTTGAATAAATAATTCATGAGATAATGTTGCAACAACTCTATCATCAACTGCTATTTCTCCAGACCTGCAAGCTTGAAAAGCTTTATAATAAACATTTGCTTTGGCGCCATAGGCTTCACCCTCCCCAGAAAGAGTTACAGCTTTATCTGCCCAATTAAATGCAGATTTAAAATCTTCATCTTCAACATAAACATCTGAAATTTTAATAGCTACTCTAAAGTCGCGAGGATCTAGCTTAAAAAGACGTTCGTAGGTACGAGCAGCATCTTTTAATCGATCATCTGAATCATACGCTTGTGCTAATTTTCGAAACGCTACCTTACTTGATGGGTCAACATCAACTACTTGTTGTAATACATCAATAGCATCGTCTGGTCTATCTGCAACAATAAGTTTATCTGCATAATCTAAACCATAGCTTACATTGTCTGGGTTATTATCAAATCTATTTTTGTAAACGTCTAAAGGGTCACGACCACTTTTTTCATACGCTTGTGCTAGGTCACTTTGTGCAGCTTCATTATTTGGTTGAATTTTTAGTAGATCTTTTAAAACAGATATTTGATCATCATATCTATCTTGAGAACCATATAGTTTTGATAATTTATCTTTTATATCTATATCTTCAGGTGCTAGAAATGAAAGACGATCTAACTCATCCATTTGCAGTTCTACCATACCTTGTTTTTCATATGAAAATGCAAGTCTTTTTCTTAAATCTATGTTGTCAGGTAAAAATGTCAATCCTTTTAAAAGAACAGTTGCTGAACTGTCGTACTTTCCCATGTACTCATATGCTATAGCATAATATAGATATACCTCTTGAGGGTCATCTCTATCACAACCTAAATCAGTTAATTCATCATAGGCTCGAACAGTTGCTTCCCAATCACGATTCTTATAAAACTCAGCAGCACTACTAAATACACGCGGACATCTTACTTGTCTTATTGAATCTTGGCGGGCTTGCTCAGCTAGATCTGCATCTGCATCTGATTGTTCAGGTGGAGTGCACATGGTCATAAAAATTGATACAACACCTAATAAAACTAAATTCTGAAATATATTATTTTTTCTCATTGTTTTGCTCTTCTCCTAAGGAACCACATATCCCCTAGGCTCACTCCTATAGTAATTTCTTTAAATAATTCTTTTTGACCTTCAGCAATTGATCGTTTGCCATTACGATATGAAAAATCTATTTGGTTGCCTGAAGCAGCAAATTTAAAACCAAAACCAACAGATATACCATTCTCAATTAATGAACTACCAGTGTATACTAACGTGTATTGATCTTGATAAGCACCCAATCTAAAAGTGATCTTATCCTGCCAAGCTCTTGCATTTAGATCCCCAAATCTTATTAGCCCCCCACCTAGGTGGAATTTGCTTCCTATTTTATCATTGAATATTGAAGCATAATTAGTATTCGTTGCTTCATCATTCCACATTTGAAGTTCACTGAAAATATTTAAATCATTTTTAAATGCTAGATTAACACCAAAACTAAAACTGTTAGGAGAGTATATATTAGAAATTGATGTTGTATCTACCACTAAATCACTAGGATAATCGTCTGCATCAAATGAATAACTATTGTTCCTATCTTCATAGAAATCAAATTTATATAATTTACCTGAAATTGATTTATTTGTTAAACCAACTCTAGCATATGTAGATATAGATATTGAATTGTCACTGTAGAGTAATCCTGCAAAGTCAAAATCAAAAGTTGAACCACTGTATGTGCGAAGATTGAACATTCTATAATAAATATCATTAATAATTGCAGCTTGCTCATCTCTAGATGAACCAAATAAATGATTAACAGTAATACCTAAACCCATTTTGTTATTTAGAGGAAAAGCTAAGCCAAGAGAGGCCTCCATAATACCACCACCCGAACGAAATTCTTTTCTTGAAAAAATATCTGTTCCAACAAAATTAAAAGAATTTGTATCAGTTGTAAAAAAAGAGTTATGATTATTTAGAGGCTTAACCGTAATACCTAAAGCATATCTTTCACGTATTGGAATAACAAATTGCAATTTATTAAAGCGAGAAGCTTGATTCCTAATGTCAGAATTTTTCATACCATGTGCTTGACTTGAATATGAACCACTCACATAAGTAAAATTAAGACCAGGCCATGTAGCAGAATTATCCATTGAAACCCCAGGATGAAAAGAAGGAATTAAGCCAATACTTCCTGCACCATTGGCTGATGAATGAAAAGAAGTTCGGCTCAAACCTAATCCATAGCCATTAAAAATTGACTGTGAAATAGCAAAAGATGACATTAGTAAATATATTTTTATGAATCTATTTAACATAAATAATTCTTAAAACAGGATATAGAGCATTATTATTTAAATTATGAAATTGTATTGTTTTAAAGGGGTCACTACTAGGACTTGATTGCAATTTAAAACCATAATTAATTTTGGTACCTTTTCCAAATTCTGTTATTATTTTTCTGTAATTAATTTTTAATTGATTATTAAGAATAGATGCTGAGGAAAAGTAATTAGGATCAATATCATATGGGTCAGTATCAAAAGTATTAAATTTTGCAAAGTCAGCTTGGCTCATGATTGGGTATGATGAAACAGAATAACCAATTAAAGTATCATTATCTATTCTATTATAAATTAAATCTGCAGAGCTTATAATGGATCTTTTTGGCAATTCCCAACCCTCCATATCTACCATTATCAAAGATCGCAGTCCTTTAGCGAGGCCAATAGAAAGATTATCTGAATCAGTACTTATAATATCTGGCTTATCAACCACAGAAACATCTTGTGATGAATAATAAGTATGAAAAGATGTATCTAAAACAACAGAATCCGATAAAAATTCTCTATAGTAAACTCTTAATTTGGGTGGATTTAACAAATTATTAGCACTAAATAATTTAAATTCAGATGAGTTTTCATTCATTAATTCAACTAAAAAAGAAGAGTTGAAACTTATTGTAGATGTATCTTTAAATACATTTATAATTGTTGTATCCATTAAAAAGTTCAATCTTAATTGAGTAGTCACAGAATCAATAGAATCGCTAGCCATTATAGAAGATGAGATAACAGAAGAAGCAATTGAACGATCAAAATTTGTAAAATTTGTAGTTAATTCGTTAAATACAGAGTCGCCATTATCAGGGAAATATCGAAGATGAAATTCTACATTTTCCTCAACACTGTCAGAAGCAAAACTCATAATTAATTTCATACTATCAGCAATAATTAACGAATCATTATAATAATCAAAAGTGTAAAGATTAGTACTATCTAAACTACTAAAACGAATAAGGTTATATAAAAAACTAAACTCATCTTTTTTACCAAAATACAGATATTCATGTAATCCTATATCAGGGGGTACCTGATAGGATATAGTATTTATTACTGGGAAAGAAACTGTATCTATAGTTAAAGGAGTAGTAGAAATATTATCATCAATTGGAATAGCAGCTTCTTCACAGCCAGAGGGAATGATAAAGCACAATAAGGTGTATATGAAATAATTTTTAAACCTTTTAATCATGAAATAGAAACTCTAATTAAATGATAATACGAAAAATTAAGCGAAATGTTTCGTTAAATGATCATTTAGAGCAGATGCTGTTATGCTAAAATCGGGGTTTTCTTCATCATCAATATTAATAGAAACAAGTTTCTTTTTATTTGATTTTATTAATGGAAGTTCTAAAAGTTTTTTTGTTATATTATTTGAAGGTGTATCCACTGCAATAATTAGATCAGCATAAGGAGCTGCTGCTTCGTAACAATTTACAAAATCACCCTTTAAATTTTTAGGGAGTTGGACACCCACCTTTTCATAAGATTCACGACTAAAAATTGAATGATCATCAACTGAATGTACAGTTAATACAGTTTTTATTTTTCCATAAAATTCTTTTTTATCGTATATCTGCTGATAAATTAAAGGTATAGATGCGCTTTGCCAATCATTGCAAATTATTACATCAGGTTTCCAAAATAGATGAGGCAAAGTTGCAATAGCAGCTTTAGAAAAATAATTATAACGGTCATTATTATCAGCAAGTACACGACCATTCTTTGCTTTATAAAGTAAAGAAGTTAAATCTTTAAAAAGCTCAGCATTCTCTAAAAAATATACTTGAACTCTAGTTTTAGGAATAAATGCGCTTTTTGCGGAGGTCATAACATCTTCGCCATTAAATTCGAAAAGGATCTCTCTTAGGCGAATTACTTCTCTTAATATGTACTTTCTCTCACTTACAAAACCATATTTTGGAATCATTATTCTTATATCATGTTCTAAATTTTGGAGAGCGTAAGGTATATGAACGGAGTATTTACCTAAATGTGACGTACTTGCAAAAGGGTCGATCTCAGTCGTGAGATAAAATAATTTTAAAGACATAGATAGTTTTTCTGTACTTACTGTACTTTAAGTTGCTTAAGAGATTCTCTGGCTTTCTCATAGAACTCAGAACCAGGGAAATAATCAGTTAATCGTTGATATTCTTCACGAGCTTTTGCAATATTGCCCATACTTCTATGACAATGACCTAATTTTAATTGAGCATCATCATCTTTATCTGTACCTGCAAAGGTGAAAACTTTTTCAAATTCAATTACTGCTCGTTTATAATTTTTCATTGTATAATAACATTCAGCAAGCCAATATTGACTATTATCAGCTAAATCATTACCAGGGTCACTCATAACCAAACCTGCAAAACCAGTTACGGCTTTTTCAAATTCACCATTTTGATAAGCTGAAAGCGCTTCAATATAAATTCTCTTATATTCAGTTGGACTAATTTTTGCACTAACTTTATCATTTACCCTATTACTTCTAAGATTATACATTTCAGTAAAACTATTAGTAAGAGTTACAATTTTATTTTCAATCATTACTAGTTGAGCCAAAATCTCAAAGTTAACACTATCTATATAAGCAGTTTTATCTTCTATTAAGCGCATTTTATTCTGCATCATATTAATTCTATTTATTAAAAGTATAGCAACTGAGTCTGTTTGCTCTTTAGCTTTTAAATTTGCTTTAAGTGCATTCTGAAGTTCCGGTAATAACATACGGATTTGAGCATCTAATGAATCAACTCGAACATTTTCTTTATCAATTTTGGCATTAAGTCTATTCATTTCACGTTTTGTAGCTGAATCTTGAGCAAGTACAAATGTTGATAAAAAGATAAAGAGGAATAGAGTGCTTTTAATTAAGTTATTAATCATGTAATTAAATTTAATTCTAAGAAGTTAATACTATGTTTCAATTTACTTCTTTTAGACCTTTATCGTCATTATCTTTTTAAAAGATTTATTAGATCTCATCCCGACCAAAATTCAGAATTAAACCTACCATCATAAACGACGAAACTAAGAAAGAACCACCATACGAAATAAAAGGCAAAGGAAGACCTTTTACCGGCATTAATCCAGAGGCCATGGCACTATTTACAAAAATATGAGCCATAAAAATTGAAGCTATTCCAATGAGTATCAAACCTGATAATCTGTCATTTGTATTTAAAGCTAGGCGAAGAATCTTATATATAAACCATAGAAATAACAAAATCATAAAGAACAATGCAACAAAACCTAATTCTTCTCCAATAGCACTTACAATAAAATCAGATTCTTGCACTGGAAGAAATTTTAAATGAGTTTGGGTACCTTCTCCCCAACCTTTTCCTATAAGTCCCCCTGAACCTAATGCAGTTTTACTCTGAATAATATGATAACCAGCACCAAGTGGATCAATTTCAGGATTTATAAATGTTAAGACTCTGTTTTGTTGATAGGGTCTTAAGGAATTCCAAACTAAAGGAAAAATCAAACCTAAAAAAATATTGCTAAAATAAATACCAATACTGTGTATTAGTTTTGGTTTTGAGATGTAAATAATTATTGCAAGAGAAAATGCCCAAATAGAAAAAACAGCAACATTAAAAGCTGAAAAAATACTTAATAAAGGAGCAATAATAAGAAATAAATGAAACGGCCTGGCTCCTACCCAATACAACATTGGTAAAATTGGTGCCATCATTACAAAAGCTGTGCCAAGATCAGGTTGATTTAAAACAACCAACGTTGGTATTAGAGCAATTATAATTGGTAAAATATTTGAGTTAAAATGATTCATTTGCAAATTATGATCAGATAAATATCTAGCAAGAGTTAAAACAATAATCCACTTAGCAATTTCAGATGGTTGCAAATCAAATGGAAGACCAAAATTTATCCATCTGTAAGTACCAGCTACTTTATCTCCAATAAATGGCAATAATACTGCAAATATAGATAAGATATAAAAAAAATAAATATATTTATGAATTAAACGTTTTGATAAAATTGTCATAACAAATAACATTATAAATGATGGTATTAAAAAAAAAGATTGTTTTGTGAAAGCGTTTGGTGGTGACTCTATTTGAAGCATAGCTATGCTATATAAAGATAGTAACCCTAAAAATAGCAAAAAGATTAGAGGGATTAGAATTATAACAGGTGAGCTTTTAATTTTTTGCCAAATTTCTAAAAACATTATTATTTTTTTGCTATTTTAATTTCAGATTCAAAATATTTTTTGAAAATTCTTTTTGCTATTGGCGCTGCGACTTCTCCACCATGCCCACCATTCTCAAGCATTATAACAACAGAGATTAGTTCTTTATCTTTACGTCCAAAACCAACAAACCAAGCATGGGGCTCACCATGGGGATTTTCAGCAGTACCAGTTTTACCTGAAATAATTAATCCTTCAATTTTTGGATTAGCTCTATGACCTGTTCCTCCTGAACCATTTACAACACGAATCATTGCTTTTTCTATAAATTTCCAAGTTTTTTTACTAACATTTGGTCCATTTATTTTTTTGTAGTTATTATTAACTAAGTGAAGTGGATAGGTTTCACCTCTTGTTGCTAATATATTAGTATAAAGAGCAATTTGGAGTGGCGTGACTAATAATTCACCTTGTCCAATACTAATATTCAACATTGCACCTTCAGACCATCCCCACCTTCCATATTTTTTATTCATGTATATATAATCAGGAACACGACCTTTCATTTCCGATGGCAAATCAATATTTGTATGCATACCGTGATAAAAAGTTTTTGATCTTTCACTTAATTTATCTAGCTCAACTTTTTGTATAGCTTGATAAAAAAATGTATCACATGACTCACTTATTGCTTTTTCTAAATTTACTTTTCCATGCCCTTCTTCTTTCCAACATTTAAAAGTTCTATCATAAAATTCATAGTAACCAGGGCAAGAAACTTCCCAACTACTATTTATTAATTTCCGCTCAAGCAATTCAACGCCAACAATCATTTTGTAAATAGAACCTGGTGGATAAGTACCATTAGCCACTCGATCAAGTAATGGTTTTTCGGTATTAGTGATTACTGACTCCCAATCTTTAGTAGCTATTAATCCTGTAAATAAATCAGGTGGGTAATCAGGTGAACTTACATAGGCAAGCAAACCGCCAGTGTTTGGGTCTGAAACAATGCCAGCTCCTTTAATACCTTTAAATTCACTTTCTAATAATTCTTGAATTTCGATATCTAAAGTAGTTGTTATATCGCTTCCAGGTTTTGGTAATATATTAGATTGATTTTCTACTGAACCAACTTCACGACCAAAAGCATCCACTTGATAATACGAAACACCTTTTGTCCCTCTTAAAACAGATTCATAATTTCGTTCAAGACCTGACCACCCAATAAGATCTCCATACTCGTAATCTGATTTTTCTGATAAAGAAGATAAATATTCTTGATCACTCTCCTTTAAGTAACCTAATACATGTGACGCTCTAATTTTTGAATTAAATATTCTTTCTGGAAATTGCTTATAAATAATCCCAGTTAGATCGTTTTTGTATTCTTCTAGCCTACTTAATTGTGAAATCGTTAAATCTTTTGCAAGCTTTGTAGGTACAAATCTATTTCTAAAATTATTTTTATAATTAATTGAAAGGTAAGATGTATCTATTCCAGTAGCTTTACTTATAACTGAAAAATTTCTAGATTTATCAACAATCTCACCTCCAATACCGTACAAAACGTAAGTTGGATAATTATCAACAATGATCTTTCCATTTCTATCTAAAATTAAACCTCTAGGTGCTGGTATAGATGTTGCTCTTATTCTATTACTATTTGCTCGTTCTGTATATAGATCATAGTCTAAAATTTGTAGTTGGAAGAACCTATATAATAGTAATGAATGTAAAAATATAGTTAATCCTAGGAGAAACCAAAATTTAATTTTTGGAACAGAATTAGGAGATCTCAGCACGAGTAGCATCCTTAACTGGAAAGAAAAATTGAACGACAAAAAAGAACATCATTGTATAACCAAATGTAAATATAAATTTAAGTAGAAAATCAAAAAAGTTTGTTTCATACAAAATTTGAAATTTAACGTATGTAATAATTAAAAAGTGCAAAGCTAGTATGGATATCCATATGGAATGAAAAAAATAAGGGAGTAGTCTTTCATATTTACCATTTAAGAAACCCGTCAAATATGCAGTGATGGATAAAGTTAAAGATGTTAATCCAAAATAAGAACCCACTCCCGTCAAATCAGATAAAAGTCCTATAATAAACCCTAAAATAATTCCTTTATATCTAGCATTTGATAAACTAAAATAAAATATATATATAACCAAAAAGTCAGGACGAATCATGTTTATAGAAAGAAAATCAACCAACATAAACTGAAGAGCAAAAACACCCAATCCTAAATATATTTGTTTAATCAATTTTATCTAAATCACTTACTATTATAAATGCATGTAAGAGTGAACCAAGATTACTACGAATTCTAACTTTTGCTACTTTTTGAAAGCTTCCTCGTTCATCTAATACTTCGATGACTTCTCCAACGGGTAAACTCTTAGGATAAATTTGACTATATCCTGATGTTACAACGTTATCTCCAATTGATATTTGAGCATTCTTTTGTAATTCTCTAATTTCACATATATCATCCTTTAGATATCTTAGGATTCCAGTATTGCCAGATGGTAAAATTCTAACAGATAAACGAAAATTGACATCATTCAAAACTTGAACAATACTAGAAGTATTGCCAACAACCACAGTTTTACCAATTATTCCCTCAGGGACTAAAACTGCTTGACCCACTTTAATACCATGATTTCTACCTATATCTAATGTTATAGATGATAAATTTGATGAAGAACCAGAGTTTATAACATTAGCTGCTATTAATTCTAAATCACTATCTTCTTTTAATTCAAGGAGTGTTAAAAGTGAATCATATTCTTCATTTGCTCTAAGCATTGATTTCATTTTTAAAGTTAATTGGATGTTTTTTTCACGAAGGAGTAAAGTTTCTTCTTCAAGCTGTCTCATACTTCTCATCCATGCAAAAGGGGAAGAAATAATTGAAAATTTATCACTAAGTTTTCCTCTAATTAAATGAGTATTTGGATTGTCATTTTTTAAGAGAATAGTGATAGAGCAAAAAACAAAAAATAGAAAAATAAAATGATCTTTATATTTAAGAAAAAATAGGTAAAGATTACGCATTGAAAGCTTAAATCAGAACAGACTCGTATTTTTTTACATCTTCAAGAACTTTTCCAGTTCCTTTGACTACAGATAGCAAAGGCTCTTCCGCTACATTTACAGGAACATTGGTTCTTTCTCTGATTAATTGGTCTATTCCTTTTAACATACTTCCACCACCTGTCATCAATATACCTCTATCAAGAATATCAGCAGATAACTCAGGAGGTGTTTGTTCAAGAGCGCGTTTTACAGCTTCGACTATTGCATTAATTGGATCTTTTAATGCCTGACGAATTTCATCTGAAGAGACCTCTATAGTTTTTGGGATACCAGAAACTAAGTCCCTCCCTTTTACAGCAATCATTTCACTATTTACTCTCATAGCTGAACCTACAGTTTTTTTAATATTTTCAGCGGTGGATGAACCGATATCTAATTTATGTTCATTCCTAAACCATTGAATAATAGCTTCATCCATTTCATCACCAGCAACTCTTATAGCTTCTTTAGTTACAACTCCATCAAGTGCTATTACTGCTATTTCAGTTGTACCACCACCTATATCAATTATAATATTACCAATGGGCTTGGAAATATCTAGTCCAATACCAATAGCTGCAGCAACAGGTTCTTCAATAAGATAAACTTCTCGAGCATTTGCTCTTTCACCCGAATCTCGCACTGCGCGTCTCTCAACTTCAGTTACACCAGAGGGAACACAAATAACCATTCTTGGACGAGCTAAACGATTCATGTTAATTTTATTTATAAATCCCTGAAGGAGGCCATCAGTCATGTTAAAATCAGCAATAACACCATCACGAAGAGGTCTAATGGTTTCGATTTCACGATGAGTTCTGCCTACCATTGCTTTGGCTTCATAACCAACTGCAATAATTTTATTATCGTGAACTGATTTTGCGACAATTGAGGGCTCATTGATTAAAACACCTTTACCTTTAATATAGACTAAAGTGTTAGCAGTACCTAAATCAATTGCTATATCACCGGATACCCAACTTAATGGATTTTGAAATGAACTAAAAAACCCCATTATATACTTCTAATTTTAATTTTTACCTGGATTAATAGTTACAAATCTAGTTTAAAAGTCAGGTTGTTTCATCAATAAAAACTTAAAAATAAAAAATTATTTTTTCCCTTTAGATCTGCCTTCACCTGCTAACTTGTCTGCAACTTTATTTTTATCTCGCAAAACATGGAAAAAGGACCATTTATCAAGCTTGCTAAATAATGATGTTGCTCGTTGATATAAAACTTGCATCCTAGGGTTCTTAACTTTGTATTCACCATTTATTTGTTTAACAACAAGCTCACTATCAGAGTATATTTTAACATTTAATAACTGTAACTCAATTAAAGACTCAAGACCTTTAATAAGTGCAGTATATTCTGCTTCATTGTTGGTTGAGTCATGTAAATATTCAGAAAAAGTAAATAATTCTTCATTATCTTTATAGATAACACCACCTATTCCAGCGGTTTTTGAGTTTAAATCTGCTGCTCCATCAATGTACATTGTTATTTTCATATCATTATTTAAACGTTCATTCAATTTTTGTAAAACATCAGAATTAAAATTATCAATTCTTGATAATACTTTCTTTAATGCTTCAATTTCAATTTTTGTTAGTTTCATACTCTATTAAATATATGGGTTTGTGCCAGTTTTAGCACTGCATTCTTCCCAAAAATAACACCAATTACATAGAATGCTTTCTTTTGGTAAAAAATTTTCATCAGAATCTATTTTATTTCTAATCTTATCAATCTTAGATGTAGTATCCTTAATTAAACTATTTAATTCTTTTATACTTCGCTTAGATTGTACTTCAATATTATGTTGTAAAAAATGCCATATTAATCTAACTGATTTAATATTATTATAATTTTGTTCTAAAGCAATTTGATACAGTGCTAATTGCTTATCTTTTTTGGCTTGACTAAAAGACATAGCTCTTTTGCCACTTTTATAATCATGAATTTCATAATTTCCATTTCCATCATGATCAATACGATCAACTATACCTTTAAATATATAATCATTAGTATTATTTAAAGAAAAAATAAATTCAACTTCTGTTCCTATTACTGATTGCTTGAATGGAGCGTAAGAACGATAATAACCCGCTAAACATCTTTCTCCTAGTTCATAATAAAATTTAATGTTTTTATGTTTGTGAACTAATGCAATACGATCATGCCAATTGGCTTCCCATTTTTCATGATATTTTTCAATAATACTATCAATGAATGGTAATCGTTTTGATAAAATTTCATCATATAAAAACTCTAAAGCTTCGTGAACACGTTTACCCATGAAAGCTTCTATGCTTTCATCTTTTTTTAAAATTTTATCTATATATCTAAAATTAAATAAGGATGGGCATTTATTAAAAGTCTCTAAGCTGCTATATGAAAAATATTCCACTAGTTTTATTTAATAGAATAATATTTTATTATAAATAATTTTTAATGAATTACCAACTTTGGCCACGAAAAAAAGGTGTAGATAATCGATAATCACCAAAACCCTGCTCATCTACAAAATCAAAAAATTTATTAATTCTGTAGTAATGCCACCTCTGCGAGTAAACACGACTTAAAGGATCATTGTAAACTTCTAAATCATCAGGAGGACCAAATAAAATGTATATCATACCCATGTCTGTTTTCCAACCTTGTGAGTAACCTTTAAAATTAACATTTGAATAATTAACCCTTGAAAAGTATTCATTCATTAATTCATTATCTGGAGTTTCAGGCGTAGGGTCTTTCGCGCTCCAATATTCTAAGAACAATGTTTCTTGATCGATATCTTTAGACTTACTTAATTTTTTCCATTCATCATCTTTTAATATATAACGCATATTCTGAATTGCCTGAGAGATATCTCCAATAGATCCCGAAATACCCTGTCTAGATAATGCTAAAATTACTGAGGTTTTCTTCTTTACACCCTCTTGTTTGAGAACAATATCTACTCTTTTACGAAGACCTTGTTTCGCTATTTCTTCTGGAATAATTATGCGTTGATGAAAATAACCTTCACTTGTTTCAGACTGAAACGTCTTCTTCCATAATTCTTTTTTCTTCGCATTTAGGACTTTAACCTCAAGTTCATAAGGAGACTCCTTAACTTTTCCAGAAACAAACACTGAAGGTCTTGCTATTTTATCGCTATGAAAATTTTGAAAAAGTGGAATTTCATTATCATTTAAGCCCCAATTTCCAGAAAGATAATCAATAAAGAAAGGGCTATATATTTCTATATCACTTTTCTTCTTTGATAGGTTCAATTCTTTTGATCTCAATCCACTATTATTAGAATCTTTATCAAGTAATTCCATGGAAATAATATAGTTACCAACAGGAACTTTAAATTCAGCAAAATGTATTGTATATATTTCTCTTGAAACCGATTCTAAATATTCATCAGTAACAAGTTTATTAACCCAATTTTTTCTTCCAACCTGCGATCCCTTTTTTTCTTTAATTGATATTGTAGCTTCATAACCTGCTTCAAAGTTTTGATCATTTTTTATAAACTGTAAAACATTATTTGGTACAGATAAGTAAGATAAAACACGTATTGAATCAGACTTACTATCTGCTACAGTATAAAAGGAGAAACCATACTGTCTTATAAGTTGACTTTGATCCCTATTTGACATTCGAGCTTGTGCACTTAAATGGCTAAATAGAGTTACTAGACTTAAGAGAATTATTTTATTTATTTTTTTCATTTATACTGGAACGATATAAGACCTTCGGAAGTTCCCAACCAAATTTTCCTACCCTTAATATACATGTCATTTATATTTCCAATAAACTTATAATTGAACATTTCCAATGAATTATTATTCATATTATATATTGTAAGTCCATTAATTGTGGCAATAAAAATATTTTCTTTTGATGAAGCAAGAGATTTGACTTCTAAAGCTCCGTAAATAGAAGGTTCAACAACATTAGACCACCTTCTCTTAATTAAGTTAAAAGATATTATACCAGATTGATTAGCAAAATATATATTATCATCATTTTTAGTTATAGCAGTGTAATCAAAATGATTAGATGGAAAAATAAAATCTTTAGATTTATAACCAAAAGATTCTAAATCATATATTTTATTTTTTTTAATATCGTAAATATATAAACCTAATTCAGTAACTATAAATATATGATCTTTAGCCATAGTAAATTGATAAATACGATTGTTAAAAAAATAATCGACAAGTTCATTGTCAATTCGACTTTTGTTATCTTGATTTAAAATAATCAAACCATTATTAGTGGCTAACCAAATTTGGTCACCAAATTTTATAAATGAGTTTATCCACGATTTGTTAGAACCAATATTTATATTGAAGGTTCTCCAAAAATCTTTTTTTATGTTATAAACTAAAATTGCGTCTTCTCCACCAAACCAAATTTCATTTTTTAAATTTATAATACTGTAGATTGAAAGACGGTCCATATTTATGTTTTCATTAAAAATATATTGATCATAAATATTACGATCAGAATCAAAATATGATACTCCTGAAGAGAATTGCCCTAAACGTCCACCAATCCAAAAAGGGTTCTTACCTTCTATATCTTGAATGTCATTACTAGCTAGACTAAATTTATATGGTGAAAAAGTTTTCATGGTATTATCGCCTCTAAAGAAAGTTCCATCTTCTGTACCTAGCCATATCTCATTCATTCTACTTTTTGCTATGGTAGATATACTCATTTGCTTTCCATTTGGACTAAAAAGTGACCTAAGATCAGTCATCCATCCATTTAGTATTGAATAATCAAAAAAAATATTTGATAAATCAGTCTCAAATCTCATTTGTCCAGAGCTCCATAAGACTTGAACATCAGGATTTGACATTATTCCAGTGACTACACCAGTAATTGGGTCTAAACGATAAACTAAAGTAGAAGTATCTAGCCAAATATCTTGGTCTGATTCACCTATTCTATAAATCTTTTCATTAAAAGGTAATTGTAATTTTTCACGATTAATGAATCTCCAGTCACCTTCCTCATTTAAACTATATTCAATACCAAAAGGAGTTGCAATCCATAAAATTCCATTTGAAGCTCGATGAACTGCTTTAATGGTATTACTTCTTAAACCTTGAGCTCTAGTAATTGATTCTTCAAAACGATTAGAAAATAAATTAAATCGCTGTAAACCGCCCAATTCTGTGCCGATATAAGCATAGCGGTCACTAAATGAAATTGAATTTATATTTCCAGCTTGTCGATATTGTACCCAATCAAAAGGAAGAAATCTATTTTCCGGTTGAGTGAAAGCAAAAGAAATTAAAGTAATAAATATGAAAGAGTGTCTAATCAAATTCAAGAAAATTATAAATTATTATGGTGTTCGATCATCTCATTTAACATAGCAAGACTAATAGGTACTACACCTAGTTCTTCACATACTCGGCCTGCTGCAAAATTAGATAGAACAACGGATTCTTCTGGAGTAGCTCCACTTAAGTCAGATAATGTAAATGTTGCAATAACGGTGTCACCTGCACCAGAGACATCATGAACTTTTCTAGCTTTAGTTGGGATATCATGATAGTCAGTATCAACAAAAAGAGATACCCCTTCTGCACTTCTAGTTACCATTAAAATATCTGCATTTAAATTTTTCTTAAGTTCGAAGCCATCTTTTCTTAGAGAAGTATTTTCTTTACAAAAAGTTCTAAACTCTGATAGATTTGGCTTAAATAACCTAACATCTTTATAAAGATCAAAATTTTTCACTTTAGGATCTACATAAATGGGTTTATTTAATTTTTTTGCTATATTGATAATTTTTGATATTGAGAAAGGATTCAGTACTCCTTTATTATAATCCTCTAATATTACTGCATCAACATTTTCAATTGCAGATGAAGTAATTGTTATTAGTTCATTATTGGATTCATCAGATAGGTCGAGAGTTATTTCTCTATCTGTTCTAATAACTTGTTGATCATGTGATATTATTCTTGATTTTACTGTAGTTGGACGATTCTCACTTTCCACTAAAGAAGTGAAATCTATATTGCTTTTATCTAATAAAGCCCTAAATACTTGGCCTTCAGGGTCATCTCCAATTAGTCCAACAAGTGAAACCTTGCAACCTAACGAAGAAAGATTTAAAGCTACATTTGCTGCTCCGCCTAAATTATGTTCAACTTTATTAACTTCAATAATAGGAACAGGAGCTTCCGGAGATATTCTATTAGATTGACCTATTAAATAAGTGTCTAACATTAAATCACCAATTACAAGAATCTTTTTACTCTTAAATTTAGAAATAACTTCATTGAAGCGATCTTTTAACATAAAAATAAACCTTTAACTATAATGCTTGTTGGTGAAAACTATATATAATTAACATATTTTATAATTATCGTTTAGATTTTTGTTTTGAATTTGAACTAAATCGTCTGTTTTTTGTGGTCTTTTTATCATTTGAACGTTTTGTGTATGGTTTAGAACTTTTTACAGAACCTGATCGAATCTTAGAAATATGACCATTATCTAAGTAGATTAGGACAGATGCGATTAGCTTAATTTGATGGTCATTAGGAGATGATAATAATATAGTTGTACCTAGATCTTTATTCATTCTACTTAATTTTTTACGGAAATCTAACTCCATATTTTTATCAAAATTAATTGCATAATCATCTACTAGCAATACTCTAGGGTCTGAATTAATTGCCAGAACCATATTTAAGTACGCAACCTCTCCTTTTGATAAATCTTTAATATTTTTTTCTAAAATCAACTTTGCAGAACCATTTCTAAAATAATGTGATGGATTAGCTATATTTTTAGAATTTAGCAAATTACTTACTTTAATATTCTTCTTTTTAATTTCAGAATTATAATATTGTATTTCAGGGTTAGGCTTTATTTTACCCAACCAATTTGTTTCAAATTGATTCATATCATATTTTATAGACCCTTGAGATTCTCTTTCAAGACCTGCCATTATATTTAATAATGTTGACTTACCAGAACCAATTGGACCAACTATGCCATAAATTGTTCCACGGTGAAATTGTAAACGACCAATATTTAAAATAGTTTGATCATTATAGGACTTCTTAAGACCTTTTAACTCATATATTAAAGTTGACTGTTGACTCATCTTGCCTCCTATGGCAAAAGATAAATCGAAAAAAGTTAATTACTTTCTAAAGCTTCTAAATAACGTTCAGCATCCAATGCAGACATACAGCCACTCCCTGCTGCTGTGACTGCTTGACGGTATACATGATCTTGGACATCGCCACAAGCATAAACACCTTCAATATTTGTTGCAGTACTACCTTCTTTTGTAATTAAGTAGCCAGCATTATCAGAATCTAAAATATCTGCAAATAAATCTGTATTTGGTTTGTGACCAATCGCCATAAATACTCCATCACATTTTTCTTCTATAGTATTTTTATTTTTAGAATCTTCAAGTAAAACTGCATGAACACCATCGTCTTTTGATCCCAAAATTTCTTTAATAGAAGAATTCCAAATAACAGATATCTTATCATTGTTCATTGCCCGATCAACCATTATTTTAGATGCACGAAACTCATCTCTTCTATGAACAATTTTAACTTCTGATGCAAACTTTGTTAAATAAGTAGCTTCTTCCATGGCAGAATCTCCACCGCCAACTACTAATACTTTTTTATCTTTGAAGAAGAAACCATCACAAGTTGCACAAGCTGAAACTCCATAACCCATTAGTTCTTTTTCGCTCTCTAAGCCAAGCATTTTAGCCGAAGCTCCAGTAGCAATAATGATAGAATCAGTTGTAAACATATCATTTGCTACCCATACTTTAAAAGGTCGAGCATTAAAGTCAACCTTAGTAACATGCTTGAAATGACATTCTGCGCCAAATCTTGTAGCTTGGGTGCGAAATTTCTCCATTAACTCTGGTCCCATAATTCCTTCAGGGAAACCTGGGTAATTTTCAACATCAGTGGTAATAGTTAACTGGCCACCTGGTTGATTACCTTCAAATACTAATGGGTTTAAATTTGCTCTGGCAGTATAAAGTGCTGCAGTTAATCCTGCTGGGCCAGAGCCAATAATTATAACCTTTCGATTCATTCTTTTTATTTATTAATAATTAGATAACTGAATCTAAAATTTCAGTTATTTTATTTTTTGGTACAGCACCAACAATTTGATTTGCAACTGCACCATTTTTGAAAATTAGTAAAGCTGGAATACTTCTCACACCATATTGACTAGCAACTTGGTTATGATGATCAACGTTTAACTTCCCAACTTTAACTTTTTGTGAATATTCAGTAGCAATTTCATCTACTACTGGCGCTATTACACGACATGGTCCACACCATTCAGCCCAAAAATCAACAAGAACAGGTGTATCGGACTCTATTACCTCAGTACTAAAATTTTCTGAGGTGAATTCTTTGACATTCTCTGACATGTCTTCTCCTTTTCGAGGTTAAAAATAAGTCTTTAAGTTAGCTGAATAAATCTTTTGCGTAAAATAATAATTTTGAAAAATTTGATTTGTTACAATTAATTAAAAAAAACTAATTATTATCAAAGTTTAAATTCAATGCTCTACCATCAATGTCTTTTGGATATTTCAAACCAAGATATTTTGCAATGGTAGGTGATGCGTCTACAGAGTAGACAGATTTATTCTGTATACTATGTTTTATGCCTTTCTTTGAAAAAATAAGAGGTATATGCGAATCATAACTATAGTGTGATCCGTGGCTGGTTCCTGGAGTTGATCTCCATAGCCAATTCTCTTTTAATATCACGTATATATCGGGACTTCTTGTTGGATGGATCATATTCTTCAATCTAGTATTTTCCTTCGATTTTGGAAGTCCCATGATTTCTTTTGGACTCAATGCCATCCTTACACCCTCAATATTAAAAACTAAATCCTTGATTGTATTGGATGCAATTTTCTTTTCTTTATCTGTTAATCCATTATGAAAATAAAAATTATTATTGTATTCAACGACCTTTCCTGGGCCAATCTTAAGATCTATCTGATTTAAAATCTGAGCAAATACTTTCTTCTCCTGTTGACTTGACACGCGTCCGGCATCGATTGTTTTTAATTTCAACGATTCTGGTAACTCCAATGCACCATGATCGCTTGAGAATACATAGATGGCATTACCACTACCCACCTTATTTTCAATGTAATTGATCATTTTCATTAACTCACTATCTAGACGTAAATGATTGTCAAGTTGTTCAACAGAATGAGGACCAAAATGATGACCAACACCATCCGTTGCTGATAAGCCAATAAATAGTAAATCAGGGATATTATCCTCTCCTAAATTAAGTCTTTCGATAGATTCATATGCGAGGTTGAATAAGGACTTATCTCCTTGTGGATATTCATAAAATCCCTCTAATAATGATTGCAAAGATATATCACCTAATATCAAAGGCAATGTAGGTGTTGCCTTTTTTTTCTTAGATACGATTTTCTCTCCTTTGAAATTATCAATACGAGTGTTTTGTTTATAGACCTCTATACTTTTAACTAAGTTCCAAGTACTATCCATATAGCTTTTTACGTTAAGCCTGGTATTAAAGTCCTGTACCCAACTGGGTAGAGATTCATCATAGTAAGTTGATGTAGAATAAGCTCCTTTTTTATCATACCATAGCACGAGATCAGGATTACTACCTCCAAAAAGTACAGCGGATCGATCTTTTCCTGATAAGGAGACTACTTTGGCATTAACATTTGATTGCTTCATCCAATCGGATAAACTTGAATCTTTAATATAGCGATAGGATCGACCTATAATTTCTTTTCCTGATAGATTTGATACTGTGGTATCCTCTACGGCATAATAAGATCGTTTTAAACGTCTATCATACCATTCATTCTCTACTATACCACCATTACCAGGAAAAACACCCGTAGAGAGTGCAAAGTGCCCTGGTGCAGTACTTGTATTCCCATGGTTGTGGTGAGCATCATTGAAAACGATCCCATTGTCTATGAGCCATCTAAATCCACCTGTAAATAAATGATCATATTTATCTAAAATAAATGGAGCAGCTTGATCAGATACTATATAAACGACTAATTTCGTTGGATTAGGAGATGTGCAACTAGTAAAAAGTAGTGTCGTTATAATCGACACAAAAGAAAGTTTTTTCATTTTACTTTTAGGAACCGCCTTTTACCGACTTTGATAATGTATTCAGTTCCGTTAGAGAGAATCATATCCATATTAGAAACCTTTTCACCTTCAATACGAATGGCGCCTTGATTAAGTAATCTTCTTGCTTCACTTTTACTTGATACAAGATCGGAAGAATGTAATACCTCAATTATTTTCATATCTTTCTTTAATGAAAATTCAGACATATCATCTGGATTATCTTTGTTAACAATTACTTGATCAAAGTGCTGCTCAGCTTGCAATGCTAAATCTCTATTATAGTATAGTTCTACTAAAGATCTACCTAGAAGTCTCTTTGAATCACGAGGGTTAAATGATGAATCGCTTAAATCTTTTTTCACTTGATTCAATAAGTTCTCATCTGCATCAGCTGCAAGAGTGAAATATTTAATTATCATATCATCTTTAATTGACATGGTTTTGCCATACATATCTTCTGGCGAATCATTCAAACCGATATCATTCCCATAAGATTTTGACATTTTTTCAATACCATCAGTTCCTTCTAATAATGGACAGGTTATAATTGCTTGTGGATCTTGCTCATATTCTCTTTGAAGATCGCGGCCCACTAAAAGGTTAAATTTTTGATCAGTGCCACCTAATTCAACATCGGCTTTTAATTCAACAGAATCCATCCCTTGAGCAAGTGGATACATAAACTCATGAATAGATATTGGAATTTCTGATTGATATCTTTTGGTAAAGTCATCTCTTTCAAGCATTCTTGCAACTGTATAATGACTAGCTAAGCGAATAACATCACTAAAATTCATGCTGTTTAACCAGGTAGAATTAAAAACAATTTTTAAAGTATCTATGTCAAGTATCTTTTCTGCTTGGTCGATATAAGATTGAGCATTTACCTTAGCTTCTTCAAGAGATAGTTGAGGTCGCGTTTTATTTCTTCCAGAAGGGTCACCTATCATTGCAGTAAAATCACCAATAACTAATATAGCTTGGTGACCTAAATCTTGAAAATGGCGTAATTTTCTAAGAACGACACCATGCCCAACATGTAGGTCTGCCCTACTAGGGTCACAACCAAGTTTTACATTTAGTGGTTTCTTTGATGAAATAGACTTCTTTAATTTAACTTTGAGAGCATCTTCAGGTAAAATCTCTTCAACCCCTCTACTTATCAAAAGCCACTGTTCATCTAATGTTTTAAATTTCATCGATTTCTATTTCTTATTTCTCTTTGAGCTTCTCGCTTGATATCACGCTCTTTAATTGAATCTTTTTTATCAAAAGTTTTCTTTCCTTTAGCCATCCCGACTTCTAATTTTGCCCAACCATATTTATTAAAATAAATTTTTAAGGGTACAGCTGTAAGACCTTTTTGATCAAGGGCTATCTTTATTTTTTGGATCTCTCTTTTGTTTAACAATAACTTTCTTTTACGAACAGGTTCTGGACTATCAAATCCAACATGAGAATAGGGATTAATATGTACACCTATTAGCCATGCTTCACCTTTACGAATAGTTACATATGCTTCTTTTAAATTAGCATTACCTTCTCTAAGGCTCTTAACCTCACTACCAAATAATTCAATACCTGCTTCATAAGTATCTAATATGTGATATTCATGGAAGGCTTTGCGGTTGGTAGCTGCAATCTTTTTTTCCATAATAAAATTTGAATCTAAAAATACGGATTTACATCTAGCTCTTACAAGTTTATTCCTTGATGATTTGATAATCAAATGTAATTTTAACGATCATTATTTATGTATTATACGTATATCATAGAAACACTTGATGGAAAACATCGTTTTGTAGGCCACTGTAAAAATCTTAAATCTCAACTAAATCAACATAATGCGAGAAATGTAAGAGCTACTCGTGACAATAGACCATGGAAAATGATCTATTCAGAAAAATTTAAAATTAAGAGTGAAGCTATTTTTCGTGAAAAATATTTTAAGTCAATTAATGGGCAAAAATGGCTTAAAGAAAATGTGTTAAAGATTTTATGAATATTCTATTACTTGAACCTTATTTTACAGGTTCTCATAAGTCATGGGCTGAAGACCTTCAAAATTTCTCTTCAAATGAGATAAATATTTTATCAATGAAAGGTCAATTTTGGAAATGGCGTATGCAAGGTAGCGCAATTACCTTAGCACAAAAATTTAACGAAATGAATATACAGCCTGATTTGATCTTAGCAACAGACATGCTTGACTTAACAACATTTCTAAGCTTAACTCGAAAGAAAACTTACAAAATACCAACTGTCCTCTATTTTCATGAAAACCAACTATCTTATCCCTGGTCAATAAAAGATAAAGACTTTATTAATAAAGAGCATAAATATTATGGATTTATAAACTATTCTTCTGCGTTAACCGCAGATAAAGTACTCTTTAATTCAAATTATCATAAAGATTCGTTTTTGAATGAATTAAAATTGTTTCTAAAAAGATCACCTGATCATAATGAGCTTGATACTATTAAAAAAATTAAAGATAAAAGTGATGTGTTATACATTGGAATTGATTTAAAACGCTTTGATCCCTTTAAAACTAAAAATGAAGGGCCACCATTGATATTATGGAATCACAGATGGGAATATGACAAAAACCCTGAAATATTTTTTAATGTCTTATTTGATTTACACAAAGAAGAAATAGATTATAGATTAGTAATTTTAGGAGAACGACATAATAACTATCCGTCAATTTTTGATGAGGCAAAAGAAAAGTTAAAAAATAAAATTATCCATTTTGGATATTGTAATTCATCGAAAGAATACGCTGAATGGCTATGGAAATCTGATATTTTACCCGTGACCAATAATCAAGATTTTTTTGGCATTAGTATTATGGAAGCTATCTATTGTGATACTTACCCCCTGCTTCCAAAGAGATTAACTTATACAGAATTATTACCATTTGACTACCATGATGAACACATATATACTAATCAAAGTGAACTACTAAGTAAGCTGACCTCTGCTATTGATAACATTGAAGACATAAGAAATCTAAAATTTAACAAAATTGCTCAAGCTTATGACTGGTCAAAAATGATAAGTATCTATGACAAGTTATTTCTTTCTCTAATTAAATAATACAATATTGACAATACTTCAACTACGCATGACAAATTAGCAGTCGTAGTTGTCATTTTGTCACTTTATGGTTAAAAACTGTCATAAAAAAAAGAATGGTATACTGATTGCGATATATTTGTTGATTTTAATTAACAAAAACAGGAGTCTAAAATGACTTTAGTAAAATGGCAACCAGCACACTCGTTAGTATCAGATTTTGATCAAATGATAAATTCAATATTTAATGATGGTTGGAACGATTTAACAACTAAACAAACTAATTCAATTCCAGTTGATATATCAGAAAATGAAAAGGAATTTATTCTTTCAGCTGATTTTCCAGGTTTTGATAAAAAAGATGTAAGCCTTAAAGTAGAAGATGATCAATTAAGGTTAACAGCTGATCAAGAAAATCAAAAGAAATCGAATGATGGAACATATCGTATTCGCGAAAGAGTTTCAGGCAAATTGAGTCGAAACTTTACACTGCCTGACAACGTTATTTCTGATCAAATAAATGCTAAATTCAAAAATGGCACTTTAACGATCAGCATTCCAAAGGTTGAAGAAGTAAAACCAGATAGTCGTCAGATTAAAATTAGCTAATTTTTAGTTAATTATATCAATAAGCCCCTGGATAATTCGCTTTGCGGATTCATTATCTAGGGGTTTATTTTTATTTACAGATATACTTCTAGCCAAAACATTGGTCCCCATATATTCTAATTGACTACGAAATGCACTAATAAAACGGTGACCATCTCCACCACTATATGAAGAAATAATAGAAAATTTTCCAAGAAACGCTTCTCGCCAATTCTCTGATTTAATGCTTACCCAAGTAATTGCATTAGATAACACTGGTGGTACTCCACCATTATATTCAGGAGAACAAAAAATAAACCCATCTGATTCATTCATTTTTTCCAATAACGAACTAAGATCAATCTCATCAACTAGAACATTAGAACTAAAAAGAGGCAACCCTAGATCTTCTAAGCATATTATATCAGTTGAGCAATCCATATCAGATGTAACCTGATGTAAATCTTTAGCCAATTCAAAATTTTTGTCATTTGTTGCCGAAATGATTAAGATTTTTGCCACTATTTTTTCCTATTCCTATTATCATTGCAATTATCAATGGATAATATATTTAAATTGATATTGAATTTACCATTTCGAAATGTGTTAAAGAAAGAATACAAATGCCTTTAGATAATATTTTAGGTGCGATTGGAAATACGCCAATAGTAAAACTTAACTCAGTTGGAATAGAGCTCGACTGTAACTTGTTCGCAAAATGTGAATTTTTAAATGCTGGTGGCTCAGTAAAAGACCGAATAGGCTTAAGAATGATCGAAAATGCAGAAAAATCTGGAAGGATTAAGCCAGGCGATACATTAATTGAACCAACTTCAGGAAACACAGGAATAGGATTAGCTCTCACAGCTGCAGTCAAAGGCTATAAAATGATCATTGTTATGCCTGAGAAAATGAGCATGGAAAAAGAAGTTACATTGCGTGCATTAGGGGCAGAAATTATCCGCACACCTACCGAGGCAGGGCATGATGATCCTGAAGGCTTATTTCATGTCTCAAATAGACTGCAAAAAGATACACCGAATTCACATATTCTTGACCAATATGCTAATCCTGATAATCCTGATGCACATTATGAAGGAACAGCTGAAGAAATTTGGAGTGAGTTTGGCAAAGATCTAGATATGATTGTTGTTGGTGTTGGCACTGGAGGCACTATAACGGGAATAGCAAAAAATTTAAAAGAAAAGAATCCAAATATTAAAATTATAGGTGCAGATCCATACGGGTCAGTACTTGGTGGAGGTGATGAGGTTTTTCCATATGCTGTTGAAGGAATAGGCTATGATTTCTTCCCAGATGTACTTGATAATTCAATGATAGATCAATATGTCAAAGTTAACGATCAAGATTCTTTCACGATTGCACGACGCTTGATAAAAGAAGAAGGTTTACTTTGCGGTGGGTCCTGTGGAACTATAGTTTGGGCAGCACTTCAAGCTGCACATTCATTGGAAAAAGGTCAAAACTGTCTAGTTGTTCTAGCTGATGGTATAAGAAACTATTTAGGAAAGTTTGTATCTGACAAATGGATGGAAGAAAATGGTTTTAAGGTATAAATAAATAAGCCTCCTTTCGGAGGCTTATTTATTTATATTATCATATCTATTTCATGAATATCATTTTTCTTGTTTTCATAAAACCTTTTGTTTGCAACTGATACAAATACACGCCCGTACCAACTTTTTCACCTAGATCATTTGTAGCATTCCATCTTAAAGTATGTTTACCTGCCTGAATTCCTCGCATATCAAATGATTTTACCTTTTGTCCTAACATATTGTAGATAGTTAAGCTTACGTCGCCAGCATATGGTAAATCAAAACGAAGCGTTGTAGATGGATTGAATGGGTTTGGGAAATTCTCATGAAGCGCATACTCAGTAGGTAATAAATCACTTTCTGTCGATAGATATTCATAACGACTAACATACAATACTCTATCATCACCTGTGACATTTACTGTATCAATACCATCGGTTGATTTGACAGTAAATTTTACAGTAGCTGCATTAATAGGTTGCCCCTCAAATACACCTTCTAATATTTCAGAATATGAAATTTGCACTTTGGTTGATGTCGTATCCCATATTTCTTCCTCTTCATATACACCTATTTTAGCAAAAAGAAGATAATTGATTGAATCACCATCAACATCATTGCTCACTGTCCATTCAAGGTCATATAGAGAGTTCAAATTTGATTGCGAAAGATTAATAGTATCTAAAGCTGTACTAACCCAATCAAATTCAGATGGAGGGTCTTGAACTGGAGTCACTGTTAAAGTAAAAGAAGTTGTATCATAACTAGTTTGATCATCTGCTATTACACTAATTATAGATTGTCCATTCCAATTAGGATCAGGTGACAAAGTTAAAGAAGAGCCTGAGATTGTAGATGTAATAAAATCGGAGCTTGAAGTAATCCACGTCGCACCATCTATGATACCATTATTACTATTTGAGCTAGAATCTGCAGTGGTATAACCTTTACCTTCATCTATTTTCCAATAACCTGCTAAATGATTTGCATGAACTAAAGAAGCTTTATTACCTATACCAGAATTATACAATTTAATTACATTTTCATTTGATAGTGTAGTATCCCAAATAGCTACTTCATCAATGCTACCTTTAAAATATTCACCTTGATAAGAATCTGCCCCAAAATTAAGAGGACCTGTACCAGAGGCAGAATAATCATCTGCAATTGAGCTAGTTGAATTGAGATTACCGTCAACATATAATCTTACAGTATCTCCATTTGAGGTCCAAACAGCATTGTGCCAAATTCCATCATTCAATGTATCAGATGTGGTAGCATAATTAGCAGAAAGTGTTCTGGTCATTTGCATTTCAAAGTTTCCGCCTCCTCCTCTTTTACAAATAATTTGTTGAAATTCAGGATTAGTAGTTTTAAACCACACAGAATATGAAAAAATATTATTATCAAAATCCAACGAACCATCATTTGGATGCGCGATTGAGACATAATCATTTTCTCCATCAAAAAATAATGCAGTTTCTTCAGCTGGAGAAGACACAATAAATGATATAGAGTCATCCTCAGCATCTGTTGCGCTTAATGAAATTGTAGTTGATTCATCTTCTTTAATTGTAATATCATCAATTGCTGAAATTACTGGAGCAGAATTGAAATTTACTTCACGAATAACTCTATTAAGATAATCTGCTATATAAAGGATTTTATCATTTTTTGGACTAACCATAAGATCATAAGGATATCTAAAATACGCATCATACAGTTTTCCATCTGTCACATCTCCTAGTGTATCTTTACCTGCTATAAATGATGAAACTGCATCGCTTGAAAGTTTGTAAATGTTATGATAAGTAACATCTCCATAATACAAATTCATTTCTGAATCTAAAGATAGATCTGCAGGAGTATAAGAGTTAGTGGCATGAGAAAAAAATTTAGTAACTACACCAGAGGGTGTAATTTTTCTTATATACCCATCATCTTCACTAATATATAAATTATCATTCTTATCAATTTCAAGACCAAATGGTTGATCAAAAGTAGCTGCAGTACCTGTACCATCTGTATGACCTTCCACACCTGAACCAGCAAAAGTACTCACCGCTCCAGAAGGTGTAACTGCTCGAATTTTTTCATTTGCTAGGTCAGCGACAAAAATAGTACCATCGCTACTTATATCAATATAACAAGGATAATAAAATGAAGCTGCATTACCTACAGCATCTGAATTACCGCTAGAACCGTTGCCTGCAAGAGTCTCTACTTGTCCATCAGGTGAAATTTTACGAATACTATGATTTGAATAATCAGCAACATAAAGTGTATCATTCTTTCCAATCGCTAAACCAGCAGGAAGATAAAATTGTGCAAGCTCGCCTAATCCATCCACAAAACCACTTACTCCTGAGCCAGCAAAGTTACTTTGGGTACCATCAGGAGTGATCTTAATTATCCTATGATCTTCGTGCGTAGATACAAATAAATTACCCTTTGAGTCATAAACCATGTCAGTTGGATTTCCGGTAAAAGAATAAATTGTTTTAATGGTAGCTACTGAGTCAACTATCATATTATTATTAACTAATCCAGATAGAGAAGCAGAAGAATTATTTTTCAATGCTAAGCCATTAGCAAATTGAAAAGGTTTATTCTGAGCACTAACACTCATAATTAATAGAAATATTATTATAACTTTGGTTTTCATACGATTACCCTAACGATGTTAAAATGATATTAATATTAGATATAATTTGATTAAAGAACCTTATTTCTTTTTCTTTGCCATATGAATTACAGATTTTGCCAATCTTTCATTGATGCCTAAATCCTTTTGAAGATTAGAAGATTTTAATTTTGAGATTATTCTTATATCTTTATACGTACTAAGTAATTTTTTTACACGTTTATCGCCCATTCCTTTAATATCATGAAAAATAGATTTTGAAATTGTTTTTGTTCGTTGCTGCTTTTGAAAAGTAATTGCAAAACGATGGGCTTCATCACGAATTCTTCTTAATAAAATTAATCCAGGTGACTGTTTATGTATGGATTGTGCATCAGAGCTGCCAGGAATAAATACTTCCTCTAAACGTTTGGCTAAACCTATAATAGGTAAGTAATCAAGGCCTAACTCTCTTAAGGCTGATACTGCCATAGAAAGCTGCCCCTTACCTCCATCAATCAGTATCAGATCTGGTAGGCTTATTCCCTCTTTTTTAACACGTTTATATCTTCTTTGAACAATCTCTCGCATAGAAGCAAAATCATCAATTCCATCAACTGTTTTAACTTTAAATTTTCTGTACAAACTTTTGCGAGGCTTACCATCGACAAAGCATACCATAGAAGCAACTGTATTGGTTCCACCTAAATGAGAAATATCAAATGCTTCGATTTTTCTTGGAGGAACTTTCATATGCAGATCTTCCTGAAGTTGATTGATCATTTTAGGAACCAATTCCATTCTTTTTTTCCGATTGATTAGCCACTCACCCAATAATAGTTTTGCATTTTGAAAAGCTAATCGAACTTCTTTTGCACGTTCTCCCTTTTGAGGTATTTGAAGCTTAATAGCTCTGCCTCTCTTTTCTTTAAGCCATGTGATTAATTGATCTTTGTTATTTGGATTGTTTGGTAAAGAGATTTCTTTTGGTATAAAATCAGTTTCTAGATAAAAACGCGTAATAATTGTTTCCATCATTACTTCATCAGAGTCATCAATATTTCTTAAAGATATCTTCTCTCTGCTTGTAATTCTTCCATTCCTAATTCTAACAATTACAGCTACACCATAATCCTCTTCTTTAGCCAAGGCAAAAACATCCCTATCTTCAAAATCCGCAGCTACTTTTCGTTGTTGATCTTTAAATTTTCCAATGGCATGAAGTTGATCTCTATAAATTCCAGCATCTTCAAATCTCATTTGGGTAGAAGCTTTCTGCATTTGATTTTTAATATATAATTCTGTCTCTTTTGTTCTACCCTGTAAAAACTCAATAACTTGCTTTATCATATCATTATAATCTTTTTCATTGACCATGCCTTCACATGGTCCATCACATTTTTTTATATGATAATCAAGGCAAAGGCTTACTTTTTTATCTTTAATTGATTTGTCATCAATGAAATAATCACAGCTACGCACAGGGAATATTCGATGAACAGCTTTTAAAGAACGACGTAGATGTCTAACATCTGTATAAGGACCAAAATATTTAGAACCATCTCTAATAATTTCACGTGTAATAAAAACACGTGGGTAAGGCTCTTTTGTTATTCGGATATATGGAAAAGACTTGTCATCTCTAAGATTAATATTATAATGAGGCTGATGCTTTTTAATTAAGTTTGCTTCTGTTAATAGGGCTTCTACCTCTGTCCTTACTACTATCCATTCAATATCAGCAATGCGCTTAATCATGGAAATATTTTTTGCTGATTGATGTTTACTATTCTGAAAATAAGATCTTACTCTATTTCGAAGGTGCTTAGCTTTACCTATATATATTATTTCACCCGTTTCATTTTTAAAAAAATAAACACCTGGTTTTGTAGGTACCTGCTTTACTTTGTCTTGATTAATTATCGTCATTTTTGTTCAATATCGTCCATAGAATATATTTATGATTTTACTATATTTCTTAATTTGGTTATAAAATAAAGATAAATTGATTTCATAGCTTAATTCCTTATTAAATTATTATACGGATGAGATATTTATTCACATTATTAGCTTTAATTCTAATGACGAACATTTCAGCTTCTGATATTGAAAAAGATCTTCAAACTCAATTTATTTTAGCTGAACCAGGTGACACCATTATCATTCCTGAAGGATTACATGATATTTTGGGCACACTCTCGATTGATGGAAAACAAGATCTAATTATTCGTGGTTTTGGCATGGATGAATCTATTCTTTCATTTAGTGGACAAGTTGAAGGCGCTCAAGGAATAAGCATTACTAATTCATCGAATATTACTTTAGAAGATTTTACGGTAAGAGATTCAAAAGGTGATGCCATTAAAACACAATACGTTGATGGAATAATATTTAGAGGAATTACTGTAGAATGGACTGGTGGTCCAAAACCTTCAAATGGTGCATATGGCCTTTATCCTGTTCAATGTACAAATGTTCTTATAGAGTTTTGTATTGCGATTGGAGCCTCAGATGCCGGTATATATGTAGGTCAATCAAAAGATATTATTGTAAGGAATTCTAAAGCGTTTCATAATGTCGCTGGGATTGAAATAGAAAATTCTATTAATGCTAAAGTATACGAAAATCATTCATTTGAAAACACAGGGGGCATCTTAGTTTTTGATCTTCCTGATCTTGTTCAAACAAAAGGTGACAATATTCATGTATACCAAAATCTTATTGAAAATAATAATTTAAATAATTTTGCTCCACCTGGTAATATTGTGGGTAAAGTACTTCCAGGTACTGGCGTGATGATCTTAGCTGCTAGCAATGTACACATTTACGAAAATACTATCCGTAATAATAAAAGTGTTGGAACAGGCATTGTTAGCTATTTTATAACTGAAGAGCCAATGAATGATAGTTCCTACAATCCATATACATCAGATATTCATGTCTATAGTAACAATTTTGATAGAAAAGTGGGACTACCTACTCTTGATTATGAAATTGGTCAATTAATGGCAATAAAGTATGGTCGTAATACCCCTGATATCATTTATGATGGTATGCAAGATCCAAATATTTCTGCAGGCTTATGCTTATATAATAATATTAATGCTAGATTTACCAATTTAGATATAGAACATAATTTTGAAAATTGGTACTCTCCATTTATCTCAAACTTTTCAGAAGATAAATCTGATTATAATTGTATTACTAATAATAAGATTTCTTCAAATCCTTACTAATGCAAATATTATTACGTAAAGTCCTAACTGCTTTACTATTTATTGGAATTGCTTTTAGCAGTAATCCATTAAAATACGCTAAACCAAAACTTTCAGATTATGGTTTTTTCATTGGTGATTTAGCTAACTTAAAACCAAATAAAAATGTAGTCCCTTATAAAGTTTCTGCTGAATTATTTAGTGATTATGCTATAAAATCGCGTTTTGTAGTATTACCAAAAGGTGAACAAATTATATATCAATCAAATGGAGAATTTGCTTACCCAATAGGCTCTACATTAATTAAATCTTTTTATTACCCCGCTGATATTAGAGAACCTGAAGAAAATATTCGTTTAATGGAAACTCGTTTACTTATTAATACCACTGAAGGCTGGATTGGTTATCCTTATGTTTGGAATGAAGCTCAAACAGAAGCCTTTTTAGAAATTGCTGGTGAAAGATTAGATGTATCATTCATTAATAGCCAAGGTAATGAAGAAAGTTTCAATTATAGTGTACCCAACTTCAATCAATGTAAAGGGTGTCATGTGAATCAAAACAAAATGAAACCTATTGGCATTAAAGCAAGACTATTAAATCATGAATACGACTACCCTGATGGCTCTATGAACCAGCTGAAGAAATGGTCTTTGTTAGATATGATTAAAAACTTACCTGAAATTTCAACTATTTCTCACACTCCTAACTATAATGATCCAAATGATGGAACTTTAGAAGAACGAGCACGAGCATGGATAGATATGAATTGCGCCCACTGTCACCGGCTTGGGGCACCTGGAGAAACTTCTGGATTATTTTTAAATATTGAAGAAGAGGATAAAACACGTTTAGGGATATACAAACCTCCTGTTGCTGCAGGTCGAGCTACAGGAAATTTAAAATATACTATTTCACCAGGAAGTCCAGAAAAATCTATTATGATTCAGAGAATGCTTTCAAAAGATCCTGGAATTATGATGCCTGAGTTAGGAAGAAAATTGGTTCATAAAGAAGGTGTTGAGCTGGTTAGTGAATGGATAGAAGAAATGAAAAAAGATTAGTTCTAATCTAGCTTCTCAACTTTTTTATATTTTCTAGTCACTTCAAAATCTTCGCTATTAAAAGGAATTTCTTCAATCTTTTTTAATTCCCATTCCATTTTAAAACCTTTATTATCTTCATTTTTCATTTGCATAGAATATTTTAACAACCTTCCTTCAACTGAGTCATATGCTTGACCTGATTGGGAGAGCATCGACTCTGAAAAACTTCTTGGCATGTTTGTTTTTGTTCCACCATAAGATTCGATAAGCTCCTGCTCTTTATCCAAAGCAAACTTGATTAATAATGTATCAGTAGTAAACCATTCTTCAAATAATACAGTACGTTCAGAACTTTTAATTGAAGTAATAACTTTTTTTGCTTTTAACCCTGCTATTACTTTTGTTTCATCCGTTATAGTCCGTTCAATACTATTTTCTACATCTTCTTCAGATTCATCATCTTTATCATTGTCATCTGATGTTTCTTCTTCATTGTTATCACGCCTATTTGAGCCACCTCCAAAATTCATATTTTCTTCCATTCCTTTTAGAGTTGGTTTTCCGTCATTATCACGTATTAAATCAAAAGATTCAAATGCATATTTATTTTCTTCAGCGTCATAGACAATTCTAGATTCACTATTACCATCAAGTATGGTACCATACTTTTTATTTCCACCCATGGCCATTCTAATGATAAAACGATCTACCTTTAATGAAGATTCTTGTCTAAAAAAGTCTTTAGAAGCAAACTTCTGCGTAGTGGTTTTGATTTCTCCAACATACGGCGCATCCATAAACATCACTTCTTCTAACACCACTTGAGTTTGGGAAAATAAGTTTGACATTAAAAGTGTCAACATAATAAAACGAGTCATAAATAATTATCCATTTAATTGATTAATCCAACAAAGAATTAAATACTGTCTTTAATTCACTATTCACTGATTTTCCGTTCAAGTATAATAATACAGGTTCAAAACGTTTATCTGTAATTAATTTTCGAGCGACCTGGTCCGGAGAGATTGTATGCCGTCCCAACTGTTTTTTTGTATCCCATACTAGATCTTCAAAAGAGGCATAAACTAATTCTGAGCAAACGATTTCATCAGTAGATTCAACATTAAAACTGAAATCGTAGTTCTTTCCTATTTGGCTAAATGCATTTAGCAAATATGTTTTCTTATCTTTATCTGTTTGACCTGTAAAACGAATTACTCCTAAGTCATCAATATTTAGAAAATTCTGCAATGTATTAATCTGGACCCCAGGACGAAGTGATTCTATAATCTTATGCCCAGAACGAATAGAGGTTTGAAAATCAGGACCACTATAAGCATATTTCTTGACTGCTAGTTCATATAACTGTGGTAAACTATCCCAGACACCCACTGACTTTAGTTGTTCTTCATTTCCAGCCCAAACCCCAACATGACACCAATACCCTGGAATAAAATAATCTGTTAAACGGAATGGTGCTTTCTCTAATAAGATATCCATTGGCTCCATTTTATTAATAATTTCAGATTTTTCACCATCTGATAATAATTCCATCGTACCTCTTCTAACAACGATCATACCTGCAGTATTTCCAAACATTTTACTAACGAGCTCAGTTCCATTATTATTTATTTTTTTAATACGATCATAAAGTTTATTTGAAATAACATTAAAACGATTAATTGTAAAATTTGGCCGTATATCATTCTCTTTCATTTGCAATATTTCTCTGTAAGAAAAGCTTCCTGATATAAGCTGGTTTAAATAATAATTATCTTCATCATCAACTAAAAAAGGAGCATCATTGTTTTGATTCTCCCATTTTGATATTTGGTAACTAAAATTAATAGCCGTAACTAAACGTCTTAATTTTTTTGTATCGGTATAACTTTCTGAAACCTCAGCTAAATAGCCTCTATTTTCAGGTTCCACACCAGATTCATTTATAACGAAACGTAACTTTTGATTTTCTTCAAATGGCGCCATTGCGACCAGATAATTATCATACAGTAAAAGAGCAAAAACTAAACCAAGTTTTATTTGTTTGACTACCGCTTGTCCTCTTTGATCATTTGGATTTATCGAAATAATTTCTTTGGTAGATGAGCTCCAAATCGACTTTTTGGTAAAATATTCAGTGGGCTTATTATCATTTACCTTAATGGTAACATTTTTATTAGTATAAGGCGCATATCTTGATATGATTTTAAATAGAGGTATCCTCATTTTTCTATACTGCTCAATAGCATAATTGAGGTAATTCAAATCTGCTGCAGTTAAAACATCTTTTTTATTGAATTTTTCATATGTTTCTATAGCAATAGAGCGCCAAGTTAAGGCGTACTCAATCTGAGATTGATAATTATAAATTACATCACCAATATCAATTGTGTCATTTTCTATTAGGTCTATCGCTGAACGACTATTTGCATTTTGATCAAAAATAAAATTTACATTTACTTCTTGGGCATTGACCAAAGTAATAGATAAAAGAATTATAATCGTTTTTACCAAGGTAAACGCTCCAAATCAACATTACCTCCAGAAATTATTAACCCTACTTTCTTGCCTGCGAATCGATCTCTTGATTTTAAAACTGCAGCTAAGGTGATAGAGCATGAAGGTTCAACCACGATTTTCATTCGTTCCCAAATCATTTTCATCGATTCAATAATTTCTTCTTCAGTTAAGGTAATAACTTCTTCGACATAAGATTGAACAATTGGAAAAGTAATTGTTCCAATCTGAGCACGCAAACCATCACAAATGGTATTTATAGTCTTATTTGGCACTATTTCTCCCTTTTGAAGAGAAAGAAATGTATCATCTGCTTCTAAAGGTTCAGCACCATAAACTTTAATTTTTGGATTTATTCCTTGGGCTGATAGTAGCGTTCCACTTAATAATCCACCTCCACTTACAGGTGAAACAATTGCATCTAAATCTGGGTGATCCTCAATTAATTCTTTCCCAGCAGTTCCCTGCCCCATAACAATGCGCTCATCATTGTAAGGATGGACTACTGTAGCGCCAGTTTTTGCAACTAGATCTTTAAGAACCTCTTCTCGAGAAGTTTGATCAGGTTCACACCAAATCACTTCGCCACCATTTCTTTCAACATTCTTAACTTTAATTTTAGGAGTATTGTGTGGCATAACAACTTTTGTTTTACCATTCCTACGTGAAACTGCCATCGATAAAGCAGCTCCGTGATTTCCAGAAGATGTGGTAGCTATCCCTCTATCTAATTCGTCTTGATTCAGAAGTTCAACGGTATTTGTTGCACCTCTAATCTTAAATGAGCCAGCTTTTTGAAAGTTTTCACACTTAAAATAGAGCTCGGCACCACTTAATTCATTAAGACTTTTATTTGTTAAAACTGGTGTGCGATGAATAAAAGGTGCGATGCGATCATGTGCAGCTACAATATCTTTCAGAGTTACCATAGGTAAATCTAAATTCTTTTATATACAAAAACACATTTTTTAAGGTTAAACATGAATAAGAATGCAAAAATACATATGAAAACAGAAGAATTTAGAAAACAAGGTTACAAAGTTATCGACTGGATTGCTGATTATTATGAACATATAGAGGAATATCCGGTCCTATCTCAGGTTGAACCAGGTAAAATTAGATCTCAACTTCCAGATAACGCACCAATCGAAGGACGAGAATATGATGATATTCTAGAAGATATGAATATTATAATGCCAGGAATCACCCATTGGCAGTCACCCAATTTTCACGCATTCTTTCCATGTGCAACAAGCGGACCTGCTGTACTTGGAGATTTAATTTCAACAGGACTAGGTATCAATGGTATGAGTTGGGAAACCAGCCCAGCTTGTACAGAGCTTGAGACTCATGTTTTAGATTGGCTAGTAGATATGATGGCGCTTCCTAAAAAATTTAAATCTAATTCTAAAGGTGGTGGTGTTATTCAAGATACAGCCTCAAGCTCTAGCCTTGTTGCCCTTCTTACTGCACGTGAAAAGGCATCAAAAGGAAAAACCAATGAAAATGGAGTTAATGAAGAGTTTATAGCATATACCTCATCACAAGCCCACTCATCTATTGAAAAGGCTGTAAAGATAGCAGGAATTGGTAAAAACAACATGCGGATGGTTAATGTTGATGAGAATTTTGCAATGAATTCTTCACACCTGCGTCAATTAATTGAAAAAGATATAGAAAAAGGATTAAAACCAATATTTGTATGCGCAACTGTTGGCACAACCTCCAGTACAGCATTGGACCCAGTCAATGAAATTGGAAAAATATGCAAAGAGTTTGATATTTGGCTCCATGTTGACGCAGCCATGGCTGGACCTGCTGCCTTGTGTGAAGAATATCGTTTTATTCATGACGGTATAGATTATGCTGATAGTTATAATTTTAACCCGCACAAATGGATGCTAACCAGCTTTGATTGCAGTGTATTTTATGTGGCTGATAGATCTCAACTTATAAATACGATGTCAATTCTTCCTGAATATTTAAAAAATAAAACTAGTAATTCAGAGTCTGTCTTTGATTTAAGAGATTGGGGAATTCCTCTAGGACGACGATTTCGCGCTCTTAAGCTTTGGCAAGTAATTAATTACTATGGTGTCAGTGGTTTACAAGAATTTATTAGAAGCCATATGGAAAGCACTAAAGTTCTTCGTTCATGGATAGATTCTAATGAAAATTTTGAGATAGTTGCACCTACCCCATTAACACTTATCTGCTTTCGACATATTAATGGTGATGCTTTTACAGAAAAGTTACTCAATACAATAAATGAAAGTGGAAAAGCATATATGACCCACACTAAGCTGAATGATCAATATATTATAAGATTCTCTGTGGGACAAACTTCAACAACGATCGAACATCTAAAAGAAACTTGGAACTATATAGTTAAAACCTCAAACAATATAAAGGAAGACTAAGGTTTTTCCGCGAGCTCGACTAATACACCACCCGTACTTTTAGGATGAATAAACACAACCTTATATCCTTCAGCGCCAACCGATGGATGATCTGATATAATTTTAATATTTTTACTTTTAAGTTCACTTATTGCTTCATTTATATCATTTACTTCAAAACATACATGATGAATTCCGGGACCATTTTTTGACAGAAATTTTCCAATTGGCGTATCTTCTCCTATTGCTTCGAGTAATTCAACTTTGCCTTGATTTGTATCATAAATATCTGTCACAACACCTTGATCTTGAACTGTCTCTTTTCCTTTGTGCTTAATATTAAGCACATGGTTCCAAAATGGAGCAGAAGTATCAATATCTTTAACAGCAATACCAATATGTTCTATTCCAAGTATTTTCATAATAATTTATCCAAGTTTAATGTTTCTAAATTAAATTTTTATCATCTGAAGTTAAAGAAATACCTAACCCTTTTTTATTTGGTAAAATTAGCTTTCCATTTTCAATACTAACACCTGAATATGGATCATTATTTATAAGAAGGTTGCCGTCTAAGTCAGCATAATCAACTAATGGTGATAAGTGTGCTGCAGCTGTAATGCCTATTGATGATTCAATCATACAACCAAGCATAATTTGCATCTTCCTTTCTCGAGCCATCTGTATCATCTTCATAGCCTCAAATAAACTACCACACTTCATAAGTTTAATATTTATTCCATCAAAAACGCCTTCAATTTTTGGAATATCACTTGAATTTAAGCTATTTTCATCTGCGATAAGTGGTAGAGGTGACTCAGCACGTAATTTAGCTGTATCATCAAGATTAGATGCCTTAAATGGTTGTTCTATAAATTCAACGTTTTGCATTGAAAGCCATTGACACATTTCTATTCCTGAATTCAGATCCCAACCTTCATTAGCATCCACTCTAATAACTTTATCTGTTTCATTACGAATGGCATTAATAATTGCTTTATCTTCATTTACCCCCATTCCCAATTTCACTTTCAAAATATGGTAGGGCTCACTCTCTTTTATTTTTTCAGATATAAGAGCCATATCACCAATTGAAATAGTATAGGAAGTTTTAGGGGATTTTAGGGGATTAGCTTTAAAGAATTCATAAACTCTTATATTCTTTTTTTGACACCACCAATCTAGCGCTGCCATTGAGAAAGCAACTTCTAATGATTTTATACCATTACAAGAATGAGCAATTAATTTAGAAAAATCTTCAGGATTTGAAATATGACTGGGTAAATCAATATCACTATCAAGTACTTTCAAGATATCATTAGTAAATTCATTATATCTACCTGAGGGTGCCGCTTCACCTCTACCAATAATACCTTCATGCTCTAAATAGATAAATACTATATCATAATAATTATGACTACTTCTTGATATACCAAATGGATGGGTACAATTAATACGATAGGTTGTGTAAGATAAATTCACTGATTATTTTGGCGCTGAAGCGCTTCCCTCCCAATCTGGGTCAGCAACGCCAATCCAACCTGGCCCATTAGGGTTTTTAACTACTGCATGAACACGTCCAAATCGGCCGATTTGTCTTTGCACTGTCACTTTGTACCCCAATGAACTAAAGTATGTACTATCAGATAATGTAAAACCATCAAATCCAGCAAACTCAATATCTAATCCTTCCTCTATCGGGTGAACTCTTGGCATTTTAATTGCTTCTTCAAGACTATAATCTTGGTCGACTATACGACTAATTACAGCTACGATTGAAGAGGGAATACGTGATCCACCTGCTGCACCTAAGCCCAAAAAAGGTTTGCCATCTTTTGAAACAATGATTGGTGAAATATGCGAAGATGCTCTTTGTCCAGCTTTTACTTCACCTAAATAACCACCTAAAGTTTGTGCGTAGACAAAACCTAATTCAGGTGAAGCTACTTTTGAGCCCATGGTAGTGCCTACAGTCTGGGTTAAAACAACCATCATTCCATCTTTATCAACGACGGTTAAGTGAGTTGTGTGCCCCATAGAAGCAGTGAATGATTCTGGTAATTCATTCCAATCTAAAAATGTTTCATCATTATTAATTTCAGCGGCTCTTTTTTTAGCCCATTCTTTTGAAGTGAATTTTTGTGCATCTTCTAAGGTGTTCTGCACGCGGCGATCTAAATAAGCTCTTTCAATTGAGTGATATACAGCTAGACCCCAGTCCTGATTATTGGCAATTTTTGTTTTATATGCTTCTAAAATTTGCAATGCTTCAATAGTTATGGCGCCGAACGAAGGTATCCATAGACCCGTTATTTCATTTCCTCTGTAATCTCCTTTGACTAAATGAGCATCTAAAGCCTTGTATTCTTTCATCGCATTCATTGACAAAACACCACCGTTAGCAATATTATCTTCTACAATTTTTTCAGCAATCCATCCACTATAAAAAACATCAGGGCCTTCATCTGAGATTGCTTGTAATACAGTTGCTAATTCTTTCTGAACAACCCATTGACCTGGAATTCTAGAGCTACTATCTGCATTCAAAAAATGTTGGCGACTGCCTTTAAATTCTAGAAGTTGCTCTCTTACATTTGATTGTCTAATAGCCTCACCAGCAATCAATGCATGCCCTTTACTTGCAATCTTGATTGCGGGCGCCATAATAACTTCTCTTTTTAAAGAACCATGATCCGCTAAGGCTTTAGTCAATCCTTTAACAACTCCTGGAATACCAATGCTTGGATATCCATATCTTTTTTTAGGTGCATTCTCATAGTCATAGTCACTTGGTGCCGCTGTGGTAGCATCAATCCCATGAAATCCAGTTTTAGGTGAATAGATAAGGATTTGAGCTCGTCCGCCAATACCACTCATTGAAGGTTCAACGACAGATAAGGCAAAAGCAGCCGCAACAGCCGCATCAACGGCATTTCCATTTTCTGCAAGAATTTCAGCACCTACTCTTGACGCAAGAGGATGTGCTGTAACAACGACTCCTTTATTTGAACTCTCAACTTTATTTAAGGAGTCAACATAAAAACCATCGGATTTATTTATTAACTGAGAACAACTAGTAAATAAGATTGTAAGCCCTAATAAATAATTATATTTCATTATATTAAATCCTCCAAAGCATTAATTAATTCACCATCACCAAATCGAATTAAATCCGTTGTTGCTATGCCATACTGATTTTCAACTTTTTTAATCTCAGATAAAGCTTTATCCTTTGAAAAAGCAACTGTTAACAAATTTATTCCTACAAATTTTGATTGTTTAAAATTTTTCATTAGGTCTATATGAAGATCCATCACTTCTTTCATAGAAGACATTGGATAATCAGTGACGTCTAAAGGTCTTGCGGGGTCATGAGTCATTAACATATAATCTGGCATTGCTCCATGCAGCAGTCCTAGAGTAACGCCTGCGTAATATTGATTGGTCAGTGAGCCTTGACCTTCAACAATGACTAGCTCTGTATCTGAGGGTACTTTATCTATTAACTTTTCAATCTCACCTGCCATAAAATCTGCTTTAACTGCATCAATGGGTACACCTGAGCCACTCAATAATATTCCCGTTTGTCCTGTACCAATAAATTCAACTTTATTGCCTCTATCCTTTAACCTTTGAGCGACTTCCCAAGCTGTGGTCATTTTGCCAGAATCACAATCAGTACCCACTATAAGTAGTACAGGAATTTGACGATTTCTCCAGGAACCTTTGGGAAAATTAGGAGGATCTGGCGGTCTTCTTAGATCAGTTAATTTAACATTATGTTTTTTTGCTAGATCTTTTATTTCTTTATCATCATTTAAAAAATGATGCATACCACTTATTATATCACACCCAGATTCAATAGCTTTAATAATATCTACACGAAATTCATCACTTATAAAACCACCTTGAGATGCACTGCCAATAACCAATGTATCTGGTTTTTTAGATTCACATGCATCAAAATTTTCAACGACAGGAATATCGCCACCATACCCTAATTCAGTCTGAGCTGTTTCACCCACTTTTGTATTATCAATAATACCCACTACTTCATCAGAGCGGTATCGAATCAACATATTACCGGTTTTATTCTTTACATAGTTAAAAGCACCATGACATAAAATGATAAATTTATTTTTGGGTTTTGACATTATTTATTTCCTGAAATAAAATGAATTCTTTATTATTGAGGCTACTTTATGACTAAAAAAAAACACTACACTAGAAGTAAATATTAACAAATTGACAAATATTTTACACTTTAAAAATTTTAATAAAATATTTTTTTTATTCATTATAATAAGTTGCTCAGATACAACTGATGATCCTATTAATGAAGAAGAAAAAAACGAGCCAACTACATTAGTCCCATTAGGTTACAACAAGTTTACTTTTAATAGTTATGCACCGCTTGCTGATAAGCCTATTGATGTACATACATACTTACCAGATACATCAGATATTAATATCCCTCTTTTGTTCGTAATCCATGGAAATGCAAGAAATGCTAAAGAGTATTGTTTTGCCTGGGTTGAGTCGGCTCAGAAGTATAATTTTCTTGTTGTTTGTCCTGAGTTAGATGCTTTGCAATTTCCAACATCAGAAGAATTCCAATTGGGTGGAATATTTAATAATGATCAGCTTGTAGATTCCACTAAGTGGTCATTTAATTATATTGAAGAAATTTTTGCTTACCTTAAAAGTGAAAATGTAACATCTAGTGATACCTATGGAATATATGGTCATTCTGCCGGTTCACAATTCACTCATCGTCTTGCTTTATTTACAGAATCAAAAAATGCGTCAATTTTTATTGCAGCCAACGCAGGTTGGTATACGACAGTAGATTTTGATGAGAGTTTTCCCTATGGATTAAAAAATGCGCCTATCGATGAAAATAAATTATTAGAAAAATTTAAGTATCCAATGACGATCCTACTGGGTGAAAATGACACCGATCCAAACGCTAGTTCTTTAAGAAAAACTGAAGAGGCTATGCGACAAGGAATTCATCGATTTGAAAGAGGTAATTATTTTTACAATGTGGCAAAAGATAAAGCTGGTGAGCTGGGGGTTACATTTAATTGGAAAATCCAAACAGTTCCAAATGTAGGCCATTCCAACAATGATATGGCCCCGATTGCAGCACAAATTTTTATATCAAGTTTAAATAATTAATTTTTAATAGTTCTATTTAAGTGAATATTGTAATACTGACTTATTGTTGAATTTAACGCTTTAGAATAACTTGACCATGTAGATTGATTATCGCGTATTCCTGGCTTAGGTAATTCTATTTGAATCGAGCTGATCACACCACCACTCCTAGAGCCATGCCTTGCCGTATTGTATCCACCCGAAAAGTATCGCATACCATCTGGACTTAAGTCGTTAATGCTTGGAAGGCTTTTATAGCCTAAGCTATCTAGTATTGAGCCAAAACTTACCTTACCTCTTAATACTTCAATAAATGAGTAAGAAGAAGAATCTACCCAGGCACTAATACTTGATTTACTTTGATATGAATTAGTATTAAGTACTCCATTACTTTGATCTAGCTCTTCAGATGAGATTAAATAGCCCAGCCATGTTCTTAAGTCATAAAAACCATCAGGATTTATTCCGTGACCATGGATATCAAGAAATAAGCCACTTCCTTGATCATTCGTAATCTTTTTCTTAGCAACTTCTATATAGTGATGGTACTCCTGCCATGCTCTTAAAGCATATTTATTTTCTTGAGCTGCTTCAATACTATCTCTATTCGCATCTAATTTTGTTCTTTTTAGTTTACACAAGATTACATGAGGGTAGCCACCAAACCTAACAATCATAGAATCCATAATTGTTTTTGTTAATTCATACGTATTAAGATCAGTTACGAAAGTCCCGTAAGTTCGATCACTTATTTCTTCAGGCGTTAATTGCCCTCCATGAGGCGCAGAAAGAATAATAGGTATATTTCCTGCATAATACTCAATATACTTTTCTCTTCCAAAGTACACCTTTCCAGATTGATAAGGTCCATCATGCCCTAGTTCAGGAAAGACTTCTACTTCGACTGTATCTTTAGGTACTACAACTTGAGTTTCATTTGTTTCTTTATTGTCTTCACAGGCAATAAAGAGAAAAAGAAATAAATAAATTAACCTAGGTATAAAACGAGTCATTAAGTCAATAGTGTAACCATTGTATAAACAACAAAGATTGAGAATATATTTAAGATTATCCCCGTTTTAATCATGTCTTTTTGACCTATATAGCCCGTACCGTATACCAGTGCATTTGGCGGTGTAGCCACAGGCAACATAAAAGCACAGTTTGCTGCTAAACCCACTCCAAAAACTAGTGCATAGGTCACAGCAGGATCAAATTGATTTGACAGTGCCATCATAACTGGGATTAAAATAGCTGCTGAACCTGTATTTGATGATAACTCCGTCAGAAAGACCATTAAGGCAATGCATGCAAAAATAATTATCCATGGTGTCGAAATTGAATTAATAAGTGCTGTTGCAAGCCACAAAGAGGTTCCTGTCTCACCTAAAACTACCGATAGACACAACCCGCCTCCAAAAAGCAGTAAAATACCCCATCCAATCTTATCTTCAAGTTCTTTCCATGTAATTAACTTGAAAGCAGGTGCTAAAGCTGTGATTAGAATTGCGATCATTCTATCAAAGTTTTTTAACCCCAAACTTGCGCCGATTTGACTCGAAAAGATCCAACAGATCACCGTGAATAAAAATAAGGCTATTGTTCCTTTTGCTTCTGGGGACCAGTTCATTGAATTATGGTCACTAAGACGATTCACCTTGGCATCTTTTTCAGGTTTAATCATCAACCACAGTGCAATAATAACCAATGGAAACATCACCAATGCTGTTGGGAAACCAACTTTAAACCAAGTGAAAAAATCAATATCAAGAGCAGAAACGGCTAGTCCATTTGGAGGAGACCCGACTGCTGTACCATTTCCACCAATGTTGGCTGAATAAGCAGTTCCAAGAATAATCATTGTTCGCATTCGAGGATAAGTTTTATCCACTAATGCAATTGCAATAGGTATCATCATTGCAGTTGTTGCTGTATTACTCATCCACATTGATAAAAAACTGGTTACAGCAAAGAACCCAACCACTGATACCCACAAATTTCCATTGGACATAGTAGTAACTTTATCTGCCAACCACCTATCAATACCATGTTTGTTTAGAAGAGCCGCTAAAGTGAATCCACCCATAAATAAAAATATAATTGTACTTGAAAAGGGAGCCATTGCTTCTTTTGGAGACAGTATTCCCATAAAATAAGAAATAACCGGAACCAATAGCGCTGTGACTGGTAAAGGAACAATTTCAGTCATCCATAAACCAGCACATAATAAAAGAACCAGGAGTCCTTTTTGAGTATTTTCTGCATCAACTAATAATTGACTGACAAAATAACTAAATAATCCCCAAAGTAAAATTACAATGAGTTTTTTTGAAAGATCCATTTGATTCATTTTATAATTCGCTACCTTTTATCTCTTTCCAGTTTATCAATAATTTAGAGAATTTATCCTTGTGGGTATCTGTTGGTGGAAAAAACGAACCTTGTCTAACACCACCTCCTTGAAATTCACGTGCTAGTCGCATAGCGCCAGAGCTTATGCTGTTTACTTTTTTCTGCTGAGCTTTAAGGTTGATTAATTTTCTATCACCCTTATCCATTACCTTGCTTGACTCTTTAATATCTTCTTTTAAAAGTCGATTCATGGTAAACGCAGCTTTGTGAAGAGCATACAATTCAAGTAAAAAATTCTCTCTTTGACGATAATCACCTGTTCTCAATTTTAACTTAGGATCACCATTAACTCTAACTGTTTGAGTATGTGATTCATTACCTACGGATATTTTTACCGTATAGAGACCAGGACTCACATGAGGACCCTGAGGATCTAAACTATGAGGAGGAATCGGTAATAGCTCAGATTTCTTTGGCTTTATTAAGCCTGGAGTCTTTCTATTATTCTCATCAAATAGTGGAGCTGGATGTCTTAGATCCCAAGACATACGATTGATTCTACCTGAATTGACAGGTAATGTATACTTTCGAATAATTTTATTTCGTTTACTAATTTCAATATTAGCTTCTTTATAGTTCGAATTCACCATAAAACTGATGATTGCTCCAAAGTCTGGATTGGGGCCTGTCCATTCTTCTTGACCTCTATAGGAGGTGTCTTTCCAATAATGAAATAAAGTTGCCGAACGAATCGGATAAACATGAACAGTTTTATCTTTGGACTCCGACCATTTAGCAAGCGGTGTTGTATCATCCAATACCCAAAAACTTCTACCATGGGTACCTAATATGAGATCTTTTTCTCTTGGGTGAATAACCATATCATCATAAAGTGTAGTTGGTAGATTGGAATTAAACTCAACCCAGTCTTTTCCACTATTCATTGATAGATAAACTGCATGTTCAGTTCCTAAAAATAGAACTTCAGCATTATCAGGATGTTCTAGTATTACATTTATTGAGCCAGAAGGTAGTCCATAAGAAAGATCTTGCCAGGTTTGGCCATAATCATCTGTTCGAAAAACATACGGATTCCAATCGCCATCTCTATGACGATCAAATGTTACATAAGCAGTCCCGCGACCACTTTTAGAAGCAATGACGCGACTAACATAAGAATTACTTGGGAGGCCTTTAATATTTTGACCGACCTCATTCCAATTTTTTCCACCATCTTTTGACACCTGCACATTGCCATCATCGGTTCCTACCCATAGAATCTTATACCAAAGAGGTGATTCATCCATTGAAATAATTTCACCGTAAGATGACGTGCCATCATTTCTTGAAATTTTTGTATCAACGTTAAGCACTCCCATTATTGACAATGATTCCCTATTAGTTTTTTTCGTAAGATCTTTTGTTTTACTCCACGATACGCCGCTATCATTACTAATAAAAAGACGATTACCTCCAAGATATACTCTTTTCGAACTTTGTTTAGATATCATAATTGGCGTAACCCAATCATATCTATTCATATCATCTGGATCACTTGAGAATGGCTTTATTCCTTGTATATTGCCTGTTTTTCTATCAATACGAACAATGTTCCCATTTTGAGTCGCATTGTACAAAATGCTTGAATTTGGGTCAGGTTGTTGATACATACCATCACCGAATCCAATTTGTCTCCAGTCATCTGATAAAATACCTAACCAGTGACGGGTCGAACTAGGACCTACCCAAGAATGGTTATCCTGCATCCCACCATAAATATTGTAGGGACTATCCATATCTACACCAATACCATAAAATTGTCCGATTGGAATATTATTTAAACGATTATATGATTTTCCATAATCCCAGGTCTCATGCAAACCAGCATCGCCCGCTAAATAGAAATGTTTTGAATTATTAGGGTTTATCCACAATGAATGATGATCACTATGCACACCTACATCGTAGGTGGGCCTTGTGGGCATTTCGAAGAAGGTTGTTCCTCTATTCTCAGTACGATAAAAATCCGTGGCTAAAAGGTATACTATATCATCATTTTTAGGATCTACAAAGAGATGACTATAATACATTGGCCTTGGATTTAGCTTATTCATTCTCTTCCATGACCTTCCACCATTACCGCTTCTATAAAAACCACTAGAATCTGCATGCTCCACAGTTGCATAAATAACATTTGAACGTGTTCTCGATGTGGCTAATCCAATTCGCCCTTTATCACCACGCGGCAAACCTGCTGATAGTTTATTCCACGAAGAACCTCCATCAGTGGTCTTATAAATACCGCTTCCAGGACCGCCACCATTAAATCCCCACGTTTTTCTCATACGTTGGTAAGAAGCTGCGTAAAGTGTATTTGGATCATTTATATCAATGGCTAGATCAACTACTCCGGTCTCATCATTAATATATAGCACTTTCCTCCATGAACTTCCACCATTAGTACTTTTGTAAACACCTCTCTCCTTTGAGGATTTCCATAAATTTCCTAAGGCAGCCACATAAACTATATTTGAATTTTTTGGATGCACAATAACTCGACCAATATGAAATGTATTTTCTAAACCACTAGAAGTCCACGTTACACCTTGGTCTGTTGATTTATAGATCCCATTTCCCCATGAGCTGCTTTGACGGTTTTGTTGCTCACCCGTGCCTGCATAAATTATATTTGTATTAGATTCTGATATGGCCAGGTCACCAAAAGTAGAGACCTTTTGATCGTCGAAAACTGGTTTCCACATTGTTCCTTTACTACTTGATTTCCATATTCCACCAGAAGCTGAGGCAACGAACATTATTTCTGGACTACCAGGAACAACTTCAACATCATGAATACGTCCACCCGCAACTGAGGGACCAATGTTTCGAAATTTTAAATGGTCAAAAGTCTCAGATTCTATAGTTTGTCCAAAAAGAGAAGTAACCATTAATAGAAGAATTATTGCTTTATTCATATAATTTACCATGTTATTTATACTATAAAATAAAAAGCCCCCATTAAAAATGGAGGCTTTTTATTATTAAATATTATCTATTTAAAATAATACTTTACTTATTCACTTCAGTTTTAGCATAAAGTGCATCAGCATCAGAAATTACAGGCATATTTGAATTTGAATTCTTCTCACTTTGAGGATAAGGAATTCTTTCAACATGCTTTGATACAGCATCTGTATTTAGAGGAAATGGTACAACTAGGTCATTCTCACCATCGCCACGTAACCTTCTATGATCATTAAATGGCATATATGAACCAAAACCAGATACATATCTTTCTTCAATGATTTCTCTGAGAAGTGCTTTTTCTTTCGTTACGCCATCAGCATTTTCCATACCACCAGAAGCAAAGTCGGCATCGACATAAGCATCGTACTGATAGTCAGCTGCAATATCATGTGCTGAATTCAATCTACCGCCACCAGCTAGCCATGCTCTATAAGTATTTAAAGCAGTTAAGCCAGAAGCAAAAGAGCTTCTTGCTGAGGCTTCAGCGATGATTAACTGATTTTCACTATAAGTAGCAATAGGTTGTGGCTCCATTTGAGCTGCAACACCCGTGTTACCTGAAGCAGAAAATTGATCAATCACATAATAATTATGTCTTGCTAATTCATTTGTTTTAGCATTTCCGCGGTAAGCAGATTCTGCTGGATTTAGCATTTCTAAAAGATAACTTCCTTCATTACCAATATCACCAGTTCTTGAACCTGCTAACAGAGTATAGAACAAGTTTTTATCACCTTGATCTATTGAAGCATCTCCACGAGGCTTATAAAGCATATCACCTGCAGATGAAGAAATTCCATTATTTGCAGCAGCTAAAGCACCGGCATAATCACCTTGAACAAGCGCATGGCGAGCTTTCAGTGTATATGCAGCTTCAATCCACTTGTCCTTATCACCGCCAAATATGATATCAAATGATTCATTCCTAGTGGAAGCAGAATTCAAATCAGTAATTGCACCATCTAATAAAGTAGATAGAGCAGCTAGAACTGATTTTTGGCCATCAAATGCTGGATCTTCTATTTCTCCACTAATTTCACTGTAAGGTACATCTCCCATCAAAATCGCCATTGTACCAATAGCATTAGCCTCAATTACTTTTGAAATACCGACAAGCAATTTATCATCAGGAGCGGCTTCTCGAATATGTCTAAGATTCGTCGTCGCTCCAATATAGGCAGCATTCCACTCATCATTTGATTCATCAGATGTTAAGTTATACTGATATATATTAGCATATAAGGATGTATAACCAACTACTTGGCCAGAATACATACCTGATATTCTATTTAAGTGACTCACCTGTGCAGTAAAATTCGCTAACATCGCACCATTTAAAAATAATCTCGCATCAACATCAGATAATGTGATATCGTTCGGATTATCATTAATAGATTTATCAATTTCACACGAAGTCATTGTCAGAGCAATTACTGTGAGAGGTGCAATAAACTTTTTCATAGTATTAAAACCTTTTATATTATTTTTCATTTTTATTACCCCTTCTTAAAAGTTTGTTGATACTGAGAATAAGAATGACTTGGTGCTTGGATTAGCAAAATAGTCCAAACCACTTCCGGTTTGAATACCGCCAACATGGACACCAGGGTCAACACCCTTAAGCTCTTTATACCAAGCAAAGAGGTTTCTAGCTGTTCCTGTAATGGTGACATTACTTAACCCAGCTGCTTGAAGCATTTCATTGTTCATAGAATATGAAAGGGATAACTCTCTAATTCGAGAGAAAGTTGCATCCTTTGTCGCAAAATTATAGGCTTGATTATTTCCAAATCCACCACCTATAGATTGACGAAACCACACTTCATCTAGTAAAACATCTCCACCACCAAAATCTTCAATAAATCCACGAACTGTAGTACCAGCTGGAATTACACTTCCTTTAACATTCTTTAAGTCCTTAGTTAAAGTAACTTCATTGTCAGTTTCAGTAGTTGTTCCAAACCTTCTTAGTACCCACTGAGTTCTAGGAGCATAACGTCCACCTTGTGAATGTTCAAATAACATATTGAAAGAGAAGTTATTCCATCTCGCATTTACTCCAACAGTCCCTCTCCAATCTGGATTAGGATTTCCAAGAGCTATAAGCGAAGTCGTAAGTTGAGGAAAACCATTTTCATCTAATATTAGTTTCCCATCCCACTTGCCATTCTCAGTTTGAGAACCGGTTCCCCATAGAGTTCCAATAGGATACTTTGTAACATTTCCATCAGCATCTGTTGTTGGAGCTAACGCAACTGATGTTACGTTACCAACAGCAAGATTAAGCACTTTAGTACCTGCAAGATCTTGAACAAGGTTTTCATTGGTTGCCCAATTAAAATTAAGGTCCAATGAGGAACTTTGATTATTCATCACATTCCATGAACCATCAATCTCAATACCTTTGTTTGTCATACTTGCAGCATTTGCATATTGTGATGAAAAGCCAGAAGTCGGTGAAAGTGTTCTTGAAATAAGCATGTCATTTATTTCATTTGAATAGTAAGTAAATCCAAAAGAAAACTTATCATCAAAAAAGCGTAGGTCAGCTCCGAATTCCGTCTCGGTTTTAACCTCAGGCTTAAGTTTATCATTTCCTTTATTATTATCTACTCTATATCCACCACCCCATTGTCCAACAGATACTGGATCACTATAAGCTGAGTAACCAAATCCACTTTCTGCTAAAGTTTCAAATGCATGAGCTCCTGGTCTAACACCCACTTTACCCCATGCGACTCTTAACTTTGCAAAACTAACAAATGGTGCAAATCCTCTTACAAGATCAGTTGCCTGATAGGCAACATCCATTGCAGGATAACTATAAGCATCGCTAATTGTTGAATGCTGTTCATTAGCTAAGGATAAGTTAACAAAGATTTGATCAAGAGCATCCACTGAGAGAACACCATAAAATCTATTTGATCGTAAAAACAATCTACCATTATCTACAGATGAAGCATCTGAAGCAGTATTTAAATTTGTAGTGAACTTATCAGAGTTGACCAAAAAACCATCAATAAAAGATGAGGATCGACTGTAAACTCTATCATTGGTATTAAAACCTAAAGTTGCCACCATTGAAAGAGCTGAGCTTACCTCAAGATTTTGACGAGCAATAATATCATAATTCGTTTCACGATTACTAATACGTGCTAAATCAAAAGCTCCAGAGTTTCTGGATGATCCAGCTGTACCTATCGGATAATAACTTTCTCTATTATCAGTAAAGGTATCAAGACCTTGACGTAAAACAACTTCACTGCCTTCAAACGGAGTATAAGTCATTTCATTGGACATAATCACACGATTGACACGAGTGAGATTCTTCTGCTCATTAATTGTCCATCCTGGATTATTATAAATTGGATTGGTACTAGAACCACCAACATATCTTCTGTATGCGCGATGTCTACCAGTATACTCTGTTCCACCACTCCAATAACTACCCTTGTAGTATTCATTATCAAAATCAGCCGGAGTTCTTAAGAACCCAAGCATAACTCCAGATACATTAGATCCCCTCTGAAGTCTGTTTGAACTTGAATAAGTATAACCCACTTTAGATGACATAGTTATATTTGGAGAAAGTTTAAATTTTGTATTTAGACGAATGTTATCACGATCATAAAAAGAATTGCGAATGATACCATCTTGATTCAAACGACTATAACTAAATAGATAAGTTTTACTTTTATCACCACCAGAGATCTGGAAGTCATCTTGAACATATTTACCAGTTCTAAATACTTGGTCAAAGTTCTTATCTACATATGTTTCTTTAGAATTCTTCTGAGTGATTGTATACTGAGTAAATTGACCATCTTCTGAAACAAAATAAGCTTTGCTCTCATCAACGGCATCTGCACCACCGGCACGTTCAGCTATTTTATCTCCCCAAGACTCTGCATAAACACCCCATTTACCACTTCTGCCTTGACCATATGTAGTTTGCATTTCAAGTCTGTCATGAATCACGTCATAAGACTGTGTACGCTTATAATTCATTTTCATTTTACCCATAGAACCATCTTTGGTCTGGATAACAATCACACCATTAGCAGCTTTAGAACCCCACAATGAAGCTGCGGACGCACCTTTTAAAACTTCAACGGATTTAATATCATTTGCGTTAAGATCATTCAATCTTGATTGCTGAGAGACTCCACCAAAACGGCTTGAATTTCCATAAATTTGAGAGTTATTAATAGGCATACCATCTACAACGATAAGAGGTTGACTTGCACCAGATATAGTATTAGAACCTCTAATTTTAATTGATGTTCCTGCTCCAGCATCTCCACTAACTGAATTAACAATAACATTAGATGCTTTAGCTGCTAAAGAGTTTGCCACTAAAGCCTCACCCGATCTTGTCATATCAGCTGCTGTAACAGATGAACTCGTTGAACCTTGCTTGTCTCTATCAGCTTCAAATCCAAGAGCTGTTACTGAAACAGCTTTCAAACCTATAGCATCAACAGCAAGAGAAAAATTTTGTGTTGCACTACCTGAAGATATATCCACTTCAGTAGTTTCGGATGTATAACCAATGTACGAAGCAGTCAAAGAAACTGATGTTTGACCAGCTAGATCTGATATATCTATTGAATAAGTACCATCACTTGCTGCTGCTGCGCCATAAGATGTTCCACTAACAACAACATTTGCACCAGCTAATGGTTCTCCATTAGGATCTGATACTGTACCAGTGATTTGAGCACTAGCAAAACCAAACGTTATCGTCAATAGAATACATGCTTTTATTAATAATTTCATGCGTTTGCTCTCCTTTACTAACATAATCTATTATTATTGAAAATATATGAAAATATTATGAGAATTTGTAAAAAAAACCTAATGGTATATTATTTATTAGCTATTAGCTTTTTTTAAATTTTCAAGGGCTTCTTCATCTATTTTTTCAATTTTTATATTTAAGAGACCATATATAATTGCTACTATAGGATTTGCTAGATTAAAGAAGCAAAATGGTAAATAGGCAAAGGTTGCAATACCTAAAGATGCGGACATATAAGCGCCGCAAGTATTCCAAGGAATTAGTGGTGATGTAATTGTTCCTGCATCTTCAAGTGTTCGAGATAAGTTTTTGGGTGCAAGTTTCCTCCTTGCAAATTCTGTTTTATACATTCTTCCAGGTATAACAATAGATATATACTGATCGGCAGTTATTATATTGACACCAATACAGGTGGCAATTGTCGTTACAATTAATGAACTCGTTGATTTTGCAAATGTTAATAATGATTTAACAATGATATTAAGTAATCCAGTGGTTTCCAAGACCGCACCAAAAGTGAGCGCGCATATAACTAGCCAAATAGTGTTTAACATGCTTGACATTCCACCTCGAGTTAACAATGCATCTACAACTTCAACTCCACTATTAAATGAAAACCCAGAATGAAGCGCTGTCCATACACCAGAAAGCATCGTCAGGCTTTTTGAGAGTTGAGGGTCATTAACAAAATTAGAAATAACTTGAGGTTGTAGAAATACGGCAAATATTCCTCCAAGCAAAGCTCCAATTAACACAGTTGGAAACGCAGGTACCTTCTTATATGCCAAAACAAATACTATTACTAAAGGGATAAAAGAAAGCATACTAATATTAAATGAATTAATAATTGTATCTTGAATGATGGCCAATCCTGCGGTATCACCTTCTGATGTTGGTTGAAATCCAAGAATTAAAAATAATATCAAAGCTATTATTAAACTTGGACCTGTTGTCCAGATCATGTGTCGGATATGAGTAAAAAGATCTGTGCCAGCAATAGCTGGAGCTAAGTTTGTAGTATCTGATAGTGGTGACATTTTATCACCAAAATATGCACCTGAGATTATTGCACCTGCTGTAATTTCAGGTGAAAGACCTAAGCCTAAGGATATTCCAATTAAAGCAACGCCAAGTGTGCCCGCTACTGTCCATGAACTACCTATACTTATCGCTGAAAGTGCACAAATAATACAAGCTGCAAAATAGAATATTGAAGGTGATAATATTTTTAATCCATAATATATCATGGCGGGCACTGTGCCTGACATGATCCATGTTCCAATCAGTGCGCCTACAGCCAATAAAATTAGGATAGCCCCCATTCCCATGGAAATACCTTTAATTATACCTGACTCCATTTCTTTCCAAGTATAGCCATTCTTTATTCCAATCAATGCAGCTATAGAAGCACAAAGTATTAAAGCAATTTGATTTGCACCATAAGATGAATCATCTCCATATAAGTAGACCGACATTGATAACATAACAATAAGTAAAATTATGGGAATTAAAGCGTCAATTATAGATGGTGATTTATGTTTAGTATTCATAATTATTTTCGAAAATTAGGAGCACGTTTTTCAACAAATGCAGATAATCCTTCTTTTGTTTCTTCAGTATTAAATAAATTACTAAAATTCTTTACTTCCATATCCAAGCCATCTTTAGTTGACAGCCCTACTCCATTTCGAATACACTCTAAAGATTTAGCAATTGCATTAGGACCATTTTTTAAAATTTGCATTGCAATTTCTTCACATTTTTCTTTTAATTCTGCAATAGGGACAACATGATTTGCTAAACCAATTTGTTTCGCCTCAACAGCGTTAATCATTCTTCCAGTTGTAATGATTTCATTTGCAATACCCATCCCAACTAATTTTGGTAACCGCTGAGTTCCACCCCAGCCAGGTAAAATTCCTAATAAAACTTCTGGTTGACCAAACTTAGCTGTTTCACTAGCTACTCTAATATGACAAGCTAGGCTAATCTCACAACCTCCACCTAAAGCAAAACCATTGACTGCTGCAATCACCGGTTTAGGTGAGTTTTCTATTACAACTGTTAATTTTTGACCAACTTTCCCAAAATCCAAAGCTTCTTCAGCACTCATAGTTTGCATAGTTTTAATATCTGCACCTGCTACAAAAGATTTATCTCCGGAACCCGTTAAAATAATTACTCCAACAGATGGTTCCTCAATACAGCTATTAAGCGCTTCTTCAAGTTCAGCAATAACTATTGGGTTCATTGCATTAAGAGACTCGGGCCGATTAATTGTGATCCAAGCTATTTGATCATTTATCTCAGTTATTATATATGACATTAGATTATTTCCAAAAAGTTCTGCTAAATAATACCATAATAGTAAAAATTTCAAGACGTCCTAATAACATGCAAAAAGTCATCATCCATTTACCAATAGGATGTAATAAAGCATAATTATCTGTGGGGCCAAAAGATCCAAAAGCAGGCCCAACATTACCTATTGCTGATGCAGCTACACTTAAAGATGATGTGAAATCATAATTTAAAGCAGTCAACACCAAAGCAGTCAACACAAAGAACGAAAGATAAATTAAAAAGAAGCCTAAGGTATTACGAATCACATCATCACCAATAGTTCTATCACCAATTCTTATTGGAATAATGGCCCTAGAATGCAACATTCTACGCGTTTCAGTCGCTGCATATTTAATTAATAAAATAACTCTGGCAATTTTCATACCTCCACTCGTGGATCCACCCATTGCGCCAAAAAACATCATAAAGAAAAGTAAAAGTTGACTGAAAAATGGCCAAAGTTCATAATCTGCATTGGCATAACCAGTGCCTGTCATCAATGCCAATGATTGAAATAGTGATATAAGGAAACTATTGTGAGACCAATCTGAATTTGAAAAAGATATATTAAGAAAAATAAAGATGGTCGCAAAAAAAAGAATTGAAAAATAAACTTTGAATTCATAGTCTTTAAAATAGGATTTATAGTTTCCAGTAATTGCGCGAAAATGAAGTGTGAAATTGACTCCGGCAACAAACATGAAAAATATTATTATATAATGAATTACAGGATTAGAGTAAGCAGCTATACTTGCATTTTGAGTACTAAATCCACCTGTGGGCATTGTAGTAAAAGCATGACAAATAGAATCGAACCAAGACATTCCTGCAAATCCTAAAAGTAAAAATTGTAAAAAAGTAAAACCTATATAAACCATCCATAATATTTTTGCTGTTTCTTTAACTCTAGGTTTTATTTTATCTGCAACTGGTCCAGGTACTTCAGCTTTAAAAAGTTGAACACCACCCACACCTAATAGTGGCAAAATGGCAATAGTAAATACAATGATACCCATTCCACCTAACCACTGCAAAAAAGATCTCCAAAAAAGTACTCCATGCGGCATACTTTCAATACCATTGATGAGATGTGGAAGTGTACTTGGATTACCAATAATTGTAGCTCCAGTGGTAGTTACGCCAGACATAGCTTCAAACCAAGCATCAGTGAAATTTGGAATAATTCCAGTTAAATAGAATGGCAATGAACCTGCCAATGCAACTGTAATCCAGGCAAAACTGACAATTGCAAAACCATCTTTACTATTTAGTCTTTTACTTTTACGAGTAAAGACCCAAATAGGCAATCCTAATAGGACACAAATTAAAGATGATTTTAAGTGACCATATAAATCGGTTTCTCCATAAATAAAAGCTATTAGCGCTGGTAAAAGCATAGATAAACCAGTAATTACTAGCATTGCTGCTAGAATATTTAATATGGTTTTTATATTCAATTAAGCCTCAAAGAGACGCTTTAGTTTTGGAACTGCTTTTGATTTTGCAAATACTAATACGGTATCTTCATCAGATAATTGAGTTGAGCCTCTAGCAATTGAAAGGGTTCCATGATGATTCGTCATCCCAACTATACTATCTTCAGGAAAATTAATTTCTTCAAGAGGTAGCTTTGTAACCTTACTACCTGGCTTTGGATTAAATTCAATTACCTCTACATCAATTTCATCAAAAGTCATTACCGATGTTTCAATCTCATCACTTGCAATGAATCGAAGAATTGAATTAACAGTTGACATATTTTTACTTAAGACTGAACCAACACCAAGTTCTTGAACAATTGGCATATATTCTGTTGTACTAACATGAATTACAGATTGTTTGACGCCTAGATGGTGTGCTAGCATGCCAGATAATAAATTCGTTTGCTCACTTTCAGTTACTGCAATAAAGCTATCTGCATCTTGAATATTTTCAGATTTGAGTAGCTCAACATCTGTTCCATCCCCGTGAATGACCATTGTTTCTTTAGTATTAGATGCAAGCCATTCTGCCTTATCTCTTTTACTTTCTATTAATCTTACTGTCATTTCTTTTTCAAGTTCTTCGGCAAGACTACGGCCCATTTTACTTCCACCTAAAATAATAATAGAATTTGTGGGCGTAGCTTCTTTGCCTAAAAGGTACATTAAGGATTCTAACCATTTTGTTTTTACAATGAAATATGCAGTATCATTATTTTTAAAAATATAATCAGACCAAGGAACATGAGATTCTCCATCTCTTAAAACAGTAATAATTCCAAACTTAAAATCATGGGCTTCATCTTCACATATTTCCCTTACAGATTTACCAATGATTGGCGAATCTTCATCTAAACGAATACCAATCATTTGAATTCTACCACCCTCAAAATCCATTACTTGGGTTGCATAGGAATGACGCACTAATTGAACAATTTCTTTACATGCTTCTTTTTCTGGATGGATAACTAAATCAATTCCAAATTTTTCTGGCTTAATTATTGAATCTCTTGTTGTATACTGTTGGTTTCTAAGTCGAGCTATTATTTTTTTTGCCCCAAGCTCGTGAGCTTGTTGTGATGCAATTAAGTTAACTTCGTCAACTCTAGTTAAACATAAAACATAATCTGCATCTTGTACATTTGCTGCTGAAAGGTTTCGTGGACTTGCTCCATTCCCTTCAACTACAATTACATCTAAGCTTTCAGTAGCGCGTTTACATTTTGCTGGATCCAGATCCATAACAATTATATCATGGTCTTCTTGACTTAATGCTTTTGCAACGTGAAAACCGACCTCCCCAACTCCAATTATGACAATGCGCATGAAGAATCCTTTCCAGTGAAACTGTAAATCTTAATTATAAAATCCAACTGATTGCCATTCTTTTATTTATTCACTTTCTCTATGTATTTCTGCACCAAGCGATTTAAATTTTTCTTCAATTTTTTCATAACCTCTATCAATATGATAAACCCGACTGATTTCAGACTGACCTTTAGCAATCAAGGCTGCAATTAATAAAGATGCACTTGCTCTAATATCGGTTGACATTACTTGAGCCCCTTTTAAGATCTTAGGACCTTTAACTACGGCCATATTTTTATTTAAAGTAATATCTGCACCTAAACGTATTAGTTCAGGAACATGTGCAAAACGGTCATGATAGATCATATCTGTTATATGAGATGAGCCGCTTGCAACAGACATCAATGCTACCCATTGGGCCTGAAGATCAGTTGGAAAACCTGGATGTACATCAGTTGTCATATCAACAGGTTGAAGTTGATTACATTTATGAATTGAAATAGAATCATCATCAATAATTAATTCACAACCTGCCTGTTTTAGTTTTCTAATGACAATACGCAAATGATTTGGGTCTACCTTATTCAAGATAATATTGCCTAAAGTAGCGCCAGCCATAAGAAAAGTCCCAGCTTCAATCATATCAGGTATAGTTTCAACATCCAATGGAGATAATTTATCAGTACCAATTATAGTAAGCTCACTTGTACCAACCCCTTCAATGTGTCCTCCCATTTGATTTAATACCTCACATAATTGAACAATATGTGGCTCTACAGCAGCATTTGTAATTTTTGTTTTACCTTCAGCCATTATTGCAGTCATTGCAATATTTGCTGTAGCACCTACCGAAGGAATTTCAAAATGAATTTCTGCTCCTTTTAATTTTTTTGCACGAGCAATGATATATCCTTCTTCAAGAATAATTTCAGCACCAAGCTTTTCAAACCCTTTTAGATGATAATCTACTGGTCGTGGTCCCCATGCGCATCCACCTGGAAGTGAAACTCTAGCTTCTCCGAATCTGGCAAGTAAGGGGCCCATGACATAAAAAGAAGCCCGCATTGTTTTAACTAACTCATAAGGTGCTTCTACCGAATTAATATTTGAGCTTTCAACTACTAATTCACCATCATTAAAATTCGTTTTAGCACCAAGCATTTCTAATAACCGTAAAAATGTTTGTGTATCTTTCAAGTCAGGTACTCTTGTAATCTTGTGCACTCCTTTGGTTAAAAGAGTGGCTGCCATTAAAGGTAATACAGCATTTTTAGCACCACTAATATCAATGGAACCTTTAAGCTCTAATGATCCATTAACTACTAATTTATCCACGAGCTTTATTCCTGAATTCTTTGACTGTTGAGATACTTTCCACTGTAATTTTTTCACCACTAAAAAGTCCAGCTATAGCTTCTAATTTTTCATCTTCATTTAAATAGCTAGCAATAACTTCAGTTTTATTATCAATTATTTTTTTATTTATAAAAATATGATGATCAGCTTTAGATGCAATCTGAGGTAAATGCGTTATGCATAAAACTTGTTTATTTTTAGATAATGCTTCAAGCGATAAAGCAACTTTCTCAGCTGCTTGACCAGAGATGCCTGAGTCTATTTCATCAAAAATGAGAGTATTAACGGGATCACTTTTTTCAAGAATAGACTTTATTGCTAGCATTATTCTAGACACTTCACCACCAGAGGCAATTTTAACAAGTGGCTTAGTGCTTTCTCCTGGATTAGCACTAAGAAAAAATTCAATATTATCATATCCTTTTGGACCAAAGAGTATTCCTTTTTCATCAAAAGTGATTAAATTTTCAGTATTATGTTTTGTTGTGATCTTTATTTCAAAAGTTGATCCAGCCATATTTAGCTGCGCCATTTCAAATTCAATCTTCTTTGAAAGTACTTTAGCTTTTTCTACACGCCTTATATGTAGCTCATCTGCAAGTTTTTGATATTGTAAAACAAACAAACTTTTTTCTTCTTCTAAATTTTTTATTTTTTCATCTAGACCAGATAAACTTTCAAGCTGATTTTCAGCATCTTTTTTAAATGAAAATATAGATTCTATAGATCCGCCATATTTTCTTTTTAAACCTTCAATTGCTTGCAAGCGCTCTTCAATTATACTGATTTGTTCTGGGTCATTATCAATATTCTCGATATGCTGCATTAGTCCAACTGATGCATCTTGAATTGCCACAGATGCTTGCTTAACTGAATCCATAAATGGGTCAAGTTCCTTATCATAATTTGCTAAACGAACAAGATCATTTAAGGTTGATGATAATTGACGATAAATTGAATGATCATGTTCCGTCAATGATTGATTCATGTTCTTTATAGTTGAAATCAATTCGTCAATGTGGTTTAAACGTTTAAATTCTCTTCCTAATGTTAAATCTTCATTCTCTTGAGGTGAAATACTATTAATCTCATTTAATTGAAACTTTAATAACTCTTTTTGATTAGAAGCTGTTTCCTGCTGATCTTTTGCCTTAGATAATAATTCTATTGTTTTGGCAAGATTATGAAAAATAAAATCAATTTTTTCTACAAGTTTTTTTGATTTACAAAAACTATCTAAAAAATCAATATGCGTATTTGGACTTAAAATATATTGTTGTTCATTTTGTCCATGAAAATCAGCGATAACTTTTACTGATGATTGATAATCAATATCTACAAATGGTTCATCGTTAATAAAGGATCTAGCACGTCCACCTTTACTTAGCAATCGTCGGTATATACTATTTTTGTCAACTTCAACTTCAACAACCGATTGGTCTTGTCCACTTCTAACATAAGTTTTATCTGATTTTGCTCCTAAAGCAAATCCAAGTGCTTTTAATAAAATAGATTTACCAGCGCCAGTTTCACCAGTAATTACAGTTAATCCATTTTTTAAAGGAATATTTAATTCTCTAATTATTGCAAAATCTTTTATAAATAATTTTTTGATCATTTATCGTTATTCCCTAGAACAAGCAATGAACCGATCACTACGCCAATTGTATCAGCTAAAACATCTAAACCACTTGAAAATCTACCAGATATAAAAGATTGTAAATACTCATCTACAATACCAAAAAATATTCCAAACGGTATAACAATCATTAGCATTTTAGTAGAAACACTTTTCATGCTTTTCATCAATAATATACCTAAAATAAAATATTCTATAAGATGAATAAGTTTATCAAAACTTAATAACCATGATTTTGGAATATTATCACCAGGTAATGATGATAAACCAAGTATAACAATCATGTAAATTAAAAGAGCAATACGATATTGTTTATAATTCATAATTTGATATTACTCTAGATACCTTGTTTAGTAAATCAGTGGCAATTAATCCACGTTGGCTTATTTCAAGTGCCAATTCATCTCCTGCTTTCCCATGAATAAACATTCCTATTTTAGCAGCTTCTTCAACAGTTTTTCCTTGTGCGATAAAGGAAGCTATTATTCCTGTAAGAACATCCCCTGACCCTGCCGTAGCAAGCCCAGGATTACCAGTAGAATTAACACAAGCTTTTGATTCCCATGCAACAAAAGAAGGCGCATTTTTTAATAGTAGAGTTCCAGAGAATTCATTCATAAAATACTCTATATTTTTTGGTAAATCTTGTTCAAGCGAGTGATTGTCAATACCAGTTAACTTACTAAACTCACCAAGATGTGGCGTAATAACAAATTTCGATTTTATTTTATTAAATAATTCTAAATTATTGTAAAAAGGTTGAAAGCCATCAGCATCAATTACAAGCGGTTTATTTATTTCCTTAATAAGTTTTGATAATAACATTATAGTATTTGGATTAGAGCCTAAACCTGGTCCAATGATTATAACATCGCACCAGTCTATGTGATTCATTATAGTATGAAAATTATCTTCAATAAAGCACCCGTTGCCTAAATCATCACAAACAACCGTCATCCCCTCAGTTATCTTTTTTTCATAAATAGAATTCAATGATCTTGGTGCAAAAGTTTTTGTAATTCCAGCGCCACTTTTAAGAGCACCCATAGTTGATAAATATGCTGCACCTGTCATCCCGATGGAACCCGCTAAAACTAAAACTTTTCCTTGTTTATATTTATGTGTTTTTTTATCAAGGTTGTGTACCATTGAACTAATTTGATCATTTTCTAACAAACTCCAATCAAATGAATTTTTATTTTTAAAATTTTTAGGAAGACCTATGTCAATAGGATTTATTAATCCACAGTGACTTTTACCTGGTTCAAGCAACATACCTATTTTTGGTGAACCCATAGTCACTGTATGATCTGCTTTTACTGTATTAATGGAAGTTTTTCCTGTATCAGCATATACACCAGATGGTATATCAATTGATATTACGCATTTAGATTTATTTAACCATTTTATCCAAGGTGCAAGTTTTCCATTAAGCTCACCATAAAAACCTATACCAACAATAGCGTCAATCACTAAGTCAAAATCAGGTAAATTTTCAGGAATGACATTGTGATGAAAAATTGATATATCTTTTTCTAAACATTTTTCATAAAAAAAAAGACTATCTCTTGAAATTTCTTTATTTGAGATGAGACAATAAATTGAAATATTTAAGCCCATATCTTTAAGAAAAGTTGCTGCAGCGAACCCATCACCACCATTGTTACCTTTACCACAAATAATTCCAATTTGTGCACTATCATCATTAATTAAAGTTGAATCTATAAATTTAGCTATACCTTGACCTGCATTTTCCATTAAAGTAGTTCCTAAGATATTATGCTTATTAATTGCAACTTTATCGAGACTATTTGCTTGATCTTTTGTAAGAAGTATCATTTATAGAAAAAAATAGCTACTGCAACAGCAAATTCACTTTCATGGGATATACTAACATTTATTTTTTCATAACTCAATCTATCAATAATTGATACCAAAGGTATGCCATTTGAATCAGGTAAAATTTCAATTTTATTAAATGGGATTTCTTTTTTATAACCAGAACTATAAATACATTTTTTTATAGCTTCTTTTGCAGCAAAGCGACCTGCAAAATGAATTGAAGGATTTGGCTTTCCATCGCAAAAGATAACCTCGTTTGCTGTGAAAGTTTTTTGTTTAAAGCGATCACCGTGCTGTTCAAGTAGTTGATTAATACGTTGAACAGAAACAATGTCCGTTCCAATGGATTGATTACTCGTTGTTCAAATCCTTTACAATATTAACAACTTCATATATGTCATTCACATCCCAGTCAGCACCAGAGTCTACAGTACCAAATGTATCACCATAACGGGCAAAAATAGTTTTCATGCCTATTTGACTCGCGCCAACTACATCTCTATCAGGCCAATCTCCAATCATTAATGCTTCATCTGAATTGACATTTAGAATATCAAGAGCCATTTCAAAAGGTTTAGGTGAAGGCTTATGAGCCCCAGAATCATCATAAGTTAGAACAGGATCAAATACATGGTGCAAATTTAAATAATACAATCGCATCCAAGCTTCTCTGCTTGGTGCATCCGAAACAACGGCTAGTTGAATTCCCATTTTAATTAATTCAATCAGGGTTTTATTTACATTTGGATAGACTAATAAGGTTGCTTCTCTAGCTCGCCTATATGACACAATACCAGCAGCTAATATTTTATTACTTACCTTACCAAAGTTTTGTATGAGAAAATCATCAAAAACTTGCTGATTCTCCCAACCTTTAGATTCGTACAATTTAAAAATATCTTTATATGCTTGATCTTCATCTATATTTAGACCAGCTTCATTCATTGCAGTTATTGCAGCTTTAACGGCAAACTGCTTCATCTTCATAAAGTCAAGTAAGGTATTATCGAGATCAAATATGATCGCTTTAATCATGGTTTAAATTAAAAGAGGGTTAATTCTCGTATTTTTGAGGATTTTTTACTTTGTCAATTTCATATTCAGCCATCGTTCTCCATGTTCTATCACCTCTTGCTTTTTCAAATGCATTAAGCGAAGCTGTTTTATTTCCTCTGCCAGAACACCATTCTGCTATACCTAATTCAAACCAAGCACCGCCAAATCTATTTTTCAACTCTGTACTATTTCTAGCTGCAATTTTTGCTTCTTCACAATTTCCTGTAGAATTTTGTGCACTTGCTAAACGAAAGTAACTCATTGCATCTTGTTCATTTAAAGCTACAGCCATTTGCAATGAAGTAACCGCTGCTTCCCAATCTTTTTCTTCAACATAAATAATACCAAGATTAGCATGGCCTTTAGAATAATTAGGATTTACAGTTATAGCAATATTTAGAACTTGTTTAGCTTTATCATAGTTTTTTGAATTTATATAGATATCCCCCATTGCTCCATATGCTTTATCATAACCTGGATTAATATCAACAGCAGACTGTAAAGCACTTATTGCCCCATTAGTATCATTCATACCATTTTTCGCTAAACCTAGAGCAAAATAACCCTTATAAAATTGAGGATTAACATTGAGAGCTTCTTCGTAAGAGGAAACAGCCAATTCTTTATCTCCCATTTTAGACTGAATTACTCCAATTTGATAATAAGCTTGATAGAAAGTATTATCAACTTTTAATACTTCTTCATAAGAAGATAACGCGCCTTCAAGATCACCTCTCTTATAAGATTGATTGCCTTGATTAAAATAGTTTTTTGCAACATTTTTAATTGCAGCATAAGCAGTTTTATGTTCAGGGTTTATTTCTAGAGTTTTACCAAAATAGTCAACTGCTTCAGTAAATTCTTTTTTTCGAAAATGAGTAAGTCCCATATTAAATACTGATTCAGGGTAATTAGGAAACTTTTCAAAAGCTACTCTAAACGATTCAAAAGCATTGTCTGCATCTCCATTTTTCATAGAACGAATACCTTTACTCATTAAGGTATTTAATTCATTCATAGTTTCAAATTCTTCTCTAAAAGCTTTATTCTCTGGGTCAGCTTCAATCGCTTCCTTCAAAGACTCACCAGCTTTTTTAAGGTCACCCTTACGCATTGAAACATGAGCAAGGCCTAAATATGCAGGTGCAAAAGTAGGGTCAGCTTGAAGTACTGCATTAAACTCTTCTTCAGCTTTTGATACTTTTCCAGCATCTAAACTAGCCTGAGCAGTTTTATAAAGTTCATCAGGAGATTGTGCAGATATCACTCCAAATAAAAAGGATAAAATCAATACTTTATTAAACATAGTTATAACTTCCTGTAATTAAATTAGTTGTGCCGAAGGCCGGACTCGAACCGGCACGAGGTTTCCCCCACAGACCCCTCAAGCCTGCGTGTCTACCAATTCCACCACTTCGGCCTAAAGGCAATTTATTTATTTTCCTTTTCGGGCAATGTAGTGGCAGGTAAAGAAAGAGTTTCCATTGGTGTTTCAAAAGCACCTTCTTCTTGTGCTTGCTCAATAACAGAACCTGTTGAGCCAGAAGATGGTCGACCTAGAAGGCTGATCAGGAGTGCTAACCCCATGAAAGCAACAGCTAAATAAGTGGTTATTTTACTTAATGCAGTTGAGGCACTGCGTCCACCAAAAATAGCATTAGTGGTTTGACCGCCAATAGAACCAGCTAGACCACCGCCTTGACTAGCTTGCATCAAAACGACAGTAACAAGCAGGACGCTTATTATTGCATGTATTCCAATTAAAAAACCTAACATATTTTACCTCTTAATTTTTTTTACTGTATTAATTATTTCACAAAAACTATCAATCTTTAGACTTGCCCCACCAATCAAAAATCCACTTACCCCATCAATATTAATTAGTGACCGTGCATTCTTTTCATTGACTGAGCCACCATAAAGAATTGGTACTTGCTCACCTTTTGAGCCAAAGAGAGTTTTAAGATACATTTTTATTTTAAGATGAGCCTCCTCAACTTGTGACTCTGATGCAGTTTCTCCTGTTCCAATCGCCCAAACAGGTTCATAAGCAAGAATAAACTTATCAGGGTCAATACTATCAATTTTTTTCAATCCAAATTCTATTTGATCTTTAAGGACCTTACCTGTCAAACCTGAATTGCGCTGCTCAAGTTTCTCACCAATGCAAAAAATAGGTATTAGATTTGATTTATTAACAGCAATAATCTTTTTATTAATAAAAACATCTGATTCCCCAAATATATGCCGTCGCTCTGAATGGCCAATTATAACATACTTTGCACCAATTGATGCAAGCATATCAATTGAAATTTCACCAGTATATGCACCTTGAGACTCATAATGCACATTCTGAGCTCCAACACTTAATTGAGAATTCTTTAGTGTATCAACAATGGTAAAGAGCGATGTAAATGGCGGGCAAAATATAACCTTTGTATCACCCTTATCCAATATGCGATTTTGTATATCACTGACGAATGATTTCGCCTCTAAATTAGATTTATTCATTTTCCAATTTCCAGCAATAATTGGCTTATTCTTCATCTAAAGCTCCAACGCATAAATAGCAGGCATAATATTACCCGACAACAAAGAAAGAGAGGCACCGCCTCCTGTGGAAATATGACTAAAATTATTAGTCATCTCAAATTTTTTAATTGCTGCTGCTGAATCTCCTCCACCAACGATTGAAGTTGACCCATTTTTTGTGACTTCACCAATAGTTTTTGCAATTTTTTGGGTTCCATGGTGAAAACCTTCAATCTCAAATACGCCCATTGGGCCATTCCATAGAATAGTACCTGAATCAAATATAGTTTTTGAAAATTCATCAATAGTCTTTGGACCAATATCTAAACCCATTAAATCAGAAGTCATTTCATTTGAATTGCTAACAAAGGTTTTTTTATGTTTCATTGATTTTGCACAGATAAAATCTTGAGGAAAAATTATGTTTGTTTTTCCACGTGCATTTGCTAGTATTTTTTTTGCTTCAGAAATCATAGATGAATCAACAAGCGATTTTCCAACATCTCTACCTTTAGCCTTTAAAAAAGTAAATGCCATCCCACCGCCAATTATAATATGATCGGCTAGTTGAATGAATCTATTAATCAGATCGATTTTTGTATCAATTTTTGCTCCACCAAGAATAACAGTTAATGGTTTCCTAGGCATTTTCATTGCCTTATCCAAAAATTCTAACTCTTTTTCAACTAAAAACCCCATACCCTTTTGATTAAAATATTTACTTACGCCCACATTAGAAGCATGCGAACGATGTGCGGTACCAAAAGCATCATTTATAAATACTTGACCATGTTTTGCCAAGTTAATTGAAAACTTTTGATCATTTTTATTCTCTTCAATATGAAAACGTAGATTCTCAAGTAAATGGACCTCTCCTGAGCGAAGACCTAAAGTAACATCATGAGCATCTTCAGAAATACAATCATTTGAAAACTTAATAGGCATTTCTAGTAAATCAGCTAGCTTTTCTCCCGCTGGCATTAAACTTAGCTCTTCTTTTACAATACCATTTGGACGACCTAAATGTGATATTAAAATAACTTTAGCGCCTTCATTTAAACAGTACTGTATTGTAGGAAGAGCAGCTCGAATACGAAAGTCATCCACAACAATATCTTTTTCCACAGGAACATTGAAGTCTACTCTAATGAGAACGCGCTTATCTTTAAGGTCAAAAGATTTAAGTGTTTTTAACAATTATTATTCTATTTCCTAAAAAGTTATTAATGACTTTTTTTAATTTATAATTTAGAGAAAAATTATATTTAATGATTATTTATCTATATCTAGTTTGCTAAAGTTACGAATGTAAAGTATATATTTTAAGTCGTTCTTAAACATATTTTTTATAAAATAAATTCTATTTCTATCATTAAGAAGAGTCAGTAATTTGAATCGTTAATTATGCCTAAAGACTCTAAATCATCATTTAATTTTCAAGATCTAATGTTGCATCGGATACATGAAATATTGCTTGTTGCAAGCCCCTATGATTCATTTATCCTTGAAGAAGATGGGCGATTAACTCAACAAATTCTTTATGAGTATTTGGGAATGAACCTTTCTTATGCGCCTAGAGTATGGCATGCAAAAAATGCAAGCACTGGTCTAAAAATGCTATCAGATAGAAGTTATGATTTAGTTATTGTTATGATGCGCATAGCTGACATGGATCCAATTACGTTTGGTGAAAAAGTTAAAGCTGAATATCCAGATAAACCTATAGTGCTCCTCGCTTTTGATGAATCAGAGATAACATCTCTCCCGCAAGAAAGAATGAATAAAAGTATTGATAAAGTTTTTATTTGGTCAGGTAATGCAAATCTATTTCCAGCTGTAATAAAGAATTTTGAAGATAAAATGAATTTTGAGCGAGATTATAAGATTGCTGATATTAGAGCCATAATTTTAGTTGAAGATAATCCACGATATTATTCAATAATTCTGCCTCTTATTTACAGAACGGCACTTCTTCATGCAAGAAACTTAATAAATAAGAGTTTATCTGATACTGACAGACTATTACTCTTTAGAGCAAGACCAAAAATTATATTAGTATCGAACTATGAAGAAGCCATCAAATATTACGATGATTATCGTCATAATATTCTTGGTTTTATTTCAGATGTTCGTTTTCCCAAAAATAATGAATTAGACGACCACGCAGGTATCAAATTAGCAGAATACATTCGTAAAAAAGATTCTGATATGCCAATAATATTACAATCAACAAATCCACATCACAATGAAGATGCTAATGCTGTTAATGCATCTTTCATTCACAAAAAAACTTCATCTTTACTTCAAGAACTGGAAGATTTTATTGTAAACAATTTTGGCTTTGGAGATTTTATATTCAGGAATAATCGAGGTAAAGAAATCTCAAGGGCCAGTGATTTAAAATCATTGAAGAAATCATTAAATAGAATACCAGATAAAACACTTCAATTCCACGCTTCAAAAAATCATTTCTCTAATTGGTTAGCCGTAAGAGGAGAATTTTCAGTCGCTTCAATTATAAGACCTCTTAAAGTACATAATTTTAATAATTTAGACGATTTGCGTAAACTAATTGTTGAACAAATTGACGTAGTCTTAGAGGCCAATAATGAAGGTCGAATTGTTCAATATTCTTCATCTGTAAAAGATAGAGATCTAAACTTTGTAAGATTGTCTACAGGTTCCCTTGGAGGTAAAGCAAGAGGTCTTGCATTTGCAATCAATTTATTATCGGAATCAAAAATAGATCAAAAGTTTAATGATATAAAGTTACGCGTTCCAAAAGTTGCAGTTATTGGTACAGATGAATTCGATCATTTTATGGACGATAATAAACTTTGGAAGACCGCATTTTCAAAAGATAAAAGTAATAAAACAATTATTAATTCTTTTTTAAAAGGAAAACTTTCAAAAAATTTATCTAGAACCTTATCTAAGTACTTAACTGAAGTAAAATATCCTTTAGCTATTCGTTCCTCTAGTTTACTTGAAGATTCTCAATATCAACCATTAGCAGGTATGTATTCAACGTACATGCTTCCAAATTCAAATACTTCTAAAACTATTCGTCTTGAGCAACTAAAAAAAGCTATTAAGCTAGTCTATGCCTCTACTTACCTGAAAGAACCAAAAGCGCTTATTGAGAATTCAGTTCACCATCACGAAGAAGAAAAAATGGCTGTAATAATAATGGAATTGATAGGTAAAGAACATGATTCATTGTTTTATCCAAGCGCTAGTGGCTCAGCACAAAGTTTTAATTATTACCCTGTTTCTTACATGAAACGTGAAGAAGGGGTTGCGCATCTTGCGCTTGGATTAGGAAGAACTATTGCTGAAGGTGAAAAATCATTGAGATTTTCACCTAAATATCCTGGTATAATTCCTCAATATTATTCAATCAGATCAACTATTGATAATTCACAAAACGAATTCTACGCATTAGATTTAAAAAAAGGCTCTCAAATGCTTAAAAACGGAGAACAAGAGAATACATCTTCTTTTGAACTTTCAGTAGCTGAAAAAGATGGAGAGCTTCATTGGTCTGGCAGTGTTATATCTGAAGAAGATAATGTTTTAAGAAACTCACTAAGACACGCTGGCACACGAGTAATAACTTTTCCATCTTTTTTAAAATGGAATAGCGCACCTATCCCAGAAATATTAATTGATGTTTTAAAGATGGGTGAAAATGCTTTGGGTTGTCCAATTGAGATTGAATTTGCAATTAACATGCATAAAGACAATGATAAAGAAAATGAGTTTTGTCTACTTCAAATAAAACCAATGGTTATTGGTGGCATTGAGCGTGTTCAAAAGTTTGACTCCATAAATAAAGATGATTTATTTTGTAAAAGTTCAGTTGCGTTAGGAAATGGCTTAATTGATAATATTCAAAATATTGTTATTGTTGATCCTAAGACTTTTGATGCATCTCAAACAGAAATAATTGCTAAAGACATTGAACACATTAATAATAAAATGTCTGAAGAAGAACAGTTTATATTAATTGGTCCTGGCAGGTGGGGTTCAGCAGATCCATGGTTAGGAGTGCCTGTCGAGTGGGACCAAATATCCAATGCTAAAGTCATTATAGAGTTTGGAATGGAAGATTTTCCTGTAGATCCATCTTTCGGAAGTCATTTTTTTCAAAATGTAACCTCAATGCGTATTGGTTATTTTACACTTAATCATAAGAAAAAAACGGACTATTTAGATCTTGATTGGTTAAATAATCAAAAAGTTACAGCTGTAACTAAGCATACTAAATGGATACGGTTGGGGCGTCCTTTATCAGTAACTATTGATGGTGAAACTGGCGAGGGGTCAATTATTAAACCTTTAGCACCTGTTCAAGAAAAAATGGATGAGCACGAAGCTTCTGGCATATAGAAAACCACAATCAGTTTTTTATAAATAATTCTTTTTTTATGCTTTGAATTCTATAAACTTTTTAAACGATACCTTGATCCATCATGGCATCGGCAACTTTTATAAAACCAGCAATATTAGCGCCTTTAACATAATCCGTAAAATCGTCAGTTTTTCCATGTTTTACACATGCTGAATGAATACTTTGCATAATTTGGTGAAGCTTTTGATCGACTTCTTCTCTACCCCAAGAAATACGGCTCGAATTCTGACTCATTTCTAAACCAGAAACAGCAACACCACCTGCATTAGCAGCTTTTCCTGGACCAAAAAGAATTTTACTATTTAAGAAAACTTCAACTGCTTCAGTCTCAGATGGCATATTCGCACCCTCAGCTACTGCAATACAACCATTTTTAATTAAAGACTTAGCTTCAGAAGCATTTATCTCATTTTGAGTAGCGCAAGGTAAAGCAACATCACATGGTATGCTCCAAGGACGTTGATTTTCGAGATACTTACCTCCAAACTTTTCTGTGTATTCTTTAATTCTACCACGTTTTACATTTTTTAGGTTCATGACAAATGATAGTTTTTCTTCATCAATACCATTGGCATCATGGATCGTTCCGCCTGAATCGGATAAAGAAACAACTTTACCACCAAGATGGTTTACTTTCTCAGTAGCATATTGTGCAACATTTCCAGAACCAGAAATAGTCACTGTTTTACCTTTAAACGAATCTTCTTTTGTTTTCAGCATTTCTTCTGCAAAGTAAACACAGCCGTATCCAGTTGCTTCTGGTCTAATTAGACTTCCACCCCAGTTAAGACCTTTTCCGGTCAAAATACCGGTAAATTCATTGCGAATACGCTTATACTGTCCAAACATATAACCTATTTCACGACCCCCAACACCAATATCTCCAGCAGGAACATCGGTATCAGGGCCTATGTGACGAGAGAGTTCAGTCATGAATGACTGACAAAAACTCATTACTTCATTATCTGACTTTCCTTTTGGATCAAAATCAGAACCTCCCTTTCCACCACCCATAGGTAACGTTGTAAGACTATTTTTAAATACTTGTTCAAATCCTAAAAATTTTAAAATTCCTAAGTTAACAGATGGGTGAAAGCGAAGACCACCTTTATAGGGACCGATCGCTGAATTAAATTCTACTCGAAACCCACGATTAACTTCTACACCACCTTTATCGTTTCGCCACGGCACCCTAAACATTAGTACTCTCTCTGGTTCCGTGATTCTTTCTAAAATCTTTGCATGAACATAATCTGGATGATCTTTAAGAAAATCCCATAATGACTCAACTACTTCATTAACAGCTTGATGGAATTCCTTTTCACCATGATTCTTAGCTTCAATGTGGGCCATGAACTCTTCAATTGAATTATACATTTACACTCCTAAAACGATACGTTAAAATTACTTGCGAGATTTTTCTCATTTGAAACCGGACGAAATTAACAGATAAATAATGAAAAGTTGCACAAAATTGTTTGAAGAAAATTAATTAAGTGAGCTAATTTAGATAGCTATTTTAGTAATTTAATGGCGGAGTAGCTCAGCTGGTTAGAGCATCGGAATCATAATCCGAGTGTCGGGGGTTCAAGTCCCTCCTCCGCTACTAAATTTTTGGGGAATAAATTTTAATATTAATTGAAAGGTTTTACATCATGAAAAAATACATAATTCTTCCATTGCTCTCATTATCATTAATCGCAATTTCTTGCGAAGATGAAGCTAAAGAAGTAAGTGAGTGTGCTGCAATTACAGCAGATTTTACATCTTCAATGAATGCATTTAATACTTACTTGGAAACAGGTGATGGTGGTGGCGAAAGTGGGAAAGATCTTTGTGATAATTATGCTAGCTCTTTGGAAGAGTTAATAGATGAAGGTTGCATGTCACTTTCTGACCTTGAAATGGATCAAGAAGAATATGATATGATAGTAAATGGTACTTTTTGTAGCCTTCTTTCTTTAATTGATTAAATATTAATTATCTAAATAAATAAAACGTTCTTTGTTTTGCCTGAGGGTCCTTGAAGACCCTCAGGCCTACTTTTTCTTGACATTACTTTATTTTTTAACACCTCGACCTTTACAATTCAATATCAAAATGTCTATTACTAAAAAAATTAAATCTATTATTTATTATACTCTTTTGGTTTTACTTGCATTTATAGTGATAATAATTTTATTTATAAATATATCTCCACAATTCGGTTCAAATCCTTCAAACGAGCAAATAAACAAATATGAAACATTTTCAAACTTTAATGAAGATGGTTTTCAAAATTTAGAAGAAACACCAATGTTTACTGAGGATGTGTCAGGTTGGGATTTTTTTAAAGATGAAATGGTATCGCCAAGCAAACCAAATGACAATACCGATGTAAAACCAGTTAAAGATATCATACCTAGTAAAATTGATTATTCATTATTTAAAGAAGTAAGTCATGATAAATTCAAAATTTCGTGGCTTGGTCACTCAGCTTTCATTCTTAATATAAATGGTAAAATTATTTTATTAGACCCAATGCTTGGGACTCATGCAGCCCCTCTACCTATTCCAAGCTTAAAAAGATTTAACGAAACTCTTCCTTTAAATTTAGATTCCTTAGCTAATGTTGATGTTGTCGTCATATCACATGATCATTACGATCATTTAGATTATTCAACAATTAAACGAATTAAAGCAAATGTAAATACTTTTATAGTTCCTTATGGTATTGGCAATCATCTTAGAGGGTGGGGAGTTGAAGACAAAAAAATTGTTGAATTAAATTGGAACGAAGTCTTTAAAATAGATGAAATTGAATTTACTTCTCTTCCAGCTCGTCACTTCTCAGGTAGAGGTCCATTAAATAGGAATAGCACCCTTTGGAGCTCTTGGGCAATTAAATCATCAGCTATAAAAATTTATTTTAGTGGAGATAGTGGCTATGGTAAACACTTTAAACAAATTGGACTTGAGCACGGTCCTTTTGACATATCATTGATTGATTGTGGTCAATATAATAAAGCTTGGAAACATTCACACATGTTCCCTTCTCAAGCAGTTTTAGCAGCAAAAGAACTTAATTCTAAATATTTTATGCCAATTCATTGGGGTGGCTTTACGTTGGCTATGCATCCATGGGATGAACCAGTCAAAGAATCTATTAAGCTAGCTAAGCAAATTGGTCTTAAGTATTTTACTCCTAAAATTGGAGAAATTGTTTCAAAAGAAAAACTTGATAAAAAATTCAATTCATGGTGGGAAGAATACTAAAAATATTATTAAACCATTAATCGTCAATTATTCTTTTATAATTAATTTTATCAGTATCTCCTTCCGTATTAATTATCAAAATATTTGAGTTTTCATTTAAGGAATTATTATAATATTTTTTTAATCTTTTTAGAGCAATAAGTGCTCCTAGTCCACTGGCTCCTGATTCTCCTGCAATTATCTTTAGATCATCTTTTAATGGGTTTGATAAGGCACGCATTGCATCTTCAGTATAGCTATCCTTAAGTGAGATTGAACAGGTAATGCTATTTTTTAATATTTCCCAAGCTAAGGTCGAAACAGTTCCACAATCAAGCCCTGCCATAGACGTTCTTTCTTTATTGTTAACCTTTACTCTTTTTTTAGCCCTAATTGATTCAGCTAAACAATTTGCTGAAAATGGTTCAACGCTAAAAAAGAGCGGATAATAATGCCAATTATTTAGAATGTAGCTAATAATTGAAGCAGCCCAACTTCCCACACCAGTTTGAAGAAAAATAACATCAATTTTTTTATCTTTAATTTGGCTGGTCGCTTCATGCATTTGCGTCCAATAACCTTTCATAATATCTAATGGTATTTTTTCATATCCTGCCCATGCCGTATCTTGAATTAAAGACCATGAATTATTGCCATCACTATTTCCTTGGATTACTCTTTTATTCGCAATCTCTACTGCAGCATCATAACCTTCGTCAATAACAATTACTTCTGCGTTCTTACTTTTGATGGCATTAACTCTATCAACTACTGTCCCCTTGGGCATGTAAATAATAGCTTTTTTCTTTAGCTTTTGTGCCATCCATGCAACAGCATGACCATGATTACCATCTGTTGCTGTACAAAAAGTTTCTATATTTGGAAATCTTTCAATTTGTTTTTTCATTGCGTAAGAGGCACCTAACCCTTTAAATGCATTTAGTCCAAAACGATAACTTTCATCTTTAATAAGAATGCTTCCTACACCTAGTTTTTTGGAAAGCTCATTTAGCTCAATTAATGGAGTTTCTACGTTACCTAATGATTTATGAAATTTTAATACATCTTTCAAATCAGATTTAAAAGAATTGCAAGATTCTTTAGCTTTATCAATGTCAAACATTTCATTCTTTACTATATTAAAATTCATTTATTTTGTCTTTTTTATGAAGAAAAGCATATGCTGCATTGGAAGTTCATTAAAAGAATGATTTAAAATAAAACCACTATAATTCATTTCTTTTTCTACTTGTTTAACGCTCATTTTATGCAATGGCTTAATCATTATTTTTGGATCTTCTTTTTTATATTCGACTAAAATAACTTGACCATTTAATTTCATTGCTCTGTGAATATCTTGCATAATCTCATAAGGATATTCTAGTTCATGGTAGACATCAACCATAATTAAATAGTCCAATGATTGATCAGGAAGGTTTGTTACTTTATCACTTCCAAGGATAAAGGCTACATTATCTACCTTGTTCCTCATCATATTATTTTTATTAATTTTTAACATTTCTCTTTGAATGTCTACTGCGTATACTAAACTACATAATGGGGCCAATCTTTTTGTGTAGTAACCACTGCCTGCACCAAAATCTGCTATGACATCATTCTTTTTTAATCCAATTGATTTAACAACTAAATCAGTACGTTCCTCTGATAATCTTGAGTTACGTTCAAGCCATGGGGCTCCTAAGT
>JBJKZT010000016.1:0-86689 GCA_045569055.1 Fidelibacterota bacterium | reverse complement strand
AAGTAGGTTGTGATATTAAAAGAATCTCTGGAGGCTTTAAAGCGCTAAGAAATACATGCCTTTCAATTTTAAATGATGCTAGCAGTGATAATAAAAAATGGATTATCATAAGTGGAAGAACAGGTTCAGCCAAAACAAAGTTAATTAATATTTTAGATAATTCGATTTGTTTAGAGGGGCTAGCTAATCATCGAGGATCAGCTTTTGGAAGTTTTGATACACCGCAACCAACACCTATTAATTTTGAAAATAATCTAGCATGTGATTATTTACAAATTTCAGATAATACAATTATCTTTGAAGATGAATCACGTACTATTGGACGATTAGTTATTCCTGAAAAATTTTACAATAAAATGTCTAATTCTAAAATTGTTTTAATAGAAGAGCCCATAGAAAATAGAATACAGAATATTTATGATGAATATGTTAAAAATTATAAAGATAGAAAAACTTTAAAAAATCAATCAGATGAACTTCGTTTAAAACTTTCTAAGATCTCAAAAAGACTTGGTGGAGATAATTTTAAAAAAGTTGATATTTTGATCAAGAAAGCCTTTGAGAATGATGATCAAAACATTCATACTCAGTGGATAGAAATTCTCTTAAATGCATACTATGACAAAATGTATGACTATCAACTAGGAAAAAAAATAGATAGGTGTGAATATTCAGGTACATGGGAATCTGTCAAAAAATATTTAATAAGTAAAAAAAACAATGAATAATAAAAAACCATCATCAATGATCTTTGATTTAGATGGCACATTAATAGATACTATTGCAGATATTGGTAATTCAGTCAATGATATACTTAATGAGTTTAATTATGAAATAAGGTCAACAAGTTTTTATCGTAATAATGTCGGTGGAGGGATAAGAGACCTCTTAGAAAGAGCACTTCCGAAAGATCACGGCAGACCAATTGACGCATATATTGAACCATTAAATCGATTTTATAGAAAAAATCTTAATAAAGAGGCTAAAGTTTTTCCTTATGTCATAGATATTTTAAAGAAATTGAAAGATAATAACATTCCTACTGCTGTAATATCTAATAAACCACATGAATTCACTGTAGAATGTGTAAATAAATTTTTTCCAGAATATATAAATATTACAATTGGCTCTGGAGAAGAATTTCCTCTAAAACCAGACCCAAAGAGTGCCAACTATGTTTTAAAACAGTTTAATATTGATTCGAAGCAGTCTTATTTTGTGGGTGATTCTGGTTTTGATATTGAAACAGCTAGAAATTCAAACATGATTTCTATAGGTGTCCTTTGGGGATTAAGCGATGAGAAAAAAATCAGTTCTTTTTCACCAGACTATTTATTTAAAGAGCCCTTAGATCTTTTAAAATTTTTGGATGTTTCTTTAGATAATTAAATATTTTTATATTTTTTTCACCAGAAATAATTCTAAAAGATAAATGATTTTTTTATGGTGGAATATTCATAAATGTCTAAAATAGTTATGAAAAACTATTTTTTGGAATATTTCTTTTTAATATCGCAGTCGACTAAATTCAGATATGAAGCAGATTCAATTATTATTAATCACAGTAATTTTTACTTTACAGGGTTGTATATCCTCTAAATCAACTTACTCGACTGAAGATTTTCAATGCTATCCTAGAACAATATATCTTTTTAGACATGCTGAAAAGCAGATAATAGAAGGAGAGAAGAATCCAGAATTAACTAAGGAAGGATTTATTAGGGCAGAAGCTTTGGCAGATTCATTAAGTTTAATTCAAAATGGTATTATTTATTCTAGTGAATTCAAACGTACACAGCAAACTGTAAATCCTTTAGCTAAAAAATGGAATGCTGATATATTAATACATACAGCAAGTGACCCTGAGGGACAGATTAAAAAGGCACTTGAAAAATGTAATAAAACTGTCATTATATCAGGTCATTCTAATACTATACCGAATTTGATAAGACTCTTTGGTATCGATGATGAATTGAAGATTGAAGATGATCAGTATGGTGATCTATATAAAATTGAATGGTATTCAAAATCTCCAATTCTTTCAGTTACACATATAGGATTGTAGATTGCAGAGTAAAAATATATTTTTAATATTAATAATTTTTGTTACTGGGTGCTCTAAAAATGGTCCAAGCATAATTGAAGAAAATAAAAGTTTAAAGACATACCCTTTTTCTGAACCAAACCCCATTCCAATACTATCAAAAGATAGGCGTCTATATCCCTATCATTCATTTATGGGATATAGTCATGACGGTACCCAAAAAGAATGGAAAGTAATTACAATGGAAAATGAGCACATAGAAGTTTCTATTCTACCAGAAGTTGGTGGAAAAGTTTGGGGTGCAATTGATAAATCAAATGGAGAAGAATTTATTTATCGTAATGAAGTGATGAAATTTAGAAATATTTCCTTAAGAGGTCCATGGACATCAGGGGGCATAGAGTTTAACTTTGGTGTTATTGGACATACGCCAGCTACCGCTACGCCCGTTGACTACATCACTAAAAAAAATCAAGATGGTAGTGTATCAACTTTTGTTGGTGGAATGGATTTACCTTCTCGAACTCATTGGCGTGTTGAGGTTAACTTGGAACCTGGGCGCTCTAATTTTAAAACAAAAGCAATGTGGTATAACCCTTTACCCTCTACTAAAGCATATTACAATTGGATGACGGCAGCAGCTTTTGCTCAAGATGACCTGGAGATGATATTTCCAGGAAATAAGTACTTAAAGCATAGCGGTGAAGTAAAACCCTGGCCTATTGATAATAAAGATCGGAATCTTACCTATTATGATAATAATCGATTTGAAGGGCATAAATCTTACCATGTAGTAGGACAGTGGAAAAACTTTTTTGGAGGTTATTATCATAATGATAATTATGGATTTGGTCATTGGGCAAAACATGATGAAATGCCTGGACAAAAGCTTTGGCTTTGGGCATTATCTGATGAAGGGGGTATTTGGGAAGATCATCTAACAGATACTGATGGACAATATGTAGAATTTCAAGCTGGTCGTCAATGGGTCCAATATTCGCCTGGTGATCATATTAATCCAATAACCAAAGCAAAATTTGATCCATATGTTACAGACTTATGGACTGAGTATTGGTTTCCTATAAAAGAAACGGAAGGGATGAACGAAGCTTCTAGAGATGGCGTCATGAATGTTGAATTAAATGATAGTTTAGAGATTAAACTTCACTCTTTTATAAATAAAAAAGGAACGCTTAAGGTTTTATCAGATGAAGAAATTTTGGTAACAAAAACTATAAATTTTATACCAATGCAACTTCATTCGTTGAACTTAGCAAAACCTTCTAAATCCTTTGATGTTGTTGTTGAAGAGCTTGATCTATATTTTCATTCTGACCCAAAAACTCTTCAATTTAATAGGTCGTTTAAAGTAGATAAATCTGTGTTGAATTCAATTTCAGAACAAGATCAGCAATTTTTAGAAGGTTATGAATTATTAAAAGAACGACGTTATCTAGAAGCTGAAAACTTATTTATTAAGGTTTTATCAAATTCTCCTAAACATTTAGATGCAAATAGTGCGATGGCAGATCTTTATTTTCGAAAAGGAAAATATAAAGAAGGCTTAAATGCGATTACAAAAATTTTATCGATTGATAGTTATAATGCTAAAGCAAATTTTTTAGCAGGAAATATTTATAGAGCGCTCGGAAAATATAATGATGCAAAAGAAGCTTTTGGTTGGGCTTCACGTTCTACTGAATATAGATCTGCAGCTTTAGCACAAATGGCAGAAATTCATTTAATAAATAATAAATGGAAACTAGCTATTGAATATGCATCAAATGCATTGGATTACAATCGTTATAATATCAATGCCATGCAAGCAATGATCATAGCATATAGAAAATCCGGTGATAAAAAATCGACAAAAAAATGGATTAATAAATTATTATCGGTAGATCCCCTTCATCATTTTGCTAACCTAGAAGCTTATTATTTGAATTCATCTAAATATTCATGGGATGCATACAATTCCTTAATTACTAACGAATACTCAGATCAAACACATTTAGAAATAGCAATTTCGTATTTTAATAGAGGATTAAATGAAGAAGCGATAAAATTATTAGAAAGAACTTCAAAAAATAGTCCTGTTAACCAAGCGTGGTTAGCTTATCTAAATAATGATAGTTCTATATTAGAAAGCTCTGAACTTTTATCACCTAAATTTGTTTTTCCATTTAGAAGAGAAACTTTAGAAATTTTAAATTGGTCAATATTGAATAGTGATGATTGGAAATGGAGATATTATTTAGCTCTAAATCATTGGGCGAAAGATTCTGATGAAGAAGCTATTAAATTGATGAACGATCTTAAAGATATTCCTAATTACGGACCTTTTTATGCAGCTCGTGCATCATTAAGAGAAAAAATGAAAAAAAATGGCATATCTCAAGATCTAGAAAGATCTATTCTTTTGTCTAATGACTCTCGAATAATTCAATTAAATGCAGTTAAATACTTTCAATCGATCAATCAGTGGAAACGTGCTTTGGAACTTTCTAGCAAATTGATTGAAAAGTTCTCTGATAATTTTGATGTTAAAATCATGCATGCAAAATCACTCTTATATATGAATAAACTTGATGAGGCAGTTTTATTTCTTGATAAAGCAAATGTTTTACCATCTGAGATGGCTCGAGAAAGTCGTCAGCTTTATGAATGGGTACACTTGGCTAAAGCAATAGAATTATTAAAGAAAAAAAATATCGATTTAGCAAAATTATCTATAGAAAAAAGTAGAGAATGGCCCATTAATCTTGGAATAGGTAAACCTTATAACCCTGACCAATCAATCCAAAATATGTTAACTAAATTTTTAAATAAAGAATTAACAAATGATGAATTAATAACTAAACTAAAAATATCAAAATATAATAAAAGCGATTATCGTTCAAAGCTTGTAAATAATATAGTTAAAGCTGTTAAGTGAAAATGAGTTCAAAAAAAATAGATAACAAAAACATTACTCATCCTGAATGGGAAAAAATGGGTTTTGTAGGATTAATTGTAGAGACATTAAAGAATGCTGGAAAAAAAGGAAAAAGGAATAAAAAATCTTTGATTAAAAAAGAATATTGGTAGATACTAAGAAATAGAGCTTTGTATCTTTTTTAATAATTTGTTAGTTAATCGAATACCTTCCATCTCACTATGCTTACTACCTTCATACTCAATACCTACATATCCATTATATCCATTTTCTAAAACAATATCCATCATTCGGTAATAATCGGAACCAGTTTCATCACCATTTTTATCAAATTCATGACTTTTGGCACTTACTGCTTTCGCATAAGGCATAAGCTCCTCCATGCCTTTATATCGATCATACCAATTATCATTCTCAATACGGAAATTTCCAAAATCAGGTAATGTTCCTATACGTGGATGATTTACTTCCTTCATTACGGATGATAACCATTCACCATTTGATGATAAGCCACCATGATTTTCTACTATAATATTAATTTCAATATTATCACCAAATTCTACCAATCTTCGTAGTCCATCAGCTGCTAGTTTAATTTGTTCATCATATGTTCCAAAGCTTCGAGCATTAACTCTAATTGAATGGCAGCCTAAAAATTTTGCAGCTTCAGCCCATTTATAATGATTTTGAACTGCTTGAATACGTTTTTTCTCTTCAGGCTCGCCAAGGTTTCCTTCATTATCACACATAATAAGTAGACTTTTAACTCCATGGTCATCGGCCCGATTCTTCATTTCTATTAGGTATGCATTATCCTTAGCATGATTAAAAAAGAAAGAGTTCACATATTCAATTGCGTTAATACTGAAATCATTTTTGGCTATAGCTGCAAAATCTAAATGGTCAATTTCTTTACTATTTAAAGCACGGTGCAAAGACCATTCTGCTAAAGATATTTTAAAAGACATTTTATTATTACAGCCATTAAGTAGTGTGCTACTTAAGCCTCCTAATGTTACTCCTGCAGTTAAAGATGCAGATTTTTTAATAAACTCTCTACGTTTCAAATTAAAGTTTTCTTATTCTGATATTACGATACCAAATTTCACCATGATCTCCTTGAAGGCCTATATGCCCCTCTGAAGCTTTTGCAAATAATGGCATACTATTGAATTTGCTTTTTGCAACAAGAGCCCACATCTCATCACTTCCATAAGTATACTCAACAATCTTTGTTCCATTTAGCCAGTGTTCAACTTCATTATTATAAACTTTAATCCGAACTTGATTAAACTCTCCTACAGGTTTGACAACTGTTTTTGATGGAGCAATTAAAGCATAAAGAGCACCTGCTGATTGAAGTGGGAATTTACCATCATCGTGCACATCATTATCTAGAACTTGCATCTCAGGAGCTGTTTGCCAAATATAATCACCTTCCTCATTTGCGAAATAAAAGACGCCACTGTTACCACCTTTAGGAACTTTCCATTCAAGTTCTAACTCAAAATTTTTATAAACTTCTTCACTAATAAGATCTATTCCATGGTCCGGTTTAGTTTTTAAGGTCCCATCAACTATTTCCCATGAATCTGGCATTCCCGATTGGCGGTAACCTCGAAGACCATTAACGGTTTCACCATCAAAAAGTACAGTCCAATTTGAATCTGTTGAGCAACTACTCATTAATATAGAAGTTAAAATTAATATTAGTTTTTTCATTTTTCATCCTTTTGGATTCCATTCACCTCGTGCGACAGCAGGGATAAATGTTTCAATTTCTTTATTTGGTAATTTAATTGTTTTACCTTGCTCAGCACTCATATAAGCTGCCATCAATAGGTAAGTTACATCTAAGCCATCATCAAAATTCTCTTCAGGTCTTTTTCCAGATAAGAAAGATTCAATCATATGTCTGTTTTCTGCAGTATAGCCGTATACTTCAGCTTCATTACTAACTACAGGCATACCTCCAGATTCAGCATTTTGTTTTTCTACCAGATCTTCGCCCTCAGAACCTGTAACTTTTCGACTAAAAAATACTTTTAAGTCTGGATCAAGTGTATTTACAAACATTGAATACTCAGGGCCAAATAGCTCCATACTTAATCTCAAACCTTCACCTACAAAACACCATGAAGTCGTAGTCTCTATGATAAGTTTATTATTGTCTTCATCCAAATATTCAATTAATGAACGAGCAAAATCTTCAGACGGTCTTTTAGAATAATCAGTTTCTCCGTTACTATTATCTGATAATATTTTTGAATATTCGGGTCTTTGCCATTTTAGACAATCTGTATGTGCACTAATACTAACAGGCTTAATGGAGTCTCTTGGTTTACCAGGCTCAGTTAACATAAACCTTGCTTCTTCAACAGAGTGGCACATCATGTCATTTAAAACACCTCCACCTTGAAGTGATCCTTCCCAAAACCATGGCATGTGCGGTCCTGAATGCTCTTCAGCAGCTCTGGCTAAATATGGCCTTCCAGTTGTTGCAGCACCCCTTGACCAAATAATTTCTTTACCTCGCGTTATCGATGGAGAAAAAACTTGGTTTTCTAAGTATCCATCAAGTAATCCTACGCTCTCAGTGAGCTCTTTTACTTTTTTAGCCTCTTCAAAATTACGCCCAAGTGGTTTCTCACAAGCGACACCAATTAATTTACCTTTGCCAGATTTTATTGCATTTGCAATTTCCTCAAAGGTTTCTATCCTAGCAAAATTTGGTGAACATACCCATAAAGCATTTATCTCAGGATCAGCTATCATTTCTGTAATGGAATCATATGCTTTTGCATTGTCACCTACTCCAATTGATCTTGCTATTAAGGCTGATTCTTCAGCAGAATCCTTGGTTCGAGACATGACACCTATTACGTCACAGTTTCTTACAGAAATTAATGATTGAATGTGAAACCGAGTAATAAAGCCACCACCTATAAATCCAATTCCGATTCGTTGATTATTCATAATTAATTTTTAGTCTCTAATTGTGTTTTAAAGAAAGATAAAAATAATATTCCAGTTACTAAACCTATTCCTGCAAGTGTATACCAAAAAGTAGAGTAATTAAAAACTCCAGCGATTGTATTTATTTCTTGTAATTTACCAGAAAGCCAGCCACCAATAACAGGTCCTCCACCAAAAATAATTATTCCAAAAACGGTTTGTGCAGAATGACGGACATCATCTTCAGCTAATTTATCTACATAAATAAATCCAGCAGCAAAGAAAAAAGCAAAACAAAAACCATGAAATGCTTGACTCAGAACCATTACCCAAACAGGTAAAAATGATGTTCCAAAAATCATATATCTTGCAAAATAAGCCATGATTCCAATTGTTATTACTTTTTTAAAACCAAGGCGTTTTAAAAAGAAACCTAAATAAGCCATTGTTATAATTTCTGCAAATTGTCCAATAGTCATAGCTGGTCCAATAGAACTATCTTTAATACCAATTGAAGATAAAAATGGCCCAGTCTGAAGAAAATAGATTTGATGTATTATGCTTACTCCAAGGCTTGCTAAAACAAGCACCAAAAATGACTTATTTGAAAATAAGGAGAAAGCTTTTTTAAAGGCTAACTTTTCAACAGCATCTGCTTTTGGTGGAGTATGAGGCAATACAAAACAAAATAGACCATAAATTATTGAGATTATTCCTGAAAATTTAAGAGCATCCGCTAATCTAGCAGTTACGCCAGGCACTTCTTCACCTGAAAGGAATGGTGGCATTAGTTGAAACGAAAGATCTTGCTGAAGCCAAATCATTGGAAAAGCCCAGCTTGCAACAATCCATCCAATTGTTCCCCAAACTCGAATTTTAGGAAAAGTATTTTCAGTATCATCTATATGAGAAAAGGCAATTGAGTTAGATAAAGCTAAAGTTGGCATATATAAAACACTATAAAGGATAGATAAATATAACCATGAAGCATAATCAGTTTGATTTGCTGTATACCATTTAACAAGCCCACCAGAAATAACTAGAAATGATAAAATACGTTCTGTACTAAAATAACGATCTGCAAGTTGTCCTGCAATAAATGGTGAAGCAATTGCTCCAATAGAGCCAGCTAATCCTAATATCATTCCTATTTCAGAACCTGAGAATTCAAGTCCGCCTTCAGCTAAAGTTGCTGAAAGATATCTAGCTGTTAAGGGAAGCCAAGCTCCCCAAATTGCAAATTGAAGGAACATCATTGTTCCTAATCGAGTATTTTTATTCATTTAGTATTCTACTTTAAATCAGTTTACGATTTATTGGATCCCACTCAATTCTACGTCCTGTAAAATAAGATTCAGTAGCCATAGCGCATGCAACTGCTTCATGAAAAGCAACATCAATATTACATCTTGGCATTGAACCGTCTCTGATCGAATCTAACCAGTCTTTTATATGTAGGTGTGTAGGGTCAACTCTTTTACCTGCTCTATAAGTATATAATAATCCTTTATTTGCAAAATAACGAGAAGTTGCAGATGTTACACCATCAATTTCTTTTGAACCAGGTGAATAAGTAAATATTGGATAATTTGGATTTATGATTCCACTCTTCAATCTTTCTTTATATTGTGTTGACTCAGAATCAGCGGTAACTGCAAAACCATGAATTGAACCACCACCACTTTGACCACCCATTTGCATTGTAGCATCATGTCCCATTATTCTATTCCCACGAGGATTATTACTTGAAAGACTTGCACTATATAGAAGTGTTAGATCCTTATCTGGATATTCAAATGTTGCATTCCAAACATCAGGAACATCTCGACCATCCTTGTAGAAATATACCCCACCTGTGGAAGAAGCGTACTTAGGGATACCAATATCCATTATCTGATTAATTGCATCAAAATCATGTGAAAATAGATCACCAGATAATCCTGTACCATAATCATACCAACATCTCCATCTAAAAAAGCGTTTTAGAGCTTCTTCGCCAAATGGAATTTTATTGGGGGAGGGTTCTTGAAAAGTTTCCCAATCAATTGTTTTTTCATTTCCTTTTGGATGAATACCCCAAACCCATGCACCCCATGGAGAATTACGATTTGTTGTTATTTCAACTAAATTAACTGGACCAAGAAGTCCTTGTTGGACAATTTCTCTTGCTTTTTCATTTGCTTCTACTTGACGATTTTGATGACCAAGTTGGAAGGTTATTCCAGTTTCTTTAACAGCATCATAAACATCAATTGCTTCATCAAAAGTTCTTGTCATTCCCTTTTCACAATAAACATGTTTGCCTGCTTTTGCTGCATCGATTGAAATACGTGAGTGCCAATGATCTGGAGTAGCTATTATAACTGCATCAATATCATCATTTGCTAAAAGATCTTTATAATGTTGATAACGGGTAGCAGTCACTGTTGGTTTACCGCCAGGACGCATATCATTTTCTGAAGCATTAATACCTAGCTCAGCATTGACATCAAAAACATCACATACGCCAACTAAAGAACAATTTAAATCTTCTTGACTCATGAATGTTTCAAATTGTTTATTTAATTTATTCTTTCGAGCATTTTCAGAAGCAGTCTCAGTCCAACCTTTGGTAGCAAAACCGGCACCTCTAACAAGGTGACTGCCTCTACCACCATAGCCTATAACTCCAATATTAAGATGCCGACTATTTGAAATAGATTTGACTGCAGCCGGAGCAGATTTCTTTTGAATAAGATCGGATAGTAGATTTGCTTTTTTAGCTTTATCACGACTTATTTTTCGCCAGAGATTTACAAGGAAAATTCCAGCCACTGGTACTGTAGCTAGTCCTTTAAGAAGGTCTCTTCGTTCAAAATTTGGTTTATTTTGTTTATCGCTCATTTCATACTCCTTAATTATTTTTTTGGTTTGCAATAAAACGATCCAAACCAATAATTGTGCTTGTTGGAAAGGCATAAAGTACCCACAAGGCACACGCTTCAATTAAATTTTTATTAACAATCAAATAACTTCCTTCATTTGGTTTTCCATACTCTAATCCTAAAAGGGGTGGTGCAAATAAGTAATACGATAGAACTAAAGCCATTCCAACTAATGATCCATATTTAGAAAAAATTCCAAGTAGTAGTGAGACACCAACTATAGTTAATCCCCACATATTAACATAATCAGAAATTGTTAGAAGAGTAGGATTCGCAACTATTGACTTTGCTAAACCAGAAAAAATCCATTTTGAATCTAAAAGATAAGCAGCTGATGACCAATAAGGATTGATCAATTTTGCAATCCCTTCATACAGAAAATGCCAGCCTATAAGAACTCGTAATGTAACCAGTCCATATAATTGATACTTATTTTCTTTGATTGAAATATCTAGTCCGCTCATTTTGCACTCCTCTTTAAATAAATATTTTACCGTAATGAAGTGGTAATGATAATAGTTATCTACTTTAAAAAACAAGGTTCATTTTTTTCAAGTAGTTCATTGTGAATCGAATGGAAAATAAGTTATCTTCTATCTCTAAAAATATAATATCCTTGAGGAGGGAGACTATGAAAAAAGCATTAATTGTACTTTGTTTACTATTTTATGGATCATTATTTGCTGATGATGGATATAAAATTCCTCCAAAAGCAATAGCTGATTTGGTTGATGCCCCTATAACACCTAACGTTCGTTTATCTCCAGATAAAAAACATTTATTAATATTGGAAAGAGCTAGTCTGCCGTCAATTGAAGAACTATCACAAACTGAACTAAGATTGGCTGGTCTTCGAATAAACCCTATGACAAATGGAAGAAGTCGAGCGAATAGTTATAAAGGTATTCTTATCCAAAATATTAAATCAGGTAAACAAAAGAAAGTAAAAGGTCTTCCTAAAAACGCGAAAATTTCTGCTGTAAGCTGGTCACCAGATAGTAAAAGAATTGCTATGTCTGTAATTAATGGTAAACAGATAAATTTATATTTATCTGAAACTAAAACTGGAAAGGCAAAATTATTAATTAAAAAGCCGTTAAATACAATTTATGGTTCAGCATTCTATTGGTTAAGTGATAGTAAATCATTAATAATTAAAACCATTGTTGATAATAGAGGTAATCCTCCAAAATTATCTAATATCCCTAGTGGTCCTATTCTTCAAGAAAATTTAGGTAAGGTTTCTCCTGCTCGTACATATCAAGATTTGTTAACAAGTCCATATGATGAAGATTTATTTGATTATTATATGACAGCCCAAGTTCTTCATGTAGATATTAAGGGTAAGATGAAAAAAATTGGAAAGCCTGGAGTTATTAGAAGAGCTGAGCCATCACCTGATGGAAAATATATTTTATCAGAAAGGATTCATCGTCCATACTCTTATTTAGTTCCTGTATATCGATTTCCAAATCTCATTCAGATACTAGATATCAAAGGGAATCTAATTCATACTCTTAGGGATATGCCACTTGCAGAAAGTATTCCCATTGGCAGAGATGCTGTTATATCTGGTCCTCGTTCTTTTGCTTGGCGCTCTGATGTAGGTTCAACTATTTATTATGTAAATGCTTTAGATGAAGGTAACCCAAATATTGATGTTCCTTATAGAGATGAACTATTCTCACTTTCTTCACCATTCGCTAATACTGAACCAAAATCTTTAATCAAATTAGAATTGAGATATAGTAATGTAAGGTGGGGAGATAAAAACATGGCTTTAGTTTCAGCGAGAAAATGGACTGAACGTAGAACTACGATGTGGCATTTAAATCCATCAAATAATAAAAGCAAAAAAATTATAGATCGCTCTTATGAAGATAGATATAATGATCCAGGCTCACCAATAATGGAAATAAATAAATTTGGCAGATCAGTAGTAGCTTTAATTGGTGATCAAAAAGTTTTTATGACTGGAAATGGCGCATCACCAGATGGTGATCTTCCATTCATTGATGAATTTGATATTAAAACAAATAAATCAAAAAGGCTCTGGCGTTGTAAAGCACCTTACTATGAAGTGACTGTGAATATAATCGACAAAAAGAAAAATCTATTTTTAACTCGACGTGAGTCAAAAGATGAACCACCCAATTATTTACTTAGAGGCTTAAAAGACAATTCATTAGAGTCTGTTACAAATTTTGAGCACCCATACCCTCAAATGAAAAATCTTTATAAAGAAATGCTGACTTATAAAAGAGATGATGGTATTGATCTCTCTGCAACGCTTTATTTACCGCCAGGTAGAAAACCTAGCGATGGTCCATTACCATTATTGGTTTGGGCTTATCCAAGAGAATTTAAAACTTCTAAAGCAGCTTCTCAGGTTGTTGGATCTGCGCATAGATTTTTTAGCATTAACCCAGCATCCTCCTCATCATCTGCTTTAATAATGTTATCATATGGATATGCTATTCTTATGGGTGCAACCATGCCCATAATTGGTGAAGGTGATCAAGAACCGAATGATAGTTTTATAAAACAATTAGTTGGAAGTGCGCAAGCGGCTGCAGATATCATGGTTGAAAGAAATATAACAACTCGAGACCAAATTGGAATTGGCGGTCATTCTTATGGTGCATTTATGACTGCAAACCTTCTTGCTCATTCAGATATTTTTCAAGCAGGAATCGCAAGAAGCGGCGCTTATAATAGAAGCTTAACGCCCTTTGGATTTCAATCAGAGCAAAGAACGTTTTGGGAAGCTCCTGAAATTTATTTTGAAATGTCACCATTTATGCATGCACAAAAAGTAAACGAACCAATTTTACTAATTCATGGAGAGGCAGATAATAATTCTGGAACTTTTCCAGTTCAAAGTAAAAGGTATTATCATGCATTAAAAGGTCATGGTGCAACAGCTAAGCTTGTTTTACTGCCACATGAAAGCCATGGCTATAAAGCAAGGGAGTCAGTTATGCATGTATTGTGGGAGACAGCGAATTGGTTAGATACTTACGTTAAAAAGGAAGATAAAAACTAAAAGAATAGGAGCGAAGATTATGGAAATCCTCAAAAAATATATTTTTAGTATAATTATAATGAGTTTTATGATTGCTCAAAATAAAGTGCCAATGTCAATTGTAGACTTAATTAACGTATCAAGTATTGGTTCACCACGTTTATCTCCTAATGGCAACTTTATACTCTATACTTTATCTGAAGCTAATTGGGATGAAAATAAACGTATCTCTCATATTTGGCGTGTAGATAAAGATGGTAAAAACAAACTTCAGATGACCCAAGGAGAGAATGGAGAAAGTTCACCTAGTTGGTCACCGATTGGGAACTCTTTTGCCTTTATATCAAAGCGAGGAAGTGATGATGAAGAGAAAAATCAAATTTATTTAATATCAAATAACGGTGGAGAGGCAACAAAATTAACCAATCATCATACTAGTGTTTTAAATATTCAATGGTCACCTGATGGAAAATATATATATTTTTTAGCTAGCGACCCAAAGTCGGAAGAAGAAAAGAAGAAAGATGACATAAAAGACGATGTTTATGCTTTTGATGAAAATTATAAACAACGTCATCTATGGAAAGTGGTTGTTGAAGAACAAAATGTAATTAAAATCACTAATGGAGATTTTTCAATTATAAATTATAAATTATCTAGAGATGGTAAAAAGATAGCTTATCATCGTGGTCCTAATCCCCTATATGGTTATGCAAAAATGCAAGAGGTCTGGGCCATGAATTCAGATGGAACTGGTATGATCCAGATAACTGATAATAATGTTCCAGAAAGTGGAGCAAAGTTCTCTCCTGATAATTCTAAAATTCTTTTCACCAGTTTTTCAGATGAAAATTTTGAATTTTATTTTAATGACAATTTATTTGTTTCTTCTTCAGATGGAGTAAATACTGAATTACTATTAAAAAAAATGCCTCATGAGGTGAACTCAGCCGAGTGGTCTAAAAATGGTAAGTCTATTATTTTTCATGCAAACACTGGAGTTCGTACAGAACTTTTTCAAGTTACTATTTCTAATCAAAAACTTAATCAGCTAACTAAGGGTGATCATTCAATCGGTTCATGGAGTTTTCAACCTAAATTAAATCAGATGGTATTTAAAATTAATTCACCAACAAATTCAGGTGATTTATATCTAGCAAACCTAAACAATAAATTTCTTCCAATAAAAATAACGGATCATTTTGACTATCTAAATCAAAAATATTTATTACCTAAACAAGAAGCTATTTCTTGGCAAGGTGAAGATGGAATTACAGTTGAAGGCCTGTTATACTACCCTTTGAATTATAAAAAAGGTGAAAAATATCCTCTAGTAGTTCAGACACATGGTGGACCAGCATCTTCAGATAAATTTGGTTTTGGAAGTTGGAGCCGATATGTTCAAGTTTTAACTGCAAGAAGCTGGATGGTATTTAAACCAAACTATAGAGGAAGTACAGGGTATGGCGATGAGTTCTTAAGAGATATGGTAGGAAGTTATTTTAATCAATCTCACTTAGATGTAATGACAGGTGTAGACAACTTAGTAGAAAAAGGAATGGTAGATGAAGATCAAATGGTGAAAATGGGATGGAGCGCGGGAGGTCATATGACAAATAAGATAATTACATTTACTGATAGATTTAAAGCAGCTTCATCGGGCGCCGGTGCTGTTAACTGGATATCAATGTATGGACAAAGTGATGTTCGAGTCTATCGTACACCTTGGTTTGGAGGAACACCTTGGGAAAAAAATGCACCCATAGATGTTTACTGGAATAATTCACCATTGAAAGATATTTATAAGGTTAAAACTCCAACAATCATATTGGTTGGGGAAAATGACCCACGGGTACCAATGCCTCAATCTGTTGAGCTTTATAGGGCTTTAAAATCAAACAATATACCAACTCATTTATATGTTGCCCCACGTGAACCACATGGCTGGAGAGAATTACATCATGAATTGTTTAAGGTCAATATTGAACTTGATTGGTTTGAAAAACATGCCCTTAATAAGGATTATAAATGGGAGTTGGCGCCAAAAACTAAAGATAAAAAGGATTGATTATGGATAAGAAGAAGCAATCGTTTAATACGAAAGTAATCCATGCTGGAGAACCTGATCCACGAATTGAAGGTGCAGTGAATGTTCCAATATTTCAAAGTTCTACTTTTGAGTTTGAAGGACAAACTGACTATAATGATTTAAAATATATTCGTCTAAATAATACACCTAATCATATTGCATTACATAAAAAACTCGCGATACTAGAAGGTGCTGAAAAAGCATTGGTTACCTCTTCCGGAATGAGCGCTATCACAACAACCCTACTTACTTTTTTAAAAAATGGTGACCATATAATAGCTAATAATACTCTTTATGGTGGTACAGCAGATTATATTAAAAATGATTTACCTGAATATGGGATAGATGTTGATTTTATTGACTCTGGAGACCCATCGAATTGGAAGGATAAAATCAAATCAAATACTAAAGTTATCTATGTAGAAACAATCACTAATCCTCTCATGCAAATTGGTGCTTTAGATAAGGTAGTTCAATTTGCAAAAGAAAATAATTTGATATCTATGATTGATAATACAATGGCAAGCCCAGCATTATTTTGTCCTATTCAACATGGGTTTGATATTTCACTCCATTCTGCGACTAAGTATCTAAATGGTCATACTGATATTGTCGCAGGTGCAATCATAGGAAATGAGCCACATATATCTATGATAACTTCTAAGTTAAATCATCTTGGAGGCAGTTTGGATCCTCATGCTTGTTTTCTTCTCCATCGCGGTATTAAAACTCTTTCCATTCGAATGGAAAGACAATGTAAATCTGCATTATTAATTGCAAAATTTCTTGAGCAACATAAAAAAGTAAATCAAGTTAATTATCCGGGACTTGTTTCAAGCAAAAGTCATGCTCGAGGCAAACAATTTCTTTGTGGGTTTGGTGGGATGTTAAGCTTTATTATTGAAGGTGGTATTAAAACAGCAGATGCCTTCATCAGTAAACTAGATATTCCTATTAGTACTGCTAGTTTAGGTGGCGTAGAGTCATTAATTACACGTCCAGTCCAAACTTCTCACTCTTTATTAAGTGATGAAGAATTAGAGCTTGCTGGAATAGATAAATCACTTATTAGAATGTCAGTTGGAATAGAATCTGTGAATGATCTTATAGATGATATTAGTCAGGCTTTAGATTCAATTTAAATTTTATAAAATCAAATATTTTTAGGATAAAAAAATGAAAAAAATATATATTTTATCAATAGCCTTTCTTTTTTTAATCGGTTGTGCAGAATATGATATAATCATTAGAGATGGAATGCTTTATGATGGTATGGGATCAAAACCATATAAGGGTGACATTGGAATTAAAAATGATAGAATAGTTAAAATTTCAAAATCAATAGATGGTCAAGCTAAAGAAGAAGTTGATGCTTCTGGATTAGCTGTTTCACCAGGGTTTATTAACATGCTTAGTTGGGCTACGACATCTCTTATCAAAGATGGGCGCTCCTTAAGTGATATTAAACAAGGTGTTACTTTAGAGGTGTTTGGAGAAGGATGGTCAATGGGACCATTAAATGAAAAAATGAAAGAAGAAGAACAAAAAAACGAAGACGTTCAAATTGATTGGAATACACTTGGAGAATATTTAGAGTCACTCGAGAGAAGAGGAGTCTCAACAAATGTTGCTTCATTTATTGGTGCAACTACTTTAAGAATTCATGAAATAGGTTTTGAAGATCGTGAGCCAACTAATCAAGAGATGAATAGAATGAAAGAATTGGTTCGTCAAGGTATGAAAGAAGGAGCGATGGGTATAGGCTCTTCGCTTATTTATGCACCAGCTTTTTATTCTTCAACAGAAGAATTAATTGAACTATGTAAAGTTGCATCAGAATTTGGTGGCATGTACATATCTCATTTGAGAAGTGAAAGTAATCAATTTTTAGAAGCATTAGATGAACTTATAGAGATAGCAGAGAAGGCTGAAATACCTGCAGAAGTTTACCATTTAAAAGCAGGAGGTATTCCGAATCATTATAAAATGGATTTAGCTATTGAAAAGATAAATAATGCTAGAGATAGGGGTTTGAATATAACTACTGATATGTATAATTATATTGCTGGTGCCACTGGGTTGAATGCTCATATGCCTCCATGGGTTCAAGAAGGAGGGTATGAAAAATGGGTTGAGAGATTGAAAGATCCATTAATTAGGGCCAGAGTAAAAGAAGAAATGATAAATGACACCGATGATTGGGAAAATCTAGGTTATCTAGCTGGACCTGATGGAGTCTTATTCTCTGATTTTAAGAACCCTGAGCTTAGAAAATATATTGGAATGACATTAACAGAAGTATCAGAAAAATTAAATAAACATTATGCAGATGTGGCTATAGACTTCGTCATTCAAGATGGAAGCAGAGTTGGTGTTGTCTATTTTCTAATGTCAGAAGAAAATATAAAAAAACAACTTCAGTTACCTTATATGAGTTTTGGTTCAGATGGAGGTTCTTTCGCTCCTGAAGGTGACTTTTTAAATTCGAATCCTCATCCAAGAGCTTATGGTAATTTTGCGAGATTATTGGGTAAGTATGTACGTGAAGAAAAAGTCATCACATTAGAAGATGCTATTTATAAGCTTTCCGGACTATCTGCTACAAAATTAAAATTAAAGAAAAGAGGATTTTTAAAAGAAGGTTACTTTGCAGATGTAGTAATTTTTGATCCAAATACTATTTCTGACCATGCAACTTTTGAAAATCCACACCAATTAGCTACAGGAATGGAGCATGTCATTGTAAATGGAGTTCAAGTACTTAAATCTGGTGAACATACAGGTATGACTCCAGGTAGATTTGTCCATGGACCTGGTTATAAAAAATAAACTTTGTGAAGATTAAAAGTGTTAAAACGTGGTTTGAAAACTTAGAATTAACAAAACCATATAGTATTGCGTATGAGACAATTGATTCCGTTGAAAATGTTTTTGTTGAAATTGAATTAGACAATGGAATTAAAGGTATTGGTTCTGGTTCGCCAGCTGAATTTGTAACTGGTGAGAACATTGATTCATGTAAAACAATTCTTAAATCTGAAACAAAAGAGATATTAGGTAAAAGAAATATTGAAGATATTGAATTAATTTGTGAAACTTTAAAAAATAGATGGCCTAAAAATCCAGCAGCTCGTACAGCTGTTGATATTTCATTATATGATGCTTTAAGCAAATTAAACGATATTCCACTAGCTCAACTTTTGGGAAAAGTACATGATAGTTTTTATACTTCCGTTACAATTGGAATAAAATCTATAGAATCAGCTTTAGAAGAAGCAGATGATTATGTGACCCAAGGTTTTCGAATTTTGAAAGTAAAAACAGGAAGTGATGTATCATTTGATATTGAATTAATTCGAAAATTAAGAGAAAAAATAGGAAAACATATTTTAATAAGGGTGGATGCTAATCAAGGATATAAAATTGGAGACCTAAGTAGATTTTTTGAAATGACTATTAATGATAATGTTGAATTTATTGAGCAACCACTTCATTCAAATCAAGATGACAAAATGGATAATTTGCCAATAGAGATACGTAAAATATGTGCAGCAGATGAGAGTCTTCATAGTCCAAAAGATGCAGAACGTTTAGCTTGTGAACCAAATAAATTTGGAATTTATAATATCAAATTAATGAAGTGTGGTGGTATAAACCCCTCTCTTAAAATTGCCTCAGCAGCATATGCTGCTGGAATAGATCTTATGTGGGGTTGCATGGATGAAAGCATTATTAGTATATCTGCTGCGTTACATGCAGCAATGGCATGTAACGCAACAAAGTATATAGATCTTGATGGGAGTTTAGATTTAGCTAAAGATTTAGTCTCAGGCGGATTTAATCTAAAAGATGGAAAAATGTTTATAAACGATACTGCTGGAATTGGAGTTAAAATGGTTTCTTCAAAAGTTAACTAAGATGAAAAAAGCAGTAATATTCACTCATAATTTATTAGCTGAAAATTTTGCAAAAACAGCACACGGACTACTAAGAGGAACGAGTCGATTTAATATTCTAGCTGTTATTGATAGTGTACACGGAGGCAAAGATGCTGGTGAAGTTCTTGATGGTAAAAAACTAGATATTCCAACTTTTAAATCAATTTCTGATTATTTTCAAAATTCGAATGGTGACGCTGAAGTATGTATTGTAGGTGTAGCATTTCCTGGAGGAATATTACCAGAGCCTTGTCGAGATGAATTGATTTCTGCGATGAAAAATGGTTTAAGTATCATTTCAGGATTACATCATTATTTAAGTGAAGATCGTCAATTTAAAAAAATTTCAAAAGAGTATAATGTAGAATTAAATGACATTCGAAAAACTAAGTCAATTTCAGATCTTCATTTTTGGTCAGGTAAAATTTTAGATGTGAAAACACCTATATTAGCAGTCTTAGGTACAGATTGCGCTGTGGGTAAAAGAACCACAGCTCGTTTTTTACTGGAAGCTTGTCAAAATAAAAATATAAAAACAGAAATCATTTACACTGGACAAACTGGATGGATGCAGGGTTATAAGCATGGCTTTATTTTTGATGCAACACCGAATGATTTTGTAAGTGGAGAGCTTGAAAGAGCCATTCTAGAATGCATTGATCAATCCAATCCAGATCTTATTTTATTAGAGGGTCAATCATCCTTAAGAAATCCTTCTGGCCCAGCTGGTTCTGAATTGATTTTATCTGGAAATGTAAATGGAGTTATTCTTGTACATCCATTTGGAAGAGAATATTTTGTTGATCTTGAAGAATTTGAATACAAGCTTCCAGAGATTGAAAAAGAAATTATGTTAATTGAGGCATATGGTAAAAAAGTAATAGGTATAGCACTTAACGAAGAAAATTCAAACTTAGATATTTTAAGAGAAAATCAAAAAAAGCTTGAAGATACTTTAAAGATTCCAGTATCTATTCCATTAAGTGAGGGAGTAGATAAAATTGTTGAGCTCATAAAAAAAGAATACATAGTTGAATAGTAATTTTTTTCAAAAATATTTATTACCTGGATTTATTTTCCAAAGTCTAATTATTGGTGGAGGTTACGGAACAGGTAGAGAGCTAGTTGAATTTTTTCTTCGAGAAGGTCCTGTCTCAGGATTGGTAAATATGGGAATTGCTACTATTATATGGAGTGTTGTTCTTGCCATTTGCTTTGAATTTGCTCGAAAAGGAAAACACTACGAATATAGATCTTTTATTCGTGGCCTTCTAGGTAAATGGTGGTTTTCATATGAGATTTTATATTTAATTGGATTAATACTTGTTGTTTCAGTTATGGGTTCAGCTTCTGGAGAAATATTTAGTGAAATATTTAGTTTGCCTGAAATAGTTGGAATCATTGTCATGATGTCTTTGGTAGGATTTATAGTTTATAATGGAACAGCCTTGGTTGAAAAGGTACTCTCTTTTTGGTCTATTATACTCTATGCAGCTTTTGCAATTATGTTTATTGTGGTATTTATAATGTTCCCAGTAGATATCTCATCAAGTTTTTCTCATCAAACTGTTGATACAAATTGGGCTATGGGCGGAATTAAATATGCAGCTTATAATATTGGTTTAGCTCCAGCAATTTTATTTTGTGTACGTCATTTTGATTCAAGAAAAGAGGCTGTTATTTCAGGTGTTGCTGCAGGTATTATAGGAATGTTACCTGCATTAGTTATGTTTATTGCAATGCTTAGTCAGTTTCCTCAAATTATATCTGAAACTGTACCTGTTAACTTAGTTCTTGAAAAGATTGGTTGGAGCCCCTTTAAGTTTATATTTCAAATTGTTTTATTTGGCACATTTATTGAAACTGGAGTAGGTTTAATCCATGGATTTAATGAAAGAATTCTTTCTGTAAAACCTGATTTGCGCGATAGTTGGAGAGCAATGATTGGTGTTTTTCTTTTATTAATCTCTATATTTTTTGCAAATCAAGTAGGACTAATAGGTTTAATAGCAAAAGGTTATGGAGCATTAACGTGGGGATATTGGATTATTTTTGTTATTCCTGTAGTAACAATTGGACTGAAGAAGATATTAAGAGATGAATGATTTAATTAATAATTTAAAAAAATTTGCAGTTAACGATTTTCCTGTTGAAACTGTATCTGATTACATTCTAAAATATAAATTTTCTGATAATGAATTAAATAATTATTGTTTTTATAAAGACAGTAAATATGCTCGTCATCTAGTACATAAAGAAAAAGATTTTGAAATCCTGATTGTTTGTTGGAAGCCTGGCCAAGCAGCACCAATTCATGGCCATGAAGGTGAAAAATGTTGGATGCGTATTGAATCTGGAGCATTACAAATTAGTAATTATCAATTAGATTCAATCAGCCCGTTAAAATTAACAATGAGTGGGCTTACTAAAGGAGAGGTTGGTTATTTAGATGGACCAGCTGAAATCCATTCAGTTGAAAATATATATGAAGAATCTGCTATAAGTCTTCATATTTACGCTAAACCTTTTGATAAATGTGATATCTATGATTTAAATGAAGGTGTTATAAAGAAAACAGAACTTCTTTATGATAGCATGTATAAGAAACCCTGCTAGTTAAAATATTTTTTTAATTACTTTTATAAAGTAATTTCATTAGTCCTATTGTATCGTATAAATATAGTTACACGCTTTTTTTAATTATTAGGACATTTAATGAACAAACCTTTAAGAATAGCACTTTTTGGATTTGGGCGTATTGGTAGAAATATTTTTCGAATAGGGTTCAATAACCCACTTTTTGAATTTGTTGCTATCAGCGACCTTGGCCAACCTGAATCTATGCATTATTTATTAATGAGAGATTCTATTCATGGCACAATGAGTGATGAAATAAAACTTGATGGAAATAATTTAGTATATAATAATCATAAAGTTCGTCTGTTGGAAGGTGGTACTCCAGGTTCAATTCCTTGGGATGCATATGATGTTGATTTGGTAATTGATACTACTGGTGTTTATAGAACACGTGAAGAACTTCAGCCACATATAGATGCAGGTGCTAATCGAGTATTTGTAACTAAGCCACCTAAAGATCAAATTGACCGAATTATAATAAAAGGAATAAATGAAACTACTATTGAAAGTAGTGATAAAATTATTTCAACAACTTCTGCAACAACTCAAGTATTAGCATTGATGCTAAAGGTCTTAGATGATGAATTTGGTGTTAAACAAGCTATGATGACTACGGTTCATGCATATACTTCAGATCAACCTTTAGCTGATGCAGTTCGATCTGATCTTCGTAGAAGTAGATCTGCTGTAGAGAATATTATACCAAATGAGACATGGGCGCCAGAATATGTTTCTGAATTAATGCCGCAATTCAAAGATAAAATTACAGGTATGGCCATGAATGTACCTGTAGCAAATGGTTCTTGTGTTGATCTTACAACTGAAATGAATACCATGCCTTCAATTGATGAAGTAAATGAAGCATTTAGAATTGCTAGTGAAAATGAGTTAAAAGATATCATTGGTTATACTGAGGATCCTATTGTCTCAAGTGATGCAATAGGAAGTGGTAATACGATGGTTTTTGATACGAAAGCAACAATGATAGCTTCGAATAAATTATTAAAAACAATAGCATGGTTTGATAATGGTTGGGGCTTCGCTAATCGAATATTAGAATTAGCTGAAGCATATACATCAATTGGAGAATTAGAATGAGAGTTGCAATTAACGGATTTGGACGTATAGGCCGTTCAGTTTTTAGAATATTAAATAGTAAGAAAAATGTTTCAGTTGTTGCAATTAATGACATTGCTGATAATGACGCAATGGCATATTTACTAAAATATGATACCGTAATGGGCCCATTTAAAGATTCAGTTTCATTAGAAGGTGATATAATGAAAACATCAAAGAATCAAATTAAAATGGTAGCTGAGCGAGATCCATCGCTATTACCTTGGAAAGAAATGGAAGTGGATGTTGTAATTGAAGCGACAGGAATTTTCAGAAAAAAATCACAACTTCAACAACATATTAATGCAGGTGCAAAGAGAGTGATTTTAACTGTTCCTTCCAAAGATGAAATTGATTACACATTAGTAATTGGAGTCAACGATGATGGTTTAAATGAAGATCATAAAATTATTTCTAATGCAAGTTGTACTACTAATTGTTTAGCACCAATGGCAAAAATATTAAATGATTCTTTTGAGATAGAGTATGGTGTAATTAATACAATTCATGCGTATACAAATGATCAACGTTTAGCTGATGTTCCTCATTCAGATTGGCGTAGAAGTCGTGCTGCCGCAGAAAATATCATACCAACAACGACCGGAGCTGCACGTGCTGTTGGTAAGGTTTTACCTGAACTTAATGGAAAATTAGATGGAATAGCAATGCGCGTCCCAGTACCAGACGGATCAGTTGTGGATAGTATTTTTAGACTAAAGAAAAATGTAACAATTGAAGATATTAATGAAGCAGTTATGTCAGCATCAAAATCTGAGGGAATGTCAAGTGTGGTAGAATATTCTACACTGCCAGTTGTCTCTACTGATATTATCGGGAATCCCCATTCTTCTATTTTTGATGCACCATTTACTAAAGTAATTGAAGGAAGTTTAGTAAAAACATTAAACTGGTATGATAATGAATGGGGCTATTCAAATCGTGTAGCTGACCTTGTTGGAATCTTAGGGAAATTCGATTAAAATTTTAGAATATTATTCTGATTTATATTTTCTATAAATAAATAATAAAATAATACCTGCTAGATTTGGAAACCATATCTCAGGATTTGACCAGGGAATTCCATCAAAAGAAAATTCTGTTAATGGCCATAGCAATTTAGTTGGGAAATAGGCTTTAGAGTGAAATGGAAAATCTAGTAGTATATGAAAAGGCCATGCCCACATAGCAAATGCTATATTTTTATTGTATTTATGAACTATAGAAATACAAACTAAAGCACTTACAAAACTATGAGATAAATCATAGTTAACAAATACCCACCATGGTATCGACTCTAAAGGAGGTGGTCCTTCTCCAAAAGTAATATTTGAAAAGCCTCCTGATGCAAATCTAAAAATAAAAAGAACCCCGAATGAGAAAAGGTCAGGCATTGCTCCAAAAAATAATGCGAGCCACGTTCTTCCTCTATAACCAAATAAACCTTTACCCCATAATGCGTGACTTAATGTATCCACTCTAATATTTTATCTTAATCGTAATTTATAAATTTAATTCTTTAATGTTTTTATAAAGATCTAATGATTCAGGATTTTTCAATGTTTGTTTATTGTCAACATCATATCCATTAATTATTTTTTTAACTGCAATTTCAACTTTTTTACCACTAATAGTATATGGTATATCTTTAGATTCTAAAATAATTTCTGGAACATGTCTAGGAGAACACTTGGTAAAGATATCTTTCTTTATATCATTAATTAGTTCTTTATTAAAACTATAACCTTTATTAATCATAATAAATAAAATCACACGCTCATCATCTTTAATAGACTGGCCAATTACTAAACTATCACTTATGGCATCAAATGATTCAACCACTCGATAAATTTCTGAAGTCCCAATACGTATTCCACCCGGGTTTAAAGTAGTATCACTTCGTCCAAATATTTTTACACCTTTGTGGTCATTTATTTCGATAAAATCTCCATGATACCATATATTTTTATATTTATTAAAATAAGCTTCATAAAGTTTTTTTCCATCTTTATCATTCCAAAAATAAATAGGCATCGAAGGAAATGCCTTTTTGCAAACTAGCTCACCTTTTTGATTAAATAATTCTTCTCCATTTTCATTAAAGGCCGCTACATCCATACCAAGACCAATGCATTGAATTTCACCACTTAAAACAGGTAGAGTTGGATTGCCAAGAGCAAAGCAAGAAATGATGTCTGTACCCCCAGAAATGGAAGCTAACTGAACATCTTTTTTAATATGTTTATAAACATATTCAAAACATTTTTCAACTAATGGCGACCCAGTTGATAATATTGACTTTAAAGATTTAAGAGAATGTGTTTTTTTTGGAGAAACTTTAGTGTTTATACATGATTCTAGAAATTTTGGACTGGTTCCAAAATGGGTTATTTTATAATTATCAATCATATTCCACATGCTATTTTTATTTGGTTGAAATGGTGAACCATCATATAAAACAATAGTAGCACCAATGGCAAGATTGCTAATTAGCCAATTCCACATCATCCAACCGCATGTAGTAAAATAGAAGACAGTATCATCTGCAGAAATATTTGAATGGAGACGAAGTTCCTTTAAATGTTGAATTAATGTACCACCAGCTCCATGTACAATTGATTTGGGTTTTCCTGTAGTACCACTAGAGTACATTATATAAATTGGATGATCAAATGGTAGTTGCTCAAAAAATAATGACTCTGGATTAGAATCAAGAAAGCTCTGCCAAAGTATACCATTATCAATCGATTTAAAGTTAGTTGAAGATGAAACAAATTGTACGATAACAGTTTTTTCTATCGTTGGTAACTTATCCACAATTGCTTCTAGTTTATCAATTGAATTAAAAGTTTTTCCATTATAAAAATAACCATCAGCTGCAAAAATAACTTTGGGTTTAATTTGTGTAAAACGGTCTAACACTCCTTGAATTCCAAAATCAGGAGAACAAGATGACCAAATAGCACCAATTGAAGTAGTTGCCAACATTCCAATAATAGCCTCAGGTATATTTGGTATATATCCAACGACTCTATCGCCTTTTTTTACACCCATTTTCCTTAAACTAGAAGCTAATTTTTCGACTTCACTATATAATTTTTTATATGAAATAGTTTTATTAGAATTATTTTCACTTTGAAAATGAATTGCTGGTTTATCAGACCTAACTCTTAGAAGATTCTCAGCAAAATTAAACCGAGCACCTTCAAACCATTTAGCACCCGGCATCTTATTTACATCATCTACTATATTTTTATAATTAGATGAAAATTCAATAGCCATAAATCCCCAAATAGCTTTCCAAAAATCACTAATATTTAAAATAGACCATGAATGGAGTTCAGAATAGTTTTCTATATTTAGATTAAATCTACTATTTACTTGTAATCGAAAGGCTTCTAATTGAGATGAGTCAATTTGATTTTTACTTGGTTTCCAAAGAATAGTATTCATTTTTAATTATATAATTATTACAAAGAATATATAAAAAAAAAGCCCCGAATTAACGGGGCTTTTTTTAATTAGACGAGTTTTGATTTAACGTTCAATACTCATTTCTGAGGGAACAATCATTACAGCTGGGACTGCAGCATCACTAACCATATTATTGAATTTAAATAAATCATCTGTTAAGACCTTATCCAGTTTTTTATAGTGAACTTGAGCTTGGTCTACTAGATCATTAAGTACATCATAAGATTGGGCAGTTGGCTTTGCATCTACACTAGATACAACTCGTACAAGCGCAGCAATCTTATTATCCAATCTTATTGGATAATTTAATGGATCCTGTCGAGATTTTGATTCAACTTGAATTAGTCTTTTTTCAATCGTTGATAAAGATTCTACCAATTCTTTACCAGCATTAGTTAAATCATCATTTTTAAACCCTGAATCTTTCATAAGATCAGTTAGGGTACCAATTTGTTTTTTGATGCTTCTAATTGTAAGGATTTTTTCATTTATTTCACTTGTTCTATCTCTTATATCCATTAGAAGATCAAATTGATCTTGAAAATCAGATTGAGTTGTCATTATTCTTGGATCTTTTTTAATGTAGAAAGATTGTGTTTGACTTTTTCCACCAACTGTCATTTTAACTTTATATTCACCAGGAACAGCCTTAGGACCAATATGTGTCCCTCCCCACATAACCGCTCCAGGAACTTTTTTAGCATCAGGATAACGCATGTTCCATACAAAACGATTCATTCCTTTATTAGTCTCAACCACCATACCCGGATTTTTTTTATCTTTTTTGTTGGTAAATGTTTTGATTACATCGCCGTTAGTCTCCATGAATTCAAGCTTTATTTCAGCATCCTTATCTAGTTCATCTTTAAGATAATAAAATGTCATTACACCATTTGGTGGATTAGCACCAGCTGTTGGATCTGGGCCACCCCAGCCGCCACCAGCATTTAATCGATATGTATCTCTAGGTTTATAAAGATGAGAGTTAGATTTTGCAACTTTATCAGATAATTGATGAAGTGGGGTTAAATCATCCATAATCCAAAATGATCTACCTTGTGTTGCTACAACAAGATCATTATTTTTTACTACTAAATCAGTTATTGGTGTTATTGGAAGATTTAATTGGAATGGTTGCCAGTTACTACCATCATCAAATGATACGTACATGCCAGTTTCTGTACCAGCATATAATAATCCTTTTCTAGCTGGATCTTCGCGAACTACACGTGTAAAGGCATCTTTTGCAATTCCCTTAGATATCATTTTCCATGATTTACCATAATTATTTGTTTTGAAAAGATATGGTTTAAAATCATCTGACTTATAACGCGTTACTGCCATATATGCAGTAGCAGGATCATGAGGAGATTGATCAATACTATTTACCATACCCCATTCAGGCATATTTTTTGGCGTTATTTCACTCCATGATTTTCCGCCGTTTTTGGTAATATGGACTCGACCGTCATCAGTTCCAATCCAAATAACACCTTTTTCTTGTGGAGATGGAGTTATTACAAAGATAGTACAATAGTATTCTACACCGGTATCATCTTTAGTGATTGGACCTCCTGATTCATCTTGCATAGAAAGCGTATTTGTAGATAAATCTGGACTAATTAATTCCCACGATTCACCTTCATCTGTAGATTTATGAAGATGCTGAGAACCAACATATAATGTCCTTGAATCATGTGGATCAAACTCTATGGGGAAGTTCCACTGAAATCTATATTTCTGATCTTTAACACCGTGTCCCATAGGATTATCAGGATAAACAGTAATATTTCTTCTTTCACCAGTTGTATGATCATAACGAGTTAAAAATCCACTATAAGATCCAGCATATACTATATTTGGATCTTCAGGATGGGGAGCTACATGCGCACTTTCACCACCACCTACTGGATAATAATCTCTGGCTGTTATGCCACCACCCATTGTTCGAGAAGCAACTGAAACTGTACTATTATCTTGCTGTCCAGCATAGACTCTATAAGGAAATTGATTATCAACATCTACGCGATAGAATTGAGCAGTTGGTTGATTATGGTAAGTACTCCAAGTAGCACCAGCATCAAAAGAAACTTGCCCACCACCATCATCTGCAATTATTAGATGTTGTGAATCCATTGGATCAATCCACAGGTCATGATGGTCTCCATGAGGTGTTCTAATTGATTTAAATGATTTACCACCATCTTTAGAACGCCAAAATTGAACATTCAAGACATAAAGAACATCTTCGTTTTCTGTATCAGCATATATACGAGTATAGTACCATGCTCTTTGACGTAAATTATTGTCGGAACTTGTTTTTTTGCCAAGTTTCACCACCATCATCTGAACGAAAAAGGCCACCTTCTCTATTCTCAATTAGAGCCCACACTCGATCTGAATTCAAAGGAGATACCGCGATTCCAATAATGCCTACTAATCCTTCAGGAAGTCCTTTATTCCGTGTGATTTCTTTCCAAGTATCACCACCATCTGTTGATTTCCACATTCCAGAACCTTGCCCGCCACTTTCAAGACTATAGGGTGTTCTTTTAATACGCCAAGTAGAAGCATAAATTATTCTAGGGTTATTTGGATCAAGAATAAGATCGCATGCGCCAACTTCATCATTTATATAGAGTATCTTTTCCCAATTTTCACCACCATCTTTACTACGGTAAACTCCACGCTGTTCATTTGGACCAAATAAATGACCAAGAGCAGCTACATAAACAATATCAGGATTCCTAGGGTGAACACGAATCCTTGGTATATGTCGTGAATCTTTAAGGCCAAGACTCTTCCATGTTTTACCAGCATCTGTAGATTTCCAAACACCATCTCCATGAGAAACATTTCCTCTAACTGTAACTTCACCGCCGCCAACATAGATAACATTTGGATCCCATTCACTAACTGTTACGGCTCCTATAGATCCACCATAATAGCCATCAGATAAATTACCCCAAGTTTGACCACCATTTTTTGTTTCCCACACACCGCCACCAGTCGCTCCAAAATAGGCTAAAAATTTGTTTCCAGGTACACCTGAAACTGATGCAGATCTACCACCACGAAATGGACCAATACTTCTATATTTAAGACCATTGTATAAACTTTCATTAAATCGCTCTTTAGCACTGATTAGTGTAATCCCTACAAAAAGCAATATTGTTATTTTGAATAAATGTTTATTTAAACGCATAAATCCTCCTCCTCGGATTATAGGTAAAAAAATACCACCAATAGTATGTATGATTAGTGTTTTTTTGCAACATATTAAAAAAAAAGTATTAAATTTTATTATCATTTAAATATTATAAATGATTCCGTCGCCTTCTGTACTGTAGCTTGATTAAATTCATTATCTTATTTTTGGATTAAAATAAATGAAAATTGCATTTTTAACTTCTGGCGGAATTGCTCCCTGCCTCTCTGCATCAATAGGTGCTTTAATTGACGCCTATAACGTTTTATCTCCAAAAGCTGAATTAATTGGTTATCTTCATGGTTACAGAGGATTGCTTTTGGACAATTCCATTGACATCCCAGAAAAAGTTAAGAACAATACGGAGATTCTTTACAATTTTGGAGGAAGTCCAATTGGAAATAGTAGAGTTAAACTCACAAATATCGATAGTTGTATTAAGGCAGGTTATGTTAAAGAAGGTGAAGTGCCTTTAGAAACAGCAGCAAATCAATTAGTAAAAGATGGAGTTGATATTTTACATACTATTGGTGGCGATGACACCAATACAATGGCAGCTCAACTTTCGTTCTATCTTAAAGAAAAAAATTATGACCTTACTGTTGTGGGTCTTCCAAAGACAGTAGACAATGATGTTTATCCAATCACACAAACATTAGGTGCTTGGACAGCAGCTGAACAAGGTGCCATTTTTTTTGAAAACATTGCCAATGAAAATACAACTAGCCATAGGCAATTAATTATTCATGAAGTAATGGGCCGTCATTGTGGTTGGCTCACTGCATATACAGCAAAAGAATATCATGAGCGCTTAAATAAAAAGCAATTTTTACCAGAGATTCTAATTGAAAAAAATAGGTGGGATATTGATGCCATATATATTCCTGAAATTGAAATAGATTTCAATGCTGAATGCTCTCGTTTAAAAAAATTGATGGATGAGAAAGATTCAATAAATATATTTTTAAGTGAGGGTGCAGGTACAGATACAATTGTTTCAGAAATGGAAAGCAATGGAGAAACTGTAACTAGGGATGCATTTGGTCATGTTGCTTTGGATACAATTAATCCGGGTCAATGGTTTGCTAAACAATTTGCTAAACAATTAAATGCTGATAAGACATTGGTTCAAAAAAGTGGTTATTTTGCTAGGAGTGCATCTCCAAACAAAAAAGATTTAGATTTAATTAAATTATCTGGAAAACTTGGTGCTGAAACTGCATTGAGTGGTAAAAGTGGTGTTATTGGTTTGGATGATGATAATAATGCTTTATTAAGTTTAATTAATTTTGAAAGGATCAAAGGAGGGAAGCCTTTTGATCCTACTGTTGGTTGGTTTAATAAATTATTGACCGATATTGGTCAGAAATAAATATAAGGGAAAAAAATGAGTTTAAATTTAGATAGTTTAGAAGCAGTTGCCGAAGCAATGACTGCTCCTGGTAAAGGGATTCTTGCAGCTGATGAAAGTACAGGAACAATAGGCAATAGATTCTCACAAATTAATACTGACAGTACGTTTGAAAGTCGTAACGCATATCGTGATCTTTTATTTAGTGCAGAAGGCATGGAAAATTATATAAGTGGTGTAATTCTTTATGATGAAACACTTCGCCAATCTTCATTAAGAGATAATGTTCTTTACCCTGAATATTTAATGAATAAGGGTGTTGTTCCAGGAATTAAAGTAGATATGGGCGCTCATGATCTTCCAAAAAGTGAAGGTGAAAAGATCACAAGTGGTTTAGATGGTTTGGATGATCGATTAAAAGAATACCGAAAACTTGGCGCTCGTTTTGCAAAGTGGCGAGCCGTTATAAATATAACAGACGATAATCCAAGCGGACATTGTATTACTGCTAATGCACATGCCTTAGCTCGTTACGCTGCCTTATGTCAGTCTAATGATATTGTACCAATTGTTGAACCTGAAATTTTAATGGATGGTACACATGACATTGACGATAGTTTTGTAGTAACTGAAGAAGTATTACATAGAGTATTTTTTGAACTTTATTCCCAAGGTGTAAGTCTAGAGCAAATGGTTCTAAAACCAAACATGGTTTTAACAGGTTATGATGCTAGTGATCGTGCAAGTACTGATGAAGTAGCCAATGCAACACTTCAATGCTTTTTTAGATCCGTACCGGCAGCAGTCCCAGGTATTGCATTTTTATCTGGAGGACAAAGCGATGAAGATGCCACAGCACATTTAAACAAAATGAATCAGATACTAGGTGATAATAAAATTTGGAATCTAACTTTTTCATATGGTCGTGCTTTGCAACAACCAGCGCTGAAAGCTTGGCAAGGTAAAGAAGAGAATATTAAGGCTGCTCAGGATGCATTTTTAAATAGAGCAAAATTAAATGGACTTGCATCTGCAGGTAAATATTCAACGGATATGGAGTAATTAATTATAATTCGTTAGTTAGACAGTGAATTGCCCCACCGCTTAGACGAAACTGAGTGGTGGGTACTGTAATATGCATTACTTCTAACTCTTTAAGAAGCGGGGCAACTTTATTAGAACGAAATCTTGTCGGTCCAATAAGGTATCCAGGTAGTGGTTGGCAATTAACAGCAAACTCACCAAGTTCTTTATCAGTACCTATAGCATCTTCTGGTTCAACTTCAACTAATTCAATACTCTTTCGTTTCGCAAAAGATTTTAGATTATTTACTGAATCGTTTTCCATCAGTGATGTGCATGCAATCATAGCTGCTAATCTATTTTCTTTATTTAAAACTGGAGTAAATAAAGTGTCAAGGTGAAATGCTTTTGATTTCATGATGACTAGTTCATCAATATTAAATTCTTCGGCAACCCATTCTGCCCCTTTTAAATTATTTCTGCATTCACCAGAAAATAATATTTTATCTTCAGGGCATAGATAAAACTCGCCCCCTTCAGCAGTTGCACTAGAATCTTCAGGAATACGAATTGTTTTGTAACCCATAGATTCTAACATGGTTTGCATAATATCAGCTTCAACTTGGCGTGCTTGTTCACTGAATTTTGATATTATAATTTTCCCATTTTGATCACTAACAAAAAGGTCACGAACAAATACGAAATCATGTTGTCTCTGGTTTAAATTTTGTTTGTCTAAAAAATAAGGGAAATCAATCTCAACAACTTCAATTGGTAGTTTATTAAAAAGTTGAGTTAGCATATACATTTCAATTTGTACTAGTTCTTGATTAGGTACTACACCTTGTTTCATTGCGGGGTTGTTTTTATATATAGGAGTTCCATGACCCCACCAATCGTGTTTTGGTAAATGAGAAATTAAAATTTTCATAAGGATAGCTTAAATACTAACATGTAAGTGGATTGCCATCTATTATCAATTAAATCTAAAACATACTTATAATAAATACTTGGTGTACCAAATGATTTTTTATTTAGGTCAAATCCAAACACGGTCCAATTTTTATTATATTCATTTTTTTCCATATCGTAAAAAAATTCATTACCAATGTATGGTTTTAAATTAAAAAAACGATATTGTGATTTTGCCATAATTCTAATTCTATTTCTTAATGCATCATCTCTATTTTTTCTAATTCTATATTCTTGTCTACTTTTTAAAGACCATTTGATTTTATCTGAAACAATAACTTTTTCAATTTGGGCATGAGGCCTTTTTTCTAAATCCCATTGTCCATCTTTTTTCCTAAAAACAGATCTATATTGGATGGAAAGAGACCATGTATCTAAAAAAGGTAAAGAAAATCCTGCATCATAATGACGATGGAAAGGACCAGAATCGTTTGTTCTTAAATCTATTTCTCCTTTTAAATTCAATCCCAAAACCTTTTTTTTGATCGCAAGTTTTTCAGAATGATTAATACTTTGGGAAAGTAGACAAAAAGGAAAAATCAGCAATAATATTAATTTTGATTTCATAAAGAATTATTTAGATATCTTAAAAGTTGCACCAAGATTTTCGTTGTCAGTCATCATTACCAAATTATCTTCATAAAACATTAGTGCTTCTACTTTTTGATTATCATATACTATTATTGGTTTAAGAAGTTCAGGGTGAGTCGGTTCAAATTTTCCTGAATGATTAATTTCTCCTAATTCATAAATAGCTGACGAAAATGGTCCATTGTTTCCTGGGTCTGAAGTTGCAGCAGTCCATAAAGTTCCATCATCCTTTAAAAATAAATCAGCTATATTTCTTTTGTTATTATTAGGAATGGGCAAATCATATTTAAAAGTATTGATTTGAAAGAAGCGCTTTTTATTATAATCGAAAAAACTCACAAATAATGTGGAATTTCTTGAATCTGAACCACGATCACCATATATAAATACCAAGCCTTGCCCCGAATTGTAAATAGTTAAACCTTCAAGGTTCATTCTTGCAGTTATACCTCTTAATGTAAATGTACTAATGAGAACAATCCGAAAATCAGTTGGATCAATTATAATCTCATAGCACTTACCTGTACTTTCCATTAAAATAAAATGATTGGATTTATTTGGAAGTGCAGCAATAGCCTCTAAATCAAAAGGTAGTAAGGTTTCTGGCCAAATTAATTTAGTAATTTTCAATTCATCATTTATATGGCTTACTCTAGCTTGATTTTTCCTTTTATTATCGTGTACAACTAAATAACCATTATTAAATCGTGCAATTCCGCTAACTGAATATTCACGCTCATCATGTATCTTTATCCAATTATTATTTTGAGTAAAGATAAAGCAGGGTATTAATAGAATAAGAAATTTATTCATCATTCCAACTTATAAAAGGATATTTTGATAAATAAGCATTATAATATTTTTTTTGATAAGTGACTTCTTTTTCTACCCATTTAGGTAATACGATTTCTTCATTTTCTGATTCAAGTTCCACTTCTGCAATCCACAAGCCTTTATTTTTACCATGGAATTCATCAACATCCCAGATTTTATTATTTGACATTACTTTATATCTTGTTTTTGAGATTATATCATTTTTGCATAGATGAAGTAATTTTTTCGCATCTTCAGTTGGTATTTGATATTCAAACTCATCGCGGGATAATCCAGTGCCTTTTGATTTTATAGTAAGTGTTGATTTGTCTTCTTTAATTCTTACTCTAGTAATTCCCTTTTTAGTTATTGCTAGATATCCTTGCTCATATTGTAGCCCTTTTTCATTTTTGGGCCAGTGATTAAGATTCATAAGAAATTTACGTTCTATTTCTTTTGCCATTTTTTACTTTCAATATATAGATCAAAGCTGATGTTAGTATTCCAGGATAGAATGGTTCAATATTAAATGGATAATTACCTAATAATAAGCCAGAGATTATCCAAAGTATACTTATCAATGCGGGACAAACCATCATAAGAATTATACCACTCTTTAAGCTGTTATTAAATGATAAAAGAAATGGTATCACAAGTCCTGGTACAATTATTGATCCTAGGTTATACCATAGTTCTACTACTGATGGCATACTAAAAGCTAAAGTAAGTGCAATAAAGCTAGTAACCAAAAGACCTTTATGAATTAGTTTAGTAGATTCATTCTCCCATGAATCTTTTTTAGAAGAATTAGTTTTTATTTGCCATAAAATATCTCTTCCAAAAGTAATTGCGCTAATCATTCCAAGTGAATCTATGGTTGACATAATAGTTGCAAGTAGACCTGTAATAAAAATGCCATAAGCAATAGGAGGGAGCACTAAAGCTCCAAGCTTAGGATAAGCAAATAATGGATCAATGCCAGATAACATTGCTTTAGCATAGAGGCCAGTTGATAAAGTTAAAATATCAAATATAAACCAAAATATTATTGAAATAATTATTCCTTTTTGAGCAGTCTTTGGTGATTTTGCGGCTGCACAACGTTGATAGAATCCAGGATCTACAAATGTCCAAATGGCAATAAAGAACCAAACAAAAATATATTGAATAGAAGCACCACCAGTTATATTAAAATATGATTTTGGTAATGAGGCAGTAAGTTCAGAAAAACCACCAAATACTTTCATTGAATATATTAGTAAAAGTATAAAGCCCATGAACATGAAACCAAATTGCAGTTTGTCCGTTCGAACTACTGCTTTAAACCCACCAATAAAAATGTAACTCATGCTTATGGCTGTTGCGATTATTAAAGAAATTCCAAAAGATAAGCCCGTTATAAATTGAAATAGAATACCGATGCTAAGGATATATGGAGCTGGACTAGCAAGTGCTAAAATATATAGTGCACTTACAACTCCTGCTGTTTTACCATATTTAGAATGAAATTGATCAGGAAGCGAAATAAATTTTGATTGATTAATTTTTCCAGCAATGAAAAATGCAAATAACAGTGCAAAAATATAGTAGGGTAGAGAGAAAATAAACCAAGTTTGTACTCCAAAATTAAATGTATTCTCACCTATCCCAAGTATACCCCCATACCATGTTGCCACTAAAGTAACAACAAAACCAGGAAGACTAAGTTTTCTTCCAGCGAGTAAGTATTCTTCCGGATCTTTATTAGAATAGTTTGACCGTATAAAGCCTAGAAAGACTAATGCACCTAAATAGATTATAAGTATAGATAGGTCAAGCCAATGCATTAATTAACTTTCAAAATGATTTCTAAAGACAAGTATAGGTCCAGATGAATTTACTTCAAATTGTTTAGCTAACGATTGATTTGAAATGGCTTTTGAAGAAGGATCTAATTCTGAACTATTTATTGGATATTTCAGTTCTTTTGTTGAAACAACCGTATTAAAATTTTTTACAAAAAGTGATACGTTGCTACCGGGAGTTGAATTAAATAATTTTTTACCGGTATGGCAAGTTATCGTTTGGTGATCCGTAACCATTTTTAATTCTATTTTATCGTAGTAATCAAACAAAATATAATGATTGGCTAAGTTCATATCTTCGCGTAGCCCAGTTGCACCAAGAATAGTTAGTTTTTTAACATTATTTAAAATAGCCCAGTCTAAAGATTTTTCAAGGTCAGTATTGTATTGATTTGTATCATGAACTATTAACCCCTTAAATTCGATTTGACTATCCATTGAATCTAAATCACCAATAATAATGTGCGGCATCAAACTTAACTTTTCTAGTTTATTAATTGCACCATCGGTACAAATTACAGTTCCTGCATTTTCAAGAATCTCAAGTGGGGTTGAGGTTGATGGAAATAAGCCATTGGCTAAAATAATAACAGGAGATTTGAATAAACTTTTCATTTTCTAAGATCAAATTTATGCTTTATAAATTCACAAAACACAGGAAAGCCTAATTAAAAAGATGGATAAACTCATCTCAAAATATTCTGATCATCCCTTAAGAAGTTGGTTTATAAAGCAAAGTCTTGATTTTCCTGTGAGGACGATAATTTTTTCTCTATTAATAACCTTATTTACTGCTTCTGGGGCTCGGTTTTTTATCATTGATGATGATATGTTAAAAATTTTGCCTAAAGACCTGGATTCAAGGGTGTCATGGGATTTGATTCAAGATGAATTTGGTAGTACAGAAGTAATATTTGTAGCCTTTGGAAAAGAAGGTAAATCAATATTTAATCCAGGCGCAATGGCAACTTTATGGGACTTAACTAAAGCTTTAGAAGGGACAAATCAGGTAGAGGAGGTTATCTCTATTTCTTCAGCCACTCGAATGGACAATATTGAGGGTTTTATGGAAATAGATGATTTGCAATCTGAGAGGAATCTTAATCAAGAAGAAGTTGATAAAATTCAAGGATATCTTGATAAAAACCCAACAATTAAGAAACGATTTATAAGTGAAGATAATCAATATTTTTTGGTTACAATTCAACCTTATGAAAGCGGTGCTTTAAATACTTTTAGAGATTCAATAACAACTATATCTAGCCCAATATTAAATGACTATGAAATACATTATGGGGGCCAGGCTTATCTAACTGGAACCATGCCGGAATTAATCCGTGATGATGTTGTTGGGCTTGCAAGAATAGGTGTTTTAATAATGACTGTAATTTTACTTGCAAACCTTCGAAGTATTGCTGGTGTTACAATGGTGCTTATGCTTATTGGCCTATCTTTGATAGCAATGATTGGGGTACAAGGGTGGGTTTATCATTTAACAGGTTCTGATAGATTTCTTTTTACTTTAGCAAATACATCAATGCCTATTATTCTGCTAACAATTGCTAATTCTGATGGCGTTCATGTCATTTCTAAATTTTTTAAAGAATTGAGATTAAAAAAAGACTCTCGCAAAGCTTTAGCCTCAACAATGGATTCACTTTTAATCCCAATATTTCTAACGACTATTACAACAATAGCAGCTTTTGCAACAATGACCGTTTCTCCAATAGAACCATTGTTTGGTTATGGAATAATTATTGGAGCTGGAATTGCTTGGGCTTGGTTTTTAAGCTCTTTATTACTTCCTGCAGTTATCAGTTTAAAAAAATGGGATAACAATTCTATTGCTATAAGACGAAGAAGTATTTTTGAGAATATTATTAAGAAATTAGGAAAAGTAGTATTAACCCATCCTAAATATGTTTTTACAGTTGGTGTCGCTTTTGTCATTATTGGGTGTACAGGTTTATCAAAAATTATTGTTGATGTAAATATGGTTAATTTTTTTGAACCAGGGACAGAAATTCGTGATTCAATGGATTTCTTAGATGAAAAGATGGCAGGCACTGTAGATATTAGAGTAAGGGCTGAAGGTGATATGAAAAATCCCGAAATATTATCAAGTATGCGAAAGCTACAAAATATTATGGAAGAAGACGAAAAAGTATCAACTAGCTTTTCAATTGCTAACGTTGTTGAGCAAATGCACCGAACTGTAATGGATGATGATCCAAGTTATGAAGTAATCCCAGATGATCAAGATAAAGTAAATAATCTTTTTACAATGTATTCAATGTCAGGTGATCCAGATGATTTTTCTTCGATGGTTGATTATGAATATAAGATTGGATTGATCACAGCATTTTCAAAGGTTATGTCAACTATTGAGATTTTTGATTATGTTGAAAAAATGAATCGAGAAGTTATGTCGCTTGAAGCCTCAGGTTTAGATCTTGAATTCACAGGAATGATTGTAATATTAAGGGACTTAGTTGATATGATTGTATCCTCATCGATTTTGAATATTGTATTTTCATTAATCATAATTGGTATCATTGCATCTATCTTCTTTAAAAGAATATTGTGGGGATTGCTTGCTGTTGTTCCTCTATTCTCAGCAGTTATAATCAATTTCGGGTTTATGGGATACTTTGGGATAGAGTTAAGTCATGTCACGGCTTTACTTTCTTCAATAATTATTGGAGTTGGAGTTGATTTTTCAATCCACTATATATCTCAGTTTCGCCGTTTATCTCGGACAGTTGAATCAGATAAACTTAGTCGTGAGGTTATAGATGACGTTGGTTATCCAATTATTTTAGATGCGGGTTCTAATATGGGGTTTGGAGCATTGCTTTTTTCAGTATTCCTCCCAATTCAAAACATTGGAGGACTTATGGTATTTGCAATGGTTTCAACATCAATAGGAACACTTACCGTTCTTGCTGCTTTATCAGAATTATTGAAACATAGATTAATTGAAAAGGAGGATGCTTTAAGATGAAATATTTTTTACTATACTTTTATAGCGCATTTCTTTTTGGTCAAACAGGGCTTGAAGTTGCTAAAATGGTTGAAAATAGAAAGACACCGAATGACCAATCAAATACAACTAAAATGATTTTGACCAATTCAAAAGGTAAAAAAAGAATTAATATTTTAAAGTCAAAATCTATGGATAGTAACAAAAAACAAATTATGTGGTTCTTAGAGCCAAAAGATGATAAGGGTGTTGCTTTTCTAAAAATTGAGAATCAAGGTAAGGATGATGAAATGCGTATGTGGCTACCAGCATTTAAAAAAGTCAGAAGGATTTCGTCAAAAAGAAAAGGCGATTCATTTATGGGCTCAGATCTTAGTTATGAAGATATGAGTAGTCGTAAAATAGAAGAACATAAATATTTAAGACTTGAAGATGAGATCATTAATGATCTTTTATGTTATCAATTAGAGGTAATCCCAAATGAGAAAGCTCAATCAGCTTATTCAAAACATCTATCTTGGATAGATCAATCTACATTAATGATTATAAAAGAAGAGTCTTACGATAAACGTGGTGAGTTAAAGAAGATAAAAGAGTTTTATAATTCAGTTTTAAAAGGGTACTCTGTAATGGAGCGTGTTTTTGTAAAAGATGTGCAAAAAAATCATTCAACAGAAGTTACATTTGAAGGGTTGGAAGTTAACTTAGGTATTAAAGAAACTCTTTTTCAGGAGAAAAATCTAAAAAGGTTACCAAAAAATTAATTTTTAATAATTTTATAATATTCATGAAAAAACTTACTATTCTTTTAGCAATTTCTTTATCTACTGCACAAATTAATTATTCGGGTGAGCTTGCTGCAAAATATATGAATCGAATTTCTGATAAATCAGAAATAAATCTACCTTATCGAATGATTTCATTTAATCTGGGATATACTTTAGGAGCAATTGATATTAATACTGTCTCAGGTATTGAATACCGAAATAAACCTGGTGAGTCTAGCTATCTTCTTAGAGAAGCATACTTAGCTTATTACCCTCAATGGGGTGAAATGAAGATTGGTAAACAAATTCATGCATGGGGTAGTGTTGATGGTAATAACCCAACTGATAATTTAAATCCTTATGACTATTATTATCTGTTTAAGGTTGGAGAAGGAAGAAAAATTGGTGTCTTTTCATTTTCTACGAAAATTTACTTTGGCAACTCTAATCTAGAAGCGGTGATAATACCAAAATATGAAAAAAATAGATTTCCTTACGGAGAAAAAGATTTTCCATTATCTTCACCAGTTGAGCCTCAGATTGAATATCCTGTAAAAAATGAATTTCAATTTGGATTTCGCCTTCAAACACCAATGGGAGAAAGTGATTTAGGCTTATCAATTTTTAAAGGAAATGATCGATCGCCAACTATGACAGCAGCTAATGTTCTATTCGAAAATGAAAATAATTATCAGCTTAATCCTTTATTAGGGTATAGAGAAACAACTGTTTGGGGTTTAGATTTTGTAACATTCTATGGTGATTTTACTCTAAGAGGTGAAGGTGCTATTTTTAAATCTAGGACACCTATTTTACAGTTAAACCTACTTAAAACTTCACCATCACTTTATGAACTCCAACAAGATATAACATATTCACAATATGTTATTCAGGTTGAATATTCAACCCCTTCTAATATTCTTTTATCTGGACAACTAATTGGTAATTCTCTTCAAAATGAGGCATATGAGTGGTATCATGCATCATCAAGTGAACTTGTGATCTTTCCGCCTCCAAAGTTTCAACCAGGTATGGGTAATCCTTTAGCAATGTTTTCTGAACTTGCGCTTTTATTTAGTTCAACAGGCGTACTAATGGATGATCGGTTAGAATTAAAGGGGAATATGATGCTTAACCTCGATAAAAAAGGAAATATGCTTAGTGGATCAATTGGATATTCACCATTAATAAATTGGAAGTTAGAAACAACAATTACAAAGTTTACTGGTGATAAAGGTGACTTTGATAATACATTTACTATTATGGAAGATTTTTCAAATCTAGCTTTTCGTATGATATATAACTTTTAATAAATGAAAAATATAAACTTTAAAATCCAATCACATTATTTTATAAAATCATTATTGCTAATTATTACAATGATTTTTCCAATAATTAATAATGCCCAACAGACTGGCTTATCTATTATTGAAAAAATGGAACAATTGAAAAAACCTTCTGATAGTGAAACTATAATGAAAATGACCTTAGTCTCTAAAAAAGGAAATAAAGAAAGAAGTCGTTCTAGAGTACTTACTACAATTGAAAAAAATTATGAAGATGGTATTTATAAAATGAAATCACTTCTAAGGTTTTCGGAGCCAAAAGAAGTAAATGGCACAGCTTTTTTAACTTGGGATCGTATAGATGCTAAATTCGATGACCAATGGTTATACTTACCGGCATTAAAAAAAGTTAAAAGAATACGTGCTAATGATAAAGAAAGAAGTTTCATGGGTAGTGACTTTACTTATGAAGACCTTTCAGGTCGTGATTTAAAATCTGATAATTATGAACTCATTGGTGAAGATGTTGTCCATGGGTCAGAATGTTATAAAATAAATGCAATTCCAATCGATAAAAAAACTCAATATGGATCTCGTATGATTTGGGTCGAAAAAGAAAATTTTTTAATGAAAAAAGTGGAATTTTATAATAAAAAAGGTAAACAAATAAAAATTTTAGATATACCAAATCATGTAAAAAATGGAGATTATTGGATGGCAACAAAGTTGACAATGCATAATATTCAAAAATCTCATAAGACAGTACTAGAGGTTCTTAAGTTCAATTATGATCAAGGTTTAAATGATAATATTTTCACAGAAAGCTATTTAAAAAGACGATGATTATTTACAATAGAACTGAATATACTGAATTAACAAATAATCAGTATAAAAAAGAAAAACGTCGTCTTCAGTTAGAATTATTAAAATTACAAGAATGGGTTATTAATTCTAATAAACGTATAATAATTTTGCTTGAAGGAAGAGATGCGGCTGGCAAAGGCTCTACAATTAAACGATTTATTGAAAATCTTATGCCCCAGGCCACAAAAATTGTTGAATTAGGTGTTCCAAACAAGAAGCAAGAAAAAAATTGGTTTAGAACCTGGGAGAAAAAATTACCAAAACCAGGTATGATAACATTTTTAGATAGAAGTTGGTATTCTAGAGCAGTTATTCAGCCAGCTATGGGTTATTGTACAGAAAACCAGTATAAATATTTTATGAAAAAAGTTAATGCCTGGGAGAAAAAATTAATTAATGATGGATTAGTATTAATAAAACTTTATTTATCTATTTCAAAAGAGAATCAAGAGCTCAGATTCCATTTTAGAAAAAATCATGAACTAAAATATTGGAAATTGTCTTCTAATGATTGGAAAGCTCATAAAAATTGGCAGTTGCTTACAGATTATAAAGAACAAATGTTTGAAAGAACTTCAACTAAAGATTCCCCATGGGTAGTTATTAACTCTGATAATAAAATGATAGCAAGATTAAATGCAATGAGGTACGTCCTATCTAATTTTGATTATCCCGGTAGAAAAGAGTTGAAGCCTAAAAAATGGTCTAAAGACGCACCTGTTTATAATTTGACATTATATAATGTTAGGTTTAATAATCTTAAACGTGAACAATATGAATTATTAAATCGATTAAAAGGTCATGAATAGAAAACTTTAATTATTTTCTAATTTTATATCTAAAGATTTAAGCAAAAAAAAAGCTGGAATTGCTCCAGCTTTTTTTTTGAATTATATATAATTTATTTTAATTGATCAGTCCAAGAAGCTTTCAGTAATGCAACAGAAGGATCTTCTGTATTTGAAACAAGAACATAGCCATTTTTATATGCAAGTCCTTCAGGTTCACCCTTACTTTCGCCATCGGTTTGAGAGGTATAATCATTCATTTCAGTTATAGCACCTGAATCATATTTTGGATTTGCAGGATCAGTAATATTATAAACGACTACTGCACCAGCATCTTGTAAAGTGGCTAGAACAAAAGTTTTTCCACCTGCTTCTACAATAACTACTTCTTCAGGTTCTATTCCTTTACGTTTGTCATCCCAATCCCAATTACTAGGTAGATCATTAGCCATTCGAATAAAATTTTGACTTGTAGGTTGACCATTTGCACCAATCGTATGAACACCAATTGTGCCATCATATTCACCACCTGTACAAATTAACGTTCCATCACTATTTACCCATATACCATCTGGTTCATGTTCTGGGTTTGTATAAGCTAAACGATTTTGCAAAATATCTGGAGGAGATGATAGTGAAAACCAACCGATTTCATTTGATTCTTGAAGTGTCATATAAACGGTATTTCCATCAGGCGCTATTTTTACACCTTCAGGCTCGGCAAGATTCCCATTCGCACCTGTATGGGTAATCTTCATATCTTTTACTAATTTACCTGAACCAATACCACCACTAATATCATAGACAGAAACACCTGGGAAACCTAATTGATCGCAACCGCCATCAACGCCATCTTCGTAATCAAATTCGTTCACAACTACAACATATCCGTTATCTACAGCAATATCTACAGCATCTGGATTGTACCCTAATTCATAAGGGCCTGATTTTTGCAGAGTTGCAGTATCAATCAAGTAGAGTTCACCTCTTTTACAAGCACCTTTAGAAACCACTACAGCTAGAATAGATTCATCTACGCTCACATCTATTGAAGAACATTCAGCATCAGCATCATCTGTAATTTGTACATTTTTGCCACTCATTGAAATGCCAGTAGAAGTGATATTAATAAAATCAACTGTATTTTGTTTTGAATTAACTATTACACCCTTTTCATCATTAATAAATCGAACTAGTTCAGGCTGAGATTGCGAACCATCACCAGTGGTGATTTTATCAATTAAAGTTATATTAAAATTATCAACAATTAACTTTTCTTCAGCTTCTTTGTCTTCGCAACCAACTAACGTTAGCACAAATGATAATCCTAAAATTGATAGAAAATTTTTATAATTCATTATTTTACCTTTTTTGAAATTATTTTATTACTTATTTAATTGAAAATTGATGATTGTATTTAAACTATATATAAACTGGATTTAAACTATATATAAACTGGATTTAAATAAATTATAACATTCATTAAAAACTTAATTCAAACTGAATTAGCAGCTGATTATCTTTAACATTCGGCTGATAATCTCGATCCTCACTAGTAGCATCATCTCTACGGTCACCAGTAACTTCATCTAGTAAATAATATTCTATCTTTAATTTTGAAAAACTAGTTATATCATATATAGATGCAAGCGTTAATAATTTTCTATCCCATGTTTGTGGGTCTTTCAATTGAGGAAAAAAGTTTTTTCCATTCGGGTCAATTCTAAGTTCACCATATCTCAAAAGTACTAAAAGATCTTTCTGAACGTTCGAACTTACTTCACCATAATAACCATTTCTTTTCAAATAGCCGTCAGTTGAACCAATAAATTCTCCACGAACAAGAGAATTGAATATATTTAATTCTCCCCTTATACCATACCAGGAGTGATCTATGTTTGCATCTTTTGAAAGAACATCGTCAGGTTCTAAAGTCGCATAATAATCAAAATCATAGTGTAATCTTTTCTTCCAATCTTCATCATCTATTAGCTTACCTGTATAGAACCAACTTTGTACCTTGAATGAATTAAATTTTAATCCGCCCCTAACTCCAACTTCATATGTTTGACCATCGACTTTTTCGCTATCTCCATAAACAAGCATTCTAAATGATTTATCTTCTACTGCATCATCATATCCCAATGGTCGTTTAAGCGCAATTGAAGCTCCATATTCAAACATTGAATTCTTCCTACTTATATCTAAATGGTATTGTCTTCCCTTCCAATATGCCGTACCAATGAGTGGGTAACCTTCTGTTTTTCTTTTGATCGCTACAGCGGGTCTATTTTTTCCAAGCTCAATTTTTAAATCTTCTTTCTGAAATAATAAATAATGCTTGTCAGCATAGGCTCCATTATCATTAAATCTGAGACTAAATCTGTATGAAATTGAAGGGGAATAGATTACGTTTAAATCTAGAACGGCTTTGTCAATTCTTGTATGCGGACTTCGAGTCTCAATCTTTTTAAGAAATCCTTCTCTATTTCCAGCACCACCTTTTCCTTCAACGTCAATAAACTCCATTTCTACTTCACCAGAAAGTTCAATGTTAACACCTGAAGGTATTGTGATAGTGATAGGCTTTTTATTAGGAATAGACTGAGAGTTCAGGGGAACAATTAAAAATGTAACAATAGTAAATAATAGTTGTTTTTTCATATTAAAATTGTAGCCCAAACAAATTAATTAATTTTAAATCAAATATTAACAAATTGTAAACAACCGATGAGATTTGTTTACGTGAAATTAATAATACATCAATAAATACTTAATATTAATGACTTATAGTTCAATGTAAAAAAATGTCTTTTTTAATTAAAAGAGAGAGTAAAATATTTTGAATAAGTCATCAGTTACATCAAATGGTTTAGTAAATGTAAATTCCAATTTAAAATGGAATGAATTAATGAATTTCGAAGATAAACTAGTTCTAATTGTGGATGATGAAAAAGATTTAAGGAAAATCATAAGCTATAATTTAGAACAAGAAGGTATTAAAACTATTGAAGCATCAGATGGTGATAAAGCAATCAATGCATTAAATCAAAATCCGAGCTTAATTATACTGGATATTATGATGCCTGGTAAAGATGGTTATGAGGTCTGTAAGATTATCCGTGATAGTGGCAATACAGTCCCAATCGTTTTTTTAACTGCAATGGATAGAGAATTTGATGAAATAAAGGGGCTTGAAGCAGGCGGAGATGATTATATAAGAAAACCTTTTAGTCCCAAACTTCTTGTTGCACGCATCAAATCTGTTTTAAGACGCGTTGATCAAATAAGTAAAAAAGGTACTTTACTACGCTATCAAGGATTAGAAGTGAATACTAATAATTATATAGCTTCAGTAGATGGAAACGAAATTCAATTACCTCGAAAAGAATTTGAATTATTGGCTTTTTTTATGAGCCAGCCAAATATTATTTTTCAACGTGAAACACTTTTAGCCTCAATTTGGGAAGAGGATGTTTATGTGGTTGATAGAACTATTGATGTTCATATCAATCGAATTAGATCAAAGTTAGGCCCATACCGTAAATGGATTGAAACACTTAAAGGTGTTGGCTATCGATTTAGACCAAAAGATTAAAAAAATTATTGTTTAAAATTCGACAAAAATTAATTGCTGTACTTTTAGTTGTAATAGTAATAAGTGTGGTTGCGCCTACAATTATTCTCAATAATGAGACTAATAAAGAAGTGAAAATAGAATATGCGAACACACTTAAATCACATATAGAATCTTTTCTACTTTATTATAACTCAAGTAATCTAAACTCTTTTGAAGCTGCAAAAAAATATGGAGAAGCAACGGGCTTAAGAGTTACTCTTATTGATTCTAAAGGTGTTGTTATTGGAGAATCAAATATTTCAAAAGATGATCTATATACAATGGATAATCATTTGCAGAGACCTGAAATACAAATTGCTGATTCTTTAAATAGCGGATCCATAACTCGTTATAGTGAAACGTTGAAAGCAGATTTTATATATCTTGCAAAAAAAGTCGAGCTGAAAGAAATCAAATATATTAGAATTGCTCAAAAAATGGCTTTAGTAAATATTCTGTTAGAAAAAAGACAATTACAACAATTAAGCGTTATTATAGCAGTTTTTATTGGTCTTTTAATTTTAGCAGTTTTGATTGATCGATGGATTAATACGCCAATTAGAGAAGTTGCAAGAGTAGCTAAAGAGCTTGAGGCAGGTAAATTAAATAGTAGAATAAATAATATTGTTGGAAATGATGAGATTAGCCAATTAGCAAGAATTATTAACGATGGAGCTGAAAAGCTAGAGACAGATATATCATATTTAAATAAATTGAGTGAAGTGAGATCTGAGTTTTTAATCAATGTTACGCATGAACTTAAAACACCTATTGCCTCAATCTCTGGCTATCTTGAGACTCTTCTTGATGGCGCAATTGATGATAAGGAAGTCAATCAGTCATTTATAAAACGTTCATTAAAAAATTCTAAACGTTTAGAAGCTTTGGTCACAGATTTAGTTGATATATCCAGGATTGAGACTGGTGAATTAGCTATGGATTTTAAAGTATTTGATATTATAGCTATTCTTAATGAAGTTGTAAACGATGCGAGACATCGAACAAAAAATAGTGAAGTAGATATAAAATTTAAAGAACAAGGATCAGAACAAATATTAGTTAAAGGTGATCCAAATAGAATTAGACAGGTCATAGATAATTTGGTTTCTAATGCAATAAGGTATACAGATAAAGGTGAAATAAATATCTTATTAAATAATATTGATCAAAAATATTTAATAGAAATTTCAGATACTGGGTTAGGTATTCCAGAAGAGGCGATTGAAAGAATATTTGAACGTTTTTATCGTACTGATAAAGCAAGAGACAGGTCTAAAGGAGGAACAGGGCTCGGTTTATCCATTACAAAACATATTATAGAAGCTCATGGATCTGAGATAAAAGTAAAAAGTGAGGAAGACAAAGGCTCTACTTTTTCTTTTTATTTAGAAACTTGATGCAACTTTTTTCCAGATAACTCTTTATAATATTTTTTATATTTTTTTATCTTTTCTTTATCAATTTTAGATAATTTTTTTGAAGAAATCTTTGTTAAATAATTATCCTCTAAATCTGCTAATTTTACTTTTACAGCCAATTGACTTTTTTTTAATCGTGAAATATAGTTTGAATATTTTTCATAGTCTTTTCTTGATAATAGATCAATAGTAAGACAAATATTTTTACTAAAACCTGAATTTAATAGATCATCTAAATTTATTTTTTTTGATTCAACAACATCATGTAGAACAGCTACAATTCTTGACTTTTTATCATCCATCTTCATCATCACTCTAATTGGATGCAGTATAGCAGGTTCTTTAGATTTACCTTTTGTTCCAGCATGTACAATACTAGCTATTCTAATGGCTTTATTAAGGTTATCTTTTTTCATAAGTTCAGACTTAATTATATAAGTAAGTTTATAATTTGTTAATATTAGAAATATGAGACTTCATAATTAAATTCGCAAGCTAACCAGATAAAAATAATGCAAGAGTAGATGAATAACAATGATCAATTAATATCCGCCCTCAAGGTTATAGCTATTTTAACTGTTCTATATCTTTTTCTTGTAAGTATTGGAATGATTGGGGTAGCCTTTAAAGGATTGGGTCGAAATTTTGCAGAAACTCTTTTTCAAAGTGAAGCAAGTCCATTCATTGGACTTTTTATAGGAATATTAGCTACAGGATTAATCCAATCTTCATCAACAACGACATCTCTAGTTGTTGGCATGGTTGCTGCTGGTACATTTGGTGATGATACGAATATTGCTGTTGCAGCAGCAGTTCCATATATAATGGGTGCAAATATTGGAACTAGTATTACAAACACGATAGTTGCCCTTGGTCATATTGTAAGGGTTGATGAGTTTAAAAGAGCATTTTCTGCTTCTGTTGTACATGATTTTTTTAATATTCTTGCTGTTACAATATTATTGCCTCTTGAACTAATATTTGGGATAATTAGTCGCTCTGCACTGTGGTTATCATCTTTCTTTTTGGGTGGCTCTGAAATCTTGATCTTTAAAAGTCCAATTAAAGTAATTACAGCGCCCACTGTTAATTGGATAAAAGAATTATTTTATAAACAAAACTTTATTGATCCAAATGGATTGCTTCTTATTATTGCACTTTTATTACTTTTCTTTTCTTTAAGAAGTTTGACAAAGCTAATTAAAAGTCTTGTGATGGAGAAGTTAGAAGCTTTCTTTGATACTCATATTTTTAAAACTTCCTTAAGAGCTGTTTTTTTTGGGATAATAATCACAATATTAGTACAAAGTAGTTCTATTACAACTTCTCTAGTAATTCCTTTAGCAGGGGCTGGAGTTTTACATTTACGACAAATATTCCCTTACACATTAGGAGCCAATCTTGGTACAACTGTGACCGCATTTTTAGCTAGTATGGTATCTGGAACTGTTGCTCCTTTATCAGTTGCATTAGCACATTTAATGTTCAATATTTATGGTATTGGACTGATTTGGCCAATTGAAAGAATTCGTAATATTCCTATCCAATTAGCTGAAAAATTTGCTGAGTTTGCAATATTAAATAAAATTTATCCGATATTATATATAATAATAGTCTTTTTTATTATTCCACTTAGTTTAATTACATTAGTTAGGTAAACCATGACAATATTTAAAGAACTCATAAATATTTGGAAATCAGACGATCTTTTGTCTCAAGCTTGGGATGAATCTATTGAAATGTTAAGGTTCTCTGAGAAAATTTTTGATAAATCTATTGAAGCTATTCATTCAAATAAATCAAAAAAAGAAATAAAAGTTCTCAAACAAAAAGATAAATTGATTAATGACTTTCAACAGTCAGTTAGAAGAAAAGTTTTAACACATTTTTCAGTTAAAAGGAATAATGAAAATATTGCTAGTGGTCTAAATTTAATTGATATTGTTGTTGATGCTGAAAGGATAGGAGATTATTGTAAAAATATATCAGACCTAAGTCTTTTATTAGATTCAGAATTGAATTGCGAACCAATTAGTGATCAAATTCAAAAAATTGAAGAGTCTGTCTCTTTACGTTTTGATAAAACTCTTGAGGCTATTGAAAAGCAAGATGAATTATTAGCAAAAAAATTATTAGAAACATATAAAAAGACAGTTACTGATATTTCTGACAATATAGTTGATGGAATTATTTCTAATAAAATTCAAATTAATAATCCTTCGCAATCTGCCAGTTTGGTCCTTTATGCAAGATACTTAAAAAGAATTGGTGCCCATTTAAAGAATATTACAACTACTATTGTTAATCCATATGATAAAGTTGGATATGTAGTTACGAGCACTAGTTTCGAAGATTAGTTTTTATCTTTATACTTATCATATAATTCATGAATAATTCCGTCAGGGAGACCCGATTGAGGAACAATCATTTTTTTTGTTCCAGCCCAATCCATTATTGAAGTATAAATTTTCCCAGCATGAGAAATAACATCTGCCCGGTCAGGACGAAACCCGAGTACTGTTATACGATCTTTTAAATTATAAGGCTCTATATCATCTAAGACTTTTTTTATTATATCAAAACTAATTTCATTTTTCTTCTTATCTTCAGCGATTGAGAAGATTTTGTTGATATTACCGCCACTTCCAATTGCTTTAATTGATCCAGTAATTTTTTTACGTTTAGATTCAACCCAACTTTGCATCTTTTTCCAATCTTTATCTAAAACTTGATTTTTTAATAACCTAACAGATCCAATAGGAAAAGATTTAGACTTAGCTTTTTTTCGATTATAAATAAAGCTTATTTCAGTACTACCACCACCTACATCAATATATATATAATGTTTTTTTATGTCTAAATGCTTTTCTATATGGTTTGACATAATTAAACGAGCTTCTTCGTCACCTGTAATTATTTTAAGGTTTGCATTTGTTTTTTTATTGATCTTTTTAACAATTTTATTTCCATTTTTAGCAGATCGTAGTGCAGCTGTTGCACAAGATTTATATGAGATAGGATTATAGGCTTCAATCATTAGACTAAATGCTTTGATTGTTTTAATTAAACGTTTTTCATTTTTTGGTGAAATTTCACCTATTGAAAATGCATCTTCCCCTAATCGGAGGGGCATACGAATTAATGATTCTTTTATATAAGTAGTAGTTTTATCATTATTTAAAACTCTACAAAAGAGGAGGCGCATTGCATTACTACCAATATCAATTGCTGCGAACTTTAAACCTTCTGTCATTCTAATTTCTTAACGGCTTACCTTTTTTTAGCATAAAGCTAATACGGTCTTGTGAAAGTTTTTCACCTGCTAATGAAACAAAGGCTTCTCGTTCAATATCTAATAGGTATTGTTCATCAACTGCTTTAGTAAGGCCAGCTTTTTCACCACCAGTAAGGACAAATGCTAATTTCTTCGCAATAAATTCATCATGGGCTGAAATTTTACCTTGAGCTTTGAATCCTTTTAATGCCATTGCCATTGCAGTTCGCCCACCAGCTCCTGGCAACTTTAAGTCCTCTCGATAATTGGGAGGCGTATAATTACTACCTGCTAATTCCAGTGCTTTTTGCTTTGCTATACCGATACGATGATCATTATTTAATACAATTGTATCTGTCTTAAGAAGATAGCCTAAAAATTTAGCTTCTTCACCACTAGTAGCAACTTTGGCAAACCCAATAGTTTCAAATGCTTTTTGTGCTACTTGAAAAGAGTTCATTCTACCTTTACCACTATTTTCCATCAAGTTTAGAATCATACGTAAGTTACCACCAGCGCCTGGAATTAAACCTACGCCAACTTCAACAAGTCCAACATAGAGTTCTCCCGCAGCTACGCGATGAGCTGCAGGTCCTATTAATTCAAATCCTCCACCAAGGGTAAGGTGATGGGGGGCTGCTACTATTGGGGATTTTGAAAATCGAATCCGTTGAGTTAGGTCTTGTATTTGTTTGACTGCTTTTTCTAGTTTATCAAATTCACCCGCTTCACATACTTGAATCATGCTCGCCAAATTAGCACCAGCACAAAAATTAGGTCCTTGATGACCAATAACCATGGCTTTGTATTTTCCAGCATCAAGTAGATCAACTCCATCGTTAATAGTTTGGGCAAGTGACCCATCGATTGGATTTAAGGTGGGTTGCAAAACAGAATGAAACTGAACATTTAATACACCATCACCCAGATCAATAAGGCTCGCACTCCAATCTTTTTTGATTATATTGCCACCTGTTTTGTGAAGATTTAGATTGATTGATTTTTCATCATGTTCTTGGACCTTCATAGATGATGATTCAATATCAAAATAATTCAATTGGCCATCTTTCATCTCATAAAAATTGGATTGTCCTGAAGCAAGCATCTCTTTTACCCATTTAGGTACTTTTTTTCCATCTCTTTCCATTTTTGAAACAGATTCAGATACACCTATTGCATCCCAGACTTCGAAAGGGCCCATGTCCCAGCCAAATCCCCATTTCATCGCATTATCAATATTTATTATGTCATCACTAATTTCAGGAATCCTATTTGCAGAATAGATTAAGGACTTAGAAAGAACTTCCCAGAAAAACCTGCCACCTTTATCATCGCTGTAAGCCATCGCTTTTATTTTCTGATCAGGTAATTGTCTATCTTTAGCAATACGAAATCCATCAAAGCGAACTTTCTTCTGTGGTCCGTATTCTCCTGTTTTTAAATCAAGAGAAAGAATTCCCTCATCTGTTTTTTTATAAAAACCAGCTTTTGTTTTAGCCCCAAGGTTTCCATCCTCCACTAGTTTTTGTAGAAACTCAGGAATTTTAAATTGTTCTCTTTCCTCATCATCATGAAGATTGTTATAAGAAGTATTTGATACGTTAACCATGGTATCTAAACCAACGACATCAGCCGTTCTAAATGTGGCACTCTTTGGACGTCCAACAACTGTACCAGTAAGCTTATCAACTTCTTCAACTGTTAATCCATGCTCAATGGCAGTATTCATAGTGACGGCCATACCATAAACGCCAATTCTATTGCCAATAAAGTTAGGTGTATCCTTAGCATGAACAATACCTTTGCCTAAAGTATCTTGGCCTAATTGAGAAATTTCATTATAAACGCTATCATCAGTATTAGGTCCTTTTACCAGCTCTAACAGATGCATATAACGAGGTGGATTAAAAAAGTGAGTAATCATAAATCTTTTTTTAAGGTTATCTGGTAACACTTTGGTAAGGTCTTCTAATGGAATACCAGATGTATTAGAAGTAAGAATAACTGATTCTTTTAAGTGGGGAACAATATTATTATATACTGCATGTTTTATATCTAAGCGCTCAGCCACTGCTTCAATAACCAGATCTACATCCTTTAGCTTTTCAACATGATCATCATAATTGCAAGCGGATACTAAATCAGCATTTTTAGGTTTATATAAAGGAGCAGGCTTTTGTTTAGTAAGTCCATCAACTCCTTTTTGTGCTAGTTCTTGGTTTATATCAAAAAGCAGAGCCTTTATTCCTGCATTTGCAAAATGCCCAGCAATTTGAGCACCCATTACACCTGCGCCAAGGACAGCTACTTTTTCAAAATTATTACTCATGATATCCTCAAAATTCTAATTAAATGGTTTTATAAAATAATCCATGACATAAGGCTAGGGGAGGTTAGTTTCATTATTATTTGATCTACTTAATGTATTCTATCTTTTAATAATTGTGGCAATTCCCTGACCAGTTCCAATACACATGGTTGCTAGTCCAATCTGTTTTTCCTTTTGTTCCATTACATTAATGAGTGTGCCTATGATTCGAGCTCCAGAACATCCAAGAGGGTGACCAAGAGCAATCGCTCCACCATTAAGGTTTATTTTGTTAGGATCCCACCCACCTTCATTAATTACATAAAGAGACTGCGCAGCAAAAGCTTCATTCAGCTCAATGACCTCAATATCATCCATGGTAAGGTCAGCCTTTTTTAATGCTTTTTCAGTAGCAGGGAGTGGTCCCATACCCATGCGTGTCCAGTCCACACCTGCAACAGCTCGAGAAACAATTTCAGCTCGAATTGTAAGTCCATTTTCTTTGGCAAAAGATTCAGATGTTACAAGCAAAGCAGCAGCACCCAATGAAAAAGGACTACTTGTTGCGGCTGTTACTGAGCCACCTTCAACAAAAGCAGGATTTAAACTTTTGATTTTTTCTTCATCGGGTTCACGAGGACCTTCATCCTTAGAAACAGTGCTTTCACCATACATATCGATTGGAATTATTTCATTATCAAATTTACCAGCCTCCCATGCCGCTAAGGCCTTTTTGTGAGAATTGATTGCAAAATCCTCTTGAGCTTCTCTTGAAATATTTCCATCATTTGCTAAATTTTCAGCTGTTTCTCCCATACCTATATAATACTCTTGTTCAGCTAACTCAGGATGAAAGTCAGGGGCAAAGCCTCCAGGTGGAATAGAGAACATATCCTCGACTCCAGCAGCAATGCCTACTTCAATATCGCCACTTTCAATTGCGGTACTCACTTGATGTAAGGCATCCATGGCTGAGCCACAAAAGCGATTGACCACTTTCGCTGGAACTGTTTGTGGTAAACCTGCAAGGGCAACAACAGAACGCCCAATGAGCATTCCTTGAGGACCTTCAGGGAAAGCACATCCCATAACTAAATCTTCAACTTGGTCTGAGTTTATTTTTTCATTTCGATCCATAAGCCCCTTGACCACTTGAGTGGCTAAATCGTCAGGGCGTATTCCAACCATTTCTCCATTTTTCATTCCTATTGGGGATCGAGTAGCATCAATTATTACAGCTTTATTTTCCATTATTATCTCCTAATAAGGGTATTTGTTTTTTTCATAAACATAGTTAGCGATATTTCTTTTTAATTTAATAACATTGGTTGAAAGTCTTAGCCGAGATTCAAATTCATTAATTTTTTGATCTATGTTAAGAGAGCTTTCTCCATCATTAATAGCATTTATTGCTGTATGAAGTTGTGAAATAAGACGATTTACCATTTCAGTTGTAAAAACTTTTGCAATATCTACAACAGTTGGCTCTGGGGAATCACTCATCATTATCTTTCGTGCGCGAACCACCGTACTCTCAGCACAGTAAATATCCATAAAGCCATCTGCAATTATTTCTGTTAATTGTTGTTCGTGTTTTAGATCTTGACCGTACTTACATAATGCTTCATTAAAAATAAAAAGAATAAATCTTTTTGCTATTTCGATTGTTTGACATTCTGTGGATAATATTTCATTATCAAGTTTCAATTCACCATTAGACATAAATTTATCTATATCAGCGATAGCTTCTCTAATAGGTAATTCTTCCATCAAAGCCTTTTTCATCATAAATCCTGTGATGATTTGACGATTTACTTCATTGGTACCTTCCCAGATTTGATTAATCCGATCATCACGGTATGCTCCCGCAAGCGGATATTCTTCTAAAAATCCATACCCACCTAAAATCTGAAGACCTTCATCAATAACAGTATGGCTGGTGTCACTTCCATATACTTTTGTCATGGAGGCCTCAATAGCAAATTTTTCCATAGCCTCACCCATTTGTATATAATAATTCTCATCTTTTTCATCTAAAGTATCAATCTCAGATTGAATAAGTCCTACTGTGCGATAAAGCATACTATCACTTGCATATGTACGAATGGTCATATCTGCAATTTTCTTTGTGATTGCATCTAATTTAGAAATAGGTTGTCCAAATGCACGTCTTTCCTTTGCATAAGGTGTCACACCATTGACAACCATTTTTGCACCACCAAGAGTAGAAGCGCCAAGTTTTAATCTTCCAATATTTAAACAATTAAATGCAATGTTAGCTCCTTCACCTACTTTAAAAAGTAGATTTTTGACTGGAATTTTTGCATTTTCAAATACAAGAGCTGTGGTGGAGGAACCTTTCATCCCAAGTTTTTTTTCTTCTTCTCCAACAGAGAACCCCTCTGTGCCGCTTTCAACAAGGAATGCGCTGAATTTGTCACCATCTAATTGTGCAAAAACAGTATATACGTCTGACCACTTTCCATTTGATATAAATATCTTTTCACCATTAAGTATATAGTGTTCACCATCTTCGGAAAGGACAGCGGTGGTTTTTCCATGTGTTGCATCGGAGCCAGCTGAAGGTTCTGTTAATCCGTATGCACATAATATTTCACCCGTAACTATTTTAGGTAGGTACTTTTGTTTTTGTTCTTCAGTGCCAAACCAAATAATGGGAAGAGAGCCTATTCCTGTTTGTACTGCCCATGTAACAGCAAAAGATGGAGATTGGACTAAAGCTTCGGCAACAATTATTGTGGTAATTTTATCTAGATTAATTCCTCCATATGCTTCTGGGACATCAATGCCTAAAAGTCCTAAAGTCCCCATTTCTTTAATTAGTGACTTTACTAAATCAGGATTATAATCTTCTATTTCTTCTTTCTGTGCTAATATTTTTTCTCGATCAAATTCCATGACCATATTATATATATCATTGTGCTCTTCTGTGAAGTCTTCTCTGGAAAACACATTTGCCATAGAAATTGGCTCCACTAAAAATTGGCCCCCTGTTTTTGATTCTTTTTTTATTTTGTCCATATATATACTTTCTTATTTCTTCTTTAATATACCTGCGAGTATAAATTCAGTAATTGTTTCAATATATTCTCTTGCTTTGACTCCATGAGGCTCAAACAGAGTGAACCAATTAATGGATTCAATATTTAACATTATTGACATTGCAGTAATTCTTAGATTTACTTTTTTAAAATCACCTTCTTTAACCCCTTTTGAAATTATTTTTTCAAGTACTTCAAGAAAATGTGAATATACTTTTTGCAACTTCTTTTTAAAGTCCGCATCTTGTTGAGCGATAGTCCAAAATTCAGTTAGTGCTTTAAATGGGTCGGGGTCAGATTCATATTGGTCGATAAAGTAATCAAATAATGATTTCAATTGTTGAGGTGCGGGCTTTTTAGTTTCAGCTAAATGATTAATTGTAACACTATATTTGGTAACCCAAAAATTAACTAGATCTAAATATATTTCCTTTTTTGATTTATAATACCAATAAAGTGCGCCTTTGCTTAACTGTGATTCTTTAACAATATCATCCATCCTGGAATGCTCATACCCATTATGAATAAGCACGGTTAATGCAGCGTGCAGTATCTGATCTTTACGTTTATCTTGCTTTTCTTGATTCATATAAACCGACTGGTCGGTCTATTTTACATATTTGTGAAAAATTAAGCAAATAATTATTACAAAATATTTGCATTATAAAATAAAATACTATTATATTTGCAAATGAGATTAAGTCTCAATATCTATTCGAAGCGTGTAAAGCCTTTCAAAGCCTCTGGAACCTCTTAGGTCTACCTCTACTCCTCAGAGGCTTTTGAAGGGATAAAAATTTAAAATAAAAAAAAGAGAAATGATAAAAATGATAAAAATGATAATTATAAGTTTAATTGTTATTTCATATTCTTTGTTAAATGCTGGTCAAGTAATAATGGGCTATGTAATTAATAGTGCAAATCAAGAGCCCTTGCCAGATGTAAATATTGTAGTGGTAAATCAAGAAATTGGTTCATCAACTGATAGTTATGGTTTTTTCCAAATTGAATTACCAGAATTGATTTCTGAAATATTTATAGAAGCATCAGCAGTAGGATTCTCAAAAGTTGAAAAGAAGATAACAAAAAATGATTTAAAAAATACTTTAGTTTTTGAATTACAATCAGAAATTATTGAACTAGATCCTATCACGGTAATTAAGAATATTGCAAGATTAGACAATGATTTTCTTAGGGCTCCTGGATCTATAGACTTAGTAAGTTTTTCAGATTTAAAAAGATATAATGATACAGATATAAATAGAATTCTATCAAGAATTCCAGGTATATATGTACAAGAAGAAGATGGCTTTGGATTACGTCCTAATATTGGAATGCGAGGTACTGGAGTTGAAAGAAGTTCAAAAATAAATATTATGGAAGATGGAATTCCAATTTCTCCTGCACCATATGCTTCACCTGCTGCTTATTATTCACCAACTGCTGGAAGGATGCATGCTTTAGAGGCAAGGAAAGGATCTTCTCAAATTAAATATGGACCTCACTCAACTGGTGGTTCTATAAATTATGTTTCTACGCCAATACCTTCAAATTTTAAATCTAATTTAAGTTTATTAGGTGGGACAAATAATGCCTATACAATAAAAGCAAATGTTGGAAAATCTAGTAAATCATTTGGATACTTATTTGAAATTCTTCATGATGAGAATGATGGATTTAAAAAAATAGATTTCTCAAATAATAGAACTGGTTACTCTAAAACTGATTTGATGGCCAAAGTAAGATATCAATCAAACTTAATGAAACTATTTCCTAACGCAATTGAATTAAAATTTAGTTCAACAAATGAATTAAGTGATGAAACCTATTTAGGATTAACTGAGAATGATTATTCAATAGATCCATATAGGAGATATTCATCTTCGCAAAATGATCAAATGAAAGCAGACCACATGCAGTTTTCTTTAACTAATTCAATTCAGTTAAATAAAAATTCAAACTTGGCATTAGTAATTTATAGAAATAATTTTAAGCGAAATTGGTATAAACTATCAAAGGTGAATGGAGCTTCAATTAGCTCTCTTTTATCAGAAGGTAATTCTCATAAAAGTTATTCATATCTATCAGCTAAAGATACTGAAGATGACACCTATCAAGTTAAAGCAAATAATAGAAAATATTATTCTCAAGGAATTCAAATCGTATCTAATCTTAAGCCAAACTTTCTTCCTAATCATAACTTAATGATTGGATTGAGAATACATGAAGATCAAATGGATCGGTTTCAAAAAATAGATAAATATGGTATGCAAAATAGCATCCTTAATCTTACTACAAATGGTTTATGGGGAGTTGGCTCAAAAAATAATCGTTTAGATGATGCTATCTCTTCAGCCTTTTTTATAGAAGATCAATTTTCATTTCGCAAGTTTATTATTACTGCTGGAATAAGATACGAATCTATTGAGCTTACAAGAAATGACTGGAAAGGGGATATATCATTGCAAAATTTAAGTTGGAATGATCCTGAAAGAGTTTTAGACCCAACCCAAAAAATAAAAACTATTAAAGTGCTTGTTCCTGGAGCAGGGTTTGTTTACCAGTTGAATCCAAATGTTGAGATTTTAGCAGGAATACATAAGGGATATTCACCTCCAGGACCTGGCAAAGATGATTCTGAAGATATTAAACCTGAAGAAAGTATTAATTTAGAAACTGGTTTTATTATAAAAGATGGATTGAATAAAGTTAGAACAGTCCTTTTTAATAATAGTTATTCAAATCTTCTTGGTGATGATACACAATTTGCTGGAGAAGGGTCTTATGATCAGTTTAATGCTGGAAAAGTAAATATAAATGGATTAGAATTTGCTATAAGTAGAATTTTTAAAAGAGGAAGTATTTTGGTTCCAGTTGAATTTAATTATACTTTTACATCTTCTGAATTTCTCTCAACATTTGAAAGTAGTTTTGAAGCATGGGGTTCTGTAAATAAGGGTGACGAATTACCTTATTTACCAAAACATCAAATGTTTGCTGAGATCGGAATCATAGCTAGAGATATGCGTTTTTACATGAAGCTAAATAATGTAAGTCAAATGAGAACTAAGGCTGGTAGTGGAGTTATTGATGATAAATATGCTACTCAAAAGCTTACTCAGATTGATATATCTGGTGAATATAATTTAACATCACAATCAAATTTGTTTTTTTCAATTAAGAATTTAACAAATTCAAAAGCTATTGTATCCAGAAGACCTGCAGGTTTAAGGCCAACAATGCCCAAAACATTTTCAGCAGGTATAAAACTAAACTTTTAAATATTAATAATTTTATTTGCTCATATATAAATGTTTAGTTTAATTTTCGACTTCATATTCGAAACATAAAATATAAAGTTGAAATGATATCTGATAGACAAACAAAAGAACGTGAACTTCGTAAAGAGCAAATTATAAAAGCAGCCTTAACTGTTTTTAAAAATAATGGTATTGAAAAAGCTACTATGGATGAAATTGCAAAAGAGGCAGATTTTGGGAAAGCCACCTTATATTATTATTTTAGCTCGAAAGAAGAGATATTTATTGAAATATTAGATCGTGGATGGAAAATGATATGGGAATCCATTGAACCAGTCATTCATGATAGAGATAAGCCGAAAGATACATTTATAGATGCCCTAAATATCATTGGTAGTTTAGTAAGGAATAACCAATCTCTTTTTGAATTTTTATTTACTGTTCCTCAAAAAATGCCAAGCTCATTAAATGAAGATGATCATGAATGGAGAGGTTTCCAAAGAAAAATGTATGGTGTTTTTCAGGGGTTACTTGAAGAAGGCATGGCTAAAAATGAATTCCCTCAAATGCGTTCAGATATATTGATGCGTGCAATAGGTGGATTATTTCATGGGTTATTTTTTCTTGGTAATGAAAAAAAACCTATGTCTAGGCAAACAATGGAAGAGTTTATTACTACATTTATTGGAAACTACGGTACTACTTAGTTTATAATTTCGAGCGGGGAGAACTTATTCTTTATAAAATATCATATATAATTCTAATATTATTTTCTTTTCTTTATGCAACACAGGAAATAAATAAAAATACAATATCGGGATTTATTATTGAAGGAGATACAGGTAGTGGTCTATATCAAGCTAATATTGTTATTAACAATAGTACTGGTACCTCTACAGATTTAGATGGGAATTTTATCTTTTCGGGTGAATTCAATTTTCCTTTAGAAATAACAGTATCACATATAGGCTATAAAACACAAACAAAACGTTTTGATAAAAACAATATTAATGGAATCAAATTTATTTTAAACAGAGATTTCATCAGAATGAATGAATTAGTTGTCACAGGAACTAGAACACAAAAATTACATGATAATGTACCTATTGCAACCGAGGTTATTTCACAAGACGACATCAATAATTCAGGTGCGCAAACTATTGCAGATCTATTATCTCAAAGAGCAGGGGTTAGTTTGCAAACCTCTGTTGAAGGTGGTTCTGTATTAAATATTCTTGGAATGGATTCTAGATATATACTTATTTTAATGGATGGACAGCCTATTACAGGTCGATTTAATAATAGAGTTGCTCTTGATCAAATTTTAATCAATAGAGTAAAAAAGGTAGAGATTGTTAAAGGTCCAAACTCATCTCTATATGGAAGTGAAGCTATGGCTGGAGTAGTCAACATCATTACTAAGGATAATAATAGTTTAGAATCTATTGATGTATCTGCTCAATATAACAATACGCAAAATAAATTTGAAAATACTGGAATAAAAAATGGTTCTCAAATTTTAAGTATCAATGGTTATAAACCACTTAATAAATTAAAAGTAAAGTTCAACGCTGATTTAAATCAGACGAATAATGATAAATCAATTCAATTAATTGAAATTGATAAAGTAGATAAACAAATTCTAGGTGGCGGTATTGATTGGGAATTAAAAGATAATCAGAATCTTGATTTAAATATTCAAATATATAATCAAGATGAAACTGGTAGATCTAAGTTGATGAATACTGATACAAAAATATTAAGGAATAATTTTTCTCTATCACATAATATTTTAACTAAATCTAATTGGAATGTTAAACAATCTATCAATTCAAATACTTACTCTCGTAATTATGTTCAGATAAGACCGTGGGGGGATCTAGAAAAAGATGATACCACAAATGAAGATTATTCAGAATATGAATTATTAGTAAATAAAATTTTTGGTTCAAATGAAATTACTGCTGGTTATGAGACATATAATGCAACTTATAAAAGCGACCGTATTCTTTCTGGAAAACAAAAGTTGAGAAATCAGAGTTTATTTGCCCAATATGATATGAGTTTTTTAAATCAAATAAGTGCAATTATTGGTTTACGTCTAGATGATTATAGTGAGTATAGTTCAGTCTTAAGTCCTAGAATAGGATTTATGTATAGATTTAAAGAAAATTGGAAATTCAGAACTTCATGGGGGCAAGGATTTCGAGCTCCATCATTTATGGAAAGATTTATAGATTGGAATCATGTTCAATTTAATTATATAGTTCAAGGGAACCCGGACCTTGAACCTGAAAAATCAGAAGGAATTAATATTGGTATTGAATATGTAAACACTTCTAAATATCAAATGAGTTTAATGTTCTATCAAACAAAATTTGAAAATTTGATAGAAGATTTTGCTATTAAACCGGGCTTATTAAGTTACCAAAATATTGATAAAGCGATTTTTTCAGGTTTAGAATTAATGTGCCAATTAAGAATCTCAGATCAACTTGATAGTAGATGGGGTATCAATTGGGTAAATAATGTAGATGGTCAAAATAATACTATCCCTAATACAATACCTTTATCATTAACTGGGGCGGCCAATTATAAACACCCAAAAAAACCTGTAAGTTTTTCTATTAATACTAAATGGGTAGCCTCTTACAGGCCTCAAGAATATGACCCAATAAAAGGATTATATGTTTTTGCAGAAAAAAAACTAGCGGCTTACAGTTTGATTATGCTAAAAAGTACAATCAAAATCAGTGATAATATAAAATTAAGCATTGGTGTAAATAATGCAAATAATTACACAAATGATCGTTTTGGTCCATTTGTAGGGCGCTCAGCATATATTGAAATTTCTAGTAAAATAAAAAAGGGGAATAAATAATGAAACAACTACTAATTGGAGTATCAATGTTAATGATGCTACCATTTATTGCTTGTGAAGATAACAAAGCAGATGAAACTGAAAACACAATTAACATTATTGAAATCACAACTGATAATGTGAATGATGGTGACTACTATTTTAATTTTGCTGAAGGTGCAAAAAATAGTACTACCTGGCATTTATCATACAAAAACTTGGATGCTGGTGGCGGCAATTATATGCCAAGTTTCCAAATAGCTAATACAGTAATGTTAAATGTAAATGAATCTTCAAAATTTGAAGATATTACTGAAATCCCAAATACAAGCTCATTTGTTCCATCAAATGGAAAACTTGGATACATGGGAGAGCATGAAGTATTAACCTACGATATGCAAATCCATCAAATAAGTGTTTCAGATATTAACTATATCATTTATGACACAGTCTCACATAAAGTATTTAAGATACATTTTGATGAGTATAGTTCTGGGGTTGTAATATTTAGATATGCTGAATTAACCACTGAATAATTATTTTTCAAGGTTGAGACTATTGTAGCATCTAATAATTCATGGTAAGTTTATTGCAGGTGCGGGAGCGTTTGACATCAGATTTGGAAACCTCCTCATTAACCTCCTTCTACAAGTTTGGTTAGTTTCCGCACCAAATTATTAAAAAAATAGGGCTAACTTTCAGCCCTATTTTTTTAGCTTATTCTAAATATATTTTATTGTTTTAAAATACCTAATTGACGATACTTTTCCTGATATTTATTGTAAAGTGTTTTATGTTTATCATTCATATCAATTGTTCTGCCTTGAATATAAGCTTGTAGAATATTCGTTCTTATATCTAATGGATCTCCATTAGATATAAAAAGAGTTGCATCTTTACCTGGCTCAAGGGAGCCTGCTTCTTTATCAATTCCTATAATTTCAGCAGCTGAAAGAGTCACGGATCGCAATGCGATATCTTTTGGAAGACCATAGGCAGCAGCCATGGCTGCATGATTAGGTAAGTTTCTTACTCTATAAGCACCTCCAGCTGATCCAGATGATGCAATGCAGAACTGGACGCCAGCTTGATATAATAAAGCAGGAGATTTATATGCTTGATCATAATCTTCAAAGCGACGTGATGGAAGGGAGGTGACACTTTCATAAATCACAGGTACCTTACTATCCTTAAGCAATTTAGTGGTTCTCCAGGCATCTCTACCTCCAACAATTATAATTTTAAGCACATGACGTTTAGACCAATTAACAGCGGCTTCAATTTGCCTTACTTCATTTGCATGTACATAGATTGGAAGGTTGCCATTCACATATTCCAAAAGACTTTCAAACCTTAAATCCTCATTATGATACTCTTCGGCTTTACGAGTCTTTGTTTGTCTAAGTTTTGAATAAGCACGCCCATCTTCAATCATTTTGTCTAAACTTTGTAACGCTTTTTGTCTTTGTTCTATTTGACGTTTAGCTGGCATTCTAAAACGTCCTCCAGTTCTTATTCCCATATTTGGCCAGTTTATGTGAAGCCCACTTGGATGAACGAGGGTCGCATTTTCCCATGTCCATCCATCCATCATCATAATGGATGATTGACCAGAGACCAAACCAGATCCTGGAGCTACATTTGCAATAAGGACACCATTTGATCTTGTAGTCGGAATAATTTCTGAATCAGGGTTATAAGCAACATTTGCTCTAACGTTGGGATTGAAATCACCTCTTTCAGAATGATCATTGGTTACAGGAACTGCATTAATCTCAACAAGTCCGATACCGGATACAGCTGCAATTAAACCTGGATAAACATGTTTGCCATCAAGGTCGATAACTTTAGTCTCTAAAGATGGTGAAATATTTTCTGCTATTCGCATTATTTTACCATTCTCAAATAAAATAGCACCTTTAATAACTCCATTTGAAACAGTGTGAATAAAACCATTTTTTAATAAAATGGGTTGTTTTTGAGGAGGTGCAGGTATTTGTTCATTCGCAAAAATCAATGATGAAAAGAAAAGTACTAATAATAATTTTTTCATTTTTCTTCTCCTTCATAAGTATAAGACTCAAAAGCATCACATGATTCAAAACGGATACCACTTCTTCCATTTGCTTCCATCTTTTTACCACCATGATCAGGTGATAATAATATTTTTTGAATCAGATCATTTCTTATTTTTGAATCTCTTTGTCTTAAAAACTTATCTTGCTCAAGAGAAAAATATTGTTTTCCATCAAGCCATGTCTGTTCGCATATAGAGTATGAAGATAATGGGTGACCTGACCAAATAACAAAGTCAGCATCTTTACCTTCCTCCAAAGAACCTACATATTTATCTATTTTTAATTGTTTAGCAGGATTGATGGTAACAAACTTTAATGCTTCAGCCTCTTCAAGACCACCATATTTTACAGCCTTAGCTGCTTCGAGATTCATGCGCCTTGCTAATTCATCACTATCAGAATTAAAGGAAACATTTACTCCAGCATTGGCCATTAAAGTACCATTATAACCAATGGCATCAACAACTTCATACTTATATGCCCACCAGTCCGAAAAGGTTGATGCACCTGCACCATGCTCCGCTAGTCTTTCTGCAACTTTATAACCTTCAAGGACATGTTGAAAAGTAGCAATTGTAAAGCCAAAATCTTCAGCTATACGTGTAAGCATGAGAATCTCATCTTGGCGGTATGAATGTGAGTGAAGAAGTCGAGAACCTTCCATAATTTCTACCAACGCATCTAATTCAAGATCACGCCTAGGTGGTATAGAGGAACGTTGTAGTTTTACATCTTTATTATAAATATCCCATGACTTTTTATAGTCTCGAGCAGCAATAAATGCATCTCTTATAACTTGTTCAACACCCATTCGAGTTTCAGGATATCGACCATATGAACGTTTACGTTTTACGTTCTCACCCAAAGCAAATTTAATACCTTGAGGTGCTCTTTTAAAAATAAGGTCATCTGAAAAATTACCCCATCTGATTTTCATTATTACGTTTTGTCCACCAATTGGGTTTGCTGATCCATGGAGTAAATTAATTGTTGTAAGACCTCCTGCTAAAGCTCTGTAAAGAGCTATATCATTAGGATCAATTACATCTCTCATCCTGACTTCAGCTGTAACATTTTGAAATCCTTCATTAATAGACTCTCCAGCCATATGACTATGAGCATCAATCAATCCTGGCGTAATATGTTTTCCAGTACCGTCAATAATTAAAGCATTGCCACGGGGAAGAGAGATGTTTTTTGCAATCTTTTTTACTTTCCCATTTTGAAATAATATATCCCATTCTTTTAAAATACCTTTTGGACCTGATGTCCAAATTGTTGCATCATTTATTAATATAGTATTTGGATTAGGAAGGGGACTATCTAAACCATAAGCGCCTTCTGGAAAGACTAGACTTAAGTTGCTTGATCTATCTTTTTTAGGTTTCTTTATTTTTTCTTCATTTGGAGAATTAAATGTAGCTGACCATGAAGATTTAGAACCATCAGAATAGGTTACACTTCCAGAAGCTAATTCATTTTTTATTATGCCTTGAAATCGAGAGACTCCAGATTGAATTAATGAGTCAGTTTGAATTGAGAATCTTATGCGATCTTGTTCTAAATTATAATTAGATAATTTAATTGATGTATCATCAATTTTAAGACTACCTCCCTTATCCAAAATTGTTAACGTCCAATTATTATCTCCTTCTAATAAGGTCCATTCTCCTTGTGGTTTAACCATTGGTTCTGGTAAAACTTCAAATTTTTCGCCATCTATCCAAACTTCATTAATTTTTGATTCACTTTCAAAATAATTTCCATTCACAACAACAAGGTTTGCAATAAACCCACTTTCTATTTGTCCTAAGCGTTTTTCTTGACCAAACTTTTTTGCTGGAATTGTTGTTAATGCAGCGAGAGCTTTTGATTGATTTAACCCCCGTTCGATTGCACGTGAAAGGTTCTTTCTGAAATCAGGAGCACTCTTTAATCCATTGCTAGTTAATGCAATCTCAAAGCCTGCTTCAGCAAGTTTCGAGGCATTATCTGGAGCCATATCCCAATGCTTGAGTTGTTCTAATGAATACTGTAATGCATTAAATGGGTCAGCAACTTCAGGTTTTCCTGGAAAATTGACTGGAACAATTATAAAAGATCCGGGCATTTCATTTATTCGTCTATATTCATACCCATTGCCTTTAATCCACAAGTTCAAGTCAAATTCTTTAGAAATATTATTGGAGCGATCAATATAAAGCTCATTAGTTGTGCGGAAAATAAATGGTTGGTTATTCTTTTTTGCTGAGGCGAGTGAGGTTAAAGAACGATCCATTTGAATGGGCTCATTCCCATCAGGATATTTTTCAAGTATTTTAAGACTCTTTTCATACCAACTTGCATCAATGAAACCTTGTCTAATAAATGCAATCGCTCCTAATAAAGAAGATGGGGACTCTTTGCCCTGCCAGCCACCAGAAGAATATTCAATTATTTGAGCGATATTATTTGAAAGAACTTTTGGTTTATTTCCTAATTGAACTAGTCCTGATGTGCCTTGAAAAATCCCACCTTTTGGAGCAATGTGAGCCGTAGTAAATCCAATATTTCTAAGATCATTCATAACCTTTTCTTTTGGTTGAAATAAATCTGTTGCATTTAAGTACGCTCGCATATTCGAATTCCAGTTTGCTTGCAGTGAAGTATCTTTTGAGACGGTGCTTACATCTAACCAACTTTCAATAAATCCAGCATATATATGCTTTCCATCCATGTCCAATATTGTAGCCTGATTAGGAATGTTAATTTTTGAACCCACATTAGTGATCATACCATTGCGAATAACAATAGTGCCACCATCTATTTTCTTACTAGGTGACGAATGAATTACAGCATTTGTCAATGCCCATACTCTAGGTGGGTTTCTATGTAGTTCTTTAGCTGGCCCAACTTGTCCATTCATAAAACAAACCGAACAAATAAAAACAATTAATTTGTATTTCATAAAACTCCTCAAAAATTTGGTCCACTTAGATGAGTGGCTCTTATTTTTTTAGTTAAGTATTTATAGGCATCTTCAACTGTATCACTGATATGAAATAAATCAAGATCAGATTTTGAAATGACACCTTTTTCAACAAGAAAATCCCAATTGACGACCTTATTCCAAAAGTGACTATCAAAAAGTACTATAGGAATTTTTTTACGCAATTTTTTTGTTTGAATAAGAGTCAAAGCTTCCATTACTTCATCCAATGTGCCAACGCCACCTGGCCATACCACCATAGCTTTGGCTAAGTAAAGAAACCAAAATTTACGCATGAAAAAATAATGAAAATTTATTTCTAGGTCATCAGATATCCATTCATTACCTGATTGTTCAAATGGGAGTGAGATAGATAGACCTACTGCAAGACCCTTAGCTTCAGATGCGCCACGATTTGCTGCTTCCATAATGCCAGGTCCACCACCAGAAGTAACAATGAATCTTTTTTTCTTGTATTTAAGTTTTTTACTCCATTTTGTCATTTTAAAAGATAACTCACGAGCGGCTTCATAATAAAAGCTCATTTCTAAGTCTGTTTCTAATATCTTCATTTTCTTTTTAGAAATATTTTTTGGAGTTTTTTTAATAGCAGCTTTTGCTTCTTCCTTTGATTTTAATCTAGCGGATCCAAAAAACACAACGGTGTCTTGAACATTATTTCGTTTAAATCTTTGAAAAGGTCCATAATATTCAGATAATAATCTAACGGAACGACCTTCAGGGCTTCCTAGAAATTCTTTATTATAATAAAAACGATCTTTATTTTCTTTACTCATTATTACACTCCTAGTGTATTTATTTTATTCTTTTTATGTGTATATAAATTTATAATAGAAAAATGGTAAAAATATTATCTGAATAAAGAAAAAGTATTTTTTTATTTTCTTGTTCTTGAAGCCAATAAAACATGGTTGTATCTTAAAGGCAATGAATAGGTTATTATTAATTAGTATTTTAATATTTAGATATACGTCCCCCAATCAAGATCTATTCATTCCGCCAACTATAAAAGATTCTGGATTTAAAAATAGGATTTAAAATGAATAAAACTTCAACTGTAGAATATTTAGGTGAACTTCGAACCAAATTAACCCATATTGAATCTGGTAATAATATATTTACTGATGCTCCAAAAGATAATGAGGGTAAAGGAGAAGCTTTTGCACCAACCGATCTAGTTGCAACTGCACTTGCGAGTTGTATGATATCGATCATGGGAATAAAAGCTCGAAAAAATAAAATCGATATAGTTGGGACTAAAGCTGAAGTTATAAAGATAATGCGTTCTAATCCTCGATCAATATCTAGGATAGAAATTGAGATTACTCTTCCTAAGAGCTATAGTGAAAAAAATAAAAAAATTCTTGAACGCGCAGCTATAACATGCCCTGTCGGTAAAAGCCTTCATGAGGATATTAAACAAGAAATTATTTTTAAATATTCAGAATAATGACTTTCTGTATTGGATTAATTTTGGTCTGATACTAAGTTCAAATTCTAATTATGACCTCGGAATTCAAGTTAGCACCATCAATACTATCTGCTGATTTTGCAGATCTTAAGTTAGCATTAGCTCAATGTGAGTCTGGTGGAGCTCATTGGATCCATATCGATGTAATGGATAATCAATTTGTGCCAAACCTAACAATTGGGCCACCAGTTGTAAAATCTTTAAGACCAAAAACAAACAAGTTTCTTGATGTACACATGATGGTAATAAACCCAGAGAATCTTGTTGAATCTTTTGCAAAAGCGGGTGCAGATATGATTACCTTCCATGTTGAAGCAACAAATGATGTTCAATCTGTTATTGATTTAATTAAAGCTACAGGGACTCAAGTCGGCTTATCAATAAAACCATCAACTAAACTTGAAGAAATTGAGCCGTTTTATGATCAACTAGATCTTATTTTGGTTATGAGTGTTGAGCCTGGATTTGGAGGACAAGGATATATTGAAAGTTCAACAGAAAGAGTAATGAAAATAAAAGCACGATTAAAAGAGTTATGCCTTCAAGATCGTGTTTTAATTGAAGTTGACGGAGGAATTAAATTACACAATGCCAAAAAAGTAATTGATGCCGGTGCTGATGTTTTAGTAGCAGGTTCTGCAGTGTTCGGGACAGACGATCCTGTTCAAACCATTAAAGATTTCTATAATTTATAGTAAAATAAATGCGTACTTATAAAGATATTGGCACTTTTTCTGATTGGACAAATGAAGAACAAAACCAGTTTGCTTTAGCTGTAACCAAGGGCTTGGTTCTAGATATGGTTCGAAAAGCAAATTCAGGTCATAGTGGCGGTCCAATGTCTTCTGCAGATTTTACTCAAATACTATTTACTGAATATTTAAACTTTGATCCTAATGACCCTGAATGGTTTAATAGAGATCGTTTTGTATTATCAGCTGGTCATGAATCTGCATTAATTTATTCAATTTTGACTCAGCTAGGTTGGCTAAATATGGAAGATATTCAAAATTTTAGACAACTTCATAGTCGGACTCCTGGCCACCCTGAAGTAGAAATTCCTGGCATAGAAGCAACGACTGGCCCTTTGGGGCAGGGGTTTGGTATGGCAGTAGGTATGGCTACAGCTGAATCAATGTTAAGATCAAGAGTTGGTGAACTAATTGATCATTTTACATATGTAGTTGCGGGAGATGGTGATTTTCAGGAGCCTATAGTATTGGGTTCTGCATCTATGGCAGGTCACTGGGGTCTATCAAGATTAATTGTTTTTTATGATTCAAATAATGCTCAAATATCTGGAAAAGTTGATAGATCTGATTCTTCAAACTATGCTCAAATATTTGAAGGTTTTGGTTGGCATGTTCAAGAAATTGATGGACATAATCATGAAGAAATTCGTGAAGCTTTAGAAAAAGCTCAAGTTGTGGATAGGCCTAGTCTTATAATTGGAACTACAATTATGGCTAAAGGTTCTGCAACAATGGAAGGTGACCATGAGACTCATGGAGCACCTTTACCACAAGATGAAATCAATCAAACTAAAGAAAAACTTGGATTACCTATTGAATCATTTTATTTACCCAATGAAGTTATCTCTCATTTTCAGAAAAGGTTCAGCGACTTAAAAGAAAAAGTAAATAATTGGAATGGATCTGTTACTAAATCTTGTAATGATGAAAGTTTTAAGTCACTTTGGGATAAAACAATTAATAATCAATTAGAAGAAATTGACTTTCCTGAATTTGAAAAAGGTTCATCTTTAGCTACAAGAAAAGCTTTTGGTCTAACCCTAGATACATTTGCAAAACAAATCCCTTCCCTTGTTGGAGGGTCTGCTGATCTTGAACCGTCAAATTATACTGGCAATTTTGCAAAGACATATGGCGACTTTAGCAAAGATAATAGATCTGGAAGAAACTTAGCTTTTGGAGTAAGAGAGTTTCCTATGGCAGCAGCAATGAATGGTATTGCGTTGCATGGTGGTTTAATTCCTTTTGGTGGAACTTTTCTTGTCTTTGCGGATTATGAACGTCCGGCTTTAAGATTAGCTGCTATTCAAAATTGTAGAGTGCTTCATGAATTTACTCATGATTCTTTTTGGGTTGGAGAAGATGGTCCAACTCATCAACCAATAGAGCATGCAATGGCACTTAGAGCCATACCTAATCTTAATGTCTTTAGACCTGCAGATGCACAAGAAACTGCAGCCTGTTTTAAAATGTCAATTGAGCAAAAAAAATCACCAAATGCTTTACTTTTAACACGTCAAGGCGTAAAAGTACTTGATCAAAGTATGGAAAAAACAGTTGAGGGAGTTTCAAAAGGAGCATATGATGTTACTAACTGTGACAACCCAGATCTTATTTTGTTAGCTACAGGCTCTGAGGTTGGTCTTGCCATGGAAGTTGTTGAATTAATGCAAGATAAAAAAATACGTGTAGTAAGTATGCCATGTTGGGAAATATTTGAAAAGCAGTCACAGGATTATAAAAATTCATTAATACCTAAAAGAGGTTCAATGAAAATTTCTATTGAAGCTGGAATTACAATGGGTTGGGATAAATATATTGGTTCAAATGGTTTAAGTATTGGATTAGATCATTATGGCGCATCAGCGCCAGGTAAAGATCTGGCTGAAGAGTTTGGTTTTACTGCTACTAAAGTTGAAACTAAAATTCGTGAGCATCTAAAAAAGTTATTATGATCATTCACATTGCGACAGATCATGCTGGATTAGAACTAAAAAATTCAATAAGAGATTACCTTATTAATAAAGGGCACGATGTAACAGATCATGGAGCTCATGAGTATGATGCCTTAGATGATTACCCAGACTTTATTTTTCCTTGTGCTCACTCAGTTGCAAAAGATTCAAATAGCCGTGGTATAATCCTTGGAGGCTCAGGTCAAGGTGAAGCAATGGCAGCAAATCGCATTAAAGGTGTGAGAGCAGCAGTGTTTTATAATGGGCCTAGTGAAATTGTTAAGCTTTCAAGAGAACACAATAACGCAAATATTCTTTCATTGGGCGCTCGCTTTATGACTGAAGATGAAATCTATACTATTCTTGAAATGTGGTTTTCAGAACCATTTGGTGGAGGCCGTCATCAAAAAAGAATTGATAAACTAGATCAATGATTTAATTCTTTTGGTCTTTGGTGCCAAGCAAGTAAACCTTCGTTAAATCTTAAATTTTTCCAACTATCAACTTTAAAATTAATTTTTGCCATGTTTGCCGTAGTAAATCTTATGGGACTAATAGTGCAAGTTCTAGAAATAAACATCGAAAAATTTGGTTCATGACCAATAAAACAAATGGATTTAAAAGAATCTAATTGTTCTTTAGCAATTGATAGAATTTTACTTGGTGATCCTCCATATATTTCTGGTTCAAATTTAATTGAAGAGTACCAATGACCTGCTTTGGCAGCCCTTTGTAACGTTTCTTTAGCACGAATGGCTGTTGAGCAAATAATCAAATCTGGTATTTCATCTTTTTCCATCAGAAAAATACCCATTAATTCTGCAGCTTTTATTCCTCGTGATGCTAATGGTCGACTATGATCTGTATCATAATCAATATTCCATTCTGATTTACCATGTCTAAATAATATAATTGATTTCATTAAGATCTTTTATTGAATTCATATTAAAAAATTTTTTGTCGTCATTCTTAATTGGTAAATAACTAGTATTAATCAATTCTAAAGCGTTAATAACCTTTAAATCGCCTTTATCCATTTGACTTTTAATGATTTTATTGATTCTTCTGTTATAAAAAGCACATAATGGGTGTTTTTGTTTTTTTATCATTGGAACTATCGCATCAGATTTAATATTCCCACTGTCCCATATTTTATTTATAGAGTTTGAAGTCATTAATGGTAGGTCGCAAGATATAATGAAGTTCCATTCATTATTTGAATGACTTAATGCTGTAAATATTCCATTTATAGGAGATTGGACATTATCAATTTTATCTTTTAAAAATGGATACTTAATTTCATTGTTTTTTGATTTCCCTACAATTGTACAGTTATCAAAAATTTTACATATTTCCCAAGTGTGATCAATTAAACGAACACCATTTAGTTTAGCTTTCCATTTAGGAGAGCCAAAACGTTTGCTTGAACCTCCAATAAGAACATATGCATTTGCATTAATTTTTGTAGACGATTGCATCATAACTTTTCGTTAATATTTGGTATCTAAATATACGAGATAAGTAAGTATATGAATTATGGATTTGTAATAGATAACCGCATGTGCATTGGATGTCATGCTTGTACAGTTGCTTGCAAAAGTGAGCACGATGTTTCAATTGGTGTCAATCGTACACATGTTAAATATATTGAAAAAGGTGAATTTCCTAATTCAACTCGTGAATTTTCAGTACATAGATGTAACCATTGTGCTGATGCACCTTGCGTAGAAATTTGCCCAACAACAGCTCTCTATGATCGTGCAGATGGAATTGTAGATTTTGATAACGATCGTTGCATTGGATGTAAGTCTTGCATGCAGGCTTGTCCTTACGATGCTCTTTACATTGATCCTGAAACGAATACAGCTGCAAAGTGTAACTACTGTGCTCACAAAGTTGATTATGGTTATGAGCCAGCCTGTGTAACAGTATGCCCTGTTGAAGCTATTATCTCTGGAGATTTAGATGATCCTAGCACTCATATTTCACAATTGGTTGAAAATGAAAATACGATGACTCGTAAGCCTGAGAAGATGACCAATCCAAATCTGTATTATGTAAATGGTTCAAAAGAGATGCTTGATCCAAATGCAACTTCACAAGAAGAATCATATGTTTGGTCTGAACAATCAAAAGGTGTTGGTCATTATGCTAAATATGCCGATAAGAGATTAGCTGATTCTGATACAGAAAATTTATTAGTTCAATTAGCTATGGAAAATTCAGCAAGAACTGGTAAATCTTTTGATCAAAGAGCAATAGATAATGTAGCTAAAGAAATTCAGCAAGATATAGATCAAGGAGAAGCACGTAGAGTTTATGATTCTCCAAGTAAAGGTGTGTTATGGGGATGGGAAGTCTCAGGATATGTATGGACAAAAGCTATGGCAACTGGAACTTTTTTGCTGATGGGCTTATGGAATTTTTTAAAAGGACCCTTAGATAGTTCTTCTGAGTTCTATGGACTCGTAACTACATTAATTTTTATGGGTATTACTGGAGCTCTGTTGGTCAAAGATTTGGACCGACCTGATCGATTTCTTTATGTCTTACTACGTCCTCAGTGGAAATCATGGCTAGTCAAAGGAGCATATATTATTACAATTTTTGGTGGACTAGTTACATTAAAACTGATTGATAATATTTATGGATTTAATTGGTATTGGTTATGGGTGCTAGGTTCAATTTTTTCAGTATTGGGTGCTATCTATACTGCATTCCTCTTTGCCCAAGCTAGAGCAAGAGATTTATGGCAATCTAAATGGGTTTCTGCCATTCATATGCTTGTACATGCAATTATTTCTGGCTCTTTTGTTTTGATGATTATTTCACCTCTATCCAAAAGTTATATGGTTAATTTACTGCTCATCTCAATTACTATTAATATTATCATTATAATGAAAGAAATACTTTTTCCTCATAATACTCCTGATTCAAAAAAAGCTATTCATCTCATGACTAAAGGATATTATTCAAAATATTTTTGGTTAGGCATTACACTTGGAAGTATTATACCAATTATAATGCTAAGTACTCAAATGGAAGAATTGGTAATTGTTTCTGGAGTTTTAGCATTGGTAGGAAATTATTTAACAGAATATGTTCGTATTAGAATACCACAAATGATACCATTGAGTTAAAAATGAAAAGAAGCTGGATAGAAACTTTTTCAGAGTCTTTAGGGCTAATATCTAAAATATCAGATAGACCCGATTGGTCTGAAGATCAAATAATGGAAGGTCCGAAAGAGCTATATAAATATCCTGACCCAAGTGAATGGGATGACTTTGCTGAATTAGACCCTCTTGCATGGCCTGAAAAAAAAGAACGTCATTATTCAATTGTTCCTACTACTTGTTTTAATTGCGAATCTGCATGCGGCCTATTAGCCTATGTAGATAAAGATTCAAATAAAGTACGTAAGTTTGAAGGGAATCCACATCACCCTGGTAGTCGCGGAAGAAACTGTGCGAAAGGTCCAGCTACAATTAATCAAATTAATGATACTGAAAGAATTCTTTATCCATTAAAACGAGTTGGTAAAAGAGGTGAAGGAAAATGGGAGAGAATATCATGGGAACAAGCCATGAATGAAATATCAGAAAAGATTGCTTCTTCAATTCGTAAACGTAAAGATGGTGTTGTATATCATGTAGGAAGACCAGGACACGAAGGTTATGCTGAACGTGTATTGAAAGCATGGGGGGTAGATGGTCATAATTCGCATACAAATATTTGTTCCGCTGGTGCTCGTACAGGATATGCTTTATGGCATAAATATGATCGTCCTAGTCCTGACCATACAAATGCTGAAGTAATTTTATTGGCTTCTTCTCATTTAGAAACAGGGCATTATTTTAATCCACATGCACAAAGAATTATGGAAGGTATGATGAAGGGGGCAAAATTAATTGTAATGGATCCACGCCTTTCTAATACCGCTTCTATGGCAGATGAATGGATGCCAACTTATCCTGGTTCTGAATCTGCAGTCTATATGGCAATGGCAAAAATTATTTTAGATGATGAATTATATGATCGTCATTATATGGAGAATTGGGTTAACTGGGATGATTATCTTAAAAATTTACATCCAAATGATCCTATAGAATTTGATCAATTTATTAAGCGATTAAGTGAAGAATGGTCTGAATACACACCTGAATATGCAGCTAAAGAAGCACAAATAGAGGCTGACCAAATAATTAGAGTAGCAAAGATGATTGGTAAAGCCGGTAGTAAGCTATCTACTCATGTTTGGCGAGGGGCTTCTATTGGAAACTTGGGTGGTTGGCAAGTTTCAAGAACACTTCACTTGTTGAATGTATTAACTGGATCTGTTGGTACTAAAGGGGGAACATCCCCAAGCGCATGGAATAAATTTCATCCAGAATTTTTTGATTCTCCCCCTGGACCAGATGCTTGGAATGAATTGAGCTGGCCCAAAGAATACACAATGGCTCATTATGAAATGAGTCAGATTTTACCTCATCTAATCAAAGATGGTCGCGGAACATTAGATGTTTACTTTACACGAGTTTTCAATCCTGTTTGGACATACCCTGATGGATTTAGTTGGATAGAAATGCTATCAGATAGAGATAAAGTTGGTTGTCATATTGCTCTAACTCCAACTTGGAATGAAACAGCATTTTTTGCTGATTATGTATTACCAATGGGGCATGCTTCGGAACGTCATGATATAAACTCATATGAAACTCAAGCTGGTGTTTGGATAGCTTTTCGACAGCCAGTTCTTCGAGAGAAAGCAAGAAGAGATGGTAAAGAGATTGAATTTACATACGAAGTAAATCCAGGAGAAGTGTGGGAAGAAGATGAATTTTGGATTGAGCTTTCGTGGCGGATTGATAAAGATGGCGACCTAGGTATTCGAAAGCATTTCATGAGTCCTTACAGAAAAGGTGAAAAAATAAATGTAGATGAATATTATCAATATATTTTTGAGCATACCAAAGGATTACCTGAAGCTGCAAAATTAGAAGGGCTTAGTGCATTAGAATATATGCGAAAATTCGGCGCTTTCTTGGTTGATGATGCAGTCTATAAAAATAATGAAAAAGAAATTGAAGGAACTGAATCAATTGAGTCGAATGGTCAGATTGAAAAAGATGGAAAAATAGTAGGAATTCATGTTGATGGAAAAAACTACTCAGGATTTCCAACACCATCAAGACGTCAAGAAATTTATTCTCAAACTATAGTTGATTTTGGTTATCCTGAGCATGCAACACCGGGCTATAGGATAAAAAGCCATGTTCATAGAGATGAAATGGATCCAACAAAAAATGAATGTGTACTGCTACCTAATTTTAGATTGCCAACACACATTCACTCACGTTCAGCTAATGCTAAATGGTTAACAGAGATTGCCCACAGAAATCCAATTTGGATTCATACTAAAGATGCTAAAAGATTAGGTGTAGAAAATGGTGATTGCTTAAAAATCACTACTGAAATTGGTTGGTTTATAGATAAGGTTTGGGTTACGGAAGCTATAAAACCAGGAGTGGTTGCTTGTTCTCATCATATTGGTAGGTGGCGTCGCCAACAAGATGAGGGGAATCGTTTTATGACAAATACAGTAGATATTAGAAATATGGGTAATGGAAAATGGAAAATGGAAACTGTAAGAGGTATTGAACCTTGGAAGACAGATGACCCAGATACTAATAGAATTTGGTGGCGGGATGGTGGTGTGCATCAAAATATTACACATGCAACTAATCCAGATCCTATATCTGGAGCACATTGCTGGCTCCAAAAAATTAGTATTTCTATACCTTTAGAAGGTGAGAAATATGGTGATATCTACGTTGACACTAATAAGTCTTTTGAACATTTTAAAAAATGGAATGAGTGGGCTAAGTCTAAAGAGACTCACCCTAATGGGATGCGTAGACCTTTATGGATGGGACGTCCACTAACTCCACAAAAGAATCAATTTTATTTAGATAATTCTTAATAGATTCTTCACAATCTCTTAGCCAAAAAACCTAAGTCTAGTCTATTAAATATGGTTTTAGGCCGGTACGGTTCTAACGGAAACATTAGGATTCGCTCCCGATCCTCTTTCTAGTAAGAGGTGACTTGGAATGAGAATGGAAAATATAAATAAAATACATGCACCCTTAGATAGCAGTAAAAAATCTGTCTATCCTAAAATTGTTGATAAGCACAATCGTTCTTTCAACTATCTTCGCTTAGCAGTTAATGAATATTGTAATCTTCGATGTATTTACTGTATGCCTGAGGAAGGTCTTCCTCTCAGGAATAAAAATGAATTACTATCAACAAAAGAAATAAAAAAACTGATTAAGATTTCTGAACAGTTAGGTGTTTCAAAAATCAGATTTACTGGTGGAGAACCTTTGTTAAGAAAAGATATAAGTGAACTGGTTAAATATGCAGTAAATCTAAATGGGATTAAATCAGTTAATTTGACTACTAATGGTATTCTTCTAAATAAATATTTAAAAGATCTTCAATTAGCTGGTTTATCAGGAATCAACATTAGTCTTGATACTTTAAGGTCAGATAGATTCATTAAAATTACAAGAAGGAATAATCTTAGACAGGTTTTAGACAATATACAGCTGGCAATAAAATCGAATATTCCTTCAATTAAAATTAATGTTGTTGCTATGCGAGATTTTAATCATGATGAACTTATGGATTTTGTAAATCTAACGATAGAAAATGATATTACTGTTCGTTTCATTGAACTGATGCCTTTTGATTCTCATCAAATTTGGAAAACTGGTAAATTTTATAAATCAAAAGATATTCTAAAAGATATTCAAGAAAAATCAGACGAAATAAAATTAATTGATGGATCTAATACAGAATATCATGCTCTACAAATTCAAGGAGCAAAAGGAAAAGTCGCAATAATTCCCTCATACACCCGTAGCTTATGTGGAAAGTGTAATAGAATAAGAATTACAGCTGATGGCAAATTATTAAATTGTCTTTATAGTGAAGATGGATTCAACTTAAAAACAATTATTCAAAATGGCGGTTCGGATGAAGAGCTTAGATCAATAATCTTAAAATCATTTCTTAATAAATATAAAGACGGTTGGCTAGCTCAAAATAGCAGTGAGAATCAAAGAGAATCAATGTCTCAAATTGGAGGTTAAAATGGAAGAGTTATCACATTTAGATCAAGAGGGGAAACATTAAAATGGTGGATGTAACGAATAAAATATCAAATAATAGAATTGCAAAAGCTGAAGGAAAAATAACAATGCTTCCTGAGACAATTTTAGCAATTCAATCAAGTAGTTTGCCTAAAGGTAATGTTCTTACCACAGCAAAAATTGCTGGAATACAAGCTGCAAAAAAAACCTCAGATTTAATTCCAATGTGTCACCAATTAAACCTTTCAAATATTGATATCGTATTCAAAATTGAATCAAATGATATAACTATTTGTTCTGAAGTTAAAGTTAAAGAGTCTACAGGTGTAGAGATGGAGGCACTAACAGCAGTTTCAATTACTGCTCTCACCATTTATGATATGTGTAAAGCGATAGATAAAACAATGTCAATTGGTGAAATCAAGTTAGTTGAAAAAGTTGGAGGTAAAACTGATCATTCAACAGATTATCGTCCTAGTGTAGGTGTAATTACAATTAGTGATTCTATTTCTACATCAGAGGCAAAAGATATTTCGGGCTTTATCTTAGCTGATGGATTTAAAAAGGTAGGTTGTAATGTAGCTCATCAATGTGTTTTACCCGATGGATCTAAAGAATTATTATCTACGATAAAACTTTGGAGTAATGAAGGAGTTGAATTAATTATTTCAACTGGTGGAACAGGATTAGGTCCTAGGGATTTAACGATTGAAACATTAGAAGGTTCTTTTAATTCTAGTTTACCTGGTATAGAACAAGCATTGCATGCTTATGGAAGAAATAAAGTGAAGACTTCAATCCTATCAAGGTTGAAAGCGGGATTAATTGGTAAGACTATTGTAATCTGTATCCCTGGTAGCCCTGGTGCAGCTAAGGACACATTAAATGTTTTAATTCCAACTATTTTCCATTCTTTTCATATGATGATGGGTGAAAAACACTAATGGAATATTTGCTTCCAATATTATTTTTTTTTATAGCATTTATTTATTCAAGTGTAGGGCTTGGAGGTGGATCTTCATATGCTGCTTTAATGGCAATTTTTGGAATTAGTTATCAAATGATTCCTACAACCTCACTCACTTTAAATTTACTAGTCACATTTTTTGGAATGATCAATTTTTGGAGGAGTGGGTATGGTCGTTTTAATTTAATCCTTCCATTTTTAGTTACTTCGTTACCCATGGCTTATTTTGCAGGCTCGTTAGACTTCTCAAAAAAAACATTTGAATTATTTTTATTAATTACTCTTATAATTGTGGTTATTAGAATTTATTTTTTCAATGAACTCAAAATTTCAATAGCTTTAAATAATTTTGAAAAAAAAGTTTTAATATTCCTTACAGGTAGTATTTTAGGTTTTGTAGCTGGTGGAATTGGGATTGGTGGAGGTATTTATCTTGTTCCAATTATTATAATGTTTGGTCTAGGTTCAGAAAAAGAAGCTGCTGCAGCGGGGGCAATGTTTATTTGGTTAAATTCATTGATTGGCGTTGCTGCAAGAACAAGAGCAGGTTCATTTGATTTAGATTTTATTTTACCTTTATCTATTGCTGTCATTATTGGTGGACTAATAGGCTCTTATTTTGGTGCAGTAAGGTTTAGTCCCTCAAAAATTCAAAGAGTGATGGGTAGTGTTATAATTTTTGCAATAGTAATATTATTAAAAGGATTATTATGATATCTGTAAATGATGCAAAATCAATTATTCAAAAAAATATATTTCAATTAAAACCAGAGATCATTGATTTAAGTGAGTCTTCAGAAAAAACTTTAGCAAAAAATGTTAAAGCTAAATTTCCTTCACCCTTATTTGATAATTCTGCTATGGATGGATTTGCTGTTCGATCATCCGACACATATGGTGCAACCAAAACCAATATGGTATCATTAAAAAATATTGATGTGAGTTCAGCTGGTTCACCATCTGATTTAGTTCTAAAAAAAGGTGAGTGCATTCAATGTATGACTGGTGCAAAAATTCCTAAGGGAGCTGATGCTATAATTATGGTTGAAGATACTAGTGGATTTTCAAATGATAAATCTGTTCAAATTATGATTGAAGCTAAAGTAGGACAACATATTCGTAAAATGGGTGAAGAGATCAATGAAGGTGACATCCTCATAAAAAAAGGTACAATAATAAGTACAAGTGAGATGGGGGTTTGCGCTTCTTCTGGTTATGGTGAATTAACAGTCTCAAAAAAACCAAAAGTTGCTATTTTTGCAACAGGTAATGAATTAGTTGAACCAGGGAAAAATTTAAAAGAAGGAGAAATTTACAATTCAAATCTTTTTCTTTTTGCAGATTTAGTTAATAAGGCTGGGTCCAAAGTTTTAATGAGGAATGTAATTAAAGATGATAAATCTTCACTTAAATCATTTTTATTTGATGCTCTTGAAACTTGCGATGTGATCATTTCTTCTGGTGGTGTATCTATGGGGCGCTATGATTATGTTAGAGAAGTATTTATAGATTTAGGAGTCAAAGAGCACTTTTGGAAAGTAGCTCAAAAACCAGGTAAACCACTTTTCTTTGGTACAAATAATAAAAGTTTAATCTTTGGATTACCAGGTAACCCTGTTTCAGCTTACATTGGTTTTATGATATGGGTATGGCCTGTACTTAAAGAATTGATGGGTTCTCTAAAAGATCAATCAGTAAAAGGGATATTGTCAGAACCCTTTCCATTAGAAACATTGAAACAAAGATATCTATTTGGGCAATCATGGATAGAGAATGGAAAATTAAGATGTAAAGCTTCTACAAAAATAGGTTCTCACATGCTCTCGTCAGCATTGGAAGCAAATTGTATTTTAAGGGCAAGTAAAGGTGAGGGGTTTTTAAAACCGGGTGATTTTATAGATGTTATTATGCTCCCCTGGAAAACTATAAAATGATTATTACTCCTAAGGTTTTAAATGAACAAAAAGATGATTTCACCATCATTGATATTCGATCAGATGAAGAAAGACAAAATTTTCCATTATTAGGTTTAGACACAATTTTATCATCTTATGATCAAAATATAGATGTAGCGGGAAAAAAAGTTTTAATTTGTCAGTTTGGAATAGTTACAGAGGGAATGATAATTGAAAAAAATATCAATAATGCCTTTAGTTTATTAGGAGGAGCTCAAGCTTGGGTAGAGTATTATAATGAGAATGAAGACCTTAGTCGATGGGCTAGGCAAACTGTTCTTCCGGAAATTGGAATTGAAGGCCAAAAAAAGTTATTAAATAGCCATGTCTCAATAATTGGTATGGGTGGGCTTGGGTGTCCAGTGGCACAGTCGCTTGTCATTGCAGGTATTGGAAAGTTAAAATTGATTGATAATGATATTGTTTCAATTTCTAATCTTCACAGACAACCGTTATATAGTTTTGAAGATGTAAATAAGAAAAAGGTTCTTGCAGCGGAATCAAAATTAAAAATTTTAAACCCTGAAGTAATTATTGAAACTGATGATATTTTTTTCGATGATATAAATGGAGAAGAATTACTATTAAAAACAGATGTGATAATTGATGCTACAGATAATATTAAAAGTAGGCAAAAGATTGACAAAATTTCTAAAAAATTAAAAATACCAACAGTCTACGGTGCACTTTTTCGTTTTGAAGGCCAAGTCTCCATTTTAAATGTGGATGGAAGTGCAGGCTATAGTGACCTTTTTCCAAGCTCAAATACTTATGGTGAAGATTCATGTGCAGATGCTGGCGTTTTATCTATGTTGCCGGCAATTATTGGGAATATCCAAGCACTAGAAGCTATTAAACTAATTTTGGGTATAAATAATAACTTAATTGGGAGACTTTTGATGTATGACGGAATGAACCATAAAACGGAAGTTATTGAATTATGATTAATGTAAAAGTTAAGTGTTTTTCACAGGTAAAATATGCTTTAGGTGTTGATGTATTAACTTTTGAAGTAGATGATAATACTACTTCAAATGATCTTGAAAAAATTATTAGAGAAAGAGCTGGTGAAAAGTTAAATAATGTTTCTCTTCGAGTAGCTATAAATCAAAAATATCAAAAAGAGGAAATTGCTCTTCAAGATGGTGATGAAGTTGTTTTTATTCCTCCTGTACAAGGAGGCTAAATGGTCATTATTGAAATTATAAATGAAGCAATTGAATCATTTCAGATTGTTAATGGTGACAATCAAAATGGGGCAGAATTAGTTTTTAATGGAAAGGTAAGAGGTACAGAAAAAGGAAAGCCAATAAAATATTTAGAATATGAATATTATGAAGGAATGGCTGAAGCTGAACTTAAACGCCTTGCCAATAATGCCTGTAAAAACTTTACCGTAAATCATCTTTATTGTCGACATAGGGTTGGAAAAGTAAAGCCTGGTGAAATTAGTATTCATATAATTATTTTATCTAAACATCGTAAAGAAGCAATTAATGCAATGGATTGGTTTATTTTTGAACTTAAAAAAAAATGTACCTATATGGAAATGGGCTATCTTGAAAGATGGTAAAAAAGTTCCGAGTGATTGCATACACTGAAACTAAAATACATCTAAATTCAACTATACAATGTTAGCATTTTCAAATAATTCATTAGCAAATTACTTATTTTGGGTCTCTCGAAAAAAATGGCTAATTATAACATTTTTTATAAGTGTAATACTTTTTTATTTGCCAACTCCTGAAGGACTATCATCTGAAGGTCACCGAACACTAATTATTGTTATTACGACTTTGATTTTGATTATATCTGAGTCTATACCTTTGCCTGCTGTTGCAATCCTCATTCTTATAATGGAAGTAACCTTAGGTGTTGATTCACCAGATGGTGTAGCAGCTTCATTTATGAGTGATGCAGTTTTCTTTATAATGGGATCTTTAATGCTAGCTGTTTCAATAGTTCATCAAGGACTAGATAAAAGATTAGCTCTAGCAATTATCAATGTTACTGGTAATAAAACATTAAGTATTACTTTTGGTTTTGTAACAGTATCAGCCTTAATGTCATCTTTTATAGGAGAACACACAGTTGCTGCAATGATGCTACCTGTTGTATTAGCGCTAATTAAAAATGCTGGTTTGGATACAACTAAAGCAACAAAGCTTTCGACATTACTTTTATTTTCCATTGCATATGGTTGCGCTCTTGGATCAATAGGAACACCCTCGGGTGGTGGTAGGAATGTAATCATGATAGGATATTTATCTGAATTTGGTTTAGGAGATATATCTTACTTGGAATGGATGAAATATGCTTACCCAATGCTTCTTATTGAAATCCCAGTTGCTGTGGCTGTTTTGTGGTTTACATTTACTCCTAAGCAAAAAAGTCTAGATACCGCTATTAGAAAATTAAAAGTTAATGTTGCAAAATCAGGTAAGCTTTCGGGAAATCAATTAATGGCGATTCTTGTTTTCATTTTAGTTTTCTTGGGTTGGGTCTTTTTAAGCCCATTTATTGGTTTGGGGATTGTTGCTCTTACAGGTGTATTTTTTTATTTAACATTTGGATTAATTGAATGGCCGGATATTGCTAGAAGAACAAATTGGGGTGTTATTTTACTATTTGGGTCAGCCATTTCTTTAGGAATTCAAATGAAAGAAACTGGTGCAGCGCTTTATGTCGCAGAGAATGCACTCTATTCTCTTCAATATATTTTTAAAAATATAGAAATGGTCCGTTGGTTTTTTACAGTAATACTTACTGCTATACTCACTAATTTACTGAGCAGTGCTGCAACAGTATCTGTTTTTGGACCCATTGTTTTAGATATGGGTGGAAATCCTATTGCTCTGGGTATTGCAACTTCAGTTGCATCAGCTTTTTCTTATTTAACAATTGTAGCTTCACCTACTTGTATGATTATACATTCAACCGGGTTAGTTACTTCAAATGACTATTTAAAAGCAGGTTGGAAATTATTTGTCATTTCAATTATCCTTCTTTTTTTAGTTTCATTCTTTTATTGGCCCACACTATCATGAAAATATTAATCGCAATTAGTAGTAAAACTTATTCTAGTGAAACCCTTAGGGTTGGTATGAAAGTAGGTAAAGCATTTAATGCCTCAACCACGATTGTTGATGTTGGTGAAAAAATTAATCAGTTCAGCATGAAAGAAGTTGATATGGTTCAAGAAAGAATGGACTCTTGGGATATCGATCGTCCGGGTGTAGACGTTTTGGAATGGGCTTTTGAATTTTTAGCTGAAAAAGAATTAATCAAGACAAATACTATTGAAGCAGGATTTCCCAAAAATACATTAGTAGAAACTGAGGGAGGGCGTTCAGAAGTTTTTTTGGAGGGTACTTTTTGTGAAGATTTAAACCTCATTCTTCGTAATGGTGATATTGTTGAAGAATTAAAAAATGAAGTTCAAAGTCATGGATATGATGTTACCATAATTGGTGGTAGTGGAAAACGTCGCATGTCACATGACTTAACACAATACATTAATAGCTCTATATTTGTTGTTAATAATTATAAACCGAATGAAACTTATCGTTTATTGTTGGTTGTGGATAATTCCGCTGCAACAAAAAAGGCAGTAAAGTATGGTATTAGAATTGCCCAAGCATTTAACATTGAGGTTGATGTCATTAATGTAAGTATGACTGATGAATTCAAAGATGATTATAAAAATGCTTCTGATTGGGCTTCAAAATTTTTAAGACGCAGTAATATTAATTATAGAAATATCCACCTAAGTGGTAACCCTTCTGAATTAATTGCTAAAGAAGCTGGTGATAATCATATTATCGTTATGCCTTCTTCAAACACGAATCCATTAAAAACATTTTTTCAAGGAAATAAATCTTTGAAGGTCCTTGAAAATTCTAAATGCCCAATTTTGATCGTAAAATGAAAGTAGAGT
>JBJKZT010000015.1:0-88471 GCA_045569055.1 Fidelibacterota bacterium | reverse complement strand
AAATTATTTTAAATCTCATCTCGAAGCAGTCAATAATTATTATAGATCAGTCTCAAATGGGAAATTTGGGTTAAATCTAAGCGCTTCTAAAATCTTTCCTTCAGATGATAGATCAAGTTATAAAATTGATCAATTAATGAATTATTACAATCAAATTGGTATGGATGATTTTCATGAAAAACGTATTACAGAACTATTAAAAGATGCTAGTTCTAAAGCATATGAAGTTGACAAAATAAATTTTGATGAGTTTGATTTAATTATTGTAGTCCATCCAGGCGTTGGTCAAGACTTTAGTTTGCCATTCCTTGATCCAACTCCGGAAGATATACCATCCACTTATATTGACCCTGAAATGATTATGAAGCATTTAGGTGGTCCTATAACTTTTGACAATTCATCAATTTCAAGAGGAATAATAATTCCAGAAACACAAAATCATCTTTTTTATGATTATGCTTTGTTTGGTCAATTGGCAAATCCTTGTGATGTGCAATATAGTATTACTGGAACATTATCTATGATGATAGGATTTTCAATAAATCTTCCACCACTTTGGAATTTAGATTCAGGATTATCTGGTGTTGGGGTTTTTGCATTAATGGATCAAGGGTCAAATAATGGTAGGGGCATTATCCCTGCACCACCAGATGCATGGAGTAGAATATATGCTGGTTGGGCATCAACAATTAATACTCCAAATTTTGATAAAATTGAATTAAAAGATTCTTTGCATAATCAGATTCTAAAAATACCAATTAATGAAAGTGAATATTTTTTAATTGAAAATAGAAATAATTGGTTTAGAAAAGGAGTAAGTATTGATTCGTCGCGATTTACTGTATGGGATAAAACAAATGTTTATCCTTCTTTTATAAATATACTTATAGATTCAGTTAAAGTTTCTAAAAATGAATTCGGAGTTATTTCATCAATACCAAATTATAATCTAGGCCTACCAGCTTCAGGGTTATTGATATGGCATATTGATGAGAAGAAGATAAATAATGGTTTTAAAGACTATTCTATCAATTCAGATCGTCAATTAAGGGGTATTGATCTAGAGGAGGCTGATGGAGCACAAGATATGGGTTATGTCTCAAATTTATTCACTGATCCATCTTCAGGTTATTGGGGTGATATGTGGTTTAAAGAGAATCTTGAATATTTTAGAGCGAATTCAAATACTAGTATGGATTTTACTTCTTTTACATATCCAAATACAAAATCTAATTCTAAAGCTAGCTCTGGTATTTATATTAGTGATATATCAAATGCTGCTAAGACAATGTCCTTTAATTTGACCTCTTCATATAGTATAAAAGTTATAGACGATACTTCGAAATCAATATTATTACAATGGGATATTAATGACGATGGAAATTTAGATTTTATTGGCTTTGGTGATTCATTGTGGTGGGGTTCAACTTTAAACAGTTTTAAGACATTCTATAAATCATCTAATAATAATTATCAAACATGTATAGTTCAAAACTCAAGTAGTAACTCTAAATCACTTGAAGTTGTTTTTATAAGTCAAGAGAATGATGATTCTATTTTTGAATGGTTTGAGTTTGATATAGATACTGAGGATTTTAATATTAAATGGTCTTATAAATTAGAGAATATTAATAATCTAGAATTATTAAAAGCAGATATTGAAGGTGTATGGGTTAAAAAAGATGACATGGTATTATTAGTGAATAAAGAAGGTGTTATTGATAATGACATTGACCCAAATCTACTATCATACACTTCATCTTTGTCATCACCAATAATTTTAAATAATAATAAAATAATAATTAATAAACTAAAAATTAAAGACGGTAATTATAAGTCTTTATCCATGATTGATTTAGACAATGATCAAAATATGGAAATCATAGCAGTAGATATGAATGGTAATATTCATGCTTTTGATTTAAATCTCTTTAGTAAAAACGGATTCCCTTTATCTGTAAAGGCTAAAACTTCTGTTCTCTCAATAAACTTATTAGACGATAAAAAACGTGAATTAGTTTATCAAAATAATAATGGTGAAATAATTATATTAAACCATGAAGGAAAGATTATTGATATAATTGCTTCAAAAGATAAATTAATATCACTTGGTACTTATGAAGGAAAAGATGGAATATTAACTGATAAATCTTTTTTTCCTTTTATTGAAAAAAACCAAATTAATATGAACGAATGGCGATACCCATTCTCATCTGCAGATAATTCAAGGTATTTATTAATAGACAAACCAATTACAAATAATATATTTATTATTGATCAAAAACTTTCCTATGCTTATCCAAATCCATCAAATGGTGAGGCAATTAATTTTAGGTTAAAATTAGGTTTTGCTGATAAAATAGATATTTTTATTTATGATATTGCAGGTTATCTAATAAAAGAGATATCACTTAATCAATTAGAGATAAATAGCGATATATTAGAAATACCATGGAATATATCTAATGTTGAATCTGGTATATATATTGCACGAATTCTTGCTAAAAATAAAAATAAATCTGATGAAAAAATTATTAAGCTGGGCATTGTTAAATGAAGCAATTCTATATTTTATTACTTACATCATTTTTATTTGGGCAAGGTCAATATAATCACCCAGAATTAGATTGGGAAACAATTGAAACTGATCATTTTAGAATTCATTTTTATAGTGAAACTGAAAATTCAGCTAGATTAGGAGCCTATATAGCTGATTCAATTTACAATTCAGTTACCAGTCTCTATAACTATAAACCTTTTAATAAAACTGATATTATTTTTACAGATGTTGATGATATTTCAAATGGAGCAGCATATTTTTATGATAATAAAATTATAATTTGGACAAGTCCATTAGATTTTGAATTGCGTGGTTCGCATAAATGGTTGGAAAATGTAATTACTCATGAATTTACCCATATTGTTTCAATACAACGTGCCCAAAAATTTGGTAAATCAATACCTGGTGCTTATTTCCAATATATTGGATATGAAAAAGAAAAACGTCCTGATGTATTATATGGCTATCCAAACTCTTTAATTAGTTATCCAATACCTGGAACCTCTGTACCACCATGGTTAGCAGAAGGTATAGCTCAATTTATGTATCCAGGAGCAGATTGGGATAATTGGGATAGTATTAGAGACATGATTTTACGAGATCAAGTAATTAATAATAATATGTTATCTTGGAATGAACTAAACACTTTTGGTAAAAGTGGTATTGGCAATGAATCTGTATATAATACTGGTTATGCATTTTCAAAGTATCTAGTTGTTACATATTCATCCGACATTCTTTTAAAAATAATGCAATACTTATCGAAGCCAGGTAATTTTTCAGTTAATAAAGCTTTAAAATCAGTTACAGGAAAAACTGGAAGAGAAGTTTATAAAGATTTTTCTGAAGTACTAATTAAAAGATATGAAACATTAGCTGTACCTTTAACAAAAAATATAAATAATAATAAAATTATTATTGATGAAGGTAGTGCAAATTTGCATCCAGCTTGGAGTGAAGATGGTTTAAAAATAGCATTCTTATCGAATAGAGATAATGATTATTTTGGAAGTACTGATTTATATATATATGATATAAATAATGAAAGTTATAAAAAGCTTGTTAAAGGTGTTTATTCAAAACCGTCTTGGAATGGTGAAAAAATATATTACTCTAAAAGAAGCAAGCTTCCGAATAAAGTAGGTTCATTATATTATGATATATACGAATATGACCTTGGTTTAAAAAAAGAATTAAGATTAACCAAAGATGCCCGTGCATTTTCACCTTTATTTATTGGGAATGACCAACTATTTTATATCTCAACTAAAGATGGTTCACAAAATATATATTTGATAGATATTGAAAATAAAGTTAGCTCTAAAATCACTGATTTTTCAAATCAGGAAGCAATTGGTGGATTAAGCTACGATAAGTTCAATAATAGATTAATATATGATATAACAACTCATCACTTTAAGAATATTAATTTTATAAATTTATCAGATAGCACTTCCGGTAAGCTAATTGCTGAGGAATTATGGGATGAACGTCAAAGTGCTCACTATCAGAATAGTATAATTTATAGTGATGATAGAACTGGTGTCTTCAACCTTTATTATTTAAATAATAAACAGCAAGGTTTTATAACAAATGTATCAGGTGGTGCATTTATGCCTGATATTAGTGCAAATGGAAAAGTTGTTTTTTCACTATTTGAAAATAGTAAATATAAGATAGCAATTTTAGATTCTGTTGATTTGATTTTAGATAATCAAATAGGCTATACATCAACATACTATAAAAGAAATAAAAATTTAACTTTGCCTTTAGATAGATCAATAGATATAAAATCAACAAAATATAAAGATACTTTTCCTCCAATGTTTATAATGCCTCGAGTGATGGTTGATTATGGAACTATTAAACCAGGTTTTTATTTTTATTCATCAGAAATTTTAGACAAAGTTTCATTAACTGGGGGTGCCTCATCTAATAAGAGTAAAGATTTAGATTTATTTTTTATTTTCGAGTACAAACATTTATTTCCAACATTATTTATGGAAGCTTTTTATATAACAAGAAATATTGAAGAATATTCTAATTACTCAGTTTACAAACTTGATAATAATCTTAAGTTTAGACTTCTTGAATTTAGAGGAGGTCTTAAAATACCTTTGTATGGAACAAAATTTGAATTTTACAGCTCATGGTCTCGCTATCGTGCATCAATTAAAGAGGAAATAATAGGTAAGCCAGAAATTAATACAGGTATTGGTTATGATTATTTTCGTGGTAAAAATTTAGGGTTTAAATGGAATTTAGATAATTATAAAAGAAGAGTTGATCAAAATATTAATCCAGTTGGATTTAGTGTAAATATAGATATTAAAAAAGAATTCAATGAATTTATTGAAGGTTTGGATCTTTCTGAATCTGGAACATTAATATCAAACTTTAATAAAAATGATTTAGTTCGTACGGAATTAAATGGAAAATACTTATGGGAAATTCCTAACACTAATCGTTGGACAATTTCTTTAGGTGGAAAAGCTGGTTTAATAACAAATACTAAAGTAGACTCATTCTTTTATTTTTTTGGTGGAGGCTTGCCTGGCTTAAAAGGATATCCTTTCTATTCTATTGAAGGTTCGCATATGGCGATGGCTGATTTAAGTATGAGAATACCAATTTTTAGAGAAAAACACTTTCAAATAGGCTGGTTTACTATCCAGCATGGTACTTTAGGAATCATTACTCAATTGGGTGATGCCTGGAACAATGACCAATCTAAAATAAGTATTAAAAGATCTGTTGGTTTTGAAAGTAGACTTTCAGGCTATTCTTTTTACAATTATCCTACATCTATTGGTTTTGAGATTCATAAAGGCATTGATAGTTTTATTATGGATATTGGAGATGGTATACCCTTATCATATGGTGGAGAAAATCGTTATTATTTATCAATATTATTTGGTTTTTAATTGAAACTATTTATTTACATAATATTATTGCAGAATTTAATTTTTGCGCAATATGATCTTTACAATATAAATAATTATTCAATTAGACAAGATTCTATATCTTTACCCACTAAGGCAATGTTCAAATCACTTTTAATACCAGGTTGGGGTCAAATTCAGAACAAAGACTATTGGTGGAAGCCAGCGATCTTTGCTGGAGTTGAAGTTATAAGTTTATTTTCTTCAATAAGGCTAGCTAATAAAGCTGAAGATATTCGTCGTGATTTTGAACAATATGGAGATGACCATTGGACTTTAGAAAGATGGTTTAATAATACAAAGTTAATTTTCCCAAATAATTGGAAAAATATATTAGTTGGAACACACAAGCTTCGTTTGAATATAAATGATAATTATTATTATACTGATGAGCTGAATGATTTAATTAATATCTATAATTGGAATGATATTTATGTTATTAGAGATAGAGACTTCTACGAAAATATTGGAAAGTATGACCAATTTGTAGGTGGATGGGATGATGAATATGATGATCCTTTTGATAATAAAGGTAATTGGTATACTCAGCAAAAAGGGAGCGTTGAATCAATTATTTTAACAAAAAATAAAAATTATTATCGTGATTTAAGGTATGATAGTAACCAGTTAAAACACTATTCTCGTTATGCTTTAACAGCAATCATGTTTAATCATATTATTAGTGCAATAGATGCTGCTGTCGTCTCAAGTAAGAAGAAAAATTTTCCAAATATTCGTTTAAATTATACATCAATAAATAAGTCGGGAGTAGGTGGTGTTCAAGTCACATATACGTGGTAAATTCTTATTGAATTTTTTATTAAAAAGGACATTTAATGAAACTTTTATTAATTAATCTTTTAGCCTTAGGTTTTCTAATCACTGCTTGTTCAAATAAAAATAGTATTAGAGATATAGATTATGATTTAGAATTTGAAAAAGGCAAAACTGCTTTATCAAAAAAGAAATTTGTTAGGGCTCAAGAACACTTTAATACAGTTGTAATAGGAGCATCTCATACAGAATTGGGAGATGATGCTCTGTTTTTTTTAGGAGAATCACATTTTTATGCAAAAAAAGAAGAGCTCCTTGCTATTGCAGAATATGACCGATTAATAAGACGTATGCCTTTCAGTCCATACATTGAACGTGCAAGATATAGAATTTGTGAAGCTTATGTCCGAATGTCTCCAAAATATTATAGAGATCAAACATTTAGTGAAAAAGCATTAGAAAAGCTCCAGGAATACATTGATGATTATCCAAATTCAGATAATAGAATAAAAGCTCAAGAGGTTATTTTAGTTTTAAGAGAAAAATTATCTAAAAAAGCTTATAATTCTGGCCTCTTATATATGAAAATGGAAGAGTATAGCGCTGCATTGCTAGGATTTGAAAAAGTTATAGAATCATATTATGATACAGATTATGTAGAATTAGCACATATGAAAACAATAGCATGCCATATATATAAGAATGAGTTTGAAGAAGCAAAATCATATTATGATTTAAAGCGTGAGCATATAGAAAAAATTAAAATGGATGATCTTGTTGATGCTTGGTTTGTTCAGAAACGTGTTCTTGACAGGTTAGAATTAGAATGAAAACCTGTCTCTTTGGTGGAACTTTTGACCCACCACATTTTGGACATTTAATTGTTGCTCAAACTATTTTTGAAGCAGAGCATTTTGATAGAATAGTCTTTGTGCCAGCGCACATACCTCCCCATAAAATCGATGTAATAATATCTCCTGTTGATGCTCGAATTAAAATGTTGCAGATTGCAACTAAAGATAATCCAAATTTTATTATTTCAGACAATGAAATAAAAAGAGGTGGCGTTTCATATTCTATAGATACGATTTTATCATATAAAGAAGAAACAAAGACCGAAACTAAAAATCTTTTTTATCTCATAGGTAGTGATTCTCTTAAGCAGTTTGAAACATGGAAAGAGCCAAAAAGAATACTTGATGAATGTAGACTAATTGTTGCTATTCGTCCTGGTTTTAGGCCAAGTGATATTCCAAATTGGATTCTTGCTCGTGTCCAATTTGCTAATATTCCAAGGATTGAAATTTCTTCTACGCAAATAAGACAAAGATGGTTGCAAAACAAAACTATTCGTTATATGGTTACTCAACCAGTTTGGGAATTTATTAACAAAAACAAAATTTATTAATTTAATGTTTAATAGTTTATTATTTCTTTTAATTGGTTCTTGTATGCTTTATTATGGTGCCGAATGGATTGTAAAAGGCGGATCGAACATTGCTCGAAAATTGAATATATCGTCTTTAGTTATTGGTTTAACAGTAGTTGCCTTTGGTACTTCATTACCCGAGCTCATTGTAAGTATTTTTTCAGCATTAGAAGGAAGCTCTTCTATAGCAGTTGGTAATGTAATAGGATCAAACGTAGCAAATGTTGGATTAGTTTTAGGTGTAAGTGCGCTTATTTTTCCAATATATGTAGAATATGATATTATTAAACGTGATTTACTTGTTTATTTAATATCTTGTGCTTTTTTCATCTTTTTTGCATTTGATGGCCGCATTAGTCAATTTGAAGGTATGGTTTTTGTAATCAGTCTATTTTTCTATATTTATTATTGTATCAAAAGCCCACTTGTCGAACAGAATAATTCTGAAGAAGATGTTGAGGATAAGATGTCTAAGCTTATTGTTTATATTTTAGCTGGAATTGCTTTTTTGTCCTTTGGTGCAGAAATTTTTGTTGATGGTGCAATTTATTTAGCAAGATATTTTGGTCTATCTGAAGTGGTTATAGGAATGAGTGTTGTTGCTTTTGGAACATCGCTTCCTGAATTAGCAACTTCAGTCATGGCAGCTTTTCACAAAGAGAGTTCCATTTCAGTAGGTAATATTATTGGTTCTAATATTTTCAATATACTTTCAGTTTTAGGAATAACATCTATTATTTATCCATTGGACTCACCTAGAAGTATTATGGATAAGGAGGTTTTATTTATGGTTGGCTATGCATTTGCTATGTTCATAATTGCTAAATTACCGCAACCAATTAATAGATATACTTCAATAGCCTTATTAGTTGGCTACATAACTTTTATTTATGTACTATTCTAAATTACTTAATTAAGATTATATAGATTACATGATACAATTTGATAACGTTTCTTATAATTATGAAAAAGGCGGTGGCATCTCAAATGTTAATCTTGATATTCAAGAAAATGAATATGCATTTTTAATTGGCCCAACTGGATCAGGTAAAACTACCTTGCTTAGGTTAGCTTATATGGATTTATTTCCTAATGTTGGAAGAGTTGTTATAAATAAGTATGATTCGAGTAAAATTAAACATAAAAAAATTCCATACTTTAGAAGAAAGATTGGTATGGTTTTTCAAGATTATCATTTACTCAATGATCGGAATTTATTTGATAATATAGCCTTACCTTTGCATGTTATGGGCTTCAAAAAAGATGAAATCATTGATCGTGTTGATGAATCTTTAGAAGAGATTGGTTTAGAATCTAAATCAAATCATTATCCCAATGAATTATCAGGTGGCGAACAACAAAGAGCCTGTGTTGCAAGAGCACTTATAAAAGAACCAGATATTATTTTAGCCGATGAACCTACAGGCAATCTTGACCCCGTGACCTCTTTTGAATTGATTAAGTTATTAGAAGAAATAAATAGAGAGGGAACATCTATCTTAATGGCTTCTCATAATTATAATTTAATTAAAGGACGTGGTCATAGAATAATTGAGATTCAAAATGGTACTGTAAGGAAATCTTAATGGATAAAATTATTTTCTTATTATCTGAGGGTCTGAAAAATTTATGGAGACATAAACTAACTGCTTTTACAGCAATTTTCTCCATATTTTTAACTTTAACTCTAGCTGGATCATTAATAATAGTTAGTGATAATACTGGTAAGATTATTGAGTATCTTAGAGATAAATATAAAATTGAAGTATTTTTCAAACAAAATATTTCTAATGAACGGATAGAAGAAGTCGTTAGTGAGTTCAAATCTATTAAGGGTGTACGTTCTACCACTATTATTACAAAAATTGATGCTAAAAAAATTTTTAAATCACAATTTGGTGAAAACGTCCTAGATATTGTTGGGTATAATCCATTGCCAGCAAGTTGTGTAATAAATTTAGTTAAAGATCAGAAAGATAAAATTAATATAAGACCAATAATTGATCGTTTAAGAAAATTTTCAGAAGTTGACGAAGTTAATTATCAAGGTAGGTTAATCAATCGTATTGAATCTTCATATCAAGCTTTTTTAAAAATTTCAGTTTTACTATTAATTATAGTATTAATTGTTTCTGTCTTAATTATATCTAATACAGTCCGTTTGACTATTTATGCAAAAAACGAATTGATAAAATCTTTCCAATTAGTTGGTGCAACTAGAGCTTTTATTAAAACACCATTTATTTTAGAAGGTATTTTTCATGGTTTGATTGGCGCATTAGTTGCCACTTTGCTACTGTATACTACTATGAAATTTGGCTCTGATTTTCTTTTGTCATTTATTGGATTAAAAATTGACTTCAGTTTCTTTAATTTATTATTTGTTCTATCCAGCCTTGGTGTAATTATTAGTTATTTTGCTAGTAGCAGAGCTATCTCTAAATTTTTAAAGTGATGATTCTATTATAACTTCCTTGACAGTTCAATTTTAATACCCATAATTTTTAAGTCTATGTCTAATTATAAAATTCCAAATTTAAATAACAGAGAAGCAGTAATTTTAACTACCTTGATAGAAGCTTACATCCAAAGTAGTTTGCCCGTTTCATCTACTTTTCTTAGTAAAAACTATAATTTAAATGTTTCTTCTGCAACAATTCGTAATGTTATGTCAAACCTTGAAGATAAAGGCTTCCTTACTCATTTACATACATCTGGTGGCAGACTACCAACTGATATAGGTTATCGTTTTTATGTTGATTCTGTAAAAAATCTGAATAATAATAAAACTTTAGTTCCAAAAAATTTAGAAAGTGAATTACTAACTATTTCAAACAATGTAGATGAATTATTAAACGCTACAGTTTTAATGCTTTCAAAAGTAAGCAATATGTTTGGTGTTGTTACTATTTGTGGCTATGAAGATAGTATTCTTACCGATATTGAACTTGTGCCAATTCAAGGTGAGCGAGTAATGTTAGTTCTTGCATTAGATACAGGAGTAGTAAAATCTATTGTTTTAAATCTTGATGTTGATATAGATATAAAACTGATAAATAAAATAACCCAAGTATTAAAAGATAGATTATTAAATCTTTCATTAAAAGAAATTCAAAATACAATTATTACAAGACTAAATGATGTTGAAATCTATAATCATGAATTAGTTCAAGTTTTGATTAATGATCGAACAAACTATTTTAATATTGATAGTAATAAGTCTATATATACCTCATCCACTAATGTACTCTTAGAACAACCTGAGTTTAGTAGCATAGCAAATTTCAAAAGAATTTTACCTGCACTAGATAAAGATTTTCTTAACAAACATTTTAATTCAAATTTTTCTTTAGGGTCAGAAACTACCCTGATTGGTAAAGAAAATGGTGATGAAAGATTAAATGAATGTGCAATAATTACAACCTACTTTGAAAGTGGAATGATATCTGGTAAAATAGGTGTACTAGGGCCTAAGAGAATTCCTTACCACTCATTGCAATCTATTTTACAACAATTTACGGAGATAGTTAAAAGTGCCATCTAAAACAAAAGGAGATAAACCATCTCCAAAGAAAAAAAACTCTAAAAAATCACCTACCTTAAAATTAAAAGATGAGATAAAATCTTTAAAAGAAAATTTAGTTGAACGAAAAGATAGGCATTTACGTCTTAAAGCTGAATTTGATAATTATCGAAGACGTAAAGAAAATGATACAATTAGTTTATTGAAATATGATGGCGAAGCTGTAATCAAATCTTTTTTGACCATTATTGACGATTTAGATAGATTAGAAAAAGCATCGGCTGATAATGGAGAATCAAACATAGAAAAAATACACGAAGGAATAGAATTAATTTTAAATAATATAAATAAACGTTTTAGTGAACTTGAAGTAATACCCTTTGGTAAATCAGGTGATTTTGTTGATCATGAACTACATGATGCCCTTATGATGCGCTCAGAGAAAGGTAAAGGTGAAAACGAAATCCTTGAAGTTTTTGAAAAGGGGTATAGATATAAGGATCGAGTAATTAGACATGCTAAAGTTGTTGTGAATCAAACTCCATCATGAGGGATCTTTACGAAATAATTGGCGTTGATAAAAATGCATCAAGCAGCGATATAAAAAAGTCCTATCGAAAAATTGCTATGAAGTATCATCCTGATAAGAATCCAGATGATAAAGAAGCTGAAAAAAATTTTAAAGAAGCAGCCGAAGCTTATTCTATCCTTTCAGATAGTCAAAAAAGACAGCAATATGATCAGTTTGGTCATGCTGGAGTAGGAATAGGTGAAAATGCTGGCTCATCGGGGTTTCACGGTGGAATGTCAATGGATGATATCTTCAGTAGCTTTGGTGATATTTTTGGTGGAAATGATCCTTTTGGTGGCATTTTTGGTGGTGGCCATCAAAGTAGAGTTAAAAAGGCTCGTGATTTAAAAGTTAATCTTCTTCTTGATTATCAAGAAATAGCAACAGGCATTGATAAAACAATAAAAATTAAACGCCATGAATTATGTGATACTTGCAAAGGCAGTGGTGCTCAAGCTGGTACAATGCCAACCTCTTGTCGTCAATGTAGTGGTTCAGGTCAAATACGGCAAATGTCTCAATCTTTTTTTGGTCAATCGGTAACTGTTCGTGAATGCCCAGTTTGTAGTGGATCAGGTGAAATGATAGAAAATCCATGTCGTGGTTGTGGAGGGAATGGAATTGAAAGAAAATCCGTAGAAATAAAAGTCAAGGTTCCAGCTGGTGTTGCTGAAGGAAACTATATGACTCTAAATGGACAAGGTAATAAAGGCCCTAAAGGTTATGAGTCAGGAGATTTAGTTATATTTTTTGAAGAGAATGAGCATCAAGTCTTTACTAGGAATGGGGAAGATGTTATAACAGAAGCAAAGATTCAAATATATGATGCAGCAATGGGTATTACTTTAGAAGTTCCTACTTTAGATGGAAAAGCAAAACTTAAAATACCTGCAGGTATTCAGTCAGGTCAGATTTTACGTATGCGCGGCAAAGGGTTCCCTAGAGTCCGTGGTTCCTCAAGAGGTAATCAACTAGTTAGAATTCAAGTAATTACTCCTCTTTCACTTTCAAAAGAGCAGAAAAAAATAATGGGAGAATTATCTAAGTTGAACAGTGATTCAACCCCAACCTTTACAAGAGTTGAATTAGACTGATTTTTTCTTATTTTTTTAATTATTACTATTTTTAAAATCATGAGATTCAAAATGTAATTAGTGTTAATATATATAGCTAATTTTATTATTTTTGATTTGATTTTATTATAAGTAAAATTAATTCATTACTTAATAATATAAAGTTTATTTGGAGGTTTAGGGTAAATTCACCCTAATGTAATAAATAATTTATGATTGAGGGCTTATAAATAATGTTGGACAAAAACTTGGACAAAAACAATTCTGACCTAACTAATAAAAGAAAGAACTATTCTGATTTATTAGAGCTCGCCATAGTATTTGGTTTCTTATTTCTTATAATATCTATCTACGTACCTCGCGCTATTTGGGATGAGGAAGAGTATTTTGAAGATAAAAGTCGTTTTCATATGGAGAATATGTTTGATGTCCAAAATTTTTATAAATCTGTTACAGGTGAGTATGATCCTGATGGTTTATGGGCAACTCAGGTTGTTAACTCAGTAAGAGATTCCCTAACTGGAGATTCAACCTATTTAGGTGAACAAAGTATAACTTTAGGTTCTAAATCTTTTGTAGTTAACGTACCTAAGGGTTATGACATAGAATTTGATACTACGTTTGGTTTTCCAATGACTAGACGTGATACTATAATTGATACAACAGCAACTATAGTAATGTATTCAGAAGATTTATCTAGGAATGATACTTCTTATGTACAGAAAAAACGTCTATCAAAATTTATGAGTGATTCAAATTTTGTAGCTTTAATAGAAGAAGTTCCATCACAACGTGTGGAAGTAGTAAGCTATTATGACTCTTATATGCCCGATTCTTCTATGTATTTTTGCCCAGTAACTGAAAAACCTTATTTAATTTCATTACTTGAAGAAGGTAGCTCAGTTAGGGTTGATAGTCCAATTGAAGAAACTGTTGTAAGAAGAAGGTATACAGTTTTCTCTTTTAAAGCTTTTAATCATGGATTTATTAATGATGGATCAAAGAGCTGGGATAGGTAATATTCTGTAAGTGATTCATCTTTCAATATCGGAAAGCCATTTATTATGTCTTCAATGGTCTATAAAAAATGGAAAACCTTTCTTACTATCTGTATCTAATAAAGTATTACCAAAGCCATTAAGTATACTTGAGCAATCTGAAAATGAAATTATTTCAGTTATAAATGCTGGTTTACATCTAATAAGAGAAGATATTCCTTTTGAAGGGGAACAAGTATATGTAACAATCCCTGATAAATTCACTAATTCAGTTCTTGTTTCATCTGATGAAGACATGACTGAAAATGATACATGGGATTATGCACTTTGGACCATTCGTCAAAGATGGTCTTCTGATAAAAAAAATGAAAATTTTGGTCGTTCATTTGGTAATAATTCAAATGAACTTTTTGCTATTTCAGTATCTACAACTTTTACTGAGCCAATAAAAATGGCCATTCTAGAGCTGGGTGGCGATCCTATTTGGATGGGTACTGAGTCAAGTGTCTTTTTTGGATTAAATCCAGAAAAGGGTTGTACAGTTTTTAATATTGAAAAAAACAGTTATAAATATTATCATTATTCACAGTCAACTTTTCAAAGTGGAACAGCTAAATTTTTAAAAGGTGAATGGAAGTTGCATGCTTTTAAACGGCACAGAAAATGCAAAAAACAGTATTTAAAGGTCAGCTTCTAGCTGCTGGAAAATTATCTGAAAAACGTAAAGCACATTTCAAAGGCCGTCGAATAAAACAATTGGTTTCTCTTTCTGGTGTAAACTACGAAGCTGATATCTTACCAGCAGATGTTAAAGAAGAGAACTTATATGTTTTTACTTCTTTAGCAATGGGAAATATTCAAGGTGTCTCAATTAACTTTTTTGATCAACCAGGTATTCAGCCCTTTAATTATGTAAAAAAAGAAGTTATTAAAGAGACCGAAGATCTTAAAGAAGAACCTCAAGTTAAAAATATAAAAAAATCTAAAAAAACTAAGAAAAAAATAAAAGATGGTATGTTTACGAAAGTTTTTCTTTATGTCTTCTTTTTTGGAACAATTATTAGTATGCTATTATTTGATCAGAGACCTGAACTTTTTAAAAAATATTTGTTTAAAATAAATGAAATTAGTTTAAGTGTTTTTTCTTCATCAGATTCATTATCTGACTCAATCAAAATTGATGAAGAAGAATATAAAATACCTAAAATAGTTGAACCAAAAACTATAAATGTATCAGATTTCTCAATTAAATCTCAAATTTTAGTTACTAGCGCTTTAAAAACTTTAAGTTTAACTGATAGCTATGAAATAATATTACTTTCATTAAGTGGTGGAAATATGGACCTCGAAATACTAGGTGGGAAAACAATGAATGCTCCAATAGATTCTATCGGAGATGTCTTAAATTATTCTTTAAGGCAAGTTCCAGGTGAAAGTCGTTTTAAACATGGTTATCTAGTCCAATACAAGAATTCTTCTAAAATATTTATTGAAGGTACGAGTGTTGAGGCAGATTCTTTAAAGCAATATATTGAAAATATTCAAAATTCTTTATTTAAAGAATTAGATCCGATTGATAAGAATTCTAAAATACAAATTCCAATTATTATCAGATTAAATGGAGATAATTATATTCAAACCTTTTTAAACTATATTTTGTCAAAATCTAATAATCTTGCGCTTGAAAAGTTTGTTTATAAAGGGAAGTCACTTGAATCATTACCAACTGCTGTTTTTTATATGTCTATTTATAATCCCTCAAAAACTAATTTAGCGGAGTAGGATGTGCAAATTCACGCAGGCCTTTATAAGGGCCGTCGAGTTAAAACGGTAAAAAATGCACCATACCGTCCTACTACATCTTCAGTCAGAAAAAGTTTGTTCGATATAATTGGCAATTTGCAAGGAAAGAAGATACTAGATTTATTCGCAGGTTCTGGAATAGTTGGTTTTGAAGCAGCAAGTAGAGGTGCAAATTTAATTACATTCGTTGAATCGAGTATGCGAGTTAATTCTCTTCTTAAAATAAATGGTTCATTGTTTAAACAAACAAATTTTGAATATGTAAAACAAGATGCAACTAAGTTTATTGTTAATTGTGAAAAGTATGATATTATATTTGCGGATCCACCTTATGAATTTGACCCAAATGAAAAATTTATTAGTGATGCAATTGATCATTTAAATAAAGATGGAATATTAATTCTTGAATCTTCCATTAAAGAATATTCAATTTCACCTGATAGAATCAAGGAATATGGTGACACTCAATTAACATTCTGGAGAAATAAATAATGAGAATTGTAATATATCCAGGAACATTTGACCCAATTCATAGTGGTCATATAGACATAGCAGAAAGAGCTTCGAGTCTTTTTGATAAATTAATTTTTGCAGTCGCTGTCAATAATGATAAAAAACCTCTTTTTTCAGCAGAGGAACGAATAGATATGATTATGGAGTCTATGCAACATGTTAACAATGTGGAGGCTTTTTCAACAGAAGGTTTAGTAGCAGATTTCGCAAGAGATTATAAAGCTGTTGCGATAATTCGAGGTCTTCGTCATGTTTCAGATTTTGAATTTGAGTTCCAAATGGCGACAATGAATCATCATCTTAATTCTGAAGTATCAACGCTCTTAATGGTTACTTCAGAAAAATTTATTCATCTAAATTCTTCAGTTGTTAAGGACGTTGCGAGGTTAAAAGGTGATATATCCAATTTTGTAACACCAGTTGTAATGCAAAAATTAAAAGATAAATTTAACTTAATTTAATTTATTTGCTTTTGCCAACTTTAGCGAAAGTAATAATAATCTATTTTTCTTAAATTATAAATCTATCTTCTGTACTTAAAGAAAAGTTTTATGCCCACTTACGACTATATATGTGAAAAATGTAATCATTCATTTGAGTATTTTCAATCTATGTCTGATAGTCATTTGAAAGAATGTCCTGAGTGTAAGGGTAAAGTAAGAAGATTAGTTAGTGGGGGGTCGGGTTTGATATTTAAAGGAAGCGGTTTTTATTTGACTGATTATGCTAAAAAGCCTAAGTCTGAAAATAAAAAAGAGCCTGTTAAAACTAGTAAAAAAGAAAGTAAAAAATCATGAACACTGTTTCAAATGGTGAAAAAATTAAATTAGAAAATGGAACTGTAGCTGTTCCAAATAATCCAATTATACCTTTTATAGAAGGTGATGGTATAGGTCCTGATATTTGGAAAGCTTCACAAATGGTTTTTGATGCAGCTGTTGATAAAGCTTATAAAGGTCAACGCTCTATAATATGGAAGGAAGTATTGGCAGGTGAAAAAGCAAATAAGAATACAGGTTCATGGCTTCCAGAAGAAACTTTAGAAATAATTCGTGAACATTTAATTGCAATAAAAGGCCCATTAACTACTCCTGTAGGCGGTGGTATGAGATCTTTAAATGTTGCCTTAAGGCAGATTTTAGATCTCTATGCATGCGTTAGGCCAGTTAAATGGTTTGAGGGAGTTCCTTCGCCAGTAAAAAAACCAGATTTAGTTGATATGGTAATTTTTCGTGAAAACACTGAAGATATTTACGCAGGTATAGAGTGGAATCACGGAACAGATGAAGTAGAAAAAGTAAAATCATTTCTTACTGATGAAATGGGTGTTACTAATATTCGTTTCCCAAATACTGTATCGCTTGGTGTAAAACCAGTTTCAAAAGAAGGAACAGAACGAATAGTTAAATCTGCTTTAGATTATGCTATTGCAAACAATAGAGAATCTGTAACCCTTGTCCATAAAGGTAATATTATGAAGTATACTGAGGGCAAATTCAAAGAATGGGGTTATAGTTTAGCTAAAAATGAATATGCTGCATCGGACTATGAGGGTGGTCCTTGGCAAGTGATCGATAATAATGGAAGACAGTTAATTATTAAAGATGTTATTGCAGATGCATTTTTACAACAGATTTTACTAAGGCCAGCCGAATATGATGTCATTGCTACTTTAAATTTAAATGGTGACTATATATCAGATGCATTAGCAGCCATAGTTGGAGGCATAGGCATAGCTCCTGGTGCTAATATAAATTATACTACTGGTCATGCAATATTTGAAGCAACTCATGGCACAGCTCCTAAATATGCAGGTAAAGATATGGTAAACCCCTCATCAGTTATATTATCTGGGGTAATGATGCTAGAGCATATGAACTGGAATGAAGCAGCTAAGCTTATTGAGTCTGGAATTGAAGGCGCTATAAATGCAAAAACCGTTACATATGATTTTCATCGATTAATGGAAGGTGCTAATAAAGTTTCTTGCTCAGGTTTTGGCGAGGCCATTATAGCAAACATGTAACTGAATCATGTTTGTTGATTATACCCAAGTCGAATTGACTGCGGGGAATGGTGGCCAAGGCTGTGTCTCTTTTCGTAGAGAAAAATATATCCCTAAAGGTGGACCAGATGGTGGCAATGGTGGTCGCGGTGGTAATATTATAGCTAAATCTGACACTAATCTTCATACACTTCAAGACATTCGATATTCACGTATTTATAAAGCAAAAAATGGTACGGCTGGTTCATCTAGCATGAAAACAGGTAAAGATGGTGAAGATATTTTTATTCATGTTCCTTTGGGTACAATTATTAAAGACTTAGATACTGGTCTGATTACTGCTGAGTTAATCAATAAAGAAGAAGAGTTTATTATTTGTAAAGGTGGTGCTGGAGGTAGAGGTAATATAAATTTTAAATCCTCTACGCATCAAACGCCTCGATATGCACAACCAGGCTTAGAAGGTGAAAGTGGTAAGTTTGAATTTGAACTTAAGGTTCTAGCTGATGTTGGCTTAGTTGGTTTCCCCAATGCTGGTAAATCAACATTGCTCTCGGTTTTATCCAAAGCTAGACCTAAAATTGCTGACTATCCATTTACCACCTTAGAACCACACCTTGGAATTGTAAAAACAGGTGATTATAAATCTTTTATTATGGCTGATATACCTGGTTTAATTGAAGGTGCTAGCGAAGGGAAGGGTCTAGGCCATCAATTTTTACGCCATATAGAACGAAATAAAATATTATTGTTTCTTATTGATGGAAATGATCCAGATCCAAAATTAACATTTAATTCTTTAAAGGGTGAATTAAGTAACTATAATCCTTCTTTATTATTAAAACCTATCATCCTTATAAGAACTAAAGCAGATACGCTTAACGATATTAATGAAAGTTTATGGCAATCAATTCCAGAATTTATAATGGAAATATCAGCTGTTACACAAATTGGTCTAAATAACTTAGTTAAAGAAATAGATAGTCATTTGAAAAAAATATAATTTTTATTGGTATGTTTTAGGTCTACTAAACATATTAAATTTATTTAGTTAATTTGATAGTAAAAATTTTCTGGAGGGGTGGCCGAGTGGCTTAAGGCGGCACCCTGCTAAGGTGTTTTAGGTGAAATATCCTAACGTGGGTTCGAATCCCACCCCCTCCGCAAAACTATCTATATAAAACCTTAAAAATGAAAGTGTAAAATGAAAAAACAATTACTTAATTTTCTATTATTAACTGTACTTTTTATTACTTCTTGCAGTCAATCGAATATGGCTGATCAAGGAGAATATATTGAATGGTTTGGTGCAAACGAAACCGCTAATACTTTAGTGATGAAAGGTATTAGTCACTACTTAAACTATGAACAAGAAATGGCTTATACCTATTTCAAAGGTGCTCTTGAGGAAGATCCAAGTTTATTTGGACCTCATGTTGTATTGGCATGGATGTCTCCACAAGGAGAGGTCGAAACAATGCACATAAATAAAGCTAGAGAACTCGTAGAAGGAAAAAATGAGAACTCTCAATTATTTGTTTCTTTCTTTGATATTGAATCAGGAGAAGGTCTTAGAGCTAGACGTCATGAAGTTTGGTCAAAAATGCATGAGATTGAGCCTGATGGTAATTTTATTCATTATTATTATGCAATAACTAAGGCTACAGCAGAAGAAAGAATAGCTGAGTTAGAAGTAATTGTAGAAAAGTTAAAATCTGAGAATAAAAGTTATTCTTATGCTTTAAATAACTTAGCTTATGCACATTATAACACTGATAATAAAGAAGTGGCAAAACAGTACTTTGAAGATTTTGTAAATGCTCATCCTACTGGTTATAACGCTCAGGACTCAATGGCTGAATATTATTTCATGGAAAAAGATTATGAAAATGCTTTAGTTCATTATAAAAAGTCGGTCGAGTTATATCCTGGTCACAGAAATGGATATGATAAAATCAAAGAAATAAATGCATTGTTAGGTAAGTAAATATTATAAAGTTTATTTATGATTATAAAAAGCCTCGTTAATTGCGAGGCTTTTTATATTTTATTCATGACATCAGCTTTATAATTAATTAATTTTATTATAGAAAATTATGACTAATTCTGATTTCAATGTACGTTTTGCCCCTAGTCCCACTGGCGAGTTACACCTTGGCGGTGCCAGAACTGCTTTATTTAATTGGCTTTTTGCTAAACATAATAAAGGTAAATTTTTCCTTCGTATTGAAGATACCGACACGAAGCGCTCTAAGGATATTTATACAGATCAAATATTGGACTCACTATCTTGGTTAGGCCTAAGTTGGGATGAGCCGCTAGTTTATCAATCTAACCGTTTAGAAGATTATAAAGTTCATATTAAATCTTTATTATCATCTGGTCAACTATATCATTGTTTTTGTTCAAAAAATGATCTTGATGATGCTAAAGATAAAGGGCATTACAAATATCCAGGTACTTGCAGAGATCTAGATGCTGATGAAATAAAGACACGTTTAAACCAAGGAATTAGCTTTACATATAGAGTTCGTATTCCTGATGGTCACACAAAATATAAAGATATGATCTATGGACCCATTGAAGTGGATCATAAAGAGTTGGATGATTTTATAGTGATTAGGTCAGATGGTTCGCCAACCTATAATTTTACAGCTGTTATAGACGACCATTATATGGATATTAGTCATGTGATTCGAGGTGAAGACCATGTGAGCAATACACCAAAGCAAATTATTTTATATAAAGCTTTGGGTTTTGATGTGCCTGAATTTGCTCATTTACCAATGATTCTTGGAGTAGATGGAAAAAGACTTAGTAAGAGACATGGTGCTGCCGGTGTACAAACTTTTAGAGAAGAAGGATATTTTCCTGAAAGCTTAAACAATTATTTAGCCTTACTTGGTTGGAATCCTGGAACAGAAGAAGAGCTCTTTAGCTTAGATGAGCTTATACACAATTTCGATATTCATAAGGTTCAAAAAAAAGGGGCTATCTGGGATGAAAAAAAACTACATTGGATAAGTGGTCAGCATATTATGAAAACTGGGACAGATAGCATTATTGATAAAATACGATCTAAAGATCCTGATTGGGGTAAAGGAAGCAGCATATCTTATTTAATTTCAATCATAGAGCTTTTAAAAGTGAGAGCAAAGTCACTATCAGAATTTATTTCTCAATCTGATTATTTTTTTAAATCTCCATCCTCCTATGATCAGAAAGCTTTGCAAAAAGCATGGAGTCAAAATTCAGTAAATGATACAATTCAATTGTTAATGGATAACTTATCAACTTTGGGTTCTTGGCGAAAAGAACATTTGCAAAATAGTTTTGATCTTTTTGTAAAGGTGCATACCCTGAGTTTAGGCAAAATTATTATGCCGATTCGCCTTGCAGTTTGTGGTACTTTAAATGGCCCAGCTCTTTATGATATTCTTGAACTTTTAGGTAAAGATGAAAGCTTAAAAAGAATTAATGTCGCATTGAAAGAATTACCAAAAAAATGAACAATCAAGACACATCACGCCATTTTATTCAACGTATTATTGATGAAGATAGTAAATCTAGTAAATTCGATAATCGTGTCCATACTCGTTTTCCTCCAGAGCCAAATGGTTATCTTCATATTGGTCATGCAAAGGCTATATGTCTAAATTTTAGTTTAGCGGATGAATACCAAGGTAAATGTAACCTTAGATTTGATGATACTAATCCTACAGCTGAAGATGAAGAATATGTAAAGTCTATTCAATCCGATGTAAAGTGGTTGGGTTATAATTGGGACAACCTTTGTTTTGCTTCTGATTATTTCCAGCAAATGTATGATTATGCTATTCAATTAATAACCAATGGTTCAGCTTATGTATGTGATCTTTCAGCAGATGAAATACATGAGAAACGAGGATCCTTAACATCTCCAGGTCAGGATAGCCCTTTTAGAAATAGATCAATTGAAGAAAATCTAGTATTGTTTAAGCAAATGAAAAATGGTGATTTTGAGAATGGCTCTCATACTTTAAGAGCTAAGATAGATATGGCCCATGCTAATATGAATATGCGTGATCCAGTTATTTATAGAATTCTTCATGCACATCATCATCGTACTGGCAATGATTGGTGCATCTATCCAATGTATGATTGGGCACATGGTCTAGAAGATTCAATAGAAAAAATAACGCATTCTTTATGTACCTTAGAATTTCAAGATCATCGACCTATCTATGATTGGTTTTTAGACCAGTTAGATGTTTACCATCCTCAGCAAATTGAATTTGCGCGTTTAAACTTGAGTTACACTGTAATGTCTAAACGTAAGTTAAAAAAACTAGTAGACGATAATCTTGTTTCAGGTTGGGATGACCCGAGAATGCCAACAATCTCAGGTTTTAGGCGAAGAGGGTATAGTCCAAAATCCATTCAAAATTTTATGTTTGAAGTGGGAATCGCTAAAAGAGACAATGTAATGGAAATTGCAAAGCTTGAATCAACGCTTCGTGAAGATCTTAATAAACGATGTGAAAGAAGAATGGCAGTATTAAATCCTTTGAAAGTGGTTATTACTAATTATCCAGAAGATCAGGTTGAAACATTAAGGGCGGTAAATAACCCTGAGAATGAATCGGACGGAAAAAGAGATTTACCTTTCTCGAAAGAAATTTATATTGAGAAAGATGATTTTATGGAAGATCCACCAAAAAAATTCTTTCGATTATCGCCAGGGCGTGAAGTTAGACTTCGTTATGCTTATTTTATTACATGCGAAGAGGTAATTAAAGATTCTGAAGGTAATATTACGGAACTTCATTGTAAATATGATCCAGAAACCAAAGGTGGTAATGCTCCTGATGGCAGGAAAGTAAAAGCAACACTTCACTGGGTTTCAGCCTCAAATTCAATTGACGCAGAAATTAGAAAATATGATAGGTTGTTTCATAAACCAGAACCTGATAAAGAAGATAATTTTATGGATGCCATTAATCCAAACTCTCTAGAAGTCTTATCAAATTGCAAACTTGAACCTTCATTAATGGATGTTCAAATCGGGGAGTCAATTCAATTTGAAAGATTAGGTTATTTTTGTAAAGACCCTGATTCAAAGGATTCTCCAGTGTTTAATCAGACTGTAGCATTGCGAGACTCATGGGCCAAAATTGATAAACAACGATTATCAGGTAATTAAAAATTAGCATTGAGAATAGTAGATAAAATCCTCTAACTTAATTATTCATGCGGACTAAAATAAAATCCATTATTTGTTCTTTTTCACTTATAGCAGTGCTTTTTTCAGCACCGCCAGTGTTAAATGTTTATGTCATCCCTTTTGATAATATTAAAAATGATGTTGCGATTGGATGGCTTTCAGATGCCTTTGCTGAAATGATCAATGCTGAATTAACTGAGCAAGATCGTATTTATCTTAAAGGTAAAAATGGACTTGAAGAAATAATGACAAATCGTTCATTACTTCTCAATCAGCGCCCAGGGACAAAAAATCTTCTAATTCTAGGAAAGTTTGAAAGATCCTTAGATAAAATTTCTATTTCAATTCAACTAATTGATATTGCATCTTGGGATGAATTAGGAAATCGAAAAATGCGTGGTGATTACAATGATGTTACCGGCCTAAATCGTCTGTTAACAGAATCTGTAAATATGATGATGACACCTTATTTACCCAAAGTTGAAAAGTCTAAATACCCAACGTTGACTGAAGGTAAGCGTATGCGTAATCCTCCCACTTATGCTGAAGAAGCTGTTGAATTAAGTTCTGCAATAGATGAAGCCATTATTGAATTAGAAAAAAAACTTGATATCAGTATTGGTGCGCGTGGTGAAGATGATCCAAAGGAAGCACGTGAGGAAGATGGCGAATGGGTGCTTGATCTTTCTAAAGACAGTTATGAAGACTCTAGACCTGAGAATGAATTCAACACATCAATTATGGTGGATGTCTTAGGAAATTTGATGTCAAATCCATATCAAGTAAAACTTGATCGTCCTCAGTTCAATTATGATCCTGATAATCGAAAAGAATTTCAAATTTCTCTTCCCGTTAATTACAGATTAAAAGCCAGTATTATAAAAGAAATGCTAGAATCATTGCCTTATTCTGGTATAAAACAAGATGGAAGCCTTACGGTATTTTACTTTAATAGAGATAAGTATAATTTTCCTAAAGATGTTTCAGATAATATTCAGCTTGGTAAATATCGATCAATTCCAGTCATTCAATTATTAGACCAGAGTGGTGCTCCCGTAGCCATTTTAGTGGATTCGCCAGATCATAAGATCCATGGGATGAACAGTGATCGTTTGGTTTTTAGACCTTTTAGAAGTTTTTCACCTTTAATTGATTTTACAGTAGGTGGTTGGTCCATGCAGGTCTCACTAGAGACTGTTGATATACCCGTAGAATACAAATTTAATATGACCGTTGGCGAGGCCAACAATATATCTCGCGTAAGTTTGAAGTTTGTACCTGAGGACGAACTTCATTCCTTTTTGAGCAAACTGCTCTAGTTAAAACAACTACTTATGAATAAACGTCTATTAATGATCATTGCGGTCTTTACAGCATTCACCTATGCTCAAAGTGGAATAACTGAGTTGAAACTAAAACAGATGAATGGTAAAAAAACAAAGCTCAGCACTTATCTTAAAGATGGACCTGTTTTGATAAATTTTTGGGCAACGTGGTGCGCGCCTTGCAAGAAGGAGATGATCCATTTAAATAGTTTACAGAAAAAATATGCTAAAGAGGGTTTAACAATACTTGCCGTTAGTACTGATAGTCAAAAGAGTCTATCTAAAGTTCGAAGCTATATAAGAGCAAAAAAATACTCGTTTGATGTAATTTTAGATCCCAATCAGCAAATTTTCAAAAAAATGAACGCCAGTATCATGCCAACAGATATTTTAATCGGCAAAGATGGTGACGTTCTATGGCGACATTATGGCTACCTACCTGGAGATGAAAAATATATTGAAGCTGAAATTCGGAATGCCTTAGGTATTATTGAATAATATATAATTTATATGCGCTTTCTTTTTTTAATCAATCTTCTATTATCAACTTTAATTAGTCAAATTAATATTAGAGGACAAGCGACACTGGGACTTGGAAACAGTAAAAACAACTTTAATTACTCTGAACATCGCTTAGATCTTAATCTAGATTGGAATCAATGGAGTGGATGGTTAGAATTGGAATACGCCAACCCTCCTGAGCTTGGCAGAGATTTCATTGGTTTGCGAAAATTTAGACTTGAGTATTTAAATAATAATACAACAATAAAATTTGGCGATCTTTATGAATTTTGGGGAAGAGGTTTGATACTTAATATGATCGATGACCAATCGATCGATCTTGATAATGGAATTAGGGGTGCTCTTTATAATTGGTCTAATAATATATTGGGCTTTGAAATTTTAGCTGGGAAGCAAAATGTTTGGAGATTATCAAATCAAGCACCAAACTTTAATGATAGGGTGCCAAATTATAAAATTAAGAATGATATTTATGGCGGAAGAACTCTATTCTCTTACGAAGCTTTGTCTGGCTCACTACAACTATTAAAAATTATTGAGGATCATTTTGATCCTGCCCTAGATACAAATAAGGATATCGATCATGAATTAATGGGATTTGATATTAATTATTTTGGCAATGATTTTGATGTAGGCATCGATTATGTTAAAAAAGATAATATAGGTTACGGACTATATAGTAATATAAATCTTTACATTCAATCTTGGGTTATTGGACTATCTTATAAAAATTATAATTTTTCTAAACGTTCGCCATTTTCAAGATGGGATTTTGTAAATAATACGGGTGGAGCTACAATTTTACAACAAATGCCAACAGCTTTTAATGAGCATAGCACCAAACTATTAGGAAAGATTACTCATATCATGGATTACAATGATGACGTGGGCTACAATCTTTCTTTAACGGGGTCAATATTTAATGATACGTATTTTTCTTTGAATTATTCTTCATCAAGTCGACATAGTGAATGGGCAACTGATGAATCTTTTAATTGGAAACAATATCGTACGGTTAGTTCATTTCCATCAAATGATGCACTTTTTAATCCTTTTAAAGAGCTTTTAATTGAGTTAGATGGACAGCTGTTCAATAATAAATTGAATTATATAACTGCTCTTGCATTTACCGAAGACGTTTTGGATGTATTTTCAAATGATTATACTAAAAATGATCACACTTACAGTTATGAATTTTTAGAAGCTGTATCCTTTCCAAATCAATTCACTTATTCTTTAACAGATAAATATAGCATTGATATAAAGTTTGAATATCAAGAAATAAAAAAAGGGGTTCAACAAAAAGCGGCTTTAAGTGAATCAGGTACTTTCATATCTAATTATTTAAAAAATAAACAAATTAATCGTTTTGTTAGTCTAGGTATTGCTCGCTCACCCAAATGGTCAATTAATTTAGGTCTTGATTATTCGAATACAGATGAACGAGTCGTGATTGATAACAAAAGACAACAAAATGAGATTGAAAAGATCTTTGGTGGATTATGGGATACGTCTTTGACCTGGGCAAGTTTAGAACTCTCTTATAACATTAATGATAATAATCGATTATCCTTTACTTATGGGTCATTAAGGGGCGGCGTACATTGTAGTAATGGTGTTTGTCGTTATATACAGCCTTTTGAAAATGGCCTTAAGTTTAGTTTGGTTTCAGCATTTTAATTAGATTCTTTAAGAACTTTTAGAGGATAACATCAGAAAACATTTTATTATTTTAATAGGCCTTTTAGTTGTTACATCTTGCGATGATAGCAAAACTGATGTTGAATTAATACCAGATTCAATTAATATTTCTTCATCTTATTCCATAATAAAGCCTGAGCAGCAAATTCAACTGAAAGTGCAAGTACTTACTGCTGATAACGATAAAATAGATGATATAGCTATTATTTGGACCTCAGACAATGAATCTGTTGCGATCGTCAACGAAAAAGGGGTTGTAACTGGTAAAGGTCAAGGCACAACGTATATAATAGCAACAGCAGGCAATGTTCAGAATTCAATTGAAATAACCGTGAGTGCTATTCGAAGACGAATTTTAAGTGAGTTATTTACTTCCAGTACATGAGGACCATGCGCATCCGCGGAGCGGGTCTTGTATGAATCTTTAAAGCCTGGCACGGTTAACTATGTAGGGGCAAATGTAGATACAATATGGTCACGTATGTTTTATCATGTTTGGTGGCCAGGGCAAGGGAATGATCCCATGTATTTGGCAAATACGAGTATGAATCAAGTTCGTAATAACTATTATGAAAATAATTATACCCCGCATATGTATACCAACGGAAAAGATTCTGGCTCCAATACCACATCATGGAAAAATGACCCCAAAAACTTTTTAAATAATGTGGGGATACATGAAATAAAGATCTCAGGAATTCAGTCGGGGAATACCATTGATTTTAATATAAACTCAAGTTCTGTAAAAAACTCTAAGCAAGGTGAAGATATACGTTTATTTGTAGCGACAGTAATGGATGAGGTAATTTATCCTAATTCACCAAATGGACTTACAAGTCACCACCACTCTGTAATTGAGATGCTTTTAAATAACACGGGCAAGAAAATATCATTTGTTAATGGTGTTGAATATCTTGAAATGTTTAATTGGACCATTCCCGAGAGTTGGCTAAATCATCGGTTAATAAGTTTTGACAGCAATGACCTTTCAGTTATTGCTTGGATACAGAATTATACTTCAAAAGAGATACTACAAGTTGCTGAATTTAATTTTGATTAAAATCTCACTAATTCCATTTGGTCAGTTATAGTGATTGATTAAATTCTGCCCTAATTTTATTAATATTTATATGCACCCGTAGCTCAACTGGATAGAGTGCTGCGCTACGGACGCAGAGGTTGTGGGTTCGAATCCTACCGGGTGTACAAAAAAGCCTCCTTTTGGAGGTTTTTTTTATTTTTATCGCATTCTTTTATTAAATTAAACGCTAATTATTTTTTTATTTAAATCATTTCCTTGAGGTACTTATGATCAAAAGATTTTACTTATTATTTTCAATGACGTTGCTTTTTTCACAGTTATCTGCCACAAATGATAAATTATTCTTTGGACCGTGTAATTCATTTTCCAAAGATATGAAATTTGATTGTTATCATGATTTTAAGGAAATGAGCCAATTTTTAAAAGATGCTCAGGCAAAATATCCACAATTAGCAAAGCTAGAATCTATCGGAAAATCCTATCAAGGAAGAGACTTATGGCTCATAACAATAACAGACTTTAAAACGGGTAAACCAGACGATAAACCGGCTATCTGGATCGACGGAGGAGTGGATTCTGATGAAGTAATTTCGACAGAAGCTGCCTTGGGTCTAGTGCATCGATTACTTACTTCTAATGACAAAGATATTGATAACTTAAGGAAAACACGAGTTTTCTATATTTTGCCTAATTTAATTCCTGATGGTTCTGAGTTGCATCATCATACAGTCCTAAGACCAAGAGACTCCACACTTAAACCTTGGGATGATGATAACGATGGTAAATTTGATGAAGATCCACCCGAAGATCTTGATGGTGACAATATGGCTTTACAAATGAGGGTAGAAGATCCATCTGGGGACTGGGTCAAAGATGAGAAGGATGAACGTTTATTAAGACGAAGAAAACCAGACGATACTGGTCCATATTATGAACGGTATAGTGAAGGAATAGATAATGACGGTGATGGTGATTATAACGAAGATTGGCCAGGTGGTATTGACCCAAATCGTAATTATCCTGGTAATTGGTCAGTAAAACAACGTGGAGCAGGAGCCTTTCCTGGATCTGAGAATGAATTAAGAAGTGCGTTAGATTTTATTTATGACCATCCAAATATTTCAGCCTCACAAAGTTTGCACTCAACAGGTGGTGTTATTTTAAGACCTCCATCCGTACCTGAAATGAAACTTCCAAATGCTGATTTAAGCCTCTATATTGCTCTTTCTGAGCGCGGTCTTAATATTACTAGGTATGGATTAGCCACCTCAGTTTATCAATGGAATTGGCCCCGTGGTTCTAAGAATTCTGGTAAAGGACAACTTAGGCGCTTAGAAAACGGTACCATCAAAGGAATGGACCCATTCGATGGTGGTGGTAATCACTATGGTCACTTAGACCATGAAGATGCTTATGCGGCGTATGGAGGCGCTTTAGATGGATTGTATGAACTATTTGGTGTGCTAGCATTTGCCAATGAGATTTATCGATTTGGAGAGGATTTAGATAATGATGGACGCGTATCTCAATCTGAACAATTAAAATATGATGACGAACAAATGGATAGTAAGGTATTTAAAGCATGGAAACCATTTGATCATCCCCAACTTGGCAAAGTTGAAATTGGTGGATGGAAAAAATTTGGCCAAAACAATCCATTGCCGCCATATTTAGAAGACGAGATAGAGCGCAATGTAGAATTTATGTTAATGCAAGCTCGCGCCTTACCTTTATTATCTATTTCAGATGTGAAGCAAGAGTATTTAGGTAAAAATATATATCGATTAACGACAACTATATTAAATAGCGGCTTTCAACCAACCGAACTAGCCATCCGCTTTGTAAATAATAAATCCGTGCCCGTCCGTTCTTATCTATCAGTTTCAAACAAGGTGATGGTATTAGATGATGAGAAAGAAAAAGAGATCGATAAAATCAATGGCAATGGAAAAGAAGAAGTTTCTTGGTTGGTTCATGGGTCGAAAGGTTCAAAAGTGACTATAAATGTATATCATCCAAAAGGTGGAAGAACATCTAAAGAGATAAAGCTGAGTAGATAAATGAGTAATTATAAATTATTTTTAGTTACGTTACCTAGATATGCAACTTTTGCAGTCATACTGTTTCTAGGATTAGCAATAGTATTCTATAAAGGTGGTACGATGAATGATCCTTCTTCGATAGGTTATTCATTTACGCTTAATTTTTTTAGTGATTTGGGTAGATATAAACCTGAAAACATGATTTCTCTAGTTCTTTTCGCAGTAGCCTTAGGAATATGTGGTATAATTTTTAATATTTACTTTTATTACTTTATAAAATTATTTCCTAAAAATAACATATATCATCAGATGGCCAAAATAGGTTGTGTCGCTGGGATGCTTGGTGGAATCTGTTTTTTTGCTGTAGGCTTAACTCCAACAAATACGATTGTTGGACCTCATATATTTTTTGCAAACTGGGCCTTTAGATTATTTTTGATAGCTTCAGTGCTTTTATCAATAGTTTTGTATAAAGATGAGCGTTTTAATCGCTTGTATTTTATTGGCTATACACTTTTTGCATTATTGATATTTATCTATGTACTAATATTGGAATTAGCTCCAAGTCCGAGTGAGTCTAATTTTGCTCTTATGTTTAATGTGGTGGCACAAAAAGCGATAGTTTTAGTATTTATTTTTTCAGTATTTTTTCAAACTTTTGGTAATTTGAAAATAATTTCTAAACATATATCTCAATGATATATTAATTGAATTACAGGAGAAAGAATGTTCAAACGTCTAATAGTTTTTATTACAGGTATTACTCTAGTAATTGTTGGTTGTAAAAAGCCCTTAGAAGGATGGAATAAGCACGTCCATGATGAAGATGTCTTAAATGCGCAAAATACAATCAATGAATCATTGTTAAGCAAACATATCACTACTTTAGCCTCAGATGAGTTTGAAGGTCGTTTTCCTGGGACCACTGGCGAGGATAAAACGGTTGAATATTTAACAGAAACTTATAAAAAACTTGGTCTTAAGCCTGGCAATCCAGATGGAACTTGGCTGCAAAAAGCTACAATGACTGGTGTGCTCACAGATTTAAAAGCACAATTTATCACTGATGATGAACGATGGGTCATGAAAGATGGTATTGATATTGTTGGAAATTCATATCAAACTACAAATCAAGTAAATCTGCTTAATGCTGATATTGTATTTTGTGGATATGGTGTTAATGCCCCTGAATACGGCTGGAATGACTATGAGGGAGTTGATATTAAAGGTAAAGTAGCTATCGTGTTAGTTAACGATCCTCCTATTATGAAGGATGACGAATTGGATAAATCAATGTTTGGTGGAAAAGCGATGACATACTATGGCAGGTGGAAATATAAGTATGAAGAAGGTTTGAGGCAGGGTGCTGCTGGGGTGATCGTCGTGCATGAAGAAGTACCTGCAGGATATCCATTTGCAGTATTACAAGGTTTATTTTCTGGCGAACTATTGACCATAGAAGATCCAAATACAAAACCTTTATCATTTGAAGGTTGGATTCCTCTAAACGCAGCCGAAAGATTGTTCGAAATGAACGGTTTTAAACTTTCAGCTAGCAAAAGAATCTGCTGTAAGTGCTGATTTTAAAGCAATGAACCTAAAAGCAAAGTTTACAAGTAAAATATCAAATTCAGTGCGTCGATTCAGCTCAAATAATATTATTGCAAAATATGAAGGGAGTGACCCTTCTCTAAAAGATGAATACATCATTTACACAGCGCATTGGGATCATATGGGTATCAATAAAAAACTTAAAGGTGATCAGATTTATAATGGTGCCAATGACAATGCTTTAGGGACTGGAATGATAATGGCTGCTGCAGAAGGTTTTGCAAATTTAAAGAATGGTTCAAAGCGTAGCATCTTATTTCTTGCAGTGACTGCTGAAGAGCAAGGGTTGCTAGGTGCCAAATATTATGGAATTAACCCGCTTTATCCTCTTGAGAAGACCGTAGCTGTTATAAATATTGATGCTATGGATAATACGTTTGGTCGGACAAAAGATCTTATAGTCATAGGTAAAGGAAATTCCGAGTTAGATGATGTGCTAGAAATAGCTGCAGCTCAAGATGGAAAATATTTAATTCCAGATGCAGAGCCAGAGAAAGGCTTTTATTATCGTTCAGATCATTTTGAATTTGCTAAAAAAGGCGTTCCAGCTCTTTATGCTGATGGCGGTGTAGACGCGATAGGAAAGGGTAAGGATTACGGTTACAAAAAGAAAGATGAATATACCAAAAATCATTATCATTCTGTAACTGATGAGGTAATGGACGATTGGGATTATAGTGGTATGGTGGAAGATGGACGAATATTATTTCGAGTTGGCTATGCTATTAGTCAACATTCTAAATGGCCAGAGTGGAGTGAAGGTACAGAGTTCAAAGCCACAAGAGAGGCTATGATAAAGAACTATAAATACTAATATTTATTGAATTAGACCAATTTCCTCAAGTCTTTGTTTTAAATAGGATTCTGCAGTATAACTGTCATTTAATTTCACATCGTCCCTTGGATGCAAAAATAAAGGCATAGAATATCTACTACGATTGGCTGAGGATTCAGGGTTAACAACGCGATGGGTAGTAGAAGGATAGTATTGATTAGAAGCCATTTTTAGCATATCACCTGAGTTTACAATTATTGTATTGGGATCGCAACTTACATCATGCCATTGGTTATTTAGATCAAGTACCTGTAATCCTGGTTCAGTTCCTGCTACAAGCATTGTAAGTAAATTAATATCTTCATGTGCAGCTGCTCTGATCGAGCTTGGTTCTTCATCACCTGTGATTGGTGGATAATGGATAACCCTCAATAAATTTGATTGACTATCTTTGATCATTTCATTCAGTGGCATAGAGAATGCTTTCTGAACTGTTTCATGGGTACAACTATCAACCCATCCCAATAAAGTGCTAGCCATATCTGTTAAGGAATTAAACAGTTCTAATGTTGATGGCCCTATAAATTCAGGTAGCCTTCCCCAAGAAAAGATGTGATAGAACTCTTTTAGGTCTTTAGTCGGAGATCCTTTTGCATTTTCAGTTAAATAAGGAAAAAATCCATCTTGTTTTACCTCATCGTATAAATAATCAATTTTCAAGGTGTTATTAAAAAACTTCATCCATTCATTGTAAACGTCATTAATTAATTCTTTAGAAATCGGATGATCTTCTAATACTGCAAAACCAGAATGTTTTAAAGATTTTTCAAAGTCTTGTGGAGCATTTGAGTTATTATAAGAAATTGTTAAAACTTTAAGTGACATGTTCTTTCCATTCGTCTTGCGTATACGTTTTCATACTTAAAGCATGAATCTCATTCTTTATCATTGACCCTAACGCTTTGTAGACTAATTGATGTCGATCGATTAATGCTAGATCTATGAAATTATCTGATACAATTATTGCATTTAAATGGTAGCCTCCATCAAAATTGTCATGATGGATATGTTTGCCGGTGGTATCTTTTATATCGATATAAGAAACAGTTAAATAAGGGGCTAATTTACTCGATATAGTTTCTTTAATATCCATAACTACTCTTACCTAGTAAAATATATTTTTTGATTACCAGAGCCTTCTAAAGCAAAAAATCACTAAACTAATTTAGCGAAGTAGTAAAATTAGCTTAGTTCTTCTTCAGAAAATTGCCATTGACATGAATGGCACCACCAAGGTTTGCCATAGAATTCATCGACATTCTTTTGCAATTGCATTGGATCGCCACATTTAGGGCAATTACGTTTAGCACCATCTTTTGGCCATTTATAATCCGGTCTAAATTTTACTGAATTATCTAATTCTTGATTGTTACTCATATAAGAATTTAGTTATGAATGAACTCATACTAATAATAGAATATTGATCTAACTTGAAATAATCCATAACTGCCAAAGAAAAATAGTAATGATTCCAATTCCAATATAATTAGTTATTTGATATTCTTTTCTTACCCTTTCAATATTTTTATCAATTAAAAAAGTATTAAATGATACTGTAACTGTGTCTCCAGATAATACAAAAATTTGTTTATCTGTCTCAATATTCCCATATGATAAAAAAGGATCTTTAATATTTGCTGGATGAAAACCAATAAAATGTCTTCCCTCCATCACAGGAATTGGATTAGCAATAGGTGTATGACCAACTAGGTTGCCATCGATATAAATAGGCACGGCAGAAGAGTCGGATTTAATGGAAATATAACCAGGCTCACTTTCAAATAAAGATGATTGGCCAATCAATATTGAAAAGCTATATAAAACTGTAAAAAACCATTTTTTATTCATATAATAAATTATTTTCAAATTAGCATCATAATGAAGGAACTTCTAAGCTATTATTATGCAATTAAATCGTACATACGCAATCCAAGCTAAAACTTTAGTATGTTTATGCTTATTATTTATTTCATGCGCCAATTTTACAGCATACTTTAACACGTTCTATAATGCTAAAATGTACTTTGAAAAAGCAGAGAAGAGTCGTTTGCAGAATCGTGGTGAAGTATTGCCCAAAGTAGCATTAGACGATTATAAGAAAGTAATTGAAAAGTCAAAGATAGTCCTTGATGAATATCCCGACTCTAAATTACGTAAAGATGCATTGTTATTAACAGCCCAGTCTCAATTTTATCTTCAAGAATACAATAATGCTAAAGCAACATTATCTCTTCTTAATAGTGAATTTGGCCCTTTAGTCAAATTTGAAGCTGCTTTTTGGTCTTCAATGATTAAATGGAAAGAAGGTAAAGTTCAACCTGCAATCAATGATTTATCCCTATTGATCAAAGAAGATCACTCTTCTGATAACAAGGCAAAAATCTATTTGGCTATTGCAGAAATATATTTTGACCAAAGCATGATCTCGGAGTCCATGGATAATTTGGTTAAAGCAGCTGAACTCATTAGAGATCAAAATGAAAAAGGTCAAATCTATTATAGGATTGCAGATATTTCGTTTAAAGAAAACAATTTAGATCGTGCTTTGGAAGCCTATAGACTTGTGATTAAAAATTCACAAACTAAAAAACAAATTCAAGAGGGACATCTAAAATCCGTTCAAATTTATAGACTTCAGGAAAAGCTTGAATTAGCTACAAAATCTATAAAAAATATGCTTTTAGATGAAAATTATAAGGCGATACATAGTGACCTAGAGTTAGAATTAGCTAAATTATATTTTCAACAATCAATGATAGTTGAAGCTAAAAATCGTTTAGAATCAATTGTACAAGATTATAAAAATACAGCTGCCTCAGCGGAGGCTTACTATTTATTGGGTCAATATGCAATTAGTGATGATTGGGACTTAGATGCTGCGCTTAAATATTATCAAATGGTACCAAAAGAATATAATCAATCATTATTTATAGATGCTGCTAATGTTCGATTAAAAGAAATAAATATATATAATGAAACTCAATTAAAATTTGCAGAATGGATGAAAAGATTAGAAGCAACAGATTCGTTAAAAGTAAATCCATTAACAAAAGAAGATGAAGTTACTTTAAATAAAATCTTATACGGGATGGCAGAGCTTGAATCATTTCACTTTGATAGATCAAGCTCAGGAATGGAATACTTAGATAGAATAATTGAATTATCATTTAATACTCCAATTCTTCCAAAAGCACTTTACGCAAAGTCTTTTATATTGGAACAAGAAGGAAATGATTCTTTAGCTTCTGATTTAAAAAATAAGATTGTCAATGATTATTCAAAAACTGACTATGCTTTAGCAATTATGAATGTTGATACCACCTTTAGTTCTTTGGATCTAAACTCTGATAAAAATTTAGTTTTGGCGGAGAAAAAATGGTTGAACGATCCAATCTTAGCTTTAGATAATTATAAGCAAATAATAAAAATTGATACACTTTCTGAAACTAGTGCAAAAGCTGCTTACTTTCTAGCATATCAATATGATTATAATTTTGTGAAAGTAGATAGCGCATTAAAATATTATAAATGGATCATGAAATATCATGAAGATTCAGAGCAATCATTATTTTCACAGAGACGTATAGTATTCTTGAATGGTATACTCTCAGACTCTACGGTGATCAGTGTTAATTGAACGAGTAAAGATAATTTCTAATTCTGAGATAGCTCATAATATTTGGGAAATGTTTTTTGATGCACCAAAAATTATTGGTGAATACAAAGGGGCAGGGCAATTTATTAACATATTGGTTGAAGAAAGTTGGAATCATCCTCTAAGAAGACCAATGAGTATCGCTTCTGTCCAAGATGAAAAAGTATCTATTATTTATAAAATATTTGGTGATGTAACTAAAAAGTTATCAAAAAAAGAATCCGGTGATAACATTGAGATTTTAGGTCCATTAGGCAATACGTTTACAAATTGGAATAAAGAAAGTTATCCAATATTAGTTGGTGGAGGTGTCGGGCTGCCACCTATGTTAAATCTTAAGTCAGAATGTGAATTTAATCAAATTGACCATTCAATTATTATTGGTGCGCGAAATTCCAGCGAACATTTTATAACTCATGACCCTGAAAATAACATAATACTGACAACTGATGATGGTTCACTTGGAGAGTCGGGCACCGTAATGAATCCAATTGATAGAATTATTAAAGAAAAGAAAAAACCTTATATCTTTGCATGTGGTCCAGAGCCAATGTTGGTTGCTATTCGTGATTACTCATTAAAGAATAATATTCCAACTCAATTATCAGTCGAAAGTTATATGGGTTGTGGAGTAGGGCTATGCCAGGGTTGCGTTATTTCAAAAAATAGAACCGATAAAAAAGAGAATAGTTACCATGAGCAGTATTCATTGGTATGTATAGATGGTCCGGTTTACGAAGCGAAGGATATTAGATTTGACTGATCTTAAAGTATCAATTGGAAATATAACGTTTAATAATCCAATATGGGTAGCATCTGGAACTTTTGGTTATGGAACAGAGGCCCCAGAGCTTATCGATGTAAATAAATTAGGTGCGATAGTAACAAAATCTATTACCCGCCAACCAAGAGAAGGTAATCCACCACCAAGAATTGTAGAGACACCTTCTGGAATGATTAACTCTATCGGACTTGCAAATATTGGTGTAGAAAAATACATAAAAGAAATGTTGCCTATTTATGAGGATCTCTCAACAAAAATAATCATGAATATAGCAGGGACAGATATTAGCGAATATGTAGAAATTTTAGAATTAATGGAAAGTCATTCATCAAATATAACAGGCTATGAAATTAATATATCCTGTCCAAATGTTAAAAAAGGTGGGATGGAGTTTGGTGTAGATTGTGATATGACGTCAAAACTGACAGAAGAATTAAGAAAAATAACAGATAGACTTTTAATAATGAAACTAAGTCCAAATGTGTCAGATATAGTATCTATTGGAAAAGCATGTCAAGATGCTGGGGCTGATGCTGTTTCTGCAATTAACACCGTAGTTGGTATGAGTATTGATGCTAAATCAGGTAAAAGTAATATTTTTACTACTTATGGAGGATTGTCTGGTCCAGCTATTAAACCCATAGGCTTGGCAGCAGTAAACAAACTTTATAACAGTCTATCGATACCAATTATAGGAATGGGTGGAATTGTTTCTTCAAGTGATGTGGCTGAGTATATACTCGCTGGTTCAACCTCCGTTCAGGTTGGTACAGCTAATTTTAGAAATCCTGGTACTGGTGAAGATCTTATCGATATGATTAATACTTATGTAGGAGAATCAAATTGGAAATCTTTAGATGAAATGATCGGAAAGGTTAAAACACATAATTAATGATGAAGTTTATATTAATAGTTTTTTTTATCAATTTTATAGCATGCTCAAACTCACCAAGGTATAGGACTGGCCCAGTAAAGAAAAGTGTAGGTAAAACAAATAGTCCAGTACCGTTAAAAACTAAATCAAATGTAAAGCATCGTAAATTAATGAAAGGTGTCAGTTCTTTTTATGCAGATGATTTCCATGGGAAACTAACTGCAAATGGTGAAATTTATGATATGTATGGCTTGACGGCAGCTCATAAAACTCTTCCCTTGAATACAATTGTGCGCGTTACGAACTTAGCAAATAATAAATCACTGATTTTGAGGATAAATGATAGAGGTCCTTATGTTAAAGGTCGAATTTTAGATTGTTCATACGGAGCTGCTAAAAAATTAGACTTTATTAATCAAGGTACCACGGATGTTAAAGTTGAAGTTATTGAGTGGGGAGATAATAAATATATGAAACATAAAAATTAGTTTGTCTAAATATTATATAACTGTAAACCCTCATGGAGGCACTAAAAAAGGACCTAAAATTCTTAGTGAAATCCTACCTGTTTTTGAATCTAAAAACGCTGAAGTAACTATTATAGAGACTGAGTATGCTGGCCATGCGAAAGATTTAACGATGGAAGTTGATATGACAAGCTATGATGGATTTTGTTGTATTGGTGGAGATGGTACAATGCATGAAGCTATCAACGGATTGCTTAAACGTAAAGATAAGCAACGGTTTCCTTTGGGTCTTATAACAGGTGGTACAGGAAATTCATTTATGTGTGATATGGATTGCCTAGATCCTGTCGATGCTGCGGAACGTATATTATCGGGAAAAAGTAGATTTATTGATGTATTAGAATGTAATTCTGATAGTAAAATTTATTATTCTTTTAATTTAGTCGGTTGGGGTATGCCAACTGATATTAATAATCTTGCTGAAAAATTAAGGTGGCTTGGTACACAACGATACAATATAGCTACTTTAATTGAAGTGATGCGTAACCGCAAACGTTTTGCTGAGCTTAAAATTAATGATGAATCGGTTAGTGATGATTTTGCATTCATCATTGCTTGCAATACAATACATGTTGGTAAAGGAATGAAAATGGCACCAAAAGCTCTTCTTAATGATGGGCTTGTTGATATAATTATAGTTCCTAAAGTTAGTAGATTAAAACTTTTGAATTTATTTCCAAAATTATTTACTGGCGATCATATAGATTCACCCTATCTAGAGTACAAACAAGTCAATAATTTTTCTATTAAACCTAGCATAAATAATAAGTTAAATATTGATGGTGAATTACTTGGAATTACACCGGTAAAAGTAAAAGTTTTAGAAAAAGAAATTGAGGTTTTAATATAGTTTTGAAAAGTACTTTCCTTACTCGACTCCCAATTACACTCATTGGTATTCCAGCAGTTATTTATTTATTAAGAGAAGGTGGAATAATATTTGCTGGGTTTATATCGATAGTTATTTTTCTATCTTTAATAGAATTCTATGATTTAAAAACAATCTCTGGATCTCGACCAAATAAGTTTATTGGTGTATTAATGGCGCTAGCTATATGTTTTATGTATATAGAGTTTCCAAACCCTAATGCTATAAATCTTCTATCATTTTTTACAATTATGATTATTTTATCCTTATTTGTTGAAATGTTTAGTGGCCATGAAAATCCATTAGATAATATTAATATAACTTTTGGCGGAGTTTTGTATATAGCTGGATTGTTGGGTACTATGATTGCTCTAAGAAATTGGGATAGTTTTAATGGCACAAGGTTTACAATGGCAATGATCTTCTCAGTTTGGCTTTGTGATTCATGCGCATATACTTTCGGAATGCTTTGGGGTAAGAAAAAATTAATTGAAAGAGTAAGTCCTAAAAAAACTATTGTAGGTTTTGTTGCTGGAATCTTAGGCTCTTTTTTATCTTTTTACTTTATGGATAATATTGGCTTTATTCAAATAGAACTTAATCTTACACACTTATTGATCCTCACATTTATCGTCGGTATATGTGGTCAATTGGGTGACTTTGTTGAATCTATGTTTAAACGTGATGCGGGTGTTAAAGATTCAGGTAAAATACTTTTGGGTCATGGAGGTGTCCTTGATCGATTTGACTCATTGATATTTACAAGTCCTTTGGTGTTTATTTTTGTATCATTTTTATAGATTCTAGAGCGCAATCCTTTCTAATCTTATTGTAAAAATGTAACTTCTTTTGTTCTTTTTATTTATTTTAAATCATATACGAGTTAAGGAAACTAGATGAAATCTATATTATCTGATTTAGGGATCAATGATTTTAGCCATGGTGCTTGTTCAGGTATAAATAAATGGTCAACCACTAATCAAGATGAAATTATTGAATCAATAAATCCTTCAACTGGTGAAGTTATTGCTTCAGTCTATCAGGCATCAGAACGTGATTATGATAGAATTGTTCAAGATTCTGTTTCAGCTTTTAAAGATTTTAGAAAAGTTCCTGCTCCTATAAGAGGTCAGCTTGTTAGAGAAATGGGGGATGCGCTTAGAGCAAAGAAAGATGCATTGGGTAGTTTGGTCTCTTTGGAAATGGGTAAAATTAAACAAGAAGGTGATGGTGAGGTCCAAGAAATGATTGATATTGCAGACTTTGCTGTTGGTCAATCAAGAATGCTTTATGGAAAAACTATGCATTCAGAACGTCAAGACCATAGAATGTATGAACAATGGCATCCTTTAGGCCCTGTAGGGGTCATATCGGCTTTTAATTTTCCAGTTGCAGTTTGGGCTTGGAATGCATTTATAGCAGCTATTTGCGGAGATACTACTATTTGGAAACCATCATCAAGCACACCTTTATGTGCTATTGCAGTTCAAAATATTTGCAATGAAGTAATGGAGAAGAATGGTTATTCAGGAATATTTTCAACAATAATTGGCAAAGGCTCAATTGTAGGTGAGCGAATGCTTAGTGATAGCAATATTCCATTAGTTTCATTTACTGGTTCAACAAAAATGGGTAGACATGTTAGTTCAAAAGTTGCAGAACGTTTTGGTAAAACCATCTTAGAACTAGGTGGTAATAATGCAATAATAATTGATGAAACAGCTGATTTAGATTTAGTTATTCCAGCAGTAGTATTTGGCTCGGTAGGTACCGCTGGTCAACGATGTACTTCTACTCGAAGAATTATAGTTCATGATAGTTTATACGATATTTTTACTGAACGTTTATTAAATGCTTATAAGCAAGTAAATGTTGGAGATCCACTCGATAAAAGTACATTGATGGGTCCTTTAGTTAACGAAAAAGCTATATCTGATTTTCTTCATGCAATAGAATCTGTTAAAGCAAAGGGTGGAGAAATACTTTGTGGGGGCGAAAAATTAGATAGATCTGGAAATTTTGTAACACCAGCTGTAGCTAAAGCAAAAAATGATTGGGAGATTGTCCAACAGGAAACATTTGCACCAATTTTGTATTTAATGTCTTATAGTAGTTTAAATGAAGCAATTGAAATGCATAATAATGTTCCTCAAGGACTCTCTTCATCAATGTTTACCACTAAAGTTGCCAATGCTGAAGAGTTTTTATCACAAAGGGGAAGTGACTGCGGAATTGCAAACATAAATATTGGTACTTCAGGTGCTGAAATTGGTGGAGCTTTTGGCGGTGAAAAAGAAACTGGTGGAGGTAGAGAATCAGGATCTGACTCTTGGAAGCAATATATGCGCCGTCAAACAAACACTCTGAATTGGAGTAAAGAGCTTCCATTGGCTCAAGGCATAGAATTTAATTTAGACTAATTAGTTAAGTATAGGAATAATAGCGTTTATGAATATAGTAAAAGCAAATAAAGTAAGAAGTGAAATTGAAAAATTTATGCTGGCAGATGGAATGGATCAAGTTATTGATTTAGAAAAAAGCCATGGAGTTTGGCTTGTAGACGGAAGAGATAAAAGAGAATATTTAGACCTTTTCTCGATGTTTGCCTCAATGCCAGTTGGGTACAATCATCCATATATACTTGAACAAAAAGATAGAATTACTGCTGCCGCTCTAAATAAACCAACAAATTCAGATGTGTATTCAACTCAAATGGCTGAGTTTGTTTCAACCATGGGAAGGGTTGCTCAGCCTGATTATTTACCTTACGCTTTTTATGTAGAAGGGGGCGCCTTAGGTGTTGAGAATGCATTAAAAACTGCCTTTGATTGGAAAGTTAGAAAGAATTTAGATGCCGGAAAAGGAGAGAAAGGTTCAAAGATTATACATTTTAAAGAATGTTTTCATGGTAGAACTGGATACACGATGAGTATGACTGACTCTCCAGACCCTAGAAAAACGATGTACTATCCTCAATTTGATTGGCCAAGAATTGATAATCCAAAAATCACATTTCCGCTTGACGAAGCTTCATTAAATAATGTTATTAACTCTGAGCAAATAGCAATCAAGCAAATTTTAGATGCTTTAGAAGAAAATAAAGATGAAATAGCTGGATTAATAATTGAACCAATTCAAGGTGAAGGTGGCGATAATCATTTTAGATGTGAATTTTTCCAGCAATTAAGAAAATTAGCTGACGAACATGAATTTCTTTTAATTTATGATGAGGTTCAAACCGGTGCTGGGATTACAGGATCAATGTGGGCCCATCAACAATTTAACCCTAATAGTTGTAATTGTGATTGTGATCAAATTAATAGTACTCGTCCAGATGTTATTAGTTTTGGCAAAAAGACCCAAGTTTGCGGCATTTTTGCAGGTGAAAGACTTGACGAAGTAGATGGCCATGTATTTAAAGAGTCAAGCAGGTTAAACTCTACTTGGGGCGGTAGCTTAGTTGATATGGTAAGATTTACAATATATCTTGAAATTATGGAGAAAGATAATCTTGTTCAGAAAGCTGCTGAAAATGGTAAATATTTAAAAGAACAACTTCATGCTCTCCAAAAATCACATTCTGGACTAGTATCTAATGTTAGAAACTTGGGGCTTTTTGGTGCTTTTGATATGAGAGATTCAGAAGAGAGAGACAAAACAATTGGCTTGATAGCTGAAGAAGGAGCGATGATGCTTGGCTGTGGAAAGAAAACCATTCGTTTTAGACCGCATTTAAACATTGCTAAATCTGAAATTGACCAAGGCCTATCTATGATTGATAAGGCCATTAGAAAGATATAGATATATGGCCAGTAATGGCGTTCTTTTTATAGTTTCAACTCCTATTGGAAATTTAGAAGATATTACTCTTAGGGCCATTAGAATTTTAAATGAATCATCATTAATAGCAGCTGAAGATACTAGGCATACAAAAAAATTATTAATGCACTATAAAATTACCACTCCAACTATAAGTTATTTTGAACATAATAGATTTACAAGGATTCCTCAAATCTTAAAACATTTAAACTCCGGAAAAAATGTTGCTGTAGTTACGGATGCTGGTACACCTGGAATTAGTGATCCAGCTTATAAGCTTATTAGAGCTACAATTGAAGAGGATATTAAAGTTGAATCTATACCGGGAGCATCGGCATCAATAACTGCGCTATCAGCTTCTGGTTTACCAACGGATCGTTTTTTCTTTGAAGGTTTCTTACCGCATAGAAAGGGAAGACGTAAAAAGCTTGAACGAATATCTAATATAGAGGCAACAACTATCTTATATGAAAGTCCAATGCGATTAATTCGTACATTAAATGATATATTAGATTATATTGGTGATAGACCTGCTGTAGTTGGGCGAGAGTTAACTAAGATACATGAAGAATATAAAAGAGGAAAAATATCTGAACTTCTGGTTTATTTTGGAAAAAATAAGCCAAGAGGTGAATTTGTTATTATGATTGGTAAGGATGATCCAAATGTCTATTTCTAAAGGAAGTTTTATTACATTTGAAGGTATAGATGGTTGTGGAAAAAGCACCCAGGTAAAAATGCTAGTTGAATCAATGAATAGCGTTGAAAAAAACACTATTCTTGTTCGAGAGCCAGGTGGTACTACCATTTCAGAGGAAATAAGAGAAATTTTACTCCATCGTCACTTGTCTGATATTTCTGATAGAACAGAAGCATTGCTTATGACAGGAAGTAGAGCACAACTTACCTATGAAATTGTAATGCCTAACTTGATAAATGGAAAAAATGTTGTTGCGGATCGTTTTTATGATTCGACTCTAGCATATCAAGGTGGTGGTAGGAAGCTTGATCTTGATTGGTTAATTAAGCTAAATCATTTTGCTACATATGAATTAGAACCTGATGTAACATTTTTGGTTGATATTTTACCAGAAGAAGCATCAAAGAGAAAAAGTAAAGAAGAAGATCGAATTGAGCGGGCTGGAATTGAATTGCAAACATTAGTTAGAAATACATATCTAGAATTATCAATTAAATTTAAAGAACGATTTGTTGTTATTGATGGTCATGAAACTATTGAAAATATTCATACGTCAATACTTGATGAGCTAAGGAGAAGACAGATAATATAATGAAAAGACGTACAAAAATAATTATTCCAATAATCATTTCACTTGGGATTACCTCATTTGCAATTACACAATCTAGTTTCTACAGGCAAATAGCTCAGTCTCAAAGATTGATTAACCAAGTTTACAATCAGATATTCTCAACTTATTTACATGAGTTAGATCCTGAAACATTTACAAAAGCTAGTATTAACGCTATTACTCAAAATTTAGATCCTTACACGACATTTTTAGTTGAGGACGAGCAGCATTCTATTAATATCCTTACTAAAGGTGAATATGGTGGTGTTGGAATTCAATTAGGCTATAGAAATAAAACAATGTCGGTTGTTGCTCCTATGGATGGAGGCCCAGCTAAGGAAGCGGGGATGTTGAGTGGAGATATTATATTAAAAGTTGATGATGAAGATGTAAAAAAAATCTCTTTTAATGATGCAGCTGCAAAAATAAGAGGAAAAAAAGGAACCAAGGTCAAGCTTACTGTAAAAAGATTTGGCGATGAAGATACAATTGAATTCAATTTAATTAGATCTCAGATTTCTGTAAAAGATGTTACGTATTCTGGACTATTATCGAACGATGTTGGCTATATAAGGTTGAATAGGTTTTCAAGAAATACAGCAAATGAAATGTCCAGCGCTATTGTACAAATTCTTAATAATGATGCAAATTCAATAATTCTTGACCTTCGAGATAATCCAGGTGGTTTAATGGATGCAGCTATTTCAATATTAGATATGATAATTGAAAAGGATAAGCCATTAGTTTCTACTAAAGGTAGAGCTAAAAAATCTAATAGAACATTTTATTCCCGTCAGTCTCCATTAGTGCCAAATGATATGAAAGTTGCTATTTTAATCAATCAAGGAAGCGCCTCAGCTAGTGAAATAGTAGCTGGAGCCGTACAAGATCTTGATAGGGGTATTGTGATAGGCCAAAAATCATATGGTAAAGGTCTAGTTCAGTCTGCTTTTCAACTTGATGATAAGCGAGTAATTAAGATAACCACTGCACGTTATTATGTACCTAGTGGAAGATTTATACAAAAACAAGACTACATTGATGAAAAGTTTATAATTAATAAAACTCAAGAAGATTCTGTTTTTAAAACTATTGGCGGTAGAACTGTACTTGGCAATGGAGGTATAACACCAGATTCTTTAGTGAAGCCAGAATTAATGCAAATATTATCAACTCAGTATTGGCGAAATGGATATTTTTATTCTTTTGCTCAAGAAAATAAATATCTATACGACTCCTTTGAAGATGTTAAAAATGATAACAATCTTTTAATTAATTTTCAAAAATTTATTAAAGATAAAAATCCAATTGCACTTCCAGGTAGAAAAGAATTAGATAATTTTGCATTAAAAGTTGAGGATTTAGATTCTTCAAATACTATTGTTAAAAATGCGATTAATTCTTTAAATGATTTTTATTTAATTGAAGAATCCAAGCTTAGAGAGAAAGAGTCAGATGACATATTGCAGATGTTGCATTTGGAGTTTGCTGGTTTATTCGATGGGCCAGTAGGCAGGTTGAAGCAGGCTTTAAATGAAGATAAAACTGTTCAAGTAGCTGTTGAAATGTTAACTAATGATATTGTTTATAATGATTCTTTAAAACCCGTTAAACTTGCCAAAAATTAAATTAGAAATATCCTAACTGTTTATTATCAATCTCCGTTAAATTCTTGCGCTTTTTTAGGGCGATTAGCTCAGTTGGTTAGAGCGCTTGCTCGACACGCAAGAGGTCAGCGGTTCGACTCCGTTATCGCCCACAAAAAAATTAGAATTCATCAGTCCTGAAGTCTAATTTTTTAACCAAGTCAAAACAGTATATAATGATAATTATAAACTATTCGTCTTTTTCCAGATCGAATTTTTTTTCGATTATAGATAAGTGCATTCATTTATGAGCCAAGTAACAATTACATTACCTGACAAATCAACTAAAGATTTTGATTTAGGTGTCACACCGTTAGCTGTTGCAGAAAGTATCGGTGAGAGACTAGCTAACGATACATTAGCTGCTACAATAAATGGTGTTCTCACTGATGCAACTACACCTATTAATGAAGATGCAACATTAATTTTACATACTGGTAAATCAGATGAAGGACATGATGTTTTGCTTCATAGCACTGCACATTTAATGGCACAAGCAGTCAAAATATTATGGCCTAAATCTCAAGTAACTATTGGTCCAGCTGTAGATAATAAGTTTTATTATGATTTTGATATAGATAAGCCATTTACAGATGATGATTTAATTTTAATTGAAAATAAAATGAAAGAATTATCTAAAGAAAATCTAGCTATAGAACGAAATCAACTTGATCGAAATGATGCTATCAAAATGTTTAAAAAAATGGGTGAGCATTACAAAGTTGAAATCATTGAGCAGATTGATTCTAAAGATCAAATTTCTGCTTACGGCCAAGGTGGCTTTATTGATTTATGTCGTGGTCCCCATGTTCCTTTTACAAATAGAATAAAGCACTTTAAACTTTTAACAACATCTGGTGCTTATTGGCGCGGAGATGAAAGTAAAAAAATGCTTCAGCGTATTTATGGAACTGCATTTCATTCTAAAGATGCATTAAAAGAATATTTAAATTTTTTAGAAGAGGCAAAAAAGAGAGATCATCGTAAAATTGGTAAAGAATTAGAAATTTATACTTTTGATGATGAAGTTGGCCCAGGCTTACCACTTTGGTTGCCAAACGGTGGTGTAATAATTAATGAATTAGAATCACTTGCAAAAGAAACTGAACAAAAGCATGGATATCATCAAGTTCGCTCTCCACATTTGACAAAAGGAGATCTTTATAAGAAGTCTGGACATTTAGATCTTTATAAAGACGCAATGTATCCAGCTATGGATGTGGATGGTATTGAATATTACATAAAGCCAATGAACTGCCCACATCACCATAAGATTTATGACGCCTCACCTAAAAGTTATAGAGATTTACCTTTTAGAATTGCTGAATACGGCACTTGTTACCGTTATGAGAAGTCTGGGCAACTTTTTGGTTTGATGCGTGTTAGAAGTATGCAAATGAATGATGCCCATATATATTGTTCAAATGCAGATTTTGATTCTGAATTTTTAGATGTTTGCAATATGTATTTAGAATATTTTAAAATATTTGGCATAGAAAAATATGAAATGCGATTAAGCTTACATGATCCTAAAGATCTTGGTAAAAAATATGTTGACGAACCAGAATTATGGTTACAAACTGAGGATGCTGTGAGGAAAGCTTTAACAAAGGGTGGGATTAATTATGTTGAAATTCCAGGTGAAGCAGCTTTTTATGGACCTAAAATAGATGTTCAAGTATGGAGTGCGATTGGAAAAGAATTCACACTTGCTACAAATCAAGTTGATTTCGCTATACCTAAGCGTTTTAACTTAACTTATACTGATCAAGATGGATCCGAAAAGACTCCTTTATGCATTCACAGAGCGCCGTTGAGTACTCATGAACGTTTTATTGGTTTTTTAATTGAACACTATGGTGGAGATTTTCCAGTGTGGTTAGCACCTACGCAAGTTACTGTTCTACCAGTTTCAGAAAAGACGCATGTGTTTGGAAAAGCTATTCAAAAAAAGTTAATAGATGTTGGAGTTCGAGTTAAAATAGATGATCGACCAGAGAAAATTGGAGCAAAAATTCGAAATGCTGAATTAAGTAAAATTCCAATTATGCTTATTGTTGGTGAGAATGAAGAGAAAAATAACTCGTTATCTATCAGACGAAGATTGCTTGGAGACCAAGGAAGTGTAAATGTAGACAAATTTTTGTCAGAATTATTATTTGAAATTAAACAAAGGAGTATGCCTCATCGCGAAAGTTAATAAACTAAAAATCAATGAAGATATTCGAGCTGATGAAGTTCGATTAATATCAGAAACGGGTGAACAATTAGGTGTTAAATCATTATCAGATGCTATTGAGATAGCTAAAGATGTAGGTTTAGATCTTATTGAAATCGCACCAAATGCTAAACCTCCTGTTGCTAAAATTCTTAATTATGGAAAGTTAAAATACGAAGAAAAGAAGAAGGCGCATGCAAACAAGAAGAAGCAACATGTTGTTAAGGTTAAAGAAATTCGTGTTCGTCCCAGAATCGATGATCACGATTTAGAAACAAAGGTTAATTTGGGAAGAAAGTTTTTAACAGATGGATGCAAACTTAAAGTAACTTTAATGTATCGGGGTAGAGAGCTATCTAGAACTGATTTAGGTTTAGATGTTCTTAACCGAGTAATTGAAATGCTTTCTGATCTCTCTGAGGTTGAAAAGCAAGGAAACTTGGAGGGTCGTCGTCAGACGATCGTTTTGACTGGTAAATAGGAGATAGTCAATGCCAAAGCAGAAAACAAGACGCAGTGCCGCCAAACGATTTCGTTTGACAGGTACTGGTAAAATAAGACGAAACAAAGCAAACCATAGCCATATGCTCATTCGCCGGAGTAACAGTGCAAAACGAAAGATGCGTCAACCTGACTTGGTAGACGGTTCTGAAGAAAAGCGCGTCCGTCGAATGATTGCTCAGTAAATAGGAGAATAATATGCCTAGAGCAAATAGTTCTGTGCCAAAGCACAGAAGACATCGTAAAGTAGTAAAGCAGGCCAAGGGCTACTATGGTGCCCGGAGCCGCAACTTCAAAACTGCGAAAGATGCAGTTGAGAAGGCAGGACTGTATGCATATCGAGATCGTAGACAAAAGAAACGTCAGTTTCGTCGTCTATGGATTATTCGAATTAATGCAGCTGCGCGGCAACATGGCTTGTCCTACTCACAGTTTATTTCTGGACTTAAAGCAAAAGGTATAGAACTCGACCGAAAGGTATTAGCCGGAATGGCTATGGATGAGCCTAGTGCTTTTGCTGAGTTAGCTAAAGCAGTTAACAGCTAGATGAAACTGAAGGAATCAATTGAATCGGTTCGAAATCAATTTCGTGCCGATTCAGATCCCTTTCCTCAGGATGATACATCCTTAGATAAACTTCGAATCAAGTACCTTGGAAGAAAAGGTCTTTTGGCCGGTCTTTTTTCAGGAATGAAGGATGTATTAGCTGAAGATAAACCATTGGCTGGTCAACTATTAAATGAACTAAAAGTTGAAATTAATTCTGTATTTGATGAAAAATCAAATATCTCTAAAAATGTATCCTTAAAAGAAAGCATTGATGAATCTCTACCCGGAATTAATATTCCAATTGGTCATATTCATCCATTGCAACAAACTTTAGATGAGATTAAATCAATTTTTTTAGATGTAGGATTTTCTGTAGCCTATGGACCTGAAATTGATGATGATTTTCACAATTTTGGCGCACTCAATTTTCCACCCGAGCATCCCGCTAGAGATATGCAGGATACATTCTTTATTGACCCAGAGACCGTTTTGAGAACACATACTTCCAATGTTCAAATTCATTTAATGGAAGATCAAGATCCACCATTGAGATACATAGTTCCAGGTCGTGTTTATCGAAATGAAGCCATAAGTTTCAAAAGTTATTGTCTTTTTAATCAAGTAGAGGGTATCTATGTAGATAAAAAAGTTTCATTTTCAGATTTAAAAAGCATGTTAGAATATTTTGTTAAAAGAATGTTTGGTGATAACACAAAAATGCGTTTTCGTCCTAGTTTCTTTCCTTTTACTGAACCTAGTGCGGAAGTAGATATTTGGAGTGATAAAAGGAAAGAATGGCTTGAGATTCTTGGCTGCGGAATGGTTGATCCTGAAGTTTTTAAATCTGTAAGTATAGATTCAAATATCTGGCATGGATATGCTTTTGGAATGGGTGTTGAAAGAATTTGTATGCTTAAATATGAAATAGATGACATTAGGCTTTTCTATCAAGGTGATATGCGATTTTTGGAGCAATTCTAATGCGGATATCAATAAGTTGGCTTAGAGAGTTTATAGATTTTTCGCTATCAAATGAAGAGATATCAGATAAGCTTACAATGCTTGGTTTGGAGGCGGAAGAAGGGTATAACACTTCAAACTTAGAAGATTTAATAATTGGTGAGATAAAAGATGTAATTAAGCACCCAAATGCTGATAAATTGAATTTATGTAAAGTTTATGATGGTCAAAATATACTTCCAGTAGTATGTGGAGCTCCCAATGTAGGACTTGGTCAAAAAATAGTATTTGCACCTGTTGGTTCTACACTACCTGGTAATTTTAAAATTAAAAAAGCTAAAATACGTGGTGAAATTAGTCAAGGCATGATATGCTCAGAAAAAGAAGTTAACATTTCTGATGAGCATGATGGAATAATGGTACTAAATATGGATGCATCACCAGGTGATTTATTTATAGATTATCTAAATAATCATTTAGGTGCTTTAGAATTGGACATTACTCCAAATAGACCAGATTGTTTTTCTCATTTAGGCGTTGCTAGAGATTTGGCAGCTAAATTAAATATAAATATAAATACACCTTCTTATGACAAAAGGTCTTTCAATAAGAATATTGCTAAAGATATGATCAAAGTTTCTTTTGAAAACCCTGAAGATTGTCCAAGATTTGTTGCTGGAATAGTTAAGAATGTTAAAGTTGGACCATCGCCAGACTGGCTAAGGCACAAACTTGAATTAGCAGGACAAAGAAGTATAAATAATGTAGTAGATATTTCAAACTTCGTTCTTTTAGAAATGGGACAGCCATCTCATATTTTTGATTATGATACAATAGAATCAAAAGAAATTTTAATTAGAAGAGCAACTAAGGGTGAAAAAATTAAAACTTTGGATGAAGAGTCTAGAAAGTTAACACCAAACGAACTTTTAATAACTAATGGTAAAAAACCTATTGCTATAGCTGGGATTATGGGTGGTTTATCAACATCAGTGAATGATAAATCATCAACTTTATTGATAGAATGTGCATACTTCAATCCTCCAGTTATTAGAAAAGGGGCTAAAAACTTAGGTATGTCAACAGAGGCATCTAAGCGTTTTGAACGTGGTGCAGATCCTAATGGTACAGAAAAAGCAATGTGGCGTATCATTCAATTATTAGAAGATATTGCAAATGGCGAATGGGTGCCTGGTATTGTTGATCCTTATCCCAAAAAAATAAAACAAGACTTAATCAAATTAAGTAGATTGAAATTAGATATTTTATCAGGATGTAAAATACCTGATAAAGCTGTTAAAGAGTCATTGGTAAACCTTGGGTGTTCCGTAAAACAAACTAGTGGTGAATGGATATGCACGCCACCTTCATGGCGCCCTGATCTAAAACGTGAAATAGATTTAATTGAAGAAGTTGTTAGAATTTATGGATATGATAATATCCCATCAAGTTTGAATTATGAAGGAATAATGAATGATCAGATTACTGATCCACAAAGATCGCTTTCTAAAATTATTAATATATTAACTGGCTTTGGTTTTAATCAAATTTTTAGTAATTCACTTCAATCTTCAAGAAAAATATCTGCATTAAAATTTAATTCCGTTAAGATGCTTAACCCCTTGTCTGATAAAATGAGTGAAATGAGAACCAGTTTATTTCAGGGTCTATTAGATACTGCAAATTTTAATTTTAAAAATGGAAATCCTGATTTGATGTTATTTGAATGGGGAAATGTTTTTGAACAAAAAGACAAAGGCTTAGAGGGCATCAAAGAAAAGCTGTATTTATCAGGTCTAGCTCATGGATTTTATATAAAATCATCAGTCCATTCGGATGAATCTCAATACGCTAGCTTTCATTTAATCAAAGGTGTTGTAGATGGGTTATTTTCTAGGTTGAAAATGAACAATGTAGTTTATGATAAAATTGAAGATAATAACATGGGTTTAGAAAATGCTCATACTATAAAAATAAATTCTGAAATAATAGGCTACATTGGAAAATTATCTTCTAAGTTTAATAATTTATTAAGTTTAGATATTGGAAAATCATATGGTTTTCAACTTGATTTAATCCAATTAATGAAATTGGCTGATATTGAAACTAGATATAAACCTGTAGTTGTTTATCCATCAATGATTAGAGATCTTAACTTTGTTTTAGATGAGGGCATTCCAGTAGGCGAAGTCATTCATACAATTAATAAAAATGGTAACGAAATCCTTATTGATGTAGAGCCGATTAGCATTTTTCGTGATAATTCAATTGGTGAAAATAATAAAGCTGTCGCTATAAATTTAATTTTTCAAAGCGCTAAAAAAACACTTGAAGATAAAGATGTAAATCCAGTGATAGATGAAATTATACGAGTGGTTTCTAAAAAATTCAGTGCTAAATTAAGATAATCTCAAATGAGTGAATTAATGGATAATAGTGAAAATTTTGTAAAAGTTACCATTTATGGTCAAGAATACACAATCAAAGCTCCAGCTGATGCTTCCTATATTAAAAATATAGCTGAGTATGTTGATGGAAAAATGCGCGAAGTTCAAGAAGAATTAGCAACACCACAAGTTCCAGCAAAAGTTAGTATTCTTGCTGCAATGAATATTGCAGATGAATTATTTGCAGAAAAGCGCGACAGAGATCAAATCAAAGGTGATGTCGAGAGTAAAGTATCTTCTTTGATTGAGATAGTAGAAGAAGCAATTCAGCAGTAGCTTGTAAATCTGTCCATGGATACTCAAATTTTATCCGGTAAAGTGGTCAGTGAATCAGTTTACGAGAATCTTAAATCTAGAATTAATAAGTTAGCTTCTAACGCTATAAAACCTGGCTTAGCTGTTATTTTAGTTGGTGATGATGGCCCTTCTCAGGTATATGTTAGAAATAAAACCAAAACTTTTACATCTTTAGGTCTTTATTCTGAGACGATTAAGCTCAAGAGTGATACATCTCAAAACAAATTAATTGAAATTGTTCAAAAACTCAATGATGATAATAAATATCATGGAATTCTTGTCCAATTACCACTTCCAGACCACATTGACAATGAGGCAGTTATTAAGTCAATTAATCCTAAAAAAGATGTAGATGGATTCCATCCTGTAAATCTAGGAAATTTAACAGCAGGTAAGCCTTCATTCGTACCATGCACGCCCAAGGGTATTATGAAAGTACTTGAATATTATAACATAGATCTTTCCAATAAACACGTGGTAGTTGTTGGTCGTAGTAATATAGTTGGTAGACCGATATCTATTTTAACAAGTCTCAAGAGAAAATATTCAAATGCTACAACTACTATATGTCATTCTGGAACAAAGAATATTTCTTACTATACAAAGCAAGCTGACGTTGTTATCCTTGCATTAGGCTACCCTGCGTTTTTAAAAGGTAATGATATTAAAGAAGGGGCAGTTATTATTGATGTTGGTATTAATCGTGTAAAAAATACTGAAAGTAATATTTTTAAGCTTGTAGGTGATTGTGATGAGTTTAGTGTTAAAGGTAAAGCTTCTTATTTAACTCCAGTACCAGGTGGTATAGGTCCAATGACAATTGCTATGTTAGTTGAGAATACCATTGAAGCAGCTGAAATGGAAATAAAGTAATGGCAAAAGAAAAATCTTTTAAATCACAATATTATAAAGATTATTTAGGCTTGAACAAAATTTTAGATAGTCAAAACCTTATCAGCGATGAGTTTGACCAACATGCTCATGATGAAATGTTGTTTATCATTACACATCAGGTATATGAATTATGGTTTAAACAAATTATTTACGAATTAGATTCAATTTTGAAGATGTTTTCTCTTAAGAATGTTGATGAGTCAAATATTGGAACTTCTATTTCTCGTTTAAAACCGTATTATTGAAATTCAAAAGATTTTAGTAGATCAAATAAGAGTGCTTGAGACAATGACTCCAATGGATTTCTTAGATTTTAGAGATTTATTAGTTCCTGCCTCAGGGTTTCAAAGTGTACAATTTAGAAAAATTGAAAACAAACTTGGTCTATTGTCTGAAAAAAGATACTCCTATGGAGGAGAAAACTATAAATCCTATCTTAATAAAATTGATAATAAAGAAGTTCAAAAAAGTGAGGATGGGAATTCACTTTTTATACTTATTGAAAAATGGTTAGAGCGGACACCTTTTTTAGACTGGGGCAAAACATCTTTTTGGAAAGAATATGAAACTGCAGTTAAAAAAATGCTCTCAGATGATAGGGCGATTATTGAAACGAATAAAAAACTTTCTGATAATGAAAAGAAAAAGTATTTAAATGAGTATAAAAAAACAGAAAAGTCATTTGGCGTAGTCTTAAATGAGAAAGAGCATTCAAAATTGGTTGAAAGTGGGTCCTGGAGACTTTCATATAAAGCAACTCAAGCAGCACTGCTAATATTACTTTATAGAGATCAACCTATATTGCATAACCCATATTTATTAATCACAAAATTAGCTGATGTTGATGAACTATTTACTACTTGGCGATATCGACATGTTCTTATGGTTTCACGAATGATTGGAAAAAAAATTGGTACGGGAGGATCAACGGGATCTTCATATCTAAGTGAGACTGCCCAAAAGCATCGTGTTTTTAGCGATCTAAGTGAATTAACAACATTTTTAATACCTAGGTCAGCATTACCTGAGTTACCTAAGGAAATTAAAGATGAGTTGAATTTTTATTTTCATGTGAGGGAAAAATAATGAATTTAAACTTAAATGGAAAAAGAGCTATAATTTGTGGATCAACCGATGGAATTGGTAAGGCAACTGCGATTCTGATGGCTGATTTAGGTGCCGAGGTTATATTATTAGCTAGAGATCAATACAAATTAGACAATACCTTAGATGAATTATCAACAAAGAATAGCCAAAGCCATTCAACAATATGCGCTGATTTTAATAATCCAGAAAAGTTAAATGAAATAGTTAATAAAGAACTTCATGAACCTGTGCATATTTTACTAAATAATTCTGGTGGACCACACGGAGGACCTTTAATAAATTCAAATATTGATGAATTTAGGGAGGGTTTCGAAAGATTATTGATTAGTAACCAAATTATGGTTAAGTCAGTATTTGAAGGAATGAAGCAAATGCGGTATGGACGTATTATAAATATAATCTCTATATCAATTAATAATGTAATACCAGGGCTTGGAGTAAGTAATACTATCAGAGGTGCAGTTGCTCAATGGGCTAAGACATTGGCCTTGGAAATAGGCCAATATGGTATAACGGTTAACAATGTATTGCCAGGATATACTAATACTAGTCGCTTACAAGAGCTAGCAGATGCTAAATCTAAAGCTTCTGGAGTTACCGTAGATGAAATTAGATCGATATGGGCAAATAGTAGTGCCTCTAAAAGGATAGGTGAGCCCGAAGAAATTGCAAACGCTGTAGCTTTTTTAGCTTCTGACGCTTCAAGTTTTATAAATGGTATTGATATTACAGTCGATGGTGGTAGGTCCGGTGCCTAGATGAACAATTTATTTTCTGCTGAATTCGCATCAAAACTCGATGAAAAGAATCCACTGAAAAGAATTCGTGAAAAATTTAATTATCCTGAAAATAGTAAATCTCCCGTTTTATATTTTTCTGGTAATTCTCTAGGTCTTCAGCCTAAAGCCGTTCGATCAATACTAGTAGAACAATCTGAAATATGGGGCAAACATGGAGCTAAGGCTTACTTCTCTGATTGGATAAATTTCCATAAAAATTTAATAAAAGACTTTTTACCTATAATAGGTGCAGAAGATGGTGAAATTATGCTAATGAATGCACTTACTGTTAACTTACATCTTTTGCTTATTTCTTTTTATCAGCCAACAAAAATACGTCATAAAATTATTATTGAAGAAGACGCATTTCCCTCGGATCAATATGCTATAATTTCACAACTGCATTTTCATGGATATGATCCTAATACTTCATTAGTTAAGTTGAAGCCTCAACCTAATAAAAAGTGTTTAGATACTGATGATATAATTAATACCATAAGGTCTCATGGTGATTCAGTGGCTACTGTAATGCTAGGTGGCGTCAATTATTATACCGGTCAAAAATACGATATGAAAGAAATTTCAAAGGTTTCGAATGAAATAGGTGCCTATGTTGGCTTTGATTTAGCTCATGCTGCAGGAAATGTTAAGCTTGATTTGCATAATTGGAATGTAGATTTTGCAGCCTGGTGTAATTATAAATATTTGAATAGTGGACCAGGCTCTCCTTCAGGTATTTTCATTCATAATAAACATAGTGAATGGAGTGGGCCAAGGTTAGCGGGATGGTGGGGAAACAGTATGGATAGTCGCTTCACTATGGATTCAAATTTCGATCCTATTAAAGGAGCAGAAGGATGGAGTATTAGCAATAGCCCAATTTTTAGCATGGCCCCAATTAAAGCATCTTTAGATATCTATAGTAAAGTAGGTATAAATAATTTTATAAAAGCTAGCCGTCAACTAACAGGATATTTAGAAAATTTAATAAATACTGTACTTCCTAAAATTGATATTATAACACCTAAATTAGAAGAAGAAAGAGGATGTCAATTATCTATGATAATTAAGGAGGGAAAAGAGGTTCAAAAATATTTAGAATTAAATAATGTAGTTTGTGATTGGCGAGAACCAGATGTTATAAGAATTGCCCCTAATCCATTATATAATACTTATTATGAAGTTTTTCAATTAGTATCCTTATTAAATAACTATTCCGATAAATAAATTTGTACGCCCGGGAGGATTCGAACCTCCGGCCTTTAGAACCGGAATCTAACGCTCTATCCAGCTGAGCTACGGGCGCATATTCTATTAAAATTAAAGCTTATATAAACTAAATTCATTTATTGTTATTAAGTAAACACTGAAAGTTTAAATAATTAAAAAGACGTACGTAAAGGTTTAAAGAATATTAATATGGTAAAATGATGTATAATATATATTATGTATAATTACGTATATTAATATATTATTTTATGACAATATTGACAATACGACCTTCTATGTAAATCTCTTTTACTATCTCTTTCCCTTTTAAGTAAGTTTGGATTTTAATATCAGATTTAGCCATAGTAATGACGTCATCCTTTGAATCATTAGAATTAATTAAAATTTCTGACCTTCTTTTGCCATTTATTTGAATTGGAATAGCTAATTCATCCTTGTTTAAATAATTCTTATCAATTTCAGGCCAATTGACATATGTTAATTCATTTGTTTCACCTAATAATTGCCATAACTCTTCAGCTAAATGTGGCACAAAAGGATTAATTATTATTATAAATGATTTTAAACAATCATTATTAATATGTGATAATGTTTGTAAATGATTAGTAAAAACCATGAATTCTGATACGCATGTATTAAAATGCAATTGATTAAGGTTATCTGTAACACGATTTATCATCTGATTTAATAATTGCAAAGTTTCTTTATCAGCATCTTCATGCGTTACTTTTGATGATAATTTTCCATCAGAATTAATAATCGTATTCCATAGTTTATTTATAAATCTTGAGCAACCCTGTAAACCTTTTGTATTCCAAGGCTTTGCTTTGTCTAGTGGCCCCATAAACATTTCATATAAACGCATTGAATCAGCACCGTAAGAATCAACAGTTTCATCAGGGTTGATAACATTTCCTCTTGATTTACTCATTTTTGTACCATCTTCGCCTAATATCATACCTTGATTAAATAACTTTGTAAATGGTTCTTTATAAGATACCAATCCTAAGTCAAACAATACGTGGTGCCAAAACCTTGAATAAAGCAAGTGAAGAACAGCATGCTCAGCCCCACCAATATATAAATCTACAGGCATCCAATACTTTTCTTTACTTTCATCCCATGCTTTTAAAGAATTATTAGGATCAATATATCGTAAAAAATACCAACAAGAACCAGCCCATTGTGGCATAGTATTTGTTTCTCTAAGTCCAATAATATTATCGTTTGAATCTTTTACTTCGACCCAGTTCTTTATATTGGCTAATGGTGATTCACCTGTTCCAGCTGGTTCATATTTTTCAACTTCTGGTAATAAAAGCGGTAGATCCTCATCATTTAATGCTTTGGGTTCATTTTCAACATGAATTATTGGTATAGGCTCACCCCAGTATCTTTGCCTTGAAAAAAGCCAATCTCTAAGTTTAAAATGAACAGTGCGCTCTCCCCTATTTTCTTTTTCGAGCCAATCAATCATCTTATTTTTTGCATCATCAATAAATAAGCCATCTAAAAATTCACTATTTATCGCTTGACCATCACCTGTATAAGCTTCTCCTTCAAAATTTTCTGGTATATCTACCGTTCTTATAATTGGAAGGTCGAATTTTTTTGCAAAATCATAATCTCGTTGGTCTTGTCCTGGAACAGCCATAATTGCCCCAGTTCCATAACTCATGATTACATAATCTGATATCCAAATTGGAATTTTTGTATTATTGGCAGGATTAATGGCATATTCACCAATAAATACGCCAGTTTTTTGTTTATTTAATTCAGTTCGATCAAGGTCAGATTTTTTAGAAGCTTCTTCACTATATTTTTTAACAGCTGATTCTTGATCTTTAGTGACTAATTTTTGAACTAATGGATGTTCCGGTGCCATAACCATATAAGTAGCGCCAAATAGCGTATCTGGTCTAGTCGTAAAAACTGTTAATGATTCATTCAATGATGGTAATTCAAATGTTACATTAGCGCCTTCAGACCGACCAATCCAATTTTTCTGGAGTTCTTTGATACTATTAGGCCAATCGAGATCATCAAGCCCTTTAAGCAATGAATCTGCATATTTTGTTATTTTAAGCATCCATTGTCTCATGGGTACTCTATATACAGGATGTCCACCAATATCAGACTTTCCATCAACTACTTCTTCATTTGCTAATACGGCTTTTAATTCAGGGCACCAGTTAACGGGTACTTCTGACTCATACGCTAATCCTTTATGATATAATTGCAAAAAGATCCATTGAGTCCATTTAACATATTTAGGATCCGTTGTATTTATTTCTCGATCCCAATCGTAAGAAAAACCAAGCATTTTAATTTGTCTTTTAAAATTTTTGATATTTTCTTTAGTTGTAATTGATGGATGAGTTCCGGTTTTAATTGCGTATTGCTCAGCTGGCAGCCCAAATGCATCCCAACCCATAGGATGGAGTACATTAAACCCGTTATGTCGCTTAAAACGTGCTAAAATATCCGTAGCTACATATCCTAGAGGATGGCCAACATGTAAACCAGATCCAGATGGATATGGAAACATATCTAAAATATAGTATTTCTCTTTATCAGAACTATCTTCTGCAGCAAAAACTTTTTTTTCTTGCCAATGATTTTGCCATTTTAGTTCTATTTTTTTGTGATTATAGGTCATTTAATAATATTATTTAAGACGATTGTATTGTAATTAGATAGTAGTTGCTACTAAAACTTATAAAGTTGTTCATATATTCGCTAGAGATAGTTGATTATATGACATATTTAATTAAAACAAAGCTTCCAATTAGTAAAATCATAAATATGATCGCCAATAAATTAAAATACTTATCAATAAAGTCACGCATCGGCTCACCGAATTTCCATATTAAAGCACTTAAAAGAAAAAATCTAGCGGATCGACTCAATGTTGATGCAAGGACAAATAAGATAAAATTTATATCAAAAGCTCCAGCTGAAATCGTGATAACTTTAAATGGAATAGGTGTGAAACCAGCTGTAAAAACAACCCAAAAGTTCCAAACTTCATATTTTGTTTGAATTGAATAGAATATTTCTGGTGTGAATCCAGGTATTAGATCAAAAAATAAACGTGCTAACCAGGAGAATTGGCCGATTCCCTCCCACCACAAGAATGATCCAATAGCATATCCTAATATCGCTCCTAAAATAGAACCTAAAGAACAAATCAATGCTAAGCGAAAAGCTTTTGCTCTTAGACCCAAAGCCAAAGGGATTAATAAAACATCAGGAGGAATTGGAAAAAATGATGCCTCTGCGAATGCCATTAGGCCTAGCATAAATGGACCATACTTGGAATTTGACCATTTTAATACCCAATTATATAGATCTCTTAACCAATTCATATATCTATTTATAAAGGATTAATGCTGAATGAAAGAGAATCGTATCTAACATTTAATGTATCTGAGATTACAACTTTCCATTCTCCAGCTCGTTCAGGATTTACATTTATATAGCTCCATGTTCGCCAATTATAAGACCAGCCTATTTCCATGCGAATTTTGGAAACTAGTCTGCTATTAAAATACCAGTTGTGGTATATTATTTTACCATTATTTTGGTTTTGGATTTTAGTCATACAGTAAATACGATCATCTGTTGTAAAAAATGTTGAATCAATATCTATTAATTCTCTATCTCGTAATTCTCGTCCTAATTTTAAATACTTAATTAATATTGGTCTTGAATTATCTTGTTGTTTTTCAATAACTCTCTTTGGAACTGAAACAATAGTATTGGATTCATTATTAGTATCAATATTAAATGTTTTTGAAAGTTCTTTTGATTTATCATCAGGTAATTTGATCTTTTCTTTAATTGTTGATACAATTATTTCTTCATTTGTATTCGAAACAACTTCATTCGTCTCATTTTCAACCTCATCAATTAAATTTATTTCTTGAATAGGTGTAGTAACTAAAGAATCTTCAGTTTTGTTAACTGTTATTGGCGATTTATCATTTGTATCAAATATTGAAAAAACTAGAAAGATTATATATATACCAAACATTATTCCAGCAAACTGTTTTAATTTTTGCCAAAGTGCAATAGAAAGGAGCAAAACAAAAACGGCAGTTGTTTGTATAAAGGCTGTATCAAAAAAAAATGTATCAAACATAGGCAGAGAATTTAATTTGTATTTTTATCAAATGAATAGATTAATGATCTTATTATAGCTATTGCTTGATACCTATGGTTTGTGGATATTCCATGCCACTATTTCTAAGGAATATAATGAAAAATTCAATATTTATAGTTCTGTTAAGTTTAATAATATCATCCTGCAGCAATGATTCAACTAAAACAAATAAAGAACAATCTGAAATTAGAATTGATAATCATATAGACTCAGTGAGCTATGCAATTGGACTAGATGTTGCAATGAGACTAGAAGAACAATTTAAAGATATTGATCACGATATACTATCTAAAGCAATTGACGATTATACAAATGGAAACGAGCTTTTTCTTTCTGATAAAGAAAGATTAGCTGTTATTAGAAAGTATAATGATATCACAGTTCCAAAATATAGGATGGATAAAGAGAAACTTAATATTGTTGAAGGTGGAAAATTTTTAGATGAAAACCTTAAAGCTGATGGAGTAATTGAACATAAAAGTGGAATTCAATATAAAGTTATTAAAGAAGGGTCTGGACGAAAACCTCAGCCAAATGAAAGTGTCCAAATTCATTATACAGGTAAATTAATTGATGGAACAAAGTTTGATAGTTCTTATGATAGAGGTCAACCTGCGGTTTTCCCTGTAAATCGTGTAGTCCCTGGCTTCTCTCAAGGTCTTCTATTAATGAATATTGGCAGTACTTATCAATTCTTTATACCTGGCCATCTTGGCTATGGACAAGGAGACGGACCTGGCGGCCCTATGGCGGTAATGATATTTCAAGTTGAAATGTTGAATATTATAGAAGAGCCCACTGAACCAACAAACTAGATTTATGTTACTATAAGCCTCAAATTTGAGGCTTATAGTAACTAGTTTACTTTTTTAAATACATTCTTTATTTTTATATATCTTTCGAGCAGCATTTAGCTCACCACGAACTCTATATAATTCTACTGCTTCAAACCCATCGCCTTTTCCATCACCTTCTGTCCACCACTGCTGTACTTTACTGTCTCTAACCCTTTTTTCTTGAGCAATAACTAAAGTCTTTTCTCGTTCCTCTAAAAACATAATTTCATCATTTATTTTTTGACAGTCTAAGAGTCCATACTGGAAACCAGAAATTTGAGAACCAATAATTTCTGAAGGTGGTGTAGGATTATTATAACATCCAATAATTAAAAAAGATGAAATAATAAATTTATTTTCATTTAATAATTTTATTTTCATTTAATAATTTAACCTCCTGGACTCCAACCAAGCAAAGCAAGAAACCATATCATGCACATAATAGAGAGGTTTGTGCTAATATCAATATAATTGACAGATATTTTATTGAAAGACGATTCATTGTGCCTTTAGATATCTTTTGTAAAATAAATAGATACTCTCTCCTACTATAACAAAACCTAGCGCATTAGGCCATCGTATGTAATTAACATATCTTGCATAAATAAGACCAAATCCTATTAGAGCTAAAAACAAAACAAGAAAAGATGGATACTTTTTATCTAATTCTTTAAAATAATTAATCATTTTTCTCCATTCATTTTATGATTTTATGGAAGTAATTGAATTAGTTCTCCATAAAGAGTGGCTCGATAAAATCGTTTATTCTCAATTATTAAGATTTCTCCATATTTACCATATTTTAAACCAGAGTCTACACAAAAGATTTTATTGTCATATAACTGCAGAACCTTTTCCTGTGTAGAGTGCCCCACTACTATATGATCCGCATCTACCAACCTTAATATATTTGAAATATCCTTATCTTTTACACCTGGATTGTACTTTTTGAAATAGCCACGATACCACACCAAACCTTTTGAGCCGTAATGCATTTTATGAAAATTCGTATTCTTTATATCTGATCTACTTTGAGGAATAGAGTCTATCATCGTCTTATTTATCTTTTCGATATTAAAATCTCTATAAGAAATAAAATCTTCAGAAATGCCACCATGAGTAAAAATAATATTATTTATTTTGATAATCGTTGGCTTTGATCGCAACCATCTTCCAATAACCGTATTGTCACTATATAATTCATAATGCTCCAGATTCAATAATCTAGTAGTCTTTCTGTATTTTTCATGAATATACCTTAAGTCATTATAAAAAATCATGTACTCATGATTGCCAAGTAGATAATGTACGCGACCACCATTATTTTTTGCCTGAGTCTCAAGTTTGTAAATAAACCAAAGTACTTCATTAACTGTATCACCTCTATCAAAGATGTCCCCAGTAATTACTAAATGACCATCACCAAAAATCCAATTAAGATTATCGTCAATTATTTTATTATTTTTAAATAATTTTATTACTAAATCATATTGGCCATGAATATCACTTAATGCGGCTATTTTATTTATATTAGTAAAGATTGGCTTTTCAGATGAGTAAATAGTGTCAAATGAGCTAGTTTTTAGATTCTTTGTAAAAACTTTGTCATTGATTATATTTTTTTCAATAAGTTTATTTTTTTCAATAAAAATATATGGTCCATCAGAAATTGTTTGACCTTGCCCAAAAAGAGGTAAGATTAATAGTAAAATCCAGAGATAGTTCATTTTCTTTAAGTTAGTTAAGAAAGTTTACTGCCAACTACCCTGTTTGACACGATAGCTTACTTGAGGTTCGGCCAGACACTCATCATTCATTGATATATATTCTTTAACTTCTTCAGGAGTATAAACCTGACTCAAAATATTTGGGTAAGAATAGCTAGCATCCTTAACAAGTGGATCCATTAACCAGATATAAGTATAGCTACTATCTTTATTTACTCTTATTGGCTCTAGCATTCGAGTTTGATCAATAATTTTTCTCGATATTATATCATTTTTAGCAGTTGCTTTTAAAGCTGGTAAGAGAATATCGTAAGCAAATTTTTCAAACTGCTGACGTTTATCAGGTTTTACATGATTAAGCACAACCCACATTGACTCACCTGAAGAAGCTGTACTATTATTTTCACAACTAACAAGAAAGAAAGCTACAAGAAATATAAAAGACTTTTTCATTTTATTATCCTATAATTTCAAAAAATTATTATGTTTTTTATTCAGAATTCCAGTTAATAATTCCAGTTAAAACTGGTAATGACCATAGAGTAAGTGGTAATAAAGAACTTGGCATTTCTGCTACAGGGACTCCAAGAAAATCAAGTTTCATTATCAATCCAATCACAAACCAAACTACTATAGGAGCACATAAAACTACTGCCATTCGAGCTTGAGTTTGACCTTTTGTCATAAATGCTACATATAATAGATATATAGAAGTGATTCCTAAATAAATCATAACCGAGAGTTCATCAATATTTCCACCATTAGTAATATAGCCACCTATTACGCCCAAAAATAGATGCATTAATGCAATTATTATAAGCCATATTTTTGGCTTCTTTAATATATTCATCATTTCATTCTCCTTTGTTTTACCTTGATTCGTTTCATTTAATTTTTATTTAGTATTTTAAAAATTGCTTTTTCTGCAAGAACAGACATTATTTTATAACCTTTTTTATTTGGATGTACACTATCAGATCCATAATTCGTTTTTAAACCATTATTTTTATCTACCATTGAAGAATAATAATCAAGATATATCATTCCATTCTCTTTTGCATATTGTTCAATTATTTTATTAACTGCAGATATCTTTGATTGTGGGTTAACTCTTGGTCTCCAAGAGATATCTTTAGCTGGTAGAATAGATGAAATGATTACATCAATTCCATTCACTTTTGCTAATTCTGCCATTGAAATAATATTATCGGAAATCATTTTTACAGTAGATGGGCCCGTGTTTTCAGCAATATCGTTGATTCCAGCAAGAATTATAACCACTTTTGGCTTCAGGTCAATTACATCAGGTCGAAATCGATCAGCATCTGAGGAGTAGTCTGACCACTAATTCCTCTATTTATATATGATTTCCCTTCAAAAAATTCTGGTAGAGTAGTTTTCCAGTTTTGAGTTATTGAATTTCCCATAAAAACAACTCTATCCTCATTATCATATAAATTAGTATATCTTTTATTATCTTCAGAATATTTACCAAGTTCTGGCCAATCCTGGCTATAAGCTAATGATGGCTTTAGTAGGAGAATAAAAAAAATAATGATTTTCATTATAACTTGATCATCCTTTTATTACCGGGAGTTGCTTTATTAGACCTTTACCACTTTCAAATAAATATACAGAGCAAAACCAATACATGACCCTATTAACCCTCTTTTTAAAATATTTGTTATTTTATTCAAAGATTCTGATTTACTTACTTGATCTTTTATATATGCATTTATTATAGGATCCATATCTTTTCTGTTTTTATAATTTATTTGAAATTCTTTACTGTAAAGCGTGGTTTTGTAAGATCGCATTGGAATATCAGTAGAAGTTATATTAAATATTTTATATATATTTTTTAAATCAAATATGTAGTGCTCACCATTATTTGCTAAACTTCCTAAAAATAATTTTGGGACATGTTTTTTATTATAAGGTTTAAAAACAACTTCTGATGTAAAACCGGTTTTAGGATTTAAATCCTGATTAACCTTTACACTTATTAATTCTCCTTTAAGCTTCATTCCTGGTATACCACTACTATAAAACCAAATTATATCCTCATTATATTTTTGGCCTATTATATATACAGGATTCTTATCAAAAAGATGTTCACCATTATCATTTTTAATAAATTCTATATAGGATTTGTTAAAAAGATAGTTCATCTCACCGAGTTCATTCAAAACTGCAACTTGTGGTATTTGTTGTTTTCCATCTAATTGAAATATGACTCCATTAGTATTTTCTTCAATGTATTTTCCTTTGATTGTAGACCCATTAACAAATTTTAATGTATCAGCAAACAAGATAGAAGTCTGTCCTAAGATTAATATAAGTGAGAGATATTTCAGGCAGAGCCGTTTCATTAATTAATTTACTAACCTAATTATCATTTAAATATTGATTTAATAAGGTTGTTAGTTTTTCGATTTCTTCTGTCGCAATATTAATTCTATCTACTATAATTTTCTTTAAATCTCTAAGAGCAATTAGTTTATTTTTGAATTCTATATTATTCTTGTAAGCATCAAAATTCATTGGATTATCCCAATTCAAAAACCAATTCCAACTACTTTCATCATTTCGAAGTTGAAAAACATCTGATAAAAGAAACTGGTCCCATGTTCTTTGATACTCCCATTCGTAATCAGTAATTTTTGTATATCTTCTTAATTGTTCTTCATAAATATTCATAATTCCATTTTTTATATTTTCATTGTCAATTTTATATAAAATACCGGATATTTTTATTGATTCATAAGTTAAAGTATTAATATTAATTCCAATTGGTGATTGAATATTCCAATTCATTATATCTAATTCGTCAGTTTTTGTGTTTTCAAGATTTTCTGCTTCAATTGCCATTTTATAATATGGGACTTGTTTTTCATAGTTTTCTAACACTCGATTGAAATCATTTTTTATTTCATTTAGTTCTTGGATAATACTGTATAGAGCTTGGTTGACTTCTATAGTTAATTTCTTATTTTCTTGTAATTCATCAATCCAAAATGATCCTGTAATACCTAAAAGAACAGCCAAAAATTCGATCCCTCCTCTTAAAAGTATATTTTTCATTTGTTTCTCCTTTGATTAAAACAGAGGCGTTTCATTTAGGTTTAGAAAAAACTTTCTTAATGGAATTTATAATTGAAAGAATAAAATCATTCCTTGCTAAAAGGCGACTTCCACAATTTGGACATGAGGCTAATAAGGATACATATTCTGTAAGTTTAGTTCTTTCCCAATTATGGGAACATGATAAACATTTCATATTTCACCCTTTACTTGACCCAGAAGCTTTTCATATTAGAACTTACACATAAATATGTAATAAAATGAGATTGGTTGATTTCAAGTATCATACTAATATATAAATCACCCCAAAGTGACCTACCTTAGGCCTACATTTTAGATAATCTGGTACTATTTGGTATTAAATTAAATCACAAAAAGTAAAAGGTAGCTGCAGGAAAAAATTCTCGAGAAAAGTGGTTTTATATTCGGAAAAAGAGTGGTCGGGACGGCAGGATTTGAACCTGCGACCACTTGACCCCCAGCCAAGTGCGCTACCGGACTGCGCCACGCCCCGTTTAATTTTTTCTAATATCGTCTAAGATTGACTTTAATTCAGTACGTATTTTTATTAATACATCTAAATTAACTTCTGGATTCGATTCACTTTTAGAATCATCGGCAGAAATTGATTGTTCTACAGATAACATTTTACGTGCACCATCTATGGTGAACTTTTGATTATATAGTAGATCTTTTATATTTAAAATAACGTCTATATCTTTTTGTCTATATGTTCTATTACCCGCTTTATTCTTTGATGGGTTAAGTTGTTTAAATTCTGTTTCCCAATATCTTAAAACATATTGTTTCAGCTCAGTTACTTTACTTACTTCACCAATTGAGTAATATAGTTTTTTTATTGAATTTGCCGAGTTGTCCATTAAAATACCCTGTTAAACTAATACTTTATATTAATTAAGATATTGTCAACTATCAATAGTTATAGTTAGATATAGATTATTGTTTAATTATGATTATTAGATAGAAAATTTTCAATTCTATCTAAAGCATCTTTTAATATTTCTTGAGTAGGAAGAAATACTATTCTAAAATGACCCTTGCCATATTTTTTAGAGAATCCAGATCCATGAACAGTTAAAACCTGCTCTTTATGCAATAGTTCAAGTACGAATTTTTTATCATTTTCATACCAATAAGGATCAGTAAGTTTAACAAACATATAAAAAGCTCCTTGCGGAGGCTGGACTGAAAGTCCATTTATATTATTAATTCGATCAATACAATAATCATTACTCTTCTTTATTTTAGCTAAGTAGGTATTCATCCAGCTATCTTCACCTTGAAGTCCTGCTAAATAACCATATTGTGCAGGAGTCGAAGCACACAGTCTTGATCTAAGCAATCTTTCAATCCCATCTTTAACATCTATAGAATTGTTTTTTGGATCATGAAATGCCATATAACCTATGCGCCAACCAGGTGCGTAATAAACTTTGGAGACTCCATTTAAAGTAATAACTGGTACATCTTGAGATCTAGATGCTGTACTAAAATGATCTCCATTAAAATTTAGTCGATCATAAATCTCATCAGATATAATAGTACAATTCTCATAATTAGATACTAAATCAATAATACTGTCTAATTCGTCTTCTGAAATAACATTACCAGTAGGGTTATTGGGATTAATTAAGACTAAAAGCTTAACCTTGTCATTCATTTTAGATTTTAAATCTTCCATATCTATCGACCAACCATTCTCAGGATCTAATCGATATTCAACAGTTTTTCCACCATAAACTTGAGGATAAGCCATATAAGGAGGATAGTGTGGTCCGGGTGCTAATACCTCATCACCATCGCTCAAATAAGCAGCAAAAATAATTTGAAGAGCTTCAGTTACTCCATGGCATATATAAACATCATTAGGTGAGCAATTCCATCCGCCATTAATCTTAGATCTTTCGTCTTCAGCAATGGCATTTCTTAATGATTCTATACCATAAGCAGGAGAATAGCCATTTTTTTGATCAATGATTGCTTTTTGATAAGCATCAATCATATGAGTGGGAGTTGGTAAACCTGGATAAGCTAAAGGGTCACCAATATTTAATTTTAAAATATTGTGCCCTTTTGCTTCTAATGCAGTTGCCGGGACTACTACATCCCGGATTGCATATTCTATTTGGGAAGCTCTAGTTGTTACAGGTATTTGCTTCGCCATACTAATCCATTTTAACGACGTTTGAAGGGTCTTCTTCCTCCGCCGCCTCTATTACCACGATTATCATTTCTTTCACGTGGTGGGCGTTCTACATACCCTTCTGGTTTTTCTAGTAAAGCTTTACGACTAAAATCTAACCTACCTTGATCATCTACTTTAATTAATTTAACTCGTATCGGATCACCGGGTTTTACGACATCTTCAACTTTTTCAACTCTACTCCATTCCAATTCAGAAATATGAACTAATCCTTCACGACCCGGAGCGAATTCAACAAAAGCACCAAAGGTCATAAGTCTTGTTACGCTACCATCGAACTCCATACCAACTTCTGGTTCAAGAGTAATAGCTCTAACTATTTCAATAGCTTCTTCGCATTTTTTAAGATCTAGGCTAGCTGCAGTAACGATACCTTCATCATTAACATTAATATCACACTCAGTATCAGCAATGATCTTCTTAATCGTTTTACCGCCAGGTCCAATTAAACCACCTATTTTTTCAGGGTTAATTTGAAGAGACAGTATTTTTGGTGCATATTTAGACATCTCTTCAGGTTCAGGTACTGATTCGTACATCACATCTAATATATGGTTACGACCAGCTTTTGCTTGCGCCAAAGCTTCTTCCATTAGTTCAAAGGAGATACCTTCTATTTTCAAATCCAATTGAATTGCAGAAATTCCATCGCGAGTGCCTGCTACTTTAAAGTCCATATCGCCAAGATGATCTTCTGCACCTAAAATATCACTTAATATTGCATAGCGATCACCATCCTTAATTAAACCCATAGCAATACCAGCGACATGACCTTTAGAAGGAGCGCCGGCATTCATTAAAGCAAGAGAACCACCACAGACAGATGCCATTGAGGAAGATCCATTTGACTCTGTTATTTCTGAAACAATTCTAACTGTATAAGGAAAATCCTCATAGTCAGGTAAAATTTGCTTAATAGCTCTCTCTGCAAGATTACCATGTCCTACTTCTCTTCTGCTTGTAAAACCTATTCTACCAGTTTCACCAACACAATATGGAGGAAAGTTATAATGAAGGAAAAATTTCTTTTTTGCATCAACATCCATACTGTCTATTATTTGCTCATCACTTGGGGTCCCCATTGTTAAAACAACAATTGCCTGTGTCTCACCACGTGTAAATAAAGCAGAACCATGAGTTCTTGGAAGTATACCTGTCTCAACAGTAATTGGACGAATATCGGTTGTTTTTCGGCCATCAGAACGCCTTCCTTCAGCAAGTATTTGTTCGCGGAAAGCAGTTTTTAGTTGACTGTTTACAAAGTTTGAGACCATTTTTTCAGATTCTGGGTGGGATTCTTCAAAAGCAGCTACTGCTTCATTTTTTAATTCTGTAATAAGATTTTCTCTCTCACCTTTATCACTTGTTTTAATTGCATTATCAATTTTACTTGTTACTAAATCTGAAACAGCTTTCTCAAGATCTTCGTTGTTATCATCCTCAAGTACTTCTCTTTTCAGTACTTCAATTTCAGCAGTTAATTTATTTTGAAGATCAATGAGCTCCTTAATTGGCCCGTGAGCAAATTTCATTGCATCAAGAAAAACCTCTTCAGTGATAAGCTCAGCTTCACCTTCAACCATAACAATAGTTTGATCATTACCAGATACTACTATTTCCATATCTGATTCTTCCATTTGAGTTCTAGTAGGATTAACTAGAAACTCTCCATCAAGCCTACCAACTCTAACAGTAGCAATTGGTCCATTAAATGGAATGTCAGAAATCATAAGTGCAGCTGAAGCGCCTACACCTGCTAACGTATCAGCCATATTTTCACCATCACTTGACATAACTGTGATGATTACTTGTGTTTCATTTTTAAATGATTTTGGGAAAAGAGGTCTTATAGGTCTATCTGTAAGACGACTAGTTAAAATTTCATGTTCAGATGGACGTGCTTCGCGCTTGAAGAATCCCCCAGGGATTTTACCTCCAGCATAGTGACGTTCACGATATTCCACTTGAAGTGGGAAAAAGTCTATGTCTTCTCTTGCTTTGGCAGCTGCATTTACAGCAACTAAAATAGCAGTTTCGCCATGACTAACGATTACTGAGCCAGATGATTGTCGAGCAACTTGTCCAGTCTCAATTGATAATGTGCTTCCATTGAGCATCATTTCTTGTTTTTTCATTTTATTCTCTTATTTTCTATTAATTAGTTTCGACGAATTGCTAATTCTTGTGTCAATTTTATATATGACTCTGGATTAGTACGACGAAGATATTTTAAAAGTTTTTTTCTCTGTGAAACCAACAAAACTAATCCACGTCGAGAGTGATTATCTTTCTTATTTTCTTTAGCATGATCAGTTAATGATCTAATTCTTGCTGTTAATAATGCAATTTGAACTTCAGATGAACCTGTATCTTTATCATCTTTTCCAAATTGTTTTACAATGTCTTTTATTTGTTCATTTTTTAAGGACATTTTTTCTCCTAATTATACTTCTGCATTAAATTCATGCAGTTTTGTTTATCTTTATTTAATTGTTCAATTAATTTTTTGGGATTAGAGAATTTTCTTTCATCTCGTATCCGCTCTAAAAATTCTACAGTAATTTTTTCACCATAAATATCATTCGACCTTAGATCAAAGAAGTGAACCTCCATTACGAAATTCGTCTCATTAAAGGTTGGTCGAGTCCCTAAGTTACACATTCCATATAGATTTTTCCCATTAATCCTTCCACGAATGCAATAAACCCCATTTGCTGGAATTAATTGGTTTTTTTCAACTGGAATAAAGTTGGCTGTTGGGTAACCAAGCTCTTTTCCTCTTCCTGCGCCTTCAATAACTCTGGATTCAAAACCAAAAACCCACCCTAATTCAAAAGAGGCTCGTCTAACAAAGCCTTCTTTTATAAGATTTCTTATATGTGTGCTAGATATCGTAACATTTTCATCAGATATTGGCTCTATGACATCAACATTAAATCCATTTTCTTCGCCAAAGTTTTTTAAAAATAGAGGGCTTCCTTCGCGTTCAAAACCAAAGTGATGGTCATAACCTATTATAACTGATGATGGTTTAAAATGTTTTATAACTATATTTGAAAGGAAATCTTTTGCTTTAACATTTGAAAAGTTTTTATTAAATGGAATTAATATGACTACATCTAAATGTAAAGATTCTAAAATTTCTAATTTTCTATTTACATGCATTAACATGGGTAGTTTATTACCTTCTTGGAGTACATGTCTTGGGTGAGGGTCAAAAGTTATTAATACTGATTTTTTATTAATTGATTCTGCAGTTGAGATAACTTTCTTAATAACTTCTTGATGTCCTCTGTGGCAACCATCAAAAGTACCAATCGTAACTACACTTTCGGGAAAAAATGGAATTTTATCTAATGATCTATAGACTTCCATTTATCCTCAAAAGTTTTAATTGAAGTAGAATTATCAATAATATATGGACCTACTTTGATTCTTACTAATTTTGTTAAATAGCCAATAGTTTTAAGCTTAATTGCTATATCTTGGCCTAAAACTCGAATATATGTACCCTTAGAGCAGGTAACAGAAAAATCGATTTCATTATTTGTATAAGTGTTAAGCCAAATTTCTGATATTTCTACTTTGATAGGTTCCCTTGTTACTTTAATATTTTTACGAGCGAGCTTATAAAGTCTAACACCATTTACACGCTTAGCTGAAAACATTGGAGGAGTTTGAATGTAATCTCCCTTAAATGTAGATAAAACTTTCCCTACTTCTACTTTATCAAGATCTGGAACCTTCTTTGTATCTGTAATTGGGCCCTCATTATCAAGCGTTTCAGTAGTCTCGCCAAGTTTTAAAATTGCTCTATATGATTTATTAGAAGAAGAAATATCAGACAATTTTTTTGTATCTTTACCTGTGCCTATAATTAAGACTCCTTCAGCAAAAGGATCTAAAGTACCAGCATGACCAACTTTATTTTCTTTAGTAATACCTTTAATCTTTTTTACTACGTCAAAACTTGTCCAGCCAACTGGCTTATAAATACTATATATCAAATTTTATTCTTTATCTTCTAAATTATGAAAAATTGTATCAAGTTTTTCAGTATAAGACAAGGTATCATCATAAAAAAATTTTAATTGAGGTGTAAATTTTATTCTTAGTTCTTGCCCAAGGTATTTTCTAAATGCTTTGGCCTTAGAATTCAAATCTAGTTCAATTTCTTTAATAGGTTTCTTTTTTTGTACTACACTAAAAAATATTTTAGCATATTTTAAATCAGGTGAAACTATCACATTAGAAATTGTAATAAATCCAAGATCTGATAAATCTATAAACTGGGTTTGAATATCTCCAAGAATAGTTTGGATTTCATTCGCTACCCTATCAGTTCTTTTATAGGGTTTCTCAGATCTCAATTGAGTTCTAATGATCTTTTAATAGATTTTATTTCATAGCACACAATTACGTCACCTTCTTTAAATTTTGAGAAGTTATCAAGGCCAATTCCACACTCAAAACCTTCTCTCATTTCTTTGGCATCATCTTTTAGATGTTTTAATGACGTTATTTCACCATCAGCTATTTCTTCATCTTCTCTTATCACGCGTGCTTTAGCATTTCTCACAATAGTCCCTTCTAAAACTTTTGATCCAGCTATGAATCCAATTTTTGGTATTTTAAAAGGTTCCTGCACAATAGCCTTACCTAGATTTTCTTCTACTTTTTCTGGCTCTAGTAGACCTTCTAAAGCAAGAGTTACTTCTTCAACTGCATTATAAATAACATTATAAGATCTTATATCTACAGCTTCTTGACGAGCTAAAAGTTTAGCATTTGAAGAAATTTGAACATGAAATCCAACAATAACTGCACTTGAAGCTGCTGCTAATAAAACATCAGATTCAGATACCATGCCAACAGATTTATGAACAACTTGAACTCCAACCTCATCATTTGCTATCTTACTTAATTGTTCAGATAGAGCTTCAATTGAACCATCAACATCACCCTTAATAATAATAGGAAGATTTTTAATAGCTCCTTCTTTTATCAAGGCAGACATGCCATCAAGCGATTGAGTTGCAATTTTTTTCTGATCAATCTCACGTTTAAGCCTTTGTCTTTCTGAAGCAATTCTTTTTATTTCTTTCTCATCTTCTACTACTGCAAAAATGTCTGCGGATTGTGGAACTTGATCAAAACCTAATACTTGTACAGCATCAGACGGTCCCGCATGTTTAATACGCTGACCACGTTCATTCATCATCGCACGAACTTTTCCAGGTATATTGTTACAAATGAAAGGATCACCAACATTTAATGAACCCTTTTGAATCAATACAGTAGCAATTGGACCATGACCTTTGTCGAGCTTAGAATCAACCACTGTACCTCTAGCTAAAGTTTCAACATTAGCTTTCAGCTCTAACATTTCTGACTCAACAAGCATTGATGCTAATAAATCATCAACGCCTTTTCCTGTTTTAGCAGAAATTGGAATGGCTTGAATCTTACCGCCCCAATCTTCAACAAGAACGTCATTTTCCGATAATTCTCTTTTTACACGTTCTAAATCAATATCAGGTAAGTCAATTTTATTTATTGCTATAATTAGTGGCACCTCTGCTGCCTTTGCGTGACCAATAGCTTCTTTAGTTTGAGGCATAACACCATCATTTGCAGCTACAACGAGTACAACAATATCGGTTACTTTTGCACCTCTAGCTCGCATAGCTGTAAAGGCTTCATGTCCAGGTGTATCCAAAAAAGTGACAGAATTACCATCTTTAAGTTCTACCCTGTAGGCTCCAACATGCTGCGTAATTCCACCTGATTCACCACCTACAACATTAGTTTCTCTTATATAATCTAGTAGAGACGTTTTGCCATGATCTACATGTCCCATAACTGTGACAACTGGTGGTCTATCAACAGCATTCTTTATATCATCTTCTGTAACTTCTAAAGAAAAAAGCTCTTCGCCTACATCTTCCATTTTTTCAGCTTTAAATCCAAACTCTTCAGCTAGCAATTCTATAATATCCCAGTCTAATCGCTGATTAATCGTTGCTAAGACGCCTAAACTCATACATTTTTGAATTATGTCGTTTGACTGAGTTTCGAAAATTTTTGATAATTCATCAACATTAGAAAATTCAGCAACTTTTATTGGCTTAAATTCAATTTCTTCTAAATTTTCTTCGCTAGTATCTTTTTCTTTTTTATATACTTTCTTCTTTGATTTAAAATCTATCTTTGCTGTAATTTTTCTAACTGTTTCTGCAGCACTTTTATCCTTTTTTATATCAGCTTTTGACTTGCTATCAGGTTTTCTTTGAGTATTGCCTTTGCCAACTTGAGATTCTATTTCAGAGAGATGTATTTTTCTTAATTTTTTCTTAGGTTTTGGCTCAACATTTTTCTTTTTATTTAAATCTTTTTCTTTTTGAATTTCTTTCTCTTGTAATTGTTTTTGCTTTGCCTGTTCAATTGCTTTTTCTTCTTCTTTTATAGCAATATTGCGAGCTTCTTGCTCTTTCTTTTTTTCCTTTTCTTGAACCTCTTCGCGTTCTTTTAGTTCAAGTTTTCTTTGCTCATCTATTGTTAAGATATTTAGTTTTTTATTTTGTCTCTGCCTATCAAGAATTCTAGTATCATGAATTTCTCTACGAACTTGTTCTTTTCTATATCTTTCTACTGATTCTTTATCTTTATGAAACTCAGCAAGAATAATTTGATAAACATCTTCTTCAATTGGTGCCATATGGCTTCCAACCTCAATATTTTTTAATTTGAGGAAAGAAAGTATATCAGTATGAGATATATTAAGTTCTTTAGCTATTTGAAAGATTCTACGTTTTGCCATAAAATTACGATTCTGCTTTCTCTAGTTCAGGATTGCTCACTTTGTCTGCTGTTAATTCTTCAGTATCACCAACAACATCATTTTCAGTTAAGTCTTTTACTTGATTCTCTTCAACAAAAACTTGTACAGCATCATACACTTTTTCAAGCGAAGATTCTGTAATACCTTTAATCTCTATAAGCTTTTCTTCATCACTATTAAGAAGGTCTGAAACTGTTTTAACATCATTCTCTTCTAAAGGTTTAATAGGTCTTTTTGGCATATTTTTTATTTCACTAAGCAGAGTTTCTTGTTCAATCTGTTTTTTCTCATATTCCTTCTTACCAAAAGCATCAATTCTGTACTCTGTAACAGAAGATGCTAAATTAACGTTTACGCCTCCACGACCTATAGCTAATTCAAGATCATCATCATCGAAAATTGCTATACAATATTTACGGTCATCATCAATATAAAGGTCTAAGGGTTTTGCAGGTGACAAAGCTCTTGAAATTAGTATTTCTGATTGATCACTAAAGTTTACAATATCAATTTTTTCATTATTTAGTTCTCTAACAATTGCTTGAATTCTACTGCCTCTCATACCAACACAAGCACCAACTGGGTCAATTCTTCTATCATTTGACCTTACGATAATTTTTGCTCTCTCGCCAGGATTACGTGCAATTGAAGTGATTTCAATGACATTATCTTCAATTTCAGGTACTTCCATTTCAAACATTTTGTACAAAAAATGATTATCACTTCTAGAGATTACTATGTCAGGACCCCTAGATGTAATTTCTACTGATTTAATAACAGCGCGCATTGAGTCACCTCGACGATATCTCTCAGACTTTATCTGTTCCTTGCGTGGCATTCTTAGTTCAGCATGGTCAATATTAACGAATACATTATCACGCTGCACTTGGTGTACAGTTCCTATAACTATTTCACCAACTCTATTAGCATAATCTTCATATATATACTTTTTTTCAACATCTTGTAATCTTTGAGAGAAAAACTGCTTAGCCATATGAATCATTCTACGACCAAATATCATTGGATCGATTATTTCAACATAAGTATCACCGATTTCTAGATCTTTAGCCATTTCAGCATCAACTTGACTAATTTCTTCTAATGTAATTTCCATGACAGGATCTTCAACATCATCTACTATAGTTTTTTCAACATATATTTCAAATTCACCCTTATCAAGATTAACAATTACACTGCAATTACTTGAATCACCTCTTTCTCGTTCTACAAGGTGAAGAAATAATCCTTCAAGAATAGAACCTAACTCAGAACGCTCAACGTTCTTTTCTCGAGCTATCTCTGAAAATACTTCAATTAATTCTCTATTTACCAAAACGCCTCCTAAATGAGCTAGAATTTGATTTGAATTGTAGCCAATTCGATTTCATCGAATTTATAGCGGCTTTTAACACCAGTAACTAATATCCCCTCAAAACCGTCTTTATCAACATTTGTTAACTTTAGTAGAAATGGCTCTATATCTTCAAATGTTTTAATATTTATAGAACGATTAATATTCTTCTTATACTGAAAAGCATGCATTAATGGTGAATCAATACCGGGTGAGGTAACCTCTATTTGAACGCCGGCTGGATATTTTGAAGAAATAATCTCAGAGTTACGTATATCACGAGCTATTGACGTTGTTGTTTTCAAATCAATTGACTCCATACCATCGATAACTACTTTAATTCTAGATTGAGCTTTGTTTTCAACTAAATCTAAAAAAAATAAATTATCAGGTATCACCTTGGCAATATTTTCTTTTAAGCTAAGCATATGTCTAATTAAAAGAAAAGTGGGTCGTACAACCCACTTTTCAGGCGAGAACTTACATTTTAAATGGAGGCATTCAAAGACTAATTCAAAAGCCTATTTAACCAATATTTCTCCGTTAGCTTGTTCAGCAAATTGAATGATGTCAAAATTATCTGAATTTTCATTAATAACTTGCTTAATTAATCTTTGAGCAGATTGTTTATCACCCATCTTATACGATAATTTTGCAAGATTGATATTAGCGTACGCTTTATCTACCTTTGAGTTTATATACTTTAACTGGAGCTTTTGATATTTAATGGCATTTTCTAAATCTTTATTAATTTTATAAATGTCAGCTAATAATTGACAAGATGCACCCAAAAGCAATTTGTTATTACCATTATTTGCATAATCCTTTAAATAATTCTCTGAAACAAGGTAATCTTCCCTATCAAAGTGAATTTTTCCAAGATAGTATGCAGCGTCTAATCCTGCATCAGTATTTGAATAATTATCATTGGCCTCTTGCAAGAAAATCATAGCATTTAAATTATCTTTTTGAGCCATAAAGATCATTGCCTTATTTAATGTAATCGATGCATTATTAGCATTTGTTGACTGAGACCTAAGTAAAAGACTAATAATAAATAAAGTTCCAGCAAATCCAGCTATCGAACGCAAATATTTTTTTTTATGCAGTTCAAAATGTTTTTTTAATAGATATATCTTTTCTATAAATGGATCTTGCTCTATTTCTTGACGTAAAATCTTACGCTTTGGTTTTAACATTTGCTTTCCTTATCAAATACAGATTCATAAACAAAAATTGTTCAATAAATTTATAATATTAACTAAATATTCAATAATTCTTTTATTTATCTTTTAATAAATTTATCAAGCCAGGTTAGAACTCTAGTTGAAACATCCATTAAAAATTTTGGCTCTCTAGGGCCATGTGGTGTTCTTGGATATACAACCATTTCAGTTGAAACACCTTTTCTTTTTAAAGCTACATAGAATTCTTGTCCTTGAGTGAAAGGAACTCTAAGATCATTTGCACCATGTATTACCTGAGTTGGTGTTTGAACTTTATCTATACGATAGATAGCTGAATGTTTTTCATAAGTTTCATAATCTTCCCAAAACTCACCACCCATGTGTGCTACAAGATAATTTGGTATATCTGTTGTAGTTGTCATGCTAACTAGATTAGGTAATCCTGCGCCCATACTACCAGCTTTAAATCTATTTGTTCTTGTAACAATAAATGAAGTCATATAGCCACCATAACTCCATCCCATAACCGCCAAACGATTTGGGTCAGCAACACCCATATCAATTACTTTATCTACACCAGACATTATATCTTCGTAATCACCAAATCCCCAATCTTTAAAATTTGCAAATCTAAAATCCTTTCCATAGCCAGTACTCCCTCTTGGATTTGGTCTTAAAACTGCATAACCATTACTTGCAAAATATTCAATGTTATAAATTGATCTAGCGCCAGTGAATGTTTCTGAAAATACACCTGCTGGACCACCATGAATTATAACAGCAAGAGGGTATTTTTTTCTCTTATTATATTTTGTCGGATAAGTAATAAGCCCTTCAATTTCTAAACCATCCTTAGATTTCCAAGTAATCACCTCTGTTTTAGCCAGTTTTGGAAAATCTTTAGTTGGGTTAAAGTTAGAAATTTGTTTCGGATCGATTGTATTTAATCCACTTATAAATACTTCACTTGGTTTATCTAATTCTTGCTTAACAAAAACTATTTTTTTACCATCATTGGAGAGTTTTGGTGATGACACTCTTCCTTTTAAATTAAGCATTGAGGAAATATTGTTAGAATTTAGACTAATTTTATATACTTCTGATTTTGTTCTATTCGCATCAGCGACGAATACATAATTATTATCAGCTGAGACACTAATTATTCTTGCATCTCTATTTGGTGTTTCAGCTAATTTTTTAGGTTTACCACCATTTGAAGAGATTTTATACGTATCACTTAAACCTATAGCTTCAATTTTTCCACCATCTGATGTAAAAACTATTGATTTTCCATTAGGAGTAAATATTGGATTTTCATCTTTGCCTTCCCATGTTACAATCTCTTTGACAGTTTTAGTTTTTAAATTAACAACAGATATATCACCTGATACGAATTGACTATTAATTGTTGGCTCAATAGTATGAGTGAAAACAATAGTCTTATTATTAGGGTTCCAATTAAAGTCTGTTATATGAAAATCACCTTCAGTTATTCTAGTAGCTTTACTTGTATCCTTCTCTGTTGAAAAAGATTTTAGATATAAATGTGAATATTTAAAATTTTGATCAACTAAAATAACATCTCTCTTTTCTCTCTCATCCTTTTCTTCTTGCTCACTTTTAGGATCGGTCATTAAAAAAGCAATTTTATCTCCGTCAGGTGACCATTTAAATGATCCTACGCCTTGTTTTTCATGGCTAAATTGCCATGCTTCTCCACCATCTACTTGCATTAACCATATTTGTGTTTTTTCTGTCCTAGCGCTTAAAAATGCTAAATAGTTACCATCTGGTGAAAAACGTGGATGTGTACTAGATTTTTCATTATATGTGAATTGTCTAATTTTATTTGTTTTAGTATTAGATAACCAAATTTGATTAAGATATTCAGATTTTTCACCTTCAATTATAGCATGCCTTACAACCATAGCAACTTTGTCACTATTTGAAAAGGTGAGATCTGAAATTTGATTTATATTAATACTTAATTCTGGCGTCCAACCTTTAGATTGCGCATTTATCATTACAATTAAACATATAAATTGTAATAAAATTTTTGGTTTTAACATTTTATTCCTCCTCGAAAAAATATTAGTTTTTTAATAATTCATCAATATTAGTTGAAAGTTCCGTAATTAATTTAGAATCATCATAACCTATAATCATTTTTCTAATCACTTGATTTTTATCAATTAGAAAGATTTTTGGCACAACAGTTATTTCGTACTTTTTTGCAATAGAAATATTTTTATCTTCTAAAACAGTCATATTAATATTCATTTCTTTAAATAGTTCACTTGTAATTGGTGCATTCCTAAACCCATCCCAATCATTGGGCGGATCTTCACGAAAATATTTCGTATTGTCAATAATGAAAAATTTAACATGATCATCTTTAAATTTTTGATATAATTTTTCTAATGGATTTAGTTGCTTTACACAAGGGGGGCACCATGTTCCAAAAAAGGTAACTACGACTACATGCTTATCTGGTTGTTTTGCAGGTTTACGTAATTGTCTATTTTTTTTAACAGTCCAATTATGTAAAAACTCCAATTCACCATCTATCGATTTAAGCGAAAAATTAGGTGCCAGGTCTCCTACTTTTAAAGTATCTGTCGTTTGACTTTTTGAAAAATTCAAGAAAAGTAAGATAGCAATAATAAATGAAGAAAATATTTTCATAAAGTGTCCTTTAATTGTTGTACCCCCGACTGGAGTCGAACCAGTATCTAATCCTTAGGAGGGATTTATTCTATCCATTGAACTACAGGGGCAAATATTAATTAAAAATTCATTATTTCATTTATTTTAGTAAATTTATAATTATTTTTCATTTTTAAGATCTCTAGTCATTAATTCAATCACTTCACTTTTTGGATCTTTTTCATTGAACAAAATATTATAAACTCCATTAGAAATAGGCATATCTACATTATGTTTTTTTGATAGATCATATACTGATTTAGTTGTTTTTACACCCTCAGCGACCATATCCATTTCACTTAATATTTCAGTTAATTTTCTACCTTTCCCTATTTCTTCACCAACAAACCTATTTCTACTATGTTTACTTAAGCAAGTCGCAATGAGATCACCTACACCACTAAGGCCTCCAAATGTATCAGAATTAGCTCCCATAATTACACCTAAGCGTGTGATTTCAGCTATACCTCTAGTCAATAAAGCAGCTTTGGTATTATCACCAAATCCTATTCCATCACAAATACCAGTTGCTATAGCAATTACATTCTTTAATGAACCACCTAATTCTACTCCATAAATATCATTATTTGTATAGACACGTAACTCTTTTGAAGAAAATATATTTTGTACATACGAAGCTGAGGAATTATCGATTGAAGCAGAAACTAATGTAGTTGGATGCTTAGCAATAACTTCTTCTGCATGACTAGGACCATAAAGTGTTACAATTTTTGATAAATCACTACCAGTCACTTCACAAATAACTTCGCTCATGGTTTTTAGCGAATCATTTTCAATACCTTTAGAAACATTTACGATTATAGCATTAGTAGATTGATAATTTGAAATTTCAGCCATTATTTCTCGCACGCTATGCGAAGGGACTGCAATAACTAAACATTTAGTATTATTGACTAAATTTTCAAGATTACTATCAAAAGCAATACTCTCATGAAATTGAAATCCATTTAGGTTGGGGTGTTTACGTGAATTAGACATATAGGCGACAGCTTCATCTTTGTAATGCCAAGCAGTTACCTTGTGACCATTTTCAGCGAGTACCTGTGCTAATGCACTACCCCAGGTACCGCAACCTAATAATGATATATTATCCACTTTTAATCAGTATACATTGAGTCAATAACTGCTGACCAATTTTCAGATATTTGTTTACGTCTTATTTTAAGCGTAGGTGTTAATTCTCCATCATCAATTGTGAAATCCCTAGGTAAAATTGAAAATTTCTTTATTTGCTCTGGATTTGAAAATTTACCGTTAAGCTCTATCACAGATTTTTCTATATCATTGAAGATTTCTTTATTATCTGTATAGTCTTCTAACTTCTCACCTTTTTCTTTAAGAAGACTTAATTGTGCAGAAGGATCTTTAGGAATCTTATGAGCTTCAATACCCACTTTATCTCTAAGAATTACACCTAAATCAAGTGTTAATAAAGCTGAACAATATTTTCGCCCATCACCTACAAGAAAACATTGTGAAACTAAATTTATTGACTTCATTGTTTCCTCAATAACTAAAGGTGCAATATTTTTTCCACCTGAACTAACATATATTTCTTTTTTTCTACCGGTTATTGATAAAAATCCATCTGAATCTATCTTTCCAATATCACCAGTATGAAGCCAACCGTCTCTTAAATCTTCATTCGTTGCTTCAATATTATTAAAATAACCCTTCATTACATGTTTTCCTTTAATAAGTATTTCACCATCATCTGAAATTTTTACTTCAGTGTCTTTTTGAGGCATACCAACTGTACCAATTTTATTATGTATATGATGATTAGATGTAGCTACGGCTGCATTTTCAGTCATTCCATAACCTTCAAAAAGTGGAATGTCTAAACTATGAAAAAGTCTTAAAATATCTGGATTTATTGGAGCTGCTCCAGTTGCTGCATATCGAACATTTATTAATCCAGCAGCTTCTTTTAATTTCTTTTTAAAAACGTTTGATAATCCTGGTATTTTTAAACCTATTTTTAATATGGCCTTACTATCTATAGCTGATTTTAAATTTGAATAAATTTTTTCATAAATTCTAGGAACTCCAATAAAAAGATGGGGCTTTACTTCTTTGGCGTAATCAATAACGTTTAATGGATTATCAACAATATGTAAATGCAAAGCATCTTTTATCCATGTGTGATTGTCTACTAATTGGCCAAAAACATGTGCAAGAGGTAGCCAAGATACATATTTTTCACCTTGATCAAATTTTAAAATATCGTTAAGGGCATCTAGCTGAAACTCCCAATTTCCGTGAGTGAGTTCAACTCCTTTTGGATTACCAGTTGTTCCAGAAGTATATATTAATGCAGATGTATCAGCACTATTTAAGTCTTTTAATCTAGAGTGAATTATTGATTCTTCAACATTCTCACCATATGAGATGAATTGATCCCAGGTTATTATCTTATCATGATGGTCTGATTCTATACCTTCCATTAAAACTACTTTTTCAACTCCCTCTAAAGAATCTAAAATTGGAAGTATACGATTAATTGGCATTCTATCTTTTTCACCATTATCACTTGGATTATGGCCAACAAAAACAATTTTAGAAGTTGAATTACTCACAATCCAATTAACTTCTTCAGGTGAACATGTATGATAAACACCTACAGATACTGATCTTATCATTTGGGTTGCTGCATATATATAAGACCACTCTTTGCGATTATAGCTATAAATACTAATTTTATCATTTGGATTTATTCCTAAATGAATCAATGATTTTGAAATTTTAAATACATGATCTTTAAGATCATTCCAAGTATCAGTTTGCCAATCTTTATTTGAATCTTTTATTGAAATTGCTGGCTCATTTGGAAAATTTTCAGCATTTTTGAGTAAAATATTTGATGTTAGCATAATTTTTAACCTTAATTAGATGATAAAATAAGCTTTGTATACTAATGCATACGTTAATTATTCTATTAAGAATATAGAATCAATTCTTACATAATACAATTCTATGACCTTGACTTAAAAATATATAAACTGATAAATTCAAAGTAGCCGGGGTGGCGGAATTGGTAGACGCGCGCGACTCAAACTCGCGTATCGAAAGGTGTGGGGGTTCGAGTCCCCCCTCCGGCACAGTTTTTAATTTTTAAGTTAAAAGAAATAATTAAAACTAGTTTTCAAATCTTCATTTGTTTTCCTGATGCACCATTTTCTAACATCACCATCTCAGAAAGTATACTGAGGGCTATTTCTTCAGGAGTTTTTGCTTTTAGGTTTAAACCAATGGGTGTGTAAAGATTTTTTATTTTTAAATCCGAAACTTTGTTATCCATTAAATATTTTTTTATAAGCTCAGCTTTTTTTTGACTTGCTATAACACCAACATAATTTATTCCTTTTTTAATTGCTTCTAAGGCAATTTTATCATCATTACTGTGATGAGTAGCTAGAATAAAATAATCAATCTTTTCATTAATATCTTCAACATTTAATGCATCTGTGATAATTTCATCAGCACCAGGATATAGTTCATCATTTGTCCTAGATGTTTGAGTAAAGTTTTTGGATGTATGGATAATTATTTTAAAATTCAATAATTTAGCCATTCCACATAAAACTTCAACGATACGACCCTCACCTCTAATTAAAATAGTTGGATTTACCTCTTGGGGCTCGACAATCACTGACATAGTTCCTCCGCATGGTATACCTTTTTCCATAGTTTCACTATCAAGATCAATATCGATAGTTTTCGGAATACCATTAATTAAAGTTTCTATAGCTGCATCTGAAACTCTATTTTCAATACAGCCTCCTCCAATATAACCCATTACCCTATAACCTTTTTCATCAAATATAGCTTTATCGCCTACTTTTCCAGATGATGAACCTATAACCTTTATTACGGTAGCTATAGCATATGGCTTATCTTTGTTTTCAAGATTTAAAGCCTCATTAAAAAACTGTTTATTTCTAGACATATTTTTATTTTTTGATCAAATTAGAATAATCTTCTTCAGTATCGCAATCAAAAACTACCTCTGATGAATCAATAGCTATGCCTAAAGAATTTATTTTATTTTGATTAATTATTTTTTTACAACCTGTATCACCTTTTAAAATTGAGATGTCATTAAAGTGTTTTTTTGGAAAAATGACCGGATTAGCTTGTCTTCCTAGATAATCAGCATAAATTATTTTTTCTCCGTTATGTTTTACAAAGGCTTCTCTTAATTTATTTATTGTTTTAACCTTTATTAAGGGCATATCAGATAGAACGATCATATTTCCATCAATTATATCAGGTAATGAAGATATCGCTAAATTTATCGAAGTAGATATACCTTCAGACCAATTATCGTTATAAATAACTGAATCTATTGCTTTTGGTAATGAATTTGTTATTTTTTTATGATCAAAACCCGTAATAACAAGTATAGGTTCTAATTTAGAATTAATTAGCGTATCACAGGTTATATTAATTAGTGATTTGCCTTTATATAATAATAATAGCTTATTAGTGTTACCCATTCTTGTAGATGAGCCCGCAGCAAGAATAGTTGCAGAAATATTCAAACTAGCTTTTTAAAAATATAGGTTAGGCTTTTAAGTCTTCAGGTCTAATTGGTAATTTACGCACTCTTTTACCAGTAGCATTAAAAATGGCATTTGCTACTGCAGGGGCAACTGGAGGGAGACCAGGTTCTCCTGCGCCACCAGGTGGCTCTGTACTTGGTACAATATATATTTCTACTTTTGGCATTTCATCAATTTGTAGTAATTCAAATTCATGAAAATTAGTTTGAGCAACAGCACCCTTATCAATGGTTATTTCACCCTTTAAAGTAGAAGTTAAACCATAGACTATCGAACCTTCCATTTGTGCTTTTACTCCGTCAGGATTAATTACTGTTCCACAATCCACAGAAGCAATAATTTCATCAACTGAAATATTACCATCTTTTGAAACAGTAACAGTGGCAACTTGTGCTGACCAAGAACCAAATGATTCATGCAAAGCTAATCCCATACCTTGACCATTAGGTAATTTTTTACCCCAACCAGCTTTATCAGCTGCTAATTTTAATACTTCTTTATGACGGGGTGAGTTATTCAGCATCTTCATCCTAAATTCTAATGCATCAACACCTGCTTTGTGAGCTAATTCGTCCATGAATACTTCATTTGCAAATGCATTCTGAGAGTTATATACTGATCTCCACCATCCTACTGGTACTTCAGTGTTAGACATAATATAGTCAACTAAAATATTTGAGATGTCATAAGGTAAATTGTTTGCTCCATTAACTGCGCTTCTGTCTAGCTGTCCATTTTTAAATCTTTCTGGTGAACGTTGTCCAGATATTGATGGAGAAATAATTCGATGTTTCCATGAGATAAGGTTTTTACCTGACAACGAACCTTTTAGCTTATGTAAACTAGCTGGACGATAAAAGTCATGTTGCATATCATCTTCCCTGGTCCATAGAAGTTTAACAGGTTTTTTTACTTTTTTTGAAACTTCTACAGCATCTGGTATATAATCTGAGAAGAGCCTTCTTCCAAAACCTCCACCCATTAATGTAACATTCACTTTAACTTTTTCTACATCTAAGCCTAATTTATCAGCAATAGAACTTTGAATTCTTTGAGGTGATTGAGTAGGTACCCATAATTCTGCAGAATCTCTTTTGACATGCGCAACGCAATTCATTGGTTCCATTGGAGAATGAGATGTAAATGAAACTTCATATTGAGAATCAATTGAAATATCAGTTTTTAAATTATTTGTATCTCCAACTTCAATTGCTACCACCGCATTATCTTCTGATTTATCCTCCATCATTTTCTTTATCTTTTTACTATCCCATGAAAAGAAATCACCATGGTTCCATTTAACGTCTAGAGCTCTTTGACCTTTGATTGCTGCCCACGTATTTGTAGCGACCACAGCAATTCCATTCTCCACTTCAAAAACATCCTCAACGCCATTTATTTTTTTTGCTTTTTTTGCATTAAAAGATTTTACCGTACCACCAAATGTTTGACATTTTAGCACAGTTGCATATAACATATTTGATAATCTTACATCAAGACCAAATATTGCTGAACCATTCACTCTTGAATTAGTATCTAAACCAGGAACAGAATTACCTATGATTGTGAAATCTTTTTCATCTTTTAATACTGGATCTACAGGAGGTTCAAGCTTCGATGCTAAACTAATAAGATCTCCATATTTTATAGATTTTTTTGACTTCGAATGAATAACCTTACTCAATTGAGCTTTACACTCTTCTGAGGGAACATCCCACTTAGTTGCAGCAGCTTTAATTAACATTTCTTTTGCTGTTGCACCAGCTTTTCTTAAACGTGTGTAAGAACGCCTAACTGAACCACTTCCTCCAGTACTTTGACTTCCATATTTATCCGGATGTGTATCCGCTTGCTTAACTTTGACTTTCGACCAATCAGCATTGAGCTCTTCAGCCACAATCATAGGTATTGTGGTACGAATATGTTGGCCCATTTCTGACTTAGCTGTTACTATATTAATAATATTATTCGATTGAATTGAGATCCAAATATTTGGATCAAATGTTTCTTGAACAAGATTTTCACCCAATAAACGGTTTTTTATAGGCAATGCAACGCCAATCATTAAACCCATGCTGGCTGAATATGAAATCTTTAAAAAATCTCTACGATTATACTTCATGATTTATTTGTCTTTGCTAGCTGTATGAATTGCTTTACGAATTCTATCATAAGTTCCACATCTACAAAGATTCATTTTCATAGCGTTATCAATATCTTCATCATCTGGTGATGGGTTTCTTTCTAACAATGCGGCAGCGGTCATCATTTGACCTGGTTGGCAATATCCACATTGTGAAACCTCGTGATCAATCCAAGCTTTTTGAATTGGATGCGAATTATCTTCTGACAAACCTTCAATAGTAGTAATCGTTGATTCATCTGCATTTTCTATAGGAGTCATACAAGCACGAGTTGCTTCACCATCTAAATGAAGAGTACAAGACCCACACAAACCTCTACCACAACCATACTTTGTTCCAGTATATCCAAGTTCATCTCTTAAAACCCAAAGCAAAGGCATATCTGCATCTACTTTTACTTTATGAGATTTTCCATTAACGTTGATTTTGAATTTTGGCATAATGATATAATCTAAATTATTTTTAACACATACTTATATTTGAATATACAAAACTTTAATAATTAAATTTAATAATAACAGAATTAAGAGATATTTTTTCAATAATCTTAAATACTTTAGTAATAATTTTTACTGTTTTATATATTGAATAGATAGTACTAAAAACAAGTAATTAATAACTTCTAAATATCAGACTTTATCATCTTAATTGTAGTAAAAAAATATCTTGCATCATGTTTATTA
>JBJKZT010000014.1:0-148297 GCA_045569055.1 Fidelibacterota bacterium | reverse complement strand
AGGCATCGGTCTTTCAGGTACTCCGAATGGTAGTGAAACATTGACCGTAAATCCTGTGGATAATGGTATCTATGATGCTGCTGGGAATGAGGCCAGTACTTCTCAAAGTAACAATACAGCTTCTTTGAATGATAATTTAGCTCCAACAGTTACTGGATTAACAATCGCGTCTGATAATTCGGCAGTTTATTTAACATTGTCGGAATCAGTTTATAATACCAATGGCGCTAGTGGTTCATTAGAGTCAACTGACTTTGCATTTATAATAAATGGAGGTGTAGCTACACTAGCTTCAAATCAACCCACTGAAATTTCTTCAAATGGTAATGTTTATACTTTAGCCCTTAGTCTTTCAGGTACTCCAAATGGCAGTGAAACGTTAACCGTTAATGTTGTAGATAATGGTATCTGGGATGCAGCTGGGAATGAGGCAAGTACATCTCAGAGCAATAACACAGTTTCCTTAAAAGATAAACTACCACCAATCATTACTGCTATAGCTATTTCTTCAGACAACACTACAGTCTCAGTAACGCTAAGTGAAACAGTATATAATACTAATGGAGGTAGTGGATCCTTGGAAGTATCTGATTTTAGTTTTACTATAAACGAGGGCACTGCTTCTCTTTCAAGCTCTAGCCCAAATAATTTATCAAGCAATGGGAATGTTTACACCTTGGGCATTGGTATTTCAGGAACGCCAAATGGAAGTGAAATTCTAACTATTAGCCCAGTAGATAATGGTATCTACGATGCTGTTGGTAATGAAGCAAGCACCTCCCAAAGCAATAATAGTATAAATTTAAATGATAAGGCTGCACCTACAATTTCATCTGCAACCTTAAGTGGAGATAATAGCTTCGTAGATATTCTAGCTAATGAAGGTCTCTATAATGCTAATGGTGGTAGTGGTGCATTAGATATTAATGATTTTGGTTTAACTTTTACAAAAAACTCTGGGAATGCAACAGCAGTAAGTATAAGTAGCATAAGGAGGAATGATAATATTCAAGAAAATAGTGCAGTTACTTTAACTGGTGGTGAATCAACAATTCGTTTTTTCTTAAATATAACCGGTACTCCTAACGGTGCTGAAAGTATTAAGATTTCTCCAATCAACAGCTCAAGTATTTATGATAAAAAAGGCAATGCGATGAGCTCAAGTCAATCATCAGGAACTAAATTTTTAAAGGATAAAATATCTCCATTAATTTCTTCAGTCTATCTTTCACCAGATAATAGCACGTTAGCAGTCACAATGTCGGAAGCGGTATTTAATACCAATAGTGGAAGTGGTACTTTAGAAGCGAATGACTTTATATTTTCAATTTCTGGAGGAAATGCCTCACTGTCTAATACAACTCCTACTAGTATTTCAGTTAGTGGTAATGTCTACACTCTTGGAATAGGCTTGTCAGGTTCAGTAAATGGTAGTGAAAGTTTAACTGTTAATCCGATTGATAATGGTATTTATGATTCAGCGGGAAATGAAGCCAGTACCTCGCAAAGTAACAATTCTACTACATTGTATGATAAGGTACTTCCTGTTATTACTGTGATTGCACTTGCATCTGATAACACCTCTGCAGCTGTGACGTTTTCAGAAGCAGTATTTAATGCAACTGGTGGTAGTGGCGCATTGCAGGCTAATGATTTTGTACTATCAGTTACAGATGGAAATGCATCACTTATCAGTGCTACGCCGACTAGTATTTCAATTAGCAGTAATACATATACTTTAGGCTTTAGTTTAAGTGGCACCACTGACGGTAGTGAACTTTTGGTGGTTAACCTTTTAGATGATTCAATTTATGATGCTGACAATAATGAAGCCAGTACCTCTCAAAGCAATAATTCAATTAATTTGAATGATAATACTGTTCCAACTGTAACATCTGTATCTTCAATTACTGCAAATGGAAGCTATGGTGTTGGAAATTTAGTGCAAATCACTACAATTTTTAGTGAAATAGTAATTGTTACTGGAACCCCTCAGATATCTTTAGAAACTGGCCCTACAGATGCGGTAGTTGATTATTCTTCAGGTTCAGGTAGTAATACATTAGTATTTAATTATACGATTGCTGCTGGAGATACAACTAGTGATCTTGAATACAAAGAAACAACATCATTAGTTTTAAATGGTGGAACAATAAAAGATGCGGCGGGTAATGCAGCTACTCTAACATTAGCTTCACCTGCTGAATCGTCCTCATTAAGTAATAATAAGAATTTAGTTGTCGATGGAAATATACCAACAGTTATATCTGTCAACTCAACTAAAGGAAATGGTACTTATGGATTAAATGATACTATTCCCATTAGTGTATATTTTAGTCAGTCTGTTATAGTTTCAGGTACACCTCAAATTAGTTTAGAAACTGGAAATATTGATGGAATTGCTAACTATGTTAGTGGAACTGGAACAAAAAATATACTTTTCAATTATATAATTGGCTCTATGCAGAATAGTGAAAATTTAGACTATACAAGTAATGCAGCATTAAATACAAATAATGGTTCACTTGAAGATTCGTCAGGCAATAATTCATCATTACTTTTACCAGACCCAACTAAAACTAACTCATTGGGAGCTAATAAAGATTTAATTATTGATACAGATGGACCAACAGTAGTATCTGTTAGCTCTTCATTAGAAAATGGTGCTTATAATGCGGGTGATACTATCAATATTTCAGTAACATTTAGTGAGCCAACGATTGTAACTGATCAGCCTGCAATTTTTCTTGAGACAGGTGAAACAGATGGAATTGCAAATTTTGTAAATGTGAGTGAAGGAAAAATATTAAACTTTGATTATATAGTTACTTCAAATCATAATACAATAAAACTTGATTATAAAAGTACGTCAGCTTTGATTTTGTATAATGGTACAATTAAAGATGCTCAAGGTAATAATGCAATTCTAACTCTTCCAGATCCAGGAAAAACAAACTCTTTAAGCGCAAATAAAGCTATTGAAATTGATAACATTTCACCAAGCATTAGTTTTGTTTATGAATCAGAGAAAGAAGACCTTGATTACTTTAATAAAGTTGGTGATTTAGATATTTACTGGGGTATTGGTAGCGATTCTTTAAGTGATATAATAAAATATGAAGTTGCAATTGGTTCATCTCTTGGAGGAGTTGATATCATTAATTGGACTGACGTATCATCGTTTAACTCTAAGTCTCAATTCTCAATAACAATTAGCAATCTAGAATTAATTGATGGAATTACTTATTATGCTTCTATGAGGGCCACAGATAACGCAGGTAATATTTCTGCAGTAATGATTGGTGATGGTATCACTGTTGATTTAACAGCTCCTTCTTCTGGCTTTGTTAATGATGGATTAAGCACAGATATAGCCTATACATCATCTCTAAATTCTTTATCTGGTAACTGGACTGGTTTTATTGATGCTACGAGCGGAATCGTTGATTATTATTATGCGATTGGAACATCTGTCTATGGAATAGATATTAAAGGTTGGACCAGCGTTGGCTTGGATACTTCATTCTCATATACTGGTAACGAACTTATTAATAATCAAGCCTATTATATTATGATCAAGGCGATTGATAAGGTAGGTAATGTATCTGATACCGTTAGTTCTAATGGTGTGATCTCAGATCAAGAGAGGCCAATGATTGGAATTACGATAGATGGAATTGGTAGTGACAGGTCCTTTACCAATAATGATACTTTATATGCTAGTTGGTCCAGTTTCGCTGACACAATTAGCGGGATAAGCCACTATGAATATGCATTAGGAACTTCGCCTGGAATTACTGATATAGTTGAATGGACTGATAATGGACTGGATACATTAGTGATGATCAATCCATTATTGGAGTCTGGAAATAGATATTATTTTTCTGTAAGGGGATATGATAATGTGGGTAATGTCAGTGATATTAGTACTAGCGATGGAGTTACTGTAGATTTTTTACCGCCCTTTGTAAATGAAATTTCGATGTCGGAAGGATCTATTATTCCTGTAGTTGGAGATACAAGTATATCTTTATTTATATCAGAACCAATAACATATGCTAAAATACAAATACTTTCAAATTTTGAAGGAACCATAAACGATTCAATATCACTATTTAATGAAAGTTCTTTTGATTTTAGCACGCTTATAAAAGTATTTATTATTGGCGGCTTAACAAGCCAAGATCAATTATTAATTAAAGTAGATAGTTTAGTAGATATTGCTGGCAATGTTTCAAATAATATAGAATACTATTTTGACATATCACTGCTGGGTGATTATGATATGGATGGTGATATAAGCATCACAGATCTGAACACATTTATTAATGGCTGGAATACTGGAGACCTCAGCCTAGAGATAGGTCCTACAATTGGTACGGTTCCTAATTTAAAACCAGTAGTGAATGGAATATATGATATATACGATGCAATGGCCTTCACACGGATGTGGCATTGGAATACGAATAAATTAAGTAAACAGCAGACAAAGATGATCGCAGATCAAGGCGTTGCCTTAAATGCTACGATTGAGCCTGATCATATCGTTTTTAATCCACCAAAAGGAACACAGGCAATAGAGTTGATACTAGATTATCCAGCATTGGATATTCAGTTCAATATAGCCCAAGAAAAGGGCATGGGTGATGAGGGGCTAGCCTTATCCAATGTGGATACATTAAACGGTCGATTAGTCTATCAAGTTGGTTATTTTGAAGAAAATAATCAACCAATCAGTATTAGTACCAAGCATTTACAGAAAAATGATCTCTCGGTTAATTTAACCTATCAGTTCATTGGTAAGGACAACGTGATACTAAGCGCAGGTAGTGAAGTTATGGATATTACACCGGTACCAAGTGAATTTGCGTTGCATGACAATTATCCTAATCCTTTTAACCCTATAACCACAATTAACTATGATCTTCCTAAGGATGCCTATGTTAATCTGATCATTTATGATATTATGGGTAGGGAAGTAGCTAATCTAGCCGGTAGAGAGATGTCAGCAGGATATCAAACAATGACTTGGAATGCCCGTAACAATGCAGGCGCTCCAGTATCCGCTGGTATTTATTTTTACCAGATCCAAACCCGTGATTTTGTTAAAACCAAGAAAATGGTGCTGCTTAAGTAACAAATTATAATTATTTGTTCATGGCCAGTTAATACTTTAAGTTTCCAAGCTTTTTTGAACATATAAAATGAGTATTTAAATGAGTAGAGTTTGTGATGTAACAGGTAGGAAACCAATGTTTGGGAATAATGTGAGCCATGCTCATAATAAGACCCGTCGTCGGTTTGATATCAACTTACATAAAAAAAGATTTTGGTTAGCTGATGAAAATCGTTGGATTACCCTTAATGTTTCAACTCAAGGGTTGCGTCTAATTGATAAAATTGGTATACGTAAAGTTCTAAATAGAATGAAAGCCGAAGGTAAAAAAGTTTAAACTTAACAAATCTTAATATTTTTTTGATTAAGCCCTCACTAATTAGTGGGGGCTTTTTATTTTTTAAAGTCCTCCCATAGTTGAGAGGACTTTAAAAAAGATTTATAATCTATATTTAACTGTTTATTTTATCTAATCATGTTGCCTACGTATAAACGCAGGTACATCTAGATCATTTCCATATATTGGAGGATTTGTATCATCAAAAAACAAAGTAGGTTTTGATTCTTCAGTTAAATCATTATTACTTAAATCTTCTTGTTTTGGTTGCTGATGCAAAGGAACATCTTCTTTTTCAGCCAAAATACGTGTTTGAGTTGGTGTGACTTCTTTCTCTTCTCTTATTGGAAGCTCTTCTAGCATACTTCTTCTATTAAAGCCTGTTGCTATAACGGTTACCATTATTTCTTCACTCATTGATGGATCTATTACCGCTCCAAAGATAATATTCGCATCTTTGCCAGCTTCTTCAAAAATAATAGATGTTGCTTGATCAACTTCAATTAAAGTTAGATCAGCGCCACCCGTAATATTAACAAGAACACCTTGTGCACCTGAAATAGATGCATTATCTAATAATGGACTTGATATAGCTTGTTGGGAAGCAAGGACAGCTCTTTCTTCACCGCTTGCTGTTCCCGTTCCCATTACAGCTTCACCCATATTTTTCATAACCGTTTCAACATCAGCAAAATCTAAGTTTATTAATCCATGTACATTAATAAGATCAGAGATTCCTTTAGAAGCATGATGTAATATTGAATCAGCTAACTTAAAAGCTTCTACAACTGTAGTGCTTTTATCTACAATTGACATTAGCTTTTGATTTGGTATGTTGATCACAGTATCACATGCTTTGCGTAGCTCAGTTATGCCTGCAAGACCTCTATTCATTCTTTTAGGGCCTTCAAAATTAAAAGGTAGGGTTACTACACCTACAGTAAGGATACCCATCTCACGTGCCATTTGTGCAACTACAGGTGCAGCACCTGTTCCTGTTCCACCACCCATACCTGCAGTGATAAAAACCATATCAGCACCTTCAAGCATTGATTTGACAACTTCATGATCTGCTTCCATTGCATCTTTACCAATCTCAGATCGTGCACCAGCACCTAATCCTTTAGTAAGGTTTTTACCTATTTGGATTTTATTTTCTGCGGCATTGTTATCTAAATCTTGAGCATCGGTATTGATTACTATAAAGTCAACGCCGCTCATACCGGCTTGTATCATACGATTTACTGCATTTCCACCTGCGCCACCAACACCGATCATTTTTAAATTGGCTTTTTGTTCTGCTAAACTATCGAATTCAAATAGCATAGTATTTCTCCTTTTTCTAGTTCTTTGGTATGTGTGTAATTATTAAACATTTTTTAAAAAAATTCTTTTATAAGATTTTTTACTTTATCAAATGTGCCTTTAAGTGATTCTAAAGGTTTGAAATCATTTAAATCTTCATCAAAGTTCTTCCATAGAGAGAGACCAATGGCGCTGGCATAGGAAGGTCCCGAGGCTATATCAACAGCACCACTTATATTATTAGGCTTTCCTATTTTTACTGGCATATTGATGGTCTCTTGCGCTAATCCAGATAAATTTTTTAATTCAGCACCACCCCCAGTTATTACCATTCCATAGGTTAATTTTTCTTTTATATCTGCCCTAGATACTTCTCTCATTACTAATTGTAATATTTCTACCATCCTAGCTTCAACATATCTTGATAATTCATGCTCTGAAATTTTTCTTTTTAATTCACCATTATTAGCAGGTAGTTCAAAATCTAATTCAGGAGATGACATAGAGGCCTTAGCTGAACCGTAAGTTTTTTTAATTTTTTCGGCTTCTTCAATTCCAACTTGAAGCATTACAGCAATATCGTTTGTTATGCTAGCACCACCAATACTAATTGTTGATGTATGCCTAATACCACCATCAAAATAAATAACTATATCAGTAGTTGTAGCACCAATATCAACACAAACTACACCTAAGTTTTTTTCATCCTCTCCAAGGGTTGCTATACTAGATGATAATCCTTGATATATCATAGCATCTACACTAACACCTAACTCTTCAGCGCAACTTGCTAAATTTGTTGCAGCTGTTGTAGCAACTGTAATTAAATGAACACGCGCTTCTAATCTTCGACCTGTTAATCCAACGGGATCTTTTATTGAATCCATTGTATCAATAACAAACTCTTGTGGAAGAACATGAAGGATATCTCTATCTACAGGTAAGGATATTGCCTTAGCTAAATCAAGTACATTTCTAACATCAGAATCACTTATTTCGTTTTGAACAGATATGTTTGAACCATTATTGCCTCCAATAGCTATAGCTCCTTGTGTATTTATTCCTCGTATATGGTCACCTGAAATACCCAAAGATAGACTTTGAACATTAAAATTTGCCATTATTTGAGCTTCTTGAAGAGCATGATCCATTTCATCAATTAATTGATCTCTATGAGTTATTGATCCTTTTTTGATTCCAGTAGCGGGAGAGGTACCAATACCAAGTAGTTTAACAGTATTTGAGTTAGGATCAATTTCTGTTATTGCACAACAGATTTTATTTGAACCAACATCTAAACCTGTTTGTATATATTTATCCTGGCTCTTAGACCGAATCATGTCCACTCCCGCGCTACTAGTTGCTTGTTATACCGCATATCCAGCAACCTAAAATCGGTTAACTGGCGTTGTCCTAAAGATTTATCAAAAGTTTTTAAAATATTGAGTTTTGTTATTATATCTTTTTTACCAAGTATTACTCTTGTTGGTCTATCCGAAAGTATAATTACATAATCATCATCACTATTAAGTGTTATTTCTGAAATATTATTATAAAGTTTGTTATATGATTTAGATAATTGATTAAGGATAAAAATCGCTTCTTTCACTTTTATTGAATAAGTCTTCTCTCCATATGGATAGAGATCTTTTGCAGGGTTAAACCCAGATAAAACCGGAATTAAGGCATTATCGCTATAATTATGATCAGGCAAAACAAATGCATCATTGTCGATCATTAGTTTCTCATCAAGGTTTATTATTGCTAAAGGTCTTCGTTCAACAATATTTATTCTAATTATATTAGGAAATTGTCGACTTACTTGTACAGCTTTGACAAAAGGGTTTTGTTCTATTTTATTGGAAATATCACGAAGCTTATAATTATTAATAGATTGAATTTTAAATTCTGATACAATTTTCTGATAGTCTTTTTCATCTAAAATATTATAACCTGATATTTTTACCTTTGTCAGAAGAAAAGATTCACGATAATTTGCCCATTTAGTTGCACTTATCAGACTTAGTAAAAATAATAAGGAAAGACCAATTCCGATAGTTTTTCTTAATGAAAAACTATTTTTCTTCATTTTTTTCATATATCAAATGTTCCTGATTTAAAACCTAATGTTTTCACTTCCAACTCAAGTATTACACCAAATTTATTCTTTACAGTTTTTCTTGCCAGTCGAATTAATTCAACAATATCAGATGCTTTAGCTTCTCCATGGTTAACAAAAAAGTTTGCATGGTGATTAGATATTTCGGCATCACCCACTTTAGTTCCCTTTAAACCTGCTTTATCAATAAAATAACCAGCCGCACCTTCACTTGGATTTTTAAATACGCTACCAGCAGAGCGAAATTTTAAAGGCTGAGAAGCTTTTCTGCTACCGCTTGCCAATGATTTTTTTTCTGCAACAGTTTTAGCATCACTTTGAATTAATTCAAACTCTGCACTTATAACTATTTCTTCTGATGAAAAAGTGGAATGTCTATAACTAAACTTTATTTCACCCGATTTATAGTCTTTTTTATCACCCTGCATAGTCATGACAGTCACTTTTTTTAAAAAATTTGAAATTTCTCCTCCAAATGCTCCAGCATTCATTATTAATGCACCGCCTAGTGTTCCTGGAACTCCAATCAAACTTTCTAAACCTGATAAATTACTCTTAATACACTCTTTAACAACCTTGCCTAACATAACACCTGACTCAGCATAGACGTTAGCGCCATTTATTTTTAAATTATTAATAGCTTTACCTAAAGTAATTACTATTCCATCTATTCCATCATCAGAGACCAATAAATTCGAGCCTGAACCAACAAAATAAGTTTCTATTTTATTTTGATTTGCAAATTTTAATATTTTTCCAAGATCATTTTCGTCTTCAGGAGTAATATATGCTTTTGCTGGACCACCAATACCATAAGATGTATGTTTCATCATATTTTCTTCTTTTAAAAAAATACCTTTTGTTATTCCTTTTAATGTTTCGATGGAGCTCAACTTGCATCCTTTAGTTTCTTTAAATGTTCAAAATATGCTTGACCATATCGCCATATTGTCCCGGCTCCAATTGTTATAATCATATCATTGCTTTTAACTAGTCCATCTAAACATTCTTTTATATTTTTTATATTAGGAACATAATGCACATTTTTATGACCTATAGATCTTGCAGAATTATAAACTAATTCTCCATTAACACCTTTTATAGGTAACTCTCTTGCAGGATAAATATCCGTAATTATTAGAATGTCGCTATTCATAAAAGCTGCAGCGAATTCTTTATGAAAATCTTTTGTCCTTGAATAAAGATGAGGTTGGAAAACGGCAATAATTCTTCGATCCCAACCATCTCTAGCTGCCTGTAATGTAGCTGAAACTTCTGTTGGATGATGGGCATAGTCATCTACTACCATTATATCATTTTTAATTCCTTTAATTTCAAATCGTCGACGAACTCCTCCATAACTTTTTAAACCTTTAATAATACTTTCTATATTTAAACCCATTTCAAATCCAATAGCTGCAGCAGCTAAAGAATTAAGCACATTATGCTCTCCTGGAACATTCAATGAGACAATCCCTATTTTTTTATTATTTTTATAAAGTGAATAAGATGTGTTTTCTCCATGATATTTTATGTTTTTTGCACTTATTTCAGCTTGAAGTGAAAGACCATACGTAGTGATGGGTCTTTTTACTAAATGTAACATCTTTTGTACTTTAGGAGAATCAATGCAAGCAATAAGAGCTCCGTAAAATGGAACAGAATTAGCAAACTGAATAAAAGAGGATTTAAGGTCGTCTAAATTTTTATAGCAATCCATATGCTCTTTTTCTATGTTTGTTATAATTGCTATTGTTGGTTTTATTTGTAAAAAACTCTTATCATACTCATCAGCTTCAACCACTATAAGATCGCTATTACCTAATTTTGAATTAGTATCTAGATTTTGAACTAATCCACCTACTATCAAAGTTGGATCAAGTTTACTCTCTGATAATAATGAACCAATCATTGATGAGGTAGAAGTCTTACCATGAGTTCCGCCTATTGCAATACTAGTTTGTTTTAAAGCAACTAGCTCTCCCAACATTTCAGCTCTTTTAATAATAGGAATCTTTCTTTTAACAGCCTCTATCAATTCAACATTTTCATTTGAAACTGCACTTGAATAAACAACAACTTCACAATTTTTAATATTATTTATATGGTGCTCATTAGATATTTTAGCACCTTGAGATCTCAAATTTTTAATAATATCAGAATCATTTAAATCTGAGCCACTAACCTTAAAGTCAAGGTTTAATAGTAATTCCGCTATACCGCTCATCCCAATTCCACCTATACCAACAAAGTGGACTTTATTAACTTTTCTAAACATTATTGTAATAACTCCAAAGCTTGTTTAGCTATTAATGCTGTAGCATTCGGTTTGCCTAGTTTTTTACTACAATCAGCCATTTGATTTAGCTGTTTATTATTGTTCAATAAATTTTGAATTAAAGAAGATAATTCATCAGGATTTACTTTATCTTCATTTATAATTATTGAAGCTCCATTATGTGCTAAAGCTTTAGCATTTTTTTCTTGATGATTTCCCGCAGCAGCAGGGAATGGGATTAATATTGACGGTTTACCACAAACTGTCAATTCAGAACAAGTAATTGCACCTGCTCTACTTATAACTAAATCACTGGAAGCATAAGCGTTTGCCATGTTATCAATAAAGGGTAAAATTCTTATATTATCATTCTCATGGTGATTATACGTTTTGAAAAAATGCTTACCAGTTTGCCATATAATTTGAATTGAAGATATAGATAAATATGTAACCATTTTATCCATCATTTGATTTAGGGCAAGTGATCCTTGGCTTCCACCAAATAATAAAAGTGTTTTTTTATTTTCGTCAAATCCATATTCTTTTAGTCCAACTTCCCTCACTCCAGTATCTATCTCATGTCTAATTGGATTCCCTGTCAAAATACATTTATTTTTAATCATTAACTGAGCTTCTTCAAATGCAGTGCATACTTTATTTACCTTCTTCTCAAACCATCGTGTTGTAATTCCCGGAAATGAATTTTGCTCTTGGATCAAAGTTGGAATTGACCTCCTAATGCCTTCACGTAGTGGCAATGCTGAAGCATATCCACCTGTTCCTATTACTAACTGGGGTTTAATATTATTAAAAAGTTGTCTAATTTTTGATAAAGATGAAATAAGTCTACTTGGAAGAAGCATATTTTTTCCAATGCTTTCAAAACTAAAACTTCTTTGTAAACCTCTAATGGGTAGAAGCGAGTGTTGAACATTTTTGATTGGCAATACATCTTTTTCAATTCCAAACTTCGAGCCAATATAATGTATAAAAATATTTGAGTTTTGAATCTGAAGTTCATCGCCAATAGCTAGAGCAGGAAATAAATGTCCTCCTGTGCCTCCACCTGAAATAATTATATTTAAGGGTTTAGACATTTAGATTTGGCTTCCAGCTAGTAGAATGACTAACACTTCGTTTTGCTTGACTTATATTTAGTAAAATTCCTAAGCAAGCAAGATTCATAACTAAACTACTTCCCCCATGACTTACTAGTGGCATTGGTAAGCCAGTCACAGGGAATATTCCGGTGACTACAGCTACATTAATAAATGAGTAAATAATTATACTAAATGAGATTCCAACAGCAAGCATAACACCAAATGGATCTGTTGTCTCTTTTGCAATTTTTATACCTCTTTGAAAAATAAAAAGAAAAAGAGAAATCACGAAAATTGCTCCTAAGAAACCTAGCTCTTCACCAATAATTGCAAATATAAAATCAGTATGAGGGGTTGGAAGAAATAGATTTTTTTCTAAACTATTACCAAGTCCCAATCCCCAAAAACCACCATTGCCTAAACTAATCAAAGATTGTTGGGCTTGGTAGCCCATAACTTCATGCTCATTACCGCCATTAATTCCAAAAATAGATCCAAGCCAATAAATAACTCTTTTCATACGATATGAGCGCATTAGCATAACTGGAATCATAATTACAATTGAGACAACTCCAGTTGTAATTATATGAGAAAGTTTTGCACCTCCAATAAATAACATTGAGAATCCTATTAACCCAATAACCGCTGCAGTGCTAAAATCAGGCTGAATTACTATTGTAAATAAAATTCCCGCCATTAATAGAATAGGGGGGATGAAACCTTTGTAAAAATCTTTTAATTTTTCTCTCTTTTTATCAATGTAATAAGCGATATATAATATTAATGAAAATCGAGCTATGTCTGATGTTTGAACTGTAAAAAATCCAAGATCTAACCAACGCGCGGGGAAATTAATTCCTTTTACTAAATACATGATTTTTGTTGCTAATAAAAGAATAATTGAACAGATCATTAAATATGGTGCGATTGATTTAAACTTTCTATAATCAATGATAATAAACAAAAACATGACTAAGATGCCTAAAAGTAAGCGCTTTAAGTGTGAACGAATGAATAACGTATCAGTTATACCACCCGTCTCATTTAGAGATAAGGATGAACTTGCACTATATAACATTACAGTTCCCATGACGCAAAGAATTACTATTAGAATAAGTAATAATTGATCATATTTTTTTGTGATTATATCAATATGCTTCATGCTGTTGCCATTTCATTTACAACAGTCTTAAAGAAGTTGCCACGCTCTTCAAAATTTTTAAATTGATCAAAGCTGGCACAGCCTGGAGACAGTAATATTATATCACCTGGCTGTGCATGATTATGACAGGTCTTAACAGCATCTTTTAAACTGAATACAATTTTCAATTTAACCGCATCCCCTAGCGCTGTTTTTATTATATTTGCCGCATCACCATATGCGATGACTCTTTTAACTTTATTTTTGATATGTGGAAGAAGTATAGAAAATTCACCACCTTTATCTTGACCTCCAAGTATAAGAAAAATATTTTTCTCAAAACTATTTATTGCAACCTTTACAGCTTCAACATTAGTTGCTTTTGAATCATTATAATAAGTGACTCCATTAATATTGATAACTTTCTCAATTCGATGCTCAACACCTTTAAATGAAGAAATTGTTTTACTTATTTTTGAATTTGGAACACCTAGTATTTTTGCTGCTGTAGCAGCAGCCAATATATTTGATAGGTTGTGTCTTCCTGGTAGAGGCACATTCTTTAAATCAATAAGTTTATTAAAAGCATCATCATAAATTTTAGTTGAATCAGATGAAATAGAAAGGAGGGTGTTGCTATTATGATTTATACTAAAGCCGTGACTGTCAGGTAAAGTATTCAAAAATTTATCATTTAAAATTTGATCATCAAGATTAAAAATAATATGATCATTTTTATCTTGATTTTGCATCATATTTAATTTTGCATTTATGTAATCATCCATATTTTCATATCTATCTAAATGATCTTCAGATATATTAAGAAAAATAGATATATTAGGTTTGAAATGCTTAACCCTATCCATTTGAAAGCTAGAGATTTCTAATATATAAATTCTGTTCGATATTTTATTTTGTAAATCATTTAAGACTAAACCGGAAAATGCAATACCAATATTTCCTCCAAGAATTGGCTCTAATTCTTTAATATTACACATTTCAAATAATAAATTAACTGTTGTTGTTTTTCCATTCGAACCAGTTATGGCAATGATTTGAGAACTTGTGAACCAACTAGCAAACTCTATTTCACTAACTATATTAATATTATGCTTAGAAGCTTCTTTAATAATAGATATGTTCTGTGGTACACCGGGCGAGACCACCCATAAATCTGCATTGAATATTTTTTCACTATGCCCACCTAATTCTGTATCTATTCCGTAAGATTCTATTTTTTTACTTAAACTAACAATTTTTGAATTTGAATTTGATTCACTAATTAAAACATTAGCGCCTAAATATTTTGCAAGTTTTCCTGCGGCAGCACCACTTTGGCCAATGCCAATAATTACAATATTTCGTCCTTTAATATTAATATTTCTTTTATCAGTTATGTTCATTAGCGAATTTTAAATGTGGCAATTGTTAACAATGCAAGAAGAAGACCTATGATCCAAAACCGTATAACCACTCTAGATTCAGGCCAACCTTTTAGTTCAAAATGATGGTGAATTGGAGCCATTAAAAAAAGTTTTTTTGGTTCACCATATTTTTTCTTAGTGTAACGAAAATAACTAACTTGAAGAATTACAGATATGGCCTCTGCAACAAAAACACCACCGATAATTATTAATAAAAACTCTTTTTTAAGTAGAATTGCTAAAGTGCCAAGTGCGGCGCCTGTGGAAAGAGAGCCTATATCACCCATAAATACCTCTGCGGGTGCTGCATTGAACCAAAGGTACCCCAAACAAGCTCCAACACAAGCTGCAGAAAAAACTGTTAACTCTCCAGCTCCTGGTAGATAAATAATATTTAGATAGTCAGAAAAATCGATACGGCCACTAATATATGCTATAACTGCAAATACAGAAAAAGCAATTGCCAATAGGCCAGTTGCCAAACCATCTAGGCCATCTGTTAGATTAACTGCATTTGAAGTACCAGATACAACCAGTAAAATTATTAATGGATAAAATAAACCAAAATCAAAAACGGTATCTTTAAAAAATGGAATTGAAGTAACTGTCCTTATATTATCCCAACCTGGAGTATTATAAATCCAAAAAGTAATTATCATTCCGAGTAAAATTTGCCCACCAAGCTTATAACGCGCTATTAAACCTTTTTTTATTTTCTTAACAGATTTTAAATAATCGTCAATAAAACCTATAAAACCCATCCATACTGTTGAAATTAATAAAATTTCAATAAATGGATTATTAAGATCAGCTAAAAGAAGAGTAGGAAAAATTATTGCAGAAAGAATAATTAAGCCCCCCATAGTTGGCGTCCCTTTTTTCTTTAGATGACTCTCGGGTCCAAAATCGCGTATTTCCTCGCCAATTTGAAAGTCTTTGAGCTTTCGAATGATTATAGGACCTAAAATGAAACTTATAAGCAATGCCATTATTGCAGCACTTGCACTTCGAAAAGTGATATATTGAAAAATATTGAAGGGTGAAAAAATATCTCTAAGCGGATAAAGTAAATGATAAAGCATAATTAGTTTAACAATGCCTCTACAATTGTTTCCATTTTCATTCCTCTCGAACCTTTCACTAAAACTTTATCTCCCTCTTTAATAATTTCATTTAAAGATTCTAATAAATCATCTTTATGATTGAAATGTCTATGAAAGTCAATTAATAATGCTCCATCGGTTGCAATTGTTTCTTTACCAACTGTTAAAACTGCACTTATTTCTGAATCGTTGCATTTTTCCCCAATTGTTTTATGTTGTTCAATGGATGAATCACCTAATTCAAGCATGTCACCAAAAACAAAAATTTTCTGACCGTTCCCGCTAAAAGCCTTAAGGTAGTCAATTGCTGCAATAGTTGATTCTAGATTCGCATTATATGTATCGTCGATAATAGTAATTACACCATTGTTTTTAACTTCACATCTTCCTTTTGGTGGAATAAAAGTTTGCACTCGATCAATTATAGCATCCCATTCTAGCCCTAATTCTTGTGCTATAGCTGATGTTGCAATAATATTTTTAGCAAAAGATAAATTTGTTGAGTTTGTTGGCACTTCTCGAGTATTAATTGTTAAAGTAATAGTACTATCTTCTTCATGATGAAGATCAGCTGGGTAATCACAATCAGGAGTTAGACCAAAAGTTACCTTATCACCATATGTTTTAAGTTTTGAAACTTGATTGTCGGTAATGTTTACAAAGGAAACCCCATTTGATAAACTTTCAAAAAGAGCACCCTTTGTTTTAGCAACATTTTCTATAGTACCAAAGCCTTCAAGGTGAGCTGGGGCAACATTCGTAATTAATCCATGAGTTGGATTTGCAATTTTACATAATTCTTTTATATCACCAGATTGATTTGCACCCATTTCCAAAATAGAAGCACCATGAAATGAGGTTAACTGCAAAAGGGTAAGGGGAAGCCCAATGGAAGTATTATAATTACCTTCAGTTGCATGCACATCAAATTTTGCTGATAGAATATGTTTTAATAATTCTTTTGTAGATGTTTTACCATTTGAGCCTGTTATTCCGATTATCGGAAAATCAAATTGTTCACGCCATAGAGTTGAAACTTTGCCGATTGCACTTATCGTGTCATTCACAAGGATTTGATAGCCTTTTATTTGATTAAAAGATTCACTTACCAAGGCGGCTCCAGCGCCTTTATCAAACACCTCTTTTAAGAACAAATGGCCATCAACACGATCACCAGAGATAGCAATATATAAATCACCTTTTTGAACTTCTCTACTATCAGTGGCAATGCCTGTTAATTCAATATTCAAAGATTTGCCTAGCGCAGATTCAAATATTTTTGAAAATCGAGTTGGATTAGGTAAGCTAATTCTCATTTATCACTTTTTCAATTATTTCAATATCTGAATATTCTATTTTTTCCCCAGATATTTCTTGATATCTTTCTCTGCCTTTACCTAAAACTAAGAGAATATCTTTTGTACCTAAATCATCTAATGCTTTAAGTAAGGCTAGACCTCGATCATTAAATTCTTCATGCTTTTGAAAAGATAATCCACTTATTATTTGACTATTAATAGAATCAATTAATTCTGAACGAGGATTATCAGGCACGATCCATAATTTATCTGCATATTTTTCAACAATTTTACCCATTTTTGGTCTTTTTAAAACATCACGGTCACCGCCGCAGCCAAATAAAACATTTAATAAACCATTATTAGGTTTAATTTGTAAAACGGTCTTTAAAACTTTTTCATATGCATCAGGAGTATGTGCATAATCAACAATAATTGTTCCGCCATTATCTTTGTAAAAAACTTCCATTCTGCCTGGAATAACAAAACTATTTTTTATTCCTGAGCTAATTATTTGTTTTTTTATCCCTAGAGAATTAGTAATTCCAACTGCACAAAGTATGTTTTCTACATTGAATTCACCTATTAAAGCAGAATCAATTTCAATAACTTTATCTCCCGCAGATATTTTTCCCTTTATACCATTAAGATCTTGTTTTAAATCAGAAAAATAAATATCAGATGCTCCTTTTTTAGAAACGCTAATTACAGGCGCCTTGGATTCTTTGGCGATTAGTTTCCCCATTTTATCATCATAGTTTATAATTGAGGTACTTGTAATAGATAAGCCATGAAATAATTTTGTTTTAGCGTGGAAATAATCTTCCATTGTTTTGTGATAGTCTAGATGCTCAGGCGAAAGGTTAGTAAAGGAGGCAATGTTAAATTCAATATCAGCGACACGCATTTGATCTAATGCATGTGATGAGACTTCCATTACAATATGTGTAAACCCTTTATTTAAAAAATCTTTAAAAGTTTTATGAAGTTTAATTGGATCAGGTGTTGTGAGTGTTTTTTCTGATATAAAATCATCTGCTATCAAACCTAGAGTACCTAGTTGAGCACATTTTATACCATCAGCTTTCAAAATATTATATACTATTGATGCTGTTGTTGTTTTTCCATTTGTTCCTGTAATACCAATTACTTTAAGTTTTTTTGATGGGTGCCCATAATATTCCGCTGCGATTTTACTCGCAGCTAACCTTGGATTCGCTACTTTAATATTTGGGACTGGAAGTTCACCAATATCTCTACCATTAGAAATTATTGCAGAGGCTCCATTTTCTACTGCTTTTTTAATAAAATCATGACCATCAAATTTTTTCCCATAGATAGCAACAAATAAACTCCCATTTTGTGCTTGACCTGAATGAGTGCAAATATTATTTATTTCTATTTTAGGTATATCACTAGGGTCTTGTACAATATCTTTGACTAATTCATTTAAATGCATTTTAATTCAATTCCATAACACATATAGACCCAGGTAGCATTTTTGTTCCAGGCTTAGGGCTTTGCCATAGCACATGTCCTGATCCAGAAAAATCAGCGCGCATATTTGAAGCAATCAGAATTTGCTTTGCTTTTCTAATGCTCATTCCACGTACATCAGGTACGATTGTATAGCCATCTTTATAAACAGGATAATTTGAGACGGTACTTAATGTAACCATTGATTTATTTATACTTTGTTTTGAATCTTTTACTAAAATTGGTTCATCCTTCTCGATTTTAGGTTTGTGGTATTGAATTGAATCATCCATATTTATTATACGTTGCATAACACGACGAAATATAGGAGCTGCGCCATAACCTCCCCAATGAAGTCCATATTTTGGCTCATCAAGAATGATAACCCCTACAATTTGTGGATTGTTAGCTGGGAAAAACCCTGCAAAATTTGAAATATATTTATCAGAATATGCTCCATCAATAACTTTGTGCGCAGTACCTGTTTTTCCTGCTATGCTCCAACCTTTAATACCTGCCTTTATGCCAGTACCTTTTTGAACAACTTGAGTAAGCATTTCTTTAATGATGTTCATTGTCTCAGGTTCCGCAACCTTTCTTATTACTTCAGGATTTTCTTTGTATATAACTTTTCCATTATGAGAAAAAATTTGATTTACTAATCTTGGCTTGAGTAAAAAACCTCCATTCGCTATAGCTGAATATGCAGATGCCATTTGAAGCGCTGTAACAGCGACCTCGTAACCTATTGAAATTTCAGCTAATGAAATTTCACTCCAATCTGAAGTCTTTCTTAGAATCCCTTGCGTTTCTCCTGGGAAACGTATCCCCGTAATGTTACCAAATCCAAAATCTCTAGAGAATTTATAGAGTGGGTTCTTCCCCAATTTTTGGGCAATTTTAATCGTTCCAACATTGCTTGAGTGAGCTATGATCTGGGGAAAAGTTAGAAGACCAAACTTTTCATGATCTGAAATTGTTTTTCCAGCAACCGTAAATTGACCATCTTCGCAAAAAAACTCATCATACAAAGAAACTGTATTTGTAGCTACAGCAGCAGTTGCTGCAACAACTTTATAAGTTGATCCTGGTTCAAATTGATCTGTTATGATTTTATTTTTTTGATTTTCAATAGGTGAAGACATTGGATTATTTGGGTCATAGCTTGGCAGTGAAGCCATTGCTAAAACAGCGCCTGTCTGGGGATTCATAAGTACTCCCATAGCACTTTTTGCATTTGCTTCATTCATTCTTCGACTTAATTCTTCTTGAAGAACACTTTGATATTCTAAGTCAATTGTTAGCTGAATATTTGCGCCATCAATTGGAGCTTTCATAGGAAAGCTTGTTTTGTACTGTGAGCGACCTTTTCCATTGACTTGTTTAACTACCCATCCTGGCTTTCCAGAAAGTTGCTCATTATATTCTTCTTCAATTCCAATTAAGCCTTTGTCATCAACATCTGTAAACCCAATAATCTGAGCAGTTATATTACTGTGAGGATATGACCTTCTTGATTTTCTTTCTATAACTAAACCTGTTATTTTTTTATCAATTATAGACTTTACTTTAGCCTGCCTTAAATTTCTATCTAGATAAACAAAATCAGCCTTACTGTTAAGTTTATTTACATAATAATTAGCATCTCTTTCAGTAGCATTAGAAATCATATTAGCAAATTTAATTTTATCTTTTACTTTTGAAGGATGAACTCCAATCGAATAGTGAATAATATTATTAGTAAGAAGATTGTTTTGGCGATCATAAATATTCCCTCGGACAGCCATTAATTTTTCATTTTTCTGACTCTGACTAAATCCTTGCTTGCGATATTCCTCACTATCAATAATCATTATCTGAAAAAGCCTAGCGGTTAAACCGACCCACGCAAAAATTAAAAAGCATGATAAAACAGTAACGCGTGAGCGAAATTTCAAATATGTTTTTGTCAATTTAGTAAACCGACCTGATCTTTATTAATAAAAATCATTAATGTCTCAGGCTCCGCTGGGACCATGTTAAGCTCATTACGTGCTACAGAAGATATTCTATCACTTCGAGACAAGTTAAGAACCTCCATTTTTAGTTCTTTTAAAGAATTATCTAGTTCTTTAGTAACTTGATTTTGAACTTCGATCGCCAACATTGTTTCGTCAATTTCAGTATAAACCCAAAGATAAATAATTAACCCTGAAATCGATAGTATAGTTGTCATAAAAAATAATAATGTCTGAATAAACTCTGAACTCTTCTTCGATCTTCTTTTTCTTTTTATCATTTTTTTAATTGACTCTCTCAGCGGCTCTAAGCTTAGCGCTCCTTGAACGAGGATTGTACTCTTGTTCTTTTATTGTTGGAATAATAGGTTTTTTACTTATAGGTGTAAGTCTCTGGTTGTTTTTTAATGCTCTAAAAGCGTGTTTAACCATTCTATCTTCGATTGAATGGTATGAAATAATTACTACACGACCATTAATAGCTAAGTAATCAATAAAAGAATTAAGAAATAATTCTAGTTTTTCTAATTCACTATTAACAGCAATGCGTAAGGCTTGGAAAACACGCGCCAGAGACTTTTTGCGTTTATGTGGAGGGGTTGAACGCCGGACAGCTTCTTTAAGATCAGCTACAGCGTTCATTTTTTTCATAGTTTTTATATTATAAGCAATTTTCCTTGAATGTCTTTCTTCTCCAAAATGAAAGATAATATTTGCTAATTCTTCTTCAGTTGAATGATTAATTAAATCAGTAGCAGTTTCACCAGAATCTTTATTGAAGCGCATATCGAGATTGCCATCAGATTCAAAAGCAAAACCTCTGCTTTGAGAATTAAGTTGCATTGAAGAAAGGCCAAGATCTAATAATATCCCGTTCACTGCATCAATACCAAGCTCATTTAAAACTGTAGGAAATTGATGATATGACGTTCTTCGGGTAATAATTAGGTTTGCGGAGGAATTAAATTGTTTATTACATATTTCCAGTGCCTCCGCATCCCGATCAAGCCCAATAACTTTCCTTGAGGATGAAGGATTACCAAGAATACTTTTAGCATGCCCGCCTGCACCAACAGTTCCATCAATATATACGCCATTTTCTTGAAGATCTAAATATTCTAATACTTCTGACAACATTACAGGAATATGCGGAAGGAATTTTTCCTGTGATGTTGAATTAATCATCAGAGTATAATTTTATCCGCAAGCTCATCAAACTGTGATGAGTCAATTTTTTGAGATTCCTTATCAGCCTTAGCTAATAAGCTTGGATTCCAAATCTCAATTTTATTTACCATTCCTATAATCAAAGTTTCTTTGGTTAGATTGGCATATTTTATAAGGTTGGGTGTAATAGCAATCCTGCCTTGCTTATCATATTTGACTTTTGATGCATAACGAACTGTATTTCTTACAAATGATCGGTTTACATTTGAAAGAGATGAGAGTTTTTTTAGTTCAGATTCAATATTCTGCCAAACTATAATTGGGTAAACCCAAATGCAAGAATCCATGCCTTTTGTAATTACAAAAGATTTTTCATTATCATCAGAAAGAACATTCCTGAATTTTGCTGGAATATTGATTCGCCCTTTTACATCTAATGAGTAAGAGTGCTCGCCTGTAAATGTATTGTTATTTATTGTCATGCCCAAATTGTTAGGGATAATTACCCACAACTACCCATAATCTATCTACTATACCCCACCTGTGTCAATAAATATTATAAAAAAATATTCACTCCTTATTAAACTTGAAGTAATTAACTAAAGAAAAACTTTAAAGAATTGAGATTAGTTTTTTGGAATGAACTGTTGAGTGGTAACAGTTTTGTCGAATGAAGAGAAAATTATACGCAGAGGATTTGATGATGATTTAAATGAGTTTAAGGGAGAACCATTCAAGTAAAGGTTCAAGCCTTTTGAATATTTAAAAAGCACTATTAATGAATCAGAAAACTCGTAAAGTCGATTATCTCCTGAAGGTAGAATATCTTCAAAGAAAGTTAAAGTATCAATTTTTGTTTTATACCAAACTCTTTCAACGGTAGCCATTTTAAAAGTATAAGGAGCTTGTTCTTCCATTATTTGAATAGACTCGGAAAATAAGTCGAAATCATTTTGAAGAATTTGATTAGTTATCGGGCCTTCTTCTTCAAAATCACTTGGGTAAACAATAGGAGCTTTTGAAGCTTCTTCTTTATTGATTTGCCGAATGGTATAAATGGAAAAAATGAGAATGCTTAAAAGGGCAAAGCCCTTTACCGTATCAGTCCTAATATTTTTTGAAGTAACTGATGATGGTTTTATTTGATCAATATCTTTTTCTTCAGCTACTTTTTTAATTTCTTGATAGCTTTTCTTTGATTCTGTCTGACTATCAACCTTTGATTTCCCCGATAAGAACTTATCTAATTCACTTAACGTTGAATTTTCATCTGCACCAATTTCATTTGCATACGCACGAACAAATAAACGAATATAGGTTTGAGGGAGCTCATCAAATTGACCACTTTCAATTGCTCTTAAGGCTTCTAAACTAATCTTTGTTCTGTTGTGAATCTCTTCAAGATCAATACCTGACTCTATTCGAAGGTCTTTTAATTCTTTATAAAAGCTTGACATATTAAAAAAAATTTACGTGCATGTTTTGATACTGAAAAACTATTTTTATTTGATTATTTTAGAAAAATGGTAATAAAAAGAAGATAGTGGAAAACCCATAACATTATAAAAGCAGCCATTAATTTTGTTTACATGAACGGAAAAGAAATCTTGAATTCCATAGCTTCCAGCCTTATCGTAAGGATTATAAACTTTAATATAATGATATATATCATCATCACTTAAAGTATTAATTGATACATTAGTGACATCGTAAAATGTTTTATTTATATTATGATCATCATGCTGAATTGATACTCCAGTATATACTTTATGTATCTTTCCAGATAATAATGATAGCATTTCATAGCTTTCGGTTTTACTATTTGGTTTGCCTAAGATTTGTTCATTATAAACTACAATTGTATCAGCGCCAATTACGTAATAACCTGGATATTTTTTAGCTATACTATCAGCTTTCTTTTTTGCATAGTGAGAAACAAATTCTGAAGGTGATAGCTCAATGTCGAAATTTTCATCTACTTCACTAGGTATAACTTTGAAGGTCAGACCAATTTGTTTAAGTAGTTTTTTTCTTCTTGGTGATTTTGATGCAAGAATTAGTGGTAAGTCAATTACTTTATTCATCTATAAATTGCTAATCTTCCAATATGATTAATTTTTTGATTATTAATTTCAGCTTTAATTTTATATAAATAGACTCCATTTGCTAATAAATTACCATATTCATCACGTCCATTCCATGTAATTCTATTAAATCCTATTTTTTGATTGCTTTCGATAAAAGATTTTACTTTTCTTCCTGAAATTGTATAGATACTAATTGAAACTTTAGCATCTTTAGTTAATTCAAAAGTAAACTGAGTTTCGGTTGAAAATGGATTTGGAAAATTTAAAACACGAAGTATATCAAGTTTGTTTGATTTAAGTAAAACTAATTGAATTTCAGCCTCAGTTGGATTATTTGCATTGTCCCAAGCATTAATAATTAAAGAAACATTATCATCTTCTGAAAAATCTTTGAAAATAATTGTACCTGTATTGATACTATTACTATCATAAACAAATTGATCGATTACGTTCACTTTTTCACCCGTAAGAGAATTAGTAATAAATAATTCATGACCTTTTTCACCAGTAAGATTAATGCCCATAGGATCAGAAATTCTGATGATAAGATTTTGATTTACAGGTAAGATATCTCCATTTTTTAGTTTAAGCCCAGATTCAGATTCAAACGTAATAATTGGCCCTTCTACATCATTACTTGGTGAACCTAATGAAAGAGAAATTCCTGAAACTGAACCAAAGGCCTCATTATCTAAACCATCATTTATACTAAATCGCACTTTTGCTGGACTCTTTGTGTAGGTAATATCTTTAGGAACTCTAAATTGAGGAGAAAAAGTTGAATTTGAAAAAGTGAATGAACCATTAAATAATGTTGGACCTTTTTGTAAATAAGTAATCTCTTCTATCTTTGAAGCATAGTTAAATGATTTGGTAACTTCACTTGGTCCATCTTCAAAAACTATTATACCATTTCCTGACTTAATTGGACTTTTGGCAATAAGAGTACCAACTTCTAGTGTCTGTAATGTATCCGGTGAGACCCTTCCATCGCTAATTAAAGTTTTTGGAATTGGTAATCTCATCGCAGGATCACCAAAAAGGTGAAATATTTCTCCATCTGATCCACCAGTTTTTATTGATTGCATAACAGTTCCTAAATTTTTTGTCGTTATAGAATCACCTTTAAAAATTTCATTAAAAATGTTTTCTAAAAATTGAATATTACTAGAAACTGATATTCCTCTATTTGTAGTGATAATAGCAGATGCACCATCCATTGGAGTTCTAATTAACTCTTCAGCAAATGATTCTTTATCGATATTATCGAATTGTCCCCAATTGCATGTTCCAGCTATCCAAATAGGTAATTTCATGTTAGTTTTGATTGAAGATATGTCATTTCTCTCATCACTCATTATAAGTAGCTTTTCTTGAGCCCATTGGATTGGATTACCATGGCCAATGTAATTAACAAATGCTGTGCCTTGGGATAATTGATTAAACAAGGCCTGGGTTGCTTCTGGTTTAGTGACTCCAAAGGTTGAAGCATCTTTCTCTTCAGGAAAATCAACCATATATAATTTTTCAATATCTATGTAATCGGGAATAGACTTTGAGAGTCTTTCTGAATTTATAGTATGGCTTCTTCCAATGAATAATTCGTAAGGTTCTCTTTCAGGTCTTGCAGGGTCATCAGCAACAAGCGTTACTCTTTGTTTCCAAATTCCGGGGGGTAAGTTTGTCTCAAAAGATATAATTTTTTCAATAAAATCTGAAACTTCTTGCTCATTTCTTGCTGGAAAACGTCCAGTAGCCATCTCAGGTATTATTCCATTAAATGCTGTTAGTCGATCATCTGTTGCATATGTATAATTTGTTCCAACTTCAATTGTTGGAACTATATTTTTTGATTTACCCGTAATATTGCGATAATCAAAATCAGCATCACCAATAAGAAAAACCGTAGTTGGTTTTTCTTCCCAATTTTCTTGAGACCACTGTAAAAAATGTCTAATTGCAATCGGATCTTCATTTCCGGCTGAAAATTCTTGATAAATATCTCCTAGAGAAGCATATAAAGTTTTATTTCGATGATTAATCAATGGAGCGGTAGCTGAAGAAAAGGCTTGAGGGCCAATAATTATGTGATTCACCTTTTTTGATACATTTCTTAAATTTTCCCATTCTTTCTGTCCATGATAAACCAAAGAAGATGGTGAAAGTATATCTAAAATTTTAAATGTAAAAAAACGTTGTGGTTTATCAGTCGGGATAGTTACATGTGATGAAATTATACCTTCATTAATTTCTAGAGGAATATTCTTTGGACTAGTAATATCTGTAATATTCCAAACTCTTATATCATTACCTTTAATTCTAAATGTAGCATCAGCAGAGTGAATTGGTGAAATAAATTCAAAAGGTTTTCTATATTCAAGTTCTCTATAGTATGAAAGTGAAAGAAAATCATAAAAAGGCAGTGAATTTGGGTTATCATTATTATTGGTTATTTCAAAGGTTTGATTGCCATCAATAAGTATATTTGGTTCAATCAAAAAATTTGCTGATTTAAGTCCAATATTTGACCATGTCAAACTACTTAATTCTTTTCCATTTAACGATAGATTAACTTTGTGTTCAGTATTCTTAAATTTTGTTTGATTAGACTCATTGCCAATCATGCCAAATGACCCATTAGCATTTTTTGATGAAATAGGTTTGATAAGATTAACTTCCTGACTAAATGAACTTCCTTGTTGGACTACAGTATTTCCCCAACCTAAGCCGGAGTTCTGAGGGTTTTCTAAATCGGTTTCTAAATGTATATAGCTAAGTCCATAGTCAAAGATTTTAGTACCAGCTTGAACTTTGTTTGCTGTTTTAATGCGTTTACCTCTCAAGGTATTATCTGATGGAATTAGTAACCAATAATTAGATTCTGTAAAGTATAAGTTTTGATGCCATATCATATTATTATTATTAAAATTAAATCCACTTGATCCTTGACCATAAAAATATAATATATCATCATTTTCTAAATTCCCATCAGATTCTCCATCAATAGCAATTGAAATTTCAACTAAGTTATCTGGAATAGAAAAATCTTTTGAGATTTTTTGACTTAAGTTATATGTTCGATCTCTCCCAAGTGATGAACTAGTAAAAAGCATAATGCTCCTAGGATCTAAATTCATATTTAACTGTATTAAATCTAATATTTGTTTTCCTGTTAATTTATAGATTCCATCTTTAGATAAAGTAAATTGTAACCATTCCCCATTTGGTAATTCAAGTAGTTTTTTTGCTAATTTGATATTTGGCGTAATCCAATTTTTAGAAATATGCCAATTTATTACTTTTGGTGATAAAAGTATTTTTTGTGAATTCGAAGCGATATTGAAACTTCTTTTTTTCCTCTCAAATGTTATTCTAATGATCATTGATTTATAATAAACACTTTTTGTATAAATTGGTGAGATTCTAAGAGTTCCAGTGTTAAGGCCATTTACTATTTGACTATTTATCCATTCTGTCTTTGCAATTTCTCTAATTTTTATTTTTTCAATTTGAGCCTCTTTTTTGGATTCTAATTGAATATTTGGAAGTGTTTTACTTGGTAATCCAATTAATATATCAAAAGGTTTTAAATCTTCAGCTGTAATTAATTTAGTATTTACCTTAATAACTAATTGATCAAAACTAGATGAAATGATCTCTATTTTTTTTTGACCAAATCCAAATTGGATTGATAAAATTCCAATTATCAGTAAAATTCTATGACTTCTCATTAGTACAAAATTTAGTATTTATTATTAGTGAAATTTGAATCACTTTTTATTTTTTTGAAAAACTAAATTTATTAATGGTATAGAAATTGAAATAGAAGTTAGAAATATGTAATTTCATTTTCGTTTTTATAAATATTTAACATAATTATGTTAAGTTGTTTTTCCTACTCGAAAGGACCTCTGTGTTTGATCTAAATATAATTAAGGCTTTTTATGATAGAATGCCCGATAGGATTTCAGCTGCTAAAAATATCATCCAACGGCCACTTACTTTAACTGAAAAAATATTATTTAGTCACCTTGCTGAAGATCATAAGATTTTGGATTACGAAAGGGGAGAATCTTATGTCTCTTTCAGTCCTGACAGAGTTGCAATGCAAGATGCTACTGCACAAATGGCTTTATTGCAATTTATGATGGCTGGTAAAAATAAAGTTGCCGTACCAACTACAACCCATTGTGATCACTTAATTCAAGCTAAAGTTGGTGCTGAAAAAGATTTAGAAATAGCCAAAGATGTTAATACAGAAGTTTATGATTTTTTAGAATCAGTATCAAATAAGTATGGAGTCGGGTTTTGGAAACCTGGCGCAGGAATTATTCACCAAGTTGTTTTAGAAAACTATGCTTTTCCTGGTGGTATGATGATTGGAACTGATAGTCATACTGTCAACGCTGGTGGTTTAGGTATGGTTGCAATTGGTGTAGGTGGAGCTGATGCGGTTGATGTAATGGCCGGTATGCCATGGGAATTAAAATTTCCAAAATTAATAGGAGTTAAGCTAACAGGAAGAATGAATGGATGGACTTCAGCTAAAGATGTTATTTTAAAATTAGCTGGTATTCTTTCTGTAAAGGGTGGAACTGGTGCCATAGTAGAATATTTTGGTGATGGTGCTGATAAAATTTCATGTACTGGTAAAGGAACCATTTGCAATATGGGTGCGGAAATAGGTGCAACAACATCAATTTTCTCTTATGATAAAAAAATGGGAGAATATTTACGATCAACTGGGAGAGAAGAATTAGCCTTATTAACAGATAATCAACAAGAAAATTTAAAAGCAGATTCTGAAGTTAACCTTAATCCTGAAAAGTATTTTGATCAAGTTATTGAAATTAATTTATCAGAATTAGAACCCCACTTGAATGGACCATTTACACCTGACCGTGCGACACCAATATCTCAAATGGCAAAAAAGGCAGAAAAAAATAATTGGCCAACCAAAGTTGAAGTAGGTTTAATTGGATCTTGCACAAATTCATCATATGAAGATATCTCTAGATCAGCATCTATAGCGCAACAAGCAGTAGCGAATGGTTTAGTTACAAAATCTGAATTTACTATTACACCTGGCTCTGAGCAGGTTCGTTTTACTATAGAAAGAGATGGCTTCATTGATATTTTTAATGATTTAGGTGGGAGTGTATTTGCTAATGCTTGTGGCCCATGTATTGGCCAATGGTCTAGGCAAGGCGCGGAAAAAGAAGATAAGAATACAATTGTTCACTCATTCAATAGAAATTTTGCTAAAAGAGCAGATGGAAATCCTAATACTCATGCTTTTGTTGGTTCTCCAGAGCTCGTTACAGCTATTGCTATAGCTGGCGATTTAACTTTTAACCCAATTAAAGATACACTCACAAATAGTGATGGTAAGACAGTAAAGTTTCAAGAACCTAGTGGTTTAGAATTGCCAGATAAAGGTTTTGATGTCAAAGATAATGGATACCAAGCACCAGCTAAAGACGGAAAAGATATAGATGTGATTATTAATCCTAGTTCTGAAAGATTACAATTTCTTGAACCATTTAAAGAATGGAATGGAAAAAATATTTTAGGAGTTAAACTACTTATTAAAGCTAAAGGTAAATGCACTACAGATCATATTTCTATGGCTGGACCATGGCTTAGATTAAGAGGTCATCTGGATAATATTTCTAATAATATGCTTACTGGAGCAGTTAATTATTTTAATGATGAAACAAATTTAGTAAAAAATCAATTATCTGGTAATTATGGTCCTGTCCCCGATGTTCAAAGGGATTATAAATTTAATCAAGTTTTAAGCTTAGTAGTTGGTGATGAAAATTATGGTGAAGGCTCATCTAGAGAACATGCAGCAATGGAGCCTCGTTTTTTAGGGGTTTGTGCAGTATTAGTAAGGTCTTTTGCACGAATACATGAGACCAACTTGAAGAAACAAGGTATGCTAGCTTTAACTTTTCAAAACAAACGAGACTATGATTTAATCTTAGAAGATGATACTTTTGATTTTTTCGACCTTGAAAATTTTTCACCCTCAAAGCCGTTAAAAATGCTTGTAAAACATAAAGATGGCTCTACACACAAAATTATATGTAATCACACTTATAATTCTTCTCAAATTGATTGGTTTAGAGCGGGTTCTGCTTTAAATCTAATCAGACGTCAACAAAGCTAATTTTTATGAAAATTCTTATTTCAGACCCTATTACGAATAAAGGGTTATCTTTATTGAAAGATGCTAATTTTGATCTAATTGAATTACCTAATGCATCAGATAAAGAAAAAGCTGAAGCTTGTAAAGATGTTCAAGGTTGGGTGATCAGAAGTGGAACCTCAGTAACTGCTAAAATGATTGAAAGTGCAAAAAAACTTGTAGTTATAGGAAGGGCAGGTGTAGGTGTAGATAACATTGATATTGAGGCTGCAACAAGGCGAGGTGTTGTTGTCATGAATACTCCTGATGTTAATACTATATCCGCTGCTGAACATACAGTGGCAATTATTTTAAGTTTATCAAGAAATATTGCTGAAGGTAATTCAAGTCTTAAGAAAGGTCAATGGAATCGAAACGCATTAGTGGGTTCAGAACTTCGAAATAAAACTTTAGGCATCGTTGGTTTAGGTAAGATAGGGCAAGAAGTTTTAACTCGTTGCAGAGCATTTGGTATGAATGTCATTGGTTATGACCCATATATGAATGAGGATAAATTTAATCCGGAAGAGATCAAAATAGTTGATTTAGATAACCTAACTAAAAATGCTGACTATATTACAGTTCATGTTCCATTAAATGATTCAACACGTGATTTGTTTAATTATGAACAATTAATAAAAATGAAGTCAAATGCAAGAATAGTAAATGTGGCAAGGGGTGGAATAATAAATGAAGTTGATTTAGCTAGAGTATTAAATGAAGGTAAAATTGCAGGTGCTGCAATTGATGTTTTCACTTCTGAGCCACTTGAAGATAAAAATCCTTTAATAAAAGCAAATAATATTTTGCTTACACCCCATTTAGGTGCTTCAACTGAAGAAGCTAAAGAAGGAGTGAGTCTAGCAATCTGCGAACAGGTTCGAGATTATATAATTAATGAGAAATTAAATAATGCGATTAATATGCCAATATCTGATATGGCAAAGCTTAAAGAAATAAAATTTAATCTTGATCTATCTGAACTAATGGGAAATATTCAAGGACAGCTTAACCAAGGATCTATTAATCGAGTACAGGTTGAATGTTCTGGAACTATGGATGAAACAAAACCCGCAGCATTGGCATTTCTTAAAGGATTATTAAAAAACCGTGTTCCCGATAGAGTTAATTATATTAATGCAGAGTCTATTGCAATAGAACTTGGAATTAGTATTGAACATAGTTTTACAAATGATAGTGGTCCATACACTAATTTGATCCGTTCTAGAGTATCTGCAGAATTGGGTGCAACTAGAATTGGAGGCAGTGTTTTTGATGGTAATCGGATTAGGTTAGTGAATATACTTGGATATGAAATGGAAGTTAATCCTTATGGTACAATGTTATTTATGAGAAATAATGATGTTCCAGGCGTTATTGGAAGCGTAGGATATACGCTTGGGAAAGCTAATATTAATATTGGAGCTTACTTACTTAGTCGTGAGATGAAAGAAGGTGAAGCTTTTTCAGTCGTTCGGGTAGATAATACTCTATCTGAAAAAGTTCTAGATGATCTTAGAAGTATTCCTCAAATTATTTCAGTCCAACAACTTCATTGTTAATTTGTGAACTACCAACGTAATTCTAATATTATTAAAATTGCTGGTGGTGGTGTTGCGGGACTTAGCGCTGCAATTAGTTTAAAAAAGTTTGGTTTTAATCCAATTATATTTGAAAAAAATCATGTAGTTGGAGGTAATCGCCATGGGGATTATGAGGGATTGGAAAATTGGATATTTCCAACACCCATGAATGCTTTTTTTAATAAAGTGGGATTTGATTTTAAAAAAATAACTTCATTTCCTATTTCAGAGTTTACAATTCATTCAAATTTTTTCTCTCCTTTAGATATTTCTAGTAAAAAACCATTTTTTTACATGGTAAAAAGAGGATCTAATGACCAAGACTTTGACAGTCAATTATTTAAACAGTGTAAAGATTTAGATGTTCAATTTAAATTAGGTACAAAAGCACCAAATGATTGCTCGATTATTGCAACTGGTACTAAAAAGCAGCAGCATATATACGTGGTATTAACTTTAAAAGTAACTTAAGTAATCAAGTCCATTTACTTTTGGGAAATCAATTTGCACCAAAAGGATATGCTTATTTAATTATTTTAAATGGTCAAGGAACTTTAGCTTCAGCATTTAAAAAGCAGAAAGGAAAAAATCAAAATATCTTAGAAAATTGTTTAACTTATTTTAAATCTGCTGACATTAATATTCATGGTGGGAATCAATTTGGAAGTTATGGGAGTTTTTCACTTCCTTTTCAAAATTTTAGATTACCTTTTTCAATCGGTGAATCTGGAGGATACCAAGATTATTTGTTTGGCTTTGGAATGAGAATGTCAATGATCTCAGGTTTATCTGCAGCACTTTCATTAGCTGGTAAAGAAAGTGCTGCTTTAGAATTAATTAAGGATATAAATAAAAAGAGAAGATTATCTTTTGTTAATCGTCTTTTGTATGAAAGATTAAATGACCGCCAGATAGCATCGCTTGCAAAAAAATTAGCAAATATTGAAGATCCTCTTTCTATATTATCAGAAGCATATAAATGGAATATTAAAAACTTTATGCGTTGGAAAAATTTAGATAAAAGATATGAAGTACGTACTACTTAGAAGCATTCAAATAGTATGCATGGTTATTATAATTTCTGGCCTCATTTGGGGCATTAAGCATAACAATGTTATGCTTGAGCTTAATGCATTGATTATAGGGGCTGGAATTTTTTATATTTCAAATATGTTGTTGAAGAAAGATTAATCATTGAAATTCTAGTATTGATTAAATATGAAAATTGAATAAAAGAGGATATGATGACAAAGCTTTGGGATGATTTAAAAGACAATATGAAAGATTGGAGTAATGCTGCCATCGAAAAGGCTGAAGAAGTAAGTAAAGTTGCTGTAGCAAAAACTGAAGAGCTAACAAAAATTAGTAAGATTAAAATAGAAGTCCATCAATTTCAACGCGATTTACGGAGTGAGAAAGAAGCTTTAGGAAAGTTAGTATATAATCAAGCAAAAGATGATAATATGGCAAATTTTACAGGAAATAATGATTTTTTTGCACATATACAAAAAATTGACCAAATTGAAGAATCAATTAAGTTTAAATTAACTGAAATTGAGAATATTAAAGATAAACATAATATTCCTGAAGATGAAATAATAGATGTGAATGAATCTTTAGAAAAGTCAGAGGAAAATTTAAGCGAGCAATCTGAATAATTAGGTTAAAGTATGTTTGGTAAAAAAAATAAAAACCAATATCATAATTATATTATTGTTTCTGAGAAAGAAACTGGTGCAAACCATTTCCATTTATCTCATAATAAGCTGCTTGTTTTTTCAGCAATAGCAATTTTAGTAATATCCGTAACCTTATTTATCAGTGCAGATACAATCACTAATATTTTATATAAAACTAAAGTTAAAGAACTTAAATCTAATTATGAGTTTCTAACAGAAACTTTAGTTGATTTACAATCACAATTGGAAGATGTTTCTTCTAAAGTAAAAGATATAGAACAAAAAGATGATGCCATTCGTACCTATGCAGGTTTGCCTCAAATTGATAAGGAAATAAGAGAATTGGGTGTGGGAGGGTCAGAATCAAATACATTAAGTTTTAGTGGAATTTCAAATGATTTTACTGATAGAATTTCTGATATAGAACTAAATGTTGATGCTTTGAGTCGTAAAGTTAAATTAGAATTAAGTAGTTACAATTCGCTAGCAGATAAAGTTGTTAAGTATAGTGAAAATTTAAAGGTTATTCCTTCTATTAGACCTGTTAAAGAAGGTTACTTAGGATCTGGATATGGTTACCGTGAGGACCCGTTTACAGATAAAGTTCGTTTTCATTATGGACAAGATTTTGCAGTCAATACCGGTACAAAAATTTATGCTCCTGCTGATGGAAAAGTAAAATTTGCTAGTAACCAGGGTGGCTATGGTAAAGTTATTAAAATTGACCATGGAAATGGCTTTAGAACTATTTATGCACATTTATCAAAAATTAAAGTTAAGCATGGGTCTACAGTTAAGAGGGGTGATCTAATTGGACTTTCTGGAAACTCAGGCCGATCAGCTGGTCCTCATCTGCATTATGAAGTACACCAGTATGGAGCTCCTCAAAATCCTCTTGACTACTTTTTTTCTGGCTATTTAAAGTAATTTTTATAACCATATCGGTAATTCAATTTTTTAACTAATGAATAAATCTTACTTTATAGAAACATATGGTTGTCAAATGAATGTAGCAGACACTGAAGTAATATCTGGACTTCTTAATAATGAAGGTTATAGACAGACTAAAGATATCCATAGTGCAAATGTTATTTTTGTTAATACCTGTGCAATTCGTGAGCATGCTGAAGATAAAGTTCACTCACGCTTAGGTTTTTATAATCAAATAAAACAAAAAAAACCTGATATTATAATTGGCGTTTTAGGCTGTATGGCACAAAACTTGAAAGAAGATATTCTTGAGTCTAAACCATTTGTAGATATTATCCTTGGACCAGACTCTTACCGACGTTTACCTGATATGATTAGTAATCGTTCTAAAGAAGCTAATCATCTTGTTGATACTAAATTATCTAGGTTTGAGGTTTATGACAATTTATTCCCTAGTCGCAAAGAAGGGATAAATGCTTGGATATCAATAATGCGTGGATGTGATAAGTTTTGTACTTTTTGTATTGTCCCTTTTACTCGTGGTCGTGAAAGATCAAGAAGTATCGATAGTATAATTTCTGAGGCAAATCAAGCAGTCACAGATGGATTTATTGAAATTACTCTTCTTGGTCAAAACGTTAATTCTTACAATCATGAAGGAGAAGGGTTTCATGTCCTATTAGATGAAGTGGCTAAGATTAAAGGACTTAAACGTATTAGATATACATCCCCTCACCCTCAAGATATGACTCAAGAAGTACTAAATGTAATGGCACAACATGAAACAATTTGTAATTATGTTCACTTGCCTCTGCAGGCTGGTAATGATCGTATCTTAAATAGAATGAATAGAACATATACAAAATCAGAATTTATTTCTTTAGCAAATCAAATAAGAGATTCTCTACCAAATGTTGGTCTGTCAACTGATATAATAGTTGGATTCCCTGGAGAAGGTAGTGAAGAGTTTGATGATACATTAGATGTTATGGAAAAAGTTCATTTTGACTCTGCTTATACTTTTAAATATTCTTCGAGACCTGGAACGAAAGCAGCTGAATTTGAAGACATGATTTCGGAAGAAGAAAAACAAAGTCGTTTAGAGAGAGTAATTGATATGCAAAAAAAACACACACTTTTGCAAAATCAAAAACGAATAGGCACTATAGAAATGGTTCTTGTTGAAAAAGAAAGTAAACGATCAGCAAATCATTGGGCTGGTAGGACTGATTCAAATAAATGGGTAATTTTCGAGAAAAATAACTTCAAAATTGGAGAATTAGTACCCATAAAAATTATTAATGCAAAAGGCATTACTTTGCGAGGGGAAACTATTAATATAAATAAAATGGAGGCAGCTTAATGAAACTTATTAAAATTTTTGGAGGTTTAGTATTAGTCCTTCTAGTTCTTTTCTTTTTAATGCGTAATACCGACCTAGTATCTGTAGATCTTGTTTTTAAAAAATATAAAGACGTTCAGGTTGCTGTTGTAATGCTTGGAGCAATATCAGTAGGTATGATCATAGGTTATGGTGTAGCTGTAACTAATATCTTATCTAGTAAAGCTTCTTTAAGAAGCTTAAAAGCAAAAAATAAAACTTTATCAGATGAATTAAATGATCTTCGAAATGTAGCTATTGATGAAGGAATTTATGAAACGGAGGATGGAGAAGAATAATTTTGACTTGGCCTTTAATAATTATATTTATTGTATTAATTATAGGTGTTTTAACTTTTTTTTATTTTCAACCAAAAAAGCTAGCGAAAACAGAATCTATTTATACTGATGCATTAAATGCTATGGTTCGAGGTGATAAAAGAACTGCGCTAAAACACCTCAGGGATGTAGTTAAACAAGACACAAATCATGTGGATGCATATTTACAAATGGGAGATATTCTTCGTGAAGAAGGGAATGCTCAGGCTGCAGTTAAGATTCATCAATCTTTAACAGTAAGGCCAAATCTTAAGAATGATGTAAAATTACATATTCACAAGTCTTTAGCTTTAGATTACGAACAACTTTCTCAATTAGCTAAAGCTCGACGTGAAGTCGAATTACTTCTAAAATTAGATAAGAAAAATTTATGGGCTAATGAATTTCTTTTGGCCCTATTTGAAAAACAGCGTGATTGGGATAAAGCAACTCAAATATCTAAGACTCTTCAAAAAGTAAAAAAAATACAAGACTCTAATCAAATAGCACGCTTTCTTGTTTTTAAAGGTATGGATAGACTTGATAAAGGGAAGATAGAAGAATCAATAAAAATATTTGAAAATGCAATTAAAACTGCGCCTGAATTTGAAAAAACATACTTATGTCTTGGAGATCTCTATTTAGAAAAAAGAGATTTGGTCAAAGCTATAGATAATTGGGAAAAATATGCTTTACTTAATCCTGAGAATGGAAAAATAATTTACTCTAAGATTGAATCAGCTCTATTTGATTTGGGTAGATTTAGTGAAGTTGAAAAATTTTATGAACGCATTGTTGATAAGGATCCTTCAAATTTAAGTGCACTTACAAAACTAGCCAATGTATTAGAAGAGAAAGGAGAGCATAATAGTGCTTTATTATTAGTTGAAGATGCTTTGTCTAAAAATCAAACATCTATACATGCACATCTAATGAAATTAAAATTATCTCTCCAAGTATCTAAGCCAAATGAACTATCAAATCATATTGATAAAATAATTGATATCTTAACTTCAGATAATGAAAAATGAAGAGGGGTTATATTTATCTAATTTACCTCTTTGGACTTGTCTCTATTTATCCACAAAATATTAACTTATATCTTACCTTGTTAGAAAAAGGGCGCACTCAAGAAGTGAAAGAGAATTTACCAGAATTATTAGATCGGTATCCAGATGAAGCTGGTGTTTATTATATTGAAGCTTTAATCAATGAAGATGGTGATTCATCAATTGTTCAATTTCAAAAAATAATAATGAATTTTCCTAGTTCGCAATTTGCAGCAAAATCTGAGATGAAAATTGGAGAATATTTTTTCGCAAGAGGTCTTTATACTCAAGCAAGCACACAATTAAAAAAATTAATTTATAAATATGTAGATTCTAAAAATCATCAAAGAGCTTTAGACCTTATGGTTAACTCATATATGGCCACAGGAGAGGAAGATTCAGCAAAAGTGGCTTTAAGAATCATTAAACAATTATACCCTAGCTTAAAATTTGATAAATACGGGATAGATGTAATAGATAAAGAGAGTAAAGAAGTAAAACTTGTTCGTTTAGATTCAGATGAAATAACAAAAAAAATTAAATCAAGAAAAAAAAAGAAACGTAAACCATTACCTAAAGATCTATTAAAGCCATGGGTAATTCAAGTTGGAGCATTTGGCAAGTATGAAAATGCCAATAGACTAAAAAAACAAATACAGAGTAATGGATATTCTGCTGAAGTCCATGCAGTAAATTCTAATGGTAAACGATTACACGCTGTACGAATTGTTAGATTCATATCTAAAAAAGATGCAGAAAAAATAGGAAAAGGATTAAAAAAGAAATTTGGTTTAGATTTCCGTGTGTTAAATAACCCGGAATAATTAGTTTTTATAAAAATATGGGAATGATTAGGAGGCTGGTGCCCCTCGCGGTCTTCAACATCGTTGTCCTGCTGATAAAGTAGGAGTTGGGTTCGATTCCCAAGCGTTCCCGCAAAATTTAAATAATTATAGGAAAACAAATGAATAAGAAGAAAAAAGCTGTAAATAAAAAACATAGACGCAATAAAGAAAGATTAAAAGAAATTAAAAGATTGGCTCTTCTTTCATCCTCAAAAAAAGTGGAGAATGAGACTAAAAAGCCAGCCGCTAAGAAGCCAGCTGCTAAGAAGCCAGCCGCTAAGAAGCCAGCCGCTAAGAAGCCAGCCGCTAAGAAGCCAGCTGCTAAGAAGCCAGCCGCTAAGAAGCCAGTTGCTAAGAAGCCAGCTGCTAAAAAGCCAGCCGCTAAGAAAAAAAGTGATTAGTAATAATGTTTAATGATAAGATAAGATTATACTTTAGTTTTTTTTTAATTTTATCATCATTAGGGTTTTTTGTATATGGATGGATTGAAGACTCAAATGGAAATGATTTTAATCAAATTTGGACCTTATCTTTTTTGATGCTTTTTGGAGCAATGGTTCATTTACAAAAAATAGGCTCGATCAAGAATAAAAAACGTAGAAAAAAACAAGAATAGACCTTTTTATGAGTTCAGCTGTAGCTGAATACTTAAATAATTATAATTCTTTTGAGTTATTTGGGCTGTCACATTTAGCAGCTACTATATTTTTTATTTTTTTACTAATTTTTTTACCATATTACTCCAAATCATATCTAAGTTTGAGCCAACAAAAATATTTAGGTAATTTTCTTGGGTTTTTAATTTTTTCAAGTTACCCAATCTGGGTTTTTCTTGAACTTATTGGTGGTTCTTTTGATCTTAAGCTTCATTTGCCTTTTCATCTTTGCCGGTTTGCAAATTTATTGCTACCTATTGTTATGCTTCGTCGAAATGAATTTATTTTTCAAATTCTTTTCTACTGGGGATTATCAGGAATGTTTCAAGGTATTATAACTCCTGATATAGTTCAAGACTTTCCTCATTTCCATTATTTTAGATTTTTTATTGGCCATCATTTAATGGTAGTTGCGTTAATTTATCTTATCATAGTACATAAAATGATGCCTACAATAGTAGGTCTGAGAAACTCATTTATTGGATTAAATTTGTTTTTAATTATTTCTTTCATAGTAAACATAATTTTAGATGCGAATTATTTTTGGATAATGGATAAACCTCCAACCGGGTCTTTACTCGATTATATGGGCCCTTGGCCATGGTATATTCTAACTGCTGAGTTTGTAGCACTTGCTCATTTTGGTTTAGCTTATGTTATTTTTATTTTAATAAGAAAATATTTTATTAAATAAATGTCTGAACTTATTTCAATCAACCCAGAAAATGGTTCTTTAGTTGGAACTTATCCAGAGCATACCTCTAAAGAAATAAACAAAATTATTTCAGATGTAAATAGTTCATTTAATTATTGGAAAGAAATAGAGTTAAAAGAAAGATGCCAATATTTTAGGCACTTAAGTATCACTCTTCAATCAAGGAAAGATGAATTCGCTCGAATCATGGCGCTTGAAATGGGGAAGCCAATATCGCAAGGAAAAGCAGAAATAGATAAGTCTGCATGGGTTTGTGATTACTATGCAGATAATGCCTCAGATTTTTTATCAATTAAAGAGGTAAAAACTGATGCTTCTGAAAGTTATATTACTTTCCAACCATTAGGTGCAGTTTTAGCAATTATGCCATGGAATTTTCCTTTTTGGCAAGTTTTTCGTTTTGCCGCTCCTGCGATGATTGCTGGAAATGTTAGCATCTTAAAACATTCTTCAAATGTTCAGGGTTGCGCTGATGCAATTGAAGGCTTATTTCTTGAAGCTTCTTTTCCTGAAAATGTATTTCGAAACCTTACAATCAGTTCTCAAAAAGTTGACGAAGTAATTAAAAATCCAATGGTAAAAGCAATTACATTAACTGGAAGTACTCCTGCTGGAAAAGCTGTGGCTAAAAAAGCAGGATCAGTCTTAAAAAAAAACAGTACTTGAATTAGGAGGTAGTGATCCTTATCTGATCCTTAAAGATGCAGATTTGAGTAAAGCATCTAATGCTTGTTTGAAAGGAAGACTATTAAATACAGGTCAAAGTTGTATTGCAGCAAAACGTTTTTATAGTTGAAGAGTCTGTCAAATCTGACTTTGAAAAAATGGTTGTTGATAAAATAAAAAAAGAAGTGATAGGAGACCCCTTTAACAGTAAAACAACTATTGGGCCAATGGTTAGTATTGATGCGCGTAACGAGCTAATTAGGCAGGTTGAAGCAAGTATTAATGCTGGAGCAAGATTATTATATAAAAGTTTAATTCCATCAGTTAAAAATAGTGCTTACCACCCAGTAATCGTGTTGACTGATGTGTTACCGGGGATGCCAGCTTTTGATGAAGAACTATTTGGACCTGTTGCGTCGATAATTTCTGCAAAAGACAAAGATTGCGCATTAACCTTAGCTAATCAAACAACTTTTGGTTTAGGCGCTGCCGTTTTTACTTCAGATATTGAAGAAGGGAGACGAATAGCAGAGTCAGAATTAGAGGCTGGTGCAGCTTTTGTAAATGATTTTGTTCGTTCTGACCCACGCTTACCTTTTGGGGGTGTTAAAGAATCTGGTTATGGAAATGAACTCTCATCATATGGTATATTAGAATTTGTTAATATTAAAACTATTTATATTAGATGAGAATTTTCATTTCAATAATCATTTTAGCTTCCCTATCTAAGGCACAAGTATTAGAGAAAGAGAACAAATTACTTTGGGATGGCACTGATTGGAATAATATCTCAAAAACTGTTAATGATAATCCTGACTTTACAAATAAGATAAAATCTACTTACTTAAATGGAATTTTAGATGGTCGATTATATTACTATTTAAAAGCGTGGGGTGAAAAACAGTCTTTTGCGGATAGTATATATGTAGATCGAATAGATTATATGACTCGGCGTGAAACCATTCGTCAATTAGATCGATTTTATCAAGATCCATTAATGAGTTATGTTCCAGTAGTTTCTGCAATGATAATTGTCCATATGCAAACTGAGCAAGTATCTAAAAAAGTTGTTAATGATTATATAGAACAAACAAAATTTTGGATTAATCAAATAACTTTAGATATGCAAAGTCGTGGTATGCACAATATACTAAAAGATAAACAAACCCGATCCTCAGCTAAAAATAAGTAAATTCTCTACAAGAATGATTGATAATGAGCAAGATATAATTTTTCGTATCCCAAAAATTTCACGTACCCATTGGATTTTATTTTTATCAACAATATTTACTACTCTGCTTGCTGGAGCTATGATGGAAGGTGCCTTAGTTTTTAGCAAACCATTAGAAATTCTTAAGGGATTTCCATTTTCAATAACATTAATGCTAATATTGGGAACTCATGAATTTGGTCATTATTATTATGCTCAAAAACATAAAGTAGATGCGACCCTACCTTATTTTTTACCAGCTCCTCCATTTTTATTTTTAATAGGCACATTTGGTGCTTTTATTAAAATTAAATCGCCAATTTACAGGAAAGACGCTTTATTGCAGATTGGCGCAGCCGGTCCAATCGCAGGTTTCATTATTGCTGTACCAGCACTATTGCTTGGATTAAAATTATCTACAATCGTTGAAAAAGTAGATATCAACAATGCAATTATGTTAGGTGACTCGCTACTTATGAAGTTATTAACATGGGTAGCATATCCAAATTTATTAGACTCGCAAGATATAATGCTTCATCCAATTGCTTTTGCAGGTTGGATTGGACTTTTAGTGACTATGTTAAATCTTTTACCTATTGGGCAACTTGATGGAGGTCATGTTGCATATGCCATGTTAGGTAAAAAGCAAAATATTATTGGCAAACTTTCATTTTTTGCACTTATTCCTCTTAGTTTTATTTCGCTTAATTGGCTTTTTTGGGGTTTATTGCTTTTTTTTCTTATGCGCTCTGCGAAGCATCCTCCAATACATGATATAAATATTCCACTATCTAAATTCAACAAACGTATTGGTTATATTTGTTTAATTATATTTATTTTGTGTTTTATTCCTGCTCCTTTCAAAATTTAATGAAACACTTTTTATTTTTAACAATCTTAGGATTTTTATCCGGCCAAGTTCGAATTGGTGAAATAAACTCAATAACATCTTCTTTAGACGTAAGTGTAATTGTTTCAAATGATAATAATTTATTTTTAGCTACAAGTGGAGGATTAGGTAAATATAATTATAATTCAAAAAATTATTATGTCTTTACAAAAGATGAAGGTTTAGTTGAAACTGATATCGATGTTATTCATATAGGACCCAATGGATTAATTTGGCTAGGTGGAAAAAATAGTATTCAAATTTGGGATCCATTCCAAGAAAGACTTCTAGACTATTTTGAATTAGATATTCAAGAAGTCTCTGGATTCACTAATTATAAAGGTATGGTATATGGATCTGTAAAAAACAATAATGAATGGGGGATAATGGAATTTATTTTTTCAAAAAATAAGTTTTATTATAGAGATTTTTATTTTCGTGAAGATATAGATACTATTAATAATATTGTTACATTTGGTGAAAAAATTTTAGTACATACAAATTTTGGTTTAATTGCTGGAAACCCACATAAAGAGCATCCAATCTATTGGACCAATCCTTATCCATCCATAGATAATAAATTGATTGCTATTGATGTAAAAGTGGATGATTTAGCACTAGTTACATCTAATGCTGTATTTGCTGTAAAATTAGGTGGGGAACCATTCGCATTGGTAAGGGAAGATGAAAAAATAAAATCCATCCATAAAGTCGTGGTTAATAGTGAAAAAGAATTTTTTGCTATTTCGGACTCAATAGCTTTTCAAATTAATAATGATACTATAGATCCAATATTCTTCGATAGTGGTTTTAAGCTTAATTCCATTATTTCAAATAGATCCAAGTTATGGTTAGGGACTAATATTGGCTTTGGTGTGATGGAGGGTGATTCTTATGAGCATTTTGCTAGTAATGAATCAATTGTGAGTGCCCCCAACTTAATAGCTCACTTAAATAATGAAAAATGGTTAATGGTTGGAGAAGAAGGAATATCGTTAAATGGTTGGCTTAATATCATTAGAAAAGATATACCAAATAATTTTTCTTCGGATTTAAACTTAATAAAGAGTACAATTGATTTTGGAAATAGATTTTCTGATATACTTTTACATAATAATAAAATTTATTTAAGCTTAGTAAACTCAAGATCTGCTGGAATTATTTCAATTAATTATTCAAATGGATTAATTATTGAAGACTTATTCTATTCAAAAAAAGATGCGAATAATCTACTTTATAACGTGAATAGCATTAAGTTTGATAATAAAAATAATCTTTGGTCCATATCTTCAAATAATTTAAATCAACCAATTTATATTTTTAAAGAAAATCAATTTCGAAGTATATCTTCAAGTGAAACAGGTAATCTATTATCAAATAATATTCAAACAATGACAGTAGATAATTTTAATCGAATTTGGTTTGGCTCTAATTCAAACTTAATAATGTACAAGTATAGTGGAGATGCAATAGACCCAACAAATGAATTATGGAAAAAAGAAATGATTGATCCAGAATTTTCAAGTCGAAAAGCATTAAATATAAATGTTTCATCGAAAAATAAATTATGGGTTCTTACAAATATAGGCCTGATATTTAAAGAGCTTCAAGCAGATGAGAATAATCCTATAAAAAGTACGGGACCTTTGTTAAATAGTACTTTAAGACCCTACTTTTCAAATGTTTCATTCAATACATCCTCAAAAATTCGATTTGATCCTAGGGGCAATATTTGGGTGACATCTCAAAGTGATGGAATTCATATTTTAAAAGAGGATGGTAATTATTGGCCAGATATTAATGGAATTAATACTTCCAATAGTAATTTATTATCAAATTGGGTGAATGATGTAACATTTAATGATGAGGAAGGATTAGCATATATTGCAACGAATAAGGGTGTAAGTATTATTAGAATTCCATTCTCAAACGAAAAAGCAACTTATAATGATATTGAAGTTTTTCCTAGTCCCTTTAGATTACCAAGTGAGAAACCATTGACAATTAATGGACTTATGGATAATAGTGAGGTAAAAATAATGACATTAAATGGTATTGTTATTAGAACTATTTCTAAAGATGTGATTAAAGGGTATCAGGCGTTTTGGGATGGTCGTAATAATCAAGGTGATTATGTTGGTTCAGGTGTATATCTTTTGGCTCTTTATGATTCAAAAGGTAGTTCATTAATTAAAAAAATAGCAGTTATTAGAAAATGAAACCCTTAATTAATACAGTGAAGACAATCATTGCTATAATATTAATTATCATTGGATTAATAGGTGGCCTAATTCCAATCTTTCAAGGTTGGGTTTTTGGGATACCTGGATTAATGCTTTTAGGAAGTGTCTTTCCTCCTGTTAAGCGTTGGACAAGAAAAATGATAGTAAAAGCTAAAAGAAGCGTAAAACGTTAAGTTATTTTTTTATGCTCTTTATACTCTGGTAGTATTCCAAAATTAGATTCTAACTCAAAGGCAATATCTTTAATCATTTTTTTTCGCTCTAAATGAGGAAGGAAAGCTGCCTTCATTGCGGTAATTGTAACTTCTCTAAAATCATGAAGTTTAAAGTTGAATAGGTCTCTTGCTATACAAAATTCCTTTGTGAGGGTTGTATCAGACATTAAACGATTGTCAGTATTAAGAGTTACCCTAATACCTTGATCATAATAATATCTTAAAGGATGTTCTTTAAGTGATTTAACAGTATAGGTATGCCAATTAGATGTTAAGCAAACTTCCATTGTAATTCGGTGATTATTAATATAATTCATGAGATCTTGATCTTCTTTAAGTCTAGTTCCATGACCAATTCTATGAGCACCACAGTAATGTATTGCTTGATGAATAGATGATGGTCCAAATGCTTCACCTGCATGAATAGTTGCATTTATGTTATGGTTTAAAATCATATAAAATGCTTCTCTATGATCTTTAGCTGGAAAATTTTCTTCAGCACCTGCAAGATCAAAACCTACGACACCGTTATTTTTAAATTTAACACATAAATCAGCTAGTTTTAGTGAAGCTTCAGGTGATATATGTCGTATACCACAAACAATAATACCTGATTTCACGCCAAATTCTTTTTCACCTTTATTTAAACCTTCTTTTACAGAAGTAATAGCCTCTTCAAGGGTCATACCTTTAGAGGTATGGAGTATTGGCGAATAACGAACTTCAATATAGCGAACATTCTCTGAAGCTACATCTTCAATAAGCTCGTAAGCTATTCTAGAAAGGGAATCTGGTGTTTGCATAACACTTAACGTAATGTCAAATCGAGAAATATATTCTTCAAGCGTCACTCTTTTTTGTCCAACAGAAAGCATGTTTTTTAAATCACTAAGATTTGATGTTGGCAGTGAAATATTCTCTTTATTTGCCAAATCTAAAATTGTATTTATCCTTAGAGACCCATCTAAATGACAATGAAGCTCAACTTTTGGAAGTTCTTTTAGAAGCTTATCTGATATTTTCATTATTTATTTTTTTGATACTGCTTTAAAAAGCCAATAAATCATTCCTAAAAATAGAATTGGGCCTAATAAGCCAAATCCTGAAAGTTGAGGCCACCAATCTTTTTGACCACTTAAAAATATAGGTACTGCAACCAGTATACCCATTAAAGCTTCACCTGTTATAAATCCAGATGACATAAGTAAGCCACGTTTTTCTGATGATTCTGATCCACCTGCTTTTTTACCTAAGTGATTAATCATTCCACCAATAAATATAGGAACAGTTAATGTAATCGGAAGGTAGATACCTACGGCAACGGCTAATACAGGTACTCGAAAATCAGAGCCTTTACTTTCTTGTCTAATATCGATTAAGATCAAAATAACAGCAATTATTCCACCAATGTAAACAAAAGTCCATGGTAGATTACCATTAAAAACACCATCTGCTACTGATTTCATAAGTGTGGCTTGAGGTGCAGAAAGTGTAGGTGAACCAATGGTGTAGGCTGTATGAAGTATATCTAATACTAACCCAAGAATAATCGCTGCAGATAAGGTCCCAACAATTTGCATTATTTGTTGTTTCCAAGGTGTGGCTCCTAAAATATGACCTGATTTTAAATCTTGAAGATTGTCACCACCAATGGCCGCAGCGCAGCATACAACCGCACCAACCATAATAGCGCTTGCAGCACCAACACCAGAGCCAGTACCTAATAAAGCCAATAAAAATAATGAAGTAAATAAAATAGTGGCAATTGTAACACCTGAAACAGGATTATTTGATGATCCAACCACGCCAGCCATATATGCAGCAACAGCTGAAAAAAGAAAGCCAAAAACCATCATAACTATTGCTAATAAAGCTGCTATACCAACTGACCCTATTATGTCTAAATACAATAGAAAGACAGGTACTAATAAAGCAATTAATGCAATACCTACATAATTAATTGGCACATCTCTTTCTTCTAAAGGAATATCATCATTTGATTTTTGCTTCTTTACTGCATCTATGCTTGCTTTAATTCCTACTATTAAAGGTTTAAATAATTTGATAAGGGACCAAACACCACCTACAACCATAGCACCAACACCAAGATAGCGTATTTTTGAATTCCAAATATCCCATGCTGCATCAAGTGCATTACCCTCAAAACCAATAATTGCACTATATATTGGTATAGCGACAAACCATGAAATCAAACCACCACCTACAACAAGAATTCCAATATTTCTTCCAACAATATAACCTACTGAAATAAGAGCCGGTGAAAGATCTGTGCCTATTCCAAAAATGGATTTACCAATAACAGTTGCTCCAGCCATTTCTGAGCTCCACATGCCAAATCCTTGCTGACATATTTTCATAATACCGCCAAACAAGCCAGAAATTCCTATAGTCATTAGTCCACCTGTACCATCATCTTTTTCACCCTCCTTTGCTGCATTACCTGCTCTAAGTACTTCAGCAGTGGCCACACCTTCAGGATATTTTAAATTAGCTGTAACAATCAAAGCTCTACGTAATGGTACTGTAAATAGAACGCCAATTACCCCACCTATAGCAGCTATCTTTGCAACTTCTAAGTAATTAAAGGTATCCCAATAACCTAATAGAACAAGAGCAGGAATGGTAAATATCACTCCAGCAGCAAGTGATTCACCCGCAGAAGCTGCGGTTTGTACAATATTATTCTCTAAAATATTTGATTTTTTAAATAAAGATAATATTCCCATTGATATAACAGCAGCGGGAATAGATGCTGAAACTGTCATTCCTGCAAAAAGGCCTAGATAAGCATTTGCTCCAGCCAATACCATTGATAATATGACACCAAGGAATAGAGCTTTAATTGTAATTTCTGGGTAATTATTATTAGACATAAAATTTCCTTATATATGGGTAACATAAAATAGTGGAATTAATGCTATAATTCAAAGCTTACATAAAAACATTCTTTGCAAACCCTTTATATGATATTAATTTTTATTGCCTTTAACGGGGTGCTTTTTTGAAAACAGGTCAAAATAGCTGAGAATATACCCAAGAACCTGATCTGGATAATGCCAGCGGAGGAATCAAAAAAATATGAAAAAACTATTAATTTTAAAAGCCATCTTAACTTCATTGCTTTTCTCTCAATCAATAGAAATCAAGGGTGAGGTATTTGATAATCAATCTAAAATTCCTTTGGAAGGCGTTAATATTTTATCAAATGAAGTTGGTACAGTAACAAATGAAGATGGAGAATTTATACTTTTAGTAGAAGATGGAAGTGAAATAACTTTTTCATTTATTGGTTATGAATCAATTAGTACTCAAATAAAACCGCAAATGACAATTTTTATGAATTCTTCTGTTTTAAGTGGCGAAGAAATAATTGTGAGTGCAACTCGAGCGGTATCAGGAATAACGCCTGTATCTTTCTCAAACTTAACAGTTAAAGAGATAGAAACACGAAATACAGGACAAGACGTTCCGATGATTCTTGCATCAGAGCCGGGTGTTTGGGCTTATAGTGAGAGTGGTAATGGAACGGGATACTCATATGTATCTATTAGAGGTTTTGACCAAAGTAGAATAGGTGTAATGATTGATGGTGTACCATTAAATGACAATGAAAGTCATCAGGTATATTGGGTTGATCATGGTGATCTACTAGCAGATGCTAAAGATGTTCAAATTCAAAGAGGTATTGGCAATAGTCTATACGGGTCATCTGCCTTTGGTGGTTCTATTAACGTCAATACAAAAATTTCAAGTCATAAAAGAGAAATAGACTTTTCTTATGGTCAAGGTGATTGGAATACTACAAAATATCGTGCACGTTATCGTTCTGGTAAAGACCTAGGAGATAATTTAAGTATGGTTATTAGGACTTCACAAATTAAGTCAGATGGCTATAGAGATAATCATAACTCAAAACAAAACGGTTTATTTTTTGGTTTAGAGCATCGAGGGGAAAAAATAACTAATCAGTTTAGAGCATTAATTGGATATGAGAATACTCAACTGCTATGGGATGGAATTTATATGGAAGATATAGATGATAGAGTAAAAAGACGTTCAGGTAATAAAGCATTTACTGACGATTTTATACAACAGATTTATTCACTTAATTCAAGTACTAAAATTCGAGAAAACTTTTATTTCAAAAACACAAGTTATCTCGTATTAGGAAAAGGATATTATGAAGTAAATAAAACGGGGCAAGATTATTATTCATATAATTTGGATATAAATAATGAATTTTCTGATAATGAAGAGCAAAGCCTCTCTACAGATTTTTTACGAAGAAAATGGATTGACAATAATTATTTTGGTGTAGTCCCAACAATTACATGGCTTAATAAAGATTTGAGAATAGATTTAGGAGGTGAACTTCGTTATTATACTGGAGACCATTTTGGTGAAGTATCAAAATTCTCAGATGAAAAACTAATGTCAAGATTTGGTGATAACTGGTATAGATATTATCAATACGTAGGAAAAAAGAATTCTTTAACTTCTTTTATTCATATTAATTGGCATCCGGTTGGGCAGCCATTCATAATTACTGCTGATTTTCAAAATCAAATTCATAATTGGAAATTAGAGCAAGAAAAGATTGGTCATGCACCAGGTCATAAGTTAGAAGCAGATTGGAATTTTTCTAATCCACGTATGGGAATGATTTGGAAACTAAATGATTCTCTTAATGTATTCGTTAATTGGGGGAAGGCTCAAAAAGAACCTGCTGATAATCAAATTATTCAAGCAGATGATGTATGGAGTGAGCCTGTTATGGCAGCAGCAGAAGTCATAACTGATTTCGAATGGGGGTTGGATTTTACTTTTGGAAGGGGCCACGCACGATTTAATGGATACAATATCAAATATTTAAATGAACAATTAAAGAATATTGATATAAACCAAGAAGGTGAATATGATTATTATTCAGCAGATTCTACAGAACATATGGGATTTGAATGGGAAGCAGGATTTGAATTAAATAGCCAATTATTCATGAGCGCAAATGGTGCTTTAGTTATGAATTATTTTAATGATGGTAAAAGCCTTCCAAATATACCATCAACATTGTTTAATCTTTCTTTAGACTACAAACCATTTAAAAATGGATTATTTTTTGTTCATTGGCGACGTGTTGGGACTATGTATATTGATAGAGAGAATACTGAAGAAGGCATCATAGATCCATTCTCATTATGGGATATGGGGTTAAAATATCGATGGCAAGGATTAGAAGTGATGGCCAAAGTCAACAATGTATTTGATAAGCTTTATTCAACCTATGGCTATGGTTATAATTGGGATGGTTATCAAGCATACTATTGGCCTGGTGCTACAAGAAACACATTTATAAACATTTCTTATCAATTCTAACAAATTAAATTGATATTTATAAATTTTTATGATCTATGATATTTTCTATGATTAATTATTGATATTGCTCTGTATAATTGTTCTAACAAGAATGCCTTTGCCATTTCATGTGTAAAGGTAAGCGATGATAACGATAAATTCATATTTGCTGTTTCTTTTACTAAACCAGAAAGCCCATCGGGACCGCCAATAATAAATGTAATTTTTTCTGACCTGGATTTTAATAATAAAGCTAATCCTTTGGAGTCTACATGTTCACCCTCTTCGCTCATGGCAATATGAAAACCGTCATCAGCTTTCATATATTTTAATATTTTGAGATTTTCTTTTTGTTTTCCACTATCTTTAATCAATATATCTTCAAAGTTAATATCATGATTAATTCTTTTGGTGAATTTTTGACATATTTTTGCAAGGTTTTTATCACGAACTTTTCCCACAGATAAAATTTTTAATTTCATATTTATAGTTCTATTAATTGTTATGTTAGTTAGAAATTAATTAAAGTTATATTTTACTTAAAGTAATAAAGATTAAATATAATAATAACTATTTGAGGACTCGAGTTTTCTTTATGTTTATCTTAAATTTATAAGCTTATGTCTAGTAAAAAATCAAATAGAAAGCGCCTTTTTTTAATTGACGGTTATGCCATGCTATATCGATCGCATTTTGCTTTGATAAGAAATCCATTGATTAATAGCAAAGGGATGCATACTTCCGCACTATTTGGTTTTACGAATCAAGTTTTAAAATTAATACGAAAAGAAAAACCAGATTATCTAATGGCTGCCTTTGATACATCAAAAAAAACATTTAGACACGAGATGTACCCAGAATACAAAGCTACTAGAGAAAAAATGCCAGAAGAAATGAGAGAACAATTGCCATATCTTTGGAAGTTACTTAAGGCAATGAAAATCCCAACTTTAGAACAACCTGGCTTTGAAGCTGATGATATTATAGGGACATTAGCAGTGAGAGCAAACGAAAGTAACTTAGATACGTATATTGTTAGTGGCGATAAGGATTTTATGCAACTTGTCAATGATCATATTTTTCTTTATTCACCATCAGGTAGGCAATCTGATATAAAAATATATGATAAAGATGCTGTTAAGGATAAATGGGGGGTTCCACCTGAAAAAATCATTGATCTTCTTGGACTGATGGGTGATTCTTCTGATAATGTTCCTGGAGTTATGGGAGTAGGAGAGAAAACTGCGGTAAAACTTCTAAATGAATATGGGACTCTTGAAAATGCACTTGATCACGCAGATGAAGTAAAAAATAAAAGAGCTAGAGAAGGTTTGCAATCAGGAAGAGAGAATGCTCTACTTAGTCAAGATTTAGTCACGATTGATGTAAACATGAATATTGATTCAAATTTTGAAGAGATGGTAACTGACGGTTTTAATGTGAATGAGCTTGATACATTGTTTCACGAATTAGAATTCCAAGCTCTTATTAATCAAATAAAGACTTTTAAAAGTGAAGTTCCAATTCAAAATAATGAATCTAAAAAACATTATAAATCACTATTAGACCTAACTGATATTCAAAAATTCATAAATTCAATTAAAGAAGGTGATTGGCTTTCTTTTGATTTAGAGACCACTTCTTTAGATCCCATGTCCTGCAATATAGTTGGTTTTTCTTTTTCAAATAAAAAAGATCATGGGGTTTATATACCTATTATTTTTAAAGAGAAAGAAACTAGTTTATTTGATGATCATCTTAATTCTGTCTTAGATATTTTGAGGCCAGTATTTGAAAATTCCAAAATACCTAAAACTGGACAAAATATAAAATTTGATGCATTAATCTTAAGAAATCATGGATTGAAAGTTTCTGGCCTCAATTTTGATACTTTATTAGCAGCTCACTTAATTAATCCAGATTCAAGAAATTTAAAATTAGAAAGTTTAAGTTTTGACCATCTTAATTATCGTATGGTTCCAATTGAAGATTTAATTGGCAAAGGTCGAAATCAAATATCTATGGGAGAAGTAGAGCTTGAAAAAATAACTTTCTATGCTTCTGAAGATGCAGATATAGCTTTGCAGCTAACTCATATTTTTGAAAAGAAATTAAAAAAACAAAATCTTGATAAATTTTTTAATGAGATTGAAATGCCGTTGCTTCCAGTTCTTCTTGAATTAGAATACAATGGAATGTTTGTTGATTCAAAGATGTTGAGTTTAATGTCTGAAAACCTTGGCAACAAAATAGATGAACTCATATTAAATATTCATAAAGAAGCCGGAACAGAGTTTAACATTAACTCAACTCAACAGTTAGGTAGCATATTATTTGATATAATTAAATTGCCTGAGATTAAAAAAAGGTCAACAGCTGAAGAAGTTTTAAATCGTTTAAAAAATGAGCACCCTCTTCCAAGTTTAATTTTAGAATACAGGAAGCTAAATAAACTTAAAAATACTTATATAGATGCACTACCAGCTCTAATTAATATAAAAACTAAAAAAATCCATTCAACTTTTAGTCAAACAGTTACCTCAACAGGAAGATTGTCTTCTAGGAATCCAAACTTTCAAAATATTCCTATTCGTACAGAATTAGGTAGAGAAATTCGCAAAGCATTTAGATCTGAAAATAAAGATTGGAAAATATTTTCTGCGGATTATTCTCAAATTGAATTAAGAATTATGGCTCATTTATCAAAGGACAAAGCTTTAGTTGATGCCTTTAATAAAGGTGAAGATATACATTCAAGAACAGCAGCAGATGTTTTTAACGTTTCTATTGATGAAGTTATTCCAGATATGCGCCGTACAGCAAAAATAGTAAATTATGGACTATTGTATGGAGCGGGTCCATTTCGAATGAGTCAAGAGTTAGGTATGCCGCAAAAAGAGGCAAAGTCAATTATTGAAGCATACTTTGAACGTTATTCAGGAATAAAAAATTATATTGATTCAGTTATTGAATTTGCACGTGATAATAAATTTGTTGAGACAATTTTAGGTCGTCGTCGTCAAGTCTGGGATATTGATAGCAAAAATCATCTTCACAAAGAAGCTGCAAAGAGAATGGCTATTAATATGCCTATTCAAGGTACCAATGCAGAAATGATCAAAATCGCTATGATTGATATCCAAAATGAATTAATATCAAAAAATATGGAATCTAAAATGTTACTTCAAATACATGATGAGTTAGTTTTTGAAGTACCATCTGAAGAATTAGATAGACTTCAAGAAATAGTAATTAATAAAATGGAAAATTCATTATCATTATCGGTTCCAATCATAGTTGATTGTGGTAGTGGAGAATCTTGGTATGAGGCTCATTAATGGAAGCAAGTATTACGCTAAAAAAAGTTGGTAAACTCGTTCGTGATAAAACTATTCTAGCGAGCCTAACCTTTGGTGTTGAAAGAGGATCTATAGTTGCAATAATTGGTGATAATGAAGCAGGAAAGTCAATGTTACTTAAGGTCATTTCTGGGATTGAATATCAAGAGTATGGCCAAGTATTTATTAATGGTATAGATAATCAAAAAAGACGAATGGAAGTAATGTCTTCAATTGGTTTTGTTCCACATGAAATTGATTTAGACCCTTGGCTTACTGTTGAACAAAATATTCAGTTCATTGGTCTCCTATATGGTGTTGATACGGAAACATTAAATACGAGAATGGTACAGTTAGCAAGGGAATTGCATATAATTCCTTATTTAAAATCAATGGTAAGTGATATATCACCAGGTATCATAAAAAAAGCAATGGTAATTCGTTCATTAATTCATGACCCTGATATATTAATTATGGATGATCCAACAGCATTTATGGATGCAGAATCTTATCGCCATACTTGGGATTTGCTTCTTAGACTTCGTGGTGAGAAGACGATATTATATGTTAGTCAATCCCTGCAAGAAGTAGAAGAAGCACATGATCGTATTCTTGTACTTGAAGATGGCCGGATTACATTAGATGGTAGTTTAGATAAATTATTGGGAAGTACCTTTGAATACCATCAGTTTCAAATTGAATTTGAAGAATTAACCAAGGATCTTTATGATCAATTATCTAAGTTGCCAAAAGTAAAAAATGTGTCAAGAATTGGTAATAGTATTCATTTTTATGGTAAAGAAAGAAATGTTTTTTTTGATGTTTTAAACGCCGCTACTTCTGCAATAATGAAAGATATTAGTGTTAAAAAACTGGGCCTTCAAGATCTAATGGATGCGAAATATGCAAAGGACGGTATTCATTGATTAAAGCATTACTACTTAGACGCTATTGGTTGCTTAAACATCGTTTTCTTTCAACTATTACTTTTATAATTCTTTCACCAATAATTTTTCATTTCTCCATTACAAAAGTGATGGAAAATATTTTACCTATTTCTTCCATTAATATTCCTTACGAGGTCTGGGTTTTTCCTGCTATTATTTTTTTCATAGCCTCTTCATCAACATTTGCTATTATCTATAGAGATTTTTTTGATTTAAGAATTCATAAAATTTCATTTTTACCTATTACTTTAGCTCCTTTTAGTAAAACCAATTTAGTTGTTGGTTTTATAATCACTTCAATAATTGAGTCTTTTATTTATGTAATTATTTCTATGCTAATTTTAAGTATACTCATAGTTGAGCCATTAAGTTGGAAGATTTTTTTAATTACACCAGTTTTTACTTTTGTATATACATTTTTACTCGCAAATATTATCGTTACCTTTTCAATCTTATCTGAACGCATATTCAGCTTTTTATCTTTTTCAATCTTTTTATTCTTTTTCATTATTTTTGGAAATGGGTTTATAATTAATTTCGATTTATTTCCTCAAATGATTGGTCTGATTTTATCATATAATCCATTGAGTATAATTTTATCAGAACTTAGAAGTATTTTATTTCTTGATATCATTAATTGGGAACTAATTAGTATACCTATTTTTGTTTCATTGGTTTGGACTTGGTTAAATGGAACGATATTAAAAAGAAAATTAAAACAATGAGAGCTTATTTATCTGGGGCCATGGAATTTTCAAATGATGAGGGTGCAGCCTGGAGAAAAGATTTAACATTATGGTTAGATAAAAATATTGGCCATAAAGTTTTTAATCCTGTAATTGAATCAGAAAACTTAATGAAAAGTCATGGTGCTGAATCATATCGTGAATGGAAAAATAATAATATTAATAAATATATAGATTTTATTAAAATATGCGTTGATAGAGATATTGAGATAGTAAGAAATAAATGTGATTATATTATTTGCCTATGGGATGAAAACGTTCTCAAAGGGGCTGGCACCCATGCAGAAGTAACTATAGCCTATGAAAGTAATAAACCGGTCTTTTTAGTAAATAAATTAGAACTTAAAGATTTAAGTGGTTGGATCATGGCTTGCAGTGATCAGATCTTTTCTGATTTTGATTCTCTAAAATCATTTTTACTTAAAAAATATTCTATTTAATTACTTTAATGAGAGGACCAAAAGCATTTATCAATCTTGATCATTTAAAGTCAAATTTTGATATGATTCAAAAATATTTAAATGGGAAAAGAATAATGGCCGTTGTTAAAGCTAATGGATATGGTCATGGTAGTGTACCTTGCTCTTTAGCTTTAGAAAGTCATGGCTGCAATTTTTTTGGCGTCTTTTCAATAGAAGAAGGTATTGAACTTCGTAATGCTGGTATTAAATCAGACATTTTAGTATTTAGTGCTCTTGATCCCACAAGTTTGAATGAAGCTGTTAAAAATAACTTAATATTAAATATTTCAGATATATCTCATTTAAACGCATTAATTGATTTTCATAAAAAAACTAATAATGCACCTAGAATCCATATTAAAGTAGATACAGGAATGACTCGATTAGGATTAGGCCTTGATCCATTTAAGCAGGTTTTAGAATTATTAATTAAACATACTGAAATAAAATGCGAAGGAATATATTCTCATTTTGCAACAGCAGATGAGGGAGATCTTTCATATGCATTTGATCAAGAAAAAAAATTCAAGAGAATATTGGATCTAGCTAAAAAGTTAGATTATAAAATTAATAATATTCATTTCTCAAATAGCGGAGCTGCGTTAAATATTGAACAAGATTATTGCAATATAATTAGAGTTGGTATGCTACTTTATGGTGCTTTGCCAAGTGATGAACTTAAAAAAACATTGCCTATTAAACCGGTGTTGAATTTCAAAGCACCCATTGTAAGTATAAGGTCAGTACCTAAAAATACATATGTCAGCTATGGAGGAGTCTATAGAACAACTTCAGAAACTAACATTGTTGTTGTTCAATGTGGTTTTGCAGATGGTTTGCCCAGGAGCTGGCATGAGGATGGATATATTTACTATAATGGTAACAAATATAGAATTGCTGGTCGAATTTGTATGGATCAATTCATGGTAGATTTTGGCAATGTTATTCCAAAAATAGATGATAATGTCCTTATGATAGGTAAAGAGGGAGATAATGAGATTCGTTTTGAGACAATTTCAAATGCTGTTAATAGTACACCATATGCACTTGCAACTGCAATTGGTGGAAGAACTAGAAGAATTTATGAAGGATGATTTCACTGAACCATATTAGAGTTTTATTTAGATGATAAGAGTAAACCGTATAAAAAGTATTGTTTTAAAAACATTTATTTGTTTTTCAGCATTGTTCGGTCAACAATTTAAACATAGCATTGTTATGCCTGTGCCTGACCTTTCATTTCATCCATCAATATTTTATGGTTTAGATGTTTTAGAACAAATGGATTTCAAACCTCTCTATGGAAAAACCATAGGAGTTTTTACAAATCAAACTGCAGTTAACCGTAAAGGTCAACATATACTTGATTTAATGAAAGCTCATCCAAAAATAGATGTTAAAATTATTTTTACTCCGCAATATGGATTATTTGCTGAACAAAATGATCAATTTAAATTACAAGGCGATCAAAAATATGATCCAATTTACAAGGCACGTATTGTTGAAGTTTTTGGGAGAAATGTAAAACCTCCTGAATGGGCTATGAGAGGTTTAGATCTTATCTTAATTGATATTCAAGATACTGGAGTTCGCTTTTCTACCTACATAGCTACAATGACAAAAATATTAGAAGTCGCTAGTGAGTGGAGTACACCTGTTATGGTACTAGATAGGCCAAATCCATTAAGAGGTGATAGAGTAGATGGACCAGTCGTTCGACCTCAGTTTCAATCTTTTGAAGGTTATCATATTGTACCCATTCGTCATGGTATGACAATAGGTGAGATGGCAATTATGGCAAATGAAATGGGATGGATTAAAAATTTAAAAAGGACAAACCTTACTATAATACCAATGTCAAATTGGAAGAGATCGTATTGGCTTGATAAATCTGAACATCCATGGGTTAGCCCTCAACCTCAAATAAAAACTATTAGAACAAACCTAGCATATGTAGGGTTTGGGTTAATTGAAGGTTCAAATTTGAACGATGGTAGAGGAACTGATCGTCCTTATTTAAGAATTGGTGCACCATGGCTGTCTGGTTTTCATTTATATGAAAAACTCATTCAATTAAAATTACCTGGGGTTGAATTTCGTGTAGTAGAATATGTACCTAGGAAAAAACCAGATGATAAAGTCATACCTTTGCATGTTAATAAAGTTTGTAGTGGGATAGATATTTATATTACAAATCCAGATCGTTTTGATCCCATAGCAACGGCTACGGCAATTATGATTTTAGCCCATCAACTTTATCCTAGACAATTTAAATGGGATGAACTAAACCGTATAGATATGTTATATGGCCATAGTCAATTACGTGTTTTTGCAGCGCAAGGAAAGCCAGCAAACTATCTTCCACCTCTATGGCTTAAGGATGTATTGAAATTCAATGAATTTCGTCAGCAGTTTTTAATCTATAATTAACAAATGAATATTAAATTTATTTTCTTATTTATTTGGCTCTTAACTAGTGGTTTCAGTCAAACACATTTTACTATTCCACAAAATGTTTGGCGTATATCATTTAATAAATATATTTCTTCTGGTAAATGGATTGGTCATGATGGTGAAAAAGGATTGAAAGATTCAAAATATACATTGAATGATATTGATTATTCTATAAATCAAAATTGGGATCATAAATTAAATATCAATGAATATATATTAGAATATGGTTTTTCAGATAAATCAACATTTGTTTTAAACATCCCAATAGTTCAAAAATTTGATCAAAAACATACTTGGTCCATATCTTCTGATTCCAATAAAACAATGATAATTGATAACTTAATGAAATTTTATTTTCCCCAAAATAAATCTAATACTGGTTTAGGGAATGTTACAGTTGGTATGAAAGTATTATTTTTTGGCAACCCTGCCTGGCGAGGTGGAAAAAATAAATATTCAATTTATGGTGGTTTTGATGCCACATTTCCTTTTGGGGAAAGTTTAAAAAAATACTATCCTAAAGATGTTGATGATAATGGAATTCCAAATCAGTTTAAGCAATTACCTATTAGCAACGGACTAACAGAGTGGAGAGGTAACCTTTTTGGTGAATTCTATCGAAAAATTAGAGGCAGACTTATTAATGTAAATTGGTTCTTTAGTTTATCATCTTTTAATAGGGACATTATAAATCCATCGTATTCTTTTTTATGGTTAGAAGAAACTGGGGTAGACTCAATTTCTAAAGCTATTGGTAATTCAGTCTTATTTGAACAGGGTAAACAAATATTTTTTTCAATCCAAGGTCAATTAGAATTGTTACCCAATCGTATATTCCTTTCTTCAGGAATGAACTGGATGATGTCTGGCCGTGATCAATATTTTTCAAGTAGTAATGGATGGAATTCTTGGATGAGCTCAAATAATAATTATGATACTAAAAAAACATTGTCAAATCAATTTATTAGATTCAATTTTCTTAATATGGATCCATTCAAACAAGTAGGTCCAATACCATTTGAATTAGAGTTTGGTATTAGTTGGTATGTACCATATTTATCCTATCATAGTTATGGTTATACATCTTCATGGATAAAAATCAGTTCTTACTTTCAAGCATGGTAAAAACTATATTCTATCATTACTTGATTAATTAAATGATTGATTCAAAAAAATCTATATTCGCTTGGTCTTTATACGATTGGGCAAATAGTGCGTTTTCAACAACGGTCATGGCTGGCTTTTTCCCTGTTTTTTTTAAAGAATATTGGTCTAGTACAGACAGCGTTACTTTAAGTACTTGGTATTTAGGACTCGCAAACTCTTTAGCTTCTATTATCGTCGCCGCTCTTGCACCTTTTCTTGGCGCTATTGCTGATCGAGGTTCTGCAAAAAAGAAGTTCTTAATGTTATTTGCATTTTTAGGTATTATTGGAACTGGATCTTTATGGATGGTTAATCAAGGCCAGTGGCAATTAGCTGTACTTTTTTATATTGTTGCTTCTATTGGACATATGTCAGGTAATATTTTTTATGATTCATTGCTTCCAAGTATTGCTTCAAAAGATAAGATAGATTATACCTCTTCTTTAGGTTTTGCTTTAGGTTACATTGGTGGTGGGTTACTATTTTTAGTTAATGTCCTTATGTATTTAAAACCATCAATGTTTGGAATTCCTGATCCTGCAACTGGAATTAAAATTTCTTTTATTACTGTCGCTATTTGGTGGGGTATATTTTCTTTACCTATAATGATTTTTGTTAAAGAGCCTATTAATTATTCACCAATAAGTATTACTAAAGCCATTGCAGCTGGTTGGACTCAGCTTTTAAAAACAATTAAAGAAATAAGACATTTAAAAGTTGTTGCAACTTTTTTGCTCGCTTATTGGTTATATATTGATGGAGTTGATACAATAATTAGAATGGCCGTTGATTATGGTACGAGTATTGGTTTCTCTGCTAGCTCATTAATAACAGCTTTACTTTTAGTTCAGTTTATTGCTTTTCCTGCAACTTTAGGGTTTAATTGGTATTCATCAAAAATTGGTATAAAGAAAGCTATATATACTGCAATTATTGGCTACTCAACCATTACTATTTTTGCTTCACTAGTTAAAGAAGAATGGCATTTTTATGTACTTGCAGTAATGATTGCTTGTTTTCAAGGTGGTATTCAATCATTAAGTAGATCAATGTACGCACGCATAATTCCAGTTGAAAAAGCTGCGCAATTTTATGGGTTTTATAACATGTTAGGTAAGTTTGCTGCAATTATAGGTCCACCATTAATGGGTTATGTAGGTTTAGTTACAGGCAATCCAAGAATAGGTATTTTGTCAATAGTTATACTTTTTATTTCTGGAGGATTTATTTTAACAAAAGTTGATTTAGATGAAGGTGAAAAAATTGCAAAATCATATTTATCAAAATAATAAAGATTTATAATTAAGAGCTAAATTATACATTTATAAATATAGGAATCATCACTATGGAAACTATTTCAGCAAAATATTCTCAATTTGTTATGCCTGATCATATAAATGTTGTGGGTACATTATTTGGTGGTCAAATGATAGCATGGGTTGACTTATCAGCCGCTAAAGTAGCACATAGATTTTTAAAAGGGACTAATGTTGATGGAGCTGTAACAAGAACAATAGATAAAGTAGAATTTAAAGAGCCAGTATATCTTGGTGATTGGGTTAATTTTTTAGCAACTATTGTTTCTATTGGTAAGACTTCATTTACAATTCAAGTAGATGCCTACGCCGAAGGAAGGCATTCAAATCCACGTTTAGCATGTGTTGCTACTCTAGTAATGGTAGCAGTAAAAAAAGATGCAGATGGAAATTATAAAAAGATTAGCCATGGTAAGACTAATTAATCTCTGTAAATATTTTGCCCTAGTTTTTATTTTAACATTGAGTTTAGCACAAAATGACTCGTTAAATATTGAAGTTAATAAATCTCGAGAATCTGAAGTAGTTAGTATATCAGCATTAATTAATGCTATTGATACAACTCCTACAGCATATCGATTTAGTGTTTATGAAAGAAGTCGCTCAGCAGAACCTTTTATCCAAAAATTATTTTTTCCAGGCGAGCCTATTCAAATTATACTTCCAATAGATATATTAAGCGCAGATTCACTTGGCAACATAGCCAAGTTGGAGCCACTAGGTGGTAAATATTCAATTCAATATCGAATGTTTAATAAAGCTCAAAATGAGATTACTTTAACTCAATTCGATGTGTTAAAACCTGCAGATATATTAAAATTAACTATTATAGATAAGGACTCTGGTGATCCAGTACCTAATTGTAAGATAGAATCATTTCAAAATGGCCAGCTTCTATCTTATTCAAATTCAGATAGTCTTGGTTACAGTAGATTAAGAATCCCATTAAAACGTGAAAAAGATTTCCCTATTATAATTTCAATTAACACAGATGGCCAATTTCAATTATATAAGAGAGAGGTTAATATTATTGAAGGAACATCTGAAAAAATTATTGAATTATCTTCTTTAGAGCTGGATAAAGGTGAAGCAATTTATAATGTAATCCAAGATTTTGTTCCTTTTCGAGAAGGGCCAGAGAATGGTTCATCTGTATTGTTTTTATTAAATTCTGGTGACCAAGTACTAGTATCGAAGGTTGCAGGAGATAGACTTTTTGGAAGAGTAAAAGTATTTTTAGAAATGCAAGGAAAATATAAAAATGTAAATGGTTGGATCCTGCATAAGTATGTTACTATAAAAGATATATAATTAAGTTTAAACTGTAAAATATTGTTTTAATCTGGAGGAATTTTGAAATCTAAAATTTTTAATCCATCGAGTAAATTTTCATCAAATTCACATGTTAAAAGCATTGATGAATACCATGAAAAATATAAAAATGCTATAGAAAATAGAGATGAATTCTGGGCAACTAAAGCTGAACGTATTTCATGGTCAAAAAAATGGGATTATGTAGGAGACTTTGATTTTGTTAATGCAAATATTAAATGGTTCCAAGGAGGGAAGTTGAATGTTAGTTATAATTGTTTAGATCGTCATATTGAATCAGGCCTTGGGGATAAAACAGCTTTGATTTGGGAGGGAAACAACCCTAAAGAAGATAAAAGTTTTACTTATTCTGAATTATTAATTGAAGTACAAAAATTTTCTAATGTATTAAAAGGTTTAGGTGTTGAAAAAGGGGACAGAGTTTGTATTTACATGCAAATGGTACCCCAACTTGCTATCGCAATGCTTGCTTGTGCTAGAATTGGCGCGGTTCATTCTATTGTTTTTGGCGCCTTTAGTCCAGATTCTTTACGTGATCGAATAAACGATTCTTCTTGTAAAATTTTAATTACTCAAGATACAGGAGTACGTGGTAGTAAATTAAATATTCCAATGAAAGCAAATGCAGATATCGCAGTAAGTCAAACACCTTCAATTAAGAATGTTATTGTTGTACGACGTACAGATGAAAAAATAGATATGTTAGAAGGAAGAGATATTTGGTGGGAAGAGGAAATGGATACAGTTGATGAATTTTGTGACCCAGTTGAAATGGACTCAGAAGATCCATTATTCATTCTCTATACATCTGGCTCAACAGGAAAGCCAAAAGGAATTTTACATACTACGGGCGGATATCTAGTTTATGCAAATTATACATTTGAGCAAATTTTTGACCATAAAAAAGAAGATATATACTGGTGCACAGCTGATATAGGTTGGATTACGGGACACTCATATATTATTTATGGACCTCTTTCAAATTCTGCAACATCAATAATGTTTGAAGGTGTTCCTAACTATCCCGATTTTGGCAGATTTTGGGATGTGGTTGATAAACATAAAGTTTCTTTATTTTATACGGCTCCAACAGCTTTGCGAGCACTTATGAAAGAAGGAAATGAATGGGTAGAAAGCCATGATCTATCATCGCTAAGACTTTTAGGTACTGTTGGTGAACCAATCAAAGAGCCTGAATGGATTTGGTATTACAATATTGTTGGCAAAGAATCTTCACCAATTGTTGATACTTGGTGGCAAACAGAAACGGGAGGTATTATGATATCTCCTCTTCCAGGTGCAATTGCAACAAAACCTGGTTCAGCCACATTTCCATTTTTTGGAATTGAGCCAGTATTATTATCTGAGTCAGGTGAGGAGATTCAAGGAAATAATGTTTCTGGGCTATTAGCAATTAAATCATCATGGCCTGGTCAGATGAGATCTATTTATGGAGATCATAAGCGATTTGTTGAAACTTATTTTTCACAATTTCCAGGATACTATTTTACTGGAGATGGAGCACGAAGAGATGAAGATGGCTATTATTGGATAACAGGTAGAGTTGATGATGTATTAAATATCTCAGGTCATAGAATTGGTACAGCTGAAGTGGAAGGTGCTATTGGAAAATCTGAAGGCGTAGCTGAAGCTGCAGTTGTTGGTTTTCCTCACGAAATTAAAGGTCAGGGTATTTATGCTTTTGTTACACTAATGACAGGTGTTGATGTTAATACATCTATTGAAGATAATATCCGTAGATCAGTTGTTAAAGAAATTGGGCCTCATGCAAAACCAGATAAAATACAATATACACCAGCTTTACCAAAAACAAGATCTGGAAAGATTATGCGAAGAATATTAAGAAAAATTGCTGAAGGCGATATTAGTAATCTAGGAGATACGTCAACTTTAGCTGACCCAAGTGTGATCGAGAGCTTAGTAGAAGAAGCTCTATAGTTAGCTAAACCCAAATATCATTTTTAGAAGTTAGTTTAGTGGATTTTTCTCCAGTATTTATTATCCCTTTAGGCTCAATAAGCATAATATGACACTCATTTTCTGCATATGGTTTATGTTCAATTCCTTTAGGTACAATATACAATTCGCCCTTATTTAGTCTAATTTTCTTATCTCTAAATTCAATAAGCAATTCGCCATCTAAGACAATGAATGTTTCATCTGTTTCTTCATGAGAATGCCAAACAAATTCGCCTTTCACTTTGGCTAATTTAAATTGATAATCATTCATCTCAGCAATGACTTTGGGTGACCATAGATCTGAAAATTTATTTAATTTATCATTTATATTTATAGCTTTTAACATGGTTAAATATCTTTAGTTGCTGAAGTAGTAAATGGTACTGGATTTTGCATTGCCCAAATTGCAGGACACCGTTCATCCGTAAGTTCTTTAATTTTTTGAATATCCTCATCTGATGCATTGCTCTTCACAAAAACTTTAAAATTAAAACCCTTCATTGGGGGAAATTGACCCACACCCAATGCTGATCTAAAATCAACACCTAGAGTTAAATTTATTTTCATTTTTTCAATCTCAACTCCTGCCATTGCAGCTTGGGTTGCAAATGTTGATCCATAACATGACATTGCACCATAGAAACAATATGTTAAAGCTGATGGTGCTCGACCTTCACCACCTAAAAAACTAGGAAAATCTGCTTCAAGTGTGGTCTCACCATTTGGAAATTTTACATCTCCGGTGAATTGAACTTTATTATTATTTGTATTCCAAGATCCCTCAAAATTAAAATCTAGCTGAGCTAAGGAAGCATCTGACTTACTTTGTTTTGCAACTTCATTAATTTGCTCTACTCTTACATTATGCATGATAAAATTCTCCAAATTAGATCTTTAAACATAAGTGAAAAGCAAAAACCAAACAATGCTTCATAAAATTGATTTATGATTACTTTAAATGATAAGTTTTATTATTCATTTATTTGAAAAGCCTAGACTAAATACTAATTTATTTGGTGTTAATATATAAAATAATTTTAGTTAAGGAATAAAGATGTCAAATCTTTTAAAAATCATTCACAAATCAGGTGATTGGCAAAAACATACTTCCCGTGCAATAGCAGTAGGAATCTATAAAGATCTCAAATTATCTAGACAACTACAAGGCGTAAATAAAGCACTTGGAAGAGGACTATCAAATGCATTATCAGGAAATATAATTGAAGGTAAAGTTGGTGAAGTAAAGATAGTGGTTGGTAAAAAAGGCTCAATTGCAATTATATATGGTTTAGGTGAAAAAAGTAAAGTTAATTCAGAAATACTACGTAGAGCCGGTGGAGCTATTTCAAAAACATGCATAAAAAATAAAATAGAATCTTTTTCTTTTCTTTTGCCTATCGATATTAAAGATAACTATATACACCAAGCTGCTGTAGAGGGTTTAGTTTTGGGTAGTTATCAATTCAATGAATTAAAAACAACTGATAAAAATGATTTTAAGATTAAAAATGCTACCATCTATGGTATAAGTAAAAATACTATTAATAAAGGAGATAAAATTGCTCAGGGTGTTTGTTTTGCTAGAGATTTAGATAATAGGCCTGGTAATATAGCTACACCATCTCATCTAGCTGAAAATGCAAAAGAAATAGGGAAAAAAAGTGATATAAAAGTCACCGTTTTAGAAAGAGATAAATTCACTAAAATGGGTATGGGGGCATTAGCTGGAGTAGCTTCTGGGACAGATGTGCCACCAAAATTTATAATTATGGAGTACATGGGGGGTGCAAAAAAACAAAAACCTAAAATATTAGTTGGCAAAGGACTCACATTTGATAGTGGAGGTATTTCTATCAAGCCATCCTCAAAGATGGATGAAATGAAATATGATATGTGTGGATCTGGAGTTGTATTAGGAGTTATGAAAATCATAGAAACTCTTAAACCAAAAATGAATGTTATTGGTATTATTCCATCAACTGAAAATATGAGCGGTGATAAAGCTTATCGTCCAGGTGACGTTCTTAAAGCATATAATGGTAAAACTATTGAAGTGTTAAATACAGATGCTGAAGGTAGGCTTATATTAGCTGATGCATTATCCTATGCATCAAAGCATTATGATCCTGAGTATATTCTTGATTTTGCTACACTGACTGGAGCAGTGGTTGTTGCTTTGGGTCATGTAGCAACTGGAATAATGGGGACAGATAAAAAATTGATTGATAAAATTAAAGACTCGGCAGTTACTACAAGTGAAAAAGTTTGGGAATTTCCTCTTTGGGATGAATATATAGATCAAGTCAAATCCAATATAGCTGATGTTAAAAATTTGGGCGCTCCTATGCAAGCAGGTACTATTGCAGGTGGTGCATTTTTAAAATCATTTGTTAAAGATGAAATACCTTGGTGTCATTTTGATATAGCTGGAACTGCATGGGGTGATAAATCACTTCCTTACCAAAATAAAGGAACGGCTACTGGTGAGGTGATTCGATTAGTAGTTGATCTTTTGGGAATTTAATGGCTAATTATCCAGATAGAAGTGAAGCAATTAAATTACTCCATGAGTATACAAAGACTGATAGTCTTAGACGTCATGCCTTAGGTGTTGAACAATCAATGCGTAAAATGGCTGATAAATATAATGGGGACCCTGATGAGTGGGGTTTAACCGGTCTAATGCATGATTTTGATTACGAAATGTATCCTACAATGGAGGATCACCCTTTCCGTGGGAATGAGATTCTCATTGAAAAAGGATATCCAGAGTCAATCACAAAGGCTATTATGGGTCATGCAACATATACTGGTGTACCAAGAGATACTGATATGGCTAAATCACTTTTTTCCGTGGATGAATTAACAGGATTTATTTTTGCAGTTACATATGTTAGACCTTCAAAATCTATATTAGAAGTAAAGCCAAAATCCGTTAAGAAAAAATTAAAACAAAAGTCATTTGCAGCTTCAGTTATTCGAGAAGATATCTTTCTATCTATTGAAGAGTTGGGAGTTGATCTTACTGAACATATTCAGTTTGTTATTGATGCCTTATCTGAGAAAGCTGAAGAACTAGGATTGAAAGGTAATCTGTAATAGTAATGACTACATTGATTGGTGTATTTCTTTTCATAATAGGTTTTCTTTTTGGTGGATTATTAATATGGTTTATCCGTCAAAAAGAGATTGATCTATCTCTTTCAAGTAGAGATCAATTGAAATCAGAATTTGGTAATTTATCAAAAGAAGCCTTAGATCAAAATCTAGAAACATTTTTAAAATTAGCAGAAAATAAATTTTCTGAATTAGTAAAGTCTTCAGATGGGCAATTAGATCAAAAGAAAGAACTGATTGATCAATCTTTAGTTGAAATGAAGAAAAAATTAGAAGGTCTAGATAAATCTACTAATGAATTAAAAGGACAGGTTGAATCATCTCAAAAAGGCATTGGAGATCTAGCTGAAACAACAACTCAGCTATCTAGAATATTATCCAGTTCACAAGCTAGAGGTCAATGGGGTGAAAGGATGGTTGAAGACATCCTTAATTTTATGGGTTTAGTTGAAGGTGTGAATTTTGAGAAACAAGCTCAAGCAGGTGAAGGTCGACCAGATTTTACTTTTAAGCTTCCAGATAATAAACGCATTAATATGGATGTTAAATTCCCTTTAAGTCACTATGAAAACTATTTGAGTACAGATATTGAATCTGAACAAGAAAAAGAGAAGAAAGAATTCATTAAAGATGTTAGGATGCATGTTAAAGAAATTGAAAAGAGATCGTATATAGATCCTGAAGGTGGTACTGTTGACTATGTATTAATGTTCATACCTAATGAAAGTATCTATGTCTTCCTTAATCAAGAAGACCGAGAATTAATAGATTTCTCACTTTCAAAAAAAGTTCTCTTATGCTCACCTATTACTTTATACGCAGTTTTATCCTTGATTCGTCAATCTGTTTCTAATTTTTCAATGGAACAAAAAGCAGGAGAGATGCAAGAGCTTGTAGGGATTTTTAGAAAGCAATGGGATGAATTTATTATTCAAATGGAAAAACTAGGTAATACTTTAGGAACAGTACAATCGCATTTTGAAAAATTAGTTTCTACTCGCAGAAATCAATTAGAAAAACCAATGGATCGTATTAAAGAGTTGCAGCTAGGACAAGATGAATCGCAAAAAGAATTAAATGATAAATAAACCAATTAAATTTAAATACTTATCTATTATTTTATTTTACTTTATTGCTTGTGTGGGTCCTCCTGAACCTGATCATGGTTTAGTTGAAAATTTACCTGCAGTTATAAATACAAATACTGCTTTTTCATATGATTTAAGAGGCGATAATTATTCTATTGATGAATCAATTGATCTTTCATTAAGTCTAACAGATGGAATGTTAGCTTCTACATTGATAGTCACTGATTATAAAAATACGGATACTACAATTGTTTTACTTCAGGGCTTAAACGGTGAACAAATATATAAATATATAGTAACTGGTAATGTTACAAGAGTGAATGCTAACTCAAGAACTCAACCTAAGAAAGCTATAATTCAAAGTAATAGTTTTACTGGAATTCTTTCTTGGACCATCACAGAGCAATAAACTAAATATTCCTTTATCAAGTAATATTTAGTTTAATCTTATTGGCTCATAAGCTTTGAACAAAGATAGATCTGCATCTTCAACATTTAGTTGATAATCTTCCCAATTATTTTCAAAAAAATTATTTACTCTTTTTAAAACTATATTAGTTTCTTGTTGAGCATAATCTAAAAGATAATCATGTGATTGATTTGGCCCAGATAAATTATTGTAAAGGTAACGATTAATCGCACCTACTTTTCCACTTAATATATTTGGACTTCTAACAATTCCTTGAAGACCTTTTTTATTTACGATTAGCTCTTCAAGAACTTTTAAACTATCAGTGATCGCTTTTCCATTCTTATGTAATTCTTTATGAGTTTTATTATTTTTTAAATCAAGTAACTTATCTACTGAAGTGACAATCTTTTTTGCTTCACGAATTCTATCCATTACAGAAGTAATAGAATGAGTTATTTCCATTTGTCTATTATAAATAGGTTGAAGATTTGCTAAGTTTTTTTTGTTTATACCAACGCGAGGATCACTAATAACATTTATGTCTTTCTCCTTTACATTCTTTCCATGACTTAAAGTAATGGTGTATGAGCCAGGTAGTACAGAAGGCCCACCTGGTTCACGAGAGTTAGTTTTCGTTGGTTTTGGTGTATTTGGTGACCTAACACCTTTTCGTCTTAAATCCCAATATACTCTATTAATACCAGTCACTACGTCATGATTAATTGTCCTGATAACTTGACCATTACTATTCATGACTTCCATTTTAACTTTTTCTTTATCTTTTGAGTTCTTCTCTTTTTTTGAGTCGGGATTAAATACAAATGTTAACATAGCTCCTCTTCGACGGTTTTCACCGGAAAAAATTGCATTTGCTTCGAAACGTGTACCTGATGCTTGCCTGTTAATTGATAGAACCGCAATTGGTGGCTCAAAAAAATGTAGTTTTTGGTCCAATAAATTTTCGTTACTTGAAGCAAGTTCTCTTAATGGCCTTATATCATCAAGTATATAAGCTGCTCTTCCAAAGGTTCCAATTATTAGATCGTGTTCTCTAGGATGTATTTTTAGATCCATTGTGGATACTGTTGGGAAACCATTTGTCCATTTAGTCCAATTTTTAGCACCATCAACTGAAACATATAATCCATACTCTGTTCCAATGAATTGAAGATTAGGTTCTATTGGGTCTTGTGCAAAACTTAATACGTGTCCCCAAACATCTTTTTCATCAGCTATGCTTTTCCAGGACTTTCCATAATTTGCGGTTTCAAAAATATAAGGAGCCCAATCATTTTGACGATAATTATTAATGATCACTACAGCGCTACCAGGATTATAAGATGAAGCAACTATTTGAGGGACCCAACTACCATCAGGAGCGCCATATAATTTATTTGATAAATTTGTCCATGTTTTACCTCTATCAATAGTTAGTTGGACATTACCATCATCCGTACCTACCCAAATTATATTTTTATCTAGGGGGCTTGGCTCAATTGAAAGAATTGTAGTGTAATTTTCTGCTCCTGTAGCATCATAGGTTAATCCACCACTTTCATGTTGCTTTTGTTTAGTTGTATCATTTGTAGTTAGATCTGGAGAAATAATTTCCCAATTATTCCCTTGATCAGAACTATAATGAACATATTGTGAGCCATAGAAGATTCCATCATCATTAAAAGGATCTTGAGCTATTGCAGCATTCCAATTAAAACGTAGATATTCTCCTTTAGGATGAACAGGCTTAATTAATTGTGTGTGTCCAGTAATCAAATCATATCTACCAACATTACCTTGTTGACTCATAGCATACCCAAATCTGGAGTTTCCAGGATGCGGTACGACATCAAATCCATCTCCAAAGAATAATTCTTCCCAGTAAGAATTGCGAATACCACCAGCTCGCCAAACGTATGCTGGCCCACGCCATGAACCATTATCTTGCATTCCACCGTATACATTATATGGCCAATCCATATCGTAGTTTATATGATAAAATTGAGCTAATGGTAGGTTCTCAACAAATCTCCATGTTTTACCCCTATCATATGAAATATTTAATCCACCATCATTTCCTTCAATTATAAAATTTGGATTAGTAGGATGACCCCAAAAAGCATGGTGGTCTGGGTGTACGCCATTAGCACCATAAGCTGTCATTAATGATTCAAAAGATTTACCGCCATCATTTGAAACCGTAACATAGGTATGAAGATTGTATATCCTGTTCTCATTAACTGGATCAACATAAATTTCTGCATAATAAAAAGGGCGACCACCAATATTTTTATCAGAGATTTTTTCCCATTTAAAGCCACCATCAACTGATTTGAATAAGGCATTTTTTTTGGATTCAATTAATGCATAAATAAGTTTTGAATTACTTGGGGCAATGGCAATACCCATCCTCCCAAGGTCACCTTTGGGAAGACCATCTTTATCTGTCCTTTTTTCCCAAGTTTTTCCACCATCGAATGTTATATGCATTCCTGAGCTACTACCACCAGATTTGAAGAACCATGGCCAGCGACGAAATTCCCACATATTTGCAATTAGTTTATCTGGGTTTATTGGGTCCATAACTAATTCCCCAATACCAGTATTTTTATCTATATAAAGAACTTTTTCCCATGAAATGCCGCCATCTGTTGTTTTATAAACACCACGATGTTCGCTTTCACCCCAAGCTGATCCTTGGGCTCCAATATATACTTCATCACTATTCTTTGGATTAATAAGTACACGATGAATATTACGTGTTTCACCCAATCCCTTAAATGACCAAGTTTTTCCTCCATTAATACTTTTATAAACACCAAACCCAGCTGATTGACTGTTTCTAGGGTTACCTTCACCTGTACCCACCCATATTACATCAGGATTATTTGGATCAACAGCCACATCGCCAATAGATGCAGCTTTTTGATCATCAAAAATTGGTTCCCATTTAATACCACCACTTTCAGACCTCCAAAGTCCTCCAGAAGCAGTACCTACATAAATAACATCTGTATTAGATAAAACTACATCGATTGCTGTAACCCTACCACTCATACCACCAGGTCCAATAGCTCTTGCCTTCATTGCTTTTAGTTTTTTCATATCCAAGTCATCTGCTACCAATGTTGAACCAAAAAGAAATAATAATAGTATAAACTTTTTTTTCATTTTTTAATCCTAAGCTAATTTGGAATATTTATTGAAATATCATCAAAAGAACATCCAAACTCCGAACCAATAGGTGAGCCTGGAGGAGCAGATGGAACTTTTATGGGGTCAAACTTATTTGGCTCATCTAAAAATATATTTATCTTTTTTTGAAGCATATTTAAATGAGCTTTATCACGCGAAGTTTTACCTCGAGAACGTTTTAATTGCTCATTTAATAAACTAACTGATTCCATTGTAATAGAATTAACAGCAGGTGAAGCTTCTTTATTAATAGCAAGATTCATTAAATGATCCAAAACGATGAAGTCAACATTACGTTTTACCTCCCCTGCTAATCCTTTAGGAGCCGTACGGTTTATTGAGCCATCAATTATTTTATTTAATACTTTTTCTAGACCTGGTTGATTATTGTCCCTAGCATGGTACTCTACTAAACGTGTAGCTCTAGCAGGATGAAAAAGGACTCTAGAAGTTAAATTTGCAGCAGTTTCAGCAAGACTGACACCATCAAAAGTTACACTGGTTCTAGAATTGAAAGACTCTCTTGTCCGACCTCTTCCTGCAGCTCTAGGAGGTATTAGCTTTAATAATTCTTCTCTAAGCGTTAATGCTTCAGGTTGCAATGTATTAATCAGTCCATCAAGCGCAGCCATTTGAAAGTTAGGATCAACAAATTTAGTTATGAATTGTCCATCTCCTCGCAATGCATAAGAAAAATTCAAACCGCCAACTACTTTTGAAGCACCTTCAATTTGATAACGATGCAGTAGATATATTGGTACTAAGACATCTTCAATATCACTATATGGTTGACCATATCTAATATTATTTTCACCAAAATTTTCTAAAGCTACTTTTCTTACACTCATTAGATTATCTAGTTCAGTAATTGGATCTTTTCCATTATCCCATAAATGAGCAGTAGGATGGGCAGAGCCTAAAGGACGTGCATCTTGATCTGTAATAAATGTATACCCTCTCCTGATACCATCTTGAATTATTTTTTCAAGTGCTTCTTTCTCATTGGTCCCTTCAGGAAAATCCTGGTAACCATATCTTATAGTTACCTTGTCCCATTCTCCAATACCTTCATCATAAGCATTTCTCCATTCAACATTACCATTGTTATCAAGTGAAACTGTTGGATGTGGATAATCCATCACAGAAGCACGATCATTGGCACTAGAAATAAAATTATGAGATAATCCAATGGTATGTCCAATTTCGTGTGCTACTAATTGCCTTACTCTAGAAAGAGCTAATTCACGCATATGATTTGGTATTTTATCTCCGTTTTTATAAGGTGCAAGTAAACCTGTGGCAATTAAATAATCTTGTCTTAATCTTAATGAACCTAATGAAACATTGCCTTTGATAATCTCTCCAGTTCTTGGATCATCTATAGAACTTCCATAAGACCAACCTCTTGTAGCACGATGGACCCAATGAATCATATTATAACGAGCATCCATAGGATGGGCACCATCTGGAAGTATTTTAACCTGAAATGCATCCTTATAACCAGCAGCTTCAAAAGCTTGATTCCACCAAAGACCACTTTCTAGCATTGCAGTTTTTACTGGTTCTGGTACACCTGGATCAACGTAGTAAATAATAGGTTCTATAGCTTCGCTTTTTCTTGAGCGAGGATTCTTTTTTTCTAAACGATGTCGCCTAATATATTTTATATAAATTGATTCATCTAAAGGTACAGCATAATCTTGAAATGAAATAGCTCCATAACCTGCTCTAGGATCATGCTCTCGTGGTTTATAGTTATTATCTGGCAATTCTAAGAAAGAATGATGAATTCGCATTGTAATTGCATTTGGAGTAGGTGTTACTTGTCTTACAAAGCTCCCTGGATTAGTTCCTGTATATGTCATAAGAGCTTCTACTTCAGTATTTTTTGGAAAATTCATTGTTGCTGGTAGATGAATAGCAGACCGGCTTTTATCTACTTTATAATTACCCATTTTTTGTCTTTTTAATCTGCTAACAATTCCATGGGCATCATTTAAAAAGAAATCTGTAGCATCTACTAATACTTTTCCATTTTCTTCTTCCTCAACTTTAAAACCCCAGATAGTTGATTTAGCAAACCCATCTGCAACTGAGGCTTTTTCTTTTTCATCATCAGTATTTGCACGATAACGATAATTAGGCTGTATTAATAAAATTTTTGGTCCAATACGATGAAAATAAACTATTCTACTATTCCCTAGCTGTCCACGATCCAGTCCAACGTCATTTGAACCCATTCCTGCCATAAGTGAGTTAACATAAAGAAATTCTTGATCAAAATCTGAAATTTCTAACCATAGTTTTCCAGATTTATTGTCCCAGAACATATTTAAATAGCCATCCATTTTTTTCATGGATTTAGTTTTTTCAGTAATGGAATTAGAATAAATAAAACCAAAAATAGAAATAAATAAAATAATCTTCTTCATAATTAGCTCCTCATTGTGGAATCAATTTAAATGAGAGGAGATTAATGAAACAGAAAAAAGTTTCACATTAATTTTGTCAAAATATTGTTTCGCATTAGATTAAATAAACATTATGATGAAAAAAATTATACTATTATTTCTTATCATTAGCTGTAATTCTATCCCGAATAAAAAGCGTGAAGTTATTATGATAACTGATGTGCAGATACCATTTGTATGGATTCCTAGTGGATCGTTTAAAATGGGAAGCAACGATTTAATGGCTCGAAAAGATGAGAAGCCTGTTCATAAAATCATTTTAGATGGGTTCTGGATGTCTGAAACTCCTATAACAAACATCCAATTTGCAGCATTTATTAATAAGAGTGGATACAAGACGACGGCAGAAATTGCACCAACAATAGAACAAGTTATTAGCCAACTACCGTTGGGAACACCGCTTCCAAAAAAAGAAATGTTAGTTCCTGGTTCTTTAACCTTTAAGAATGATTCAATACCTGCAAATACAAACTCAAATATTAAATGGTGGCAATGGTCTGTAAATTCAGATTGGCGTCATCCTTATGGAGAAAATTCATCGATAAAAGGGATGGATGATCACCCGGTTGTTCATATTTCTTGGTTTGATGCAATGGCTTTTTCAGAATGGGCTAACATGAGTTTACCTACTGAAGCACAATGGGAATATGCGGCCAAAAAAGGGGAGGAGACCAATACCAGAGAAATGAATATTTGGCAGGGTATATTCCCCATTAATAATCTTGGATCAGATGGTTATCAAAAGACCAATCCTGTTTATGCTTATAAACCAAATAAAATTGGTCTTTATGATATGGCAGGTAATATTTGGGAATGGGTTGCAGATTGGTATCGGCCGGATACTTATTCTATGAATAATAGACAAAAAAACCCAATAGGTCCATTCTCTAGTTATGACCCTTTAGAACCAAATGTTCCTAAACGTGTTACACGAGGTGGTTCTTTTCTATGTAGTGATCAGTATTGCGCAGGTTATCGTACAACTGCACGAATGCGCACTAGTCCTGATACTAGTTTAGAACATACAGGGTTTCGTGTTGTTATGAGTGAAGTTCAGATGAAGAAATATATTAATTAGAGCTGTCTTCCCAAGCAGGGCAAATAAAATTTTTGTAATCACACCAGTCACAGTGGCGACCAGTTAAAGGAGAAAATTCACGGTTTTTAATTCCTTGAGCTACTGCTTTTATTTCTTCTTCCTTCTCTAATAATTCTTCTGGTTCAAAATGATGTGACTTTAATGGTTTTTCTTCTTCTCTTAAAAAATATAAATTAGCTGATTCAGGAAGCCCTCCCAATTTAGCATCATCAGATTGTTCTAAATACATGGAGTAAATGGCTAATTGCATGCTAGATTTTGCTGAAGAAGTAGTGGAACTGGTCTTATAATCGACTACGTGATTGCCACTTTCTGTCTTATCAATTCGATCAATAGCGCCAGTAACTTTGATATCATCAATAGAGAAACTAAACTTTTCTTCTCTTGCAATAACGTTTGGCGGAGATTCTTTAAAACTGCTGAAATATCGTTTAAATATTTCATTACCTTGAAGTTTAAACTCTTTTTCCTGGTCAGAATAAAAGAAGCCGCTACTGTCCCATTCCTCTTCTAATAATTGCAAAAGACGATTTTCTGATTTTTCTTCTGATGGATCATGGAAACGTTGAAGGGCGCGATGAATAATGTTTCCAAATACTAATTGGGGTTTACTTTGGGATTCAGGTATCGAATCGATTCGTCCTAATCGATATTTCATTGGACAGGATTGATAAGTTTCTATTGAGCTGGCAGATAAATAAAGTTGATTTGGAGCAGAGGGTTGAAATACACCCTTAAGATCTTTTTGTAGTTCTATTTCCCACTGGGAATCCCCCCATTCAATATCTAACTCATTATCTAAAGCATGAATCCTTTGAATGGCATTGATTAAATTTTCAATTTGTTCAAATTGGTTTTGAATCAATGCTTTTTGTAGTTGTTGTTCGTATTTGGTTCGTAAAATAGAATAAGGCTGAGAAGTATGATTTAATTCATCCATTTCAATGATCTCCATTAATTCTGGTTTTAATTCTTTTATAAAAGGTGAGGTTGCTCGCTTAGGGGCTAATAGAAATAATTTTTGCTGTGCTCTTGTCACTGCCACATAAAAAAGCCGTCGCTCTTCTTCTTTATGATATTCTTTTGAAGAAAGTTCAGTATTCTTTAGATAATCAAGCCATTCGTCAGGGGGGCGATCAATTTTTTTCTGCGAACGATAATTTAGCGGGAAACTAGCAGAACGATTATAGGGAATGAATACTACAGGAAATTCAGCACCCTTAACAGCATGAATTGTTTGAACGGTAACAGCATTGAAAGCTTGTTGGTCTTCAGGGAAGGATGCAAAAATTTTCCCTGATACCATTAGGGATTCTATAAATATATTAAAGTCTTTTAACTTATTTTGTTTAAGATTTCGTCGTGAAAATTCTTGCGCTTTTTGGATAAATTTTCCTGTATTCATCAATGCCACCTGATCTTCAAAAGTATAGTTTTGGTTATATGGTTTTAATAATTTAGTTTTTTCTAATATTGAATTGATGACTTCTTCAGCTGATTGAGATTTAGGATGTTCACGTAATGAAAGTATGGATTTACACAGATTTTTTAACCCATTAATGGAACTCGATTCAAAGTGAACTAATGCATATTCTAAACGGGAGGATGAATCTTTGATCTCAAATTGACTAAAAAATTCTATCATATCCTGTTCTGAGCAAAATTTGGAGAGTAATCGATAAAAACCAATATCTTTATATTTTCCGCCACCAATTACTTGGCACCAACTATTTAAATCTTTTACTGATGGGATATCAAAGAAACGCGGAAAACGAGCCTGAACTGGAATGCCGTAAGATTGCAGGTAAGTAGTTAGGCTTGTAGCTTGTCCTTGTGTACGACAAAGAATAGCAATATCATTAAATAATTTACCTTCATTTGTAAGTTTGTTGATTTTCTCAAAAATAAATTGATTTTGATTATCTTTTAATCCATAAAATAAAGTGGGCTTTGAATTTGCATTTCCTTTAAATGATTGAAGTGATTTTTCAACACGATCCACATTATTTATAATACTTGAATTAGCTACGTTTAAAATTTCTTGATTTGATCTAAAATTTTCTTCTAAAGCAATCTCCAAATAATTTGAATGATTATTGTATCGCTTCCTGAATAAATGAATATTGTGAATACTAGCACCTCGAAAACTATAAATGACTTGATCTTCATCTCCAACCACAGTGATTTGATGTTTTTTTTGTGCAATTAAACCAATTATTTCATTGAGAGCAAAGTTGTTATCTTGAAATTCATCAATAATAAGATGTTGATATTGAGACTGAACTTTTTGAAGTATAGTTTCATTTGAATTTAATAGTTGATATGCTGAACTAATCATATCTCCATAGTCAACCACATTCATACTTTCTTTCCATTCTTGGAAAATTGGATATATTCTTTTTAAATCTGATAATTGTGCACATTTTTCAGGGTCTAGCGATTTAAGATCTATAGATTTACTATTGATTTCTATTAGCTCATCTCTTGTTCGGTTAAAAAAAGGAATAAAACTGTTTGTTACTGCTTGAATAGGGTGTTGTGGGAATTCCCTAGATTTAAATGGTCCTAATTCATCAAATCTATTTAAAAGTAAAAATGCTGCTTCACTTTCTTCTAATAGTATTGGTGTTGCACCAGAGGGTTTAAAGTCTTTTACTAAATTAAAACAAAATGCATGAAAAGTAGAGACCGTCATTTGTTCGGCACTTTGCCCAATGACATCAATAATTCTATCTTTTAACTCTCTTGCAGCTTTTTCAGTATATGTAATGGCAAGAATAGATTTAGGATCGGTTTTATAATTTTGAATTAAATAGATAATTCTATGAATTAGTGTTGTTGTTTTTCCAGTACCTGCTCCAGCTAAAATCATTATAGGTGCGGGAGGATGGGTTATTGCTTTATGTTGAGTTATATTAGCTTTAAATTTTCCATGTGTATATGGCATAGTCTAAATTAGGGATACATTAGATTTGATAAAAAATATTTCGTCGATAGTCGATAATTAAATTATTTTATTGAAACATTTTAACTTTTTGTTCATTGAAGTATCTAATAATACGAATGAAACAATTTTATCAACTTTGAAAATGGAAAATTAAAAATGAAAAAAATATTCTTGCCAATATCAATGTTTTTATTTCTAGCAGTAGGGTGTGATAATCCTATGCTATCAAAATCAACTGATTTTGATAGTGAAGAATTACAAGCATTGTCATATGAATTGTCTTCTGATCTGGGTTTAAGTCAATCTTCAACAGATGATTTAAATGATATTTTAAAAAGACATGGACAAAAAGGTAAACACAAAGTACCAGGTTTTTTATGGAAAGTTGCAGGTGAATTAGCTGTTAGTTTATCCGATGAAGAAAAAGCAGTTCTTTTTGAAAAAATGGACGAGAAGGAGATTCCTCTTTTTGGTGGAAATAATAAAAAAGGCCCAAAAAATAAAAAGTCTAAGAAAAAGAATGGTTTTAATGGAATCATTAAAGTTTTAAATGAAGATCAAAAAGTAATATTTAAAGAAATTTTATCTTCCTATAAAGAAAAATTCAAAGCGATACATTCACAAGTTAAGGATGGAACACTATCAAAAGATGATGCCAAAACCCAATTAGAGCCATTAAGAGAAGCAATGAAAGCAGAAATTGATGCTCTAATGACAGATGATCAAAAAGCACTAATGGAACAGAACCAGGCTGATAAAAAAGCTAAACGCCAAGCTTATAAGGATTCAACTCGAGCTGTAAAAATAGATGTTTTAGATATGACTTCTGATCAAATAGTATCATTTGAGTCTATTAATAAAGAAACGCGTGAAGCATCTAAGGCTTTGTTTTTACAATCAAAGAATGGTGAGATTGATCGTGAATCTTTTCGAGCAGCACTTAAGAATTTGTTTTCAGATAGAAATGAAAAACTTGAAGCGTTGTTTACCGCAGGACAACTTGAAATAATTAAAATACATAAAGCCTTAGAGTTGCGAATGAAGAAACATAAAGGCCAAAAAGGTAAAAAGGGTGGTGGATCAAAAAAACGTGGTGGTCGTAAAGGTAAAAAAGGCTAAAAATATTAAATAAAGTACTTATAAAGGGCTGTTAATAAAAAAATAACAGCCCTTCATATTAACATTGAATTATCTTTAATTTTATCATTATTAAAAACTAAAAATTTTAAAAAATATTATGAATATTAACCTAAATGGAAAAATCATGAAAAAAATATCACTATTAATCACATTATCTCTCTTTGCTATGATTGGTTGTGAAAACTTATCGAAAGATGACATAACTGTAATTGATCCAGAGCTTCAAGGCTTCTCAGATGGTCTAAATGATGATATAGGCCTTAGCAAAAGTAGTATTAATGCATTTAATGATGCCTTAAATCGTCATGGAAAAAAAGGAAAGCATCGCAGTGACCCTGCTTTTTTATGGAAGGTATCCGCAGAAATGCAGAGTGAACTTTCAGATGAAGAGAAATCTAAATTATTTGGGTGGATGGATGATAACTCCACACCTTATTTATTTGCTGCAGATATGGGTCCAAAAGGTTCTAGAGGACCTAAAGATGATAAAGGTAAAAAACATTTAGATCTTAGAATACTCTTTACATTGTTGGATGAGTCTCAAGCAATTGCTCTAAAAGCTATTATGGAATCCTATGAAACAAAAATGGATGAAGTAATGAGAAAAGCCAAAGATGGTACCTTAGATAGGGATTCTGCTAAGGCGGAGTTAGAAGCTTTAGAAGTAGCCATGCAAGCTGAAGTTGAAGCTCTATTAACAGATGAGCAAAAACAAAAACTTGATGAAATGCATCTTGAGATGAAACAAAAAATGGAAGAAATGAAACAAGCTGCTCATGATGCAATGGTTAAAGCCTTATCTATGACGTCAATTCAAGAAGATGGCTTGACTTCTATCAATGAAGAATCTGGTGAAGCACAAAAAGCATTAATGGAAAAAGCAAAAGCTGAAGAACTGACCAGAGATGAAATCCATGAAGCTCTTAAAGCTTTATTTGCTGAAAGAAATAGTAAAATTGATGCTCTATTTGATGACACTCAAATGGAAATCATTAAAATCTATACGGCTCTAGTTATGCAGTATTCAAAGCATTGTGGTGATAGAAAAAAAGATGGTACCGGTGATAAGCGATAATATTTTTCTATTATAAATAACTTAAAAGGCTATTTCTAACATTATAGAGATAGCCTTTTTTTTATTTTTTAACTTTTTATATCCAGCTGCGTCTAAATAGAAAATGCATGAAATCAGACAAAGAACTAATAAAAGATTTTCAAGGTGGCAATGAAGATGCTTTCAACATCTTGGTTAAAAGACACTTACCTGACACCTACGGATTTTTTATCAAATTCACATCAGATACTGTTGAAGCGGAAGATTTGGCTCAGGATGTTTTTATTAAAATGTATAAAGCGCTTAAAAAGTTTAGATTTGAGTCAGAATTTAAGACATACTTATTTAGAGCTAATATCAATATGTCGAATACGTATCTCAGACGTAACAAATGGCGAAACCTACTCCACTTGGACCAGATATCTGAACCAGCATATTTGGATACATCTCAGGAAGATGAATGGAGGAGAAAAGAGCTATGGAATGCCATTAGTAAGCTACCAAGTAAGCAAAGGAAAGTGGTCACTATGAGAATAGGACAAGATATGGCATTTAAAGAGATTGCATTAGTGATGGGAATTAGTGAAAATGCTGCTAAAGTCAGTTACCATCATGCAAAAAGTACCTTAAAAGATATGGTTGATTCATAAAATGAACTTTGAACAACAGATTAAAGAAATGACTAATTCTAATATTAATTCAATAAATGAAAATATTTTTTTAGAAAAACTTCATTCTGAAAGAAAAAGACGAGATTTAAAAACTAATCGAATTCTAAATGGCCTATCTGCAGGAATATTAGTTTTATTCCTTAGCTGGTCATCATTTAGTCAGCTTACAGATGATCCTACGGTATATGCCTCAATTGATTTACAACCGCTTGAATTGATGGATCTTGAAACTGAGAGCTATGTATATGAACTTACTGATTATTTACTTGAGACTAGTGATGATATGTGGGAAACATTAGCTTTTTTAGATGAAATAAATTTTGAGATTTTTGATACAAAGAATAATGGAGGTTTAGAATGAAAAAAACCGTTATATCGTTAACTTTACTAATATGCTGTAATCTTTTTGCACAGCCAGGGAAATCAAAAGGTCCTGGGGGTCAATATAGCGAGAGAATGGAAATGATGTTGATATGGAAATTAACTGATGAATTAGAGCTAACAGAAGATCAAGCAGAAAACTTTTTTCCACTAATGCGTTCTCATCAAAAAGATGTTATGGAGATAAGAAGACAAGAAAAACTAATGTTTGAGCCAATGTATGATAAAATTAAAAGTGATAATAAAATTAATCAGTCAGAAGTTAATAATTTATTAAACGAAATTAGTGCAATTGATAAGAAGAAAAGTAAAACAAGAATTGATTTTATTGAAAGATCTGGTAGTGTACTAGAACCTGATCAACAATTAAAGCTTTTAATGTTTGAGCCTAAAATGAAGAGCCAAGTTCAAAGAGATATAAGAGAAAGATTTAAGCCGTCTAAGCGTGGTGGAAAGAAAAAAGGAAGACGTTAATTTCAACTTACTCTTTTAAAGCATATTTATTTAAAAAACCTCGCACAAGCGGGGTTTTTTTGTTTTATATGGATAGAAATTCCAAGCTAAATTTCGTTCATAAAAAAAGAAAATAATGAATAAGATATATAACTTTAGTGCTGGACCAGCCGTTTTAAATCAATCTGTTTTAAAAGCAATGTCTGAAGCATCTATAGATTATTTAGGTAGTGGTATCAGTCTAATGGAAATGAGCCATCGTTCTGAACTAGTTATGGAGATGGTAAGCCAAACTAAAATATTGGTTAGGGATTTACTATCTATTTCCAATGAATATGAAGTATTATTTTTACAAGGTGGCGCTTCATTGCAATTTTCAATGATTCCTATGAATTTACTTAATGAAAATCAGGTTGCTGACTATGCAGATACAGGCGCTTGGTCAAATAAAGCAATCAAAGAAGCAGAAAATTTTGGTGAAGTTAATGTAATATGCTCATCCAAAGATAGCACCTACAACCATATACCTAAAGAATTAAAGCAAAACCTTGATTCTACTTATCTACATTTAACAAGTAATAATACAATTTATGGAACGCAATGGAAGAATTTTCCAATTCCTTTAAATAATGATTCTTATTTAATAGCTGATATGTCATCTGATATTTTTAGTCGTTCTTTAGATATTTCTAAGTTTGGTTTAATCTATGCTGGAGCTCAAAAAAATATTGGTCCAGCTGGTGTTACTTTAGTAATTATAAGAAAAGATATACTAGGTAAAGTTAATAGAATAATCCCTACCATGATGAATTATCAAACTCATATCGAAAAAGATTCAATGTTCAATACTCCACCCGTAATGGCAATTTATGCTGTAAATAGAAGTTTAAATTGGCTAGACACTATTGGCGGGATTGAAAAAATGGCTGATATAAATTTAAGAAAAGCCATGAAGCTATATGATGAGATAGAACGCAACTCATTGTTTACTAGTCCTATTCAAGAATCAGATAGATCATTAATGAATGTACCTTTTATTTTTAGCAATAAAGGCAATGATAATGATTTCTTATCATTTTGTGATAAACGTGGTTTAAAAACGTTAAAAGGTCATCGATCAGTAGGTGGATTTCGAGCCTCAATTTATAATGCTATGCCTGAAGAAGGAGTTGATGCACTCGTTCAAGCAATGAAAGATTATGAATCTATTTGATTAGTATATAGTTGAGTAGGTTTATTATCAGATTCTATTTTTATTAATTCTTTATATCTAAAACCAAGTTTGATTAATAAATTTATAGATGCGTTGTTATTTGGTGAAGTGATTGCTACTATTTTATCATAAAGAAGTCTTTTCTTAGCATCTTGGATCACAGCTTTAGATGCTTCATAGATAAATCCCATTCTTCTGTAATCAGGTAGAATGGCAAATCCAATATCAGGTAAATCTAAATTTACTCTTTTTAATAAACCGCAAATACCGATTGAAGTAAAATCTTTTAATTGAACTAAGTATAAACCGTGACGATGTTCTCTATAAGATTGCTTAGGACCATTCTCAATAAATTTTTCAGCATCTTTAATAGATCTTATTCCTTTATCACCAATGTAAGAAATAAAGTCTCGGTCATTATATAGTTTGAGGATAAATGCTGCATCCTCAGTTTTCAATTCAGATAAAATTAGTCGACTGGTTTCAATTACAGTCAATGATTATTCATTCCAAATTGTGCCTTTTTTCTTAAGTTTATCAAGTTTTGGAGCAATAACAAATGTACAGTATGGAACATTTGGATTATTTTCAAAATAATCTTGATGATAGACTTCTGCTATATAAAATTTATCTAAAGCTTTTAGTTCAGTGGTAAGAGGATCCTTAAAGTTCTTTACAGCTTCTTTCATAGAAGATTTTGCAACTTTTTCTTGATCTTTATCATGAAAATAAATGGCTGAACGGTATTGAGTTCCGTAGTCATTACCTTGCCTATTCAAAGTAGTAGGGTCGTGAGCTTGCCAAAAGATTTCTAAAATACCTTCATATGATATCTCACTAGGATCAAATGATATTTGACATACTTCTGCATGCCCAGTATTGCCTTTAATTACATCATTATATGTTGGATCTTTTTTATGCCCACCGGCATAACCACTAACTACATCAACTACACCTTCAACTCTTTCAAACACTGCTTCAACACACCAGAAGCACCCACCGCCTAAAGTTGCAACTTCTAACAATTTTTTTGACATAAGTTCTGTTCCTTTTTGTTGCGAGTTAACTGCAGAAAAAATTAACAAAAAAGCTAAAGGTAATTTTATTAGTTGTTTCATTATAATTCTTTAAGGTCTTTATGGAGTGTTGTAAGCATTTCTTTGGCATCACCAAAAACCATTATAGAGTTTTCAAAACCAAATAATTCATTTTGAATTCCTGCAAACCCAGGATTCATTGTTCTTTTATTTATAATAACAGTTTTTGATTTATCAACATCCAAAATAGGCATACCATAGATTGGGCTCGAAGTGTCATGTCGAGCCGCGGGATTTACAACATCATTTGCACCAAGAACTATAGCCACATCACAGTCTTCAAACTCTGAATTAATCTCATCTAAATCTTTTAACTGTTCATAAGGAACATTAGCTTCTGCTAAAAGGACATTCATATGTCCAGGCATTCTACCTGCCACTGGATGTATAGCGTAGAGAACTTTTTTACCCATAGCTTCTAATTGTTCAGCGACTTCTCTTACTGCGTGTTGAGCTTGAGCTACTGCAAGTCCATAACCTGGAACTATTATCACTTTGTCTGCAGCATCCATGATCATTGCAGCTTCATCAGTAGTGGATGATTTATAATTAATTTGTTTAGCCTCGCCACCACTTGAATCATCTTGTAGTCCAACTGCACCAAAAATAACATTAGCTAGAGATCTATTCATCCCTTTACACATGATATTCGTAAGAATTAAACCAGAAGCACCAACTAATGCTCCGGAAATAATTAAGGCATTATTCATTAAAACAAAGCCAGTGGATGCAGCTGCAATACCTGAATAAGAATTTAATAATGAAATAACAACAGGCATATCAGCACCACCAATAGGGATAGTTAAGGTAATTCCTAAAACGGCAGCAATGATAATTATGCCATAGAATAGATTGATATCTTGCATTCCAGTAAGAGTTACAAAAATACCTAAGCCTAAAAGTGATAGTGCTAAAAGCGCATTTAAGATTTGTTGTCCTGGAAAAACAATTGGTTGACCACTAATAAATCCTTGAAGTTTTCCAAATGCTATAAAGCTACCAGTCAAGGTTAATGTACCTACAAAAACTGATAAAATAATGGTCCCAGTAAGAAACATAGTTTGTTCTGAAGTACCATATTTACTAAAAAATTCAGCAGCGGCAACTAAAGCTGATGCACCTCCACCAAAACCATTAAAGATTGCAACCATTTGAGGCATTTGAGTCATTTCAACACGAATTGCAAAGGTCGCGCCTATAATTGCACCAATAATCATACCTAATGCGATTATTTTAAAATCTAGTAATTCAAAAGATATTACTGTTGCTATGATAGCAATTAGCATACCGATAGATGAGATTGCATTACCAGTTCGGGCTGTTTTTGGAGAGCTTAGTTTTTTTATACCTAAGATAAAAAGAACAGCTGCCAAAACATATGCTAGATTAGTGTATTGCATAAATCTATTTCCGCTTAAACATTTTTAACATTCGATCAGTAACCATAAACCCACCAACACAGTTAATTGTAGCAAATATCACAGCTATAAGTCCTAGCCAAGTTCCTACTTCACCACCAACTTTTGTTGCAATAATAGCACCTACGATTGCAATGCCAGAAATTGCATTTGAACCTGACATTAAGGGTGTATGAAGAGTTGGAGGGACTTTTGTGATTATTTCAAAGCCGATAAAAATAGCTAGAATAAATACAGTTAGAATATTAATCATATCCATTATTTTATAAATCTCCTAAAGCTTTACTAGTTGGTTCATGAGTCACTTTGCCATTATGAGTAAACATGGCACCAGAAATAATTTCGTCATCTAAGTTTAAATCTAAACTACCGTCTTTAATCATATAGGTTAGAAAAGTTGAAACATTTTTAGCATATAGCTGAGAAGCGTGAATGGGCATACTTGAAGGAAGATTCAATGTGCCATCGATCTTAACACCATTATGCTCTATGAGCTCACCCATTTTAGTTAATTCACAATTTCCACCATTCTCTGAAGCTAAATCAATAATTGCAGATCCAGGTTTCATTCCTTCAACCATATCACGTGGAATAAGAAGTGGCGCTGGCCTCCCAGGAATTAAAGCGGTAGTAATAACTAAATTAGATTTAGCAATATGTTCTTTTATTTTTTCTTGCTGACGATTTTTATAATCTTCTGAAGTTTCTTTGGCATATCCACCTTCACCAACGCCATCATCCTTATCAGATTCTACTTCAACAAACTTGGCTCCAAGCGACTCAACTTGTTCTTTGACTTCTGGGCGAACATCAAATACTTCAACTTGAGCACCAAGCCTTTTTGCCGTAGCAATGGCTTGAAGTCCCGCTACTCCTGCTCCAAGAATAAGAACTTTTGCAGGTGGAATTGTACCAGCAGCAGTCATTAAAAGCGGCATATATACTGGTAGATGAGAAGCTCCGATCAAAACTGATTTATATCCTGCAATATTTGCTTGAGAACTTAAAGCATCCATACTTTGAGCAAGAGTTGTCCTCGGAATCAAATGCATAGAAAAACCTGTTATCTTTTTATCATTTAATAATTTGACTAATTCCAGCTCTCTAGTCGTTTGGCATAATGATATATAGGTGGCATTATCAGGGAATTTTTCTATTTCATCTTTTGTTGCAGGTCCTACCTTTAATATGATATCCGCATCTTTAAGTATACTAGTTTGATCTGGAAATATTTCAGCATTAACATCTTTAAAGCTTTGGTCAGAAAAATACGATGCTTCTCCAGCACCAGATTCAACTCGAACAGTTAACCCACTTTTTATTAAATCTTTTACAGTTTGAGGGGTTGCGGCTACACGACTCTCATCTGATGTGACTTCTTTTAAAACGGCTGCAATCATTATAAAATCCTATAAATATTTTGAATTTCAGCTAACAAATTTATAACATTATTTATCAAAATTTCTAAAATGATTTCAGGATAACTTATTGCTCTTTTCTTGTTAATTTTGGAATTATGTGTTTAAGAATATTATTAGTATTTATAATGATTTTAATATTTGCATGTGCTCCCAATGTTCGTGTAACTGAAACTTATAAATCGAATCAGAAGAAAACAGAAGAAGTAGTTAAAGGAGAAGGCTCCTCCGCAAAAATAGTTAAAAGAATAGATTATTATTCAAACGGTCAAATTAAAGCTGAAGCAAAGATAACCAATAAAAAGCTTAATGGTAAATATTTAGCTTATCACCCGAATGGTGTTGTTTATCAAAAAGGTCAATATAAAACAGATAAAGAAAAAGGGGAATGGACCTACTTCAATACGAGTGGTCAAATAGATTCTATTCACACTTTTAAAGAAGGTCTTCTTGATGGTAAAACTGAATATAACGTATATGGTAAATTAATAATCAAGCAGGAATATAAATCTGGAAAGAAGAATGGAAATTTTATTGAATATTATACTGATGGAAATAAAAAAGTAACTGGTTCATATTTAATGAATCTACCAAATGATGAATGGACATGGTATGATCTTAAAGAGTTTAAAACTAGACAAATTAATTTTAAGAATGGCTTGAAACATGGCGACTTTAAAGTCTGGAAAGATAATGATTTATACTTATCGGGAATTTTTGATGAAGATAAAAAATCAGGTACATGGAAATGGCATAGAACAAAGAAAGATTTAGATTCTTTAGTAAACTATGTTAATGGTGAAATTAATGGTTTATATGAAGCATGGTATGATAATGGAGTCTTATCTGTAAAAGGTTCTTTTGAATCAGGTATTCCAACTGGTAAATGGGAATGGTTTTCAGAAAATAATACTCTAGATTCTACAAAAACTTTTAAAAATGGTTTATTAAATGGAATATCGACATTTCATTTTAAAAATGGACAAGTAAAAAGATCCGTTAATTATGTATCTGATATCTTGCATGGTGAAGATCAATCATTCTTTATTTCTGGCCAGGTAAAAGAAAAGACAACCTATATGTCTGGAAAAAAGTCTGGTCCATATGAAGTATGGAGTGCTAGTTCAAATCCTGAAGAAAAAGGCTTATTTCTCAACAATGAGCTTCATGGAGAAGTTCAGAGGTGGTACTCTAGTGGAATCCCGGCATCTATTACAAGTTATAATGCTGGTATCCTTGATGGAGTCATGCAAGTTTATTCTTTATCAAAACAACTAAAGCGAGAATTATTTTATGATAAAGGAAAAGAAATTGCGAGGTTTGAATATCATGATAATGGGCGATTTAAACGTGTAATCATTTTGAATGAAACAAAAGTTCTTTATGAACGAAAATGGAATAAGTCAGGGGTTGAAGAAACTGAAGAAAAATATATTGTTGGTACAAAACTTGATAGTCAATTTTATTTATCTGGTGCAATAAAATATGAATGTATTTATAAAAATAAAAATAAGCACGGAATGGAATGGTGGTTTAGTGAAAATCGAAAGCCAACAAGAGTAAATTTATATTTAAACGGAAATAAAATTATTAATCATGAATTAAATTATGAAACCAATGAATAAAGAATTTTAATAATTGTAATTTCTCCATTATGAATTCAATTATAATCGATACAATCCTTGAATATGTTATGCCTCTAACCACAATACTTTTAGGTATTATTTTTGGGTGGATATTTAAACGCTTTGTCCATCAACGTTTGAAAAAAATAACTCAAAAAACAGATTGGAAAGGAGATGATGTCTTTTTTGAAGCCATTGAATCCCATATTGTTCTTTGGTTTTTCTTGATCTCATTAAACATTGCTTCTACTAGTATTCCTTTCTTAAGTGAAGAATATTTAGGTTACTTAAGTAAGATTATTGTAGCAGTAATTATTCTTTCTGTTACTTTGGCTGCTTCAAAGATTGGTGTGGGAGTTCTGAATTATTGGGCAGAAAGACAAGGTACAGATCTTCCATCAACTACTATTTTTGTTAATCTTGCTAGAATTATAATTATATCTGTTGGCATTTTAATTATCCTCCAATCAATAGGTATTTCTATTACGCCACTTTTAACGGCTATGGGTGTTGGAGGTTTGGCGATATCATTAGCCTTAAAAGATACTCTTTCAGACTTTTTTGCAGGTTTACACATACTATTATCTCAAAAAGTTAAGCCCGGTGACTTTGTTGAATTAGATTCAGGTTATATGGGGTATGTACAAAATATTACTTGGAGACATACGACTCTTATGGAACGAACTAATAATGAGGTTACGGTACCAAATGCCAAAATTTCAACTGCCATTGTAAAGAATTATGATAAAGGTGACCCGAGTTTTTCAATTAGAGTTCCCATTGGTGTTTCTTATGAAAGTGATTTAGAACATGTAATTAATGTGACACAAGAAGTTGCATCAACTGTTGTTAATGATATTGATGGCGCTAAAAAAGATAACCCTCCGGTTGTTCGCTATTTTCAATTTGGTCAATCTAGTATTGATCTAAAAGTATACTTTAGAGGCGAAAAATATGGAGATCAACATTTGATAATTGACGAATTTATTCGTCGAATTCATAAACGTTTTCAATCTGAAAATATTGAAATACCATTCCCTATTCGTACATTGATCCATAAGAATAATCAAACATGAAAAGTTGGATAATTCTGGGAGCGCTCTTAGCAGCTTTAGCGGTTATCTTTGGAGCCTTTGGTGCTCATGGATTAAAAAATAAAGTTTCACCTGACGATTTAATTATATTTGAAACAGGTGTTAAATATCACATGTATCATGCTCTTGGCTTAATACTTATTGGTATTTTAGGGTTTTATTATAATTCAGATATAATTCAACTACCGGCAGTATTAATCTCCATTGGCTTGCTTATTTTTTCAGGAAGTTTATATATCCTTGTTCTCTCAGGTCTACGTTGGCTAGGAGCAATAACACCTATTGGTGGTTTACTATTAATTGCTGGTTGGTTGATGTTGGCTTTAAAAATACGCTCTGCATAGGGCATTAATGAAAACAACTGATTCTAAATCACGCCATATATCTATATGGACAGCTTCTGCATTTGTTATTTCATCAATGATCGGGACAGGTGTATTTACCAGCTTAGGTTTCCAATTAGTTGATATTCAATCAGTCTTTCCACTACTTATGTTATGGATTATTGGAGGGGTAATAGCATTGTTTGGTGCAATAAGTTACAGTGAGTTAGCAGCTGCATTGCCTCGCTCTGGTGGTGAGTATCATTTTTTATCGAGAATAATGCATCCATCTATAGGCTTTTCAGGTGGTTTTGTTTCTGCTACGGTAGGTTTTTCAGCACCCGCAGTTCTTGCTGCCATGGCATTAGGTAAATATTTGTCAGCTGTTTTTATTCAACTTGATTCAACATTGGTAGCTTTTTTTATAATTATCTTTTTTACTCTTTTGCATACGTTTTCTATTAAATATGGAACAATTATTCAGGACGGCACTACCGCAATTAAAATTGGTTTAATAATTATCTTTATTATTGCAGGCTTTTCTATTGCAAATCCTCAACAAATAAATGTTTTACCAATCTCTGGAGATTATTCTCTCATTTTTAGTTCAGGTTTCGCTGTTAGTCTAGTTTGGGTTTCATACGCATATACAGGTTGGAATTCTACAGTTTATATATCAGGCGAAGTAAAGAATCCTCAAAAAAATATTCATAAATCTTTACTTATAAGCACGAGCTTTGTGATGATACTTTATGTTTTGTTGAATTTTATATTCTTGTATTCAACACCAATGTCAGAAATGATTGGTGAAGTCGAGGTTGGGTATATTTCAGGTGTAAAAATTTTTGGAAGTACGGGCGCAAACATAATAGGAATCGGTATCGCGATTTTACTTTTATCAACAGTTAGTAGCTATGTTTTTATCGGTCCAAGAATAACCCAAGTTATGGGGGAAGATCATCAATTCCTTCATTTTTTAGCAAGAAAGAACAAAAATGATATTCCAGTAAATGGATTTATACTTCAATTCTTGATATCGATGCTTTTTATTTTTACCTCATCATTTGAACAAGTTCTTCTTTATACAGGTATTACATTTATAATATCAACAACAGCTACAGTGCTAGGAGTCTTTATCTTAAGAAAACGTGAACCTGATCTCCATAGGCCGTATAGAGCATGGGGTTATCCTTGGACACCTGGAATTTTTATCATACTTAATATTTGGATTTTATTTTATACATTTATAGAACAACCTTTAGAATCAATTATTGGCTTGTCTATAATATTAACAAGTTTGGCAATATATTTTCTTGGGAAAAAATTAAAATAATTGAGGATTTGAATTATGAATCTTAGAATCAAACCATTTAATGCTGAAGTTAAGCAGATGTATGAAAATCATGGCCATTTCCATGATGGTGATGCTGGATTAGATGTTTATGTTATAAATGAACAAACGATTGATCCGGGCGCTACAACGCTAATCCATTTGCAAATTGCATGTGAAACATCTGATGGCAGACCTTATTTATTAATGCCACGATCAAGTATCGCTAAAACTCCCCTGAGAATGTGTAATTCCATAGGATTAATTGATGGTGGTTACAGGGGTGAGATAATGGCAGTAGTTGATAATATTAAACATGAAGCATATACCATTGAGCCAGGTCAGCGACTTTTTCAATTAGTTGGAATGGATGGTTCTCCCATTCATTTTAAATTGGTAGATGAACTATCTGAATCAACTCGAGGTGAGGGTGGTTTTGGAAGTACAGGTAAATAAAAAAATCAAAAATAATTTACTCTTTATATTAAGCTACATGTAATAACTTATAATAGTTCAATCTTAGGGTATTAAATGATTAAAATACGATTAAGTATATTTTATAGAACTAAACCAATGATCCCAAGTTTTTCTTGGGCTATATTTCTCACTCTTCTTTTCTCTTTCTCCTCAAATGCTTTTGCTCAAGATAATATCCAGAAAAAAACATTTGCTGTTATTGAATTTGATGGTACTGGAGTCCCTTCTCAAACCATGCAAGATATAACGGATAGATTCGCTAAAGAATACTCTTCCTTTAAAAAAGATCAATTTACTTTAATTAATAGAGCGCAAATGCGCAGAACACTTCAAGAACAAAATATAAAAGTGTTTGGGTGCTCTACATTCAAATGTGGTTTAGAGGCAGGTAAGTCATTAGATGTAGATTATATTGTGATTGGTTCACTTGTAAAAAATGGTCCTGTCTATAGTTTGAAATCTCAATTAATTGATGTGAAACGTTCAAAAACGATTAGTCGCGCTGATTATGATAATATAATTGGAGATATAATTTCAGTTATGGAAAAAGAGGTCAAAAAAGCAGCTGCGTATTTGGCTTCTGCAAAGATTGAAGTTGAACCTGTTAAAGCTAAAGAGGCACCTAAGGAGGTAGTTCAAAAACTTCTTATTTTACCTATTGAAATCACATTAGATCAATCTTTTGAGCAGGAAAAGATTTCATCAATGATAAATGAATGGATTCGTGGTGAAGTAACTTTTTCTGAAAAAGCTGATCTCACTGACTTTCAAATTGAAAAAAGTATTATGGGTAAGGAAGAATTCAAGAATGGTGTGATGTCTAATCAAGTTGCTAAAAACATTGGTTTGCAAAATGGAGCTACTCATGTCATTACTTGGACATTTCGTGTAACAAAATTAAAAGCTAATTTTATTTTAAATCATTTTAGCATAGTAGATAAACCAGCATCAATTTTGAGTGACAATTGGCTTTCAGGTGGATTGAGGGTAAGGTTTAGTACTAAAAATGATATTGATGAAATGAAAATGAATGTGAGAAAATATACCTGGCCGGTGCTTGGTTCTGCACCGCCAACCGGACGTTTTCCTGAAGATGGGTTTTTTGCTCGCATATGGAATAAAATACGAAATGCGATTGATAGCTTTTTATTTTATATAGAGAATGCTTATGGAATGGCCGCAGTAATACTCATATTACTTTTATTATCTGGTTTTGGATTATTTTTTGGCTATAAAGCTACTCAAGGAGATGACCCTGGACCCGAAATTGGTTTTCCGCCAGAATATTAAATAGTTTGTCTATGAAACATATTTTATTATCTGGGCTTTTATTCTACTCAGGCACATTATTTAGTCAGACACAAATTCTTGATGACATTGATGGCGAAAAAGATGATTACTCCGGCTATGGATTATCTATTTCCGATGATGGAAATAGGATAGCAATAGGTTCCGAAGCAAATGATGACGGTGGAACTAATGCAGGTAGCGTAAGAGTATATGATTATAGTGCTACAGGCTGGGTTCAAGTTGGATCAGATATTATTGGAGAAGCAGCAGCAGATCTTTTTGGTCATGCTGTTTCAATATCTTCAGATGGAAGTCGCCTTGCAATCGGTGCAGACAGAAATGATAGAGGAAATGCAAATGGAGATAATGGAGGGCATGCACGTATTTATGAATATGATGGTACAAATTGGAACCAATTAGGATCAGATATAGATGGTGAAGGTGCTGATGATAGATTCGGACGTACTATATCACTTTCTGGTTCAGGTACACGAGTGGCAATTGGAGCAGAAAGAAATGATAGAGGCAATGGTGGAGCAGATAATGGAGGTCACGTTCGCGTTTATGAATTTGATGGTACAAGTTGGAATCAACTGGGTTCAGATTTAGATGGTGCAGCAGCAGGTGACTTTTTGGTTGGTCGGTTGCACTTGATTTTGATGGATCTCATTTGGTCGTTGGCTCAGTTTTAGCAGATGGTGGAGGTGCGGATGCGGGAGCAGTATATGTTTATGAATATAATGGTACGGGAAGTTGGTCTCAAATTGGTTCGGATATATATGGTGAAGTTGCTGGGGATGCTTTTGGAGTCGGCGTCTCTATAGACTTTGATGGTGATAGAATTGCAGCTGGAACAAATTATAATGATAGGGGCACGGGAAATACGAATGATAATGGAGGCCATGTTCGGGTTTTTGAATATAGTGGTACCAGTTGGTCTCAGCTTGGATCTGATATTGATGGCGATGCAACAGGGGATGAATTTGGACAATCAGTTGCACTAGACTCAGACGGTGATCATTTGGCTGTTGGAGGTAGATTAAATGATAGGGGCAATGGTGGAACCGACAATGGTGGGCATGCGCGTGTGTATAAATATATTAATAATGATTGGAGACCTGTAGGCGGTGATATGAAGGGTGAAGCTGCTGCAGATGAATTTGGATGGACAGTCGATATAGATGCTGATGGTGATCGAGTTGCAATTGGTGCGCCAAAGAATGATACTCCTGATAATTCTGGACATGTCAGAGTATATGAACCTTCTGTGAATTCTGTTCCTTCTATAGTAATTACTGCATCTGAAGGTGTTGATGGGTTTAGTTCTAGAGACGCAACCCTTTCTCTAACGTTTGTTACTAGTGACCATACATTTACTTTTATTGAAGCAGATATTTCAGTGTCCAATGGTTCTTTAAGTAATTTTAGAAATGTAAATGATAATGGCTTGACGGATGTTGTTTATACTGCAACTTTAACACCTATCTCAGCTGGTCCGGTTACTATTGATGTTCCTGCTAATTCATTTTATAGCTTTTCCAATTCCAGTGGTCCTTATAATACGGCAGCAGAACAATTTAATTGGAATTATGATCCTTTATCACCAAATATTACTTTTTCTCCATTAAATGGCTCTATTGATGTGGCTCTTAACACGAACATTACGCTGACCTTTAATGAGCCGATCCGTCATGTGGATAATAATGAGATCACCGATTCTAGTGTGGATGCGCTCCTTCGATTAAAGACTCCTATTCATAGTGGGACGGATATTCCATTTGATGCCACGATCGATGCCGATAAAAAAGTAATCACGATCAACCCCACAAGTGATCTAGCATATACGCAGACGGTGTGGGTGGGTATTGGCGAGTCGGTGGAAGATTCTTTAAACAATCTTATAAGCTCTGCCGCCGCATCGTTCACGACTACAGATACAAATAGATCTCCTGTTCTATATACTTACAGTAACCAAACGACTTTTGAGGATGTGGCTATTACGTTAATTTTGATGGCCACGGATCTTGATAATGATATCGTCTCTTTTTCTGTCACCTCATCGGAGTCCAATGTGACGCCTTTAATAACGGATTCTTTATTAACCTTGACGCCTGCGCTAAACTGGCATGGTCAGTCAACGATCACGGTAACAGCTACGGATAATAATGAGACGCCTTCAAGTCAGGTAAAAACCTTTACACTTACCGTTCGTCCGGTAAATGATGCTCCTACTGGGGTCACTTTCTCGCCAGACTCTATCCGGGAAAATTTATTTCCAGGAACCTTTGTGGGGACCATTCTAGCAACCGATATAGATACAGGTGAGACCTTTATCTATGATATGGTCTCAGGCGATGGCGTAAATGATCGAGATAATGATAAGTTTTTGATCGTTAATGACAGTTTAGTATCGAACGCTGTTTTTGACTATGAAGAAGAGGATACACTCTTCATTCGTTTGCTCGTTCGTGATAGTGGCGGACTTACAAGCGAGCTAAGCACAGAAGTCTATGTGATCGATACACCCGATCCTATTTTAGCATTTTCTGCTACTACACTTTCTTATGGTAAAGTAATTATTACGCAATCAAGTACGAAGACTTTGACCCTGTCGAGTACCGGAACAGATACCGTTGTTATTGACTCTATTAGTCAAGTGGGTGGTGCCTATAGTATGAGTGCGCAGACCTATCCGATCAAAATAGCACCGAACTTAACTAAAGACTTTACGTTTACGTTTGCTCCCATAGATACGGGGAACTCAGTAGCTCAAGCTATCTTTTATCCAAAATACATAACGGGTTTAAATAGAGTTGTTTTAGATGGTCGAGCTGTTCATGATACCCTACCGCCAATGATCGCAACAAGTGCAGCCATTACTTCTGCTGAAGCTCAAGATATTGTGATCACGGTTCCTGTTGTGGATGATAATATAATTACAAAGGTTACACTGCATCATCTAGTAGGGGGTAGTGCAACTCTTTATAGTCAAGAGGCTACTTCAAATGGTGATGGTACTTACTCCGCAACTATTGGTAAAGATTATACAAGTATTTTAGGCTTAGCTTATTACCATACAGCTGAGGATGAGTATTCCAATATAGGCATTAGTGACACCTCAGCGATCGAAGTTAAATATGTTGCAGGTAAACTTGACTCCAAGATCGCAGGGACCGCTTATCCAAATGGTGTTCCTAAAGATAAATGGCGACTGATCTCGGTACCGACCAATTTAGATTTTAAAACGGTGAATGAGACCTTGGGTGATGAGTTGGGAGAAGAAGGGAAGTACTCTTGGAAGCTTTATGAAGACCTAGGAAATGCAAATTGGCAAGAGACGCAAGATATAAAGCTGGGGAATGGCTATTGGTTAAATCAACGCACAGAAGACAACTTATCGTTCGGGGTTAGTTCGGGTAAATCTGTTGATATTAGAAGCTATCTTATACCGATCCCCAAAGGCTGGAGCTTGATCGGTAACCCGTACCCTTTTCCAGTAAAAGTAGATTTTAATGACTCAGAAGTATTTGGACCATTGACCTATGGTGCCAGTAATTTATTAGGGGATGAATATGAAGGTTGGGATGCGGAGACCAACACCTTAAAACCTTGGGAAGGGTATGCGGTTTACAACCGCACATCGGACTCTTTAGACTTAGAGATCAACCCTTTAGCTGAAGATGCGGTTTCTTCATCAGCGGTTACGGATGGTTGGCATATAAATCTGGGAGTTGATAATGGTAAGTTTAGTGATCACTACAATATTATTGGTCGTCGTTCTGGCGCTTCCGATAAACTTGACCAATGGGATAACCCAGAGCCGCCTAAGTTAGAGGAATATCTTTCTCTTTCCATGGATCGTAAGGAGTGGGGCGTAGACTCACCACTCACCTCAGACATACGTTCGATGAAAGAAAGTAATGGTCAGTGGGATATGTATTTAGATACAAAAGGGATCAAGGGAACCGTTTATATGGAAGCCCATATCAAAGGTGACTTTCCTTTAGAGTCAAATGCGGTATTGTTTGATCCTGTGGAACGTAAGACTTATGATCTATTAATGGATCAAAGCATTATGATCACGCGTGTAAATGATCATTATGACTATCCGTTGACGGTGTTAGTTGGCTCACCAGATTATGTTTTGGCAAAGACGGAAGCATTGATCGCGCAATTACCTGAAGCGTTTACTTTAGGACAGAACTATCCAAATCCATTTAATCCTGAGACCAATATACCATTTACCATCGCGGCTCCATCCTATGTTGAAATAGGTATTTTTAATCTAATGGGCCAAAGAGTTGCTACACTAGAAAGTCGTTGGTTCGATATGGGCCAATACAGTGTCAGGTGGAATGGAAAAGATGCGCAAGGGAATCAACTTAGCACGGGGGTGTATATTTATAGCTTAGAGTCTGCACAGTTCAGACAGGCTAAAAAACTTATCCTGGTTAAATAATATTTTAGCACTCTAAATACAAGAGTGCTAAAATCTATTGCTAATCTTGCTTAATAAAGTATAATTTCCGCCCCACATTTAATGTGGAAAAATATAAAAATGAAATTTAATAAATAAGAAAACAGGAGTAAGCGAAATGGCATTAAAAGTAAAGCCTTTGGCTGATCGTGTTGTCGTTGAACCTGCAGCAGCAGAGGAAATGTCTTCAGGAGGAATTATTCTTCCAGACACTGCTCAGGAAAAACCACAACAAGGCACTATTGTTGCAACTGGACCAGGAAAAGTTTCTGATTCAGGAACACAAGTAGCAATGGAAGTGAAAAAAGGAGATAAGATCCTATATGGTAAATATAGTGGTACTGAATTCTCATTTGAAGGAACAGATTATTTAATTATGCGCGAGAGTGATATTCTCGCTGTCCTATAAGGAGTAAATAAAAATGGCTAAAGAAATCTCATATGATCTCGAAGCACGCAATGCCCTTAAGGCCGGTGTGGATAAGCTTGCGAATGCGGTTAAAGTAACACTTGGACCTAAAGGTCGAAATGTTGTGATCGAGAAAAAGTTTGGTGCACCCACTGTCACAAAAGATGGTGTCACGGTTGCCAAAGAAGTTGAATTAGATGATAAATTAGAAGATGTCGGTGCACAGATGGTTAAAGAAGTTGCTTCGAAAACTTCTGACGTTGCTGGTGATGGTACAACAACAGCTACAGTTTTAGCTCAAGCCTTAGTTGCTGAAGGGTTAAAAAATGTAACTGCAGGTGCAAATCCAATGTCCATCAAACGTGGTATTGATAAAGCTGCTGTCGCGGTAGTTGAAGGATTGCAAAAACAGAGTAAAGACTTACCTGATTCTGAGCAGATTGCAAATGTAGGAAAAATTTCTGCAAATAATGATCAAGAAATTGGTGAGAAAATTGCTGAAGCTATGGAAAAAGTTGGTAAAGACGGTGTAATTACAGTTGAAGAATCAAAAACAGCTGAAACCTTTTTGGAAACAGTTGAAGGAATGCAGTTCGACCGTGGTTACCTGTCTCCTTATTTTGTAACTAACTCAGATAATATGGAAGCAGAACTAGAAGATGCTTATCTTTTAATTTATGATAAGAAGATTTCAAATATGAAAGACCTTCTTCCTTTATTAGAGAAAGTTGTTCAAACTGGTAAACCAGTTATGATTATTGCTGAAGATGTTGAAGGTGAAGCATTAGCAACATTAGTTGTTAATAAACTTCGTGGTACTTTTAAGGTCTTAGCGGTAAAGGCACCTGGCTTTGGTGACCGTCGGAAAGCTATGCTTGAAGATATCGCTGTATTAACAGGTGCTACTGTTATCTCTGAAGATGCTGGTTATAAATTAGAAAATGCAACTTTAGAATACCTTGGTACATCTAAGCGCGTTGTATCTGATAAAGATAATTCCACAATAGTTGGTGGTAATGGTGATTCTGATGCAATAAAAGCTCGTATTAATGAAATCAAAGTTCAGATTGAAAAAACATCATCTGATTACGACCGTGAGAAATTACAAGAGCGTTTAGCAAAGTTATCAGGTGGCGTTGCAGTTATTAATGTAGGCGCAGCAACAGAAGTAGAAATGAAAGAAAAGAAAGCAAGAGTTGAAGATGCACTTCATGCAACTCGAGCGGCCGTAGAAGAGGGAATTATTCCTGGTGGTGGTGTTGCTTTACTTCGTTCAGTTTCTGCTTTAGATAAGATCAAAGTTGATGATGAAGAAGCAGTTGGCGTAGATATTATGCGTCGTGCATTAGATGCTCCAATTCGTCAAATTTGTGAAAATGCAGGAGTTGAGCCTTCAATTGTTGCGCAAGCTGTTCGTGAGGGTAAAGGTGACTATGGCTATGATGCACGTACTGATGAATATGTAAATATGTTCAAAGCAGGTATCATTGATCCTACAAAAGTTGCACGGGTAGCAGTTGAAAATGCTAGCTCAATAGCTGGTATGATTTTAACAACAGAAGCAGCTGTGACTGAAATACCTGAAAAGGAAGCTCCACCAATGCCTCCAATGGATCCAGGAATGGGTGGCATGGGCGGAATGATGTAATCTAAGGATTACTACTTTTTTATTATTAAAGCCTCTTTTAGTTTTCTAAAAGAGGCTTTTTTTATATAAATAAAATACATGATTATTATTAGCTTGATTTGAGATTAATGGAGCATATTATATGATTTATAAAACTAGGGTGTTGATTTTAATTTCGATACTTTTTTTAAACACAAATTCTTGTACTAAAAAAGACGATATAAAAAAAAATGATATGATGTTTACAAAGTTTGTTGACGTTTTTGGTATAAAAATTTTAGCCACAAAAAATACAGGTGATGCAAAAATAATTCATGCTGCTAAAATTTTAGCACAATATTTAGATAATGATGAAAATGGTGAAGTAGATAATAAATTAGTAGTAGATAAAATGACTTCTGTTGGTGCTACCTTAGTCATGTTCAAAGATGAAGATGAATCAGAAAAATTCATTTATGAATATGAAGGTGAAGATTTAGATCATGCTCAAGGTCTATACGATGATGAAACAATTACAACGTTTAATAAAAATAATTCAAATTCTCGTTTTGATGCCTCTTTAGAGGAAGTTCTTCATTTAATCACTCATGAAGGTTACTCAAAAGTTTATTCAGAATTAGCAGAAGAAAAAGGATCTGCTATTGCTAATGCAATGGATAAAGCTCGTGGCGGATATTTTTTATCTCCACCATCAAAATATCCTGTTGGTGCTTGGTATTCATATGATGATGAAACTTGTACATATGATTGTATGATTACAGAATATTTTTATTGGTCACTCACAAGTGTTCTTGGTGCCCAAGCCTACCCTGGAAGATTTGATGAAATTGGCCATGAATGGAAATTAAATACATTAGAAAAAGTTAAAAGTACCGATACAGATATTTATTCTATTTTATCTAATGAGAAATTTAGTTTCCCTTCAATATTACCAGATAACATTTACAATGGATTTGAAATTACCTTAAAAAAGTAATTTTTCTAATTCCTCAACTTGACTAACAAATATGACCCCATTTAAATTCTATCTCTCATGGGAATAATTAGACTTAAAAATATGCAGTTTTATGGATTTCATGGTGTTAATGAATCTGAAAAAAAGCTAGGTGGTAGATTTGAAGTAGATGTAGAATTAAATTTATCATTGAATTCCTCATGCTTGTCTGATGATTTACAAGATACTATTGATTATGAATTAGTATATAAAATTGTTGAGAATTGTATAAAAAGAGACAAATTTAATTTAATTGAAGCCCTAGCTAACTCTATAGCTAAAGATATAATAAATAATCATGAATTAGAATCTATTTTGGTACGAGTCAGAAAGCCAAATGCACCGTTAAATGGAGTTTTAGATACGGTGGAGGTTGAGATTGAAAGAAAACAAAAGGATTATGACTGAACTAGTTTACTTAGGTATTGGCTCTAATATAGGTGATAAAGAAATAAATATTTTTACCGCAATAGCGGCATTGGATGTACGAGATGAAATTAGTGTTAAACGAACTGCATCTATTTATGAAACAGAGCCAATGTACAATACTGATCAGCCGACATTTTTTAATACAGTAGTTGAATTAGAAACAACATTGCTACCAGAATCAATGCTCCAAGTATGTCAAGGCATTGAACTTATGCTGGGACGTCCTCAAAATCATAAAAAAAATGAACCTAGAGTAATTGACTTAGATATCTTAGCTTATGAGACAAAATCTGTGGATATAATAAATTTAAAGATTCCACACCCACAGCTTTTTGCTCGTAAGTTCGTACTCGTTCCATGGGCTGAAATTTCACCTGATTTTATGGTGCAAGATTATGGTCGATCAGTTTCGGAACTATTATCTTTGTGTCCTGACACTTCAAGTGTAAGAAATCATAAATTGGAAAAAACTGCATGAGAAATTTATACTATGTTGCAATTGAAGGTACAATTGGAGTTGGGAAAACTAGTTTAGCAAAACTTATTTCTGAACGTCTTGGTGCAAAGTTAGTTCTAGAAGAATTTCAAGATAATCCATTCTTATCAGATTTTTATGAAGACCCAGAACGTCATGCATTTCAAACACAGTTATGGTTTTTACTTCAAAGGTTTCAACAACAACAAGATCTTAGACAAATTGATATGTTTCAAAATTTGGTTATAACTGATTACATGTTTGTAAAAGATCGTTTATTCGCATCACTAAATTTAAATGAAAAAGAAATGTCCCTTTATGATACAGTCGCAAATATGATGGAACGAAATGTAATAGGTCCTGACCTAGTTATTTTTTTGCAGGCTGATACAGAAACATTAATGCGAAATATTTCTAGACGAGGAAGGGATTTTGAAAAAAATATGTCAGAAGATTACATTGATGCACTTAATCAAGTTTATAATGAGTATTTTTTCCGTTACCAGGATACACCGCTCGTAATTATTAATACTAATAATATTGATTTTGTTAATAACAAAGGTGATCTTGATGAAGTGATTAATTATATTAGGCAGCCTGCCACAGGAACTAAATTTTTTAATCCTACAACAGGTTTATAATATGATAAAATTACTAATTCTAGGAACTTTTGCTTATTTTATCTATATATTAAAAAATAAATTCACCTCAAAAAATAATGATCCTTATGTTAAAGAAAAAGATTCATATAAAAATTTGAATATTAAAGATGCTGATTATGAAGATATAAACCAAGAGAATGAATCATGAAAAAAATATTAAAGTTTATCAATGAAAACCCTAATTCAAAAGATTTAGCCCTGCTATCTCTAAGGTTGCTTCCAGGGTATTATTTCATTGTAAATCATGGTTGGAGTAAGATAATAAATCCAGCTAAATGGGAAAAGCTTGGAACCGCTTTTACAAAATATTTTGGTGGAATCTTAGATTTTGCAAACCCATTTTTTGGTTTTGTAGCAGCTTTTTCAGAATCTGTATGTGCAATTTTAATAACAATTGGTCTATTTACACGTTCATCATCATTTTTAGCTCTTGCAACAATGTTTTTTGCTGCATTTAGGCATATAACAACAACAGGTAGTCCAGAGAAAGCATGGTTATATTTTTCTATATTTTTGGCATTAATGTTATTAGGCCCTGGTAAATATAGTTTTGATAAAAAGTTTTTTTCGAATCATAATGAAATATAAAAAACATATTTTTATTTGTACTAATAAACGTAACGAATGCAGTCTTAAAGGAGATTGTGTAACTCTAGGTGCTAATGAAATCCGTATGAAATTTGTTGAACTTATAAATAAGCATGGCTTGAAAGGTAAAGTCCGAGCAAATAAGAGTGGATGCTTAGATGCTTGTGAAGTAGGCGCTGCAGTAGTTATTTATCCTCAAGGAATATGGTATACTAAAGTAGTAGAGTCAGATGTAAGTGAAATATTTAATGATTCAATATTGAAAGATCGTGTTGTGGAAAGATTAAATGCAAATAAGGAAACATGGAATAAAATGATGCAAATAAGAAGTAAGAATCAGGCTAAAGCATGAAAAAAATATTAACTATCGTAATTTGGAGTATTATTATATCTAATAACTTCGCTCAAATGAAAAAAGGAATTGGTTTAACAACGGGTACTCAAGGTTCTGGTATCCATTTTATTGGAGATTGGAAATTAAACGAAAAAATCTTTTATGGGTTTGAAGTACGTTACTTCGATATAAAGAATGAAACTGAAATTCCTGTTTATAACCAATATACTGGTCAGTATATAAATGTAGGTGATAAAGCGCTAGTTCTACTTCCGTTTTTTGCCACAGCAAGATGGCTGCCTTTTGAAGGTAAAATTGCAAATAACTTTTCTCCTTTTGTTCAATTAAAAGGGGGTCCACTATTGGCTATAGATGGAAATGAATCTTATAGAAAATTCAATTCTCGATGGAGAAAAGCACCAACTTTTACATCTTATGGAGCGCAAGTAGTTATTGGAGTATCTTTCTTACAAATGGGAGGATCTTCAATCTCTCCTTCGATTGGTTTTGAATTTCTTCCTATGGGAAGAACGGTCGATGACAAAAAACGATATGATGGGACAACAATCAATATAACTTGGACTTTTGCGAATTCACGTCGCTGATGGAAGAACATTATTTTAAAATAAATTCGGATTCAATCAGCAAAAATAAATTTTCTCTTTCAAATTCTGAGTCATCTCATTTTATTAATTCTTTGAGAGGTAAAATTAATGATAAAATATGGCTCCTTGATGGTATTGGATCGGCCTATAAAGGTATAATTACATCCATTAATAAAAATTTAGTTTCAGGGGTAGTAGAAGAAACGTTAATTAATTATGGTGAGTCTAGGTACAATATTAATTTAGTAGTAGGTTTAGTAAAAGGTAGCCGAATGGACATTATTATTGAAAAAGCTACAGAACTAGGAGTTAAGTCAATTCAGCCAATACTTTTTAAAAGATGTATTAAAAAGAATTTGAATATAGATCGTTCCAAAAAAATAATCCAATCTGCTGCTAAGCAAAGTGGTAGAAGTTTTTTCCCTACTATTTTACCAGTATCAACTCTTGATGATTGGATTCAAGAAAACTTATCAAATATTAATATTCTTTTTCATATGAATGGCTCTGATTCTCTAAAAGATATTTTTAATAAAGTAAATATTTCATATAATGTTATTATTGGACCTGAGGGTGACTTTTCAGAGGTTGAATTAAATGCCTTAAGCTCAACAAATCTTACAACTGTTAACTTAGGCCCACGCAGACTTAGGAGTGAAACCTCAGTAATTGCTGGCTTAGCAAATATTAATTATAGTTTGAATTATTTAAATGGATAATTGTTTATTTTGCAAAATTATTAAAGGTGATATTCCTGCAAACAAAGTTTATGAGAATGAACATATTTTAGCTTTTAGAGATATTGACCCTAAAGCTCCAGTACATATTTTAGTTATTCCAAAAAAACATATAAAATCAATAAATGATTTAAAATCATCAGATAAATATTTAGCTGGAGAGTTAATTCTTGCATCTAAAAAAATTGCAAAAGATCAAGGAATAGATTCAAAAGGATTTAGAACTATATTTAATACCAACGATGATGGTGGACAGACAGTTTATCATATTCATATGCATATTATGGGTGGTCGCCAGATGAAGTGGCCACCAGGTTAAATAAAATATATTTTATGCATTCTCTGTATGGTTTTCTTCTCGAATAGATATTAGATTAATTATCTTTATTAACCTCGTAAATGTATATATCAGAACTTAATATTCACGGATTTAAATCTTTTGCCAAAAAGGAAAAAATAAAATTTGGCGAAGGTGTTACTGTAATTGTTGGTCCTAATGGATGTGGAAAAACAAATATTGTTGATGCTATAAGATGGGTGTTAGGTGAACAAAAATATTCTGTTCTTCGTTCGGGTAAAATGGGTGATGTGATTTTTAATGGAGCTGATAATCTTAAGCCTCTTTCAGTTTGTGAAGCCTTTTTAACAGTTCACAACAACAGAGGTAAACTACCAGTTGAATATAATGATGTTGAAATAGGAAGAAGAATCTATCGCAACGGTGATTCCGAATATTTTATAAATAAAAGACCTTGCAGACTTAAAGATATTCATGATCTTTTTGTAGATACGGGTATGGGCTCTGATGCTTACTCTGTAATCGAATTAAAAATGATTGAACAAATTCTTTCAGAAACAGCTGATGATCGTAAAAGAATGTTTGAAGAAGCAGCTGGCATAAATAAATATAAACAGCAACGCAGGTCTGCAATGCGAAAATTTGATGCAGTGGGTCAAGATTTAGATAGAATTAATGATATTGTACAAGAAGTTGAACAGCAAGTACATAGTTTAAATCTTCAATTAAAAAGATTTAAAAGACATGAAAAATTAAATGAAGAACTCAAAGATAAAGAAGTGGCTTTAGCATATGTTAAGATTCATAATTATGAATCAGAATTAATGCCATTACGTAAAAATGTTTTAGAATACTTACATCTTAAAGATGAGAAAGTTTCTGATAAAAATGTTCATGAAAAGAAATTAAATGAATTAAAAAAACTTTATGTTAATCAACAATCAGATCTGTTAACATTACAAAAAAGTTTAAGTACGCTAGAAGAAAATCGAGAATCTTTTCAAAATAATATTTTAGTCTGGACAGAACAAGACAAATCAGCCGAGTTAAATATTCAACGTTTAAAGAATGAACTTTCTTCAAGTGATATTAAAAAAACTGAATTAATAAGTCAGATTGATCTTAGTGAGAATGAGCTTAAAGCTCTTGAACCAAATGTTGAATTATTATTAGATAAATATAAAACGAAAAAATCAAAATTTACTTCTATAGAAAATAAATATAAAGATTCTCAAATAAATTTAGAGTCAGCTCAAAGTAATCGTTGGGAAGCTGAAAAGAAAATTGCTGACAATCGATCACTTTTAGATCGAACACAATTATTACTATTAGATAAAAAAGAATATATATCTATTATTCTCAATAAGATTTCTGAAGCAAAATCAGAAGAAGAAAATCAACGAAAAATCCAAAAAAAATTAGAATTAGATAAAACTCAGTTAAGTAGCTCAAGAGATGAGAAGTCTAAAAAATTAAATAGTATTCAATCTCAGCTAAATAAACATAAAGATGATCAATCAAATTTAGCTAATAAGATATATCAAGATAACTCCTCTTTAACTAATTTAAAAAGCCAACTAGCTTTTTATGAAGAATTAGTATCACAAAAAGAGGGTTTCCCAAGTGGGGTGCGAGCAGTACTTAAAAGTCCCAAAAGATATTCTGGAATTGTGGGTACTGTCAGTGAACTTTTCCAAATGGAAGAGAAATATAATTTAGCATTTCAAGCTGCTTTAGGCCATTGGTCACAATGTTTAGTCTCAAAAGATCGAGATACTGCAAAGCACATTCTTTCCGTGGCTAAGAAACAAGAAATTGGTAGCTTGTCAATTTTACCTTTAAAAGAGCTAAATGCATTATCAATTAACTCAAAAAAAATGCCAAAAGGGGATCATATTTTAGGTTCTGGTTTAGACTTGTCTGGTGTTACTAGTGCCAACAAAGGTCTTGCAAATGCCTTAGTTGGAAATTTAATTATAGTAGATAATTTAAAAAATGCACTTAAAACTCATAATCTTAAAGGATGGAATGTAGTTGATTTAAATGGAGCTTATTCTGGTAGCAATTTATTGCTAAAGCATCAGGGCAAAGAAAAAGGAGGAGGCCTCCTTGGGCGAAATAAAAAAATAAAATTATTAAAAAAGAATATAAATGAATTAATTGATCAAAATAATAAAGACAATAAGTCCCTTAAGGCTTTATTAAAAATAATTGAAAATGATAATTCAAAGAATGATTCACTTAAAGATAAAGTAGAAAATTTATCTATTGATTTGAATAAAGTTGAAACTAGTCTAATCCAAAATCATTATAAACAGTCTCAAAATCTCGAGTTAATTAAAAACCTCAATCAAGAATTAATTCAAATTAAAAATAATGTTGAAGAACTTGTAAAATCAGAAAAAAAACTGATTCCAAATTTATCTAAAAGTGAAAAAAACATAAAAAAACTCCAAGGTAAAGTTGATCAAGCATCTAAAATACTTATTAGTATCCAGACCGAGCGTGATAACTTTCAGCAAGCTGTCCAAGAACTGCGGATTGAACTACTTAATATGGAGAATAAACGTGAAAGTATTAATTATCAAAAAGAGTTAGCTAAGGATACAATAGAGGAGCTAAATAAAAGAAAAAAAAGCATTAATAAAGAAATATCAGAATTATTGTCTAAAAGAAAGTCACTTGGAAAAGAGGTCTCCAAGTCTAATGTTGAACTTAAATCTATATCAGGGAAATTAGTAAAAGAAAGATCTGTTTTAAAACTCAAGCAGGATACGGTTAGTGATACTTATCAATCTATGGAAGAAATTCAAAATAAAATTCGTTCGGAGCAAGAATCACGAGAAACTTTACTTGAAGAATTAAAAATAAACGAATTAAAGATTGTTGAACAAGAACAGCGTATAAATATCATTAAAGAACGTATTAAAGATCGTTATTCAATGGATATCCCTTTGGAGCTAATTGTTGATGATGAACTAGATGACCTAGAACTTCGTGTTGATCAAATTATGAGAAGTATTGATAGTATAGGTCCAATTAATATGGCTGTTCAATATGAATATGAAGAAGAACAAAAGCGTTTAAAAGTGCTTATTGATCAACGGATAGACCTAACTACATCTGAAGACAATTTAAGAGAGACTATTCAGCAAATTGATAAGGTTGCAAGGAAAAAGTTTCAAGAGACATTTGATAATATTAAATTAAACTTTAGTAAATTATTTGGAATGTTTTTTGAAGGAGGAACTGCATCTTTATCATTGATTGGAGACCCAGATCCTCTAGAGGCTGATATATCGATTCATGCTCAACCGCCTGGTAAGAAGAATCAGTCACTTAGAATGTTATCAGCTGGAGAGAAATCGCTCACAGCAATTGCACTTTTATTTGCTATCTATCAGTATAAACCTAGTCCTTATTGTATCCTTGATGAAGTAGATGCCCCGCTAGATGATGTAAATATTCAAAAATTTAAACGAGTACTTAATTCATTTGCTGATGAAACTCAGTTCATCGTAGTAACACATAATAAACTAACGATGGAAGCAGCGGATTATTTGTATGGTGTTACGATGGAACAAAAAGGTGTTTCTAAGCTAGTCTCAGTAAAATTTGAGGAATAAAAAGAACCTTTTTAGTTTTTATAAATTAGATTTCTTTTTTGTACTTGGTCTTATTGCATTTAGGTGGAAACCACTCATTACCTGTACCTGAGTCTAAGCACTCTCTTTCAGAATTGTCTCCCGTAACTTCGTAATCTTCATTAATACAAAATGAATCTTCTTCAACATTTACAAAAAATGATTTGTTGTCTGGTGCCATTTCATATTTAAAACAGTCTCCACTATAACAAAATGTCTCACCAACATCATACCATGTAAAAGTGTTTGTATTTGCGTTTGGGCCTGTTATTATTTCTTTTCCTGTACCATCATCGTAAATTTCTAAAGTTATTGTTAACCCTTTTCCTTTTAAACCTCGCCATTCTGTATCATCAACTTCACCGCTACATGAAGCTGATTGATATGTCCCCATTTCGGTAACTTTCCATGTTCCAATAAATAGGCTTTTTTCTTCAGTGCTTTTCTCTTCACAAGCATTTAAAAAAAATAGTGATAATAATAATAATTTTTTCATTTTGAATTCCTAAAGATAAAAATAGATATCAAAATTACATTATTCTTTAAAAAAAAACTCCATTTTTGAATCGTTCTTTCTAATAATAATAAAGTAATTTTAAAACATGGAAACTTCAAAAATACGCAATTTTTGTATAATTGCTCATATCGATCATGGTAAATCTACTTTAGCTGACAGACTTCTAGATGAAACAAATACACTAGCTAAGAAAGATATGAAAGCTCAAGTGCTTGACAGTATGGACTTAGAGCGTGAAAGAGGTATAACTATAAAGAGTCACCCTATCCAAATGCAATACAAGCATTCAGATAATCAAACTTATACTTTTAACTTAATTGATACTCCTGGACATGTTGATTTTACTTACGAAGTCTCCCGCTCTCTTGCAGCTTGTGAAGGTGCATTATTGCTAGTTGATGCTGCACAAGGGGTTGAAGCGCAAACAGTAAGTAATACGTACCTTGCCATTGATAGCAATCTTACAATTATTCCTGTAATCAATAAAGTAGATCTACCAAGCGCACGCATAGATGAGGTCAAAAGTCAATTAATAGAATTAATTGGATGTGAAGAAGAAGAGATTGTTTGCACTAGTGCTAAAAGTGGAATTGGAATTGATACTGTATTTGATTCAATTGTCAATAGAATACCTCCACCAGAAGATAAATCTGATGAGCCATTACGGGCCATGGTATTTGACTCCATTCATGATAATTATAAGGGTGCCATTCCTTATATAAGAGTCTTTGATGGAGTTATAAAAGCAGGTACTACAGCAAAATTCTTTACTCATAATACTCAGTATGATATAACTGAAGTTGGGCACTTTATACTAAAACAAGTTCCATCAAAAGAGCTACGTTCTGGAGATGTAGGATATTTCTTGGGAAATATTCGTGATGTCTCTCATATTTTACCTGGAGACACAATAACAACAAAGCAAGATTCTGCATCAAAACCACTCCCAGGTTTTAAAGAAATCAAACCAATGGTTTTTTCTGGATTATATCCTTCAGACTCTGATGATTATGATCAACTTAGAATGGCATTGGAAAAATTAAAATTAAATGATGCCTCTTTACTTTTTGAGCCAGAAACTAGTGAAGCATTAGGTTTTGGCTTTCGTTGTGGCTTTCTAGGACTGCTTCATATGGAGATTATTCAAGAACGACTAGAACGTGAATTTGATTTGGCCCTTGTAACTACAACACCAAATGTAAGATATAAGGTTGAATTAAGATCTGGTGAACTTATTGAAGTTGATACTCCCGCAAAAATGCCGCCTACAGGTGAAATACAATCTATACTAGAGCCGCATGTTGCTGCTGAAATAATTACACCAAAAGAATTTATTGGGAACATAATGACACTTTGTCAAAAGAAAAGAGGTGTCTATAAAAATACAAATTATATTTCAGCTGATAAAGCTCAACTTCATTATGACCTTCCACTTGGAGAAATAATTTTTGATTTCTATGATAAGTTAAAATCCACAAGTAAAGGTTACGCCTCCTTAGATTATAATTTATCTGATTATATTTCAGGGGATTTAAAAAAGTTAGATATTATGATTAATAATGAAGTTGTTGATGCACTTTCATTTATTACCCATTCAAAAGATGCTTATCATCGAGGTGTAACTATGTGCTCTAAACTAAAAGAGTTAATTCCAAGGCAAATGTTTGATGTGCCTATTCAAGCAGCTCTTGGAAATAAGATAATATCTCGCTCAACAGTGAAGATGTTGAAGAAAAATGTTACGGCAAAATGTTATGGTGGCGATATCTCGAGAAAAAGAAAATTATGGGAAAAGCAGAAAGAGGGGAAAAAAAGGATGAAGTCAATTGGTAAAGTTGAAATTCCTCAAGAAGCATTATTAGCTGTTCTGCAAATTGACTCAGATTAATCTTATGAGTGAATTAAACTATTGGCGCGAAACACATTCGCCTCTATATAGCTTTATTTTTACTCTTCCTTTATTCCTTATTTATGAAATTGGAGTTTTTGCAATTTCTGCTAGCGATCTTCCATTATTAAGGAATGGTGCGGATGTTTTAATGCGTCAAGTACTTGAAATTTTTGGTGTATTTGGCGCTTACGGTTTTAGTGGAACCTTTCTTATAGGTTTTATAGTCGCTTTTCTTCGTCAAAAAAAGAATTTAATGTCATCAGCTATACGTGGTGAATATTTATTAACTATGTTTTTTGAAAGCATAGGTTGGGCGATTATTTTAACTGTTGTGATGATGTGGACACCTTCATTACTTATGATATCTACAAAAGACAGTAGGTTAATGCAGCATATTGTCTTGGCTGTTGGAGCAGGCATATATGAAGAGTTTGCATTCCGTGTAGTCCTCATTACAGGATTATCTCATGTCATAGGCTTTATTTTTCAATGGAATCAATTAGCTAAAAACATTACAGCTATTTTATTATCGGCAATGCTTTTTTCTGGTTTCCATTTTGTTGGTATTTATGGAGAACTTCCCTCGATTAATTTGTTTTTAATTAGAACATTAGCAGGAGTCGTGCTGGGCATAATTTATGTTATGAGAGGGTTTGGTGTTGCTGCATATACTCATACAATTTATGATCTATTTGTTTTAGCTAAATTCACGACTTCCTCTTAATTATTTGTGTTTATTAGCTGTAACTTTGACGTCTAATTTCAAGGTATTTATTTAAATGAATCGATTGATTGCTATTATTTTTTTTCTAGGTTTTAATTATGCGCAGGTGTCTCCATTTAGCTCCTATGATGTTGTCCTTTATCCTGAGTATTATTTTGAAGGACTTATGGCTGAAGTAGATGCAGAAATAAATAATGAGTCATTACCTCTAGATTTTGAAATGCGAGTACCAGCTAATGCTGACTCTATATTTTTTGTTAGCGGCTCTGCATCTTCCCAATCAGAAGTCAAAAATCTGCCAATTTTGAGTTCAAATAATCGATCTTTTGTTAAGGTGAGTGTCCTTGAGAAAAAATTTAGACTTTTTATTTTTTATAATTTAGAAAAGCAAGGATCTAAACGATCAGGCACCTTTGAACTTGAGCTTAATCACCCTGTTGACAATGCTCATTTAATTATTCAAGTTCCTTTGGTTGCTGAAGGCTTTTTGTTTTCAGAAAAAGATTCGGAAGAGTTTAAAGATCAACATGGTATAAATTTTAAGCGCGTTCATCTACATGATTTTAAGGAAAATACCACTAAATCAGTTTCTTTCTCTTATGATAATCCAACCGGAGAAATATCTATAAATAAACTTCAGACAATGCTATCAACTGATGATCAACTTATTTCTCCTTCAACTCCTAATGTTGAGTCACAGGTACCAATACGTCATAAATTACCTTTATGGCAACCATTGGCAATTCTTGGTTTAGTTTCTCTAACTATTGGGTGGATGTTTTCAGTAAATACAAAAAAAGAACCACTTCAAAAATCAAACTCAACTTCATCAAGTAGTAAAGGTAGCTATTGTACTGCTTGCGGTCAACTTTTTCTACCTGAACATAAATTTTGCTCAAATTGTGGAGGTCCCCGTTAAATGTATCCAATAATATTTGATTTTGGTGTCATAAGTATTTTTGGCTTTGAATTTCACCCAGTGATTAATTCATATGGATTTATGCTTATGATGGCTTTTTACTCTTGTTATTATTTTCTCAATAAAGATTTAAATCGCCTTGGCTATGATGCTAAGTTGGCTAGTGATATTGTTTTTGCAGCAGCTGTGGGTGGAATACTTGGTTCAAAGATATATTATTTAATTGAAAACTTTGAACGTGTTAAAGCTGACCCAACTGGTATGATCTTTAGTGGAGCAGGCTTAGTCTTTCTCGGTGGCTTAATGGGAGGTACCTTAGGCGTTACCTATGTTATTAAAAAAAACAAGCTTTCTTGGATAAAATTTGCAGATATAGTTGCACCACTTTTAATACTGGGCTACGCTGTTGGAAGAGTTGGTTGCTTACTTGTAGGTGATGACTATGGACTACCCACTAATGTACCCTGGGGCATAGCATTTCCTAATGGTTTACCTCCTTCAACTTATAGTGTCTTTCAAAGCTATTATCCATGGGTTAATCTTGAAGGCTTTAGTCCAGGTGTCTTAAAAGTACATCCAACGCAAATATATGAATCTGTTATTGGTTTTGGTATTTTTTACTATCTATATCAAAAAAGATCAAAAGTTGTTATTGTTGGTAGCTTATTCTTTACATATTTAATCTTTGCTGGCGCTGAAAGATTTTTTATTGAATTTTTACGTGTTAATTCAAAATACCTTTTTGGACTAAGCGGATCTCAATTAATATCATTAATTATGATATTAATTGGAGCCTGGTTTTTAACGCACCCTGTCTCTCAACCACAGGAAATAAAATCTGAAAAATAAATTAACGTTCCTTTTCTTCTTCCTATTTATAATAGGGAGTTCATTTTCTCAAAAGGTAACATTTATAGGCAAGTTAGATCTTAAGCAAGATATTATATCAAAAGATTTTCACCCTGATAAGTTAGTTAAGTCACCTCTAGGTATAATTTTTTTAGATTCTGAAAGAAGAAGAGTAGGACTTTGGTCTAAAGATAGTATTGATGTTCGTGGCGGTTTTGGAACAGAGGCTGATGGATTATTTGATCCTGTAGATATAATATCAAATCAATTAGATATTTTTATATTAGATCAAACAGTTAATCGACTAATAAGGTATGATGCTCAGCTAAATTTTATTACATCCTTCAATTTTAATGTTGAAAATGCATTTTATCCTTCTCTTTTCTCAATTGATACAAGACAAAACATATATATATATTATCCTGAATTAAATAATATTTATAGGTCTATTGGATTTGGAGGTAAAATAAATCATTTTCTTGATTTAAGCTCAAATTTAAATCCAGCAAATTGTATATCAGATTTAGCTTTAAATAATAATGATGAATTAGCCCTTCTTTATGAATGCAATGGAAGAGTTAGTTTATTTTCCCAATCAGGTAAAATATTACGTCGTTTTAATACGCAAATAAAAAACCCATTCATTATTTTACCACATAATTCATCCTGGTTGATATTAAATACAAGTGGGAAAAGTCAATTTTTAGATATGGAACCTATTCAATTATTATTGGATGGCGGAAGTATAAATGATGCTATTATCGATAATAACACACTTATGTTATTAGTTAATTCGTATTTAATGATATATGAAATTATTGACGGTATTTAATCGATTAACGTACTTAATGTTGCTGACTTTTGGATTTGCGCAACAAGACACAACAAAAAAAGTATTTTTAAATCAAATTGGCCCAATCATAAACGATTTACCAATACTAGATAGTTTACTTATCCTCAGTAATGACAGTACAAAATTTAAAGATAAAATATCAGTTGAAGAATCATCAAAAATAAAAACTTACCCAATGAATGCATCAGGGACTTTTTTTCGTGGATTAGAAATGAGTAGTCAAGGTACAGGCTCTTTAAATGGCGGTCTTAGGATACAAATTGCTGGAAAATTAAGTCAAGAAATCCAAGTTTCTGGAACTATCACTGATGAGTCAATTCCCATTCAACCAGATGGAACAACTGCAGCTCTGGAAGAGCTAGATAAAGTATATCTTAATATTTCACATCCAATAAATGAACTGACAGCAGGCGACATTACCGTAATTAACAATTCTGGTAAATATAACAATAATAAAAGAAATATAGTTGGTATAAGAAATAACTTTAACAAAAATAACATGAGTGTTAAAACTGTTATTGGGCAATCAAAAGGAAAGTATAATCGATTAGAGATAAAAGGAAAAGATGGTAATCAAGGACCATATTTTTTAACATCTAAAGCAGGTTTAAGAAACGTCGTTATTTCAGCAGGCTCAGAAAGAGTTTGGTTAAATGGAGTTCAGTTAAAAAGAGGTCAAGATCAAGACTATACAATTGATTATGGTGCTGCTGAAATAACTTTTACTGCAAAAAATTTAATATATTTTGATTCTGATATCGATATTGAATATCAATATTCAGAATCAAGCTATAAGAGTAGTTTTGTCCAAGCCAATTTAAAATCTTCATTGGGCAAAAAATCAAATTTTTCAATATCATATATTGATGAAAGAGATAACCCCTCGTCATCATTCTTAACTGATAGTCAAAAAAATAGTTTTAAGTCTAAAGATATCATCCAAGTTCTAGGCTCTGTTACTGATTCCCTTGGTGAATATAGTCTTATTAATGGAGTTTATATTTACAATAATGATTTTTCAGAAACATCAAATAGATACAAAGTTACTTTTGGACCTGATCCATCTGGAACATATGTTCGTAAGATTTCTTCCCAAAACCGAATATATTATGAATTTGTAAGTTCAGATATAATTGATAATAGTCAAAGATATTCACCAGGAAGGTCAATTCTTCCTCCTATAAGTCAACAACTATTGCAATTTGACTCGAAAATATCCCTTCGCCAGGGATTATCCATGATTTCAGAAGGAGCGTTTTCAATTTATCAAAATAATATATATTCGAATAGAAATTCTACAAAATTTAATGGTAATGCTTTTCAATTTTTGCTTAAACAGGAACCAATAGAATTTGGAAGAATAAAATTAGGGTTAGATTTAACACACTGGCAAAATGGATCCCAATTTAGATCACTTAGTCGAGATAGGAATGTAAACTTTAATGAAAATTGGGATATTTACTCCAAAGGTCAAGAGCCGCGAAGTGAATCTTTGTCCTCCATTAAAACTAAAATTAACTTAGGAGAAAATATTGCTGGCGATATTGATTTATCTCAATTCTCCCAAGGAAGTCAAATTAGAAATCGCTCTGAAATAAATTTAAAATATTCAGGGAATTATATTAATTCCTCTATGATAAGGTATAATAAGGTTGATGCAATTTTAAAGTTTCAAGAATTTGATGGACATGTAAGTTTTTTTAAAGGCCCAATAAAGCCTTTTTTGACTTTATTTCATGAAATGCGAGAAAATTATTACAGGTTTGATGATATTTTAGTGGGAGTTGAATATAAAAAAAATAATCGCTTTTTATCATTCGGTGTCGGTAGAAGAGAAGACTGGCAATCAACTTCAACAGACTCTACAGTTTTAGAGACAGCTAAAGTTGGAAAGATATTTCAATTAGATTTTAATTCACGGCAGCCTTCAGGTTGGGGTTATGGATTTATGGGGCGTCAAAGGATTCAAGAAGATAGCAAAGGTGAACTTATCAATGATTTTAGTAGTTTTAGGGGAACTGCAAATTTTAGAAAAAAATTAAGCCCTTTTCAGTTGGATCTAGTGGTTAACGCTAAACAGGGTAGCAATGAATCTAGAGCAGTTGTCTATGATTCTGTAGGTGTAGGTTTAGGCCATTACAGGTATGATAGTCTTTTAAATGAATATATTCGTGATATAAATGGACCATTTGTAGCGCATACTATTTTTACTGGAGATTACAAGAATGGTTTTCTCATAGATGGATTAAATCAATTTTCAATTGACTTCTCAAAGTGGAAATACAGAACACTTAACAATATAAAATATCGATTAATGAATCGTTTGGATTTTTACGGTAATAAATTATCTTTTTCTAGGGATGATAATAATAATATTCAATTTCATCGACAATTTATTCGCCATGAACTTATACTAAGAAAAAGCCAAAATAAAAATAGGAATAGAATTTGGTTCCAAGATGCTATAAATATTAATGGGATGGACCCTAGAGGGTGGGATGAGAGAAATGAATATGAATGGGGTGTCGACTCTCAAATACAATTAAAAAATAACAAATACTTTATTTTATCAGGGGACATTCATGATTCTAAAGTTAGAAGTGAAAACAATTGGATTACTAAAAGGTTTGTTAAAGGATTTAATTCAGAAGTTGGCCTTAAAGAAATTCAAACAGGGATAATGCAATGGGAAGCAAAATTAGTTTATTACAAAGATGCTACAACTATTGGAGAAAACTTTAATAAAGATGTGAGTGCTTATGGTACAAAGATAAGTTTTATTCGATTCATTGGCAAAACAGGTAGAATTGAAGGTCAAGTTGAATATATGAATGCAAATGGTTTTGCTTCAATGCCACCTGAAGCTTTAAATGGTCTTTCAGATAATCGTACCTTCCGAACGAATATTAATGGTTCTTTGATGCTCGGAAAATCTTTATCAATTAACTCCTCACTAATGTTTTTAAATGATGAACGTTATGATAATTTTATCAAACTTCAAGGAGAAGTGCGTGCGCATTTTTAAAATATTTATATTGATTTCATCTGGAATAATTTATGCTCAGGAAGTTGATTCGCTTCTTTATTCAAAATTATATGAGAAAGGAGAGTGGAAAAGCTTCTACCAATTGAATTCAAAGGATGAATATAAATTAATTAAAATTAACTCCAGAATTGATTCCATGTATTTTTTACACGACAATAATGTTGACGGATCAGTGTTAAAGAACTTATTTAAGCCAATCCTGGGACTTTCTAATCAAATTCAAGCTGAGAGTCAGCTGATAGCAATTAAGAGCGTATATCCTTTTATTAATGATGATTCTTTTATGTCATTTGCAAAGTATGATAAAAATAGAATCGCTGCTGTAATTGACTTTAATCCTGTTTTTAAAAGTCAAATTGGTGGTTTATTAGGAGCCAGTAAAGGAAAAGATGGTGAGTGGATAACAACTGGAGAGATCGATATGCATTTAGAAAACCCTCGAAAGAAAGGCTCAATATTGGATCTTAAATGGCAACAGCCAGACGCCTATACAAGAAAATTGTATTTTTCTTTGGAAACACCATTTTTATTTAATTTGCCATTTGGCTCACTAATTCAACTTGATCAAAATTTTATTGAAAATAACTATCATATAGAATCGACTTCAGCTTTGCTGACAGGCTTAAGTCAGGTTGGTCAATGGAGATTTGGAGGGAAAAAAGAATCAGGAAAAGATATTTTACAAAATGAAAAATTTTCATCAGAATCAATATTATTTGGTCTAAAGATGGACAAAAGAAACAATAGATGGTTACCATATTCTGGCCAATCTTTTGAGATAGAAATGACTTTTGGAAAATTCAATGATCCCCTTGGTAAAACAACTATGCTTGAATCAAAATTCCAATTTCAAAAATATAAAGATATTGGGAATAGTGTTATCATGATACTTTCCCAAGGCGAAAGTATCTTCTTAAATAATAGAAAATTGAATTTAGCCAAAAAAGTAAAATATGGAGGTGTAAATACAATTAGAGGTTATAATGAAGATCAGTTTGCATCTGAATGGATACTGATACAAACATTTGAGTGGTTATTTGGAAATCTAGAGCAATCTCAATCATTTATCTTCTTAGATATACCAACAGTTAGTAACTACACTATTCATCCAGGTTATGGTTTAGGTTTTCGTCAATATAAAGGAACGATTGCATTAGATATCTCTATTGGTTTCTCAAAACGTTCTGCTGGTGGGAAAATACATATTAAGTTCTCTTCTAAATTATAAATGAAAAAAAAGATATTAAATATATTAAAGAATGCACCGAGTAATACTTTAAGCCAAAAGGAATTAATTAAAAGACTTAAAGCAAGAAAAAGAGATGTCGGAGCTATAATGATTTTGATTAGAGAGATGTCTAATCAAGGTGAAATTATTAAACTAAAAGCTAAGCGTTACTCTTTACCTAAAATCCCAAAAAATACAGAAGGAAAGCTTTCGGTCACTCAAAAAGGTTTCGGCTTTGTAATTACAAATGACGAGAATGAAGATATTTTTATTGGTCGTCGTTCTATGGCCGATGCTATTAACGGTGATAAAGTACTTGTAAAAATTAAAGGAAGATCGAAATCTAGAGGGCTGAGTGGAAGGATTCATAAAGTATTAGAGCGTGGTTCAAATACTTTTATAGGCGTTACTTACATCTATAAAGCTAAAATTTTCATTGAAATTTCCCCAGTAAACCCTGGTCGTGGTATTCAGTTAATTGGCTCCAAAAAAGAATTACCAGAAGGTAAGATAGTTAAGGCAAGAGTAAAAGACTGGGGTAACGCAAAAAATCCAATTATTGCGAGTTTTGAATCTGTTATTGGGAATGCAAATGATCCAGTTAATGATTTGAGTATGATTCTACACAAGTATGATTATAATCAATCTTTCTCTTCAAGTATTAATCAGGAAGTAAAAAAATATTCTGAAGATGATATTAAAGCTGAAATAGGAAATAGGTTAGATTTAAGAAAAGAAATATGTTTTACTATTGACCCAAAAGAGGCAAAAGATTTTGATGATGCTATATCAATAAAAAAAAATAAAATGGGAACTGAGATTGGAGTACATATTGCAGATGTAAGTCATTTTGTAACTTCAAATTCACTTATTGATAAAGAGGCTATGAATAGAGGTACTTCAGTATATTTTAGTGAAGGGGTAGTTCATATGCTTCCAAAAGAATTATCTGCAGATCTTTGTTCAATTCGACCTGGGGTTGATCGTTTAGCTATTTCTTCAATCATACAACTAGATCAGGACTATAAAGTTTTAAATGTGGATATACGCCCAACTGTAATTAATAGTAAAGCGCGCTTTACTTATGAAGAAGTACAGAGTATAATCGAAGGAAAAGTCAATCATATATTTAAAGCCCAAATAAATGATCTCAGGGAGCTTTCAATTAAACTTTACGAACATCGTGGAAAAAATGGAAGCTTAGATTTTGATATTCCAGAGCCAATATTTGAAATGAATAAAAAAGGCGTTCCACATAAAATTAGATCAAGTGAGCGACTTATTTCTCATCGTATTGTTGAAGAATGCATGCTTCTAGCAAATAAGGTCGTTGCAGTTGAGATTCCTAAAAAATTACCTAATAAATTCAACTTTTTATATCGTGTTCACACTAAGCCAGATTCTTTAAGAGTAGAGAGATTTGCGGGGCTTTTAAAACGATTAAAGCTGGGCATCTTTGTTCCTGATGGAGATATGTCCCCTAATGACTTTAAAAAAATATTAAAGTATGTAGAAGACTCGCCTTATAGGTCCTTAATTGAGAATGTAGCCTTAAGAACAATGAGTAAGGCAGAATATGTTATAAAAAATAAAGGACATTTTGGATTAGCTTTCAGGCACTATACGCACTTCACATCCCCTATTCGTCGGTATCCCGACTTGTTGGTTCATCGAGTGATTAAAATGATAGATAATCGGTCATTTGATTCAAAAAATGAGTGGAATCATAAGATTAAAGAAGCTTTGGAACTTTCGAATGAAAAAGAGATAGAAGCATTGAATGCTGAGCGCGAATATATTAAAATAAAGCAGCTTAGATGGCTCGCTGATAGAATTAATTCAGTTTTTGAAGGAGCTATAACTGGCGTAGCAAATTTTGGTTTCTTTGTAGGTTTGAAGTTATCAATGGCTGAAGGTTTGGTTCATATTGATACCCTTGAAAATGATGGATATTACTATGATGAAGATCATTATTGTATTAAAGGCCGTAGTTTTAAAGAGGAGTTTAGATTGGGAGATAGAGTGAAAATAAAAATAGTTTCTGTGCAAATTGAAAAACAAAGAGCAAACTTTGTTCTACATGATTAAAATTAAATTGATAATGAAATTTACTCAGATTTTACTTTTATCAATATTTATCGTATCATGTGAGTCAGTTAAGCCACGAGCTCAAGGTGCTGATAATGAATTAATCGTTGTTTCATCCTTAGAGGATAGACCTGCAATTAAAAATATCCTAACAACAATCTTTAGTGATACATTATTTACACCTCAGCCAGAAGCTTATTATAAAACTGTTTGGGTAAATCCTGAAAATTTTAATGATGTAAATGACCATGTTAATGTAATAGTTGCAGCAGTAGGTAGTCATCCCAGAAATATGGGGGTTAAGCTAATTAAGCAAGTACTGTCACCATCTCAGTATAAATCAAGCATGGATGAGGATAATCAGTTAATATTTGCAAAAGATGTATTTGCTCGAGATCAAAACTATTTAATTATTAATGGACCTAGTCAAAATAAAATTATAGAGACTGCAAAGGATAAAGGACCATGGCTAAATAAGCAATTTGAAGATCTTTTTTTTAAGCGTCAAAGCATTCATCTTTTTGAAGGCTCATCTCGTCAAAAAGAATTGGAAAACAGATTGTTAGAAAACTATGGTTGGACTTTTAAAATACCATGGGGTTACACAATTATAAAAGAAGATGATAATGAACAATTTTTTTGGATGGGTAGAGATATCCCTTATAGATGGCTTTCTGTTAAATGGGAAGAGGGACTTGCTTTTAGTGACTCTATATCTGTAAGTAAATACATTCAAAAAATTCCATCAGATTATTTTAAATCAATTCAATATTCTGATTATAGGTTTAAAATTGAACCAGATAGGTTTAAGGATTGGGGTGCCTGGAAAATCACAGGTTTGTGGGAGAGCGTAGAAGAAGCACAGGGTGGCCCATTCATATCATATCTTTTTTATGATGAGCCTACAAATAGAACATACTTTATTTATATGATGATTTTTCATCCAGGCAATGATAAATATTTACTATTAAGGCAAGTTGATATTATAGCAAATTCTTTTAAGATTAATTAAAACAAAATAAATGAAAACTATAATTATAACAGGTGGATATGGTCAATTAGGTGAATCTTGCAATAAAAACTTAAAAAAAAACTTTAATACAATTATTACTGGGAGAGATGCGTATAAAAGTGGTATTAAATTAGATATTACTGATAAAAATGATATAGCTAAAGCTTATAGAAATTTTAAACCCGATGTTGTTCTTAATCTTGCAGCAATGACTGATGTAGATGGGTGTGAGAAAGATAAGATTGCGGCAAAAAAAATCAATTTTGAAAGTGTCAAATATCTATGTGAAAATTTCAGTGGTCATTTCATTCAACTATCTACAGATTATGTTTTTGACGGGAACTCTGGACCATACAATGAATTGGATGATGTAAATCCTATATCGTATTATGGAAAAACTAAATTAGATGCTGAAAATTGGTTAAAAGATAACTATAGTAACTCAACAATTTTAAGAGCCAATGTTATTTATAGTTATACTAAACGAACAAAAGCTAGTTTTGTTAAATGGGTTGTGGATTCACTAAAAAATAATAAAGAAATAAATGTAGTAAATGATCAATGGAATAATCCTACATGGACTGAATCAATTTCATTGGTTATCAAAAATATTATTGACAGTGGCTTAAATGGACTTTATAATTATGGAGATAAAGATTTTATGACTCGTTATGATTTTGCTATCTTAATATCTAGGGTATTTAATTTGGATGAAAGTCTTATAAAACCAACTAGTACTTCAAGTTTGAATCAAATTGCGAATCGCCCACTAAAAAGTGGATTAATAACTAAAAAAATTGAATCAAGCCTGAGAATAGTCCCAAAATCTGTTGAAAATTGTTTAAGAGAGATATATAATAATTTATCAAAATGAAAACTCTAATTATATCACCGACTTATAATGAATCTAAGAATATAGCTACTCTTATCCATCAGGTGTTTGATCGAAATCCAGATTATCATATGTTGATTGTGGATGATAGCTCTCCTGATGGTACTGCAGAAATTGTTAGCGATTTACAAGCTAGTTATCCAAATCTTTATCTTGAAGTAAGAAAAAAGAAAAACGGATTAGGGCGTGCATATATATTTGGTTTTAAATGGGCTTTATCAAGAGACTATAAAGCAGTTATTCAGATGGATGCAGATATGTCTCATCACCCTAAAGAAATAAAGCATATGATTAAATTATTAGATTTAAATGATCTAATAATTGGTAGTCGTTACATTAATGGTGTGAGTGTTGTTAATTGGCCCATTAGACGATTGGTCTTAAGCTATGGTGCAAATCTTTATTCTCGTTTTGTTACTGGAATGCCATTGAAAGATGCTACAGGAGGTTATAAAGCATGGTCAAGACGTGTTTTAGAAACTATTGATTTTGACAACGTAAAATCATCTGGATATTCTTTTCAAATTGAAATGAATTTTCGTACTTGGTTAAAAGGTTTTAAGCTATACGAGCACCCTATAATTTTTATTGATAGGACCATTGGTGAGTCTAAAATGAGTCGTGCAATAATGTTTGAAGCAGTATGGATAGTATGGAGATTACGTATTTGGCGTATTTTTGGGTGGAATAAGTAAATTTTATTTTAATTTGAAGGCATTATGGTAGACTATTATTTAGATTTTGAAAATCCTCTAAAAGAAATTGATCAAAAAATTATCGAACTTGAAGCAGATACAAGTTCTGTAGATCATTCTTCTGAGATTATTACCCTTAAATCTGAAAAAGAATTAACGCAAAAGAGCATTTTTTCAGGTTTATCTCGTTGGCAACGCGTTCAATTAGCTCGTCACCCTCAAAGACCATTTTCATTAGATTATATTAAAAATATTTCTTCTGATTTTATTGAATTACATGGTGATCGTTATTTTGGCGATGATAATGCTGTAGTGGCAGGAATTGGTTCTATTGATGATATTAAAGTTGTTTTTATTGGGCAACAAAAAGGACGTAATACGAAAGATAATTTATTTAGAAATTTTGGAATGATGAGACCTGAAGGTTATCGCAAAGCTCTTCGAATAATGAAATTAGCTCAAAAATTTAATCTACCTATAATTACATTAATTGATACACCTGGAGCATATCCAGGACTTGGCGCTGAAGAAAGAGGCCAAGGTGAGGCAATCGCTCGTAATCTTCTTGAAATGTCTAAATTAACTGTTCCTATTATTTCTGTTGTTATAGGTGAGGGTGCAAGTGGTGGCGCGCTTGGCATTGGAATTTGCGATAGAATGTTAATGTTTGAAAATACATGGTATTCTGTGATTAGCCCAGAAGGATGTGCTTCTATTCTTTGGAGAGATGCCTCTAAAGCTTCGGATGCTGCAGATGCAATGAAGGTAACACCGGAAGATCTTCTTGAAATGAAAATCTGTGATCAAATTATTCAAGAACCTTTGGGTGGAGCTCATCGTAATTTTGAAGAAGCTGCATCAATATTAAAGAATGTTCTTATTAAAGAGTTAGAAGTATTAAATAAAACTAATCCGACTTCTTTTTTAGACAATCGAATTGAACGATATGAGAAAATTGGTGTTTATAACGAGTCTTAATGACTTCTTTTGATCATTTAATAAAAATATTTTATAAAGACATAGACCAAATGGGCTTGGTTTATTACTCACGTTATTTTGAATTTTTTGAAGAAGCTCGTACAGAACTTCTCAACAATTTAGGTATTAAAGTTAAAGCAATTGAAGAATCAGGTTATTTTTTACCTGTTATTTCAGCTACATGCGATTATAAAGAAGGTGCAAAATTAGAAGATGAGATAATTGTTAAAACAATTATTAAGAGTATAAGTGGGATTAAATTAAAGATAAGCTATAAAATACATCGTAAATCTGATAATCATTTGCTTGCAAAAGGCTATACATTACATGTCTTTACAGATAAAAAAGGTAAGCCAAGACGTCCACCTAAATTTTTTATGGAAAAATTTAGTTTTATTTCCTCTGATTAATCAAATAAACTGCGCTTATTGTAAGCGCTCCACCTAGAATTGTGGATGATGCGAGGCTCTCATCAAGTAAAATTATTGAAAGTCCTATTGCACTTGTCGGAACAAGATACATAAAAGAAGAAGACTTTTCTGATCCAATACGCATTGTTGCTAAGAAGAAAATCGTGGTTCCAAATCCAATAGCTCCAACAGATATAATTAAAAAATGAATCCAGAATGTTAAATCATGATCAAGGACTTGTATTAATTGATTCCAAGGCGCAAAAATAATAGATAATAAAAATGCTAACATATAAAGCCATAAGCTAAAGTTGAGGAAGTGAAGGTCTTCATTAGATTTTTGTGTACAAATTGTCACAATTGACCAAGCAAAAGCAGCTAAAATAAAATAAATATTTCCAGAACTTATAAGATCTACAAAATTGATCTCCCATATTCGAATTAAAATAAGTCCTCCTAAAATACCAAGGCAAATACCTATAAAATCTTTTTTATGAATATTTTTATTAAACATTTTTGCTACTATTAGATATGTAATTATGGGACTTAGTGTTGGAACAATAACACCGCCTAAACTAGCCAGTCCAATTTGTGTACCTTTTAAATAATTATAGTTATAGGCAATTAGGCAAAAAGCTGCAATTATTATATATTTAAAGGAAGATTTAGGACGCTGAAGATTTATTTTTAAAAATGGCATAAATATTGCTATAGTAAGGGCAGCAAAAATAAATCTCCAAACCATAATTATATTTGGATTACTATATTCTCCAACAATTTTACCGCTTGGCCAAGATGCTCCCCAAATTAGCATGGCAAAAATCATAAGAACATAAATCTGAAGATTTTTATTTTTATTATTTAATTTGATTAGATTTTATTTTTTTTATTTCTTCTTTAAATACCTTCGTTGGGATTCAGGTTTTTAAAGTCGTAATTTCGTTTTCAATTATTATTATTACAGAGGAATTTATGTCAGGACATAGTAAATGGTCGACTATTAAGCATAAAAAAGCAGCTCTAGATGCTAAGCGTGGAAAAGTTTTTACCAAAGTGATTAAAGAATTAATGGTAGCTGCAAAATCTGGTGGTAGCGATCCCGATTCAAATCCAAGATTGAGACAAGCAATCTCAACAGCAAAAGCATGTAATATGCCTGGTGATACAATGACGCGAGCCATTCAAAAAGGTGCAGGTGAATTAGAGGGCGTTAACTATGAAGAAACATCATATGAAGGATATGGCCCTGGTGGTGTAGCAATAATGATGGATATTATGACCGATAATAAAAATCGTACCGTTGCAGAAATACGGCATTTAATGAGCAAATATCAAGGAAACCTTGGAGAAAATGGTTCTGTTAGTTGGATGTTTGAAAAATTAGGGCAAATCACTTTATCTGGAAATTCCAATGAAGAAGAAGCATTCAATGATGCGCTTGAATTAGGAGCAAATGATTTTAATGCTTTAGACCGTACATTTTTGATTTCATCTTCACCAAATGAAACCGTAAACATAGCTGAAGCTATGGGAAAAAAAGGCTATGAAGTTATTTCATCAGTAGTAGAAATGGTTCCAAAGAATATGACAAAAGTATCAGGTGATCAATTAAAAACATTACTTTCACTCTTAAATCTTCTTGAAGAACATGATGATATTCAAAATATTTATTCAAATGTCGAATTTGAGGAATCGGACTTATAAGTAATTAGTGATGAACTAAGCAAGATGAAGGAAATTGAAAGAGTCATTGGCGTTGATCCAGGTTTGAGCACAACAGGGTTTGGTATTATTGACCAAAAAGCTGGAAAAACTAGATTAGTGGCTTATGGAACAATCAAGCCACCATCAAAAGAAACGTTAGCTAATCGCCTAGAATATTTAAATAGCCATATGACCAATTTACTAGGCAAATTCGAACCACATGTAATGGCAATTGAGGATACATTCCATAGCAAAAATGTTAAATCTGCTCTTTTGTTGGGTCAGGCTCGTGGCGTATTACTCTTAGCTGCTGCATCAAAAGGTCTCATAGCAATAGATTATGCGCCAAGAAAGGTAAAGCAGTCAGTTGTTGGAAGTGGAGCGGCTGATAAAAAACAAGTTCAATATATGGTTAAGCAGATACTTAAAATAGATTCAATGCCAAAATCGTTAGATATTTCTGATGCATTAGCGATTGGTTTATGTCATATTAATCAAAATAAATACTTATGAGTTTAATTAATTCAATTAATGGTGTCCTTTTTTCAAAAAGTCCCACAGAAGCTATTATCGATATTGGAGGTATTAGATTTAAAATTCATATTACAGTTGCTACGTATGAAGTTTTACCTAAAGAAGGAGATTATGTAGATATATTAACTCATCTTCATGTCAAAGAAGACATTTTAGATTTATATGGATTTAAAGATGGTGATGAACGAGAGTTGTTTTTTAATTTAAATTTGATTAGTGGTATTGGTCCACGTTCTGCGATGAATATTTTATCTGGTACAAATCCTATGGAGTTTAAAAGTCGTATAATTGATGGTGATGTAAAATCTCTTACCGTAATTCCTGGTATTGGGGCTAAGACAGCAAAAAGAATCATTGTTGAATTAAAAGAGAAATTTGAGACGGATGTAATTGATAAAAATGATTTAGGCTTAGTTGATAATGGAGATAATAAGATAATAAAAGATGCTGCAAATGCCCTTCAGTCTTTAGGCTATAAATCAAATCAAGTGAATAAAATTTTAAAAGATTTAGAATTATCTGGAGAGCTATCAGGTGGATTAGAGGAAATTATTAGGAAAGCTTTGGCTAAAATCATTTAAAAAAAATATGGAATATTCAAAACAATTAAAAAAATTAGGCACTGAAACAGCTTTTGCTGTTTCAGCGCAGGCGAAAGCATGGGCTGAAAAAGGGAATAAAGTATATCCATTTCATTTGGGTGACTTTAACCTTCTCACGCCTGATAATATTATTGAAGCCACGTTAAAAGCTATTAGAGATGGTAAGACAGGTTATTGTCCTTCAGAAGGTATATTTCCGCTTAGGGAAGCGTTGGCAAATGATGTTGGTGCAAAGCGAAGCGTTAGCTATGAGCCTGACAATGTTTCAGTCCAACCAGGAGGTAAGCCAACCATTGGAAAGTTTATTGCTTCGGTTATGAACCCTGGGGATCAGGTTTTATATCCTAATCCAGGTTACCCTATTTATGAATCTCAAATAGAATACCAAGGCGGTTTAGCAATACCTTATCATTATGTACCTAGAACTAAAGGTTTTGATATTGACATTGATCATTTAAAAGCTTCAATTAATGATAAAACAGTGGCAATTATTTATAATAATTACCAAAATCCAATTTCGGCTGAATCTTCAATAGAAGAGATGGAGGCAATAGCTGAAATTGCTATTGCAAATGACCTTTGGGTCTTATCTGATGATGCTTATTATGAAATTATATATGATGGTAAAGCTAGATCCATTGTATCTATACCTGGCATGAAAGAACGTACAGTAATTCTTTATACCTTTTCTAAAAAATTTGCTATGACTGGTTGGCGTGTAGGTGGAGCTATCGGACCAAAAGAAATAATAAAACACATATCAAAGCTAAATGTAAATGCTGAATCATGCACGACCCATTTTATACAAGATGCAATGGTAGAAGCTTTGAATGGTGATCAAACTGGTCCTCAAAATCTTTTAAAAACATTAAAAGAAAGAAGAAATGCAACAGTAAATGGTTTGAATGCTATTAATGGATTAGAAGTTTCGTTGCCTAGAAGTACATTTTATATTTTCCCAAACGTAAATCATATAATGAAATCAAAAGGTATGACAAATGTAGAAGAATTACAACTTGGTGCATTAGAAAATGCAAATGTATCATTTTGTACTAGAGATCATTTTGGAAGGCCCAATAAAGATGAGACTGACTATTACATTCGATTTGCTTATTCAGGTATAAATGAGAATGATATAAATGAGGGAATGGCTAAACTAAAAAAATATTTTGAATCATAATGAAAAAAACTTCACTTTATAAAAGGCATGTTGAACTTGGAGCCAAGTTGGTTGATTTTGCAGGCTATCAAATGCCAATCCAATATTCTGGTGTTGTAAATGAACATAATATGGTTCGTAAAAGTGCTGGTTTGTTCGATGTCAGTCATATGGGTGAATTTATTATATCAGGCGATGGCGCTGAAGATTTTTTAAATTATATAACAGTTAATAACGTAAATACTATCAAGCCATGGCAAGCACAATATTCAGCAATGTGCTTTGAAGATGGGGGAATTATTGATGATTTAATTATTTATCGTTACCCTGATCATTTTATGTTAGTAGTCAACTGTGCAAATATTGAAAAGGATTTAGATTGGCTTATGGCTAATAAGCCTCAAGATGTAAATATAATGGATATTAGTCAGCAAACCAGCTTAATAGCTTTACAAGGGCCAAATTCTAGGAAAATTCTTCAATCTATCAGTGAAGTTCAAATAGACGATATTGACTTCTATTGTTTTAAATTAGAAAAAATTTGTGACATCACTGTTACGATTGCTCGAACAGGATATACGGGTGAATTGGGATATGAAATTTATGGAAATAATGAAATAATCATTGAAATTTGGGATAAAATTATTGACCTAGGTGAAGAGCATATTCTTCCTGTTGGTCTTGCATGTAGAGATACACTAAGAACTGAAATGAAATATGCTTTATATGGCAACGATATAGATGAATCTACCAATACCCTTGAAGCAGGTCTTGGTTGGATAACAAAATTAGAAAAAAGTAACTTTATAGGAAAAGAAGTACTAAGAAATACAAATAATAGTTTGAAACGAAAACTTGTGTGTATCAAAATGATAGACAGAGGCATCCCAAGAAAAGGTTATAAGCTCTTCTTGTGTGATGAAGAGGTTGGTGAAGTTACAAGTGGTACTCAATCCCCTTCCTTAAATGAAGGTATAGGATTGGCTTATGTTTCAGTACCTCATGAAAAGTTTGGGACAGAGCTCAAAATCAAGATTAGAAACAATTTTTTAGATTGTATCGTAGTTAAACCACCTTTTTATAAAAATGGTTCATTGAACAAATGAACAATATAAATTTTTCAATATTTCAAATATTACACATTGGAGCTTTCTAATTATGAAAGAAAGAAGACTAGAAATACTTGGAATACTTTCAGTAGCTGTTTCACTGCTGATTTTTGCAAGCTTAATTGGCTATAATCCAAATGAAGACCCAGGCATATCTCCTAATATTTTAATTGAAAATCCGATGGGTATCCTAGGTTTGTGGATTGGTTATTTTTTTATAAAGTTAGCATTTGGTTATAGTTCATTTATCCTTCCATTAATTACTATTACCTGGGGTATTTGGTTTTTTACGCATAAAGATTTCCAAGCAATTAGTCGATTGTCAGGATACCTTTTAGGCCTAGTTGTATTATCTTCGATTACAATTGGCGCTACACAGGTTTTTTGGTATGGTATTGAAAATGTAACTTATGATTTAAGTGGAATGATTGGTGGCTTGATATCTAGTATGATTTTTGATTTCCTTGGAACCATTGGTACTATTATAATACTTTTGAGTTTGTGGCTTATTCTAATTAGGGGATACTTTGGTTTTAGTTTCTATAAACCTATAAAATTATTTATAGATAATTACAAGCAAAAACAAGCGGATAAAAAGCTTGTCACCAAGCAGGAAGAGGCAGAAAATGAAAAACGTGTTCATACTCAAAATTTGAAATCTAAGATTGATGAACAACGTAATAGTGAAGAAGAAATATTAAAAATTGAAGAAGAGAAGCAACCAAAAGCTGCAGATAAAGATAAGCCTCCTGAGAAAATTGAGGACGAAAAAGAAAATCCTGAAAAAGATATAAATGATTCCAAAGAAATAGACCTTGAAAAAGAATCACCTGATAATCCAGTTAATCAAGAAGTCGAAACAGATATTGATGAAGATTTAGAAGTTGGCGAAATAATCGAAGAAGAAGAAGTTAACTTAGATACAGTTGAAGAAAGAAAAGCTCTAAAGAAAGAGTATCAACTACCATCTGCTGATTTATTGACAAATCCAGTTAATATTCAAAGTGGAATGAGTAGGGATGAGCTAGTCGAAAGAGCAAATTTTCTTCAACAGTCACTCGAAACATTTGGGGTTATGGGTAAAGTTGTAAATGTAAGTCCTGGACCAGTCATTACCTTATTTGAAGTGGAGCCCGCTGAAGGTGTTAGAGTTAATAAGTTTGTTGCTTTATCAGATGACTTAGCTAGGGTAATGGAAGCTAGTCGTGTGAGAGTAATTGCTCCAATACCAGGAAAGTCCTCCGTTGGAATTGAAATACCTAATCTTAATCCTGATATGGTATATTTTAAATCCATAATTAATTCTGAAAAGTTTGCTTCAGCAGAATCAAAATTAGCTCTTGCTGTTGGTAAAACAACATCAGGTGAGATTGCAACTTTAGATTTATCAAAGATGCCGCATCTTTTAATTGCAGGTACTACTGGTTCGGGAAAGTCTGTTTGCATGAATACAATTTTAGCTAGTATTCTTTATAGCGCTACACCAGATGAGGTAAAGTTCGTAATAATCGATCCTAAAAAAGTTGAGATGGCAGTTTATAGAGATCTTGCAGATTACCATCTTTTAAAAATTGAAGATATTGATGAACCAATAGTTACCACTCCTGAAAATGCTGTTTTGGCTTTACGAGCAGTTGAAAAGGAAATGGGTCGTAGATATGATGTATTAGCAGATGCAGTTGTGCGAAATATTGGTGAGTATAATAAAAAAAGAGTAGATAATAATGAAGAAGTAATGCCTTTCATTGTTGTCCTCATTGATGAATTGGCTGATTTAATGATGTTGAATGCTAAAGAAGTTGAAGCGCCTATTGCTAGACTAGCTCAACTAGCTAGAGCTGTTGGAATCCATTTAGTTGTAGCAACACAACGCCCATCTGTGGATGTTATTACAGGTGTTATAAAAGCGAATTTTCCATCAAGAATAGCATTCCAGGTAGCAACAAAAATTGATTCTAGAACTATTTTAGATACCTCTGGCGCTGAGAAGCTTATTGGTAAAGGAGACCTTTTATATCTTGGGCATGGTTCGTCTGAGCCATCACGTCTTCATAATGCTTTCCTCAGTTTAGAAGAAATTGAATCTCTAATGGGACATATTACTAAGCAGTCAAAAGCAGAAGAGCTAATAATAGCTAGCCCAAGAGAAACAATGGGTGCTGGCGGATTAGTAGATAGTGGAGATGGATCTGTGTTTGATGAGCTTTTTGATGAAGCTGTAAAGTTAGTCGTTATGCACCAGCAAGGTTCAATTTCATTGATTCAAAGACGCTTAAAGGTTGGTTATTCTAGAGCTGCAAGGCTAATTGATGAGATGGAGCAAGCTGGAATTGTGGGCTCATTCACAGGAAGTAAGGCCCGAGAAGTTCTTGTTGATGAATCTTATCTAGAATCCATCGATTAAGAAAAAATGAAATATCTCGCAATCTTTTTCATATTGCTTTTAGCAGATATTAATGCTCAGTCTAAACAATGGGAGAAAATGTTCATTAGTAAAATGAATCATGAAGATGGCATTTCTATCAATGTTAGTATAGATCAGTTACAATTTGATGCTAAATCATTCGATTCAGGCGCTATAGAAATAATAGATAAAGATAACTATCTTCTTTCATTTCCAAATGAAACTATTTTTGTTTCGCAGGGTACAATTAAAACATGGAATAAAGTAAACAATCAATTGATCATTGATCAATTGATTGAAGGTGATATAACTATTTTTGATTTACTAACTGGTGATTTTAAAGAAGTATCCTTTAAGGAACCAAAAAAAAATAAAAACTTTATAATAGTAGACTTTAATATTGAAATGATGGGATATAGTGGATATATAAAAACTAGAGAAAATGGTGAGCCCATTGAGTTAAAAGTAAAATATGGACTAAATCAATTTTTAGTTTTAACAGTAAAAAGTTTTACCGTGGGAAATTTAAAATTAATTAACCAATTTAATCCATTAAATGTAGAAATAATCGATCTCCGTGAATAATTTAACAAAATTTATACTTAGTCTTTTTTTAAGCGTATTAGGTCTTTATTATGCATTTAATAAGGTTAATATCTCTGAACTATGGTTTTATTTGAGGACTGCTAATATCTTTTATATTGCTTTAGCAATTTTATTAATCATTTTTTCAGTTGCTATTCGTGCTGAGAGATGGCAATTATTACTAGAACCTATGAAAAAAATATCTTTTCTTCCATTATTTAGTAGTACTATGATTGGATATTTTGGCAATGCTGTTATGCCATTTCGATTTGGTGAATTATTAAGGGCTTATTCGATTGGTTCAATGAAGAAAATAGATGTATCAGGTGCTTTTGGAACAATATTACTTGAGCGATTGCTTGATATGCTTGGTTTAGTTTTTACAATGTTCATTTTTAGCTGGTTTTATCCATTTGAGTACGGAGGTAAAAGTGCAATGATCATTATTTCTTTTTCATCAGTTTTGCTTTTTTCCTTTGTTTTATGGTTGGGAAGCAAAAAATCACATTTTTTTTTAAATCTTAAAAAAAGATCAATTCTTAAAGCACCTTTTCTGCAAAGATTATTAATAATTATTAATAAAATTGTTGATGGAATCACCTCAATTAGAGATACGAAACATCTTGGTCAAATTATCTTTCATTCGATTTTCATATGGGTTATTTACTTTTTTGTAACGTATTCGGTTATTTTAGCAACTAATATTTCTATAGATTGGATTGGGGTTGGAATTATACTTATTTCGACATCTTTAGCTCTAGCAATACCTGCCGCTCCGGGCGGTCTTGGAACATATCATGCAGCAGCAGTGTATATTTTAACATCATATTTCTTTATTGACCGAGTAGAATCTCAAGCGTTTGCGGTTATACTGCATGCAGTAGGTTTTTTACCTTTATTATTAATTGGATTTATATTTTTCACTAGAAGTTCACTTCATTTTAAAGACGTTTCCAAAGAGGTTATTCAAGAATGAAAAAATATGATACTATATTTCTAGATAGAGATGGAACTCTAAATCATGATCCAGGATATATTAATACTTTAGATGACTTCACTTTTTTTGATTTTACTTTTGAGGCTCTTAAGTTATTGGAAATATTTGGTGATCATTTTTGTATTATTACCAATCAATCAGGTGTAGGAAGAGGAATAGTTAACATTGATGAATTGAGTAGAATAAATAGTTATATACTTGATGAGTTTTATGTAAATAAATTATCTCTGCTAGGAATATATTATTGTACGGATCATCCAGATAATGCAACTGTTTTTAGAAAGCCAGGAGTTGGAATGTTTGATAAAGCTTCAAAAGATAACAATATAGATCTTGAAAGATCAATCATGATTGGGGATGCAGTCTCTGATATTGAGCCTGGAGTAAAATTGGGGATGGATACAATGTTAGTTTTGACAGGAAAAGGTGAAGAAAGCAAATCTAAACTTGGTGAAATTTCCCCAACCTATATTGTTCAAAATCTGCTTGATGGTGCAAAGCAATTAAAAGGTATTAATAATTAATGAAAATCGGCGTTTTAATGGGTGGCGGTTCTTCGGAGCGACAGGTGTCATTAAGCTCAGGAAAAGCGATTGTAAATGCATGTAAAAAATTAGAACACGAGGTTAAAGAATTTGATCCAAAAGAAGGTTTTGATTCATTATCGGTAGAAATTAAAAAAGTAGATTTAGTTTTTAATGCACTTCATGGTGGTGATGGTGAGAATGGAGTAATATCTTCAAAGCTTGATAGTTTAGGAGTTAAATATACAGGATCTGACGAAAAAGCTTCAGCTATTTGTATTAATAAGGATAAAAGTAAAAAAATTGTAAAAAAAGACGATTATTATACCCCAGACTGGGTGATCTTGAAAAAAGATGATGTTAAGACTCCTGATATAAGTAATCTTGGCTTTCCTTTAGTGGTAAAACCTAATAGAGAAGGCAGTACTATCGGACTGTCAATTATTCAGGATGAATCAAAGTTAATTGAGGCAATAAAGGTAGCCAGAGTTTATGATGAAAATATTTTGATTGAATCCTTTATTAAAGGTAGAGAGATAACGGTTGGAATTATTGCTGGAGAATCATATCCAATTGTTGAAATAATTCCTTCACATGAACTTTATGATTATGAATGTAAATATACTAAAGGTATGACGGATTATATCTGTCCAGCAAAAATAGATAAGAAGCTATCCAAAAAAATTAAAAAAATCGCATTGGATATTCATGCGCTCCTAAAATGTCGTCATTACTCACGTGTTGATTTTAGATTAGATAAAAATAACATACCTTGGTTTCTAGAATTAAATACACATCCAGGAATGACTGAAACGAGCCTATTGCCTAAATCAGCGGCAGCAGCAGGAATAGATTTTAATTCTCTTATTAATAAAATTATAAAACAAGTATAATAAAACTATGTCTTTACAATGGATAGCGATTCGTTCAAAACCAAGGTCCGAAAAAATTGTTTCAAATGAATTAAATAAAAAAGGAATAGAGTCATTCCTTCCATTAATTAAAAAACGTCAAAAATGGTCTGATAGAAAAAAATGGGTTGAATTTCCATTATTCCCAAGTTATCTATTTGCACGAATTAAATTGAAAGATTCACTTTACATAATGAATACCCATGGTGTAAATACAATTGTTAAATTTGGCGATAAAGTCATTACTGTAGATGATAAAGTGGTTAATTCAATTAAATTAGCTTTGGAAGGTGGTTATGAATTGCACCCAATGAAGTATTTTACCATTGGAGACCAAGTAGAGGTAATAGATGGCCCTATGAAAGGTGCAAAAGGCATAGTTGAGACTAAATTCAAAAATGATAACCGTTTAATCATAAAGATAGATGCTTTGCAACAAGCCGTTGCTGTCCATATTAATTCTGAATATTTAGAATATATCAAAAACTAAAATGCTAAAATTTTATAATTCATTAACAAATAAAAAAGAAATCTTTAAACCTATAAATAAGAATAAAGTAAAACTCTATACTTGTGGGCCTACGGTTTACGATAAAGCCCATATTGGAAATTTTAGAACATTTTTATTTGAAGATCTTCTTAAGAGGACACTCTTGGCATTTGGTTATGAGGTTATTCATATCATGAATATTACAGACGTTGATGACAAGACAATAAAGCGAGCAAATGATAGCGGTAAAAAACTTTCTGAAATTACTAAGCACTTTACTAACTTATTTTTTGAAGATTCGTTATCCTTAAAAATTTTACCGGCCGATGACTATCCTTTAGCAACAGAACATATACCTAGCATGATTGAAATGATTAAATTATTAATAAATAAAGACTTTGCATATATTTCCGAAGATGGATCTGTATTTTTTAAAATTAGTAATTACGAAAAATATGGAAGTTTGACAAATTTAGATTTATCAAATATGAAAAAATCTAATAGGGTATCATCTGATGAATATAATCTTGATAACCCACAAGATTTTGCTTTGTGGAAAGCATACAAGAATGATGATGGAAATATATTTTGGAACTCTCCTTGGGGAAAAGGTCGTCCTGGTTGGCACATTGAATGTTCTGCAATGTCAGTAGAATACCTTGGAAACCACTTCGATATTCATTGTGGAGGTGTTGATAATAAATTTCCTCACCATGAAAATGAGATTGCTCAATCTGAATGTGCATCAGAAACAAAATTCGTTAATTATTGGCTTCATTCGGAGTTCCTTCTTGTCGATGGTGGAAAAATGAGTAAGTCATTAGGCAACGTTTATACGATAACCGAGTTATTTAGTAAGGGCTTTACAGCAGAAGAAATAAGATATATTATGCTAACATCTCATTATCGTTCAAAAGTCAATTTTAGTTTGAAAAAGCAACATGAAGCAAAAATGGGTATCAAACGAATTCAAACTTTAAAGTCACGATTAAAACTATTAGATAGTTCCAATAGTAATTCTTATCCAGATGTAAAAAAAGTTTTTGATAAGACTTTAGGTGATGATTTGGATACGCCAAAAACAATAGCACTGGTATTTGATTGGGTAAGGAAATTAAATATTGAATTAGATAAAAATACTCTAACAGATAACGAAGTAGCGAGTGCTTTAAATTTCATAAACTATTTTAATTCAATTTTTAATATACTTTCTGATGATTTTGATATTCCTGATGAAATTTTAAAATTAGCTCAAGAAAGACAAATTGCTCGAGAAAATAAAGATTGGACTGAGTCTGACAAGCTAAGAGACTTAATTGATTCAAAAGGGTGGATTATTAGAGATGACAATGAAGGTCAAAAGTTAATCTCAAAGTAGAAAATTTTAAATTTTACTATTTTTCTAATATATAATTGTCTTTAACATTTTTTTAAACTAATTTTCAAGGCTTTTTTCCACATTAATACGGCAACGTTACTACAATAACTGTGCCAAGCTAATTGATAATGGACGATGAAACGATTCAAGCGACGGGTCAAATCCAGCTTAATAATTTAGAGTTATTTTTGGATTTTTTCCGACTTGCCGGTGTAGCTCAGTTGGTAGAGCAGCTGATTTGTAATCAGCAGGTCGGGGGTTCGAATCCCTTCGCCGGCTCTATTTTGTTGGTTGATTTAGGTCGCTAAGCTTTAATGCTTATTGCAACAGGGGAAATGGCCGAGCGGTCAAAGGCAGCAGACTGTAAATCTGCCGACGTAAGTCTACGGAGGTTCGAATCCTTCTTTCCCCACTGTGCGGGTGTAGTTCAATGGTAGAACCCCAGCCTTCCAAGCTGGTGACGTGAGTTCGAATCTCATCACCCGCTCGAAGTGCCTACGTAGCTCAGTGGTAGAGCACTTCCTTGGTAAGGAAGAGGTCGCCAGTTCAATTCTGGCCGTAGGCTCTCTTCAGTCCTTATTATTAATTAATTCAGGAGATTAATATAAAATGTCAAAAGAAAAATTTGAACGAAGTAAACCACATTTAAATATTGGTACAATTGGTCACGTTGACCACGGCAAGACAACTTTAACTGCTGCCATTACAATGACTCAGGCAAATAAAGGTTTGAGTGAAGTAAGGTCTTTCGATAGTATTGACAATGCTCCTGAAGAAAGGGAGCGTGGCATTACTATTCAAACTGCTCATGTTGAGTATGAAACTCCTAATCGTCATTATGCTCATGTTGATTGTCCTGGCCACGCCGATTATATTAAGAATATGATCACTGGTGCTGCGCAAATGGATGGCGGCATCTTAGTCGTATCAGCAGCCGATGGTCCAATGCCTCAGACTCGTGAGCATGTTTTGCTTGCCCGACAGGTAAATGTACCTTCAATTGTTGTTTTTATGAATAAAACAGATCAAGTAGATGACGAAGAGTTAGTAGAGTTGGTTGAGATGGAGTTGCGTGATTTATTAAATGAGTACGATTTTCCTGGTGATGATATTCCTATTATTAAAGGCTCGGCTTTAAATGCCCTTAACAATATAACTGACGAAGCAGCTACTAGCTGTATCACTGAGCTAATGGAAGCTTGCGATAGTTTTATCCCAGAGCCAGAGCGTGATATTGATAAGCCTTTCTTAATGCCTGTAGAGGATGTGTTTTCAATTACAGGTCGTGGTACGGTAGGAACTGGCCGTGTCGAAAGTGGAATTATTAAAGTAGGTGATGATGTTGAAATGATTGGTATGGGTGATACTAAGAAGACAACTGTGACTGGTGTGGAGATGTTCCGTAAGCTTTTAGACGAAGGTCGGGCTGGAGATAATGCTGGTTTATTACTTCGTGGTATTGACAAAGAAGACCTGACGCGTGGTATGGTATTGGCTAAGCCTGGGTCTATTACGCCACATACAAAATTTAAGGCGAGCGTTTATGTCTTGAAAAAAGATGAAGGCGGCCGTCATACACCATTTTTTAATGGATACCGTCCCCAGTTTTATTTTAGAACAACAGATGTAACTGGAGTGGCAACTTTGCCAAGTGGAACTGAGATGGTTATGCCGGGTGATAATGTTGAATTAGAAGTTGAATTAATAACACCAATTGCAATGGATAAAGAGCTTCGCTTTGCAATCAGAGAAGGCGGCCACACGGTTGGCGCTGGTGTAGTAACAGAGATAGTAGAATAAGGTAATCTTTTATGGCTGGTAATAGTAAGCGTGCAATAATACAATTAGAAAGTACAGAAGGTACAGGTTTTCGTTACACAGTAACCAAAAGTAAACGGTTACACCCTGAAAGGGTTGAATATCGAAAATACGATCCTGTTTTACGAAAGCACGTCATCTTTAAAGAGACCAAATAACTACTCTTAAAAAAAATAGGAGTGTAGCTCAATTGGTAGAGCACCGGTCTCCAAAACCGGGGGTTGCAGGTTCAAGTCCTGTCACTCCTGCAAAATTATTCTAGTTAAAAGAACTAAAGGTGTAATGAGTAAAATAAAAAATTTTTTTTCTGACGTAAAGTTTGAAATGAAAAAGGTTTCTTGGCCTACATGGATAGAATTAAAAGGCTCAACTTTTGTAGTTATTTCATTCTCTATAATAATCAGTGTATTTTTGTTTTTTATTGATAGGATTTTGGCAACACTTTTAAGGGTAATCCTTTAGAATGAATTGGTATACATTAAGAGTCATTTCAGGAAAAGAAAAGAAGATAAAAGAAAATCTACTTTTTGAATTAGACTATCAAGATTTGTCTGCTGAGGTAGGTGACATTTTAGTTCCTTCTGAAAACATAGTTGAAATGAAAGATGGAAAGAAGAAAGTTAAGAATAAAGTCTTTTTCCCAGGCTATATCTTGATACAAATGAGTGACTCCAGAGAAGCGCGTTTCTTAGTTGAGAATTCAAATGGTGTTATGAGTTTTGTTGGTCCAAATAATGAGCCTCAAGCTTTAAAAGAGTCAGAAGTTACAAGAATTCTGGGAGAAGTTGAAGGTCGTGAAGGTCGTGAGATTGTTATGGCGCCTTACAAAATAGAAGATTCGGTAAAAGTAACCGATGGTCCTTTTGCAGACTTTACGGGTTTTGTCACAGAAGTTAATGACGAAAAGCAAAAAGTAAAGGTTTCTGTTAGTATTTTTGGAAGATCAACGCCTATTGAATTAGATTTTTTACAGGTTGAACTAGAAAAATAGGTATTTAAATGGCAAAAAAGGTTTCAAGTTATATCAAATTGCAAATTCCAGCTGGCCAAGCAAACCCAGCACCACCTGTAGGTCCAGCTCTAGGTCAACATGGTGTAAATATTATGGAATTTTGTAAAGCATTTAATGCAGCTACTCAAGAACAGTCTGGTATGATCATTCCTGTTGTAATCACTGTTTATGCTGATAGGAGTTTTACATTTATAACAAAAACACCGCCAGCTGCAGTACTGTTGAAAAAAAAAGCAGGTATTCCAAAGGGCTCTGGAGAGCCAAATAGGGAAAAGGTTGGAAAGGTTTCGGAGTCAGATTTACGTGAAATCGCTGAAGTTAAAATGAAAGATTTAAATGCAAATTCAATTGAGATGGCTATCGAGATGATTCGAGGTACGGCGCGAAGCATGGGTTTGGAGGTTAAGAGATAAATGGCATTTACTAAAAATAAAAAAGAAATAATTAAAAAAGTAGACTCGATGAAAGAATACTCTTTGCAAGACGCTGTTAAAATAGTTAAAGAACTGAAGTTCGTCAAATTTGATGAATCTGTTGATTTAGCGATTAATTTGGGCGTAGACCCTAGGCATGCAGATCAAAATATACGTCTTACCACTTCATTGCCGCATGGTACAGGAAAAGACGTTAAGGTTCTTGTTGTTACTCAAGGGCCAAAAGAAAAAGAAGCAAAAGAAGCAGGTGCAGATTATGTTGGAAAAGAATTTTTGGAAAAGTTGAAAAGCGGATGGGATGATGTAGATAAAGTGGTTGCAACTCCAGATATGATGTCAGAATTAGGTAAGCTTGGTAAAGTTTTAGGCCCCAAAGGTTTAATGCCGAATCCTAAGAGTGGAACTGTAACAACCGATATCTCTTCTGCAGTTAAAGCTATAAAAGCTGGAAAAGTTGAAATTAGAGTTGAAAAAACTGGAATTGTGCATATTCAATGTGGGAAGAGTTCTTTTGAAGAGAGCGCGCTCATTGAAAATATTAAAACAATATATGAAACAATAATGAAAGCTAAGCCAGCATCTTTGAAAGGCACTTATTTTAAAAAAATAAGTGTATCTTCAACTATGGGGCCTGGAATCAAAGTTGATCAAGGAACTATCGGATAATAAAGATGCCAAATACAAAAAATATTAATCAAGTAGATCAATTAACTGATAAGATTGCAAAAGCAAAGGCTATTTATTTCACTGAATATCATGGACTTAATGTTGAAGATATAACCAAGCTTCGTCGCGAATTTAGTAAAAACGATATTGAGTTTAAAGTTGCAAAAAACACGCTCATTAAATTAGCAGCAAAAAATAATAAACTGGATGGATTAAGTCCATATTTAAGTGGTTCAACAGCAATTGCAATTTCATACGAAGATCCGACTGGCCCAGCGCGTGTTCTGAAACAATTCAAGAAAGAGCATGAATTACCAGAGGTTAAAGGAATATTGTTTGATGGTGAAGTCCTTGAGGGACAAGAATTTAAAAGAATTGCAGATTTACCAACAAAGGATCAATTGCTTACAATGCTTGTAAGTACTTTGAGTTCTCCAATGACCAAATTGGCATTGACTCTAAAATCTTCAATGACTGACTTGGGTAATACATTAAGTAATTTAAAAGATCAAAAATCTAATTAAGACTAAAAAGGAGCTATGATAATGGCTGATACAAGTAGAGCCGATGTGCTAACTTATCTAGAGAATGCTAACATGATGGAAATCTCTGAATTAATCGGAGAAATTGAAGAAAAATTTGGTGTTACCGCTGCGGCACCGGTTGCTGCAGTTGCTGCGGCACCTGTTGATGGCGGTGCTACTAAAGGTGATGAAAAAGAAGAGTTTGATGTTATTTTAACATCAGCTGGTTCATCCAAGATAAACGTAATTAAAGTAGTTAGAACAATTACTAGCCTAGGATTAAAAGAAGCCAAAGAGCTAGTAGATGGTGCTCCAAAGGCAATTAAAGAAGGTGTTGCAAAAGCAGAAGCCGAAGAGTTAAAAGGCCAGCTAGAAGAAGCTGGTGGTTCAGTCGAATTAAAATAAATCGACTGATTTACAAAACCTTAATAATAAATAATTTGCCCATTACAACTTTAGAATGGAGGCTTAATTGGCTGCCATAAATAATCCGTTTGCTAATCGTACAACTTTTGAAAAAACTAAATCTGAAATTGATTTTCCAGATCTTCTAGCAGTTCAAGTCGATGCGTTTCAATCATTTATTCAGGAGAATTTACCTGAAGATGAAAGATTGAAGATTGGTCTTGAAGAAGTTTTCCAAAATGTTTTCCCAATTGAAGATTCTCATAAAAATTATATACTTGAATTTAAGAGCTATTTCTTAGGTTTAGCTAAATATACACCTGAAGAATGTATGGATAGAGGACTGACCTATTCAGTTCCCTTGAAAGCTCGTTTAGTCTTGCATATCACTAATGAAGATGATAGAAGTAAATATGATCAATCAATTGAGCAAGAAGTTTACTTTGGAAATATTCCTAATATGACAAATAAAGGTACATTTGTTATTAATGGAGCTGAGCGTGTTATTGTTTCTCAGCTTCAGCGATCTCCTGGAGTTTTCTTTGATCAATCAATTCATCCAAACGGTACAAAACTATTTCAAGCAAGAATAATTCCATTCCGTGGTTCTTGGGTTGATTTTACTACTGATATAAATGATTGCATTTTTTCAATTATTGATCGCAGACGTAAATTTCCAGTAACAATGCTTTTGCGTGCTCTAGGTTATTCTACTAATGCAGATATCTTTCGTGCTTTTAATTGCATTGAAGAAGTAAAGCTTGGTAGTAAAAACATTGCTCAATCCATTGGCTCAACAGTAGTTGAAGATATAATTAATGAAGAAACTGGTGAAATTTTCATGGAAGGTGGTTCAGAGTTAACACAAGAAATTATAGATTCATTAAAAGAAGCTAAGATTAAATCTGTTGAGTTGGTCAATCAAAATAAAGATTTTCACTCAATGATGTTACTTAACACAATGATAAAAGACCCGAGTAAGAATACAGAAGAGGCCTTGAGTATTGTATATCAACTACTTAGGTCTGGTGAACCTCCAAACTTAGAAACTGCTCAAAAATTTATTGAACGTATTTTCTTTAATCCAAAGAAGTACGATCTAGGTGAGGTAGGTCGTTATCGTTTAAATCAACAGTTTGGCTTAAAGGTACCAGTCGAAGACACTGTGCTTACAATGGATGATATTATTCAAGTTGTGAACTTTCTTGTTGACATGCGTAAGGGGGAAAGAGGTTCTGACGACATTGATCATCTGGGGAATCGACGTGTAAAATCTATTGGCGAACAACTTACTAATCAATTCTCAGTTGCCTTAAGTCGCATGCTTAGAACTATATACGAGAGAATGAATCTTCGCGAGCAAGAATCAATTACGCCTCAGGATTTAATTAACTCTCGCGTTGTGACAACTGTTATTAATACATTCTTTGGTACAAGTCAAATGTCTCAATTTGGCGACCAAACCAATCCGTTAGCTGAAGTAACTCATAAGCGTCGCATATCTGCTCTTGGTCCAGGCGGTTTGACAAGAGAGCGAGCTGGTTTTGAAGTTAGAGACGTTCACTACACTCATTATGGTCGTTTGTGTCCAATTGAAACACCAGAAGGTCCAAATATTGGTTTAATTTCATCTTTAGCATTGCTAGCTAAGGTAAATCGTCATGGATTTATTGAGTCTCCTTACAGGAAAGTAAATGTAAAAGAAGGTAATGCATTTGCTACTCATTCAATTAATTATTTATCTGCCGATGATGAAGATCGAGTAATGATTGCTCAATCTGACGAAAAACTTGGTAAAGATGATAGATTAGTGAATGAGAATGTAAGGGCAAGGATTAAAGGTGACTTTCCGATTGTTTCGCCAGATCAGATAGAGTTTATGGATGTAGCGCCTAATCAGATTTTATCTGTAGCAGCAGCTTTAATACCATTTTTAGAACATGACGATGCTAATCGTGCTTTAATGGGTTCAAATATGCAACGTCAAAGCGTTCCTTTGATGAATCCTGATTCACCGGTTGTTGGTACTGGTTTAGAAACTAAGGTTGCTGTTGATTCAAGATCTGCAGTTGTGGCGCCGGTTAGTGGTCGCGTACAATATGTTGATGCTGAAAAGATTGTTATCAGGACATATGATGTTCCTGAAGACTTAACATTAATTGAAGGTGAAAATCTTGTTGCTGTAAAACTTAGAAAATTTAAAAGGACCAATCAAAATACATCCCAAAATCAAAGACCCATCGTTTCAGAGGGAGATAGAGTAGAGATTGGTCAGCCTATTGCTGATGGTACATCCACTCAAAATGGGGAATTGGCTTTAGGCAAAAATGTAACCGTAGCTTTTATGCCTTGGAGAGGCTATAATTTTGAAGATGCTATTGTTATTAGTGAGCGCTTAGTTAAAGAAGATCTTTTTACTAGCGTACATGTAAATGAGATTGAGCTTGAAGTTCGAGATACAAAAAGAGGGGAAGAAGAATTGACTCCTGAGATTCCCAATGTTGGTGAAGATGCTACTAAGGAATTAGATGATCGTGGAATAATTAGAGTTGGAGCTAAAGTTCGAGATGGAGACATCCTTATTGGTAAAGTTACTCCAAAAGGTGAAACAGACCCTACTCCAGAAGAAAAACTTCTTCGTGCAATTTTTGGAGAAAAGGCAGGTGAAGTAAAAGATGCTTCAAAGAGAGCATCTCCTGGTGTAAATGGTGTAGTTATAAACACAAAATTATTTGAAAAGCGGAGTAAGACTGCCCGGGCCGAAGAAAGACAAAATATTCTTGGATTGCAAAAAGTGAGCGCTGTTCGTAAAAAAGATCTGAAAGATTCAAGGGACGAAAAGCTAATTGCCTTGCTTAAGAATCAAACTTCAGATGGTATCAGAGATGTTTCATCTGGGAGAACACTCATTAAGAAGGGTACTAAGTTAACAGGGAAAAGAGTAGATAGTTATAATCTGGAGCGTTTTGCTCAAGACACATCTTGGGTTGAAGACAAGCAAGTTTGGCGTAAAATTAAAGCAGTTTGGCGTTCTTTTTGGAAAGAATGGCGTGTAATTGAAGAAACTTTAGATAGAGAAGTTTTTAAACTTCGTATTGGAGATGAACTTCAGCCTGGTATCTTAAAGCTTGCAAAAGTTGACATTGCTAATAAAAGGAAGATTCAAGTTGGCGATAAAATGGCAGGTAGGCATGGCAATAAGGGTATTATTGCCACGGTTGTTCCTGAAGAAGATATGCCTTTTCTAGAAAATGGTAAACCGGTAGATGTTGTTCTTAATCCACTAGGTGTACCTTCAAGAATGAACCTTGGCCAGCTTTATGAAACAATGTTGGGGTGGGCTGGTGATATTCTTGGAATAAAGTATTCAACTCCTGTTTTTAATGGCGCTACTCCAGATGAAGTTGAAAATGAATTAAAGAAAGCTGGATTGCCGTTAACTGGTAAAACTGAACTTATAGATGGTAGAACTGGTGAAAAACTAGATAATCCAGTTACAGTTGGAATAATCTATATGATGAAATTAAGTCATATGGTTGATGATAAAATGCATGCTCGCTCAACTGGTCCATATTCGCTTGTAACTCAGCAACCTCTTGGAGGTAAAGCTCAGTTTGGCGGTCAACGATTTGGTGAAATGGAGTGCTGGGCTTTAGAAGCCTATGGCGCTGCACATACTTTACAAGAAATTCTTACTGTCAAGTCTGATGATGTTGATGGACGCTCTAAAGTATACAATGCAATTGTTAAGGGTGAGGATTTACCTCAATTTGGCGTTCCTGAATCTTTTAATGTTCTCATTAAAGAATTGCAGGGACTTGGTTTAAATATCGAATTAGATTAGGGAGAAATACTTTGACCTTCATACAGACAAATAAAATAGATACTACAAAAGGTTTTTCATCAATAACCATTGGCTTAGCATCTCCAGAAGGTACTCTTCAGAGATCTTATGGTGAAATTTTAAAGCCTGAGACCATAAACTATCGTTCTTATAAACCTGAAAAAGATGGTCTTTTCTGTGAAAAGATTTTTGGTCCAGTTAAAGATTATGAATGCCATTGTGGTAAGTATAAGGGTATAAGATATAGAGGTATTATTTGTGATAGATGTGGTGTAGAAGTTACTCGCAAAAAAGTTCGTAGAGAAAGGATGGGGCATATAACTCTTGCGGTTCCTGTTGTTCATATCTGGTATCTAAGATCAATTCCTTCAAAATTAAGCTATCTAGCAGGTATTAGCACTAAGCATCTTGAAAAAGTTGTTTATTATGAGTCTTTTTTAATTATAGAGCCTGGTAAAAGTGGCAAAGATCAATTTGAAATGATTGATGAGTTTGAGTATTTAGAGCTAGAGAGGCTTTATGGTTTTGATGCTGTAAGTGAAGAAGAGCGAGATAATGAAGATTATTTTTATGCAACTATGGGTGGAGAAGCATTAAAAGAAATGCTTTCAAGGATGAATCTAGTTGAGCTCCGTCGTGAATTAGAAGATGTTCTTAAAAATTCTAAATCTAAACAGAAACGTGAAGAAGCTTTGAAGCGTCTAAAGGTAGTTAAATCTTTTTTAGTGGATTTATCAACTGTAAAAAGAATTAATAAGCCAGAATGGATGGTTGTTTCTATTTTGCCTGTGATCCCACCTGAACTAAGACCGCTTGTTCCATTGGATGGCGGTCGTTTTGCAGCTTCAGATTTAAATGATTTATATCGGCGTATTATTATTCGAAATAATAGATTAAAACAGCTAATGGAGATTAAAGCTCCAGACGTGATCTTGCGTAATGAAAAAAGGATGCTTCAAGAATCAGTTGATGCACTGTTTGATAATAGTCGTAGAAAAACTGCAATTCGTAGTGGTACAAGAAGACCTTTGAAATCTATTTCTGATATGATTAGGGGTAAGACTGGTCGGTTTCGTCAAAACTTATTAGGTAAAAGAGTTGATTATTCAGGGCGCTCAGTAATTGTTGTTGGTCCGGAATTACAGCTTCATGAATGTGGGTTGCCAAAAAATATGGCACTTGAGTTATTTAAACCTCATATGATTAATGAATTGATGACTCGTGGATATTCCCAAACACCAAGAAGCGCCAAGCTGATGATTGAAGACAAGGATCCTATCGTATACAAAGTTCTTGAGTATGTTGTTAAGGATCATCCTGTTTTGTTAAATCGCGCCCCAACATTGCACCGTTTAGGTATTCAAGCCTTTCAACCTGTTCTAGTCGATGGAAAAGCGTTAAGGATTCATCCTTTAGTGTGTTCAGCATTTAATGCTGATTTTGACGGTGATCAAATGGCAGTACATGTACCTCTTTCTTTAGCTGCGCAAATGGAAGCAAGAATACTTATGTTGTCTAGTCATAATATCCTGCATCCTGCAAACGGAAAGCCCTTAGCATTACCTTCTCAAGATATGGTTTTGGGAACTTATTATCTTACTCGTGTCCGAAAGCAAGCAAAAGGTGAAGGCAAATCATTTGGCTCTTTTGATGAAGTGATTTTAGCATACGAGAATAAATCTTTAGATGTTAATGCTATTATTAATGTTCGTCATAATGGTCTCTGGCACAAAAAAACTACTGTTGGTAGAGTTATAATTAACTCAATTTTGCCTGAAGAGATTGGATATGTAGATGATATAATAGATAAAAAGCGTTTGAGTAAGTTAGTAAATGAAACTTACTTAATTGCAGGAAATCAAAAAACAGTAGAATTCTTAGATAAGTTAAAAAGTGTTGGCTTTGAAGCTTCTACTCGAGCTGGTTTATCCATCGCTGTAAGTGATATTTTAATTCCAGATACAAAAGATGCAATTATTGATTCCGCGCAAAAAGAGGTTGATGCTATACAAGATAAATTTAAACGTCATGTTTTAACTGATGGCGAAAGATATAATAAAGTTATTGATATCTGGACCCATGCTACTAATAGCGTTGCGGCTACAATGATGGATGGACTACAATCAAATGATCAGGGCTTTAATCCTGTTTATATGATGGCAGATTCAGGCGCTCGTGGATCTCAGGACCAAATAAAGCAGTTAGCAGGCATGAGAGGTCTAATGGCAAAACCTAAAAAGTCTATGACTGGAGGTAAGGGTGAAATTATTGAATCTCCAATTACTTCAAATTTTAAAGAGGGTCTCTCTGTTCAGGAGTATTTTATTTCTACTCATGGTGCACGCAAAGGTTTAGCTGATACTGCTTTAAAAACAGCTGATGCAGGATACTTAACTCGCAGATTGGTTGATGTTGCTCAAGATGTAGTAATATCTGAAACAGATTGCGGTACTATTAATGGCATTCTAGCTGATGACCTTAAAGAAGGTGAAGATATAATTGAGCCACTATCTGAAAGAGTTTTAGGTAGGACTTTGCTTGAAGATTTTATTGAAGATGGAAAAGTCAAAATAAAATCTGGAACTATGATTCGTGATGAGGAAGCAAAAATTGTTGCGGAAAGCAATATTGAATCTCTCAGAATTCGCTCGGTATTAACTTGTGAGTCCCTTAGAGGTGTCTGTGCAAAATGCTATGGATGGAACCCCTCTAATCATAAGCTGGTTGATTTAGGAACTTCCGTTGGTATTCAGGCAGCTCAGAGTATTGGTGAGCCTGGCACACAGCTAACTCTTAGAACTTTTCATATTGGTGGAACAGCTACTCGAATCATTGAACAGTCTGAAATGAAAACAAAAAGAGCTGGTAAGGTCAAGTATTCAGAAAACTTAGAG
>JBJKZT010000013.1:0-199229 GCA_045569055.1 Fidelibacterota bacterium | reverse complement strand
TTCTTATTGAATTAAACTGTGAAACAGATTTTGTTGCAAAAACAGATGGTTTTTCTGATCTAGCTCATAATCTAGCTATGCAAATTGCTGCAACAAATCCTTTGTCTATTAAGCGTGAAGATATTGATCAGTCATTGCTTGATAGAGAAAAAGCTATTTTTTCTGATCAAGCTAAAGAGTCAGGAAAACCTGAAAATATTTTAGAAAAAATAGTTGAAGGTAGAGTTGAGAAGTTTTTTGCTGAATCTTGCTTGCTAGAGCAACAATTTATTAAAGATCCAGAAAGAAAAGTCAATGACCTTTTAACGGAAGCTGTTGCTACATTAGGTGAAAATATAATTATAAATCGTTTTACTCGTTACGCTATCGGCGAATCTTCAGATAGCAGCCAATCACAGTAAAAATATGCCAAGTACTGCTTACAAGCGTATCCTACTTAAATTAAGTGGTGAGGTGCTTGCTGGAAATAAGGGCTTTGGTATAGATCCTATAAAAGCTACACAGTTAGCTACTGAAATTAAGTCCATACATGAAATGGGTGTAAGTATTGGTTTGATTATTGGTGCTGGTAATATTTTTCGTGGTATTCAAGCAGCAAGCAAAGGTATGGAACGAGTAACTGGTGATTATCTTGGTATGCTATCTACTATTATTAATGCAATTAGTCTTCAAGATGCTTTAGAAAAAGTAGACGTTGAAACAAGAACATTATCTGCAATCACTGTAACAAAAATAGCTGAACCTTATATCAGGAGACGTGCACTTCGTCATTTAGATAAAAACCGAATAGTGATAGTTGCTGGTGGTACAGGAAACCCTTACTTTACTACTGATACTGCAGCTGCACTTAGAGCAACAGAATTACAAGCAGAAGTTCTTTTAAAAGGTACAAAAGTGAATGGTGTTTATGATAAAGATCCTGTTGTAAACTCTGATGCAATTCATTTTGATGAGATTTCATATTCTGAAGTTTTATCTAAAAATCTTCGAGTAATGGATTTAACTGCTATTACACTTTGCAAGGAAAATTCTTTACCTATTCGTGTTTTTAATATTAATGAAAGTGGAGATCTAAAAAAAGTTGTTAAAGGTGATAAAATCGGAACTTTAATTAAAAAATAATTATGCTTAAAGATATATACAATAATGGTAATAAAAGAATGGATCAAGCTGTTGAACATTCTAGAGCTGAATTATCTAAAGTGAGGACTGGACGCGCAAATCCAGACGTTTTGAACTCAATTATGGTTGATTATTATGGTTCCAAGATGCCTTTAAATCAAGTTTCTACTATATCAATACCAGAACCTAGACTAATTTCTCTTCAACCATTTGAAAAAACATTAATTCCAATTATTGAAAAAGCTATAATGGATTCTAATCTTGGCCTTACACCAAATAATAATGGTAATTCAGTTTTAGTTCCTATACCTTCATTGTCAGAAGAGCGACGTAAGGATCTAATAAAGTATGTTCATCAACTTATCGAGGAAGGTAGGGTTTCAATAAGAAATATTCGTCGTGATATACTTCATGAAATAAAGAATTTTGGTGATAGCGAACATATTTCTGAAGATGAAATCCGTAGAGAAGAGACAAAAATTCAAACATTAACAGATGATCACGTAAAGTCATTAAATGGATTGCAGGAGAATAAAGAAAAAGAATTAATGGAATTTTAGTAGTTTTTAAAATTTAAAATCTTTAATTAAAAAAAGCTCTAAGGAATCAATCTTAGAGCTTTTTTTTAATTAATTTATTCACATTTTGAAAAGCCACAGCTAGGACAGGTAACACATCCTCCTTCATGCATGACCGAACTACCACAGTCTGGACAAGTAGAAATATTTTTAAAAGTAAAGTCTGTTACTTCATTATTATGTTTAGTTACTTCTTCTGTTGTTGCCATTGTTATTGGTGATTTACGATTATCTTCATCTTGTGAGTCACCAACACCACCAACATGTGATTCTGGATTTTCATTAAGATAATCATCTAATGATTTACCAATTGCATCTGGTGTAGAAAGGATCAAACGTCCATCTTCCCAAGTTGGGTTAGGTCCACTTATACCTTTTAATTGTTTGATTATTGCATTTGGATCAACTCCAGAACGTAGTGCAAGTGAAATTAATCTACTAATAGCTTCTGATTGGGCTGCTGCATTTCCACCCGCTTTTCCAATTGTTGTAAAAACCTCACAAAGGCCATTTTCATCTTCGTTAATTGTAATGTAGAGAGTTCCCTCACCAGTTCGAATTCGACGTGTTGACCCTACAGTAGTATTTGGTCGAATACGTGGCCGTTTTTCTTTATGTTCTGAAACGCTTGTTATTTTATCATCATTTAATAAAGATTCTGATGTTTCTTCATTTTTATCTTCATCTGTTATCAAAATTCCTTCCCTAGAGCCTTCACGATATACTGTAATACCTTTTAAACCTGCCTTATAGGCGGTCATATAAATATCAGCAACAGTATCTTCTTGGATATCTGCTTTGAGATTAACAGTTGATGAAATTGAACTATCAATATATTTCTGTATTACACCTTGCATTTTTACACGGAAGTATGGATCAATATTATGAGCGGTTACTACATGATCTGGTAGATTGTCATCACCACCAAATAGTTTTTCAATAATAGGATGATATACTTTATACTCATTGAAATCACGACCAAACCCATCATTCTTTTTAACACGTCTTTTGTATGAGGTTGCAAAAATAGGTTCAATGCCTGAAGTTACTCTTGCCACAATACCACCGCTTCCTGTTGGTGCAACCGTAAGAACAGTAGAATTACGTATGCCATGTTCGCGAATTTTATCTTTTAAATGCCTAGGTAAGTTTTTGATAAACTTACTCTTGCGAAGACCTGTCCAATCAAAATGAGGAAAAGCTTCTTTTTCTTTTGCTAGTTCAACGCTTGTTTCATACGCTGTATCTCTAAAAATTTGCATAACCTGATCAACCGTTTGGAGCGCATCTTCACTATCATATTTGATACCCATACGTACAAGCATATCACCTAGTCCAAGAATGCCTAGGCCAACTCGACGGTCATTTATAGCATTTTGTTTTTGTGATTCTAAAGCGTGGCGATCAAGGTTGTAATCAATTACATTATCTAAAAAGCGAGTCGCAATTGCTACTGTATCCTTGAATTCGTCAATCTTGAAATTTCCATCATTATCGACAAAACGTTCAAGATTTAAAGCTCCTAGATTACAACAGCCTCCATCGGGAAGTGGTTGTTCTGCACAAGGATTAGTCGAAACCAAAGGGCTACAATATTCTGCATTATGGTAATCTGTCATTGTATCCCAAAATAAGAGTCCTGGTTCAGCACTAGAATGAGCATGGGCTATAATTTTTTCCCAAAGCTCCTTAGCATTGATTGTTTTGTAAACTTTATCTTCCCATTTCAGGTCAAATTCTTTATCATTTTCAACTGCATCCATAAAATCATGCGTTAGAAGTACAGATATATTAGAATATTTTACCATGTTTATGTCATCGGTCTTAATACCAATAAATTTTTCAATATCTGGATGATCAATTCTAAGGGTTTGCATATTAGCACCACGACGACCATGCTGAGCAATTGTATTAGTATTTTCGCTAAAAAGATTCATAAAACCAACGGGTCCACAACTTTCACCACCTGTCCCATTAATAGCATCTCCTGATGGACGAAGAACAGACAAGTCATGTCCACAACCACCACCAAACTTATAGGTTCTTGCTTCTTCTTGAATAGTTTTATAGATGGAGTTGATTGAATCTTTTTGAATGCCTACAACATAACAATTATTGAGTGTGGTTGTTATATCATCCCTGCCAGCACCATGCATAATTCTTCCGCCCGGAGTAAACTTAAAATCTTCAAGAATTGAGTAAAATTTCTTTTCCCATGATTTTTGTAATTTTTTTGTTTTTTCAACAGATGCAAGAGCTTTTGCTTGTCGTTCCCATAATTCATACGGGTGGCTTTCCCAAGGAGCTAGATATTTATTTTTTAATACATCTGCGCCTAGTGAGTCACCTTCGTAGTAATTTTCAATCTGGTAGGATTTCTGTTCATGTGAAGAGTCTTGTTCATCAACTTCTTTTGTAAGTTCACGAACAGTTTCTTCAATAGTATTTATATCTCCCGAAGGTTTTTTTCCTGCGGGAAAATTGAGTTCAATCGCTTCAGCCATTTACAACATTCCTTTTTGGTATGTGGTTTCAGTTATAAAAATCGAGGTTTGCTTATTAGGCTGTCAATTGAAAAAGTGATAATCGACTTGGTTGGCACAACAAATATATAAACGAAGTAAAAACAACCCAAGAAGAAAAGTAAAAAATTTTTTTTGTCGTCAATAAAAAAATGTTTTCCCCAACTTTTCCACAATTTATCCACATCAAAAGATTCTATTTGTCTATTTTCTTTCTCAAAGATTGAGGTTAATAAAATATGTAAATATTTTTTTACCGAGGAAGAGAATTGGAATTTATAAATATTAGGAATAGAAACTCTGGGGTCAATAAAATTTCAATTATAAATTCTAATATTATGAAAAGATAATATTTTACTTTTATCGAAGCTTTCAATGCTTGTAAAGTTAGTTTTATCATATTTTTCAATCAAAACTTTGAGGTTATATAATTGTTTTATTACTCACGACGATTAGGTTTTATATTTAGTAATATTTGGCGTTTGTTTGCAATTTTTATGATATTTCGCTTTGCGTTTATTTCATTATTTATATCAAATAAATCTAGTGATTATAATGATTTATTAAATGCACTTTGGATCGGTTTAAGGTTTGATCTTCGTCTGGCTTGTTTCACTTTAATTCCAATTATGGTTGCTTTTTTAATTCCTATATTTAATCCACTAAATCAATCTTCTTTACGTTTCTTAAGCAAAATATATCTAAAATTATCAACTTTGATAATAATTTTTCTTTATGCTTTTGATTTAGGTAATTATTCTTATTTAAAGCAAAGAATTGATATTTCTTCAATAAAATTATTAGAAAATCCACTAATTGCATTTGGAATGGCATGGGAATCTTACCCGATGACATTCATTATAATTGCCTTAATTATAACAGTTTATATAGTATGGAAGCAAATAGATCTAACCTTTGATGCTTTAAATAATAGACCAAGGATATTTAGTTTTGGTCAAAATATTATTGGATCAATATTTGGTGGGGTCCTTTTTATATTTGCAATCTGGGGAACTTTTGGCCAATATAGACTTCTGTGGAGTGATGCACATTTTTCAAATAACCCATTTGTGGTAGCATCTGCAATTAACCCTATACTTTATTTGAATGAAACTCGCTCATTTGTGTTAGAAGATTTTAACGAGGAGAAAACGCGTTCTAATTATGATTTAATGGTTAGAGAATTAGCTATTGATAAACCAAATTCTAAAGAATTATCTTATACACGTTTAAAAACTAATGGATCACTAAAAAATCAACCAAATATAGTTGTGATTTTTTTAGAATCTGTTGGTTATAATCGAATGTCAAGGTCAGGTAACGCATTAAATCCAACTCCTAATCTTGATGAGTTATCTAAAAATAGTATATTTTTTGACAGATTCTATATTCCAATGGTGGGCACCGCAAGATCTGTATTTGGTTTAATAACTGGTATTCATGATGTTGCAAGTGTTGAAACTGCATCAAGCAATCCCAGAATAGTAGACCAGTATTCTTCAATTAATGCATTAAATAACTATAAAAAATTCTATTTAATGGGTGGAAGTGCAAGTTGGCGTAATGTAAGAAGTCTCCTAAAAAACAATATACATGATATTAAAATTATGGAGCAGGATGATATGGATTATCCTAGACTAGATGTGTGGGGTATTTCAGATAACGATTTATTTAAAGTTGCACATAGCACATTTGAGAATATTAATACATCTAATCCATTTTTCGCAGTTGTTCAAACCGCTACTAATCATAGACCTTATTCAATACCTGATGATGTTGAAGGATTTAATTTAATTAAAGTTGAAAAATCTATTTTGTCTGATGCAGGGTTTGATTCAGAAGAACAGTTTAATGCTATGAGGATGCTTGATCATGCAGTTGGTGACTTTATTTCAACCGCAAAATCAAGTTCTTACTTTAATAATACGGTTTTTTTATTTTTTGGTGATCATGGAACATCAGACCCAAGAGCAATGCACATGCCTAAATCTGATTTTGATTTAAAATTAAGATCTTACCATGTACCTTTTTTCATTTACAGCCCAGGGTTAATTAAAGAGGGAAGCCTTCGAACAGATGTATCACAGTTAGTAGATATTTTACCCACGATTAATGGACTAGCAGGTAATAATTATGAAAATAGAACAATGGGGCGCGATTTATTAAATGATGAGATACCTGCAGATCCCCTAGCTTTAATAATTAATAAAAAAATGGCTAACCAGCATATTGCAGTTATTGGTAAAAATTATTATTTATCAATGTCTAAAGATGGCAAACAAATTCAATTACATGAATTATGGTCAAAGGAACCATTAGTTGATGTGAAAGATAAATTTCCCGAAATTACAAATAGCTATGTAGCTCGATTAGAAGGAATCTATGAGACTGCAAAGTATATGCTTTATCATAACCAAAAATAAAATTGGAAATATTAATATGAATTCACTTCAACCTTTTCATCTTGCTTTTCCTGTTAAAGATCTATCTGAGACTAAAAAATTTTACACCCAAGTATTGGGCTGCACTTTGGGTCGCTCAAGTAATCATTGGATTGATTTCAACTTGTTTGGACATCAAGTAGTTGCTCATTTAAACCCTGATGAAGTAAATAAAGCAAAAACAAGTGAAGTCGACGATAAGCAGGTTCCCGTTCGCCATTTTGGAATTGTTCTTGATTGGGAACATTGGCATGAATTTTCAGATAACCTTAAAGAAAAAGATGTCAAATTTTTAATTGAGCCTTATATACGATTTAAAAATGAAGTAGGCGAACAAGCAACGATGTTCTTTTTAGACCCAAGTGGTAATGCTTTGGAGTTTAAATCTTTCAAAGATCCTAAAATGTTATTTAAAAGCTAATAATATTTATCTCTAAGGTATGTAATGACCTTAGAGCCGTAAATTCTTCCATATGAAAATCCTTACTGTTAGTGAAAGAAGTACTGGTGCTGAGATTGGTCTTAAACCAGGAGACAAGATTGAAGCCATTGATGGTTCTCGTGTTAAAGATATAATTGATTATCGTTTTAAAATATCTGATGAGAATATTCTTCTTCGTGTCCGAAAATCTGGTGCAGTACAAGAGTTCGAAATTGAGAAAGATTATGATGATGATCTAGGACTTGAATTCGAAGATTTTCGAATTCGTAAATGTGCTAATGATTGTATCTTTTGTTTTGTAGATCAGAACCCACCCGGTATGAGAGAAGCGGTCTATTTTAGAGATGGTGATTTTAGACTATCCTTTTTACATGGTCATTATATTACTATGACTAATATGGGATGGAAGGAGTTAAAGCGTGTTGTAGAGCAGCGTCTAACGCCTTTATATATATCTGTCCATGTTACTCAACCAGATAAACGATTGGAAATGTTTCTTTATGGTAAAGATGACCTATTACTTAAAAAATTTGAATATCTTACAGAAAACGGTATTGAGCTTCATTCACAAGTTGTGCTTTGTCCTAATTGGAATGATGGTGAATTTTTAGAAAAAACTATTGAAGACATCCATCAATATGCTCCAATGGCAAGATCTATGTCTATTGTTCCTGCAGGTTTAACCAAACACCGTGATGGTCTTCCTTACATTGCACCTGTAACTGCTGAATATGCAAAAGAGTTCGTTCCGTTTGCAGAGAAACTTGCCAATAAATATAAATTAAAAGATGACAGACGTTTTGTTTTCCTAAGTGATGAATGGTTTTTAATGACAAAAAAAGAACTTCCATCGATTGAATATTATGAAGATTCTGAACTTTCAGAGAATGGAGTAGGGCAGGTACCTCATTTTTGGAATAAATGGCAAAAAGATGTTCAAGCTTTACCAAAAAAAATTAAAGAACCAAGACGAGTAACAGTTTGTACTGGTACTCTAATTTCTGATTGGTTCAAGTCACATTGGATACCCACGGTTGAAAATATTGAGAATCTTGAAATTAACCATTTAACTATTTTAAATGAATTCTATGGAAGTAAAGAAGTCACAGTATCGGGTTTATTAGTTGGTAGGGACATTATTGATCAGCTTAAAGGAAAAGATTTGGGAGATATGGTCATCTTTTCTGATCGTATTTTAAGTGAAACAGGAACGGTAACCTTAGATGACATGTCATTGGATAAAATTTCTAATGAAATTGGAACGCCTGTTGTTGTTACTGATGATACACCAAAATCTTTTTTTAATTTATTAAAATAATACAGTGTTAAATCCAGTCATTGCAATTGTTGGTAGACCAAATGTTGGTAAATCCACTTTTTTTAATCGGATGTTAAAACAAAAAAAGGCAATTGTTGATGCACAAGAGGGTATCACACGTGATAGAATATATGGTGAAATGGAATGGTTGGGTCACTATCTGACTTTTATTGATACAGGTGGTTATATACCTGAAGATGTAGATATTTTTAATAAAGCAGTACGCCAACAAGCTCAATCAGCCATATCAGAAGCAGATCTAATTCTATTTATGGTTGATGGAAGAGAAGACCCCACAGCTTCAGATAAAACATTGGCTCAGTTTGTCAGGTCATCAGGGAAAAAATCAATTTTAGTTGTTAATAAATGTGATAGTCTAGAATCAAATGAACAAATTCATAATTTTTATGAACTAGCAATTAATCCAATTTTACCTGTATCTGCATTAACAGGAAGGCTTTCAGGAGACCTTCTAGATGAAATTCTTGATCAATTAAATTTAAAAAATAAACTACCTGTGGAAAAAGAAACTCACGGTATGCGTCTATCTATAGTGGGAATGCCAAATGTTGGTAAGTCATCTCTAACCAATGCACTATTACAAAAAGAACAATCAATAGTTACACCTATTGCAGGTACAACACGTGATTCTATTGATTCTTATTTAAAATACTATGGAAAAACAATTACACTGGTAGATACGGCTGGATTAAGAAAACGAAGTAAAGTTAGTGATAGTATAGAATTTTATTCTACAGTTAGAACACAACGAGCAATTCTTAATTCAGATGTTGTTCTAGTTTTAATCGATGCTATAAAAGGTTTTAGCAAGCAGGATAAAACAATAATTGATGAAGTAATAACAAAAGGTAAAGGCTTGGTCTTAATAGTAAATAAATGGGATTTAGTTGATAAAGATACTCACACAATGAAAGATTTTAGTGATGAGATTGCCTATCAATTCAAATCTTTAACTCATTATCCAACCATGTATATTTCAGCATTAACAAAGCAACGTGTCTCAAAAGTCCTAAATGTAGCAAATAAGGTTTTTAAAGACCGTCAGGTTATGATATCAACAGCTAAGTTAAATAAATTTCTTAAAGATGTTATTAGACAACAATCACCTCCAGCCACTAGTGGAAAAGTGATAAATCTAAAATATATGACCCAGGTAAATGTAGGTCCTCATCTTTTTGTTATTTTTACCAATTACCCCAAATTAGTTCCAACTAGTTATAAAAGGTTTATTGAAAATCAGTTAAGAGAAAACTTTGACCTACTAGGAGTACCAATAAGAATATCATTCAGAAAAAAATAATTTAAAGAAAACGAGCGCGAACCAAACCAAGGAGTATGTTGAGGTAAAGAGGTTGGCAAGTAAAATTCGCGCTCGCTTAATACATTAGACCATCATGAATAATAAAAGTTCCAATAATATGAAAAAATATTTAATAAATGTGACATGCCTCACAGTTAGCTTTTTTTTAGTTTCTTGTTCAGTCTCAAATGAACCCTTGTCCATAGGGTTTTGGAATGGAGAAAATTTATTTGATATTTTAGATGACCCATTAAAAAATGATGAAGAGTTTGCGATAGGTGGAAGAAAAAATGTTACTCAAGAAATATATGATTTAAAGATTAAACACTCAGCTGAAGTTTTATCTGATCTTAATGTGGATGTGTTAGGACTTTGTGAAGTTGAGCATGCTTCGGTATTAGAAGATCTTAATGAAGCATATAAAGAAAGAAATTACAAAATCATTCAATATGAATCCCCCGATGAAAGAGGTATAGATAATGCTTTAATGTATGACTCTAAACGTTTTCAAGTAATTTCAAGTAAACCAATTCCAAATACCTTACCCGGAGGTGATAAAACTCGAGATATTCTTTATGTTAAAGGTGAATATGCAGGTGAAATACTCCATCTTTTTGTAAATCATTGGCCTTCAAACTATGGAGGAAGAGAAAAAGCAATTCCTAAAAGAGCAGCTACAGCGCAGTTAATGGTTAGAGAAATCTTATCTATCCTTTCTATAGATGCATCTTCTGAGATTATACTTGTTGGTGACTTTAATGAAGATCCTGATGAAATGAATGTTCAATCTTTAAAAACAGTTGGGTTAAGTAGCTTAATGGAACCTATGATAGGACAACCTAAGAAGGGTACCTACGTTTATAGAGGTGAGGATTTATTTTATGATCAAATTATCGTACATGAGAGTCTTAGAGACCAAGAAGGCCTAGTTTTAGTATCAGGCTCCACATATATACTAGATTTACCTAAATATCGTCAACAAGAAGGTAACTATAAGCATTTTCCCTATAGATTTTGGGCCGGAAATAATCTTTTAGGAGGTTATTCAGATCACCTTGCTGTAAGGATAGAAATAACTAAAAAATAGAGTTGGCAGTAGACTTAATATCATTTAATTTTGCCAGCCTATTGACAAATAATAATAGGTGTTATTTAACATAAAAATTAAACGTGACGCGGGGTGGAGCAGTCTGGTAGCTCGTCGGGCTCATAACCCGAAGGTCGGAGGTTCGAATCCTTCCCCCGCTACTATAAAGGAACCCTCTATATCATACGATATAGGGGGTTTTTATTATGAAATAAAGTAATAATTTCTGTTATTATCTTTTTTAATTAATATTATAAATGCAAAATATTTTTGATCAAAAAATTAATCTTCAAGAGCCTGGGCATAAATATATACTCAATGAAGATCCTGATTTTGAATTCAATAGTGTAACAACTGTAATAGGTAATTACTTTGAACCATTCAATAAGGATGATGTTGCTAGAAAACTTGTAACGACTAGCCCAAAATATATGGGTATGGATTCTAGTGATCTGATTGCCAATTGGGATGCAGCTAGAGATTACGGAACAAAAGTCCATAATGAGATAGAATTATTTCTTAATGAGGATATAAAGCCTGAAGTAATTGAATCATTTGCAGCAATTGATTGGTTAAAAAAATATGATAAAAATCCTGAAATAAAAATTTATCCTGAAGTAATAGTTTACAGTAAAGAATTAAAAATTGCAGGTAGCATTGATATTTTAATTTATGATCAATCAAACAATTATTATGAGATTATTGATTGGAAAACTTCGAAGTCTATCGATAAAACTTCATTTGGTGGGAAAATGGGTACACACTCAATTACTAATCACCTTATGGATTGCAAGTTCGTCCACTATTCAATGCAATTATCATTTTATAGATATTTACTTGAAAAATATTATGGTTTGAAAATACAAAATCAACTAATTGCTCATTTAAAAGGCAATAGCTGTAAGATGCATATTGGAAACTATTACCAAAAAGAAGTTCTAAAGATTATTTATGATTACAATAATAAATAAATGAAAAATATTTAAGCAATAGATAGGATTGAATTTTTCAGTCATAATTTTTATAATTAATCCGATATTTTTAGATTACTATTAACATAAAGGTACTTATAATGAACAAAACAAATTTTATATTAAATAAATTACACTCCAATAAATTTTTAATAGTATTGACACTATGCTTTTCATTTGCTTATTCTCAATCTCTTGAAGATGTTATAAAAGGGAGCCATCGATCTTCAAAAAATAAAGATCGTGATGAGTATAGACATCCTCTAGAGACATTAAAGTTTTTTGGTATAAAAAATAATATGACGGTTGTGGAAATCTCTCCTGGTGGTGGATGGTATCAAGAAATATTGGCTCCATATTTAAGTAATAATGGTCAATATATTAGTGCTACATATGACCCAGATTCAGAAGAACAAAGAATACGAGATAGATATCAGAAAGAAAAAGATAGACTATCAGCAAAAAAAGATTTATATGGTAATGCAAAAATGGTTGCTTTTAAGGGCGATAGTTATGGCGAAGCTTCTTCTGCTGATATGGTATTAACTTTCCGAAATTATCATAATTGGGTTGGTAATAGCGAATTCGAAAAATTAAGAGCCATGTTTAATACTCTAAAGCCTGGTGGTATTCTAGGGATTACTGATCATCGAAGTGATACAATAGTTGATGGGAAAGGGTACACTTGTGAACCATGCATGATTAAGGATGCTGAAGCAATTGGTTTCATTTACGTTGGCTCATCTCAGATCAATTCTAATTCAAAAGATACTAAAGATCACCCAGGTGGCGTTTGGAATCTTCCACCAACACTATCAAAAAATGGCTTAGACAAATCAGGATTAAAAAAACAACAAAAAGAGTTTAAAAAAATTGGAGAAAGCGATCGCTATACTCTTAAATTTATGAAACCAAGTCTCTGATTAATAAATATCAGTTAAATAATTCTATTACCAAATTCCTATGCCAAGCCACAAAAGAAGTTATACCTATTTATTTTTAGCATTTCTAATCATTTGGGGCTGTGAAAATGATAGTTTGGATTCATGCGAAATTCCTAGTGTTGGAAATTTTACTAAAGTAAGTGACATGGGAGTTATTTCTGCTAATTTTATAAATGATATTCGCCCTGACTTTGGTATTCCAGAGGATAATTTTACTGCGCTATATGATGTCCAAATCTTTTCTGTAGAATACACAACCACTGATAATAAAAATAATATAATTTATGCATCTGGTGCTGTTTATTTACCTTTGACTTCTAATGATGAACCCCTTTCTATTTTGAGTGGTCAACATGGTTATACAATTAGAAAAATTGATGTTCCATCAGTTACACCACTTTATGGTTATTTAGGTTTATTTGGTGCGAGTATAGGATATGCATCTGTTCAATCGGATTATATTGGACTTGGTAGCTCAAATGTTAGTTATGAATCAGTAAATATGCATCAAAATGGAAATGCCATAGTTGATTTGATTTCAGGTATTAAATATTATGCATGTGAAAATGATATAAAATTGAATGATAAAGTTTTTTTACTTGGTTATTCAAATGGTGGTTATAATTCTATGGCTGCTCATAAAATTTTAATTGATGATCCAAGAGATTATGCAATCTCAGCTAGTGTATTAATTGCTGGATACTATAATTTTAATATTGATACTCTAAATGTTCCTGATACATTATTTATGCCAGCTTGGGCGATTCATCCAATCTATATTTATGATAAATATTATAATTTAGAATTATTAGATAAAGTTATTAAATCACCCTATTTAGAAAAATTAGATAACTTGTTTAAAGGAGATCTTGACGCAATTACCATCAATACTTATTTGACAACAAACACTAGAGATCTATTTCAACCTGAATTTTTAAATTCTTTTACAACAAGTAATGTTTTTAAAGAATATCGTCAAAAATTAGCAGATAATTCACTTCTTAATACGGTACCAAAATCGCCTATATTATTTATACACAGTAAAGAAGATAATGCGGTCGACTATGAGCAAAGTGTAGATATGGCAACAAATATTCAGGTTAGGGGCGGAGAAGCAGAAATTATACTCTTAGAAAAAGGTCTTCATTCACCAGTGGCTTATGCACCAGCTGTTATTGAAGCGATTAATTGGCTTAAAAAATTCGAGTAAACTTGTAATATCTATTTAGCATTTTTGACATTTTGGACAAAAGTGCGTACCCCGTTGACTTACAAAAATCTTTCGTATACTTGTTTTACAATTAGGACAACCTTGATTTTGTTTACCAAAGACATTTAAATAATTTGAAAACTTACCTTTAGTCTTATTCCCAGGTGAAAAATTAATAATTGTTGTGCCATTAAAATCTATGGATTTTTGTAATATTTTAGGAATTGCAACTAATAATCTCTTTATTTTATTGCTACTAATTTTATTGCAAGATGTGGTTGGGTGAATTCTACATTTCCATAATACTTCATCAACATAAATATTACCTAAACCAGCAATAAACTTTTGATCTAAAAGTTTTGGTTTAATCATTCCTTTTGATTTATTCAATCCAGATTTTAAATATTTATAATTAAATGATAAATCAAACGGTTCGGGACCAAGTTTATGATCAAGAATATTTAAATTATTAAAAAAATATATTCGTCCAAATTTTCTGTAATCTTTAAAATAAATTTTTGAGTTATTTTTTAAATTAATTAATGCTGTAAAGTGTTTAGGGTTATCATTTTTACTGTTTCCAATTTGAAGTTGTCCAGTCATGCGAAGATGGATGCATAAATGACCATTAGATACATCTAATATTATATATTTACCACGTCTCCATATTTTAGTAATCTTTTTATTTGAGACCTGTTTATTTAATTCTTTAATTGTGTGAGTTTCAAAAACTTTAGTATAATCATTAAAATGTTCAATCGATCTGATAGATTGGTTTATTAAAAATGGTCTAAAGTAATTAACTACTGATTGAACTTCAGGTAGTTCAGGCATGGAAATATTTGATGAATTAATAAAAAAAGCTCCCTTGTAAGGGAGCTTTTTCTAAATTATAAGTGAAACTATTTTTTCTTTTTCGATTTGATTTGGTTCATAGCAGTAAATCCTTTATCGAAAGAAGCATCAGAGAACAACAGGGATACTTTATCATCTGATTTTTTTGCCTTTTTAACACAGTTATTACAACAAAAAGAAACGTTTTTGTCTTCTACGGCTACAACCTTATCCGCTTTAATTTTCCCGCCAGTCATTGGGCAACTAGTTTGAACGTATTGATTAGTTGCAAGTAGTTGAAAATTAGCTTTGGTTGAGTATTTTTTACTATTCTCATCATATTCTTCTTTACAACCACCACAGCAAAAGTATACTTTTCCATTTTTATATGAACTACTCTCTTGCATATCAGGATAAATCTTTTCGCCAGTAACTACACATAAAAGTTCAGGCGATTTTTTTGAATCTTGTTGAGCACAAACGATAGTAAATAGACCCAATAAAATAAATAATGTTTTTTTCATTTTTAACTCCTTTAATTACAGCAAAAATAAGCGTTATGAGCGTTATATATATATAAATTTATTAATTATATATAAACTTATCAACATTTAATTACATTGTAAATATTATACCAACTTAAGTATTAAACTTAAATTATTCATAAATAAATATATTATATTATTCGTTAGATAAAATAACAGTTATAGATTGCAAAATGAAAAAAAATATAATTCTCTTTTTTTTGGTATTTTATTTTGGTTGTGCCCCTAAAATTAAAATTAAGACCGATCCAAATTATATAGTTCCTGCTGAGCTCAACTATAGAAAGTACTTTAAAAGTAATTATAATAATTTAGATCCACTAGAAGGTATATGGACTGAGTATGTTGTAGGGACGCTTTATGATGCTGGTAAAGTTATTGAGCGTAAAGAGATAGCCAAACGAGCTAGATGGATTGTAATTAAAAATGGATCTTATTATAAAGTTTTAAATGAATATGGGGAACAAAATAAATTTGAAGCTTCGTTTAAGCAAAATAAAATTAAAAATTCTTATTTATTTGAATGCTTATTTATTAAAACACAAGATCATGTTAAAGTCGAAGCCAAACTTATTGATGATAAGACAATTGAAATGGCCTATAATGCACCCAAAGGGGTTTTTGAAGAAAGTTACAGAGAATTTATGTTAACTGATCTAGTTGATGGTGAACAAAAAGAATTAGAACTATTTTGGCAATTTAGTTGGCTAAAAACTTTCCCATTAAATTAAGGTAAAATTTAAAAATAATTTATGTCAGAAAAATACTCAAGACGATTATTCATTAAATCTGGTATTCTTGGACTTGGTGCACCATTATTATCCAAATCATTTGACTCGAAATTAACCAAATTTAAAGTACCAAAATCATCATCTGATAAAGATTGGGCTGAAGTAAGGTCTCATTTTATAATTGATAAAGATATAACATATATGAATAATGCTAGTTTAGGTATGCCACCCTTAGGTGTTCTGAAATCAATAAATAATGGTTATGAAGCTATTTCAAAAGAACCACTTCATGGTAAGCATGACTTGCAAGATAGTATTTCGAAATCAGTAATACCAAAACTTGCAAAAACTTTTGGTGTTGATGAGGATGAGATTGTCTTAACTCGAAATGCATCTGAAGCTCTAGATATTCAAGCGCATAGTGTGAAATTAAAAAAAGGAGATGAAATAATAATATCTTCTCAAGAACATCCAGCTGGATTAAGACCTTGGTTAGTTCGACAAAAAAATGATGGAATTAAAATAAAAACTGTATTTATCCCAAGTCCATTAAAAAGTGTCACTGATACTGTTTCTCGATTATCAAATGCAATTACATCCAAAACTAAAGCTATAAGTTTTTGTCATGTTACTCGAGGTGGTCATTTATATCCAGTAAAAGAAATAGTTGATATGGCTAAAGAACGTAATTTGCTTACTCTAGTTGATGGTGCACAAGCAGCAGGCCAATTTCCAATTAATCTTAATAAAGTTAGATGTGATGCTTATTCTGTTAGTCTACACAAATGGATTCTTGCTCCAGCAGGAACTGGTTTTTTATTTATTAATAAAGAAGCAAGAGAAAAAATGATCTCGCCATTTATATATGAGAAAAATCAAATTTCACCTGGTTTTGATCCACCTGGGACTAAAGATTTTCCGGTACGAGCTGCAATTGGAACAGCACTTGATTATATAAATAATATTGGACTTCTAAATATTGAAAAACGTTGCAGAGCACTTTCAAATTATCTTAAAAAAGGACTAATTCAAATTGATGGTGTAAAAATACTAAGTTCTCCAATAAATAAACTTTCAGCTCCCGGTTCAACAATCTTTGAGAAAGCAGGGCTAGATGCTTTTAAATCTGTTCCTATGATTGAAAATATGATTAATACTCATATTGATGAGCATGTTCGTGATGGTCACAATGCAATTAGAGTATCAACTCATATTTACAATACAAAGCAGCAAATTGATCAATTGTTAGAAGCGCTTTCAAAAATATAAAATTAATTATGGAAATAATAAATATACATATTTTATCAACGGCTATACTCACTGGTGCAATTTGGTTAATCCAGTTAAATCACTATCCAGCTTTTGGCTACATTGATAGCAAACTATTTAAATCCTTTATGGTTTTACATATCAGAGGAATAATGCTTTTTGTTTTTCCAATAATGGTTATTGAAATATGTACGGGTACCTATTTATTAATAACAGGGTTTTCTTCAACTTTGTTTTTATGTGCTATGATTATGCTTTATTTAATTTGGCTTAGTACTGCTCTCATATTTAGTGGTTATCATTCTAAGCTCAAAAATAATAAAGACGATAAAATTATAAATAATTTAGTAAAGTATAATTGGTTGAGAACTATTGGATGGTCAATACGTTTTATTTTACTTTTAATGATTTAGTCTTTTTTCTTCCAATAAAGTACAAAACTGTATAATAGAAAACACCTAGACTAAGTATAAGAATTAAATAATCAGGCCATTCTGGCATTAATTGAGAAAAATTTGATCCATTAGGCCTTGAATAGGTGAACATATAATTAGTGGCAATTATGGAATTAATTAGATGTACGATTGTTAAAATAAACGTGGTTAATAAAATCGATCGTAAATAATCACTAGATCTCGGTCTGAACCCCCAAAAAAGTGAGCGTAATCCAAAAAATAATAAAATACCATGGTGACCATAGTATCGTAAAAATATATACCAAGCTTCAGTACCAAACATTATAGTATTTATAAAAGCTGCTGTAGAAGACCATATTCCAGCAAAATATAACCACCCATTAATTTTATTATGATTACAAAATAGATAGGCAAATGCGCTAAGGCTGGTTATATACGAAAATTCTAAAGGTAGGCTAGTTTTGTACGACCAAGTACCATCAATTAGAGCAGATATTTGGTAGACAAGCTCTATAGATAGTGGTAGAAATAAAAAGGGGTAAGGAGATACTTTTTTAAAAGACCATTTTTTAATACACTGAAGATAAAGTAGTAGGCTGACGATACATAAAGTTAAACATGTAGCAAAAACGTGGGCTTGAGGAAGCTCAATGAAAACACTTATTATTTTATTCAAATATTAATTAGCTCTGATCCAATCAATTTCAAGCTCAAATGGACCTGTTTGTTTGTCTGAAAGCATAATTCCAATTTCTTTAATTATAACCTCAGATAATCGTGGCATATTATTTAAATAATATCCTCTATAAACAGGATAAAAATCATCAATTTTCATCTCTTTCTCGATCCATTCACCTTCAATTGTATCAAAAGAATGTGTATATGAAGCCCAATTCGAAGTATTTCCTCTAACTCGGAAACTGTATTGTCTTCCATCACCCTTAACTCTGATAGTTATCGACTTTAGATTGGTTAAATCAGGAGGATAATATGCTCTAATTGATGAAAAACCACCATTATTCTGCAATGAAAGATAGCCATTAAATATACCATATAAATTGTTTTTTAATTTGAGAGTTGCATCAGATCTCCCACCCATTACAGTATCATTAACAATTTTCCAATTGAGTAAGTTATTAGAATCAAAATCTTCCATTATAACTTCACCTTCAATAAGTTTAGCAGAGTTATTCTCAACATTAGGTAGATCACAACCAATTAGGAAAACAAGGCAATTTGCGATTAAAATATTTTTTTTCATGAAAACTCCAGTAATTAAATAAGCGATATGAGCGATATTTATGTTGATAAATTATTATTTTATTTATATTTTTGCAAGTCTTTTTTAATATTTGAAAGGTAATTTATATGAAAAGAAGAGAATTTATCGGTGAAGCTTGCAAATTTGCTGTACTGTGTTCATCTCCCGTATTACTAACTACATTGCAATCTTGTGAAGATAATGTTGATGATTCAGTTACAAATGATTATAGATATTAATGAAGATTTTATCGAATTTAATTTGAATCAAAGCCCTTTCAATAAATTAAAAGAAGTAGGGGGATCCATAGCTACACAAGCTAATAGCTTTGACTCAAGTGGTATTCTTTTATTTAGGCAATCGGAAAGTACAATTTTGGCATTCAGTCGACGTTGCACACATGCAGGAGTAGCTATCGATGCTTTTAAAGATGGATCTGCTAGATGTGCAAGTCATGGTTCAGAATTTAATCTTTCAGGTGAACCAACAAAAGGTCCAGCTAGTTCAAAACTTGAACAATACAAAGTTGAAATTATAAATGATATAATTAAAGTTTCTAAATCATAAATTTATATAATGAATCATATCAAGCTATTTCCACTTAGTCTAGTTACATTTCCTACAAAAATTGTTCCACTACATATTTTTGAAGAACGCTATAAGGTTTTAATTTCGGAGTGCTTAAATAATAAAAGTGAATTTGGTATTGTTTATCAAAACAACAATACCTTGGCTGAATATGGTTGTTCGATGAACGTACTAGAAGTAGTAAAAAAATATCCAGATGGTAGAATGGATATCATCACTAAAGGAAAAAATATTTTTAAACTTAATTCGCAACTTCTTGATGGTGAATTGTTAATTGGTGAAGTAAAATTCAGTGAAAGTAAAAACGATATAAATTCAGATAAATTTGAAATTTTAAAAGATAAATATTTAAAAATACTATTGATGTTAGGAATAACTTCAAATTTAGATAGTCATTTAAAAAAGATTGTTTCATTTGAGTTACTCGAAGGTATAAGCCTTCCATCAGAATTTGAGTTAATGCTCATTTCAACTAATTCAGAATCTGATCGTTTAAAAATACTTGATAGTATTTTTGATAAAATATTAAAGAATCAGGTTTCAATTCCTGATGCTTCTCATTTTGAATCATAGCTAAATTAAATTCAGAAATTTTAATAATTTTTAAATAATAATTGGAAAAGACTTATGGAACAATACATACTAATCATTCTTAAAATTCTTGTCGCAAGCTCAATATTCTTTGTTTGGGTAATCAGATATGATAATATAGTTGAAGAATTTAAAAAATATAATTATCCAGATTGGCTAAGAGATTCGGTAGGTATACTAAAACTTACTTTTGGCATAATGTTACTTTGGAATGATAATCTTATCATTTTATTTGGCGCTGCAGGGCTGATCACATTAATGCTTGCAGCAGTTGGTACTCACATCAAAGTTAAGAATAGCTTAAGTGATGCTTTACCGGCATTAACGCAAATTTTTATGAATGGATTAATTTTTTATTTAACTTACTAAAATAAGAATAACTCTAATTATGATTACTATTTTATCACCAGCCAAGAAATTATCTAAAGATTGTTTTGGACACGAATTCAATTTCACTCAACCTAAATATTTAAATCATTCTGAAAAACTGATTTCAATTCTTAAAAGTTTTGAACCTCCAATTTTAATGGATGTAATGGGTATTAGTGAAAATCTCTCTTTATTAAATTGGGAACGCTTCCAAAATTGGGAAAGACCTTTTTCAAATGTTAATTCACGTCAGGCGATATTTACTTTTCAAGGTGATACTTATTCTGGTCTAGATGCAGATACTTTAACTGAAGATAATATATTATTTGCGCAAGACCATTCGCGTATTTTATCTGGCCTCTATGGACTATTAAAGCCTCTTGATTTGATTATGCCTTATCGTTTAGAAATGGGAACAAAATTAAAAAATGATAATGGCGACAACCTTTATGACTTTTGGGGTAATGAGTTATCAAAAACTCTAAGTCTTGAGTTAGATAGCCATGATGAAAGATGTATAATAAACTGTGCTTCAGTTGAATATTTTAAATCAGTAAACAATGAAGCTTTGTCTGCTGAAGTAATTACCCCAGTTTTTAAAGAGATTAAAAATGGAAAAGTACGGATTATATCAATTTTCGCAAAAAAAGCACGTGGAATGATGGCAAGATTTATTATTGAAAATCAGATTAATAAACCTGAAGATATACTAGATTTTAATTATGGAGGTTACAGCTATGATAAATCAATCTCCAGCATGAATTCACCAGTATTCACTCGCAACCAACCTTAAGGTTATTTAAAATTATCTATTAAGCTTTTTGTGTCACCTATTATTTCTAAAGCAGCATTTGATGAGTTTCCTTCAATAATAGTTTCTTTTCCTTTTCGTAATTTAAACTTTATTTTTGCATCAAGATATTCTTTTACTTTTTCTATCATATTAGTTTTATCAGGTGCAAATAACATACCGCCTTTTGAACCTCTATAAAGTTCAATTTGTAGTTCAATATCATTTTGTTCAAATTTACAAGAGAATTTCCCACCATTATATTTTATTTGACTTACTTTAGATCTCCTGTAAGGAGTAAACCTGTATAAAACATCCTTCATTTGAAGGCCAACAATAAAACCTGAAAATTCTGATTTACGCCAAGGAATAGTTGCTAAGGATACTGAAAGGCTTATATCAGGTTTTTCAAAATGATTAGACTGCGCCCAAACCCAATTTTTTGGAAAGTTTTTACCCCAATCTTTTTCAATATATCCCTTGCCATTATCAAATGAATATAACTTTTCATCTATATTTATTTGACCATTAAGTTTATGGTCCATACTTAATATTCCATGATAACATTCCATAGGAAAATATGCATACCAACCCATGCATCCAGGTTCCAAAATTGAAATGGGCCATGGTTTAATATCTTTATTCGTGACATGTCCTTTAACAAAAATTGAATCCGTTTTGATATCTAATTTTATTTCTTTTTCCGAAAAAAAATTATTTCCTAAGTGTAACTCATACTTATTCGGATGACATTTAAATTCTTCAGCTGGGAAAGGAATGTATTCAACTTTTCCACTTTCTCCATTATAAATCATTAAAAATGCAGTCTTAAAATCTGTTAGGCCACTTCGATAGATGCCTGGTATAGCAACAATGGATTCCCCATTTTTTGTTGACATTTTATGATACCAGCCTTCAAAAAATGGTTTGCTATTTGACTGACCATGGTAATTAGATGGCTTTTTAATAAACATTATTTTGGTTTATCTGAAATTATTGCTTCAGCTTCAATTTCAACTAAATATTCATCACCAATCAAATTTGCCTGGACAAGAGTGTTCACCGGCATTATTCCTTTGAATCTTTCACCATGCGCTTTGGCAACTTTTTCCCAATCTGCTAAATTTTTGATGAAAATTCTAGTTTTTATTATATCATTTAAATTGGCACCTAATGATTGAATAGATGCTTCAATTTTATCAATTATAAAGTGAGTTTGTGCTGCTGCATCAGCACCGCCTATTAATTTATCTTCTAACGTCGAAGTTGTTCCAGAAACAAGTATGCGATCTTTATATTTAATTGCTCTTGAATAACTAGCAAGCTTTTCCCAAACTGTATTGCTTGAAACTTTTTTTATAAGCTTATTATTATCGATTACTTTAAAGATTTTTGGTATTTCTTCAATATGATGTGATAGGTCACCAGATGCAGTAAGGAAGGGAGGCTTTCTGTATTCATCACCACAGCCGCCTGGAATGGCATTTATATTTTTTTGTTCTTCATCTAATATTTTCATACTATCATTAGATATTTTAGAATCTAATATTTTAAGATTATTTTGTATATGATTTCTTTGACCAACCCTTGCTCCAATGATAATCCCAGCTACAATTTTATTATCTAAAACATATCTTGAACATATATTTGCAATGGATGCATTATTTATTTTCGCAACTTTTTTTAATTCATTTAAAAAGAGTTGAAATTTATCCCAGCCACATACCGTATCGATAAACCTTTTATATTTCATTTCTGACCAAGTCTTTAATTGACTGGCTTCAGGTTCTTTTTTATTTAACCATTTTTCTGTTAAAAACCCACCCATCAGTACTCCATACGCTAATAATTTGACTCCGTAATCTTTACAAGTCTCAACCATGCTTGATTGATTTGCTCTTAGATCTATTATTGAATAACTCACTTGATTACTAATAATTGAAATACCTGAAGAACAAGCAATACGTAAATGTGCTGAATCAAAATTGGTAACTCCAATATGTTTTATGAGACCTTCATTTTTTAGTTCTTCAAGAAAAAATAAAGCATCTAACCAACTTGAATCAGGATAGTGCCAAGCATGATATTGCATTAGATCAATAGAATTTTTATTTGTTCTTTTTAAAGCAAGCTCAACTGCATCTCTTACAATTGATTTATTTATTTTGCCTGGTTTAGGAACCCATTTTGTTAATATTTGAATATTAGTATTTGGAGACTTTTTGATTAGTTCACCAATTATTTTCTCGCTTGATCCATAATGATCTGCCATATCGAATGTGGTAAGTTCTGAATTAATGTAAGGAATTAAATTTTGCGCAGATTCTTTTGAGTCAAGTTCCTCTTTTCGTTCCATATCTGCGATTTGCCATAATCCTGTAATTATACGGGAAATTTTTAAGCCAGGTGCAAGTTCAGTTAATATCCTCATTCTTTTGGAAGCTCCTTGAATTGATCATAAGCATTACTCTCGTTCTTAATTTGATTCCACTTTATAAAAAATATTAAGCTACCAATAAGCATAACTATAGCCCAAATTGGTGTTGAATGAAAATACCAATGAGAAACATTTGAAGTTAAATCTTTAAATATATGTACAGCTAAGAACATCAATAATAATAATGTTCCTAAAACACCGATAAACAGTTGATAGCTTCTATTTCTAATAACTGTTATTTGATTAGCTAATTTTTCATTGACATAAGGAAAACTAATCAATGTTATGCACATCAGTAAAAAATTTATCATCATAGATGTAACCATTATATCTATACCTAAGAAAAAGTCACCAGCAAAGTGTGAGCCAAGAACCCCTATGCTTGCCATTATTCCTGCAAAAATTAATGAAATATGAGGTGAAGAATTTCTTGGATGCACTCGGGAGATAACTGATGGGAAGATACCATCCTCAGCCCATGCAAACATTAATCTAGATACTGATAATAACATGGCAGGTAAATCATTTATAAGTGCAATAGCTGCGCCTAAAAGAATAGCAACACCCAACCAAGATGGCAGCACATAACTTAATAATCCTGGAGCACTAATATCTTTAATATTTGCTTCCTCAGCGACAAAACTCCATGGCACTGTACTATAAACAGCTATAGTAAATAAAAAATAAAAAGCTCCTACGCAAGTAATAGCTAGAATTATAGCTATTGGTAAATTTTTTGAGGGATTTTTTGCTTCACTACCAGCTTGTGCAATAGAATCAAAGCCAATAAAGCTTGAAAATAGTAAAGCTGCAGCTGAAAGAAAAATACGCCAATTAAAATTTGAATTAGTTATAACATTAAAACTTCTATTTTCTTTCACCTCCAGTGCATGAATAAAGTCATCACTATCAAAATAAAAACCAGATATAATTACTATAAATCCTAGTGCAAACATTAAATACATCATTGGAAGCAATGTTCGTTTATATGATTTCGTTCCTTGAATATTTATAAAAACAAATAACCAAATTAATGCTAAACCAATTCCAACACGAAATACTGGTAATTCTAATAAAATTGAAATATTGATCCAATTAAGAGCAAAGGCTACATCACGCATAAAAGAAACACAAATATAAGCAATGACCCCAATGACGATTGATAGACCAAACCATTGTGAAAAACTTGCAATAAAGCCTAAATAAGGATTTAAGCCTCTACTTGCATAAATATAGCTACCACCTGCTCTTGGCATAGCCGATGAAAGAATAGCATAAGCTAATGCAGCAAATAAAGCTGGTATCATAGCAAAAATAAATGCTGGTAGAACATAAGGTCCAATTCCAGGAACATTACGTTGAATCATAAAAGGGACAACATTTATAGAAGCGCCTAGCATTGAACAAATCCCAGTTGCCATTAGTGTAACTAGGCCCAGACTTCTTTTAAGTTTATTTTGATGAGTTTTCATTTTTGAAATAAGATAAAAATTAAATCTTAAATTATATATGGGAAAATTAATTGAAATTCTACAAATGAAACATTTATAATAATAAATAACTTAAATTAATTAATATGTTCGAATCATTTGCTTTAATTGTCGCTGCTTTTTTAACCTCTATGTTGTCTGCTATAATTGGAATGGGGGGGGGAATCACATTGCTTGGAGTAATGGCAATAATAATGCCAGAAGGTTACCTCGTAGTTGCATACCATGGAATTATACAATTAGTAAGCAATGTTACAAGATTGACTGTTTATCGCCAACACATAGACACAAAAATTGTTAAGAAATACTTTTTAGGTATTATTCCTGGTTTAATTTTTGCTGCTTTAATAATTTATTTTTTAATGCAATTTTATAAAGTTTCTTCAGCGGATCAAATTCAAATAGATTATTTAAAACCATTAATTGGTATTTATATTATTTGGTTTCTCTATATACGTAAAAAAGGTAAAAGTGTCTCAGAGCATGCTTTTTTATGGATGGGTGGGCTTAGTGGTTTAGCAACTGTTTTTGTTGGTGCCGCTGGTCCTTTAATCGCTCCTCTATTTATTAATTCCAATTTAAAAAAATATTCAATAATTGCTACAAAAGCTGTGTGTCAAGCTCTTGGACATTTTGGTAAAATTCCAATTTTTATATTTTTATTTAATGTTAATTATATAACTGATTGGGAAATTATATTACCTTTAGTTATTTCAGTTTACTTTGGGACTAAGTTTGGGAAAAAAATGCTTGGGAAACTTCCAGAAGCAACATTCCAAATTCTTTTTAAATTTGCTCTTACCTTAATTGCAATTAGGCTAATAGCAGTTGAATTAATTAATTATTAGGAGAATAATTTTCAAAAATAATAATCTTTGGACTGTATTATTTCTTATGGTGGGATGTTCTAATAATACTGCAGATAATCAACTTCTAGAAAAAATATTTAATTCAATGGGTAATGATTTCCCTGAAATTGTTTCTGACCCTGAAAAGTACCGAATACAAATACAATATTCTCAAATTGATAGGGATGTCAATCAAAAACCTAAATTTACCACATACACATTTAGGACTGATTCAAATGAATATTTTTATCCTGCTAGTACTGTCAAATTTCCTTCTGCGGTATTGGCTTTAGATAAACTTAAAATTTATTCTTTTCAAAATATTGATAAAAATACACATTTAACCATTGGGGGTGGTTATGATGGAATGACTGAAGTTATTGAAGATATATCTTCAATAAATAAAAGAGCATCTATAGCACATTATATTAAAAAAATTCTATTAATTTCAGATGATGATGCGTTTAATCGTATTTATGAGTTTTTAGGTCAAGAACATCTTAATAAACGTATGTGGGGTATTGGATATGATGACTTTAGAGTAAGTCATAGATTATCTCTGCCTTTATCTCTTGAAAAAAATCAATATACAAACCCATTTAATTTTTATGATAATCTAGGAAAAAAAATATTGATTCAACCTATGCAACATTCAAAACTTAAATTTGAAATATCAACTAAGGAAAATTTTATTGGTAATGCATATCTTAAAAATGGTGAAAAAATTAATAGTGCTATGGATTTTACTCAAAAAAATTACTTTAAACTTTCTGATCAACATCAATTTCTTCAACAAGTAATTTTTCCTGGTACAATAATGAATGAGGATCAAAAATTAAATTTAAGTGAATCAGATTATAATTTTTTATATGAATGGATGCAAAAATTGCCTAGAGAAAGTATTTTTCCAAATTATAATGATTACTCAAAATATTATGACGGGTACTGTAAATTTTTTATTTATGGTGATTCAAAAGAAAAAATGCCTGACAATATTAAAATTTTTAATAGCGTAGGATGGGCATATGGTTTTTTAATTGATAATGCTTATATCATCGATACAGTAAATGACATTGAATTCTTTCTTTCTGCAGTTATTTATGTTAATAAAAATGAAATTTTAAACGATGATCAATATCAATATTATGAGTTAGGGCTTCCATTTTTAGCTAATCTTGGTAAAATTATATATGATTATGAATTAAAAAGAGAAGTATCAGTTAGTCCTGACTTCTCCAGATATTCACCCAAATATTAGAATATCTTTTATTTGACTATTTAGATTCATTATATCATTTATAATTACGAAGTTCCCAAGCTTTATTTGAAGTGAAAATCACTGATTGAAAGATAATAATTAATGAGAAAAAATAATTTTAGAAATATTGCGATTATTGCACATGTAGATCATGGTAAAACTACTCTTGTAGATGGACTTTTAAACCAATCGGGTACATTCAAAGCTCATCAAGAAATTGAAAGTCGCATCATGGATTCTATGGACCTTGAAAAAGAGCGTGGAATCACAATTACAGCCAAAAATACAGCTATAGACTATGAAGGTATTAAAATAAATATTATGGATACACCTGGACATGCTGACTTTGGTGGTGAAGTAGAAAGAAGTCTCAATTTAGTTGATGGGGCATTACTATTAGTTGATGCCAGCGAGGGACCATTACCTCAAACAAGATTTGTACTAAAGAAGACGCTAGACAAAAACTTACCTGTTATTCTTGTAATAAATAAAATTGATAGATCTGATGCTAGAATAGATGAAGTTGTCAATGAAGTCTATGATTTATTCATTGACCTTGATGCAAATGATGATCAGATAGATTTTCCAATACTATATACTAATGCTAAAGATGGTATAGCGCACGATGATTTAGATGACGGCTCATCATCACTAAAACCTTTATTTAACTCAATAATAAATAATATTGAAGGTCCCGTAGCCGATGATAGCCAAATTCCTCAATTTTTAGTTACAAATTTAGATTATGATTCATACGTAGGGCAGGTGGCAATAGGAAGGTTAAATCATGGTACTTTATCTATGAATCAATCTTATGCACTTTGTGGAGAAGATGGAATTCGAAATAATCAAAAATTCTCTGCACTTTATACTTTTAAAGGTCTTGAGAAGATTCAAGTTGAGAATCTTGAAGCTGGTGATATTATTGCAGTTGCAGGTATTGATAATGTTACCATTGGTGATACTATATCATCAAATGAAGACCCTAAGCCATTACCGCGAATCTTAATTGATGAACCAACTGTTTCCATGTTGTTTTATGTAAATAATGGACCTTTTGCTGGTAAAGAAGGTAAATATCTTACTTCTAGAAATATAAGCGAACGTTTAGATAGAGAAATATTAGGAAATGTTTCTTTACAAGTTCATAAGACACAACGTACAGATGTTTTTGAAGTTCGTGGAAGAGGAGAGTTGCAGATGGCTGTGCTAATTGAAACCATGAGAAGAGAAGGTTATGAGTTTATGGTCTCAAAACCTCGTGTTATTACACATGAAAAAGATGGTAAAACTATGGAGCCAATGGAAAAAGTCTTTATTGATATTCCAGAAGACAAAGTGGGTGTAATTACAGAAAAATTATCTATTCGGAAAGGAAGAATGGAAAATTTAGTAAACCATGGGCATGGAAGAGTTTCTATGGACTTTATTATACCTTCAAGAGGGCTAATAGGTTTTAGAAGTCAATTTTTAACTGATACACAAGGTGCTGGCATCATGAATAAGCTTTTTGATGGTTATGCACCCTGGTTTGGACCAATTCCTCAACGAATAAGTGGTGCAATGATTTCTGATCGAAAAGGAAAAGTAACTACTTATGCCTGTTTAGGAATGGTGGATAGGGGTGAATTGTTTATTGAAGTTGGTACAGAAGTCTATGATGGAATGATTATTGGGGAAAGAAATAGGACAGAAGATCTTTCAGTAAATATTACAAGAGAGAAAAAACTTACAAATATGAGAGCAGCTTCCTCAGATTCAACTGTAGTCTTGCGACCACCAAAAAAATTATCATTAGATCAATCTTTAGAGTTTATTGCTGAAGATGAGCTAGTTGAAGTTACTCCAGACTCAATACGATTGCGTAAAATGGAATTAGATGCAAACAAAAGAGCTTCGGATCATAGAAAAGCAAAATACGCTACTTAATTCTTTTTGACTTAACTAATTGTCCATTATCTTCAAGTATGAGGAAGTGGTTAAAATAATTCAATTCATACTTTTCATAGAACCTGTTAATTTTATATAATGCAAAACATTAATAAATACATATCAAATATAGTAATATTAATATTTACATTAACTTTATTTTCATGTGAAAAGTCAAATACGCCTCCAAATATCATTTATATATTAGCAGATGACCTAGGGTATGGTGAGCTAGGGGTTTATGGTCAAAAAATTATAGAAACTCCGCATATAGATGAATTGGCAAATAATGGTATGATATTTACTGATCATTATTCTGGATCACCAGTTTGTGCTCCATCACGCTCTGTTTTTATTACTGGTCAACATACTGGTAATACTCCTATTAGAGGAAATGATGAATGGACAGAGCGAGGCGATACTTGGAATTACCAAGCCATGTTTGATGATCCTTCTTTAGAAGGTCAAAGACCAATTCCTAAAAATACAATAACCATTGCTGAAGTGTTGAAATCAGCTGGATATATTACAGGTATGGTTGGTAAATGGGGTCTTGGAGCTCCAAATACAGAAGGAACACCTAACAAACAAGGTTTTGATTTCTTTTATGGCTACAACTGTCAACGTCAAGCACATACACTTTTTCCTATGCATTTATGGAGAAATGAAGAACGAGATTTACTCAATAATAAGAATATACCTCCTCACGCAAACCTCAAAGAGGGATCAAATCCAAATGATGAATCAAGTTACGTTAATTTTCACTTAAACGATTATGCTCCTGAGTTAATGCATAATGAAGCTTTAAATTTTATTGATGATAATAAAGACAGTCCTTTTTTCCTCTATTATGCATCGCCTCTTCCACATGTTCCTCTTCAGGCGCCTAAAAAATGGATTAATTATTATAAAAGAAAATTTGGAGATGAAAAACCTTATACTGGAAAATCATATTTTCCTAGCCACTCTCCACGAGCCACTTATGCAGCAATGATTTCATATTTAGATGAACAAGTCGGGGATTTAATAAAAAAATTAAAAGATATAAATCAACTGGATAATACATTAATTATTTTTACAAGTGACAATGGTCCTACTTATACAGGAGGTGCAGATACTCAATACTTTGATAGTGCTAAACCTTTTAAAGCTGAACTTGGTTGGGCAAAAGGTTTTGTAAATGAAGGAGGTATAAGAGTACCTATGATTGCAAGTTGGCCAACAAAAATTAAGCCAGGTTCAAAATCAAATCAAATCTCTGCATTTCAAGATATGATGCCAACTTTTTGTGATATTATTGGTATTGATGTTCCTTTAAATATGGATGGAATCAGTATAAAGCCTACATTACTGGGTAATTTTCAAAAAGTCACTCATGAGTACCTTTATTGGGAGTTTCCAGCATATAAAGGTCAACAGGCAGTAAGAATGGGAAAGTGGAAAGGTATAAGAAAAAATATTTTTGAAGGGAATATGTCCATAGAACTCTATGATATAAGTTTGGATAAACAAGAGCAGAATAATGTTGCTATGATTTATCCAAAAATTGTTGAAAAAATTTCACAAATTATGATTGAATCTCATTCTCCTTCGCCAATAATGCGATTTAAATTTCCTCAGCTAGGTGATTAGCATGAAAAAATGGGTTCCATATAAATCAGATTTACAAAATGAAAAATTTGATGTCATTATAGTTGGATCAGGAATGAGTGGCTTGACAACAGCTGCATTACTTGCACAAAATAATTTTAAAGTATTAGTCCTTGAGAAACATTTTAAGGTTGGGGGTTTTACGCATACTTTTAAAAGGAAGCAATATGAATGGGATGTAGGTATTCACTATATTGGTGAGGTCCATAATAAAAAATCACACACACGTAAATTATTTGATAAAATAACTGGTGGGAATCTTAAATGGGCCAAGATGGATGAAAATTATGATCGAATAATTTATCCTGATAAATCATATGATTTTATTGCTCCAAAAGAAAATTTTATAAAAAAACTATCAGAATATTTCCCAGATGAAAAATTAGCAATTACTAATTATGTAGATCTCTTAGTTGCACAATCAAAAAACGGTAAAAAATTCTTTGCAAGTAAACTTGTGCCTAAATGGTTATATCCCATTGTCGGTAAAAATATGACAAAAAGTTTTTTTAGAAACTCTGATAAAACAACAAATGAAGTTTTAAATGAATTAACTAATAATAAAAAGCTTCAAAGTGTTCTTTCTGGACAATGGGGTGATTATGGGCTCCCACCTAAACGAAGTAGTTTTGCTATGCATGCTATGGTAGCACGGCACTACATGGATGGTGCAAACTATCCTGTTGGAGGCTCAAGAATGATTGCTGAGCACACCACAGATCTCATAGAATCTTTAGGAGGGAAAGTTGTTGTTAATGCTGATGTAAATGAGATTATTGTTAAAAGGAATAAAGCAATAGGGGTACGACTTAAAAATGGTGATAAACTAATGGCAAAAAATGTGGTAAGTAGCGCAGGTCTTGTTAATACAATTAATACTTTTTTAAGAAACTATTCAAAGAATGATAAACAATTATCTGAATTAAAAAAGGTTAAACCGACAGAAAGTTATCTTTGTCTTTACATTGGTTTAAACAAAACCGCAGAAGAATTAGATCTTAAAACCACAAATCTTTGGATTTATCCTGGTTATGATCACGACCAAAATGTTATTAATTACCAATCTGATCCTAAGGGTGAATTTCCTGTAGTTTATGTATCATTTCCATCAGCTAAAGACCCTGCTTGGAATGAAAATCACCCAGGCTGTGCAACAATGGAAGCTATAACTCTTGGTAGATGGGATTGGTATAAAGAATGGGAAGAAAAACCATGGAAAAAACGTGGTGAATCATATGAAAAATTTAAAGAGGCAATGTCTAAAAAAATATTAGAGGTTGTATACAAGCATGTACCAGAGATTGAAAATGCTATGGATTATTACGAACTCTCAACACCTCTATCAGTAAGAGATATGGCTCATTATCCAAAGGGTGAGATGTATGGATTAGACCATTCTTCACAACGATTTAGACAAGATTGGATAAGACCAAAATCTAGAGTTAAAAATTTATTTTTGACGGGTCAAGATATTACGACAGTTGGCCTTACTAGTGCACTATTCTCAGGTTTATTGACAGCATCATCAATTACCAATAAAAACCTGATGAAAAGTCTCTAATTTCATTTCTGATAAATATTTTACTTTCATAATTTTAGTATAAGATTTTTGAGGAGCCTTAATGTTTAAAACAGTATTTAGTATTCTTTTAATTGTTTCATCACTCTATGGTGAAAATTTTAAATCTCCATCTGCTTTTCTTGGTTATAAACTTGGAGATAATTTTACCTATCATCATAAAGTGGTATCATATTTTGAACATGTTTCAAATACTTCATCAAATGTAAAATTAATCTCTTATGGTAAAACATATGAAGGGCGACCTTTGTTAGTAGCTGTAATCTCAAGTGAAGAGAATATGGAAATGATTGAAGATCTTCGCATGGATAACCTAAAAAGAGCAGGCATTGCTAAGGGTCAAGCTTCTAATAAAAAAGTAGGTATTGTTTGGTTGAGTTATAATGTTCATGGAAATGAAGCAAATTCAACAGAAGCTGCTATGAAAACCCTTTACTCTTTAGCCAGTAAAAATAATAAAAAAACACAAGACTGGTTAAAAAATACAGTTGTAATTATAGATCCATGTATTAATCCTGATGGTAGAGATAGATATACAAATTGGTTTAGAATGACAGCAAATAGGTGGCCAGATGCAGATCCACTATCTATTGAGCATATGGAACCATGGCCAGGTGGTAGAACTAATCATTATTATTTTGATTTAAATAGAGATTGGGCTTGGCAAACACAAATTGAATCTCAATCTAGAATTAAATTATATAATCAATGGCTTCCTCATATACATGTAGATTTTCATGAGCAGGGTGTAAATAGTCCATATTTTTTTGCTCCAGCAGCTGAACCTTTTCATGAGTATATAACAGATTGGCAAAGAGAACTACAGACAATGATTGGGAAAAATCATTCAAAATATTTTGATGAAAATAGTTGGCTTTATTTTACTAAAGAGGTATTTGATCTTCTCTATCCAAGTTATGGCGACACTTACCCTACTTATAATGGAGCTATTGGAATGACCTATGAACAAGCAGGACATAGCAGAGGTGGCTTAGCTGTAGAAACTGAGGATGGTGATACGCTTACATTAAATGATCGATTGACACATCACTTTACAACCGGTTTATCTACCATTGAAGTAGCTTCAAATAATGTTGATAAAATATTATTAGAATTTTCAAAATTTTTTAAAGAAAGTAAGAAAAACCCTCCGGGTAAATACTCAGCATATATTATTTCTAAAAATAATAACAAAGATAAAATAAAAGATCTTCAAAACTGGCTTGATAACAATGGTATTGAACATGGTTTGGCGAGCACTTCAAAATCCATTAAAGGTTTTAGCTATCTTAAAGGTGAGACTGAACAGTTAAAAGTAGCAAAAGGTGATATGATTATTTCTGCAAAACAGGCTAAATCAGTATTGGTTCAAATTCTTTTTGAGCCTCAAACTACCTTAAGAGATTCTCTAACATATGATATTACAGCATGGTCTATCCCATATGTTTTTGGTCTAGATACTTACGCTGTAAAAAGTGATATTAAATTTTCAAAAGCTCGATATTTTTCTCCTCGAAATGAGATTACTGACCAGTCTCCTTATGCGTATTTACTTCCTTGGAAAGGTATTAATGATGTCAAGTTTCTAGCTTATTTATTTAAGAATAATATTGTTTCTAGAGTTTCGGAAGAACCATTTAATATAGATGGACGTAAGTATGATAGAGGTACTTTAGTTATTACTAGAAAAGGAAACGAAAAACATGGGGTTAAATTTGATGAAATCGTCAAAAAAGCCTCTGAAAAGTTTGACCGTTCACTAATTCCTGTAAATACTGGTTTAGTCTCTAGAGGAAAAGATTTTGGTTCATCTTCAATGCGTATAGTAAAAAAACCTAAAATTGGATTACTATCAGGAGAAGGGGTTGGTAGTTCGAGATATGGTGAGGTTTGGCATTTCTTTGAAAGACAAATAGAATTTCCAGTCACTGTATTAAGGAGTGATTATTTTTCACAAATACCTAAACACAAATTTGATATTTTGATTTTACCTGGTGGAAGACATGATTATTTAGATCAAGAAGCCTTAATTGAATTAAAAAACTGGGTGCGCTCAGGAGGTAAGCTTATAGTGATGGAATCTTCTCTGGATAAGTTTGTGGATCAGAAAGGATATGGCCTTAAAAAATTTGCTACTGATGATGAAAAAAAATCATTAGAAAAGAGGAGTAAAGATCGAGAACTATCCGAAAGATTGCGTTCTTATAAAGATCGTCAAAGATCTGCAATGAGTCAAAATGCTTATGGTTCTATCATAAAAATAAATATTGATAAAAGTCACCCATTAGCTTTTGGTTATGATGATGAATATTTTTCTTTAAAGCTTCGAAATAATCGATATGCATATTTACATAATGGTTGGAATGTTGGTACCGTTTATGATTCAACAGCAATAGTTAGTGGTTTTGTTGGATTTAAGGCAAAAGAAAGTTTTCGTGAGTCTATGGTTTTTGGCGTAGAAGACATGGGGAGAGGTAGTATAGTTTACATGGCAGATAATCCATTATTTAGAGGTTTTTGGTATAATGGAAAACTCCTTTTTAGTAACGCTGTTTTCATTGTGGGGAATTAATTGAAAAAATTATTTCCATTTCTATTAATTGTTATCTTTAGTTGTGATAAAGAAAATCTAAGGCTTAAAACCGTAGATGCATCTGACATAATTTATCAGATTAATAAGCATAAAGGAAGTGAAGCAGTATTAATCAATTTTTGGGCTACATATTGTGCGCCATGTATTGAAGAATTTCCAATGATTGTAGATTTATCAAATGAATATAAAGATAAAGGGCTGAAAGTTTACTTTGTAAGTGCAGATTGGTCAGATAGAGAAAAAGAAGTTTTAGATTTTCTAAAAAGACAGGGTGTTAAAGGTATCTCATTTATAAAAGAAGAGGGGAATGATAATAACTTTATTAATGAAATAAGTAAAGAATGGTCAGGCGCATTACCTTTTACTATAGTTTATGACAAAAATGGAAATTTATCAGATTTTTGGGAAATGGAAAAAAATAAAAACCGGTTTGAATCAGCAATAATTAAGGCGTTAGAATCATGAACTTTGAAAAATTTCAATTAGAAAGACAGCAGTCTACATGGGAAAATAAAGTTGATTATAACCTTTCTGAGAGTGGAGTTCACCCAGGCACTTTCAATACTTTGTTTGAGCCTGAATTTATTGAGAAGATTGCAAATACTGAATTAACATATGGCTTTACAGAAGGATCTGATGAATTAAGGCAGTCCATTTCAAGTATTTACAAAGGAGCAGAAATAGATAATATTCAAGCTTTTAACGGATCCGCAGAAGCTAATATGGTAGCAATAATGTCCTTGCTTAAATCCGGTGATGAGATGATATATATGGTTCCAAATTATTTACAAATTTATGGCTTTGCGCGAGGTTTAGGGGTGAATGTCAAAACTTTCTCACTTAAAGAGTCCTTAAACTGGCAACCAGATATTGATGAAATAAAATCCCTAGTAACTAATAAAACAAAAATGATTTGTATTTGTAATCCAAATAATCCAACTGGCTCAGTTTTGCCAAAAGAAACAGTTTTTGCAATAGGAGAAATTGCAAAAGAAGTAGATGCTTGGATTTTATCTGATGAAGTATATCGTGGTGCAGAACTTAATCGTAAAGAATGCACTTCATTTTGGGATATAAACTATTCTAAAACAATTGTTAATTGTGGTTTATCAAAAGCATATGGCCTTCCAGGGCTACGTTTAGGTTGGTCTGTATCTAATAAAGATTATATTCAAGAGTGCTGGGCTACCCATGACTACACTACCATAGCTATTGGTCGCTTAAGTGATTTAATTGGTGCTCATGTATTACATCCTGATAATAGAATGGTTACATTAAATAGAACACGAGATGCATTAACACAAAATTTAAATCTTTTTCAAAAATGGGTAGATATTTTTGGTGATCAAATAAGTTTTATTCCTCCTTCGGCTGGAGCGATGGCATTTGTCAAATATAATTGGGATATAAATTCTACTTTATTAGTTGAAAAAGTTCGCGAGGAAGCGAGCGTAATGTTGGTTGCAGGTGATTGGTATGGAATGGATCAATATCTTAGATTTGGTTATGGTGCTAAATCTACTGAGTTAGAGGCTGCACTTGATCGTGTAACACCAATTTTAAAAACTTTATGATTTCATTCCCAAAAGATGTTGAGAATTCTTTTCAGCGATCTAAGCCTCATATCAGGAATACACCTTTAGAACATTCTCCTTACCTTAGTAAAATGATTAATGGTAATGTTTATTTAAAACTTGATAATATACAAAAAACAGGATCCTTTAAATTCCGTGGTGCGGTCAGTAAAATGACCTCACTAAATGAAAATGAAATTGCCAATGGAGTCGTTACTGCCTCAACTGGAAATCATGGAGCTGCATGCTCATTAGCTATGTCCTTACTAGATATAAAAGGTAAAATTGTTGTCCCTGAAAATGTTCATAAAAATAAAGTAGAAAACATTAAAAACCTTGGTGGTGAAGTTGAATATTTTGGAAATGACTGTATCAATGCTGAAGAGCATGCCCAAAAAATTTCTATGAATACAGGTGCTACATATATCTCTCCATATAATGATCCAAATATTGTTTCAGGACAAGGCACCCTTGGTTTAGAAATTTTAAATGAGCTTAATACCCTTGACTCAGTATTTATATCTGTTGGTGGTGGTGGCCTGATTTCTGGCGTTGGAGGATATTTAAAATCAATGGAAAAAAATATTAAGATGTTTGGTGTTTCTCCAGAAAACTCATGCGTAATGTATGAATCTTTAAAAGCAGGTAAACAATTAGATTTACCATCAAAAGAGACACTCTCTGATGGAACAGCCGGTGGTGTAGAAATTGGTTCCATAACTTTTAAATTATGTCAAGAAATCATTGATGAATTTATTCTTGTAGATGAAGAAGAAATTGCAGCTGGTATAAGAATTGGAATCAAAAAACATCATCAATTAATTGAAGGGGCTGCTGGAACAGCTATAGCTGGATTTTTAAAAAAGAAAGAAGACTTAAAAGGACAAACTGTTGTTATTGTAATGTGTGGGGGCAATATTAGTGCGGAAGTCTTAAAATCTATTTTATAATGCGTATTTATTCCTTAAAAGAAATTAAAAATGTGTTAACTAAAATTAATTTAGTTCAAGAAATTGAAGATGGCTTTGCAGCTTATTCAAAAGGGGAAGTTGTTGTCCCTCCAGTTGGTGAACTGCATTTTGACTCACCACCCGGTGATGTTCATATTAAGTATGGATATATAAAAAATGACAATGTTTACGTTATTAAAATTGCATCAGGTTTTTTTAATAATTCAAATTTAGGTTTACCAAATGGTTATGGTATGATGCTGATATATGATCAAAAGACAGGAAAGCCCAAGGCTATTTTAAATGATGAATCTTTCCTTACTGATGTTCGAACTGCTGTAGCTGGAGCTATTTCTGCTAAATATTTAGCACCAAGCAAGGTAACCCATATAGGTATTATTGGCTCAGGTATACAAGCTCGTATGCAATTAAAGTATCTAGATGGAATAATTGATTGTAAGTCGGTAATTGTTTGGGGTAGAAGTGAAGATTCTTTAAAAAAGTATAAAAGTGATTTTCTTAATAGTAATTACAATATAGACGTAACCAGAGATATTAATGAAATTATTGAAAGATGTCAGTTGATAGTTACCTGCACACCAAGTGAAAAGCCTATTTTAAGAAATGTTAATCCAGGTACTCATATTACAGCAATGGGATCTGATACCCTTACAAAACAAGAGATTGCATCTTCAATCCTATCTCGAGCTGATATCGTAGTTGCAGATAGTCGTTCTCAATGTGAGCTCAGAGGTGAGATACATCAAGCTATTAAGGATGGATTTTCTATGAAAGAAGTAGTTGAAATTGGTGAGATAATTGAAGGTAAGGCAAAAAAGAGAGAGAATGATAATCAGATCACTATTGCTGACCATACAGGAGTGGCAGTCCAAGATATTCAAATTTCAAAAGCTGTTCTTAAATATTTAGATTAGGTGTAATATCTACTGGCTTAAATCAGGAGCTCAATTATGAAAAAAATAATAAATAAGTTATCATTCACTTTATTACTATCAACAATATTTGCTGGCGAACTTGAAATTGGGTCAAGTATCCCCTTGGCTAATATTAAAATGATGGATATTAGTGGTAAGATGATTTCTTTGAATGATGTAAAAATGAAGAATGGTTTATTGGTAAACTTTTCTTGCAATACCTGTCCTTGGGTAGTTGCATGGCAAGATCGATATAACGCTTTAGCAGAAGAAAGTAATAAAAACAAGATTGGTTTTATCACTGTTAATCCAAATACTGCTTGGCGTGACCTTGGAGAAAATTTATCTGATATGCGTGAATTTGCAAAAGAAAATGGTCATGATTTTCTTTACGCATTAGACAAAGAAGCTAAATTAGCGACAGCCTTTGGAGCTACAAAAACACCTCATATATATTTATTCAATGGAGAAGGCAAATTAGTATATCGAGGCGCTATAGACGATAATGCTCGAAGACCGCAAAAAGTAAAAAATAAATATTTATCTAATGCAATTAAAGCTGTAGCAAATGGTAAAAAAATTAATTTAGCAGAGACTAAAGCGTTAGGGTGTGGCATTAAATTTGCTAAAAAATAGTTTATACCAACTAATCATTATAAACATTTAATGTAAGAGGGTCGTTTATCATTTTTCTTGTAAATAACCCTCTTATATATAAATAAAAATTTAACTTAATACATTCTTTTTGATATAATTTCCTTGGCTTATTCTTAAGCTTTTATTATGAAACCTCGAAAAATTACTTTATTCATTTTGGCATTGGTATCAATTGCCTTTGCAGAGGATCTAATCATTGATCTTAAAAATTTTCCTCGCCCAACAATGGTTGCAAATAGATTAAAAGGCGATATAATTATTGATGGATATATAAATGAAACAGAATGGATGTTAGCAGATTCTATTTCTGATTTTTATCAATCACAACCAATTCCTGGTGCAAAACCAACAGAAAAAACAGTTGTAAGGGTGCTGTATGACTCTGAATTTTTATATATTTCTGCCATTCTATATGATTCTAGCCCTGAAAAAATTATTATTGAAAGTCTTGAACAAGATTTTGACTCTCAAGATAACGACGCATTTGCTATAATGTTAGATACTTTCAATGATAATAAAAGTGGGTATGCTTTTCTTTTTAATCCAGCAGGCGCGATTAAAGATATGTATATAAATAACGATGGAACAAATATAAATCGTGCTTGGGAAGGTATTGTAAATACAAAAACATCGATTCAAAAACACGGTTGGGAGATTGAACTTGCATTTCCTTTAACTAGTTTAAGGTTTAATCCAAGTGATGGTAATCAGGATTGGGGAATTAATTTTCTAAGAAGGGTGAGAAGAAAAGGAGAAGATGTTTATTGGAGTCCAATTGAGCCATATGAAAAGCTATTAACTGTTTCAAAAGCTGGTACTTTAGAAGGCTTAGTTGATATTCGACCTGGAAGAAATTTGCAAATTAAACCATTCCTAGTTGGCAATAAAATTAATGCAGATGAAAGCTCTAATAATTCTGATGCAGGTCTTGATATGAAATTTAGTGTTACCCCAAGTCTAACACTTGATCTTACATATAATACAGATTTTTCACAGGTAGATTCGGATGAGGAGAAAGTTAACTTAACTCGCTTTCCATTATTTTTTCCAGAAAAGAGAGACTTTTTTCTCGAGAATGCAAGTTTGTTTGAATTTGGTGATATTTCTAATTATTTATATAGAATGAAACCAAATAAATATGGACGTTCTTTTACAATGTTCCATAGTCGAAGAATTGGTCTTGAAGATGGTATGCAGATTCCTATTTCGGGTGGCGGTCGATTGAGTGGTAAAATTGGAAACTTTGATTTAGGTCTATTAAATATGTCATCGGAATCTAAAGGTGATGTTCCAGGAACCAATTATAATGTTGCTAGAGTAAAAAGTAATTTTTTAAAAAAATCAAACTTTGGAGCCATTTTTATTAATAGAAACTCTATGGGTACACTACGAGATCATGAATCCATGGGAGTGGATTTAAATCTTAATATAGATAAACTTTTGATTTATTCTTATTTAGCTAAAACAGATAATCCTGGGGTCTCTGATAATAATTTAGCAGGTCGGATTGCAGTTGCTTGGAGAAACAATAAGTGGGATTTAGCAGCTTATTATAAAAAAATAGATGAGAACTTTGAACCTACAGTAGGATTTATTCAAAGATCTAATGTTTCTGAGACCTTTATGACCGTTGGTAGGCATAAACGCTTTACATCTGGAAAAGTATTATCCCTTAATCCATATTTTTTTATAAATCAGTTTGATAATTTAAATGGCTATATTGAATCTCGAGCATTAAAAGCTGGACTAGATGTTCAATTTATGAATAGATCGATGATTTTTGCTGGGCTTACTCAAACTGAAGAGGTTATAAAAGAACCTTTTGATCTCTATGGAGCTGAAGTTCCAATTGGTAAATATAAATTCAATAATTTGAATATTTCTTTTAGGGGTGATAGAACAAAAAATATTTCATTGAATGCAAATGCTAGTATTGGTGAATATTTTAATGGAACAAGAAATTCATATGGAGTTTCTGCTACTTTTAAACCAGGTTATAAATTTAGTTTAAATATGGGACTAGATAAGAACCTTGTTACTTTTCCAGGTATTTCTGTAAATGCTGATATTTATACACTAAAAATCAAGTATAATCATTCTGTAAAGCTTTTTAACACTTTATATTTTCAATACAATGGTGCTGAAGAAAAACTCGTTACAAATTTTAGAATGAACTTAATTCATGCTCCCTTAAGTGATTTATTTTTAGTTTACTCTAATGTTTCAGACTTAAATAGTAATGAAAAAGATACAGGAATGATCGCACTAAAATTCACCAAATTATTTTCTTTATAATCTCTGATTTTTAAGAAGAAATTTTAATATTGATTTAGATTTTATGATAAATTTTTATTTATCACTTATAAAAATGGAATTTTCACCATAAAATGAGGGTGTATATTTTAAGAATTTTATTGTAAAACGTTATTTTAGGTAAGAATTTATGAGAATATTGATGATTATACTCAGTTTAAGTTTACTGAATAGCTGTAGTAGTGATAAAACAACAGCAGAGCTTAAACTTGATACTTTGCAATGTCTAATGTGTTCTATTAATGTAGAAGAAGCCATTGTTGATTTAGATGGTGTAAAAAAAATTGAAGTTGATTTAAAATCTAAATCAGGCAAAGTTACTTATAAGGCATCATTGATAGATTTGAATACTATTGAGAAGGCTATTACTTCAATAGGATATAATGTGAATGGTAAAGTTGCTGATCCAGTTGCATACCAAAAATTAGAGTTATGTTGTAAAAAGCCAGAAGATATTTATTTAGATTGAAAAAAATTATATTTTTCTCTTTTCTTATTATAAGTTGTAGCTCAAAAGATTTTCAACTACCCTCAACAAAGCCACAAAGTCGTTATCCTCGTCTAAGTCCAACAAAAAATAATGGCATGTTAATGTCTTGGTTTGAAAAGATAGATTCTTTGAAGTGGTCAATTAATTGGTCTGAGTTCTCAAATGGAGAATGGTCACAAAACCAAATTATCTCACAAGGTGAAAATTACTTTGTGAATTGGGCGGATTTCCCGTCTATTTACCATTTTGGAGGTGATACTATCTCAGCTCATTGGCTACAAAAATCAGGAGAGGGAACTTTTGATTATGATGTAACTGTTGTGCGATCTATCGATAGAGGTAACACTTGGTCTAAACCTCAAGTCCCTCATAGAGATGGTGTGAAAGGGGAACATGGTTTTGTATCTTTTTTTCGCGATATGAATAACGACCTTGGACTAGTCTGGCTAGATGGTCGCAATATGAAACCAAGCCATGATGGTCATGGGTATGGGGCCATGAATCTTTACCAGACCACTTATAATGATGGTGGGAAATTCAACTTGGAAATGCAGATTGATGATAAAATTTGCGAATGCTGCCCCACTTCAGCTGTGAGAACGGAAAATGCATTAATTCTGGCCTATCGTGATCGATCTGATGAAGAAATTAGAAATATTAATATTGTTAGATATGCCAATGACACTTGGTATGAGCCCTATCCTGTAAATGAAGATGGCTGGAAGATTGCAGGATGTCCAGTAAATGGTCCGATGCTTGCATCTCATAAAAATAAAGTGGCTATTGCCTGGTATACATCTCCTGAAGCAACACCGATGGTTAATGTGGCCTTTTCCCTCAATGAAGGTGAATCCTTTGAAATGCCTTTGAGAATCGACCAATCCCAGCCCATTGGTCGAGTTGATTTAATATGGTTAAATAAAAATGAGGTGGTGGTCAGTTGGATTGAAATGGCTGAAGAAACCACTAATATTGTTTCGACAATTGTTTCCATGGATGGCGTAGTTCAACAAGCGCTGATTATTTCAGAGATTGAACCAGGTCGAGTTTCAGGGTATCCTCAAATGGAAATAGTTGATGATCAATTATTTTTTGCTTGGACAGAATCAGGCGATGAAGGTGGCATTAAATCAAAATGGGTTTCCGTGTCAGAATTTCGATAAAATAGACCTTCCTTTAAAGTTTGTATGTTGTAAATTCTAATAACTATCATGCGTTTGATTTACCTCTGGACAACACGATTAATCCTAACTATTTCACTGGCAGGAATATTACCAGTTACCAACCAGTCTGCCATTGTTCAAGCCCAATCAAAGAAAAAGAACCCTGCTCAAGCTTCAAAGTATGCTAAAAGAGCCAACGCTAAAGCAAAGAAAAAAGATTATAGAGGAGCTCTCTCTGATTACAAAAGAGCATACAAATTAAATCCGACTTCAAATTATAAAAAGAGAGTTCAGCAATTAACCTCACTTGCTAAGAAACAAAGCGGCAGTAAAAATTCTTCAAAGAGAACTTCAAGAAAACCTTCAAAAAAACAAATTGCTCAAGCTTCAGCTTATAGTAAACGCGGGAATTCAAAAGCAAAGAAAAAAGATTATGCAGGAGCGTTAAAAGATTTTCAAAAAGCTCTTCAATTAAATTCATCTGCTTCTAATAAGAAAAAGGTACAGCAGTTACAATCAATTTTGAGAAAAAGAGGAACAAATGTTGCCTCAAACCCTACAAAAGCAAAAGTTCCTAAACTTTCAGATATTCCTAGAATTAGCCCTGTAAAATATGCCAATGATATTTATAATATAGCTGAAGGCTTTGAGCTGAGTTCAAGAAATTTAGCCAAAGCAACAAGTTTTATTGATAATAAAACTTCAAAGAAGATTGAACGAGCAACAATACGTCTTACTCCATCAACATCTGATTTAGAAAAAGCAGCAAAGTCAGAACCAAATGATTTTAGAAAACAAATTGATTTAGCTCGTCACTATGAAGCAAATGGCGAATTTGAATACGCTAAAGAAATTTATTTGAAAATGGCTTCACAGCATTCATTGAATGCTAACGCTCACTTTCATTTAGGCTCATTCTACTCAAGATTTGGTCAAATGACAAAAGCCCGAAATTCTTTTGATGAAGCATTAGATGTACAACCAAATCATCGAGCAACAATTGAAATGATGGCAACTCTTTTTGGGGATACTGAAAATCTTTCATTGTCTGATGATATTTTATCCAAGTCATCAAAAAAAGATCCTAATGGTCCAGCGCGTAGAATGCAATCTATTAGAAAAAGTTTAGATGAAAGAAATTTTGAATATGCAGCTAAGCTAGCAAAGGGTGGCCAAGATATGTTTCCAAGACATAGTGGCTTCATTTTTCTTAAAGGTATGGCTTTTGAAGGTCTGGGTGATTTAGAAAAAGCAAAAGCTAGTTACCAAGAATCAATTAAAAAGGATCCAGGTCATCAAGAGTCCTATGTCGCCTTAGCTGATCTTTATTCTAAACAAGGTAAGCATATTTATGCAGCTTTAACTTATAGTGACGCAATTAGACTAGATCCTTCAGATACTGGATCAAGATTCAAACAAGGATTAAGCTATTTTAAAGGCTCTGAATGGGCAAGAGCTTCCTCATCATGGGAAGATTTGCTTCACTATGACCCAAATAATATTGAAGTAAAGTCCTTATTGCCTCAGGCATATTATATATTAGCAGTAGAATATAATCGAAATGGTCAATCTAGCCTTGGTCAAACTTCTTTTCGAAAGGCCTTAAGTGTTAATAAAAACTCAGGATCATGGCTTCCTGGCTCTATGCATACTTTAGGCGGTTATTATAGAGATAAAAGTATGTTTAGGGAGTCTCTTGCTGCTTTTCAAGAAGCCATAGAATTAAGTCCTTCTAGTGCTGATAATTATCTTGGATTAGGAATAACCTATTGGAAGATGAAAGAATCTGGTTTAGCTAAGGCAGCTTGGACACGTTCTATGGAATTAAATCCTGTGAATAATGATTCTCGCGGTTGGCTACTTCTTGCTGGTAAAACGGCAAGTTAAATTTTTTATTTTAGCAAATAATTACTCAATAAATGATGAAGCTCACTTTTCTTTTAATTACGTATTCTTTAGTTCTTAATGCACAGCATCCTGGCGATGATGTTGTACGCGAGGGTGGAAATGCATTTTATAATTATGAATATGAAAGAAGTATTGAAATCCTTACTAAAGCTAGAGAAGATTACCCTGATCACCCAGGTGTTCACATAGCATGGGCAGCAGCACATTGGAGAAAAGATGAAGCAGAGCTCTCTTTAGACGAAATTTATACTAATTTTGATAAAAATCTTGAAGACGTTGAATCAGTTTATGATTCTCTTTTATCAATTTATCCTGAAAACCCAGAATATATGCTTTATTATGGGTGTGCTCTAGGTTTAAAAGCACGAACTTTATTAGGGCAAAAAAAGTGGATATCAACATTTTTTTCTGCTTACAGAGGTTTTCGTGTAATCCAAAAAGCAGCATCAATGGATACTACAATGCTAGATGCTTATTTGCCGATAGGTATTGTTGAATATTATACTGGGTTAAGTAATACGCTAGTAAAAGCAGGAGCTGAATATTTTGGACTAGAAGCATCTAGGAAAGAAGGCCTTCGAAAAATGGAAATTTCTGCAAGTCAAAGTCCTTGGGCGTGGACTGAATCCTTAAGTGTTTTATCATACATATATCAATTTATAGATCTAGATATAGAAAGAGGATTAGAAATTAGTGAACAGCTTGTTGAAAAATTTCCTAATAATTATGATTATAAGATTCATTACGCAGTAAGTCTGTTACAAACTGGCGATCTAAAAACATCAAAAATTATATTAGATGATTTAGATAGAACACTTTCTATGCAGCGTGCAAGGCATCAAGAAGGTTTTGGTTCATATCTAGACTATCTTTGGGGATATTATTATTATTTAATTGGAGACGATGAAAAATCACTTGAAAAATTAGATGAATGTATCAATAATTATGCTGCTGAACTTGATGCATTCCTTGGAGAAGCTTATTTTTTAAAAGCAAAGATAATGGATAAAAGAGGAGAAAGAGTAGAAGCACGTAAATATTATAGAAAGTGCATAAGGTTAGACAATTTTTCTCATGTGATAATTTTATCAAAAGAATATTTGAATGATCCTTTTGAAGGTTAGCTTGTAGTAATTTTAATATAATAAAAATCATGATAAATCGTAAAAAGACAAAAGAAGTTAAAGTAGGCAACCTTATTGTTGGTGGTGAACATGCAATAACAGTCCAGTCTATGACTACTACTAAAACGCATGATGTTAAAGCTACTTTGAAAGAGGTCGAAAGACTTGAAGAAGCTGGATGTCAAATAATTAGAATAACTGTTCCTGATCAACCTGCAGCCGATGCGCTTTATGAGATCAAAAAAGAAATGAACGTACCACTTGTGGCTGATATTCATTTTAACTATCGTATGGCTTTGGAGTCTGTAGACGCAGGTGCAGATAAGATTAGAATTAATCCAGGTAATATTGGTGGGAAAAAACGTGTAAAAGAAGTTCTTGACAAAGTCAAAGGTGCAAATATTCCAATTAGAATAGGTGTAAATGCCGGTAGTCTTGAAAAAGATTTAATTGATAAATATGGTTTTCCAACAGCTGAGGCAATGGTTGAAAGTGCTTCAAGGCATATAAGTATTTGTAAAGAACATGATTTTGAAGATATTATTGTTTCACTTAAAGCTTCTGATGTAAACCTTATGATGGAATCTTATGAATTATTCTCAAAACAATTTGATTATCCACTTCATCTTGGGGTTACAGAAGCTGGTCCAACAAAATCGGGTTCAGTTAAATCATCTGTAGGTATTGGTGCATTATTAGCAAAGGGTATTGGAGATACAATTAGAGTAAGTTTAACAGATGATCCTGTTGAGGAAGTAAGAGTAGGTTTTGAAATATTAAAATCACTTGGTTTAGCAAGCAAAGGTGTAACGATTGTTGCTTGTCCAACATGTGGTAGATTAGAGGTAGATTTATTTAAAATTGCAGGTGAAATGGAAGATAAACTTCAAAATGTAAAAACACCAATGACCGTAGCTTTAATGGGATGTGCTGTAAATGGGCCTGGTGAAGCTACTCATACAGATTTAGGAATCGCATTTGGTAAAGGTTCTGGACATTTGTATTATCAGGGTGAAAATCGTGGCAAGGTTTCGGAAGATAAGGCCATGGATAAGCTTGAAGAAATGATAGCTGAGTTTGAAACATCAAAAGAAGAAGACTAGTATGAAACTAATATTAACATTGATTAGCACAATGTTGCTTTTAAGCGCTCAAGAAGATAAATCTGTACCTGTTCCCAATGCTATTGCTGTTTATTGGAAGACCTTAGATAAAAAAGAAAAAGAAATATTTTTATTTTCTTATTTAACACAAGTATACGATACCCATCAAAAAATGATTAAAGACTTAGGTTATGATTCAGTCACTACATGGTACTTTGACAATAAAGCTGAAATGATATATGGAATTTTTGATCAAGTAGATCAAACTGGGATGCAAGAGTTTATTGGATGGATTGACGAATATTATAGTCACGAAGAATTCTCAGGTAATACTTTTGATGATGCTCTCTCTTTTGCTTTTCGATTTCAGCAAGCTTCTGGTGAGACAATATGGGAAAAGTATGAAAATTTAAAATATGGAAGGATTAAACCTAAAAATTAATGTCTTTATATCGTCCTAAGTTTATAAAAGAATGGTGGGACATTAGAAAGGAAGGGGGATTAAAGCTTCTCTTTAAAAAGAAAGGGTGGCAGGTAGTATTTGCTTTCTTCATGTATTATCTTATTCGCGATTCAATACTTTATATTATTATACCTTATTATGGTTTTACAGCTTTTAAAGGATGCTTCTAATATAGTTTGTTATCCAAAGAATTTATTTTTATTATTATGAAATAAATGAATGATTTCAACTATAATAATTCTGCTAAGTTTAAAAAACTGATAAAAAGACTAAAGAAGATTAACCCATTATATGATTTAGAAATTGTTTTCCCAAAGATTAGGTGGCCGGGAAATTCTATAAAAGAATCGTCAGAAAAGTTAGAAATTATGAGGCAACATCATAATATTTCAATTAACGCCTTAAATAATGATCTTGGCCTTCAAGCAATTATTGATAGAAACTCAGAAGCAGATTTATGGATTCATATTATTGATGATAAAAAAAATATTATTGGTTGGTCGATAAACAAAAAAATTATTATAGAAGATCAGACTGCTAACTATTTTCAAATAACTATGTTTCATAAATGTCTTCAAGGTCAAGGCATTTATCCTCTACTGAATGAATTAAGGATTGAAATAATTAAAGCTGATTTATTATTTGTTCGTACGCAAAATCCTCAAGTATATAAATATTTTTCGCAATTATGTCATAATAATAACTTTAAAATTTCACCGACAACAAAAAATACTAATATCAAAATAGTTAAGCTTTTAGAAAACACTTTTAATAATCTTGATGATCAATCTGTCCAGCGTGGATTATTTAATAAAGCAGTGTCAAACAATCCTCAAAAGTTTGATAATGAGACAAGATTTATTTGGAGCAGGATGAATGTAGATGAAGGTGATTGTTTAATAATAATTGGTTATAAAAGATAATAATTATTTAACAAATGTAATTTTTTTCCATTCTTGGTTCGTTGCACTTGCCACTTTTATATAGTATATACCTGATGATAGTTTATGTTTTGAAATGTTTTTTCCATGCCATGAAAAACTATGATTTCCTGAGCTAAGTCTATCATTATATATCCGTTTAACTTTTCTACCTGAAATATCAAAAATATCAATGGTTAATTTTGTCTCTCTGAGCATATAAACAGAAAACTTAACTAATCCATTAAAAGGGTTTGGATATGGGTTTGTCAATTTAAAATCTATTGGAACATTTGAATCTGTGCCTGATTTTCCATCTTGAATAATTAAGTGATAGTTCCAATTATTACTTAAAGAATCTTGGCTTACAATTGATAGATGAATTGATTTGACATCTATAGGATCAATATTAATTGATGGTGTTGATAAAATTAAATATGAGTCATCATTCTTCTTAATAATTGTATTCAATTGAATGTCAGAATAAGGACCAGTTAAATTTTCTAAATCAATTTGTACAGGTGTGGTAGAGGATATTTGAATATATTCACTGCCAAACCTTGAAAGACTTATGGATTTAATTGTATCTACAATGCCCATCTGAAAGTTTACTTGTTTTAGAATTGCTGGTCCGTTAACTGGATATGAATCAGCTTCTTCATAAGAAAAGTCTCCAGCATTGGGTCTTGAAGACATAATAAAGTTTGCAATTGACATACCATTTAATGCCTGTTGAAATGAATAGTTTAACTTATTTAAAGCTTGATCAATTGCTAGATGAGACCCATCTATCTCACGACTATCTATGCTAGCAGATTGATCTAATATTTCACGAATTATACTATTTCCACCCATATGTTGTTCAATATATTCAAAAAAAATGAATGAACCGTACCAGTGATAACCACTCTCATCTAATGATCGATGAGGAAAATTGAACCATTCTTCCATATATTGATAACAATCATTTATTTCATCATAAATTTCTTCTTCCATCCAAACAGCTGACGCTTCAAGAAGCCAAGGCTTCTCCCAGCCATCATAGCCAAATTGTATTGCATGATAATACTCATGAGCGATTGTTACTTTTAAAGCATTAAGCTCATCCAAGGGAAAATTACTGTAGTTATTTCGGATAGCCATATAGCTTGTAAATGCATTTACTTCTTTAAAAGTATTTGATTGCTCATTATCACCATTTCCTTGCGCAAAATCTTCAGGCTGAACATATCCATAGTATTTTGAAGAAAGGTTCCTTATATACACATCATAATGCTCTGAGCCACCCTTGTCTCTTGTTGAAGTATAGTGTCCATCACTAGGTGGTAGTAGATAACCCATTTTATTATGAAGATTATTAGTGACATTTTCAAAAATAATTGCAACTGAATCAATGTAATCTGGTATGTTATTTCCATTAATATCAGAATTATTAACTGCGTGATATCCGGAAGTAGTATAGTGTAAACGAATTTCGCCAATATCATAACTTTCATCTAATCCGTTAGATTCAGAGCGCTTAGTGAAGCTTCGAGAAACTAATGGTGATTTAAAATTAAATCCTAGTTTCTGAAGCTCGTATTTTTTTTCTGAACTAAAATTATTACCATTCTTAGCTATGTCTAATAATAATGGGGTAAGATGGTATCGTGAATCATCTTTAATTAATGGTTTATCCATAACTGTTATTAAAGATTCACTTAATTCTTGACTAAATAATTTTGAAAAGACAAAAAAGTATAAGAAAAAACGATTCATTTTTTAGAATCTTTTGATTGAATATTTTTTTTATTCAAATAAAAACGTACAAATAGAGACATTAGAACTATTCCTAAAACATAAAACCAAGCATAATATGGGAGTAATTCCTTCATTTTTTCTTTTTTAAAATAAAGTTATCATAAACGTATGCTACTGCAATCATACCCATACCAATTGGTGCTTCCCAGCCTTTTTGTTCTTCACCTGCAATTATACCAGAGGTTGTTAAGCCTATTCCAACAAAATAAAAAACTTTTATCCATACGGGTTTATTTCTTGATTTATATATAATATTATTTTCAAGATCAGATTGATCAGACTCTAGAGAAGCAATTACATCTGATAAAGGAAACCGAAGAGCTGTAATTAGCTCGGGGTTAATATCGCTATAATAAAATTCAAAATCCTCAACAGGAACTTTCATTCTAAAACCAAGTTGAAGTGATTCTCCAGCTTTTATTACTTCAACCTCTTTAATGCTATTAACTAATTGCGTTAATTCTAGAAAAGCAGTATCACCATCAGTTTGATGAATAGTCATATAATACCATGATGTTGATTCATTAAACCAACCTGTTACTTGAGACGGTTTTAATATCAAATCTGAATGAATCTTGATTGATACGCCGTTTATTTTTGATGCTATATCTATCGATTTTATATTGTTTGTCTGACAAAAAATCAATAAGGATGAAAATAAGAATATTATGATTAAGCGCATATGAACTATCAGCTTTTAGTCTTTTGGTAAGTCTCTATACCGTTGGATAAACCCTTTAATATTGCATCCATAACTGTATCTGTTCGAATATCATTTATCATGGCTAATACAAGAATAGGATAAACTTCTCGCGGTAAAATTGGCTCTAGCGATTCAAAAGGGTCTTCATTGTCAAGAATATCATCTATAGAAAGGCCCGTGTTCAATTTATTTTGTAAATCATCTTGAAGTTTATGGATATATGCTCTCATTTCCTCATTTGAAAAAGATACAAGATCATCAGTCTTTAGAATAGTTTTATTTGTCATAAGATGTCAGAATTTAGGTGGAAACACCTATTCAATGAATAGAGATTTAGAGATTGTACTCCATTTATGTCTAAAGGTAATTTCCAATACCTATGAGAAGACCTCGGAAATCATTTCTCATTATAATTTTAGCATTTATTTTAAATGGATTGCTATATGCTCAAGTAAATAATACTGGAGCTGTTGGCTCTGTGACTATTGATGGTAAAGTTTGGAACCAGGTAGCTATGCGCCCGGTCATTCCATTTGGGAAATGGGGTCTTGCGCTTGATCTGGTAGTTTATTTTGATGCTAAAGGAAATATACATTCAGATGAATGGGATTTTTCTTCCTCAAATGCCATTAAAAATACCCTTATTGATAAAATTTATTATATTCGTTATGGTTTTCCTGGAGATCCACTTTATGGGAGGATAGGTGCATTAGATGATGTTGATCTTGGATATGGAATTCTTGTGAATGATTATTCAAATACAATGCTTTATCCCCAAGACAGAAAAATTGGATTTAATTTTGAAAAAAATTCTGGTTCATATAAAATTGAAGCTTTTGGTAACGATTTTAAAGAGAACATAGGATTATTTGGTGGACGTATAAGCTCTCGTAAAATTATGGGCCTACCTTTAGGTATTTCTATAGTAACAGATAGAAATCAATATTTAGGATTAAAGGATAGTGATGGAGATGGCAGGCCAAATATTGTTGATGATTTTCCAAACAATGATAGTTGGTGGATAGATACAGATGGAGATGGACTTGATGATAATAATCCTGATGAATGGGATATTGATGGAGATGGTATTACAGACACTCTTGATAGTCGTATTCCTGGTTATTCAGGAGAAACAATAGCTCTTGATCCAAATATTTTTAGAAAAGCTTCTCCAATAAATCTTGATAATAATAAAGATGATATATTTGCATTAGCTATTGATATAGGATATCCTCTTGTTTCTCAAGATAATTTTTCTATTTCACTGTATGCTCAAATGGCTAAAATGATTGGTAAAACTGTGGATCCTGGCACAGGTGAATTAAAATCACTTGAAACAGGATTAATACCTTTTGGAATATCCTCAAGATTTGGACCTGCTAGGTTTAATTTTGAATATCGAATGATGCCTGATGGTCGTTTTGAATTTAATTATTGGAATCGCCTTTATGAAATTGAACGAGTTGGTTTTACTAAAAGTGCAGATAATCAAATTATATTAAAGACAAAAGAGTCAAGTCTAGGACGCTATGGACCGCAAAAAGGTTATTATGCAAGAATGACTCTAAATTTAGCATCGATGATAGAAGCTACTGCATCTTACCAAGATATGTTAGGAGATGTATGGTCAAATTCAGATGGATCATTTATTGAAGATAAAAACCAAACTTTTTTATCTTCTCTTCGTCTTAAAAAAGCAATAAGTAAGTTACAATATGCCCGCGCATTTTATCAGCAAAGAAATGTTCCAAATCCTTTTAAATTCGACTACACTGAAAGTACAATTATTGGCTACCAATTAGGAATATCCATGGGGCAAGGCTTAGTTTTGAATTATATATTTCGTCGTTCATTTAGAGATTTAAATGGTGATGGGATAATAAGTGGTGAAAACGAAACGATTGATATTACTTCAATTGAAACATCATTCTCTTTTTAATTAGTATGAAAAGTCAAGAAATACGAAATGCTTTTATAGAATTCTTTAAAAATAAAGATCACAAATTTGTGCGGAGTTCACCTGTCATTCCCATCGATGACCCCACTTTATTATTCACTAATGCAGGAATGAATCAATTCAAGCCAATTTTTTTGGATCAAAAAGACCCTGATTTTTTACGTGCAGTAAATAGTCAAAAATGTATTCGAGTAAGTGGTAAACATAATGATCTTGAAGAAGTTGGTGTTGATACGTTTCATCATACATTCTTTGAAATGTTAGGCAATTGGTCTTTTGGAGACTATTATAAAGAAGATGCTATTCGTTGGGCGTGGGAGCTTTTCACGGACGTTTGGGGATTAGACAAAAATCGATTATGGGTCACTGTATTTCATGAAGATGATGAAGCTTTTAAATTATGGCCTAAGGTAACAGATATTGACCCTTCAAAGGTTCTAAAGTGCGGAAAAAAAGACAACTTTTGGGAAATGGGTGAAACAGGTCCTTGTGGCCCTTGTTCTGAAATTCATTATTTCATTGGCGATGATATTTCAAAGCAAAGTGCAAAAGGAGTAAACGAATCTGATCTTTATTGGGAATTATGGAATCTTGTTTTTATTCAAAATAATAGATTAAAAGATGGCAACTTAGAGAACTTAACAGCAAAACATGTAGATACAGGTGCAGGTTTTGAAAGAATTGTATCAGTACTTCAAGGAACTTTTAATAATTATGAAACAGATCTCTTTAAGCCTTTAATAGAAAAAACAGAAGAATTAACAGGTCAATCATTTAAAAAGAACCACGTCCCATTTCAAGTGATTGCAGATCATATTCGCATGCTCACTTTCTCTATTGCAGATGGTGGTTTACCAAGCAATGATGGCAGAGGTTATGTTCTAAGAAGAATCCTTCGACGAGCAGCAAGGTTTGGAAGGAATCTCCATCAAACCGAACCTTTTGTATATAACTTGGTTGATACATTGGGAGATATCATGGGTGAAACTTTTCCTGAGATTATTGAAAAAAAATCACATATTAAAAAAGTTATTAAAGCTGAAGAGTCAGCATTTAGTGAAACATTAGATAGAGGGTTAAATCATTTTGATAAATTAGTACTTAGTTTATCAAGTAAAGTTATTTCTGGTGAAGAAGCTTTTCGTTTATATGATACTTTTGGTTTTCCTCTTGATTTAACGCAGCTTATTTCAAGAGAGAAAGGTCTTTCAGTCGATGAAAAAGGATTCAATGATGCTATGGAGAAACAAAGAAGTCGGGCAAAATCAAAAGGGAAGTTTGTTGCTGAATCATCAAAATTAAATTGGAAAGTATTAATTGAAGGAAATGATTCAAGATTTACTGGTTACAGTAATACTAAAGACACAGCACAAATTTGCCGTTATGCTATTGAAGGCGAACAAATACTTGTTGTACTAGATAAAACTCCATTTTATGCTGAGTCAGGGGGTCAAGTAGGTGACAATGGATCTATTAAAGGTGAAGGTATTGACCTCATCGTAAATGACGTAAAAAAAGATAGTGACGCTTTTATCCATTATTGTTCAGGTAAAATTAAAGCAAGTAAAAATAATAACGTTACTTGTGAAGTGAATTATGATAGACGTCAAAATATAAGAAAAAATCATACAGCAACTCATTTGATGCATAAAGCTTTGAAACTAGTTCTAGGTGATCATGTACAACAAGCAGGATCTTTGGTTAACGATGATTACCTTCGATTTGACCTAACTCATTTTGAAAAAATAACTCAAGATCAAATTATTGAAATCGAAAAAATAGTTAATAAAGAAATCCTTCTAAATAATAAGCTAGATGAATCAGTCAAATCTTTTAATGAAGCAAAAAAAGAAGGCGCAATCGCAATGTTTGGTGAAAAGTATGGGGATGAAGTTCGCGTTATAAGTATTTCTGATTTCTCCAAAGAGCTTTGTGGTGGAACTCATGTTGATCGAACAGGAGATATTGGCTTATTTAAAATCAAAGAAGAAGCATCGCTCGCTTCAGGTGTTCGTAGAATAGTTGCATTAACGGGTCCAAAAGCAATTGAATTAATTCAAAATCAATCATTATTAATTAATGCAATACAATCACAATTAAATTGTGAAACTAATTTGGTAATAGATAGAGTTAAACAACTAGTTTTACAGAAAAAAGAATTAGAAAAGAAAATGAAAAAACACAAAAAAGCAGTTAATGCTTTTGATGTAAATAAAATAATGGATCAAAGTAAAACTGTAAGCGATATCAAAGTGGTTGCTCATATGACTGATGCAAATTCGATTGATGAACTCAAAGATCTTGGTGATACTCTACTAAATTCTATGAAAAGTGGAGTTGGAGTCTTAGGTGCAGAAGGAGACAAACCTATGATTGTTGTAATTGTTTCCAATGATCTAATAAAAATGGGCTTAAATGCAGGATCTATTGCTAAATCAATTGGTGCTTCAATGGGTGGTGGTGGCGGTGGCAAACCTCATTTAGCAACTGCTGGTGGTAAAGATTTAGATAGTTTAAAAAATGCTTTAAGTAAAAGCTTTGAAATAATTGATGATTTTATAAAAGGGTAGGTTTATGCAATTCAAACAAGATGGTAATACCTTTATCATTTACATAGAGCAAGATGAATCAATAATGGAAACATTAACTCAATTTTGCAAATCAAAAGATATTGTAAATGCTCAAATATCTGGCATTGGTGCAATTAAAGAAATAGATCTTGGTGCGTATGATTTGAAAAATAAAGAATACGTTAGGCAATTTTTTAATAACCTTTGGGAACTAACCTCATTTCAAGGAAATGTAATTTTAAAAGATAATGAACCATTTATTCATGCTCACATAACAATGAGTGATCATAACCTTGATGTTAAAGGAGGTCACTTATTTGAAGCTAAGGTTGGTGCTGTTGGTGAGTTTATATTGAGGAAAATTGAAACAGATGGAAAACGAGAGTATGATGCTAATATTGGTCTATTTTGTATGAAGTTTAATAATTAGGAGTAAATATGTCTAGAAGGGTAATTACAGATGCAAATGCACCGAATCCAATTGGTGCTTATAACCAAGCAGTCATAGCTAATGGTTTTATATTTACAGCAGGACAAATTGCAATTGATCCTGCTACAGGTAAATTAATTGAGGAAAGTTTTAAAGCTAGGGTTCATCAAGTATTTAAGAACCTATCTGCTATTCTTGATCATGCAAATACAAACTTTGGAAATGTTGTAAAATTCACCGTTTTTCTAACTGATATGAATAATTATGCAGAGGTTAACGAGGTTTTTAATGAATGGTTAGATGAGGCTAATGCGCCAGCTAGATCTTTAGTAGCTGTAAGAGGATTGCCAGCAGGTACTGATGTAGAAATTGAGTGTATAGCTACAATTTAATATTTGATGAAAAAACTTATGATCTTGGTCAGTTTTTTGATGCTAATGCCTCTTTTAGGTCAAGAATCTGATTCAACCTTACAAAAATCACCATCCAAGGCAGTTTCAAAAGCTTTATTATTCCCTGGGGGTGGTCAATTTTATAATGATCAAAAAATAAAAGGCATTGTCTTGCTAGGTGCAGCTGTTAGTGCTGGTTTTCTATATCTAGATAATGCTAATAAATATAATAGTTATAATGGAATAGATATGTCAGAGAAAGCGAACTATTTAAAGTTAAGAAACAAATATGGATGGTGGGTTGGTTTTGTCTATATTTACGGCCTTCTTGATGCTATTGTAGAAGCTCATTTGCATCCCTTTAGAGATGTAATGAATGAAGATATTGAAAAAACAAATTCGGATAAAAAGGAGCAAGAATGAGTCAAAATCGTGAACAATGGGGTTCTAAAATTGGGTTTATTTTAGCAGCATCTGGTTCTGCAGTTGGCATTGGTAATATATGGAAATACCCGTCGATGGCTGGAGAAAATGGTGGTGGAGCGTTCACAATAGTATATTTAGCATGTATTCTAATTGTTGGTTTATCTATTGTTGTTGCTGAATTCGTTATTGGCAGAAAGACTCAGCTAAGTCCGGTAGGGGCATTTGAGCAATTAGCTCCAAATTCAAATTGGAAATGGGTAGGATATTTGGGTGTTGCAGCAGCATTTGTAATTCTTTCTTTTTATGGTGTGGTAGGGGGTTGGATATTAAAATATATAATAGATTCTTTTTCAGGTGGTTTTATAGAGCTTTCAGGTAATACAGATGCAGCGGGAGCTACTTTTAATAGTTTTATAACTAGCACATTAAGTCCCTTGATATATCAAATCATTTTTATGGGTCTTTGTATTTTTGTTATAATAAAAGGAGTTAAAGGGGGCATTGAAAAGTGGTCTAAGATCATGATGCCCGTAATTGTTGTGCTACTAGGTGTTTTAGCTATTAGGGGCATGACATTAGATGGAGGTATGGCAGGACTTTCTTTTCTTTTTAACCCAAGATTTGAAGACTTAACTGCTTCTGCCATTGTACTCGCACTTGGTCATTCATTTTTTACAGTTAGCTTAGGAATGGGTACTATGATAACTTATGGTAGCTATCTCGATAAAAAGCAAAATCTTGTAACTTCTGCTTTGTGGGTGATTTTTCTAGATACCGCTATTGCCATGCTTGCTGGAGTTGCTATTTTTACAACGGTATTTGCTCTAGGTGCTGATCCTGCTCAGGGACCGGGCCTTATATTTGTTATTCTACCATCAATTTTTCCACAAATAGCTGGTGGAACTGTATGGGGAACTATGTTTTTTATATTACTATTTATGGCTGCTTTGACTTCAGCTATATCAATTCTCGAAGTAGTAACAGCATATTTTATAGATCAGAAAGGTTGGTCAAGAAAAAAAGCAACAATTCGATTTGGCTCCATTATAACAATTGTTGGGGTTTTTTGTTCGCTTTCACTTGGAGGAGGAATAAATATTACTGGATTTCTCGGTATGTCATTTTTTGATTTCATGGATTATTTATCTGCCAAGTACATGTTGCCCATTGGAGGAATGCTTACCGCTATCTTCATTCTAAAAAAATGGGGTTTGACTAACTATATGTCTGAACTTAAAGTAGGAATGAATTCAATGGATTTATCTCCTTCATTAATTCGAACTTTTTTAATTATTTCTTCTTCAATAGTTGCATTTATTATTTTTAATGAAATCTATTTTGAAGTTACTGGAAAAGCTCTGATAGGATAAGACTTGCTTGCAGAAAAATATTTTCCCAAGGGATCAGCACGTTATGATTCAATATCTAATTTATTTAGAAATTTAGATTGGTTAAATACTCTAAAACCAGAAAGATGGTTTGGTGTTTGGACAATGGTTTTAGCAGGAAGCAATGTATCTATTTTTTTATTAAATAGATGGTCTTACTGGGATTGGTCAACCTTTAACTTTATTATTTTAGGAATACTTCTACTAGTAACCTTATTGATATCTTTAAATCAATCTATATTATTGTATTCAAATACTTTACAGTCAAACTTAATAATGTTTGTAAAAGGAATCTTATTATTTTCGTTTGGAGCAATACCTTTTGGCTTTAATATCAACATTTTTTTATTTGGGTTACCTTATTTTTTATTTTTTAATGTCGGTTTCATGACTTGGTCAATAGATATCGATAGTGATAACAATAAAATTCCATCTAAAAGAGAAATGATCCCAACTTTATTATTAATAATTCTATTAACTTTTTCTAGCTCATATTTGGGATACTTAAATGATGATCCAATGATATCAACAATTGCAGCTGTTTATATTTTCTTCCCAATGGTTGTTCTATTTTTTCCTGTCGCTATTCGTCATATCCAAAGGTCAAGAATGCATGTAATATTTATTCCAGCAATGTTCATATCTGTAAGATTTCCTTGGTTTTTGGTCATGGTTTTGTCATTATTTTGGATTTTAAGATATTATAATTATTTTACAGTTGGTGAAGTTATACCATCTTTTAAGGTAGATCTTCCAAATGATAAAAATAAATAGGGTATTCATCTGACAAAAGCCCGATCTGAACTTTTACGTGATCTTAATTTAGATCAATTTATCGCTCTTGATTTTGAAACAACAGGACTTCAAGTACAAACAGATAGAGTTATTGAAGTAGCAGCTATTCTATTTAAAGATGGTATTGCTATAGACAAGTTTACCACTTTAGTTAATCCAGGAATCCCTATTTCTGAATTGATTGAAGGTATAACTGGAATTACAAATAAAATGGTTGCTGACGCACCAACTGAGGATAAAATTATATCTGACTTTATTGATTTTATTGGTGACCATCCTATTGTTGCTCATAATACACCATTTGATCAATCTTTTTTGGAGGCTATGGCTTTACGCCATAAAAAAGAATTACCTAAGCGTAAATATTATGATACCTTAACACTTTCTCGCGCATTTTTATTTTTTCAGCCAGCTCATAATCTTACTGCAGTCTCTGACTTTTTTGGTTTATCAACGAAAGGAGCTCATCGAGCAGAATATGATACTGAGAATTGTGGTCAGATATTTGTGGAGCTTTTAGAAGAAATCTCCAGCTATAAATTGGACTTAATTTCTAAGATAATTGAATTATTAAAGCCATTTAAAATTCATAATAAAGATCTTTTTATTGACTTAGGTAATGCTCTAGCAAAAAATGGTAACCTTAAGGATGGACTTACAAAGTCAAGGATTCCTAAGCCATTTAATTCAAACATTTTTGTAAATGATGGAAAAACGAATATAGTCTCAACAAATAGTCAAAATGTTTTTGGTCCTGAAGGAAACCTTAGTAGTTCATTTGAAGCATATGAAAACCGACCCAGCCAAGTTAAATATTCTGAATTTGTTGATGATATTTTATCTAGTCCTGGAGGGATAGGAGTTGTTGAAGCAGGCACTGGTTTAGGTAAAAGTATGGCTTACTTATTTCCTGCTATTAAGCATAATATTAATAATCCTGATGATGGACCAGTGATCATTTCATGTTATACCAAACACCTTCAAGATCAATTATTTAATAAAGATCTTCCTCGCCTTGCAAATGCTTTAGATGCACCAGTTCAAGCTGTATTAATAAAAGGTCGAAATAATTATATATGTAAGTCACGATTAAATTGGCTTATCAATGGTGCAGAAAAGATGTTAAGTCCAGAAGAGGCAATGTACTTGGTTCCTTTATTAGTATGGTTGGAACATACTCAAACAGGTGACATGGATGAGTGTCCAGGGTTTACTAATGGTTTTACTTTTAGGCTTATGGCGTCAGTTCAAAGTGAACCTGGTTTTTGTACTTCACCAATATGTGCACGAAATGGTGGATGTTTTTTTGGTCCATTAAGAAAGATGATCTATCAAGCTAATTTAATTGTTGTTAATCATGCTTTGATGATATCTGAAGCAAAAAGTAGAGGAGAAACGGAAGAAGGAAATGGTTTTTTACCTGAATATAAATCAGTTATTGTTGATGAAGCACATAATCTTCCTCAGGCTGCCTACCATCAATTGACAGCAACTTTAGATCAACGATCAATGGGATATTTTTTAGATAGAATCGATCCTGATCATAATCACTCAGTTCGATGGAATAATCAGCTAAAATCACTGGGAAGTTTACATCCTCAATTTGAAGGTAATAGAAAAGATCTTTCTCATTCTGTTGTTAGTTGTAGAGATGCTTTAAAAAGCTTCTTTAATCAAATGGCTGGAAATAGCCTTCATAAATTTGATCCAGGTGCAAAATACTCTACAAAATTAATTATTAAAGATTTAATTGCAGAATTTGGTCCATTGGAAAAAGAACTGTCAATGCTTAATAGAGGTTTGCATTCAGTGCGTAATCAAGTAAGACGCATGCGAGACTCTTTATTAGATATTGATGAAACAAAAGAAGACTTCTTAGAGCTACATCAATTGCTGGATAGAGGCGAAGGCTTTATGACTGATGCCCTCTTACTTATTGAATTCATTTCAACTAACCAAGATAATGATTTAGTATACTGGTATGAGGGTAATTTTAAAAGATTTGGTGAAAAAACCGAACTAGTATTAACTGCTAATGTAGCACCCATTGATTTAGCAGGTGACTTATCTCAAAATTTATTCAAGTCATTGGACCATTGTATTTTAACTAGTGCTACACTTAGAACAGAAACTACTTTTGATTATTATCTTCAAAGGACAGGTTTAAATGGTGTAGAATTTGATGATGTTAAAACAGCTATTTTTGATAGTCCATTCCATTTTAATGATCAGGTTACATACTACCAATATTCGGGTTCTGATGGACAACGACCTGAAGTTATAGCAAACACAATATTGGCTTGTCATCAAAGCTATAATAAGAGGATGATGATACTTTTTACTTCAAGAGCTCAGTTAGAAGCTACGCTAAAAATTTTACAAGGTTCACCAATTGGTAAACAACTCCCTATTTTTGCTCAAAAAAGACAAACTTCTAGAATTGGCCTCATTAGAGGCATGCATCAAACTTCCAATGGTATTTTACTTGGTACGAATGCTTTTTGGGAAGGTGTTGATTTGCCTGGCAATTTATTAGAAATATTAATTATTGTTAAAATGCCTTTTGATGTTCCCACAGAACCACTGGTAAAAGCCTATGGTGATCTGATTGAATCACAGGGAGGTAGTAGATTCATGAATTATGCCTTACCAGAGTCTGTTATTAGGTTTAGGCAAGGTTTTGGTCGTTTAATTAGAACAACTTATGATGAAGGTATTTTTATTGTAATGGATGATAGAATTATTAATAAACGTTATGGTGTTGCATTTAGTGACTCAATCCCTGTGGATTTAATTCCGTTTAAAGAATTAAATCAGCTAGCTAAATTTTGAGGTGATTATGAAAAATTTTATGATTAAAAATAAATTGCTTTCAATATTTTTAATCCCATTTATTTTAATTATTGCTTACTTAATAAGTAATCAAATTAAGTATCCAGAAGTTCGTTGGAATTGGGATGAAATTGAAGTTTCAAGACTTGATTTTCCAAAAGGTTTTCAATGGGGTGTTGCCACTGCTGCCCATCAAGTTGAAGGAAATTCAATAAATAATTGGTCAAGATGGGAAGAAGGTGCCTTTCAAGATGGTAGACCTCATATTCATAAAGGAGAAAAATCAGGCTTAGCTAGTGATCATTGGAATAGATATAAAGAAGATATTCTACTTATTAAGGAATTAGGAGTTGATGTTTATCGATTTTCTGTTGAATGGAGTAAGATAGAACCTCAAGAAGGAACATTTAATGAAGAAGCAATTAAACATTATCAAGATGTTTGCGATGCTTTAATATCTGCAGGTATAACTCCAGTTATAACTTTACATCACTTTTCTAATCCGATCTGGTTCGAAGATTTAGGAGCGTTTGAAAAAGAAGAAAATATTAAATATTTTACACGATTTAGTGAGCATGTATTTAAAGCGCTAAACAATAGAGTTTTTACTTGGTGTACTATAAATGAGCCTGCTGTATACACAAGCCAGGGTTACTTTAATGGGGTTTTCCCGCCTGGGAAGAAAGATCCTAATCTGGCTGGAATTGTAATGAAAAATTTATTATTAGCCCATACCGAAGTTTATAATACGTTGAAGGCTTATAAAAATGGTAATAACCACCAAATTGGTATTGTAAAAAATATCTTTCCTTTTGATCCATATAATCGATGGAATCCGATGGACTGGTTTGTTAGTCGTACTCTTGATGGTGTTTTTAATCAAGGAGCCATTGACTATTTTTTAACAGGTAATTTCGAATTTAGCATGCCTGGTATGGATAAAATTGTATTTAATGATCCATCGGTAATTAAAACATTAGATTTTGTTGGTTTGAATAATTATTCTCATTATCGAGTTAAGTTTCAATTTAAGTTGAACGAATTTTTCAGATTTGAATTTTACGACGATGAAGAAATGACTGATATGCCTTATCCTTTATACCCTGAGGCCATCTACAGGTCAATCAAAAGAGTTAACGCTATAGGAAAACCTATAATTATTACTGAGAATGGTGTAGCTGATAAGGATGATAATATTCGTTCAAAATATATTGATCGTTATTTATATGCAGTATCTAGAGCGATTAAAGAAGGTGCCGATATTAAAGGTTACTATTACTGGACTTTAATGGATAATTTTGAATGGTCAGAAGGATATGATATGAAATTTGGTTTATATGAAGTTGATTTTAAAACTCAAAAAAGAACATTAAGAGAAGGATCTAAGCATTTTATAGATATTATATCTAGATTTTAGATTTTTTAAGGATTCATAATTTTGCCAATCATTTCTTTCAAAAGCTTAGCTGCAGTAAAAGCAGTTATGTTATTTACGTCTTTATTTGGATTATACTCCACTATGTCACCGCCAACAACTTCTCCCTTTAACTGATTTATTATATTAATAACATTTCTTGTAGTTAATCCGCCTGGCTCTGGATGTGAAACTCCTGGAGCAAATGCAGGATCAAGCCCGTCAATGTCTAGTGAAATATAGACAGGTCCATCAAACTGCAGTGATAAATCAGAATTAAAATCTTTCATTTCAATCACTTCAACGCCAAACTTTTCAACTTGATCTCTTTGATGATCATTTAGTGTTCTTATGCCTACTTGTACTAAGCGCTTAACTAATGATTTCTCCATTATTCGAGCAAATGGGGAAGCATGAGAGTAAGGATTATTATTGAAATTATTATAAATATCTGGATGTGCATCAAAATGGAGAATATTCAATGACTTGAAGTCATTTGAATAAGCCTCAATAATTGGATACGTTATTGAGTGATCACCGCCAATTGAAATAATGTTTTTACTTTTTGCTAATTCTTTTTTTACTGCATTTTTGATTTGATCCATGGCAGCTTTGCCAGATTGAAGTTCTAGCGTTTCTAAAATACGAACCTGTTCATTATTACCACAATTAAAACCATTTTCAGAGAACATATTAGAAGATTCAGAGTTAAAAGCCTTGATAATTGCAGTTGGTGCTTTAGAACAACCTCTAATAAAAGACGAATTTTCATCTGATGGAAAACTTAAAATAGATAGCATATTAAAAAGCCTAGATATTTAATTAAATAAGATAATGAAATACATATGCATAATCTATTAAAAATAAGAATAAGTAAATAATAGAGATTAATTTCACGATCCTTGTTCAATGTCTTTAAATTTGTCTAAATTGACCAATGGAAAGACTACTTATATCTACTAGTTCTATAAGTTGGAAAGAACTAACCCCTCTTCTGAATTCTCCATGTCAAATTCGCCTTTCTTCTGAAGCTAATTCAAGAATTAAAAAATCTAATAATCTTCTAAAAAAAATTTTAAAGTCAGATCAGAAAGTTTATGGTGTTAATACAGGGTTCGGTAAGCTAAGTAATGTTCCTATTGGTTCTTCTGACCTTAAGACTCTCCAATTAAATCTAGTTCGTAGTCATGCTTGTGGTGTTGGGAAATCTTTAGATTTAGGAGTTACTCGAGTTTCTATGATTCTTAAGCTGATGACTTGGGCAAAAGGTTATAGTGGTATTCGCCCAGTTTTAGCAAAATTACTTGTTAATATGCTAAACCATGATATTTTACCAATAATTCCAAGGCAAGGATCGGTAGGTGCATCGGGAGACTTAGCACCTTTAGCTCATATGGCTTTAGCAACTATAGGGGAAGGTCATGTGCATTTTCAAGATAGGACAATGCCTTCTTTATTAGCTTTGAAAGAAGCTAACATTGAACCAATTACTCTTGAAGCAAAGGAAGGTTTAAGTCTTTTAAATGGCACTCAAGTTTCGACTGCATTAGGTATTCGTGCCTTGTTTGAATCTGAAAAACTTTTGAAAATTGCAGATGTGAGCGGAGCTTTGTCAACGGAAGCAAGTTTATCTACAAAAGTAGTTTTTAATCCAAAAGTTCACAAATTAAAAAAACACCCTGGTCAACTTAAAGTTTCCAAAAATATTTACAGTTTACTTAAAAATAGTGAGATTGTTAAATCTCATGATAATTGTGATCAAATTCAAGATCCATATTCCATAAGATGTATTCCACATGTACATGGTGCCAGTCGTGATATATTTGATAATGTTGAAAAAATTATTAATAATGAACTTAATTCAATATCCGATAATCCTTTAGTTTTCCCAAATGGAAAAATAATGAATTCGGGGCATTTTCATGCTGAACATGTAGCTCAAGCTTTAGATACGCTTTCAATAGCCATGTCGGAGATTGGAGCTGTCGCTGAACGTAGAATTAACTATTTTATGAAAGGAATAGGTGATCGTATTCCAATGTTTGGTGCAATCAATCCTGGTTTAGAATCTGGATTTATGTTAGCACAGGTAACTGCAGCTTCTCTTGCATCAGAAAATAAAACTTTAGCTCATCCTGCAAGTATTGATTCAATTTCTACTTCAGCAGGGCAAGAAGACTTTGTTAGCATGGCTCCTTGGTCAGGTCGTAAATGTTTACGAATAATTAATAATATTAGATTAATTTTAGCTATTGAAATATTAGTTTCAGGAAATATTAATTATCGTTTTCATAAAAATCTTTCTTCAGGATTAGCTTTAAAAGATTTAATGAAATTACTAAAGAAATCCAAAGTTTTAACATTACATGATCATCCTCTATCTAATGATATTGAAATTATTGATAACTCTATTAGATCAGGAGAAATTTTAAACATTTTAAAAAAACATATAAACCTATATTAACATTATGAAAAATCGCCCTCCTTTTGTTCAAGCTCTAACTTTTGATGATGTACTATTAGTACCTCAAGAGTCTCACGTACTGCCACGAGAAGTAAATCTAAAGACACGTTTGACTAAAAAGATTAATATGAACATTCCTCTTCTTTCAGCTGCCATGGATACAGTTACAGAGAGCGATATGGCTATAGCTCTAGCTCGTGAAGGTGGAATAGGTATAATACATAAAAATTTATCTATAAATGATCAAGTTCTAATGGTAGATAGAGTTAAACGTTCAGAGAGTGGAATGATTGCTAATCCTGTTACTCTTACCATTGATAAATCTATTAGAGATGCAAAAAATGTTATGAATAATTATCATATTAGTGGATTACCTGTTGTTGATAATGGCAAGTTAGTAGGAATTATAACTAATCGTGATATTCGTTTTGAAAAAGATGATAATCTTTCGGTTCGTGATAGAATGACATCTGAAAATTTAGTGACAGTTAAAAAAGGAACAACTTTAGATGAAGCAAAAGAAGTTTTGCAACAGCATAGAATTGAAAAATTATTAGTTGTTGATGATGAAGGTAATCTTGCGGGTTTAATTACAGTTAAAGATATTCAGAAAAAAGAAGATTTTCCTCATGCATGTAAAGATAACAGAGGTCGATTAAGAGTTGGTGCGGCTATTGGAATTAGTAAAGACTCTATTGATCGTTGTCAAACTTTATCGGATAATGATGTAGATGTAATAGTAATTGATACAGCTCATGGTCATTCTTCTGGTGTATTAAAATCTATTGAAAAAATTAAAAAGTCAGTTGGTGATTTACAAGTTATAGCTGGTAATGTTGCAACATCAGATGGTGTAAAAGCACTAATTGATTCTGGCGTGGATGCAGTTAAAGTAGGTATTGGAGCAGGAGCTAGTTGCACTACTCGCATTGTAGCTGGGGTAGGGATGCCTCAATTATCTGGTATTATGAATTCTGTAGATGAAGCTAAAAAACAAAATATTCCAGTTATAGCTGATGGAGGAATTCGTTATAGTGGAGACTTATCAAAAGCAATTGCTGCTGGTGCGGAAATTGTGATGTTGGGCTCAATGTTAGCAGGGATGGATGAAAGCCCTGGAGAGTTTATTCTTTTTGAAGGCAGACAATATAAATCTTATAGAGGTATGGGGTCTCTTGGAGCAATGAAACAAGGAAGTGGTGATCGCTATTTTCAAGAAAATTCAGAAGCTACAAAATTAGTACCAGAAGGAATAGAAGGTATGGTCCCGTATAGGGGGCCAGTAAAAAATACAATTCATCAACTTATGGGTGGACTTCGATCATCAATGGGTTACTGTGGAGCTAAAGATATTGAAGATTTTCATAAAAAAGCTGAATTTATTCAAACAACAACTGCTGGAATAAAAGAAAGCCACCCTCATGAGGTAAAAATTATGAAGGAAGCTCCTAACTATCAGGTATCAGATAGCTAGTAATTAAAATAATTAAAAGTTATTCTTAATTAATTTTTTTAAGCAGATAGAGAATTAAGATGTCTTGTGATTTGAGATTTTCTGCGAGCTGCAGTATTTTTCTTTAAATTACCCTTGCTCACCATTTTATCTATTGTACTAACAGCAGTTGTATAAAGTACTTTAGCTTTATCTGCGTCAGTTGATTCAAGAACACGTTTAATAGCAGTTTTTAAATCAGAGTTTTTAGCAACATTTATTTCATGTCTTTTTTTATCTTGTCGCTCACGTTTTATTTGTTGTGGATGTCGATCCATTAAATTCCTTAAATAATATTTAAATTTAGCCTGATAATTTATCCTTTTTTATTAAACTATACCAATAAGAAATACTAAGAAATAAAATATGTTATTTTTATAAAACTGTGACTTTTGTCAAGATTTAATAAAAATAATTGCAATAATATAATGGTTTTTCTTCTGACCTATTAATTATAGTATCTTAGATATATGAATAAAGTTGACCATTTAAGGAATGTCCCTATATTTTCTGATTTATCAGACTCAGATTTAACAAAAAATTGCTACAAAAATGATTCCTCGTGAGTATGATAAAGGTAAAATGATACTTTTAGAAGAAAGTCATGGAGAGTCTTTTTTCATTATTACAAGTGGTGCTGTCAAAGTTACACGCTTAAGCAATGATGGTAGAGAAGTTATCCTTGCTATTTTAGGTGAAAGTGATTTTTTTGGAGAAATGTCCCTTTTAGATGGTGCTGGAAGATCTGCTAATATTGTTGCTAATGAAAAAGCGCTTATGCTTACCTTATCAAGAAGAGATTTTCTTGACTGTCTAGAATCTTACCCTAGGATTGCAATCTCTTTATTAGAAGAGTTAGCAATTCGTTTACGTAAAAGTGATCAACAAATTGAAAGTTTATCTTTGAGTGATTCTGAACAACGAATAGGAATAACTTTAATAAGGCTAGCTGAAGAATCAGGCACAATTAAGCAAGGAAATGTTTTTATTAAGGATCTTCCATATCAGCAAGATATTGCTAATATGGCTGGTACTTCACGAGAAACTGTATCAAGAACTTTAAAATTATTAGAAGAAAAATCTTTAATTATGAAAGAAAATAGAGTATTGACCATATTTAATTTTGACTCTTTTCGCTCAGCTTTTTCTTAAGTTTTTAATCAAATACTATGAACTCTAAAACAATTGATCTAATAAGATCAAACGATCATTTAACACTCTCTCGTGTTATTTCTATGGTTGAATCAACAAACAATCTAAATGACAAATTTTATAATGAAATACATGCTTTAAGCAATGATTCTTTGAGAATCGGTGTGACTGGTCCACCAGGGGCGGGAAAAAGTACACTTACCAATCAAATTATTAAATATTTTCTAAATGATAAAAAAAGTATTGGTGTCATTGCTGTTGATCCAACTAGTCCTTTTACAGGTGGAGCACTACTTGGTGATCGGGTAAGAATGAATAAATATTTATTTAATGACAATGTCTTCATAAGGAGTATGGGATCTCATGGTGATTTAGGTGGCTTAACAAAAAATGCACAAGAAGTTGGTGATGTATTAGCTGCTAGTGGCAAAGATATAATTATATATGAGACAGTTGGCGTTGGTCAAGGAGAACTTGATGTATCTAAAGCGGTTGATTTAACAGTAGTAGTGTTAGTACCTGAGTCTGGAGATGAAGTACAACTTATGAAAGCTGGACTCATAGAAATTGCAGATATTTTTGTAATCAATAAAAGTGACCGAGATGGTTCTGATCGATTAGCTCAAACCTTAGCTTCAACTTTACATTCATTCTCAAAAAAAGATGATTTAATCCCACCAGTCTTTAGTACTTCTGCAAATAATGGAGATGGTATAGATAATTTCTATAATGGATTAAATGAGACCGTGGATTTAATGCAAAAAAAATGGCTTATTTAACAACAAAAAATTAGAAAGACATAAAAATAGAATTCTTCAATTAGTTCAAGAGCGTCTTCTAAGTGATTTTTGGACTAAGAAAAAAATAGATGAGTTAAAAAGATCAATAAATAATATAAACTCAATTAAAGTTTCTCATTATGAAGTTATGAAAAAATTATTTGAGGATAAAAATGTCTAATAATCACCAATCAATGCCTTTTTTAGAGCACTTAGAGGAATTAAGGTGGCGTTTAGTAAAGTCATTAATATCAGTATTAATTGGAGCAATTATAACATTTTTCTTTATTGATTCACTGATAGAGTTTTTAATTAAACCTACTCAAAACTTAAAATATCCAATGGATCTCCAAGTTTTAAAAGTACAAGGAATGTTTATGATTAAATGGGGAATTGCACTAGTTGGAGGTATTGTCTTAGCAATTCCAGTCCTTACTTTTCAAATTTGGCAGTTTATTTCACCTGGTTTATATATGAATGAACGAAAGTATGTAGCCCCGTTAATTATTTTTACATATTTATCATTTTTAATAGGTCTTACTTTTGCTTATACTGTAATAATTCCGTTTTCTTTAGACTTTTTCACTTCCGTTGGAATGGATAAAATTGAAAATAATTTTTCAATTAATTATTATTTTAATTTCATAACATGGTTAATGATGGGAAGTGGGTTAATTTTTGAATTACCAGTCTTAGTCTTTATTTTATCAATTTTCGGTCTATTAACTCCTGCATTCATGTCTCATTATAGGAGACATGCTTTAGTAGTGATTCTAGTGATTAGTGCATTTATAACCCCACCAGATCCAGTTAGCTTGATTTTAATGTCTATTCCATTAATGTTGCTTTATGAAATTAGCATAGGTGTGAGTTGGTTAGTAAATCGTAGAAAAAGTAATTAATTTCATAATAATGAATAAAGATAAAAAATCACTGAAGCTTATAATTGATCCAATCTTTGATGATATTAAATTATTTGAAAAAGAGTTTAAAGAAGCTCTTCATTCTGAAGTTAGATTAATAAATTTAGTTGGTAAATATATAATTCGCCATAAAGGTAAATACATTCGTCCAGTTTTAACAATTTTAGCTTCAAGAGTATGCGGACAACCAACCTTAAATAGCTATAAAGCTGCTGCGATGATTGAATTACTTCATATAGCCACACTGATTCATGATGATGTAGTTGATGAAGCTGAAAAACGTCGTGGATTTCTTTCAATTAACCGTATTTGGAAAAATAAAATTTCAGTACTCATGGGAGATTTTATTCTCAGTAAAGCATTAATAAATATGGTTGGATTAAAAGATTTTGCAGCTTTGCAATTAATTGCTGACACTGCTGAAAAACTTGCTGCTGGTGAAATTTTACAGATAGAAAAGTCTTTAACTCGTTCAATGACTGAAAAAGTATACTATGAGATGATCTATAAAAAAACTGCATCATTGATATCTACAAGTTGTGAATTAGGTGCAATAACGTCAACTGGAAAAGATAAAGATAGAAAAGCGATGATCACTTATGGAACAAAATTAGGAATGGCATTTCAAATAAAAGATGATTTATTTGATTTGCTTGGTAATGAAAAACAAACTGGAAAAGATATTGGAGCTGATTTAAAACGTAATATGGTCACTTTACCATTAATTCATACCTATGAACAAATTAATAAACCACAATTAAGAAAGTTGAAAAAAATATTAGGGTTAAAGAAAAAAACAAATAAAGATATAAATAATTTAAATGAAATTGTTAATAATGCTGGTGGTTTTAATTATGCTGAGCAAAAAATTAATGAACTTAATGAGCAAGCATTTGATGCTATCTCTATCTATCCAGATTCTCCTTACAAGCGGTCAATGGTTGACTTAATTAGTTTTAATACAAAACGTACAGGCTAGTTTAGTGATTTATCCAAGGACTATATTGGTCCTAAGATTTAGTTCTATTGGTGATATTGTTCAAACAACTTCAGTCATAGGAACTCTCAAGAAAAAATTTCCTAAAAGTCGTATAGATTATATGACCTTATCAAAATATTCTTCCATACTTTTAGAACATCCTTACATTAATACAATTCATGAAGTTGATATTAAATCTAATTATAAAGATTTAAAAAATATTGCCATTAAAATGAATGATTTAAACTATGATTTAGTTCTAGATATGCACAATACTACAAGATCAAAAATTATTAGAAGGTTTATTAAAAATTCAAATAAGCATTTTATAAGAAAGCCTAGATGGAATAGATTTAAAAATTTTGCTTTGCATTTGAACCATTTTCCTAAAAACTTTTCGGTTAGGATATGGATGAATGAAATATTAGATGATTTATCTAATGAAAAATTAACGCCATCAAAAACAAAATTGGTTATAACAAAAGAAGAAATGACTAATTCAAATTTATTTATTCAATCAAATGTTGCAAACAAGCCTTATTTTTCTATATTGCCTGGAGCTGCCTGGCCTCAAAAATCTTGGCTTTTTGATAGATATATATCAGTGATAGAAAAATGTATTAAAAACTATGATTTATGCCCGATTTTAATTGGGAGTTCTACTGATACTATTTGTGAAAAAATAAAAAATGTTTTGGGTGAAGTATTAGTAGATCTACATGGAAAAACTAGTTTAAGACAATCAATTGCAATTATTAGTCAATCTAAATTTGTAATAGGGGGTGATACGGGTTTAGTTCATGCAGCTGAAGCATTAGATATTCCAACAATATCAATTTTAGGACCAACAACTATGGAAACAGGTGCTGGTCTTTTTAATGAAAAATCTATTATAGTCGAAGATAAAAATTTATGGTGTCGTCCTTGTTCACAGAATGGAAGTATACCTTGCTTTAGAAATGAACAATATTGCATGACAAATATTAATATTGAAACTGTAATGAATGCTGTTAATGGAATAATGCAATAATGTTTTGGATGATATTATATAATATAATTCTATATCCTTTAGTATTTCTTTTAATATTAATTGCAAGTTTTTTTAATAAAAAAATAAGAGAAGGCTATTTAGGAAGATTAAATACTATTAAAAAACTAAAAAACTTTATGAATGAAGTTGGTTCATCTAATAGTATTTATTGGTTTCATGCTGCATCACTAGGAGAATATGAACAAATAAAGCCAGTTCTTGCAGGACTAAAAGAGGTTGAACCTTCCTCAAAATCAATTGTCAGTTTTTTTTCACCATCTGGATTTAATCATGTAGAGGATATACATATTGATTGTAAAGTTTATTTACCATTCGATTTTTATTGGACAATTAACAAGTGTCTAAAAATTATTAATCCAAAAAAGTTAATTATAGCTGCCTATGATGTTTGGCCAAATTTAATTTGGAGAGCCAATAGTTTAGATATCCATACTACGTTATTTGCAGCAAGATTTTCAATTAATACATCAAAATTCTCTACATTTATTAAAAATTTCTATAAAGATGTATATGGGAGTTTTTCAGCAATTTATACTATTTCAGAATCTGATAATAAACTAATTTCATCAATATTAAAAAAATCAACAAAGCCAATTTTACGTGTTTTAGGAAATCCTCGTTATGATGAAGTAAAATTAAAATCTGATAATTTTACTATAAAACGTACTAAATCAGTTTTAAAAAGACCAAAAACATTATTGGTCGGAAGTATTCACGCTGAAGATGAAAATATTATCATTGATTCAATTGTTAGTTTAATGAATGAGTTAGAAGATTTATCTTTAATATGGACGTATCATGATCCTAAAAGTCGTTATTTAGATAATGCAGAAAGCTTTTTTAAATCAAAAAACTTTTCAGTTGAACGCCTTAGTCAAACCACTCCTAATAACTTAAATGCTAAAGTTTGTTTAGTTGATACTATTGGTCAACTAGCCCAGTTATATTGGTTTGGACAGATAGCATATATTGGTGGAGGCTTCTCTACTGGCATACATAACGTTATGGAACCAGCAATTGCAAGATTACCAATATTTTTTGGTCCAAGATATAGTAATTCACAAGAAGCAGAAGAACTCATTAAAGATGGGGGTGGATTTAAAATTGATTCTGGTACTGATCTATATTTGGGAGTTAAAAAGCTTTTTCATGATAATGATAAGTTTTTTACAGCAAGTTATGCTTCAACCAACGTAATACATCGAAATTTAGGCTCTGCAACAAGAGTAGTTAGAAATATTATCCATGATTAATCCTGTTAATTTCAGTTTAGACTACAAAAAATTTCCAAGAACAAAGCCAATTAGTATGCCTTCTGGTTTAAACATTATTTATGGTGAAAGTGGTAGTGGAAAAACGCACTTAATTCGTAGCCTTGTAAATTTAAATACTTTTAATAATGATTTTTTTAAAGTTGTTGATTTAAATATGCCTGAATCTTTTCAAATAGTTTTTCAAAACCCTGAAAATCAAATATTGTCTCATAAATTATCATTAGAATTATCTTTTGGACTAGAGTCTAGTTTCAATGATACTATTTTGTTACAAAAAAAAATAAAGAAGATAAAATCAAATTTGACATTTATTAATGATTGGGATAGACATCCATCAACCTTAAGTGGCGGCGAGATGGAGATGCTAAACTTAGTTACAGCTTTTAGTATGAAGCCTGAACTTATTTTAATTGATGATGGTTTATCATTTATGAATGCAGATATTAAGTCGACTTGGGTAAAGTGGATGAAAAAAGAAATAACAAATCAAAAGACTATATTATGGTTTACATCTGATATTTCAGATTTTATTTTCAGTAAATCAAATTGGTTAATTTCGTTATCTGATTTTGTCCAAGTAAAAAATATTGAAATTAATAATAATTATAGTTTTTCTTCTCGAAAAGGGAATATGTCTTTAAATGTGGAAAACTTATCATTCTACTTTGATAAAAAAACACCATTAATCGAAAATTGGAATAGCAATATTAACTCTGCGAGAAGTATTGCCTTAGCTGGTAAAAATGGAATAGGTAAAACAACGCTTTCTCAATTATTAGCAGGCACACTCAAACCTTCAAATGGCTCAATTAAAATTTTAATTGACGGTGTTAAACCCTCCATCGCTTTGCTTGACCAGTTCCCAGAAAGAATTCTAGGTCCAAATTCTCTTGATTCCTTTGTTTCTCTATTAGTTAAAGAAGAAAAATTACATCCAAGATTAGTAAAAAAATGTATAAAGCAGCTTAATTCTCATCAAATCAACTGGGAAATAATTAAGAATAAATCTGCTTTAGATATTTCATGGTCAACCTTACGAATGTCATTGATAATTATTTTATCTCATTGTAATTATGATCTTTTAATATTAGATGAACCAACCTTTGGATTTGGTTGGGAACAAAAAAAAGTTTTGAGCAAAATTTTCCTTGAAACTTTAAAACATAAGCATCTTATTTTAATTTCACATGATATGCCATTTGTTATGGCTCATTGCGATCAAATATATGATTTAGATAAACAATCGATTATTAATAATAAAAAAGTTTTGATAAATGCCAATTAAAGCAAAGATTACTGATCCAACTAAAATACTTACCTTCGCAAATATGATTAGCCTTGGAAGGGCTGTTTTAGCAGTGCCAATAGTTTATACCTTACGTGACCCTAGTTTAGGTTATATAACATTTAGTTTAATTATTATAGCAGTACTTTCGGATACCTTAGATGGTTGGTTTGCAAGACAGGCACAAGAAGTAACACATTTTTGGAAAATGGATTGATCCCATTGCAGACTTTGCTTGTATCCTTTCAGTTTCTTCATATTTAACACTAGTTGGTAGATTCCCGGGTTGGTTTTTCATTCTATATTTATCCAGATATATAACTATTGCACTAACAGCTATATATTTTTTAAACCATACCAAGTTTATTTTAAATGCTAACTGGTGGGGTAAATGGGCAGCAGGTATTACTTCTCTTGCTTTATTATTACATATTTGGCCATGGGACGCATTGCCTTGGACTCAAGACCTAGCAATTTATTGTGCTACTTTTCTATTAACTGTCAGTTGGATATCATATATAAAAACATTCTATAAATTATATAAAGAAATTAGATAATGGCACTTGTTGGTAAATTATTTAAAGCATTAAAACGAACACGTGAAACAATTTCTGATGCATTTGATTCTGTTCGAAAACAAAAAAGTAAGTATTGAATCATTGGATGAATTAGAAGAGATTTTGATTCTTGCTGATATAGGGTTTAAAAATGTTGAAAAAGATTTTAGATGTTGTAAAGAAAAACAAAGAAGATAATTTTATTTCCAGTGTTGAGAATTATTTAATTTCAATTTTACCAAAAAATCAAAAGGATAAAACTTATAATTCCATGCCAAAGGTTCTATTTATGGTAGGTGTTAATGGAACAGGCAAAACTACTTCATCAGCTAAGTTAGCTAAATACTATAAATCTCAAGGAAAAAAAGTTTTAATGATTGCAGCGGATACATATAGAGCTGCAGCAATTGATCAATTAAAAATTTGGTCAAGTAGACTAGATGTAGAAATTATATATAATGAATCTTCAAATCAGCCATCAGCTGTCTTATTTGATGGCCTTACAGCTGCTAAGTCCCAAGGTTCTGACATTGTCATTGTTGATACTGCTGGTAGATTGCACACATCAAAAAACCTTATGTCTGAACTTGAAAAAATGTATAGACTTTCCCAAAAAAACTTTTCATCTTTTAATATTAATTCTCTAATAACACTAGATGCAAGTTTAGGACAGAATTCACTAATTCAAGCGAAAGACTTTGCAAGTAAAGTTCAATTAGATGGTGCGATATTAACTAAAATGGATGGTACAGCTAAAGGTGGAATTATTTTTCCACTATATAGTGAATCAAATATTGCAGTAAAATTTATTGGAGCAGGCGAAGACTTAGATGACTTATTTATATTTAATAGAGATGAATATGTACAAAGTTTTCTAGGCACAAATAAAATTAATGAATAAACAAAAATTAAATATGATTAGTCTTGGATGCGCTAAGGCACTAGTTGATTCTGAAATTCTACTTGGTGGACTAGAAAGAGAAAATTTTGAAATAACTCAAGAACCAGAAGATGCTGATACAATTGTTGTAAATACATGCGGTTTCCTCGATATTGCTAGAGAGGAGTCAATTGAAACTATTTTGCAAGCGGCAAAGCTTAAAGAAACTGGAAAATTAAAACAATTAGTTGTTATGGGTTGTTTATCTGAACGATATCCAGAGTCACTGTCAAAAGAGATTCCTGAAGTTGATAGGTTCTTTGGTAGCAAAGATCACAAACAAATAGCTTCCTTTCTTACAGGTAAAGATTTTTCAAAAGATGATCCATTGTTTTATCGTTCATTATTAACTCCAAATCATTATGCTTACTTAAAAATTGCTGAAGGATGTGATAATGGATGCTCATTTTGTAGTATTCCAATTATGCGAGGTTTACAAAAAAGTCGAAATATTGATTCAATTATGTGGGAAGCAGAGAAGCTATTAGAAAATGGCGTTAAAGAACTGCTTGTTATTGCCCAAGATTCTACAAGTTATGGATGGGATTTAAAGCCAAAAAAATATCTTGGTGATTTAATTAACTCAATTGATACATTAGGTTTTGATTGGGTTCGACTGCACTATGCTCATCCAGCACATTTATCTAAACAAATTATTGAAGCAATGGCAAATGCTAAAAATATGTGTAAATATCTTGATATGCCAATTCAGCATGCATCGAATAAAATATTGAAGTCAATGAGACGAGGTTTGGGGCAATCAGGGATTCGTGACCGCATTCTTCAATTAAGAGAAGCAATTCCAAATATTCGTATTCGTACAACTTTAATTGTTGGATATCCTGATGAATCAGATGATGACTTCAACACTTTATATAATTTTATTGAAGAAATGGAATTTGATAGATTAGGAGTTTTTACTTATTCGGAAGAAGAAGGAACATTAGCAGAATTATTGGAAGATAATGTGCCGCAAGAGTTAAAGAATGAAAGAAAAGATCAAATCTTAGATTTGCAAGCAAGTATTAGTTCAGAAAAAAATCATCTTATGGTAGGAAATACATATAAAGTTTTAGTAGATAAGACAGGAGACTCTTTGTCAGTCGGAAGAACTGAATTTGACTCTCCAGAGATTGATAATATTGTCCATATTAAAAAATCTGTTCCAAATGGTGAGTTTATAGATGTTAAAATTGAGTCAAGTAATGAGTTTGAACTTATTGGTTCTCCTGTTAACTAATTAAAATTATCATTGAGATTTGTAATATTCTTTAATTTCTGAAGCATATTTTTTCAAAAGATCATTTGGGATTGGTAAAAGAAGATTGTATTGAACAATTTTCCATTTATTATTTTCAATTTTCAGTGCTCCAGTTCCTCTAAAATCTCCATATTTTTTACTAATTAGAACTTCATCGAACCAAGCTGTTCTTTTATCATCAGAAAAATAAATATTTCTTTCTTTCATTTTATAAGTCCATCCTGTACCGGTAGCCATCCTCTTGGTTGCATATTCGTTAAACTCATTTATATGCCAACGCTCGCTCATATCAGTACCAAAAAAAACTGCACTGCTTGCAAATAGATCTATATATTTTTTTGAATTTGCCTCAGAAGCATATCTGTGCAGATCATCAAGAACAGATTCTACATCAGAAACTAAATTATCTTTTTGCGGGAAAAGTAAAGTCATAAGTGTTAGAAATAATATTATTTTTTTCATAATTATCCTGTATTTTTTAGTAATTATTTTTTATAAAATTTCACCTCATTATCTGCAATGAGGATTTTCAATTGTTTCAATTTCTAATATGAGATAATAACCAACTATAAATATCTTTATTATTATATGTTTCAGTCCATGAATCATGCTTTGTATTTGAATACATAGTGAATTTTATATTTCCATTTATATTATTAATTGCTTCAACCATATCAATTGTTTCTGTGACAGGAATTACATCATCATCTTCACCATGGAAAGTCCAAATAGGTATTTCTTTTAACTTTAAAGCATTCGCAGTATCTCCACCACCACAAATAGGAATTGCTGCTGCAAATAAATTGGGACGTTTAGATAAAATAGACCATGTTCCATATCCACCCATACTTAGACCAGTAATATATATACGTTCTATATCTATATTATTATTTTTTATGAAGTTATCAAGCATTGCAATTACTTTATCTTGCATTTTATTTTCACGCCAGTCAAACTCTATTGGGCACTGAGGTGAAACAGTAATAAATGGGAAATCTTTATTTGATTCAACAATTTTTGGAATACCATGAAGTTTTAATTGTTCTAAATTATTTCCTCTTTCTCCAATACCATGTAAAAATAAAATAAGAGGCCATTTTTTATTAGATTTCTTTTCATAGTTTTCCGGATATGAAACTAATTTTTTAATTTCCATATTTCTAGTACACCCTTGTGAGAAAAATTGTAAAACAAATATTAATAATAAAAATTTATTTAAAAGATAATGCATAGATAATTAATGAGAACATACATTCACTATCTAATTATTAAAATAATTTGATTAAATATTTTTTATATGATATTTATTTAATCTCTGCCATTGTTTCGTATTGATTAACCGAGGTAAATTTGCCGATATGTCAGAGTTTAAACTTGATTCTAGTTTTAATCCTCAAGGCGATCAACCTCAAGCAATAGATGGACTTGTTAATGGATTGAAAAATGGTGACAATCACCAAGTTCTACTGGGAATTACTGGTTCTGGAAAAACGTTTACAATAGCTAACGTTATTGAAAAAGTTCAGCGTCCAACTTTGATTATTTCACATAATAAGACATTAGCTGCTCAACTTTATGGAGAATTCAAGCAACTATTTCCTGATAATGCAGTTGAATACTTTATTAGTTACTATGACTATTATCAACCTGAAGCTTATTTACCAGTTACAGATACTTTTATAGAAAAAGACATGTCTGTAAACGAAGAAATAGATATACTTAGATTAAGAGCAACTAGTTCTTTATTAGAGCGAAAAGATGTAATTGTTGTAAGCTCGGTTTCATGCATATATGGTATAGGCTCACCAGATGAATACAGAGATAAAGTAATCCACTTAAAACGTGGTATGCTACTCAATCGTAAAGAATTACTAAAAAATCTTATAAATATTCATTATCTCAGAAATGACACCGTTTTTGAAAGAAGTACTTTTCGAGTCAGAGGCGATGTTATTGAAATATATTTAGCCTATGAAGATGTCGGAATTAGGATAGAGCTTTTTGGAGATGAAATAGACCAAATTATGCGATTTCACCCTTTAACTGGTGAAGTTTTAAAAGAAATGGATACAGAATTTATTTACCCCGGTAAACATTTTGTCACAGATCAAGCTACTATTAATAGGATTACAGGTGATATCCGTCTCGAGATGATTCAGAGGTTAGAAGAATTAAGATCAATAGATAAGTTATTAGAGGCGCAAAGGCTTGAACAGCGAACTAATTTTGATTTAGAAATGATGATGGAAGTTGGGTATTGCTCAGGGATTGAAAATTATTCTCGATATTTTTCAGGTAGAAAACCAGGTGAAAGACCTTATACTTTAATTGATTTTTTCCCTGATGATTTTATGACTGTAATAGATGAATCACATGTGTCACTTCCACAAATTCAAGCAATGTATAATGGTGATCGAGCACGTAAAGAAGTTTTGGTTGAACATGGCTTCCGCTTGCCAAGTGCATTGGATAATCGTCCTATGAAGATTGATGAATTTCATGCAAAACAAAACCAAGTAATTCATGTGTCAGCTACTCCCGCAGATAGAGAACTTGAAATGTCAAATGGTATTATTGTTGAGCAAGTAATAAGACCTACAGGTTTGTTGGATCCATTAGTTGAAGTTAGAAAAAGCCATGGTCAGATTGATGATTTAATAGGTGAAATACGTGAACGAATAGAACGGAATGAACGAACATTGGTCACTACCCTAACAAAGCGGATGTCAGAAGATTTAAGTGAGTATTTACGAGGTGTTAATTTGCGCGTTCGATATCTTCACAGTGAAGTTGATACTTTAGAACGAGTTCAAATTCTAAGAGATTTACGTTTAGGTGAATTTGATGTTTTAGTTGGTATTAATCTTCTAAGAGAAGGACTTGATCTTCCTGAAGTATCCTTAGTAGCTGTTATTGATGCGGATAAACAAGGTTTTCTTCGTTCAAGAAGTTCATTAATGCAAACAGCTGGTAGAGCTGCAAGACATGTTAATGGGCAAGTTATTTTATATGGAGATAAAATATCTGATGCGATGGAATATTTGATTAACGAATCATCAAGAAGAAGAAAAATTCAAGAAGATTATAACAAGAAGCATGGTATTAAACCTGAAAGTGTTCATAAATCTACAGATCAGATTATGGGAACAACGGCTGTTGCTGATTCAAAGCACGAAGAAGAGCCTGAAAAATTTAAAAATCGTAGAGGTGATGATTTTAGTAAAATAGATAAAAAATTAGCGCTTGATATGATGAGAGAAGAGATGTTGGAATCAGCTGACTCCTTAGATTTTGAACGTGCTGCAAAATTAAGAGATGAAATAGCTAAAATTGAGAAAGAATTAATAAACGTATTTTAAGAGATTATAATGAGTATTGAACGTATCCAAAAAAAATCAGGTATTATAGGAAGGTCGGACTCCATTCAGCAAGTGCTTGAAATGATCATGCAAGTTTCACCAGTAGATATATCCGTTCTAATTACTGGTGAGTCAGGTACAGGTAAAGAAATGATCGCAAAAGCACTTCATCAAAATAGCAAAAGGTCGCATGAATCCCTTGTAACGGTCAATTGCGGTGCAATCCCAGAAGGCATTATAGAAAGCGAACTGTTTGGTCACAAAAAAGGGGCCTATACTGATGCAAGAGAAGATCGTAAAGGTTATTTTGAGACAGCTAATAAAGGAACCATTTTCCTTGATGAGATAGGTGAAACTCCTTTAGAAACTCAGGTGAAATTACTTCGAGTTCTTGAGAGTGGTGAATTCATGCCAGTAGGAGCATCAAAAGCTAAGAAGACAGATGTAAGAGTTATTGCAGCTACAAATAAAAACCTTGGGGATCTAGTAACTAAAGATAAATTTAGGCAAGATCTTTATTATCGATTAAAAACTGTTACAATTGATTCTCCACCTCTTCGAAATCGTGTTGAAGATATAAGTTTGCTTGTAGAGAGGTTTGCGCTTGAGTTTACACGATCAAACGATATGTTATATAGAGGATTTATGCCAGAATCTATACGTGCAATGAAAAACTTTACATGGAATGGTAATGTTAGGGAACTTAAAAATTTTGTAGAAAGTATAATTGTCTTAGAAAAAGGAGAGAGAATAACTGTTGAAATGGTAGAAAAACAATTAGGGTTAAATAAAGGTGGAGTCCATGATAATACAGCGCTACCAGTTGTTGTACCTCAGCCAGCAGAGTCTGCTGAAAGAGAATTAATACTGCGTCAACTTTTTCTACTGCGTCAAGATGTTGAATTTTTAAAACAAATGGCATCTGAAGGCAGTTCTATTTCAAGTCAAGTTGGTGTACCAGTTATTCCAAAGACTAGTGGCGAAATAAACCCAAGTTTACATATTGAAGAAGATGTAGAAAATTTTATTAAAAATAGCGCAATAGGTGATATTACGATGGAAGATCTTGAACGTGAGGTAATTGAACGCACACTAAAATATTTTAATAATAATCGTCGTGCTTCTGCAAAATCATTGAATATGAGTGAAAGGACCTTGTATCGTAAAATTGATCAATATGGATTAGAGAGAAAGATTAAGCTAAATGAATAAAAGTAATATTTTTATAATACTTAGTACTCTTTTTTCAGGATGTATTTATTACTCTATGGCAGGTAGTATTCCCGCCCATATAGATTCAATTTCAATACCCATTGTTGAAAATCAAACTGCTGAATTTGGTATGAGTGAATCCGTTACAGAAAACTTATTACTTAAGTTTAATGAAGAAAATATTCTTAGAGTAACTGATGAAGACCAGGCAACTTCTATCCTTAGAGGTACAATTGTTCGTGTTACTGATGCACCATATACATTTACAAAAGAAGAAGCAGTAACCGAATATAGATTTACGGTACATATGAAAGTAGAATGGTTTGATGTAAGAGATGATAAAGTTTTAATAGAAAAAGAGTTCTCTGGCTGGGGAGCTTATGGTTTATCAGGGGATATTAGTTCTGATGCTATCGATAACGATGGAGATGGATTAATTGATAGTGAAGATAATGATGAATTTGGTGATCCTCGTGAATTTGCGACGGCAGTAGCCGTAACAAAAATTGCAGAAGATGTTTTGAATGAAATCATGACATCGTGGTAATTTTAATATTGAATTAACTTAAAAATGTGAGAAGAATGAAAACTACAATTGCTGAATTAAAAGATTTTGAAGGAAAAGAAGTTGTTTTGAGAGGTTGGGTCTATAACCTTAGATCAATTGGTAAAATTTGGTTTTTAATATTGCGAGATGGGACAGGATTAGTGCAATGCGTTGTTGTGAAAGCAGACACTCAAGAATCAATTTTTACCTTGGAGAATGAGCTAACGCAAGAATCTTCAGTTACTGTAACTGGAACAGTGCGCGCTGAACCTCGATCTGTTGGAGGCTACGAACTTGGCGTAACAAATATTGAAGTACATCAAATTGCTGAAGAATATCCTATCTCTCATAAAGAACATGGGACTGATTTTTTAATGAGCAATAGACATCTTTGGTTACGTTCAAAAAATCAAAATGCGATACTTAAGATTAGACATCAAGTTATTAAAGCAACTAGAGATTTTTACGACAACAATGGTTTTACATTAATGGATTCTCCAATTTTAACTGCCAATGCTGTTGAGGGAACAAGTACATTGTTTGAGCTAGACTACTTTGATCGATCAGCTTACTTAACTCAAAGTGGTCAGTTATATGGAGAATCAAGTGCTATGGCTTTTGGTAAAATATATGTATTTGGCCCCACTTTTAGAGCTGAAAAATCAAAAACTCGTCGTCATTTAACGGAATTTTGGATGGTTGAGCCTGAGATGGCATACTGTGATTTAGAAGAAAATATGGAATGGGCAGAGAAACATGTTAGTTATGTTGTTCAATGGTGTTTAGAGCATTGCCAGGAAGAATTAAAAGTGTTGGAGCGAGATATCTCATCTTTAGAAAAAGTAATACCACCATTTCCTAGAATTACATATGATGAGGCTGCTAAGATTCTTAAAGATAAAGGCGCTGATTTTCAATATGGTTCTGACTTTGGGGGAACTGATGAAACTATTATCTCTGAAGAGTTTGATCGACCAGTTATGATCCATCGTTGGCCAGCTGAGATTAAAGCTTTTTATATGAAAAGAGACCCTGAGAATGAAGACTTAGCTTTGGGCGTTGATATGATAGCTCCTGAAGGATTTGGTGAGATCATTGGAGGCGGACAAAGAGAAGATGATCATGATAAGCTACTAAAGCGAATTAATGAACATGAACTTCCAGTTGAACCGTTTCAATGGTACCTTGATCTAAGGAAGTATGGATCGGTACCTCATTCAGGATTTGGTTTGGGAATTGAAAGAACTGTAGGATGGATTTGTGGAACGAAACATGTTCGTGAAACAATCCCTTATCCTCGTACTATGCATAGGATAGAACCTTAATAAAGTTTATACGATGAAAATTGCGCTTTGTCAGATAAATCCCACAGTTGGGGCAATTAATCAAAATAAAAAGAATATTCTTGATAGTTATAATCGTGCTCTAGATTCAAAAGCTGATATCGTAGTATTTCCAGAATTAGCTTTAATAGGTTATCCGCCTCAAGATTTATTACTTAGAGATCGTTTTATTAAAAATGCAAATAATGCATTAGAAGAAATAGCCCAAAAATCATCAGTCCCAATTATTCTAGGCAATGCTCTCACTGAAGATAATAAGCTTTATAATTGTGCATTTATTTGTGAAAACGGTGAAATAGTTAGTCATTATAAAAAAAGATTATTACCGACTTATGATGTGTTTGATGAAGATCGTTATTTTTCAGCAGGAAATGAACATTGTATAGTAGAGGTACCAATAGAAGGAAAAAATACTAAAATAGGGTTGCAGATTTGCGAAGATCTTTGGGATAAAAATTATTCATGTGATCTTGCTAAAGAGCTTAAAGAATTAGGTGCAGAAATAATTATTAATATTTCTGCTTCACCTTATAGAGTAGATAGATTATTAGATCGATGTGAGCTTATTCAGGGGGAAAGCCAAGCATAATAGTATACCTTATATCTATTGCAATTTAGTTGGTGCACAAGATGAACTTATTTTTGATGGACAATCATTGGCTTATAATGAAAATGGTCAATTGATTGCACAAGGTAGAGCGTTTGAAGAAGAGATTATAATGGTAGATCTTGCTTTAAATAAGCCACTAGATCTAAATATTATTGAGCGAGAAGAAAAGATCTATAATGCACTTGTGCTGGGAGTAAAAGATTATTTCAAAAAAACCAATCATTCAGAGGCTGTAATTGGTCTTAGTGGTGGTATCGATTCTAGTTTAACAGCTTGCATTGCAGTAGGTGCACTTGGAAAAGATAATGTTTACGGTGTCTCTATGCCTTCAAAATTTTCAAGTGAACATAGTAAAGATGATGCAAAACAATTATCTAAAAATCTAGGTATTGATTACAGAACGATATCGATTGAATCAATTGTGAGTTCTTTTGAGCAGTCATTAAAACCAAGTTATAATGGTAGTGATGTTGGAGTAGCAGAAGAGAATATTCAAGCTAGAGCACGTGGAAGTATTATTATGGCTTTATCCAATAAATTTAATTGGTTAGTTTTATCTACAGGAAATAAGACGGAACTAGCCATGGGATATTGTACGCTTTATGGTGATATGAACGGCGGTCTTGCCGTTATATCAGATCTTTCTAAAACTGATGTTTATGCCTTATCTAATTGGGTAAATAAAAATGCTGGTTTTGAACGAATTCCGATAAGCTCAATTGAAAAACCTCCTTCAGCAGAATTACGTCCAAATCAAGTTGATCCATTTGATTATAATGTCGTGAGCCCTTTAGTTAGTTCTCTTATTGATGATGAGAAATCTCCATCTGAATTAATTGAAGAAGGTGTGGATCCTGAACTAGTAAAAGATATATCAAACCGGATACGAATTAATGAGTATAAAAGACGTCAAGCTGCCCCAGGTTTACGTGTCACTTCAAAGGCCTTTGGCATGGGTAGGCGCGTTCCTATTATTAATCAATATGATGAGCTTAAGCATGATTAAAAGAATAATTCTTTTTGTCTTTTTATTTACTTTAGTAATAGCTCAAAAAAGATCGCCTGCAATGTATTGGGAGTCTTTAGAGTTTAAGGAAAAAGTTGCATTTGTAAATGGCGTATATGCTGCAGGAGCAAAATTCAAATTTCATCATAAACAAGAAGTTAAAAAGCAGTTTAATCAAGATCCTAACTGGGTTGAACCATACTATATTGAACGTTTTTATGAGATTATAGATGAACATCGCGCAAAAAAAGCAGGGTATCAGGTTAACCTTGTAGCGCAAGCATTGGATGCTTTTTATTCTAATTATGATAATACTGCAATACCTTTATTGGAAGCGGTACGAATTGTTTCTCTTGCGCAAGATGGAGATACTGAAAAGGCAGACCTATATTTACTTAAAGCACAAAAACGATATAAGCCTTAACTAAAACTATTTCATATCATTTTAGCTTTCATAATGCTATAATTGTTATCAATTTTATATTAATTCAGAGGTTTTTTTTATGAGTAAAATAGCTATTCTTTCTCTTTTTACAATTTTTCTTTTCGGACAATCATCAAAGCAAGATGAGATGCTGCGATCTAAGTTTGGTCAAACTGATTTTGATGATATTAATCATATTTCAAATCGAGTAAATAATAGTAAAAAATCTTTTAACTCACCTCCCAAATTATTCAAAAGTTCATTTGCAAATAATGCACCTACATTTATCTCCTCTTCATCAGATTCAGTTAATTTATTTAATGGTTCTGTACCTTATAATTTTAATGTTTTAACCAATGATCCAGATGGAGATGATCTCACTGTTTCAGTCGCTTCAAATCCAAGTTGGCTTTCCCTTAATTCTGTTTCTGGTGGCAATGTCAGTGATGTAACTAAAGCTTACAAGTTTACTGGAAATCGTACATCAGGCACTGATTATTTGGGTACTACTCATGATATAAAATTAGCAGGTTCTATATTTGTAAGTCTTAATAATCATACAATTGTTAAAGTTGATACTGGTGATGGAACTTCTGCTGTTATAGCTGGAATACCTGGTGAATCAGGAAGCTCTGGTGATGGTGGTGCTGCCACTTCGGCAAAATTAAATAATCCTTATGGTTTAGACATTGATGATGATGGAAATATTTACATAGCAGATACAGGGAATAATAAAATTCGGAAAATAGATACTAACGGTATTATTACAACAATTGCAGGAACAGGTAATAATAGTTTTAGTGGCGACGGTGCTGCCGCAACATCATCAAATTTATCCTCACCATATGATATAGCTTTAGATGGGAATGGCAATCTTTATATAGCAGATTCGAATAATAGTAGAATTAGAATGATAGGTACCAATGGAAACATCTCTACCATAGTAGGAACAGGGGAGTCTGGCTTTGATGGAAATGGTGGTGCAGCAGCATCTGCAAAAATAAATTTCCCTAATAGTATTGATTTTGATAGTGATGGACGATTATACATTGCAGAAGCAAATAACAATGTAGTAAGAAGAGTAGATGTCAATTCAGATCGTACTATTTCAATTTTTGCTGGTACAGGTTCAGCAGGTTATAATGGCGATGGTGGTGCAGCTACTTCTGCTGAGTTAAATAGCCCTTGGGGTGTTAATGTAAAAGGAGATAAAGTGTATATTGGTGAGGCTGGTAACCATATCATTAGATTAGTAGCTGCTGATGGTGGAATCTCTACTTTAGCAGGTACTGGTAAAGCAGGTTCTAGTGGTGATGGTGGTGTAGCTACTTCAGCGTTATTAAACGTTCCTGAAAATGTAACCTTTTCTTCAACTACACAAGATATCTACATAGCAGATTTAAGTAATCAGCGAATTAGACAAATAAAACCTGATGGAACAATTACTACTTTAGCTGGCAGAAGTCCTAATTATCAAAGTAATATTTTAGCAAATAATGCTGAAATAATGAATCCAAGAAATATCTGGATTGATAATAATGATCATATTTACGTACCTGACCAGGGTTTAAATAGGTTATTAAAAATTGATAAAAGTGGCATTATTACAACAATTGCAGGAACAGGTGAGGGAGGCTTCAGTGGTGATGGTGGTCCTGCTGTTCTAGCACAAATCGATGGCCCTAGGGGCGTAACGGGGGACAATGTTGGAAATTTATATTTATCAGAAGGAAATGGAAACAGAATAAGAAAAATTGATATTTACGGGAATATCAGTACTTATGCTGGTACAGGTTCGGCAGGTTATAGTGGCGATGGTGGTGCGGCCACTTCAGCAGAAATAGAATTTCCATATGTTCTAAAATATTATAATGATGCTTTATATTTTGCTGATCTACAAAATAGTAGAGTTCGTAAGATTGATTCTAATGGAGTAATTACAACAGTCGCAGGTAATGGTGATGGATCAATTAGTGGTGATGGAGGAGCTGCTACTTCTGCAGGAATACCCTGTCCTGCTACTTTAGATTTCGACTCAGAAGGAAATATGTATATAGGAGATTATTGTGATCATGTTATTCGTAAAGTAGGTACGGATGGTAATATATCTAACTTTGCTGGAACAGGGACTAATGGATACAATGGTGATGGCGGCGCAGCAACGTCAGCACAAATTAGTTATCCTATTAACCTTACCGTAGATAAAGCAGATAATGTGATATTTGTGCATTGGACTACAACTTCTCCAGTAATAAGAAAAATTTGGAAGGGTACAAATATTATCACAACAATAGTTGGAACTGGTACTTCAGGTTATTCTACAAATAAAAAAGCAACAGAAGCTTTAATTTCAGTTCCACAAGGATTGGCCTTTGATAGTAAAGGTAATCTTTACTTTGGTGATCAGGGCAACAATTTAATTAGTAAAGTAGATGCATCATATCATACTTTATCAGGTACACCAACTTTATCAGATGTGGCGACAGAGACTATGACCTTAACTGCCTCAGATGGCAATGGAGGTTCAGTAACCCAGACTTTTACTCTTAAAGTACAAAATAGATCAGATTATCTTTCTTTTGATGGAATTGATGATTATGCTACTATACCTGATAGTTATAATGCTTTAGAGGGACTTACAGACGACAGTTTCACCGTTTCTTTATGGGCGAAACCTATTGGTTTGCGTGAGGTCAATGATGGTCAAATTTTTGCACGTCAAGGATATCATATAGGCGTAGGGTACACTGCAGATAGAAAATTTAGATTTGGGGCTTGGGACTCAGATAACGTTTATTATCCCATTACTACTACTCAATCCTATTTTAATACTTGGCATCATTTAGCTATGAATTATCAAAAAAGTACTAAGACTGCAAATTTTTATGTTGATGGTAGTCTTGTTGGTGAAGCTGTACTGAATAAAGATCTTTTAGCATATGATTCTGATTACTTTTTTGGTAGCGTCCATTTATCAAATGATTACAATTTTAAATATCCATACAGTGGTGGATTAGATCAAATAAGTTTTTGGAATTCTGCCTTAAGTAGTGATCAAATAAGTAAGATATATAGTGGGACTAGAGATGGCGATATTCTAACATTTGCTACTGATAATTCTGTTTTAACTAATTTAACAGCTTATTATCCAGTAAATAATGATGACAATTCAGCTACGCTTGTAGATTATAGTGGCAATGGTTTTAATGGGTCTATCAATGGTGCGTTGATGTCTGCTGCTGCCAAGGCAATAGAGCATTCAGTAACTCTAACTACGCCAAATGGTGGTGAATTTATTAATCAAAATGATTATTATCGTATTAATTGGTCAACTACTGGTTATGGTATTAAACATACTAATTTGCAAATATCTTATGATGGTGGTACTACTTACAACTCAATTAACTCAACTAACACAACAAATTTGGACTCCACTGCAAATGATTTAACTTATTTTGGTCGATTAGTCGAAATGACTAGTCGTGATGCAAAATTAAAAGTTACAATTGTTGATACTTCTGGAAATTTTATTTCTGATTTTAGTGATAATTTATTTAATGCATTTTCAGTTGATATTTATAAAGCTGAAACAAACAATATTGAAATGCCAATTAGAAATGATGGAGTATCAGGTGATCATGTTCATAATAATGGCATAGGACCTCTTCTTTATCCTGATGAAACTCTCAGTACACACCTTTATTTAAGTAAATTTGTTTGGACAGGAGTTAGAAGTGATAATAGTCAAATCATCGGTACTGCTAAACCTTATACTAGACATGAATATCACCCAATTGATAGTTTAAGTGTAAGTGATAAAGGTATTTACACAGAAATTAAAGGAAAATTTCAAGCAGTATCAGATTCAATTATTGTTGAGCAAAAAACCTTAATTCCTAATGGTTTTTCTGCAGATAGTGGTGACTATATTATTATGGAATACATTGTTGAAAATAGAACGGGCGTAGATTTTGGTGAAACCTATCTAGGATCATTTTTTGATATTGATATTAATGATTATACTCAAAATTTGACAGGATGGCTAAAAAACTCTGCAGAAAATAAAAATATAGCTTATGTATATGATAATAATTCACAAATAGGTGATAGATGGGAAAGTGTTATAGGTGTTCATTCAATTAATAATGATATGTACATGAGTCGTAATAAGTCTGCTGATGATGCAAACACGACAACTGAATTTATGGAATTGATGAAAAATAAAACTGAAAATCAACCATCTTCGTCTGATGAGAATGCAGATTATAGAATGATAATGTCAAAAAAATTATCTAGTTTTAATAATGGTCAAAAAGATACACTCCTTTTTGCCATCCTAGCTGCTAATTCTGCTGAAGACCTACAAGCTACAAATGCGAATTGGTTAAACAATAATATAGATCTTTATGGTTTACCACCAGTTATTAACATATCTGACTTAACGATTAAAGAAGATCAAGAATTTTCATTTACTCCAGACATCACAGATGATACGCATAATGATAATATTGGTTGGAATCCTAAATCATCAGATACTTCGTTAGTAGATGTTGAATTTTCAGATGGTGATCTAAAAATTATACCTAAACAAGATATGCATGGTTCAACCACAATATCTGTATTTGCTACGGATGGTTTTAATGTTTCTAATGTTTCTTTTAATCTTACTGTGGAGCCAGTTCAGGATCCACCTTCAGGTTTTGACTGGATAACCACAGCTTCTGATAGTATATTTATTTCTCAGTCAAATCTTGCTTCAACGTATGATCTTGAATGGACATTGAGCAATGATGTTGATGGTGATTCAATCCATTATGTTCTTTTTGCTCAAGTAGGTGTTTATGAACAGGAAGAAATATGGGATACAACATCAACCAAAGTGCAAATTTCATATTCTGAAATATTAGAAGGTGTTTTTGAGGGGCAACCAATTAATGCAGCTACTGTGCGATTTGTCGTTAAATCTACAGATGGTATCGATACTGTAGATGTGACAGGTGAAGATAGAGTTTTGTATGTTAATCGCTATGATTATCTTTCAACATTGAATGAAGGAGTACCTGAGAAATTTGCACTCCATGAGAACTATCCAAATCCATTTAACCCATCAACTACACTTCGCTTTGATCTACCCGAAGTTAGGGATTTAACAATAACGATCTATAATATGATTGGTCAAAAAGTAAAAACTTTTAATATGCAAAGTACTCCCGCTGGTTACCATGCAGTTAAATGGAATGCGACCAACGATTATGGTGACCCAGTCGGTGCAGGAGTTTATTTATATCAACTACATACTAAGGACTTTGTTAAAACTCGAAAGATGGTATTGTTAAAATAGAGATTTATTTGAGCTAAATAGATAGTTTCATCAAAGAGACTTCTTTTTTGCCATTTTCAGTAAATTGAGTATCAACTTGCTCAAAACCATATTTTTTATGGAATAGAATGGATTCTTCATTGGGTGGCTTAAGATTCACTTCACAAGTAATTTTTGTGATAGTTTCATCTGTGGTTTTTGAAAGATCATTGTAAAAATTAGTTCCAAGACCTTTTCCTTGATAACTTGGGCTAATAACTATTCTATCTACATAAATAAATGATTTATATTTATTTTCAAACCACTTGTAATTAAGACTATGATAATCTTTTCCAGGTGTAAGAGCTATTAAGAAGCCAACAACTTTTTGGTCAATTATTAAACTTTTAAAATAATCTACTATATTTAGAAAATGTTCCATTTCTTCTTTAGTTACACTGCTTACCGCGGGAAGTGCTTGTTGATTAAGTTTAAGTATTTCATCTAAATCTGAAGAGCTAGTATTTTCTATTCTAAAATTCATAGTGTAAAATTAGGTAAAAAACACAATCTCTTTCTTTATTGTTTTAGAAGAGTAGGATAAGTTAATTTCCCAAGCTTTTACAGAGCCGAAAAAATATGTTTAATCAGCTGGCAGAACGGTTTGAATCTATCTTCCGAGACCTTAGGGGCTTGGGTAAGATTACTGATTCCAATATTCAGCAGACTTCACGAGAAATACGTCGTGTTCTTTTAGAAGCCGACGTGAATATTGTGGTGGCTAAAGATTTTGTGAATCGGGTTAAAGATCGAGCCGAAGGAACAAAAGTTCTAAAATCCGTTAAGCCGGGTGAACAGTTTATCAAGATTATTCATGATGAATTGGTTGCTTTGCTTGGAAATGATGTTAAGTCGCTTGAACTTGGCTCAAAAAAACCGGCGGTTATATTGATGGCAGGTTTGCAAGGAGCGGGAAAAACTACCACTTGTGGTAAGTTAGCTTTCCTGCTTAAAAAACAGAAAAAATCTGTATTGCTTGCTGCTGCTGATGTTTACCGTCCAGCTGCTATTGAACAACTTGTTCAAGTAGGTAAATCTATTGATGTACCTGTTTATGAAGAAGGAGCTGGTGATCCGGTAGCTATTTGTCAAAGTGCAGTTGATGAAGCTAAAGCTTCTAAAACAGATGTGGTTATTTTAGATACGGCAGGACGTCTTCATGTAGATGGTGAAATGATGAATGAAATTCAGGAAATAAGTGAAGCTGTTTCTCCTAATGAAACTATGTTTGTAGTTGATGGAATGACGGGTCAAGATGCGGTAAATTCAGCAAAAGCATTTGCTGCGGCACTGCCTTTAACCGGAACAATTTTAACTAAATTAGATGGTGATGCTAGAGGAGGCGCTGCAGTAAGCATTGCAGCTGTTACGGGTGTCCCAATAAAGTTTATTGGTGTATCTGAAAAAGTTGAAGGACTTGAAGCTTTTGATCCTGAACGGATAGTAAATCGAATACTTGGTTTGGGTGATGTGGTTTCACTAGTTGAAAAAGCTCAAGATTTGTTTGATGAAAATGATGCAAAAAAACTTGAAGAAAAACTTAAGAATGCAACATTTGATCTAGAAGATTTTAGAGAACAATTAAAACAAATAAAAAGTATGGGTTCGTTAAATCAAATAATGGGTATGATGCCAGGAATGAATCGAAAATTAATGAAGGGGATGGATTTCGATGATAAAAAATTAATTTGGACTGATGCCATTATTAGTTCAATGACTTTTGAAGAGCGTAAAAACCCTATTATTATTGATGGATCTAGACGCTCAAGAATTTCAAAAGGATCAGGAAGAACTGTTCAAGAAATAAATCAATTGCTTAAGCAATTTACTGAAATGAAGAAAATGATGAAAAAAATGGGTAAAATGAAACTGCCGAAAAATTTAAAAAATCAAATGTTGGGCTTAAACTAAGGAGAAATGAGAATTGTCAACTAAAATTAGATTAAAACGTATTGGAAGAAGAAATAGACCATTTTATAGAGTGGTTGTAATGGATTCTCGAAACCGCCGTGATGGTGCTGCCATTGAAGAATTAGGGTGGTTTAACCCTATTCAAACAGATAAACCTTACGATCTTAAAGAAGATCGTATTTTAGAATGGTTAAAAGTTGGTGCACAGCCATCAAAAGCTGCTCACGGTTTAATGAAAAGAAGTGGTCTTGCCCACCAATGGCATTTAATGCAGCAAGGTTTAGATGAAAAAACAATTGAAAAAGAAATGAAAAAATGGGTTTTAACCCGTGAAGAGACTTTGAAAAACAAAGCAGAACGTGCTGATAAGAAGGCTGAAGAAGCAAAAGCTAAAGCAAAAGCTGATAAAGAAGCTGCTAGTGTAGTAGAAGAAGCGCCAGCGGAAGAGGAAGCTCCAGCAGCAGAAGAAGCGCCAGCGGAAGAGGAAGCTCCAGCAGCAGAAGAAGCTCCAGCTAAAGAAGAAGCGCCTGCGGAAGAAGAAGCGCCAGCAGCAGAAGAAGCGCCTGCGGAAGAGGAAGCTCCAGCAGCAGAAGAAGCGCCAGCGGAAGAGGAAGCTCCTGCGGAAGAAGAAGCTCCTGCGGAAGAGGAAGCGCCAGCGGAAGAAGAAGCGCCAGCGAAAGAGGAAGCGCCAGCGGAAGAGGAAGCGCCAGCGGAAGAGGAAGCGCCAGCGGAAGAGGAAGCGCCAGCGAAAGAGGAAGCGCCAGCGGAAGAGGAAGCGCCAGCGGAAGAGGAAGCGCCAGCGGAAGAGGAAGCTCCTGCGGAAGAGGAAGCGCCAGCGGAAGAGGAAGCGCCAGCGGAAGAGGAAGCGCCAGCGGAAGAGGAAGCTCCTGCAGCAGAAGAAGCGCCAGCGGAAGAGGAAGCGCCAGCGGAAGAGGAAGCTCCAGCGGAAGAAAAAGATAGCTCTGAAGAGTCAAAATAAAAAATTATTTCAATAGAAAAGGAGATTACACATGGAAGCATTTATTGAAACTATAGTACGTAATCTGGTTGACAAACCAGATGAAGTAGATGTCAAGGTAGTTGAATCAGACGAAACGATTTTATATGAACTTCGTGTTGGTGATGGCGACTTTGGTAAGGTGATTGGTAAAAGAGGTAGAAATATTTCAGCTATTCGCACCATTTTATTTGCTATAAATGCAAAAGAAGGTGGTAAGCGAGCTCAGTTGGAAATTATTGATCAGAATGAGGAATAAGCTTTTTGCCATTGCAAAAGTAACTCGAGCCAGTGGGCTTGAGGGTGAAGTAGGTTTGCGTCCACTCATTCGTCAATTCGATGATTATGTGGACAAACCTCTTTATATTGGGTTTGACGTTAATTTGGCTAGAGATGTGAAACTTGAAAAAGTGACAGGAATTGATAAAAAGCGACGTTTTCTTTTTGAAGGATTAAAAAATAGAGATGAAGCAGAATCAATGATTGGTCAGCTAATTTTTGCATCTATTACAGAATCTGACCCGATAAATTTAATTTCACCAGATCTTTTAGGTGCTACAGTGGTTGCAGATAATGGTGAAATAATTGGAGAACTGGTGGATATGATGAGCTTACCAGCTAATGATGCGTATGTGATTGAACGTGGTAAGAAAGAAGTCTTAATACCAGTAATTCCTGAAATTGTTCGTTCTGTTGATGTTAAGATGGGTTTAGTGACTATTACACCAATGGATGGTTTATTGGATTGAAGAAACAAATCGCCATCATCACACCGGTTCCAGAAATGGTTGAATCGGTGGTGCAACAATCTATGTTGCGGCGAGCGGTTGAACAAGAGAAGGTAGATCTTCATTGTATTAACCTTCGTGATTTTGGGAAAAGTAATTATCGTCAAATTGACGATACTCCATTTGGTGGTGGTGTTGGAATGGTAATGATGGCTAAACCTTTGTTTGAAGCTATTGACCATGCTACAGAATTAGTTGGTGGAACTGAAAACCTTAGAGTAATATATCCATCACCTCAAGGTGAGTTATGGAGTCATAAACATGCTGTTGAAAACAGCAAAGTGGATAAGCTTATTGTCATTTGTGGACATTACAAAGGGATTGATCAGCGAGTAATTGAAAAATATGTAACTCATGAGTATTCTATTGGAGACTTTGTGGTTACCAGTGGTGAGTTACCAGCTATGATAGTAATTGATAGTGTTGTTCGTCTTATACCAGGTGTTTTAAATAACATTGAATCAGCACTCTCAGATACATTTTCCTCTGATTTATTGGACGCGCCGCACTATACGCAGCCAAGAGAAATTGAGGGTTTGAAGGTTCCTGATGTTTTAATGTCAGGACACCATGAAAAAATTAAAAAATGGCGCAAAAATAGTAGTGAAGAAGCAACAAGAAAAAAGCGACCAGATATTTGGAAAAAATATTTAGAATTAAACGATTTGGAGAAAAATGATGAATAAAATGATGCCAGTTATAGAAGGTCAATTAAAATCAGATATTCCTGACTTTGGTGCAGGTGATACTGTTTCAATTGATGTGCGGGTTGTTGAGGGTGGTAAAGAACGCATTCAAAAATTTGAAGGTATTGTGATTGGACGTAAAGGTAGTGATATATCAGAAACATTTACAGTAAGGAAAATTTCTGGTGGTATTGGTGTTGAGCGTATATTTCCTATTCATTCACCAATGTTAAGTAAAATTGATGTTAAACGTCGAGGTAAAGTGCGTCGTGCAAAGCTTAATTATATGAGGAAATTAACAGGTTCAAAAGCTACACGTATTACTGAAAAAAGATAGTTGAACTTCTCACCTATATTTAGCCCTCATTATCTTTGGTAGTGAGGGCTTTTATTTATGACACGTTTTGAAAAAGTAATATTAAGCATAACTGGAGGAAGTCATCTTTCTGTTCATGCTTTAATGTTGGCTTTACCAAGCTTAATTCCCGTTATTAGAAATGAGTTTAATGTTGGATTAGATGTCCTTGGATTTGTAGTAACTGTTAGTGGGTTTATGTTTGGTCTGGGTGCACTACCTGCTGGTTGGGCAGAAAAACGTTTTGGTGGAAGAACTTTACTTTTAATTTATCAAGTTGGTTCTTCTTTGTCAGCATTATTAGTAGCTCTATCTAACTCATTCATAATGATGATTATTGGTCTTGGTTTTATGGGATTCTTTTGCAGTATATATCATCCTGCGGGTCTTACTTTAATCTCCCATCGCGTTAAATCATTAACTAAAGGTATGGCTATTCATGGCATTTTCGGTTCTACTGGATCTGCACTAGGACCTTTATTAGCCACAACTTTAGCAGCGTTAATATCTTGGCGATCAGCATATGCCTTTCTTGGTATTTTTAATGGTATTTTAGCAATATCTACATTCTTAGCAATACCCTATCGTAAACGTGCTGATATACCTGAAGAAGAATTTGAAAATCATAATGTAAATACGAATAAACCTGCGCTAATATTTTATTTTTTTACAAGTGGATTAATGGGTATGGCATACTATGGTTTTACAACCTTTATGCCATTACATTTTGCGGAGAATACAACTTCTATACTTCCTAATTTAACTGCAAATATGAAAGCAGGACTATTTCCAACAATGGTTTTTATAGCTGGCATTGGAGGGCAACTCATTGGTGCTCGTATAGGAGAACGTTTTTACAAACCTACAGCATATATATATATTATTATGGCTAACATACCATTTCTCATTCTAATGGGTTATTCTTCTGATATATTTTTAATTATTTCAGGCATATTTTTAGGAATTGCATACTTTAGTAGTCAACCAATTGGAAATACTCTTATTGCTAACTTTACTAATAGCCAAAATAGAGGAATTGGTTATGGTATTAGTTTTTTTATTAGTTTTGGAATTGGATCATTTTCAGCAGGGTTTAGTGGGTTGATTGCTGAAAATATGGGTATAAATGCAGTCTTTCCAGCAATGGGTATTTTGCTTATTCCAAGTGTTATCTTTGCCTTCTTTATGAGTCGAGCAGCTAGAAGTTCTTGATTTGTGAATTTAATTAATCTACTTTAGTAATTATTATGACATTAAAACAGCTTAAACAACTGCCTTCTGTATCTGAAGTAATTTTTGAGATTGATAAAAATATTTTATTAAATAATAAATATATAACATTTATAATAAAGATAAGATTAGAAGAGTATCGTCGTGATGCTAAAAGAGGCAAGCTTAAGTTGGAACGTGGGCAAATTATTAAGAATATTTTAAATGAAATCAATAATTTGTCTTTACCAAGTATGAAATCTGTTATTAATGGTACAGGCATAGTACTTCATACTGGTCTTGGTAGAGCTCCTATTAAAGAATCTGTAGCAAAAGATGTTGTTAAACGCGTATCTGGTTATACAAATTTAGAATTTAATATAAATAGTGGTAAGCGCGGTCAAAGACAAGATCATATAGATTTTTTACTTTCTGCACTGACAGGTGCACAGTCAGCTATGTGTGTTAATAATAATGCAGCAGCAGTTATTTTAACTTTAAATGAATTAGCTGAGGGGAAAGAAGTGATTGTTTCACGAGGTCAGCAGGTTGAAATAGGTGGATCTTTTCGAATTCCAGAAGTAATAAAAAAAAGTGGTTGCAAGATTAAAGAAGTAGGCTCTACTAATCGTACACATTTAAAGGATTATGAAAAAGCAATTAATAAGAATACAGGTGTAATTCTATGGGTGCATACTAGTAATTATGTAGTTAAAGGATTTACAAGTGAAGTGCCATTATCTGATTTGGTGGAGCTAGGTAAAAAGAAGCGTGTTCCAGTTATGGCTGATCTTGGATGTGGAGCATTAGTTGATTTATCTAATAAAGATGTTTTTATTGATATGTTTGTAAAAGATGTCGTTAAATCTGGTGTAGGTATTATAACGTTCTCTGGAGATAAACTATTGGGTGGTCCACAAGCAGGGCTAATAGTTGGCAATAAAACCTATTTAAAAAGATTTAAACAAAATTCATTTGCAAGAGCATTTAGATGTGATAAATGGATACTCGCTTTGTTAGAATCTTTATTAAGAAGCTTTCATGATGATGGTCCATCAAAGGATAACTTGGCTATAAATTTAATGACTACTTCAAGAAGATCACTCTCTAAAAAGGGAGAAAAAGTTTTATCCTCTGTTCCTGCAAAAATTATTAAAAAACTAAGTATTTCATTAGTAGAATCTGAAGTGGAAGCAGGAAGTGGTTCTTTACCTGAAGTAAAACTGAAAAGTATGGCGCTAAAATTTAAATCTGATTCATTCTCTCCTAATACTTTAGCATCTAAATTTAGAAATGGAAAAAATCCAGTAGTTGGATATATTAATAACAACAATTTCTTTATTGATTTAAAAGCCATTATTCCAGGTCAAGAAAAAATCTTAGCTGAGGCTATCCTTGAAATTAAATAAACAGGAAAATTTTGCAGATCGTTATTGGAACAGCCGGCCATATTGACCATGGGAAAACTGCCTTGGTCAAGGCTTTGACTGGTACTGATACTGATCGGCTAGCTGAAGAAAAAGTCCGAGGAATGACCATTGATCTAGGTTTCGCCTATCTAGATAAATTTATAACTATTATTGACGTACCTGGTCACGAGAAATTTATAAGAAATATGGTAGCTGGTGTATCAACTATTGATATAGCTATTCTTGTTGTTGCTGCGGATGATGGAATAATGCCGCAAACAAAAGAGCATTTACATATTTTAAAGCTTCTCGGATTAAAAAAAGGTATTATTGCGATAACAAAAACTGATTTAATTAACGATTTAGATTGGATAGATTTAATTGAATTAGAATTACGTGAGCTAGTATCAGATACTTTTCTTAAAGATTCCCCAATTATTAGAACATCAGTTGAAAAAAATGAAGGTATTGATAATTTAAAAAATGAAATTATCAGCTCTTCAAAAAGTTTAAATGTGCCTCCAAATCGTGGTTTTTTTCATATGCCGATTGATAGAGTTTTTTCAAAAGTAGGATTTGGAACAATTGTTACAGGAACAGTATTATCTGGTAAAATTAGTTCTAATATTGATTTAGAAGTATTTCCAGGAAATAAAATAACTAAAGTGAGAGGACTCCAAACACATGGAATTAATACATCATCAGTCAAGATGGGTGATAGAGCAGCAATTAACTTATCTGGAAAAGAATTAGATAACGTATCAAGAGGTTCTGTTATCACTGAAAGGGGCTTTGTCAAAGAGACAAATAAGATAATTGCCAAGGTTAGTATGATTTCTGATACAAATTGGAAGTTAAAGAGTCGACAGCGCATACATTTGCATATAGGAACCGCAGAGGTAATGGCTAAAGTTGTAATAAATAAAACAATCAAAGCAGGCGAAGAATCTAATGTGTTATTTTTACTTGAGAAGCCATTAGCTATTTTAATGAACGAGCGTTTTATCATTAGAAGCTTTTCACCAATGGAAACAATTGGAGGATGTATTGTTTTAGATCCAGAACCTTTATTTAAAGGGAAAAAACTAAAAGAATGGGTAAATGTATTAGATCAAGAACCTATTAAGCGATTTAATCAATTTATAAATGAATTTTGGAAAAACCCTGAATCAACTGGTAATTGGGCAAGGCGCTTCCATGTAACTCAAAGTGAAATTAAAAATTGGATAAAAAATACTAAAATATTAAATAAAAATGGGATGGTTTTTAGTCATGAATATTTTGAAAAATCTATAAAAGCAGTTCGTCAGGAATTAGAATTGTTTCATCAAAAGAATCCATATAAAAATTCATTAGCAAAAGAACGTATACATGTTAATTGTCAATTAAGTGTGAACTGGCTAACTTTTATTTTATCTTCCATGGAGGATGAGCTTATCTATATTGATGGAGGTTACGCTTTAAAAAGTCATTCTGTTAAGTTCTCAAAATCTGATGATTTTTTAGTCCAAAAAATAGAAAAATTTTTAATACAAGCTGGATTTAATCTAACGAAGGCAATAGATTTAGATGAAAGTGCTGAGAAAAAATCATTAGAACTTCTTCATGTTCTTAAAAATAATAGAAAAGTTTATGAAGTTGTTCAAGGTATGTGGATTCACGCATCAGTATGGGATAAATTAATTGATATAATTGCTCATTATTATTTAACTCATGATAAAATGAATATATCAGATTTTAAAACAATGACTAAAACTACTCGTAAAAATGCCATTCCTTTATTGGAATTACTTGATAAAATGAAGATCACTGAACGTGATGGAGATGCACGTATAAAAGGAGAAGCTTGTGCCTAAAGATAAAGGAACTCCTCTTATGCGTCAATATATGGAAGTCAAAAATAATTATGATGATGCCATTGTTCTTTTTCGTATGGGCGATTTTTATGAGACTTTTAATAATGATGCAAAAATTGTTGCTAAAACTTTAGGAATAGTATTAACTAAAAGATCTAATGGTGCAGCAGCAGATGTACCTCTAGCTGGATTCCCTTATCATTCATTAGATAATTATTTACATAAACTTGTAAATGCAGGACATCGTGTTGCAATCTGTGAACAGGTTGAAGATCCTAAGCTAGCAAAAGGAATAGTGAAAAGAGAAGTTATAGAAGTTGTTACGCCTGGAACTATTACAGCCGAGCAAGCACTTGATCAAAAATCAAATCAATATTTATGTTCAATTTATTTTGGAAAAAAAATATCAGGTTATGCTGTTCTTGATCAATCTACGGGTGAGTTTCATTTAGGTGAATGTTTACCAGAACGTTTGACAGAAGCTTTGAGAAAATTCACTCCTCGTGAAGTTTTAATTGCGGAGTCCTTTGTCTATTCTAATTCAGATTGGTATAATAATCTGAAACCTTTTATTACAAAAATAGATGACTGGATATTTAATTATGATCAAAGTTATAAAACACTTTTAAGTCACTTTTCCGTAAAGTCATTAAAAGGTTTTGGCTGTGAAGACTTAAATGAAGGTATTATAGCAGCTGGTGCTATCTTTTATCATGTCACTGAGTCACTAAGTGGTACTATTGATCATATTTCTAGAATTAATCCTATAGTTGATAAAGATGTTATGGGTTTGGATGGTTTTACGGTAAGAAATTTAGAAATATTTAAATCTCTTGGAAGTCAAGGCACTCATGGAACTCTTATTGATATCTTAGATAAGACAATTTCTGCAAGCGGTGGTAGAATGTTAAAACAATGGTTAAATCGTCCACTTACAAATAAAAGTAGATTAAATAAGCGTTTTGATATTGTAGAATCTTTTAATGAAGATTCTAAAGCTTTCGAAGAACTTAGATCTTCATTAAAGGAAGTCTCAGATATAGAACGTATACTTGGAAGAATAAATAATAATAAGGTTTCACCCAAAGAAATAAATGGTCTTCGTTTTAGTCTTGAGCAAATACCTAAAATCAAAAATATTTTTATACAGTCATCGCAAAATGCTTTAAAATTATTAAGTAAAGAATTTTCAAATATAAATACTATTTTAAGTGAAATTAATAAAGTTCTTGATAAAAATGCTCCATCACAAATTAAACAAGGTAAAGTGATTATTAATGGATTTCATAAGGAATTAGATGAATTACGTGAATTAAGTAATGGGGGCAAGGATTGGATTTCCAGACTTCAAGTAAGCGAAAGAGAAAAAACAGGTATTCCATCATTGAAAGTAGGTTATAATAAAGTTTTTGGATATTTTTTAGAAATTACTAAAACCCATAATGAAAAAATCCCTGAAGATTATATTAGGAAGCAAACATTAGTTAATTCTGAAAGATATATCACTCCAGAGTTAAAAGAATATGAAGAAAAAATACTTTCTGCGGATGAAAAAATTGAAAAAATTGAGTCTAGAATATTTTATGATCTTTGCCAGACTATTTTAAAAAAAGCAAAACTTTTACAAAAAAATGCATTAGTTCTTAGCCGTTGTGATGTCCTTTCAACATTTACTAAAGTTGCTAAGGATAATAAATACTCAAGACCAATTATAACAAATAATCAAAATCTTAAGATTAAAGATGGTCGCCATCCAGTAGTTGAAAAACTTTTGCCTCAAACTGAACGATTTATTCCTAATGATCTTTTTATAAAAATAAATAAAAATCAAATACATTTAATCACTGGTCCTAATATGGCTGGAAAATCTACTTATCTACGTCAAATTGGATTAATTGTATTAATGGCCCAAGTTGGTTCATTTGTACCAGCTTCTACGCTAGAATTTGGTTTAGTAGATAAATTGTTTACAAGAGTTGGTGCTAGCGATAACCTAGCTGGAGGAGAAAGCACATTTCTTGTTGAAATGAATGAAGCTGCTAATATTTTAAATAATGCCACACAAAAAAGTTTAGTACTTTTAGATGAAATCGGTAGAGGAACTGCAACATATGATGGATTATCACTGGCATGGTCCATTACTGAGTATTTACACAATACAAAAGCAATCGCTGCACGAACTTTATTTGCAACTCATTATCATGAATTGACAGATCTAGAGCATACTTTAGATAGAGTTGAGAATTATCATGTTGCTGTTAAAGAGTTTGGAGATAAGATAATTTTTTTAAGACAAATTATGCCTGGACCAGGTGATAAAAGTTATGGAATTCATGTCGCAAAAATGGCAGGATTACCAAATACTGTAATTAAACGTGCCTCTGATATACTGAGTTATCACTTAACAAAGAATCCATCAGAGAAAAAAATGAATATAGAATCAGTTAATGAACAAATATCTTTATCTTTAGAAGAAGAATTATCAATAAAAAAAGAAATTAATTTGTTAGACCTTTATAATACCTCACCTTTAGAAATAATAAAAAAGTTAGAAGAGATAAAGAAAAATCATGATTTATAATATTAGTTTTATTTTATGAAACTTTATAATTATAGTATAAATAAAATATTATTATTTATTTTTTCTTTATCTACTTTATCATCTCAAACATATTGGGTTAAATATGGCTGGGAAGTTTTTAAAAGCGCTGGTGATGCTAGAATATTATCATTGGGTGGATCTGCCGTAACAGATTTTGGTACTTCTGTTTCTCCTTTATTCAATCCAGCTTCTTCTAATCGTGTAGGTATACATAATTTTAATTATACTCATCAAAATCGTCTTGCAGGGATGATCAATAGTGATTTAATTGGATTTCAAATTAAAAGTTATTCAAGGCCATTAAATTTAATTTTAATGCATGAAGGGATAGATCAAATTCCAGATACTCGAAATATTTTATTAGATTTTGGTTTTGATGGTGTTCCAGGAACTGGCGATATTGGTGAAAATAATGGTTTATTGGATGATGGAGAAAGGTTAGATGAAAATAAAATAAAATATTTTTCACAACGTCAAATTGGATTTCATTTAAGTACTGCATGGGAAAAAAAGAGTTTAACATATGGAATAGCAGTTAAAGGGTTAAATCACAATCTAGGTGAATATTCAGCTTTTGGTGTAGGGATAGATTTTGGATTGTTAGCAGTTCCATGGAAAAATGGTCATATTGGTCTAACTGTAAAAGATATTTCAACAAGTTGGTTGGTTTGGGATAGTGGTACAGTTGAACGTTTTAAGCCAACTCTAATTTCAGGAATTTCACATACTTTTAATTTAAAAAGTTTACCATTGACTTTGAATACTATGGGAGATTTTATGTGGGATTTATCTGGAAAAAGCTTTGATGATGATTTAAAATTTGGAAATTATGGAGCGAAATTACTTTTAGGTGTTAATATTATTTACAATCAAATGGTTTCAATTAGGCTTGGTCGAAATAAAATAGGTGCTAACACGGCTGGGGTTGGTCTGAGTTGGAAAAATATTTCATTAGATTATGCTTTTTTAAATGAAGCTGCTGATTCAGGACTGGGAGGTACTCACTTAATTTCTCTATCAGCTAATTCAGAATGGATCTTTTCTTATTTAAAAAATATTTAGATTCTTAGCAGGCGAGTTAACCAATCAGGTGCCCATTTCATCACTGGAATTATAAATATTTTTGCTTGCCAGGGAAAAACAAACACCTTTCTTCTATTTTCGACAGCTTTTATAATTTTATCAACAGCTAGACTAGTACTTATTTTAAAAGGTTGGGGGTTATCTTGATTATCTGTCATTTCACTTGAAACAAAACCTGGGCAAATTGCACTAAATGAAATATTATATTTATAAAGAGCATTATTCCAACCTTGACAAAAATTGCGAACAGCAGCTTTTGACCCACTATAAGCAGAGTGATGTGCTAATCCTCTAAAACTTGCAATTGAACTTATTACAGCAACTTTTCCTCTTTTATTAGTTTTAAAATATGGTATAAATGGTAATACAATATTTGTAACTCCTAGAATATTAGTTAATAGAATTTTGTTCATAGACGATGAATCACCTGTGCTTAATTGATCAGGAGCTCCGACACCTGCATTAGCATAAATAGTATCTACTTCACCTGGAAGAGAAATAAAGTCTTCAATATCTTTTTTACATAATTCATTATTTGTTACATCTAGAATATAACATTTTGCTTCACCGCCTAATTCAAAACATTTAGATGCTACTTTAACTAGCTTATCTTCTCTTCTTGCTGCTAATCCAATGAAGTAACCTTTTTTAGCATAAGCATATGCCAAAAATTCACCAATTCCACTACTTGCACCTGTAATAAAAACTTTTTTCTTCATTATCTAATATAACCTTTCTTAATTAATCAATATTACACACAGTATTATAATATTTTAGCCAATAATTTTTTGGTAAAATTGAATAGAGGTATTGTTTCTTTAAAATCTATAAAAAGTGTAGATTTGCAGGCTTCTTTAGAAGAAATATAAATGATACAAAGTATGACAGGTTACGGTCAGGGCTCAGCAGGCTCTGGCGCAAAAAAATTAGTGCTTCAATTAAAGCAGTTAATGGACGTTATCTTGATGTCAAAATCCGTGGTATTGATATTGAGCCATCAGTTGAAAAGCAAATTCGCGATATTATTACTGAAAAATTAATTCGAGGTACAATTCACATAAATATAGATTATGATAATGGTAGAAAAAATCAAGAACTAACTTTTAATTCAGAAAAATACGAAGCTATAGAGAAAGTACTCCTTGAGATTCAAAAAAAATATGGTCGACATTTAGATATGGGTGATTTAATAAATGCAAATGATTTATTTACATATGTTGAAAATGACCCAAAGACTTCAGAAAACTTGATCAAAGCTATAAATGATGCATGTAGTGAAGTCTTAGATATGCGATCTGTTGAAGGCAAAAAGCTAAAGAAAGATTTTGAAGATCGTTTGTTAATTTTAAATAATCTTTTATCTGACTTAAAATCAAATTTACCGAAGGAGTTACAAAAACGTCAGGAAAAATATAAAAATAAAATCAGCGAATTATTAAATAATACTGTTATAGATGAAATTCGTATTGCACAGGAGATAGCTATCTTGGCAGAAAAATCAGATGTTACTGAAGAAGTGGTAAGATTAGATAGTCATTTTGATCAATTTAAAAAAATGCTTAATAAGAATGATCCAATAGGTAAAGGCTTAAATTTTCTTTTACAAGAAATTAGTCGTGAGATCAACACAGTAGGATCTAAGTGTACATCTGAAAAAATAATTAATACAGTTATAAGCATGAAAGATGAATCAGAGAAAGTTAGAGAACAAGTACAGAATATTTTATGAATAATTTTATAATTATATCGGCTCCTTCTGGATCAGGAAAAACTACTATTTGCAAATACTTACAAAAGTTAGATTCATCAATTAATTTTTCTGTATCTTGTACCACTCGTCAAAAAAGAGCAAATGAATTTGAAGGCAAAGATTATTTTTTTATTACAAATGAAGAATTTGAAAAAAAAATTAATGATGCTAAATTTATCGAATGGGAACAAATCCATGGTAATTTTTATTATGGAACATTAAAGTCAACTTTAGAAAAAGCAATTAATGAAGATAAAAGAATTCTGTTAGAATTAGATGTTAAAGGCGCTACGTCTGTAAAAAAACTTTATCCAAATAAATCGTTATCGATTTTTATTGAACCGCCTAGTGTTGAAGTTTTAAAACTTCGTCTTGAAAAAAGAGGAGCTGATAATGACGAACGTATTATTAAACGTTTAGAAAGACTTGAATCAGAATTATCATATAAATCAAATTTTGATTATCACGTAATTAATGATGATTTAGATCAAGCAGTAAATGAAATTATGAGTATTATTAAAAATGAAAGTAAAGGAGTATCTTATGGCTCTTGAACCCTTATCTATCCGAGAAATGGAAGAACGAACAGATGATCAATATGAAGCAGTGGTTGTAATGTCAAAGCGTGCAAAACAAGTTCTAAATAATCGAATTGTTGAAGATTTGATGACAGCTTCTGTTGAAGAAGTCGAAATGGGTGTGTATGATGAAGTAGTAGAGAAAAACCCTGAAGATTATGAAGAGTTAGAAAAGCCAACGACAGTTGCTGTAAATGAATTTATAGATGGCAATTTAAAATGGGATGAAAGCAAAGATTAATTCATGTTAAATAAGTATTGATTCTCTTTATAATATTATGAATAATCAATATTTAAAACAAATTCGAGATCTTTATGGAGATGAACTATACTTAGAATCTGACCCAAACCTAAAAAATATCCCTACAGTTTCTAATCTCAGTAATGACTATGAATCTGATTTAAATTCCTTCAATAATCAAATTAATCAATGCCAAAAATGTTCTCTTGGTGGTTTAAGAAATAATTTTGTTTTTGGCGTTGGGGACCCAAATGCATCTCTACTTTTGGTCGGAGAAGCACCGGGCGAACAAGAAGATATAAAAGGTGAACCATTTGTTGGTCGTGCAGGAAAATTATTAGATAAAATATTATTGGCTATTAATCGTTCTCGTGAAAAAGATGTATATATATGTAATGTCCTAAAATGTCGACCTCCAAAAAATAGAAATCCTTTGCCAAACGAAGTAAAAGAATGTGAACCTTATTTAATTCATCAAATTAATTTGATAAAGCCCAAACTCATTGTAGCTTTAGGTAGAGTTGCTGGAATGACGCTTCTTAATGTGGATAATTCGTTGAAAAGTATGCGTGGTGTTATACATGACTATAATGGAACACCATTAATTGTGACCTATCATCCTGCTGCTTTATTAAGAAACTCTAATTGGAAACCAGAAGCTTGGAAAGATTTTAAATGGATTCGGTCCATTATAGAATAGATTAAAAAAAATGGCAAAAAAAAATAAATTAAATGAATTAATAGCACAGCCTCAAGCTCTTGAAGCTGAACAAGCTGTTCTTGGTTCAATGCTTACGACTAAAGAAGCTGTAAGTAAAAGTATGCAATGGTTAACAGCTGATCATTTTTATAAAACATCTCATGAACGTATTTTTGCCTGCATGGTTGATCTTTTTGAAAAAGGCGAACCTGTAGATGCAATATCAGTTGTTAACAAATTAAAAAAGAAAAAAGAATTAGAAAGTGTTGGTGGAGCATTCTATATAACTGGATTAGCAGAATCCGTTCCAACTACAGCAAATGTTGAGCATTATTCAAAAATAGTTCTTGAAAAACATCTTTTAAGAACACTAATTAAAGTTTCACACGATGTTTCAAAAGACGCTTTTGAAGATTCTCAAGATGTTGATCAAATATTAGACTCAGCTGAATCAGCTATTTTTAATATTTCTGAAAAACGCCTTAGGGGTGGATTTAAACACATTGACCCAATTTTACATCATGCTTTTGAAGAATTAGATAAAATTGCATCGAAGCCAGGTTCTGTAACAGGTGTACCTTCAGGTTTAATGGATCTTGATGATATGACTTCAGGTTTTCATCCTGGTGAATTAATTATAGTAGCGGGGCGTCCTGGTATGGGTAAAACTGCGTTAGCTCTTTCAATGGGTAGAAACGCAGCTGTTCTTGAAAAAACAGGTGTTGGAATGTTTAGTCTTGAAATGGCAAACCATCAATTAGCAATGCGTTTACTTTGTGCTGAAGGTCGTGTAGATAGTCATTTAGTAAGAACAGGAAAGCTACCTAAAACCCAATGGAAAAATTTAAGTATTGCAGTTGGTTCTTTAGCTGAAGCACCAATCTACTTAGATGATACTCCAGGTATGTCAGTTTTAGAAGTAAGAGCTAAAGCACGTCGTTTAAAAGCTGAAAAAGATGTAGGTTTAATAATTGTTGATTATTTACAATTAATGACTGGTCCTAAAGGATCAGAAAGTAGACAGCAAGAGATCTCTCAAATTTCACGGTCGTTAAAAAATTTAGCTAAAGAAATAGATTTACCAGTAATTGGTTTATCTCAATTATCTAGAGCTGTTGAGAGTAGAAGTGATCGTAGACCTCAATTGTCAGATTTACGAGAATCAGGAGCAATTGAGCAAGATGCAGATCTTGTTATATTTTTATATAGACCTTGGGTTTATACACAAGAAGATGATGATCGAGGAAAAGCTGAAATTATTGTTGCTAAACAACGTAATGGTCCTACAGGAATCATTGAAGCAACTTTTATCGATCGTTTTGCTCGTTTTGAAAATATGTCTGCTTTTGTAGAAATGGAAGCGGAGTCGCAATTTTAAATGAATAATCCGCTTTCAAGATTCGCACCGTTTCTTGTTGGTGAATTTCCTAAGCCATTTTTAGAATTATTAAGTGGTGTTACTCACCATGAACAGCTCCCAGAAGATGAATTAAAAACAATTCTTTGGAAAGCATATGAGTTTGGTTCAAGGCATCACGAAGGTCAAAAAAGATTATCTGGGGAATCATATTTTGAATCACATTGCGTTGAGGTAGCAAAAATACTTGCAAATTGGAATATGGATCATATTACAATAATTGGTGGTTTGCTTCATGATACAATTGAAGATACTGAGGCTACTCTTGAAGAAATTGAAGAAAATTTTGGTTCTGATGTAGCAAATTTGGTAAACGGTGCGAGTAAGTTAGGTGGTATTCGTTTTTCTAGCCGTAAAGCGAAGCAGGCAGGAAATTTTATGAAAATGTTAATTTCTGTTGCTCAAGATTTAAGAGTTATTATTATAAAATTTGCTGATCGATTACATAACATGTCAACAATTAATCATTTACCTAGGATTAAACAGCATCGTATAGCTGTAGAAACTCGTGATGTTTACGCTCCTTTATCCCATAGACTTGGTATGGCAAAGGTAAAATGGCTATTAGATGATCTTGTGCTTAAAACATTGAATCCTGATGTATATAAAGAAATTGGTTTAAAACTCAAATCCTCAAATAAAGAACGTGAGAGGTATATAAAGACTATAACAAAAATATTAAATGAAGAATTAAGAGATTACAAAATTGACCCTACAATCGGTGGTCGACCAAAATCATATTCTTCAATCTATGGTAAAATGGTAAAAAGAGGTAAAGCATTTGAAGAAATATATGATATTTTAGCTTTGCGTTTAGTAGTAGGTAAAGTAGAAGATTGCTATTTAGCATTAGGTATCATTCATCAAAAATTTAAACCACTTCAAGAAAGATTTAAAGATTTTATTGCCACGCCGAAAAGTAATGGTTATCAGTCAATCCATACTACAGTAGTTGGCCCAGGTGGAAAGTTAGTAGAAATTCAAATTAGAACTAAAGAAATGGAGCAAACTGCTGAAATTGGTGTAGCTGCACATTGGCGATATAAAGAAGGCCCACAAGATTCAAGGAATGTTGACAGTCATGTAAAGTGGTTGAGAGAATTATTAGATATTCTTCACAGTGAAGAAAATGACCCTAAAGAATTCATGCATTTATTAAAAATTGATCTATTTAGTGATGAAATTTTTGTTTTTACCCCAAAAGGTGATCTTGTTCAATTACCTATTAAGTCTACACCATTAGATTTTGCCTTTGAAGTTCATTCTGAAGTTGGTAAAACATGTTTAGGAGCTAAAGTAAATCATAAAACAGTTCCTTTAAATACTGTACTTCAAAATGGTGACACTATTGAAGTAATTACTAGTAATTCTCAACAACCAAATTATGGATGGTTGAAATATGTAATTACATCTAAAGCTAGAAATCAAATAAAACGATATCTAAAAAAACAAGAAAGAGAAGAAAGTGTAAAAATTGGTGAAGAAATACTAACAAAAAGTTTAAGACGATTAAAAATGTTAAAACAAATTGATGAGGTAAAGAATGCATTTTCAAAATTTGGTTTTGGTGGCTCAAGTGAGCTAATTGAAGCACTTGGTAAAGGTGAAGTTTCTGTAAGAGATATTCTTGAAAAACTAACACCAGAAAATGAATCAATTAAGGAAGATGATTCTTCTCGATTTTTTAAATTTAGGAAAAAAGAGAGTAGAAATATTAAAATTGAAGGCATATCAAATATAATGGCAAACTTTGGGAAATGTTGTAATCCTATCCCAGGTGATGATATGGTCGGTTTTATAACAAGAGGACGAGGAATTACTGTTCATCGATCTGAATGTAAAAGTTTACCCTTATTAAGTGAACAATCTGATAGGTTATTGCCAGTTGATTGGGAGGTCGCTAGAAAAGATCTTTTTAATGTTAGGATGAAAGTTGTTGGACAAGACAGGAAAGGACTTCTTAAAGATTTAACTGAAACTATTTCAAAGTTAAGTATAAATATGATTTCAGTAGATAGTAAAGTCAAAGATACAGTAGCTACAGCAATTTTTATTATTCAAGTCAATAATGTAAAACAATTTGATCGTGTTATAAAAAATATATCCAAAGTAAAAAGTATTGACTTAGTTGAGAGAACTCATCAATAACCTTTGTATTTAATATATGAGTAGATATTTAGCCATTGACCATGGTTCAAAAAGAATTGGACTAGCATTGTCGGACCCTATGAAAATTATAGCTAAGCCTTATAGGACAATCACTTATAATAATTTAGTAGATTTATTTATTCTGCTAAAAGAAATAATAAAAGAAGAAGATGTTGAATGTATTATTTTAGGACTTCCTTTAGGAATGAAGGGCCAAGAGACATCACAAACAAAACGTGTTTTAGAATTTAAAGAAAAATTAAAATTAAAGATCAAAGTACCAATAATGTTACAAGATGAACGATTAAGTTCATTAAGTGCGGAAAAGTCTTTAATTCAACAAAAAATTAAAACTGGTCACAATAAAAGTCATATTGATAAAACTGCTGCTGCTATTTTTTTACAACAATATTTAGATACTAATTGTTTATGATTTCATTTTTTAATCGATCACCTTTTCATCTTGCAATTATATCTGGAATACTAATTGGTATATCTTATCCTCCAATTCCTGGAATTACCGCATGGTTTGGTTTTGTACCGTTAATACATATCTGGTTAAATGAATCACCAAAAGAATCAGCTAGATGGAGTTTTTTATCTGCTGTTATTGCAAACTTTATTTCCTTTTATTGGATAGGCCTAAATTCAGGAGCAACTTTATTTCCCGTACTTTTGTCATTAATTAGCTGTGTTATCTATTTATCTTCAATGTGGGCTATAATAGGTTGGTCTATAGCTTTCTTAGAGAAACGTTCAGCTAATGCATTAGCAATGATTCCTTTTATATGGGTTACATTTGAATGGTTAAGAAGTTTTGGACCTTTAGGTTTTCCATGGGCTAACCTAGCAATAACACAAACAAAATTTCTTCCCGTTCTTCAAATAATAGATACAACAGGTTCCGAAGGTGTAGGCTTTTGGATTTTATTATTAAATACTCTTATTTATCTTTTGTTTAGATATAATAATTTCAATAAAAAAATTTATTTCTATATTAATAATAGTTTTCTTAATTCCTTGGATATTTGGAACATTTAGGTTGCAATCTTATGAAAAAAAAGAAAACCAGAACACTCGTAACGTTTCTGTAATTCAACCAAATATTAATCCTAACCAAAAATGGGATGTGCGGTTTAGAGATAGATTATATACAATTATGGATTCACTTAATTTAGAGGCTTACTCATATAATCCTGATTTAGTTCTTTGGCCAGAAGCTGCATTACCAGCTTATATGCGAGTATCTTCATTGCGTAATAAATACGAATCTTTAGTCGACGAAACAAATATTCCACTTTTAATGGGAACTGTTGATTACAGCTATGAATTAAATGAAAGACTAAGCTATAATGGTGCAATTTATTTTGGTTTAAAAGATAATAAAATATATCACAAGAATTTTTTAGTACCTTTTGCGGAATACATTCCACTTTCTAATCATTTTAAGATTCTTAAAAAATTAAATTTTGGACAAGCAAACTTTTCACATGGAAAAAGTTTTACAACTTTTCCAATTGATACAGTTCAATTTGGAAATCTTATATGTTATGAATCAAGTCATCCTTTTGTTACTAGAAGATTTATGCAAAATGGAGCTAAGTTTCTTACGATTGAAGCAAATGATGCTTGGCTGCGCAACTCATCGGGCGTTAGGCAACATTTTGAGTTAGCTATACTGCGTGCAATTGAACAAAGAGTAGGTATCGTTAGAAGCGCTAATACTGGTATTTCTGGAGTAATCCAACCTTCAGGTAGAGTCGATCATAGGGTACCCTTTGGAGTTCAAGAAGTGTTTAAAGGAAAAGTAATTCTTAATAATAAAATTACATTTTATGGTACTTTCGGAAGTATTTTTTCTCAATTATGCTTTATTATAACTTTAATACAATTTATATGGTTAATAAAACGACAAAATTAATTCTTATTTCATTCATTGTTTGCAATTTGAAGCTTTATGGACAAATACAAAATGAATCAAAATTAGATCCTGTTATTAAATCTTTGATAATTCCTGGGTGGGGACAAAAATCCTTAGGTAAACCAAAACGAGCACGGTTATTTAATTATATTGAATCAGGTATTCTTATTACATTAGTCAGTTCTTCAACTTTCTCAAATATTGAAAAAAAGAATTATAAAGCTTTCGCTTCAAGACATGCAGCAATTTCTTCTTCAGGTAAAGATCATAAATATTGGGTAGATATTGGAAATTATAATTCAATTGAAAACTACAATGATGAACATTTACGAAACCGCGAAATGGATGATCTATATCCAGATGATGAAAAATGGAGTTGGGATTGGGATTTAGAATCAAATCGTAAAATATTTGAAAATAAACGTATTCGCGCTGATCAATTAGAATTATTTGCAACATTTAGTATTGGTGCTTTAATGCTAAACCATATAGTATCTTCAATAGATGCATTGTATTTAAAAAAAGTTTCCACTAATAAATCATTATCAATAGAGCCTTATAATAATCAATTATTAGGAAGTGTTGGCTATTCTTTTACGTTTTCTTTTTAGTTATGCATCCATTAGTTAACTTGTGGTTTTTCCTTGGTTTTTCAACTTCATTGTTATTTACTGAAACTTACCTTGGTTGGTTTTACCATCTAATGATTTTTTTTACTATAATAGTTTATAATCATAGAATTAGTCCACTTATAATTTCTAAAATAAAAGCATATATATATTATTTTCCTATAATGCTTTTTCTTTATATGTTTTTTTCATTGTTACTGACAGATAATAGTCTTCAAGTAATTATTTATGAAGCTATTTATGGTTTTTTTCGTTTAATACTAATGTTGTCAGCTATGATGTATTTTATTGAAATAACACCAAATAAAGATATAGTCATTCTAGCAAGAAGTATTTGGGTTAAGTTTGACCTTCAATGGAAATGGGTTGAAAATTTCTTTTTGTTTTTAAGTCTTACTTTAAGATTCTATCCAACATTTCAGTCAAATTGGTATTCTATTAGGAATAGTCATAAAACATTAGGGCTGGAATCAAACCTCTCTACCTTTGGAAAAGTAAATAAAACTGCAAAAGAATTGCCAGGTTTATTAATTCATGAGCTAAAACGTGCTAATGATATTAGTTTGGCAATGAAGCTTCGCGGTTATGGTAAAAAATTTCCTAGAGGAGTAACCTATCCAATTCCATTTAACTGGAATCATGGAGTTATGATATTAATAATCACTATTAGTTATTATACTTTGCATAGCTATGTCACGATTTAGAGTAATCATTCAATATGATGGAACTGGTTTTTGTGGCTGGCAATTACAAAAGAAAGATAGAACCGTTCAAGGAGAATTGGAAAAGTCATTAAAAAAAATTAATAACAACAAAGTTGTACGAGTACACGGTGCAGGTAGAACTGATACTGGTGTACATGCAACTGGACAAGTAGCTCATTTTGATTTACAAACAGATTTAAATACTAGTGAACTTAAAAATGCATTAAATGGAAATTTACCAAAAGATATTAGAATAATGAATTGCGATCAAGTCTCAGATAAATTTCACGCTAGATTTTCAGCTATAAAAAGACATTATTTGTATAGAACTCGCAATAACAAATATTTATTAGATAGAAACTATACTTGGTCAACAGAAAAATTAGACTTAGATAAATTAAATAATGTTGCTAAAATTATTAAAGGAGATCATGACTTTACATCTTTTAGTCGTAGTAATAAAACTCTAGATCATCGACGTTGTATTATTTATGAATCATTATGGAAAGAAGATAGTGAAATTGTAAATTACTATATTACGGGTAATCGTTTTCTACATCATATGGTAAGATATCTTGTAGGAACAATGGTAGAAGTTATACGAGGAAAGTTTGAAATAGAATATTTTAAAGAACTTATTAATAGACCTTTGGAGAATGTAAATATATTCAAAGCTCCACCCCATGGGTTGGTTTTAACTAAAGTAGATTATGATCAAAATTAGTATAAAGTTTCTTTTGTTTGTTTTTATAACAATACTGTTTTCTCAGTCTGAAATAACTGACTCAAGAAACAATGCTGTAACAAATTCAATTAAAATTGCGAGTCCAGCTGTTGCAAGTATTAATGTGACTCAGGTTCAAAAATATTCCATTAACCCTTTTCAAAGAGATCCCTGGTTTGAATATTTTTTTTCTCCTCAAATTAGACAAAAAGAAGTCAAAGGCTCAGGCTCAGGTGTTGTTATCAGTCCTGATGGTTATATTTTAACTAATGATCATGTAGTCGAGAATGCTTCAAAAATCATTGTGACTCTACCAGGAGGAAAAGAATATAACGCAGAAGTTATTGGTATGGATAATCTAACTGATTTAGCATTGCTTAAAGTTGATGGGAAAAATTTCCCGTTTATAGAAATGGCTAATTCAAATGAACTGATTATTGGTGAATGGGTAATTGCTTTAGGTAATCCATTTGGTCTTTTTGATATGAATCAACAACCAACAGCTACAATTGGAATAATTAGTGGTAAAGATCTTGATTTTGGTTTACAAGATGGTAAAGTATTCCAAGGTATGATTCAAACAGATGCTGCTATTAACCCTGGAAATAGTGGTGGTCCATTGGTTAATTCAAAAGGTCAGCTTATAGGTATAAATACATTTATTTACACTGGAAGTAATTCGAGACAGGGCTCAATTGGAATTGGTTTTGCAATACCAATAAATCGTGCAAAAAGAATTGCTGAAGAATTAAAGACAAAAGGACAAATAGTTAGAGATTTTACAACTGGAATTCGTGCGCAACCTTTGGATTTAAAAACCGCTGCTTATCTAGATATACCAATTAAAGAAGGTGTCATAATTACTAGTATTGCTAAGGATAGTCCTGCTCAAAAAGCTAAACTTGAATATGGAGATATAATTGTCGCAGTTGAGAATATAAAAGTTTTAAGTCTAGATGATATTTTAGAGGTTATTGAGATAAATGATATTCGTCCTGGGGATAGAATTCAGCTAAAAATTTGGAGAGATGGGCGTTATATAAATAGAAAACTTAAATTAGGAAAAATATAGTTATGATAGCGAAAGAGGGTCGAATAATACTTATTCCTTTATTATTAATCACTATACCTATTGGTATTTATGCTCATGTGGTTAATAATATACTTTTTTCATCAATTTACTTTTTTCTAGGAATTTTATTTTTGTTTTGTATTAATTTTTTTAGAGATCCAAAAAGAATTATACCAATGGGTGAGAATCTAATTATTTCTCCAGCGGATGGTAAAATAGTCAAAATTGAAGAAATTATTGATCCTGAAATTGGAGATGCTAAATTAGTTTCTATATTTCTAAATGTATTTAATGTACATGTAAATCGTGTACCAATTGATGGAAAAGTTATCTCTAGTGAACACAGATCAGGTAAATTTTTAGCTGCATTTGATCATAAAGCATCAGATGAGAATGAACAAGTTGTTACAATAATTTCACATATAACTGGAGATTATAAAGTAAAACAGATAGCTGGTTTAATTGCTAGAAGAATAATATGTTACGCTAAAGAAGGTTTAAAGCTACATAAAGGTGGTAGGCTTGGTTTTATTCGATTTGGAAGTAGGACTGATTTAATTATGCCTTCAAATATTAAATTAAACGTAAAATTAGGTGAAAAAGTTAAGGGTGGAGAAACAATTATCGGTGAAATATGACAAATATTAATACAAATCGGTCTAAGCGATTAAAACGCTCTTTTATTCCTAATATTGCTACTGTATTTAATATGTTTCTTGGGTTTTTAGCTATTACACTTATTTTAAATGGTGAGCCCATAAAAGCAGGTTGGGTAATGATGGTTGGAGTTTTTTTTGATGTCTTAGATGGAAAGCTTGCTCGTTTAATGGGTTTAACTTCAAGATTTGGTACAGAATTTGACTCATTAGCGGATACTATTTCTTTTTGTGCTGTACCCTCAGTACTTGTCTATAGTGTCTACGTTGATGGACTTCCAATCATTCTTGGCGCTGCTATTAGTTTTATGCCACTTTTATTTGGTACAATACGATTAGCTAAATTCAACATTGATACTTCTGACGAACCTAAACCTTATTTTATTGGATTAACTACTCCATTAGCTGCAATAACTATTATTGGCTTTATGCTTTTTAATTATCAGCTTTATGGTGATATGGGTGATCCAAGATTAGCTTTGGTTATTGTAGCTATTATGAGTTTTTTAGAAATCAGTCCTGTTCGATTCTCAAAATTTCCTATTCTTAGCTTAAAAAGAGGACGAAATAATAATCTTCGTTTAGTTGGCCTAGCTATTACTTTAATTGGGTTACTCTTTTTTAGAGGGCTTGTATTATTTCCATTAATGTCAATATATATTATTTGGTCGATCATAAAGTGGATGCTTGACAAAGATCGATTAAGTGTTGAATCAAAAATAAAAGCTGATTTAGAGAAATAATGTTAAATAAACGTTCTCTTTCAATTATTTTTCTTATACTTTTTTTTGGTACTTTATTTGGTACATTACTAGGTGAATTACTAGGTTGGATATTACCAGATAGTGTTGTCAGAGAATTCTTCTTAAAAAGTATAAATTTTAATTTGGGTAGTGTAGTTGGAAATGAAACTGGTTTAGTTTCACTTGATTTAGTTATGTTGAAAATTAAGTTTGGTTTGAATCTTACATTTAATTTTACTAGTATTATTGGTTTTGCTACTTCTTATTATTTTCTAAGGTATTTCAGATAAGCTTTATAAATTATAGTTATGAATAATTATATATTTAGTGGAGGTAAAAAATGATTAATCAAGAAATATTCTTATCAGCTATGCCAGGTGGATGGGAAATGGTTGTTATAGCTTTAGTAATTCTTTTAATGTTTGGTGCAAAGAAACTTCCAGAACTTGCTCGAGGTTTAGGACAAGGAATAAGAGAGTTTAAAGGTGCAGTTGATGGTGTAAAAGATGAGTTGAAAGATGCTGAAGAATCAATTGAAAAAGACAACGAGCCTGATAAATCTTCAAATAATTAATTAGTTATTAAATTTTTTTCTAAAAAAGGGATCTTTTTGATCCTTTTTTTGTTTTAATCTAAAATTATTACATAAAATTAATATTTAATCAAATAATGATCAAATTTGCAGATCCATTCTATCTTTTAGGGCTTGTGCTTATATTAGCTCTTTTAGTATATCATCGTTTTATTGGTAAAAATTACGAAGGAACTTTAATTATATCTTCAGAATCACTTATTTCAAATCAAATGAAAAAAAGAGGTAAAATAAGATATCACTCAATAAGGTTTTTAAATTATTTTTCATTATGTTTTCTTATAATCGGATTATCTAGACCTCAACTAATTGACTCAATTAAAGAAACTAATGTAGATGTAGTAGACATAGTTTTAGTAATGGATATAAGCTCTTCTATGCTTGCTACTGATTTTCCTCCTAATCGTCTAGAAGCTGTAAAAAAAACTGCTAAAGATTTTATAAAAGCAAGAAGTGGTGATAGATTAGGAGTTTTAGTTTTTGCTGGAGAATCTTTTATACAATGTCCTTTAACAATTGATCAAGATGTATTGGTTTCTTTAATGGATGAAATAAAAGTGGCAGAACAATCTTATGACGGTACTGCTATTGGTATGGCTATTGCTAATGCAACAAACCGTCTTAGGCATAGTGATTCAAAAAGTAAAGTGATGATATTGCTTTCAGATGGAAGTAACAATGCTGGGGAACTAGATCCATTAACTGCAGCTGATTTAGCTGCTAAATTTGAGATTAAAATTTATACAATAGGTGCAGGTACAAATCAAGATGTCTCATTCATTCCTGGAAGAGGTTATATAAGAAATGAAATTGATGAAGAAACATTAAAATCAATATCAAAGCGAACAAATGGTCAATATTTTAGGGCAACTAATCTATACGGTTTAGAGCAAATATATGATACTATCGATACTCTAGAAAGAACAGAAATTGAAATAAAAGAATTCACTCAATATAAAGAATTATTTGGTTGGTTTTTAATTCCGGCTTTGATACTTGGTTTAAGTGGTCAAACATTAGACAGAACTCTTTTCAGAAGAAAAATATGATTGAATTCAGATTTCCACTTATTCTCTATATATATTTACCACTATTTGTAGTTTTAATTTTTTTGATTTTTAAAAATAGATCTAAGCCTGAACTAGGACAAATCTCAAAAGAATTACGTTCTCGATTATTGGCAAATACTGATTTAATAAGAATTAAAACAAAAGATCGATTACTTTTTTTATCTTTAATCTTTTTAATCTTTGCTGCATCAGGTCCACAAATTGGAGTTCGCTTAGCACCTTTTGATAGAAAGGGTATTGATTTAGTTTTTGCTCTAGATGTGTCAACTAGTATGAACGCTGAAGATGTTAAGCCTAGTAGACTAGAAAAAGCTAAATTTGAGATATCTCAAATGATTCAACAATTAAAGGGTGATAGAGTGGCCATAATTGTTTTTGCTGGGTCTAGCCATATGTATTTACCCTTAACTATTGATTATGAGGCTGCACGACTATTTTTAGACCAGATTGATACAAAAATGATTCCAACACAAGGTACTGCTTTGAGCATGGCATTAGAAACTGGCCTATCAGCTTTCACTGAAGAAGATTCAAAATACAAAGTTTTAGTCCTAGTTACAGATGGTGAGGACCATGAAGGCAAAGCTATAGAACTAGCTGGTCAAGCAGCTAAAAGAGGAATGATTGTACATGCTGTTGGAGTCGGAACATCAAATGGCTCATTGATTCCTATAATTGATAAACAAGGTATTAGAGATTATAAAAGAGACGCTGAAGGAAAGTTAATAACTTCTCTTTTAAATGAAAAAATTCTTAATAATATTGCTGAAGCTGGGAATGGTACTTATGTTAGATTTGATAACAAACCAGCAAACTTTAAAAAGATTACAAATGCAATTGATAATATGGAAAAACGTACATTAAAATCTCAAATTTTTAGTGAATATGAAGATCGTTACCAATCTTTTGCAATTATTTCTTTTGGATTAATGTTTACTGGTATGATAATACCTACAAAAGTAAAAAAATATAAAAAATGGAAAAATAGATTTGAAAATTAATCAAATAATTACAATTCTTTTTTTAATTTCATTTTGTTTATCGCAAGATAAGGGTCTAGAGTATTATCAAAATCAAGAATATGAAGAAGCAAAAAATTATTATGAAAATATAATAATTAAAAGAAGTGAGAATGTAGAAGCACATTTTGGTAGTGGTGCTTCATCTTATCAAAAAGGAGACTGGGAAGTTGCAAAAAAAAGTTTCCAAGAATCTTTAAAAAGTTCTGATGAGAACCTTCGCTCAAAAGTTTATTACAATCTCGGTAATACCTTTTACAAAGATAATAAAGCTGAAGAAGCAATCTCTTTTTACAGAAAAGCACTCGAGCTAAATCCAAATGATAAAGAAGCTAGATTCAATTATGAATATTTAAAATATCAAAAGAAACCTCCAGAAGAAGAAAATAAAGAAAAAGATAAGCAAGACGAAGAACAAAAGGAGGAAGAAGAAGAACAGAAAGAACAAGACGAAGAACAGAAGGAGGAAGAGCAAGAGCAAAAAGACCAAGAGCAGAATCAGAAAGAGCAAAATAAAGAAGAGCAAAATAAAGAAGAGCAAAAGCAGGAAGAATCTTCAAATGAAGAAAAGGATCAAGATTTAAAACAAGCTGAAAGTATATTAGATGCACTAAAGCAAGATGAAAAAATCATGCAAAAGAAACAAATATCTCGTTCAAAATCTCGTAAACTAGCTAAAGATTGGTAATGGTTAAGAAATATAAAAACTTTATTAGTTTACTACTATTACTGTTCAATTTTACTTTTTCTCAAACAATTGTAGCAGCTTCGGTTGATGCTAATCGTATTTCGCAAAATGAAACGTTAGGCTTAAAAATAGTAGCTACTAACGCAGATGGTACTCCAAGCGTAGATATTTCTCCCATATTAAAAGATTTTAAAATTATAAGCGGACCAGCTCAACAAACAAATATCCAATGGATTAATGGCGCTATGACAAGTTCAAGAAGTTTAACTTGGACTTTACTAGCTAAAAATGATGGAAAAATTAATATACCAAGTTTAAACGTAACTGTTCAAAAAAAGGTTTTTAAAACTAATCCAATTGGCATTTCGGTAGAAAAAGGTGCTGGCCGAGCTCAGATGGCTAATCTCTTCATTGAAGCAAAAGCAGATAAAGAAGAAGCATTTCCAGGAGAACAGATAACTGTAACTTATCGTTTATTTACACGTCTTAATCTATCAATTGAAGATATTGAATATCCTAAGAGTACTGGTTTTTGGAATGAAGACCTCCGTGTTGCTCAAACTATACGTTTTAATAATACTAAAATAAATGGTGTAGACTATAAAGTTGCTACATTATATAAATCAGCTTTATTTCCTACTCAAACTGGTAACTTAATTATTGCTCCAATGACAGCAATATGTAATGTAGAAATACCTTCTCGTGGAAAATCAAAAAACCCTTTTAATGATGCTTTCTTTAATTCAATGTTTAAAGAGACTAAGCGTCAATTTATTCAATCTGACTCGATAAATATTATGGTTAACAAATATCCAAATTCTCCCCCATCAGATTTTAGTGGAGCAGTTGGTAAATTTCAAATTTCTTCCATGATAGATACATCAATTGTTAAAATCAATGAAGCTATTACTTTCAGAGTAGAACTGAAAGGAACAGGTAATCTTAATCAGTTCAATATTAATAGTATAGATTTTCCACAAAACATGGAAGTATTTCCCCCAACTTCTTCTTTTAAGCGAAATGAATTCAGAGATGATATTACTGGTGAACTAAATTTTGAATATATTTTAATACCTAGAATTTCTGGACAATTTATATTAAAACCAGTTAAGCTGACATATTTTGATCCGACTCTAGAAAAATTTATAATTTCAAGATCTGAGCCATTGCCTTTAACAATTAATCCTGGAGATAAAACAAATATTGCTTCAACTCAATTTAATAAAGAGGACATTTCTTTATTAGGTAATGATATAAGACATATTAAAATTTTAACACCTAAATTTTATTCAAAAGGTGAAAGGTCAATTCCAATTTGGGTTTGGGGCACTTATGTTTTTGCAACTACTCTATATATATTTCCAACTTTTCTATCGAGATTTAAAGCAAATCGTTTATCAACATATGGCCAAAGACAGTCACAAGGTGCGCTTAAAATAGCTATAAAACAAATATCAAAATCTACTGACGATCCATTCGCCTTAACTTCATTAGTCCTTTATAAATACTTTCAATCAAAATTATTTTTATCAACTGAAAATTTAGATCCACTTACAATTGAATCTGAGCTTAAAGGAAAAATTAATAATTCTCTTCTTAAAGAGATTATTTCTATTACAAAGATTTGTGATGCTGGACGATTTGGTCCCCAAGCAGATACACAACTTTCAACTTTAAAAGATCAAGCAATTAATTTATTAAAAAAATAGATAAGGCTTTATCTTGAAATTTATAATTATAAATTTAGTGCTATTTTCAATATCATCATCTCAAAATGCTGATTCTTTATTTCAATTAGGTAATTATTATTATGAAAGTGAGGAATATGAAAATGCAGTTAATCATTTTCATGAATTAGAAAAAGATTTTACTCATGAGCATCTGTACTTAAATCTTGGGAATAGTTATTATAGAATGGGCGAATTAGGTAACGCAGTTTGGGCATATGAAAAAGGTCATTCCATTTCTCCTAGAGATAAAGATATACTTTATAATTTAAATTTTGTGCGTTCTCAAGTAAAAGATAGAATTGTACCGCCAGATAATTTTTTCTTATTTTCATTATATAAAGCAGTTTTAGATAAAACAACTATTCTAGATATTATAATTTTAGGTGGGTTTTTCTTCGTTACTATTTCAATAATCTATTTAATTAAATCATATTTCATTATAAATGAAAAAATAAAGATCTTTTTTAATTATACTTTAACATTATCCTTTTTAATTTTAATATGGATTTCATTTGATAAATATTGGAATATTTCTGATATTGATGAAGCCATTGTTATTTCAACTTCAATTGATGTTCTTTCAGCGCCAATAGCAAGGGGTGAGAATGTATTATTTAGAATACATGAAGGAACAAAAGTACAAATTACAACATCTGAAACAAGATGGTATGAAATATTACTACTTGATGGTAAAAAAGGATGGGTTAACAATCAATATATGAGAAAAATATGAAAATATTATTTATTTTATTTTCAACTTTATTAATTGCGCAAGATAAAAAAATTAAGTTTGATCCAGACAAACTTAATAATCCAGAACCTAGATGGCCTATGATAATTTCACCATTAGAATCTAAAAGTATTTTAGAAAATAAAGTTTCAATAGATTCAACTCAAATTATTATTGAAGGATTCCGCGTCCAAATATTAGCAACAAAACAATTGTCTAAGGCTGAACTATTACAAAAAGATTTGTCAAATATTTTAAATGAAAAAATATATATAGTTTTTGAAGCACCTAACTATAAGGTTCGTGTCGGTAATTTTATAGAAAGGAATAAAGCTGAAAATTTTAGGCAAAGTATTATAAAAAAAGGTTACCAATCACCTTGGATAATTAGAACTAGAATTGAACCAAAGATACAGTAAGTATTTTTATTTTATCAGTTACTTATTTATCTCCAAATTTTAGTAAACCATCATAGTAAGCATACCCTAAAGAAGCAATCATAACTACCAATGATAAGTTTGCTTCATTTTTGGACTTATTAGCACTTGCTATATGATCATCATAAAAAATTTCTCGATCATTATTTGCACCATCCATAGATTTATTGTATCCTGCTGTATTTGAGACATATGATGCTCCTGCTAATCCAGCTATAGTAAAAACCAAAATTCTTTTATTAGTTGGATTTTCTAAAAAGGACTCTCTACTAGGTTTCCTTTTAGCGCTTAAAGTTCCAGGTGGATTTTTCCCCATAATTTCCCACGCAAGTATTTGAAGCTCAGTTATAAATCCATCAACTTCACCTTTATATCTTATATTATAAGTCTTTGATTTATTTTTTGATGATTCAATTTTATGAATTTTAACACGAAATTTATTTTTTGAAAATTGGATAGTTCCTGCAATTAATTCATCAGAATTTGTTGAATCCATTGCAGCTTTTAAACATTCATTTGTAAAACAACTGTTCGTTGTCAAATCTAAACTTTTAGTTTTTTGATTCACTAGCTTTTGATCAATAAAGTTATTTTGAGAAGAATTAGTTAACTCTTGAAGAAAATATTCAAAAAAAGCTTGATTCTCCATATCATTGATTCCAGTTGATTCAAATTTCACAACTGCAGTATTTAAATTATTAGAAATTTCTTCTTGTCCTAAAATAAATGAAGAAAGGAGTAGAGTTATTGCTAGATTTTTAATTTTCATTATTTTGGTCTCTTATGTTTTATGGTTTTAAATATAAATTGAGTTGTTTTAGAAATGAAACTTTCTATTGTCAACAATTTCAGCACTTTCTTTTAAATTACTCATCCAATTTTGATAATTTGTTGTTTCTTTTAAACGATTTAAATCTGTTTTTATAATATTTTTTTGATTATTCCAATTTGTTGAATCAAAAGTGCTTATTTCTAGAATTTTTACTATTCCATAACCTCGATTTGTTTTAATTGGTCCAATTAAACTATTTTTTTCAGAATTTAATAATGCTCCTATTAGTTGTTCTGATTTCCCCAAAGAAATAAATGAAGAGCTTAATTTCTTTTTATCTGAAGGAACATACTCTAAAGTTTTATTATTTTCAGTTAAATCCTTAAAAGATGATCCAGTTTCTACTTTAGCTTTTAATTCATTTGCATAATTTGATGAAGCTTCAATATTTCTATCTCTCTCCATTCCTGTAAGTACTTGAGAACGTACATCTTCAAAAGGAGCGATTCCTTCTTGAGAAATAGAATCTAGTGTAAAAACGGCATAAAAATCATCTGTTTCAAGGGGATCAGATACTGAACCAACATCTGCATTAAATGTCCACCTTACAGCTGATCTGAAAGGACCTAGACCTGCTATAAAAATATCACCTTGTCCTAAATAATTTGAGGGTTGCATTTCTACACTATGAGTATCTTGGGCAGCCATAAAGCCATAATCTTGAGCATCATAACTAAAAAGCGTAGCACTTCTTCTTAAGTTTGTACGAGTATTTTGACCCATATCAATATTTAATAATATGTGCTTAGCTTTAACTTGATGATCATCTTTACCTTTATTTTTAATGCTATCTACTTTAATGATATGATATCCAAATTGAGTCAATATTGGCCCTACAACAGACCCTGACTTTGCATTAAATGTAGCATCCTCAAAAGCTGGAACCATTTGCCCTTTGCCAAACCACCCTAAGTCACCACCTCTTCCAGAATCAGCTGTGACTTGATTGCCAGGGTCCATAGTATGAATATTAGCTAAAGCACCGAAATCATCACCTTCACTGTATGACATAATAATTTCTAAAGCTTCTTGTTTAACTCGAAGAGTATCACTTGCAGTTGGTGATTTGGGCCAACTTACAAACGAGATATGCCTTTTTTCATCACGTTTAAAATCTTCAAGTCGAGATTTGTAATTTTCTAATAATTCCTCATCTGTAGGTTTAGATACTTTATCTTTAACTGATAAATTCGTTACATGAATAGCAGATATGGTATATTCAATATTCCTTTTAATAAATTCTTCTTTTATATCATTTTCAGTAACAACAGATGACATACTTATATATTGTTGAAGTTTAAAACGTGGAATAAAATAATCTTTCATCCAAGCTTCTATTGGTGTCCAATCAATCATTCCAGGCGTAGTTAATGCTTGTCGATACCTTTCTTCATTAAAAACATTATTTTCATAAAATAACCGTTGAATGTCAATAGGCGGGTTATTTTCTAAATGGTAAATAATTTCTTCATCCGAAACGGAAATATCTAAATCTTCAATAGCTTCTTTTGTTAAATATTCTTCTATAAAACCATTCCATACTTGGGAACGTACTCTCTCAAGATCTTGGTCTGAAATTTGACTCCCTGAATTGCGAATTGCATCCATTTGAGCATTTACAGCTTGATTAAACTGATTAGGAGTAATCTTTTGACCGTTAACTAAACCAATAGCTTCAGCAGGATTTACTCTACCAAGAAGTTGATCTATAATGTTAGCACCACCTACCAAACCACCAACTGTCATACTTAAAAGAAAAAGAACAAGTAGAGCCCAAAGTACTACGTGCATTCTATTTCTTAACATTGTCATCATTGCCATAAATGATTATCCTTCAAATAAATAATGTTTTAATCTTTATAAAAGAGGTTGCAAATTTATGTTTTTGAATGTCCCAAAGGCAATGGCTATGATAAAAGATTATATTTAAAAATTTATTATCTCATATTGTCTTTATATGTTAATCTTTAATTATACTAATTACTTTAAAAAATAAATCTTATTTAAACTTTGCAAAATCTTAATCCAGTAGCTAAACAGCACCCACTAATTCAATCTGGCTCAATGTCTTCTTTGTATAAAGAAATAATATCATGCAAAATATGTCCTAGATTGGTGGATTTTAGAACTAAGATAGCAAATGAGAAACGAAAGCAATTCAAAGATTGGTCATATTGGGGAAAGCCTATACCAGGATATGGTGATCCAAAAGCATCATTACTATTAGTTGGCTTAGCTCCTGCAGCTCACGGTGGAAATCGAACAGGTCGAGTCTTTACAGGTGATAAATCAGCTGATTTTCTTATTAAGAGCCTTTATTTAGAAGGCTTATCAAACCAGCCAAACTCAGATTCATTAATTGATGGATTAGAATTGAATAAAACATTTATGACAGCAGTCTTAAAATGTGTTCCGCCACAAGATAAACCAAAAGCTTTAGAATTAAGTAATTGCTCTAAATATTTTAGTGCTGAAATGTCGTTACTAGCTAATGTTCAAATTATCCTAGCATTGGGAAAAATAGGTTTTGATGGTTGCTTAAAATATTTTAGGAAAGATTTTGATTTTAAAATGAAAGATTACCCATTTGGTCATGATAAATCCTATCTTTTACCAAATGGTAAAATCTTATGGGCAAGTTATCATCCAAGTCCACGTAATGTAAATACAGGAAGAATAAATATTGATATGATGCGGTCGCTTTTAAAAAAAATTAAAAGGAAAATTAATTGATGAAAAAATTTATATTAATACCATTTTTGATCATAACGTCACTTTACTCTAATCCTAAACGTTTATCATTTGAGGATGTTCAAGGGAAATCGCCATTTAAGTATACTTCGCTTAATATTTTAACATGGGTACCAAATGAGAATAAATATATTAGTAGAAAGAAAAACATACTTTTAGAAATTGATATAATGAATTCTGATACATCAATTTTTTTAACCGAAAAAGATTTTAGTTTAAAGAATAAAGCTATAATTGTTTCTAAACGAAAAACTGAAGAAACCACATGGAGCGAAAATTTTGTACCTAAAACTTTTTGGTTTGATAAAAAAGGTGAAAAGATATTATTTATTAATAACAAAGAAAAAATTTGGAGAAGGTCTTTCTATGCTAGTTATTATGTAATGGATTTAAAAACTAAAAAGATTCAATCAGTATCTAAAAATAATGAAAAACTTAGAAACGCTAAATTTTCTCCAGATGGTAAATATGTGTCTTATGTTCGTGAGGATAATAATATTTATATCTATGATTTAATAAGATTCAAAGAAAAAAGAATAACTAGTAATGGATCTAAAACAATACTTAATGGACATTTAGGTTGGGTATATGAAGAAGAGTTTGGTTCATATGATGGTTACCGATGGAGTCCAGATAGTAAGCATATTGCTTACTGGGAAGAAAATCAGTCAAAAGTTCCAATTTTTTCAATGTTTGATGAAATTTCTCTTTATCCTAAAATTAAAGAAATTCACTATCCAAAAGCAGGCGAAGCTAATCCAACAATGTCTATTTTTGTTTCAAATATAAAGAAAGGGAATCGTAAAAAGATGGATATTGGAGATAATTACGATACATACTACCCTTGGATAAAATGGATGGATAATAAGCTACTAAAAGTAATGAAAATGAATCGTCTTCAAAATCGTTGGGATTTTTTAAACATTGATATAAAAAATGGAAAATCAAAATCTGGATTATCTGAATCAGATCCAAACGGTTGGGTTGAATTACATAGAAATTATAATTTTTTAAATGATGGTCGAATAGTTTGGAAGTCAGAACGTTCAGGTTGGCATCATATTTATATTCATTCAGATGATGGCAAATTAATCAATCAAGTAACTGATGGTAATTGGGAAGTAAAACAAATATTAAAAATTGATGAAGCAAATCAAAAAATATATTTTACCGCTAATAAAGAATCAGTATTTGAAACACGGTTTTACTCAGTCAAATTTGATGGCTCCGAATTAAATTTATTAACAAATGAATCTGGCTCTCACTCAGTTAAAATTTTACCTCAAGGTGGCGCTTTTATTGACTCTTATTCAAGTTTAACAAGTCCATCTAAGCATGTCCTAAAAGATATGGATGGAAATATAATAAAAATTATTAATGAGACAGATAAATCTCAATTTGAAGTCTATGATTGGAGTTATCCTGAAATTATTCATTTTATGTCAAGTGACGGTACAACAAAACTTGATGGAATAATCACTTATCCTCCAGATTATAAAAAAAATAAAAAGTATCCAGTTATTGTTTATGGTTATGGAATGCCTGGTACACAAATAGTAAATAACCGTTGGGGAAGTACATGGAATCAATATCTTGCTCAACAAGGATATGTAGTTTTTTCAATGGATGCTAGAGGTATGAGTGGAAGGGGGGAAGCTTTTAAAAACTTAAGTTATGGAGATATGTCAAAATATTTAGCAAAAGATACTGCTACAGGTGTTGAATACTTAATTAATAAAGGAATTGTTGACCCTAAAAGAGTAGGAGCATGGGGTTGGTCTGGAGGAGGCTATTTTACAGGTCTAATGCTTACTAAAAATGCTCATCTTTTTGATGTTGGTGTATCTGTTGCACCTGTAATGGACTTTCGACTATATGATTCAATTTATACTGAAAGATCAATGGGACTACCTCAAGATAATAAAGACGGATATGACTCAACATCCGTTTTATCATATGTTGATAGATTTAAAGGAAAGTTATTAGTAATTCATGGAACCGGAGATGACAATGTTCATTCTCAAAATACTACTTGGCTTGTTGAAGAATTTATTAAACATGATAAACAATTAGATGTTTTCTATTATCCAAATAGACCACATGGAATGAGTGGAGGAAATGCACGTAAAAATTTATACAAAAAAATGATTGATTATTTTAGTGTTAATTTAAAAAATAGATAAATAATTGAAAGCAGGAATTGATAGTAGGAAATAAGTGGAGCCGATCAGGATCGAACTGACGACCTCTTGAATGCCATTCAAGCGCTCTCCCAACTGAGCTACGGCCCCATTTTACGTCAATAAACTTAGTGAACTTAAACCTCTTTATGTATAGACAAAAAGAAGAATCATCTGATAAGCGTACCATTGAATATCTCAAAGATGAAATCAGAGAGTATAAAAGACAAATTAAGGCTCTAAAGCGTACAATTGAAGAATTGAAGAAGAAGTGAATAACGTCCAAAAAATATTATTAATTATTTCAGTAGTTCATTGTGTGGGATGTGTTAATAATGATAAACCTAAATTTGAAGAATTAGTTGATGGCTTATTTGTCCCTCGTATTATAACCAACTATACAACATATGGAGTAAGAGATGGCGCGTTAACGCAGGCTTATATAACCTATGAGTTTGAAGATTATAAGAGCATTCAATTAAAACTTGAAGTGACTTATAATCCAACACCTATACTTAGTTCTGGGTATTGGAAAATATTGGATGGTGACTCTATTGTAGGAGACATAAGAGCAAATTCACTAAAATTTTTAGGTGGTCAAGCTGAAGCTCCAAGCCTTGGCGGTACTTTTGAACTTAATGAAAATTTCCAAACTCGTTTTAAGGTTATTGTCCCATTAAGACCAATTAATAAATTAGAATGGTGAAAATTGAATATGTTTATTTAATTAAACATATTATTGATTTTACATGTTTTTAAAAATAAAAAAAATACCAAAGACTTCTTGGTCATCTCATAGTTCATTAAGTTTTAGACCTAAGCTTAAAACCTTCATTTTTCTTTGCTTAGGCCTTATTATTTTTGGGTTTGGATCTTCATTGCTTATACATGCTTCAATTGGAAATGCTCCATGGGTTGTTTTTGCACAAGGTTTATCTATCCAATTTAACTGGTCAATTGGTTTTGCGACCTTTGTTTCTAGCATTATAGTATTATCTATATGGATACCATTAGCTCAAAAACCTGGACTAGGAACAGTAATGAATATGATAATTATTGCATTAATATTAGATTTTTCAATTTATCAGTTCGATTTTTCATCCAATATTATTTTTACCAATCTATTTACTGCATTTGTTGGTACACTTGCTGCCGGACTAGGAAGTGGAATATATTTAATAGCAAACTTAGGACCTGGTCCTAGAGATGGTTTAATGACTGGTTTACAAAAAATTTCAGGTTACCCTATTGCTTGGGTAAGAATATTTATTGAAGTAACTGTGGTTTTATTGGGATGGTTTCTTGGAGGATCTGTTGGTATTGGAACGCTTATCTTTGCATTTGGGGTAGGTCCATCTGTAGCATTAGGGTTGCACTTAATAAGTTTAATAAACAAAAAAGCCCCACTTTAAGTGAGGCTTTTTAGTGTAAAAAAATATAAATTAATTTAGTGCAGTTTGTGAAGTTCCTGAACCACCTGATACAGGTGACCAATGTGAAGCTCTAATTTTCCAAGTACCACCTTCTTTAACATATACTTGTGTTACTCGAGTTAGATAATGGGAAACAGCTGGTGCATTTTCAGGTTTCATTGAACCTTCTGAATAATACATAGCAACGGCAGCCTTCTTTGGTACAAGTATCACTACTTCAATATGTTTAAAATCAATATTCATATAATCATATTTTTCAGGTCTACCACCTGGGTCTACAGTTTGCAATAATCCACCACTAGACCAAAACTCAAGAGCTCCTTTAGATGAATACTCATCCGCTGCTTGACTATTTTTCTTAGAATAAGCATTGTTAGCTAGAATCTGTTTAATTAGATCTTCTTTGTCGCCTGCTATTAGTTGGACTGGATTTAAAATTAACAATCCAACACAAACTATAAAAAGTTTCTTCATATTTTTTTCCTTGATTTTATATTACTCTGTTGAATTAAGCTTAATTGCTTAATGACAAATATTACATTAATATAATATTAATCAAAAGAGGCTAATGATAATTAAAGTCAATATCAGATAGATTATTATTAATTCACGTAAACAAAGCCTAATGGAGTCATAATTTTGTTTAATTTATTGATTAGTTCATCTTTTGATTCTTTAATAATCCATCTTTGTCTTCCATTACTAAAAGAACTAATATTAATATTTGTTAAATCAGAAAATTTTTGAATAAATGATTGAGTGAATCCACCTCTTTGATATGAAGGCATTAATGTAAAAGTTATCTCTTCATTTTTTAATTCTTTTATAATTACTCTCACAGAAGATTTTGCCCTACCATTTGCAGCAACCTCTAAATCGCTAAAAAAGCTACCTAAAAGAGGATTGAGTGATTGAACTTCTATAAATAATCCTGATGTTTCAAATGAAGATATTAGCTTACTAATATTATCCTTTGGTTGAATTGTAGTATCAAATTCATATAACAATGTTAAATCAAAATCGATTTTATCTTCGTAATTCCGAGGTATTGAAATAGAATCTTCAGTAACTGGATGTTTTATATTTGACGTACATCCAACTATTAGCAATAAGATTACACAACGATGTTTCATATTTATAAATAATTAAAGATTTTAATCATTTTGGTAAATTTGAAGCGCCTGTCTCTAGGGTATATATTTTACCTTCCTTAAAAGTACAAAAAGCTAAAACGGCTTGTTTATTTCCATCTTCAAAAGAAACAAAAGCGTGCTCAACGCCAACATCGTCATTCTCAAAAAGAATTCTAACTTTTTCTCTGTTAATATCACCACTCATTGCCCAAGCTATAACTTCTGATTTGGATAAAACTTTTCCAGCAGAGTGTAATGTAAACTTGTAATCATCATGCAAACATTCATTCATAGTATCTTCATCTCTTGCTTCGATTGCTTTTCCCCATTTTTCTAGTATAGACATAATTTTTATTCCTTTCGATTATGAATTATTAATCTAATTATAAATATTTAATAAGAATATTACGGAGCTTGTTATTGAAATGACAAAATTAAAAATCAATAAAATTATAGTAAATCTATCTTGCCAAATCACTTAAGCTAATGTTAATCTCTTAGTCCATAATTGTATTTAAAGGTAAAAGATAAAATTAATGTCAGATCAAAAACCTATCACTCCACCAGAAGAACCAGAATTTAGTTCACGTAATGTGCGTAGTAATGTTGCGCCTATTTTCCAAATTCTTCAAAGTGAACAATTGATTCTACAAAGAACAGATCAAAAAGCTTTTACTTTAATGTCATTACTCGCTGCTTTTATGGTCTTCTTTATCGTTCACTTTCCTAAGGTGATGGATGGACAGCAGATAAATATGATAGGTGCTGTAATGATTTTAATTTATTTTTTAAATGCAACCTTTGGTCTGATAAACTTAATGTTGGTTATCGTTCCTCGAATTCGTAATGACATGAATCATGAAGATCTTCCAGATATAAATGCTACTTTTTTTGGAGGAATTGTTCAATTTAAAAATCCAGTTGAGTATGCATCATATTTAGCTGAAATGACTGAAGATAATGATAATACATTTAAAATGTTCTCTGCTCAATTATTTGCCCTGGGCCATATTAACGCATACAAAAACAAACATATGCGAAGAGCAATACTTTTTTTTGGTGGTGCAATCTTCAGTGAATTGATTATCATTATGGCATTTGCCTGGTCATTGACTTTTGGAGTTTTAACTAACTAAAAAACTTTCATTTTTTTAATTATTCTTACAGATAGATTACGATATGAAAAATAATATTGTTTATTCAACAGATGATTCTTTTGAAATAGATAAAACTGATTCAAATAGTCAGTCTTCAATTATTAAACAAGATCTAAGAATTCATTTAGATAGACGTAAAGCAGGTAAGGTTGTCACAATTATTAAGGGATTTAAAGGTAATCGTAATCAATTAGAAGAATATGCAACTTTAATTAAGAAAAAATGTGGTATTGGTGGTAGTGTTAAAAATAGTGAAATTCTTCTTCAAGGAAATGTTAGAGAAATTGTAATTTCACTATTAAGCAAAGATGGTCATATTGCAAAACCATCAGGTGGGTAGCTCGTTTAAATTTTGGAAATAGGAATAAAATAAAAATGTTTAAAACTAAATCTGTATTATTCTTTGTTTTTTTACTTTCAATAATGGCATGCTCTGAAAAAGTACCTACTTCCGAGCAGTTAACAATGTTGGTTACAACAAATGTTCGGGGTCAGCTTGACCCTTGTGGATGAAAAGCTAATCCACTAGGCGGTCTGCCTAGAAGATTAACTTATATAAATCAACTTAGAGAAGGTGGCGTTGATCCAGTTTTATTAGATGCAGGTGACGCACTTTTTGAATTGAATATTTTAGCAAATGGAAAAGAAGCCTCTTCAAAGCTCAGAGCTAAAACTGTCTTCGAATCCACAGCAAAAATGGGTAATTATATATATAATGTTGGCCATAATGATTTTGCTGCAGGTTTAGATTTTTTAAAGCAATTAGAAATATCAGCAAATAATAATTTTATTTCTTCAAATATCGTTAATGCTGGAACGGATGATCTAGCTTTTAAAAGTCATACTATTATTGAAAGAAATGGAATAAAAGTTGGTGTTTTTGGTATTTTATCTAGTCTTCCAGCTTCTGCAAAAGAGCTTGAGCTTAAAGATGCACTCACAGTTATAAATTCAAAAGTAGAAGAATTACGTCCTCAAGTGGACGTCCTAGTAATGTTAATTAATGCAAATAAATTACAATTGGATAAATTGGTTTCTCAAACTAAAAATGTAGACTATATTTTTTCTAGCAGAGAAACAAGTCGAACGCGACCAGAAAGAAAACAAGCAGATGGCAACCCAATGCTTTACGGCACAGGTATTCAGGGTAAATATCTTGGTAGAGTTGATCTAAAATTAGTTGACAAAAATAAACCTATAAATGATATAACAGGTTCAATGATGACTGTTGATTTATTTAATGAGAGATTGAACAATCTTCAAAAAAGAAATCCTGATAAGCCACTAGAAGATGTTTATAAAAATAATTCTAACGTATTAAATATGATTCAAAAATTCAGGAATGGCTTAAAAGAGTCAGAAAGTTCAATAGATAAGTATTCTAATACTTCATTTTATAGTTTGATTGCTCTTAATGGAAATGTATCAAGTGAAAAGAAATTATTATCTTTAGTTGATCAAACATTGAAAACTTGCGAGTCTTTAGATAAACAAAGCGCTAGTTTGCCTTAATGAACATAAGATTACCTATTGTTCAGGCAATATTATTAGTCCTTATTTCTATATTTATCGGCATTACTTCAAATATTATTAGTAGTAAACCAATACCTTGGTTTGCAGTTGAGCTAGCTATTGTAGATCAGGTTGAGACTGACTCTGATGAACCAATCTTAGCAGCAATATCGTTAGAACAAGCTAAAGATTTTTTTGATGATGGTGTCTTATTTGTAGATGCTAGAGATGAAGCGTATTATGAAGCTGGTCATATCAAAGGTGCGATGAAAAATATTTTTCTTTTTGAACTTATTTTTAACATTGAGGAAAAACAAAGTAAAAATACCCCCTTAGTAGTTTATTGTGGGGATCCAGGTTGTGGTGACAGTGAACAATTAGCTTATGATTTTAAAGATATGGGTTTTACAAAATTATATGTTTTTAAGGGTGGTTGGTTAGAATGGTCTAAAGCTAATTATCCTAGTGAGGTTGGTAAATGAATTATTTATTACAAGGCCCTGTCATCTTATTAGCAAGACTTATACTAGGAGGAGTCTTTATTTTAGCAAGCTTAGATAAAATTTCTAACCCAGGAGATTTTGCAGCTGCAATAGGAAATTATCATGTCTTACCATTTGGGCTCGAAAATTTACTGGCTTTAATCTTACCATGGCTAGAATTATTAACCGGAATTTTTATTATTGCAGGAATTATGGTAGATGGGGCAGCAATTATGATAATACTAATGAATATAATGTTTATAATTGCAATCTCACAGGCACTAGCAAGAGGTATTAGTATAGAATGTGGATGTTTCTCTGTATCATCAGCAGCTGCTTCAGCTACAGAAGGTGATAAGATAGGCTTAGTGACTGTTGTTAGAGATATAGGTTATTTAATTTTAGGTTTTTTAATTTTTTATCGTCAGAAATATCAGTTTGAATTCTTTCCAAAACCCGTTTGATGATGGATAAATAGATTATAAATTTTGGTGCTTATTTAGAAATATAATTGCGAGAGTAGCTCAGCTGGTAGAGCACCACCTTGCCAAGGTGGATGTCGCGAGTTCGAATCTCGTCTCTCGCTCGACTAAAACCCCTTGTTTCACGACTGGGGGTTTTTTATTGTGTTTAATCAGAAGTATTCAGACATATACCTAACATATACTAAAAGTGGATACGGTTTTGGTGGATACAACCCCCGTATTCCATTCATATATAAAGATTTTTGTGTATAGCTTATTATTTAAAATAAAATAATAATAATAATAATAATAATTACATTTATAATTTTATGTAAATTTTATTCTTACATAACTTTACAAGTTTGTATTTGGAATAGAGCAGTTCCTTTAATTAAAAATATTATAACTAGAATTAATCTTTATGAATAAAATGAATAAACTATTTATTCACATCATCCTTAGTTCAATAACGATTCTTTTTGCAGATGATTTGATAGTTGATAAAACTACTTTAATAAAATATCAAAAAGATAATTTTCTACGATTTGATTCTTTTGATGTGAATAAGGAACAAAAAAATTTTATAGCTAATCCTGGAGCAACTCCTGATACAATTGATATTTCATCCAAAGCAATTATATTAGGCTCTACATTCACTCAAGAAGCCTGGATATATTCTGACCAAAAGGGAAATGTTACGCAACAAATTATAGGGTACACGCCAACAGGCCCAAAAGCAAATGACATTTCTCCAACAGTGAAATTAATTGGATATGGTACAGGTATACAGTATGGATTTGGAGCTGCTGGTGACGACACTTGGACCAATTATCAGGCTAAGGATGTTATTGCAACACCGGGCTGGTACCACATAGCAGTAACATTCGATGGTACCAATTATATTTTATTTGTGAATGGAAATAAAATTCATACATATACTGGGGCGGCTGGAAAAACACCCTTTAAAACGCCTATAAAATATATAGGCTTAAATCTTCAAGGAAGTATAGATGAAGTAAGAATGTGGGATGTAGCCAGGAGTGAATCCGAAATAAAAAATAATATGAACACTCGTTTGTCTGGTGCTGAAACGAATTTGGTCGCTTATTATCCCATGGATATAAATGGTGACTATCAATTGATTGATCTAAGCCCTAATCAGAACCACGGTATCATAAAAAATGTCAATGTGATGCAGAGGTTTTTCTCAAACGAATGTAGTAAACCAGATGGTACAGTAAACTGTCCCTATCCTACGATCAATAGTGCCCTGGATGATGCAGAACCTGGAGATCGTGTTCTTATCAAAGGGGGTCGACATTCAGAGTATATAACGAGATATAAATTAAATGATGTGAAGATAGAAGGATACCCAGGTGAGAATGTTATTATTGATGGCACCATTCCATTGGATACTGAATGGGTACCCTACAATCATAATGGTCATAATATATATAAAACAGTGATTGATTTTGATTCATTGTCATATCGCTATGGAGTTAGAATGGATTCGGTTTATAGTGTTTTTGTAAATGACCGTTACATGATGATGGCAATGCCAGTGAATTTTAAAAATCCAACAGACTCAATTAATGGTGATCCAAGAGGTATTGATGATAGCTCACCAACATCAATTTATAAATATGGAGCAAACAAGGGCGAAGGTATTACCATACATTCACCTGTAACCAAACAATTTGGGTCTGAAACAAGTTACGATTTAGGTTATCGTGGAGGTGAGCTTGCATTCCTAGATACTCTTGAAGAATGGTCATTTGATCCTGGTAAAAGCACCCTTTATTTATATCCAAGCGTTGGGTTTATTCCTGATAAGAATAATGTCAGAATAAGAACAAAAGTAGGATTAATTTTAATGCAAGAATCTGATAATATGGAGTTTAGGAATCTTCATATTTTTTCTGGACCTCTCCATGCTTACGACTGTGATTATTTAACAGTAGAAGATTCAAAGTTTACTTTCAGCACGGATATGTGGGCGGATAAAATAAGGAATGGAACTATTCTTGGTGAATATAGTTTGTGGAAAAACTTAGTATTTGAAAATAGTAATAATGCCCCGCCTCTATCTCACACACGGCATATGTATGCCACAATGGAAAATATTCTTTTTACAAAACATTCATGGTTCTCAGGTTCCCATCATTATGTGACCTCAACGAGAAACTATAGAGGTGTAGGTGGGGAAATGGTATTTGGGCAAGACACATGGCGTTATATCACCGTAATGAATAGCAACAGTGCAGGTATTTTTGGGGGTATTAGATCTTTGTTAGAATACATACGTATTGAAAATATATTTGATTATGGTGATGGCAGCGGAATACAAAGAAATGGTTTTGCAACCGATTCATCTACGACCAGATATTCTTGGGTTATCAACGCTCCACGCTGGAATGGTATTCGGTGGAACAGTACGGCAAGCGGTCATCACGCAGATATGCATCATGTGGTCAGTGTTGGAAATAGTCGTGGGTTGCGACTAAAGGGAGATTGGCATGATGTTCAACACGTGTTGGCAAATGATAGTAAAAGGACAGATATAAGCTTGCCTGATTATAAATATCAGGGAATTGACAAAAAAACCCCATCAGCAGTAGGCAATGCAAATTCCAAAATAAAAAATTCTGCGGTTAGTATTGATTTTGAATGTATGGCTTTGAATTGTCTGCCTGAAAAAGGAGCATTTAAAAGCCCTACTCAATTAGACTCCTCAGGGATTTATTACTTAAGAAATATCACAAGATTCAATAATAGACGACGAGGTATTGAATCTAATGAAAATGGCGCTCCTTATTACCAACTTGATGGTGAATTGGAAAATCCTTGGAATACAAATAAAGCATATTCTGATCAAAACCTATTAGATGAGCACGGGGTTGCTCCAATAAAAAACAAAATTCAAAATTACGATTTTAGGCCCAAAAAAGGTTCAGCTCTTATTGATGGTGGGATTATCATTGAAGGTATAAATGATGGCACAGATAAAACCTATAATCACGCACCTTCCTTCTCAGGTCAAAACCGAAAATTTATTGGTGAGGCACCGGACATCGGCCCGTATGAATATGGAGATTCGGCTTATTGGATCCCGGGCTATCGATATTCATATCCCAGTGTACCCATACCTAGCGATGGAGCAACAGACATCTCTTTGGAATATGGTATAGCTTTTAACTATCCATATAAAAAAGATTATACCAATGTAAGTGCTACGTTAACCATATCAGGGCCAGGTGTAAACCGAACTAAAACATTTCAATATCCCAATAATGTGCTATTTGAGACTTTCGAACCTGGAGGCACCTATCATTGGAGCGTAACTGTTGACGGGGTATCAAGCCCCACATGGAAATTTACTGTGAAAGATCGCTTGTACCCATTAAACGATCTTTCAATAGATACGACAGTAACTGGCATTAAACTAAAACAGCCAGATAGTTTAATGGTGGTATCAAAAAATCGATTATCGTTCATGCGTTTTGATATGCCTAATTCAATTAATAATAGTTATAAAATTGAACTTAACCTTATGCCGTATAAAAAATATTCTATGAGCGGAGGAATTGTACTTTATACATATGATTATAAGGGCTGGAATGAATCATTTAATAGTAAGAATATTGGATTTGTTGACAAGAGCCTATTGACTCCAATTGATACAGTCTTTTCAATCACGGAAAGTCAGTTAATAAAGTTTGATTTAACTTCGTTGATTGAAAATAATGGTGAGTACTCTTTTGCACTTGGATCCTTGAACCCTGATGATAGTGTATCATTCTATACTAGCGAGAAATTATTAGTCACTAGTTACGGTAAATACAGGTGGAGATTGCCTTATATCCCTGATAAAAGTGCTTGGCCCAGTCTTTCATTCTCTAAGGACAGCTTGTCTGTTTCATATGACATACCACTAGAAAAAGAGTGGAACTTGATTTCTATTCCTTTCAATAGTACAAGTAAGCGCCCTAAAAAATTATTCAGGAGTTTATTGAGCAAAGGTTTGCTTGAATATATCACTAGTCCAAACGGTTACTTTAAGCCAGGAGATCCATTTTCTACATTAAATGGAATAAATAAGAAAGAAGGCTATTATCTAAAATTAAACGGCCCGTTGAATAAAATTTTCTTTCGAGGCAAGCGATCAGATGATAAAACAATTTCTTTATCAGCTGGCTGGAACATGATTGCCTATTCTCCTGATTATGAATTAGCGGTGGACAAAGCCTTTGAAAGTCTTATTGCTTCAAATACGCTTCAGTATGTCACCGGCTTTACGCAAGGTGCCTTAGTGTATGATCCTGATGCACCGCAATCCAGTACTCTAAGTACTTTGAAGCCTACAAAAGGTTACTGGGTAAAAGTCAACGCAGCGGTTACCAACTTCACCTTTCCGGCACAGACCCAAGGTGGTGCAGTCGGAAAGATCGCAACCAACAATCCTGTAAACCATCCCGAAGTCAAGCCTAATCCATCTTTTATGTTTGTCAAAGGAAAGATCATGGGTAGGTATAATGTAGGGGATTGGGTTAAGGTACTTTCCGAGGATAATACTGTTGTTGGTGCGGCAATAATCACTGAAGGTGGGTATTTACAAAACTCGGCAGTATATGGTGATGATGTGACCACTGAGGAGATTGATGGGCTTAAAGCTGGGGGAAACATATCATTTGTTTATGATGGTGATACACTTGCATCCCACGTTCAGTTTAACTCCATGTCATTCCATGATGTAAGTCTAGATTATGATACCTTTTTACCAACTACATTTGCCCTATACCAAAACCATCCTAACCCCTTTAACCCGATTACTACCATTCGGTATGATCTTCCTAAGGATGGACCCGTTTCCATTATTATATATGACTTAATGGGCCGAGAGATCAAAACACTGGTAAAACAGGTCTCTGCCCCGGGGCGGTATTCAGTCAATTGGAATGGGAGAAATCAATGGGGTAAACAGATTGCATCTGGGATGTATTTCTATCGTATGGAAACACCTGATTTTCAATCTGTTAAAAAATTAATATTCTTAAAATAAATGATTCCCAAAACGATAATCTTATTTCTATTTCTTAGTTTGAATCTTGTATTTGGAAAACAGATTAATGTATCAAATGTTGGTTCTGATACCAATGGGGATGGTTCATCTGGAAGCCCATTCAAGACAATACAGTATGCCATTGAACATGCCAATACGTCTAGCGGAGATACCATCTTGGTGGCAGTAGGCACATACGCGGAAAACATCAATTTCAGAGGTAAGGATATCGTCATTGGATCGCTTACCCTTACTACCAGTGATAAAAGTTATGTTTCTCAGACAATCATTGATGGCGGCTCTCCAACAAATAGTGATAGTGCCTCAGTAGTTACTTTCCTTGGAGGTGAAACATCATCAGCAAAACTTGTAGGCTTTACTTTGCAAAATGGCAACGGTTTGTTGATGAGTAATATTAGATATGGAGGTGGTATATATACAAAATCAGCTAGTCCTTCATTAAAACATTTGATAATCAGAGATAATGCTAATTCAATTAGTGCAAATAATTTATATGGAGGAGGTATTTATTTTGGTCAGTATAGTGATGCCTTCCTTGATAGTTCGGTGATTATTAATAATGGTAAAGCATTTAATTTTGGTTATGGCGGTGGAATATATCTTAATGGGAGGTCTGACGTATCATTAGATAGTATTTTAATTGTTAATAATAAAGCTGGCACTGGTGGGGGTATTTCAAGTCCTGCAAAGCTTGGTGCAGCAACACATATTATTAAAAGACTAGATATCAACTCAAATCAAGCTAATAATGGTGGCGGAATATATATTGGTGGTACAACAAGTGGGATTGTAAAAATGTATAATACAAAAATAAGAAATAATTATGCAGCAGTTAATGGTGGAGGTTTATATATAACTAGATCCCAAAATAAAATTGAGTTGTATGATGTTTCAATCAAAAATAATACTGCGGATAAATATGGAGGTGGGGCATATATTTTTGAGGCAAAACCTATAATTGAGAGATCATTATTTGAAAGTAATTCATCAATAAATGGTGGTGCCATTTTTGCTGATAAACCAACTGTAGAATTAAATCTTATTAATAGTCTTTTGGTTAATAATTCTGCAACTCAAAATGGAAGTGCAATTTATTCAAACAACCTTTCCACTGTTAAAATTTATCATACAACTATATCTAAAAACACTGCGGCTTTAAATGCTACGATTTATTCTAATACTGGATCCAAAATATATTTTTATAACTCAATTATTTGGAATAATGGTGCAATAAATCAAATTATTTTTGGGAGCGCAGGAACGACAGCAGGAAGATTTGAATCAAAAAACTCAATCATTGAGAGTCTATCTAGTATAGAAAAATCAGAGAATAATGATGCTATTGATACAGATAATTCTAATTTTGATACAGAGCCTTTATTCTCAAATGTGATATTAAATGACTTCACTTTAAAAGATAACTCACCTGCCATAGGATATGGTACTAATGATGCTTCTTATTCACCTGCTTCAATACCAGTAAGTTTGGACTTTAATAGTAATTCTAGGCCCACAGGAAACAATCCAGATATTGGTGCTTATGAAAACTCTCTAATCTCAGCAGCTAATACACAACCGCTTATTAATCAGAGTCTACCAAATATATCTATAGATGAAGATTCTGGTGATCGCACCGTTAGCTTTACGGGGGTTGCCGATGGTGACTTCCACGTCAATCAGACGTTGACTGTAATAGCCACCAGCGATAATACAAGTTTGATTCCAAATCCCACAGTGACATATACATCACCAGATACTAGTGGTACGATTTCATTTAAACCCGTTCCAGATATGATTGGTACTGCCAAATTGACTATAACTGTAAGTGATAACGGAGGAAGCAGTAATGGTGGTATCAATACAGTTTCAACGACTTTCAAAGTAACTGTTAATAAGATTAGGCCAGATAATTTTATACCTATTAAAACAAATATTGGAGGCATTATCCAAGGTTCTGTGACATTGAATGGTAATAATGCATCTGTTGGTGATTGGGTAGCTGCATTCGATACTAGCTCTACATCAGTTGGTTCAACGTCTCTTGTAAATAGTTTTGGTCAAATTAGGTTTGGAGTTAATGAAAGTAATTTTGTTTTGTATGGTGATGATCCATTAACTACTGAAGTTGATGAAGGAATGAACAATGGAGATGATTTTATTTTAAAACTATGGGATGCAAGCACAGATCAAATTTTTGTGGAAGTAGATAGCTTGGGGAATAAAGTAAGTCATTCTGGATGGGTTGGAACTAATTTTATACCTATAAGTGGATATGATAATCCCAATAGGCTTTTCAATTTTGTATATAATAAAGATCCCATTATAAATGAATGTAATGTTAAGGATCTTGATCAGAACCAAAAATATGAATTCACGTTAAATGATTTTCAATTTTTAGATAACGATAGTATTCCAGATTCTAATTTGAAGTTAACAATTGATCCAGGGAGTAATTATACAGTAAATGAAAATTCAATAACACCGGAAAGTAATTACATAGGATCAATTCAAGTTGGATTTAAAATCAATGATGATTTTTCATCAAGTCCAGTTTTTTATGCAAATATAAATATTTTACCATTAAATATTGGTATTGCTACACCTCAAACTGTAACTGCTGATGAAGATCTAGATAAAACTATTACATTAGCAGGTACGGATCCAGATGGAGATGCTCTAACATATATCATTACTAAACTGCCCTCTAACGGATATCTTTTTCAGACTAGTGATGGAATCACAAGAGGTGACTCCATTAAGTCAATCCCGACGACTGTTAGTAATGAAAGCCACCAAGTGATCTATGTATCAGCTAAAAATGGTTATGGTGATGGACATGGGAATTTTGAATTTAAAGTTAATGATGGTACAGCTGATTCTAGAGCAGCGGTCGTTACTTTAAATGTAAACTCACAACCAGAAAATAATGAAGCTACATCTCAAACTGTAACTGCTGATCAAGATATAGATAAAACCATTACATTAGCTGGAACAGATATAGAGGAAGATGCTCTAACATATATCATTTCTATACTTCCTTCTAACGGTTATCTATTTCAGACCAGCGATGGAATCACAAGAGGTGACTCCATCAAGTCAATACCCACTACTATTATAAGTGAAAATCATCAAGTGATCTATGTATCAGCTAAAAATGGTTATGGTGATGGACATGGTAATTTTGGTTTTAAAGTGACTGATGGAACTAATGAATCTGAGGAAACAATAGTTGTAGTAAATGTTGAAAAACTTAATCAATTACCTATTGCTATATCTCAAACTATAACTGCTAATGAAGATTTAGATCAAATCATCACATTGATGGGAACAGATCCAGATGGTGATACATTATTTTATAAGATCACATCACTACCTATCAATGGTTATCTATTTCAGACCAGTGATGGAATTTCAAAGGGCGATACAATCAATGTGCTATCAACTATAGTAACCGATAGCAGCAATAGGGTTATCTACATATCGGAAAAAGATGAAAATGGTATTAATTATGGAAATTTTGGATTTAATGCGAGTGATGGTATATCTGACTCTGAAGAAGCAATAATCATATTAAATGTTATTAATGTAAATGATAAACCTACTTCCTTATCACAGACAATAACTGCTGATGAGGATATAGATAAAACTATTTTGCTTCAAGGATCAGATGTAGATGGTGATACGCTTAGTTTTTCTATCTCAACTCTTCCCATTAATGGTTATCTATTTCAGACTAGTGATGGAATAACAAGAGGTGATACCATTCAATCATTTCCTACTGCTATTACTGATACAAATCGAATTATATATGTATCAGCTAAAGATGGTTATGGTGATGGACATGGAAATTTTGGTTTTAAAGCACATGATGGAAAAGAATATTCTGAAGAAAAGATTGTCACAGTTAATGTATTATCAAAAGCTGATGGTGCAGAGGCCTTCTCTCAAAATATAGTTGCCACTGAAGATATTGATGTGACAATTACTTTAACAGGTGCTACAAATATTAGTGATTCATTAGTATACAAAATTTCAAAGTTACCAATTAACGGTTATTTATTTCAGACCAGTGATGGAATCTCAAGGGGCGATACGATCAATGTGCTTCAAACTATTGTAACTGATAGCAGCCATAGAGTTATCTACATATCAGCTAAAGATGGTTATGGTGATAAGCATGGAAATTTTGGATTTAAGGTTAATGATACTATATCTGAAAGTGAAGAGGGAATAATCTTAATCAATGTAGAACCTGTAAATGATCCGCCAAATCCTGTTACTTTAATTAGTCCAACAGATAGTAGTGAGATAACTATTACTATACTAAATAAAGATACTTCAAATGTAAAATTTGATTGGGACTTTTCTAATGATGTAGATAATAATGAATTAACATATCTTTTTGAATATGAACTAAATATGATCAGTATAAATAATGAAAAAATTAATTACATTGAAAATAGAAACTTGAACTATCCAGGATTATCTATTCCATATTTTGATATTCTTGAAAAGCTAGATCAATTTTTAAGTCCTGGAGGTATTTTAACTTGGAAAGTAGACGTTACGGATGGAATTGATACTGTTTATTCGACGGATGAAAGAGTTGTGTTAATTATTGGGAAATATGCAGCGCTATCAGTGGATGAATCAATAATTCCCGATGAATATAGTTTGAGCCAAAACTACCCAAATCCATTTAACCCCACTACACGTATACAATATAGTCTTCCAAAAACAGGGTTAGTGAAAATAAATATCTATACGTTGATGGGGCAAAAGATAGCTACACTTGTTAACCGTAATATGGAAGCGGGGCGACATAATATTACTTGGAATGGAATGGATGATTTGGGCAACCCAGCAGGGGCTGGATTATATTTATATCAATTGCAAACAAAAGACTTTGTGAAGACTCGAAAAATGGTCTTACTGAAATAAGACTTTTGTTGGTTTGAATTTTAGGCTCTAACTGTAAATGAAACACCTCGGACTTAAATAAAGGGTGATAAAATGAAAATATTCATCGTACTAATGACTTGTTCAATACTTTACGCTCAATCAAGTACCGAGTTGTATCTCTTTGACTTTTTATCAAAAAATAATAAATATGTTATAGCCAATCCAGTTAATATTTCCAAAAATCCAGGCTATGATAATCAACCCTCATTTACAAAGAATGGCCGTCATATTTTATTTTCATCTACCAGAAATAATCAAACAGATATTGTGAGCTATAACATTCGGACTGATAAAAAGAAATGGCTAACTAAAACAGAAGGGGGAGAATATTCACCCTTGCAAATTGGTTCAAGCAATTCTTTTTCTGCGATTCGACTTGACCCTAATGGATATCAACGTTTATACAAATATAGTATGTATTCTAAAAATTCAAAAGAATTGGTCAAAGATTTAAAGATCGGTTACCACTTATGGGTTGGACGAAATGAACTCGTATCTTTTGTATTGGGTGATCCGGTTACATTACAGCATAGTAATCTGAAAACAGGAGAGAATAAAATTTTGGATATTAACATTGGTCGTGCCATCCATAAACTACCTAAATCTGGATTGGTAGCTTACATAAGTAAAAAGCAAAAACCATGGACAGTAAATACAATTGATCTCGAAAATGGCAGCATTAAAACGATGACCTCTTCGTTGGAGGGCTCTGAGGATTTTGCTGTTACTAAGTCCGGTGTTCTAATTATGGGAAGAGGTAGTATCCTTTATAGTTTTTACCCCCAAGAGCAGATGGGATGGGTACAAATTGCTGATCTTGCTGATTACGGTATGGATGAAATTACGCGATTAGCTATTAGTCCAAAGATGGATAAGATCGTTATTGTTGTAGAAGAAGAATAATCAATTGCTTACTAAAAATACAATTACACCTTCATGATTTTCCGCTTGATCATATTATTTCTTTTCCCGTTGATTCTAGTTTTGCAGTCTTGCTCTGAATTAGGAAGTGAAAATAAAAAAGAGAGCAACCATGTTTTTGAAGGTGATACAAGTTCAGTAAGCATTGGGCAAGTAATCACAGTTAAAAATAATATAAACCAAGTTATGGTTATTGCGGATGCTCAAGCGCATATTGATTATGGTTTAACATACCCAGTGACATATGAGTTTAGCATACCTCAAAATTCAGAAAATTTAAATGTTTATAGAAAACACAAAGATTCTCATGATTGGAATTTAATTGATGAAAAAACATCTAATGATTTTTTTAATGGAATAGAGGCAGTAAGATTTGATTACGATGGAAATATTGCTTATGTATCAGTAGGATTTTCAATTTTATCTGACACTATCTACATTAAAATAGAAAATAATATTAATGAAAATACTAATGCACCATTCAAACGTATTAGTGAATATTATGATAATAGACGAGCTGCTGTAACCGTAACAGCAGATGATTGGGCTGATTATAGTAATAAAAAATTTATTGAAGCTTGTCAAAATTTCCGCAGTTATAATTTATGGTATTCAGTTGGAATAATTACTCGTTGGATAAATGATCAAAATACATGGAACGCTATTCAAGATCAGCTTGACAATGGCTTTATTGAAGTATTATCTCACTCTAGGACTCACCCCTATGTTCCTTACGCTGATTTAGAAAGCGAAGTTGTAGGCAGTAAAGAAGATATTATAGAAAAATTAAATCTATTAAACCAAAATCGTTCAGGCTCAAATGAGTATGTTTATGCATGGGTAGCACCATTTGGTAATTATAGTGAGGCCATTGATACAATGACCAGTAAAGCAAAATATCTGGTTTCTAGAATCTTTACTTATGATGATATTTATTTTTCTAATTGGAATAGTGATTTAAATAAGTTTAATCGTGTGGGAGGTTCAATTGAATTAGGAAACTCTTCTTATTGGGGTTCAACTAATATAAATGAACTAAATGTTACTTTTGATAATGCTATCAGTTCAAACGGAGTCTATCATTTGATTACTCATCCAAATATTCTAGAGTGGAATAAAAATTTTACTTGGAGTCATTTAGAATATATCAGCAATAGGAAAGATATTTGGTATGTTGGCTTTGGGCATTTATATCTTTATCGTTTTATATCAAATTCTGAGTAGAAAGATTTAGTCATTATTTATACTTATAAATGATGTGGATGCAAAAAAATAAAATAGTTAAATTCTTTCATGATTAATAATATATCTTCATCAATTAGCTTTGATAAATTTGCTATTTACTTATCAGTATTTTGTGCAGTTCAATGCTTAATTTTACCACTTTCACTTCTTTTTATACCTGCAATTTCTCTCTTGCCCTTAGCCGATGAATCATTTCATAAGATTCTCTTATTTTTTGTTATTCCAGTAAGTGCTTTTGCCATGATAATGGGTTGCAGAAAACATAAAAGCTATAATGTCATTTATTATGGAATTATAGGCTTATCAATTATGATTGTTAGTGCTATTTGGGGGCATGATTTAGTTGGAGAGACTGGTGAAATAGTCTCTACTTTAGCAGGAACCTCAATTTTATCTTTTGGACATATCAAAAATAAAAAATTATGTAAAGAATGTTGTCATTAATAATTAATTCAAAGGTTACAATGAAATTCAATAGCTTTAATCAAAAGTTTCAATCTTTTGATGATTGTGATTGTTCTTGCTGCGATAGCGATAATTGCTGTTAATCGCTCTAGAACCAATTTATAATTCAAATTCTGTCACTCTTTGAAAACCCTCAGTATCGCTACTGGGGGTTTTTTTATTGATTTAATAAAATGTGTTCATATGGATAATAAGCACTTAAACCAATTCCATTATAACTATAATATATATTTAGTAACTTTAATTATAAAATTTCCACAAAAGGAGCATATATGGACCGGCGCCGTTTTGTAAAAACATCACTTATAGCAGCGTTGGCAAATCCAATTCATGCTATGACAAAATCTAATAAAAAGAAAATTAAGAAAAGTAAAAAAGGACATATTGCTGTAATCGGTGCAGGTGCATTTGGTGGATGGACTGCCTATCATTTATTAAAAAAAGGTTATTCTGTTACGCTGTTAGATGTATTTGGTCCTGGCAATTCTCGAGCTAGCTCAGGTGGTGATTCTAGAGTGATTAGAGGTATATATGGTGAAGATAAAATTTACGTAGATCTAGTTGCCCGCTCTTTTAAACTTTGGAAACGCTATCAAAAACAGTGGCATCAATCATTATATTTCCCAACAGGTGCACTTTGGTTCTTTCAAATAGATGATACATACGCTCAAAAGTCACTTCCAATTGTCAATGAGGCTGGATTAAAATCTGAACAATTATCAAAAGCTGAAGTTAAAAAGCGATATCCTCAAATAAATTTATCAGGACTTAAATCTTTTTATTATGAACATGAGGCGGGATATTTACCTGCAAGACACTGTTGCCAAGTTGTTTTAGAAAATTTTGTTAAAAAAGGTGGAGAGTATAAACAATTAGCAGTTACTCCTGGAAAAATTATTAATAATGAATTAACTGAATTGATTCTTTCTGATGGATCTAAACTTCAAGCTGATTCATATGTTTTTGCCTGTGGTCCTTGGCTAAGTAAAATATTTCCAGAAGCATTAAAAAACATTATAAAACCAACACGTCAAGAAGTTTTCTTTTTTGGAACTCCTTATGGTAATTCGAGTTTATTTGAATCAAATATGCCTGTATGGGTTGATTTTGGTGAAAAGTTATGGTACGGTATACCTGGTGCTGATTGGAGAGGGTTTAAAGTTGCTGATGATACAAGAGGAGTCAAATTTGATCCAACCACTGGTGATCGCACAGCATCCAAAAGTGGAATATCCTCAGCACGTAAATATTTAGCAAACAGATTTCCTATAATGAAAGATGCACCATTACTTGAATCACGGGTGTGTCAATATGAAAATAGTCCTGATGGTCACTACATTATTGACCAACATCCAGGCGCAGAAAATACCTGGGTAGTAGGTGGAGGATCTGGTCATGGATTTAAGCTAGGACCAGCGCTTGGTGAATTTGTAGCCGATTGTGTGATTGGTAAAAAAGAGGTGGATCCATTCTTTGCACTATCAAGATTTGATAATGATTTGAAAAAGAAAACTCAGTTCAATTCTTTTTTACCAGGTGCTAGCTAATGTTCTATAAAAAGAAAATCCTTCTTTTTATATGTTTTGTCATTTGGAGTTGCTCAAATACGAATAACTCTAACAATAAAGTCAAAGTGATTGCAGATGAAATCTATGAAATAATGCTTGAAGATGATATTGCTCTAAGAATGAAGTTTGGTTTGCCAATAACTAAGTTTCCAGATATGGATTATGAAACAGCTAGGTTAAAAGTTGAGCAATCGAAAACATTTATTAAAAAAATTGATGCAGTAGATCGAAAAAAAATTAGCCACACTGATGATTTGACCTTATCCATGATGCGCCAACATCTCCAAACTAGAGTAGATGGACTTCCTCATTATTGGAATGGGTTTTCGATTACTCCTTACAAGTTTGGTTCACAGGGAAGGGGTATGCGACAGGTGTTTTTAACCTACCAGTTTGATGATCAAGATGATCAAGATATTTATTTGTCACTTATGGATGAATATGCGGATCACTTGAATCAGCAACAGGAAAAATTAAAAGGGCAAGATGATCGAGGCATTCGTTTACCCAAACCAGAGTTGCCACTTGTGATGAGTCTTTTAGATCAGTATAAATCAGGAATGGATGCAGCCTTTATACCTATAGATAATCGACTTTCATTTTTTGATGATAATGCTAGAGGTGCTTTTACATCATCTATCAGGAAGAAATTGGATGCTGAAGTTTTACCAGCCTTACAAAAATTGATTGATTTTTTGAATAGTGATTATAAGAAGCGTATGCCTGATAATGTTGGAGCGTCTCAATATCCTGGAGGTGAAGACTATTATAATTATATGATAGAATACCATACTAATTCAGGACTATCAGCAATAGAAATTCATGGGATTGGCTTGAAAAGGGTTGAGGAATTATATGAAGAGATGGCTCAAATTCGTGGACAATTAGGGTTTGAAAAGGGTCAGCAAGCTTTTCATGAAAAAATTATGAGTGATCCATATTTTATTGCAAAAACCCCCAATGATGTTGAAGAAAGATATATGGATTATATGGATAGAATTGAACCTCATATTTCTCGCCTTTTCCGAAATCAACCGGACGCACCATACGGTGTAAGACGATTGGATAAAGCATTAGAAGGTGCGATGACATTTGGTTATTATCAGGTGCCTACTGCGGAAAATGAAAGAGGTGAGTATAACTATAATGGTTCAGATTTGAAAAACCGACCTATGTTATGGTCTGGGCCACTAATATATCATGAATTGGCACCAGGACATCACTTTCAAATCAATCTTAATATTGAAAATAAATCAGTACACAAAATTCGCAAAGATATGTGGTTGTTTAATGCATCCATAGCAGAAGGGTGGGGAAATTATGCTGCGTTTCTTGCAGAAGAAATTGGGATGTTGGAAAAACCATTAGATCAATATGGATGGTTGGTATTCCAAATGTTTTTTTATAATCGTCTCGTTCTAGATACAGGAATGAATGCTCTAGGATGGTCATTGGAAGAAGCAAGAGAATTCATGCGCAAATATACATTCGCTACTGAAACAGAAATTCAAACGGAAACCTTACGTTATTCTGTTGATATGCCAGGTCAAGCATTGGCGTATGCTTTGGGTATGGATCGCTTGATATCAATGCGAAATAATATGGAAAAACAAGTCGGATATCACTTTGATATTCGAGATTTTCATGATGCAGTACTTAAAGAGGGTGCAATGCCTCTAAATATACTTGAAGATCATATTCAGTGGTTTATTGAAGATAAAGTGAATAAAAAATAAACCTTAACAATTAAAATACAATTTTTTAGCTATTTCTAAATTATATATACAAAAAGTTTCATTTATTGGTTTTGTTATTATTTTTATTTTTTCATGTAACAAAAATGAAAAAATAGATGAGATAGAAATTATTCCTAATGAAGTAGTAGAAATTTATCTTCTTGAAAAATTAGATGAATCAAGAGGGTTTTGTTTAGATATTAAAGGTTATAAGTCAAATGCAAATATTGACGATGGTCTTCAAGCACATACTTGTTATTCCTATCAAGGAATGGTTGCTGTAGATCAAGGTTTCGATTTGTTAAGAATTAATGATAATGAATTTTTTATGCCAAGCTTTGATGTTTGCATGGAAGCAGAGTCTTCAGAAAAAACAGCAAATCTTAAATTAGGTTCTTGTACTAAAAATGAATTGCAGAAATTTATATTGACTGATGATGGAAGAATTAAACTTGAAAATAATAAAAACCTTTGCATAACCGTTTCACAAAACAGCTCAGTTCAAGGTGGAGGAGGCAATCCCGTCCATTTAATTAGAAATATTGAATTAGAAAACTGTGATATGAATTTGTCCTCATATCAAACTTGGGGAATAAGATCATAAACTTTAAATTTGACCTTCATTTTTTTTATTTTTAAAACTATTTAAATATTCAATTCTAAGGAACAAGATGAGAACCTATTTTTATTACTTAATAATTATTTTGAATTCACTATTACTTTATTCTTGTGAATCTAGTTCAGATACTACTACCATAAAGTGGGATACTTATGGTGTTCCTCATATTAAATCCTCAACTAAAAAAGATTTATTTTTTGCACAAGGTTGGGCTTTAATGCAAAATCATACGAATAAAGTTCTTAAACTTTATGGAAAATCAAGAGGAAGAGCATCCGAATATTGGGGTAAAGAATTTATTAATAATGATCTTCTTGTTCACACGTTAGGTTTTTCAGAACTCGCAGATCAATGGGACTCTGAACAAGATTCAGAATTAAAGATGATCTATTCTAATTTTGTAAACGGAATGAACGCATATGTCCAAAAGCATTTAGATCAAGTTGATAATGAAAATAGAGTTGTTTTACCAGTAACGACAAAAGATGTTAATATGCATGGTATGTTCGTTGTATTTACTCGTTTTATTGGTGGAGATGATCTTGGTCGTGTTCAGAAATGGCCAGATATGGGATCAAACACTTATGCGATTGGTCCAAAAAAATCTGCTTCTGGAAATACTATGTTAGTCCAAAACCCACATTTACCATGGTCAAATGAGTTTCTTTTCACCGAATATCACTTCAACCTAAATGGCAGAAACTTGTATGGAGCGAATCTTCTTGGAATGCCTGGTATTGCTATTGGTTTTAATGAAAGTTTAGGATGGAGTCATACTGATAATACGATTGACAATTCTGACACTTATGAATTGAAATTAAAAGGTAATGGTTATGAATTAGACGGTAAAGAAACAGAATTTCAATCATCAATTAAAACTCTTTTAGTGAAACAAGAAGATGGCACCTTAGAAGAAAAAGAAATCAAAATTTTAAAAACACTTCATGGTCCTGTAATTAAAAAGAATAAAGATAAGGTATTAGCAATAAGGTTAGTTGGCCTTGATAGGGCAAATATGTTTTTACAGTGGTGGAAAATGCTAAATAGTAAAAACTTCAATGAATTTGAAACAGCTCTTAAAATGGCCCAAATACCATTCTGGAATGTGATGTATGCTGATAAGTATGGTCAAATTTTTTATCTTTTTAATGGTTTAGTTCCTAAACGGAAGCAAGATGCTTGGGAATATTGGGACCGTATTATTCCTGGAGGAAAATCTGAAGATATTTGGACGGATGTTCATTCATACGATGATCTCCCTAAGATAAAAAATCCAGAAATTGGATGGTTACAAAATGCAAATGATCCACCTTGGACTTCTACTATACCATTAACTTTAAATCCAGAGGATTTTCCTGGTTATATGGCTCCAAAAGAAATGCAATTCAGACCTCAAAGGTCAGCAAAAATGTTAATAGAAGACTCTTCAATTACATTTGATGAACTTGTTAATTATAAACTTTCAACACATATTGAGTTTGCTGATCGAATTTTAGATGATTTATTTGAGGCGATTGATATTTATGGCTCTGAAAAAGCTAAATCTGCAAAATCCATTTTACAAAATTGGGAACGTGATTCTAATACTGATAGTAAAGGTATGTTATTGTTTTATACTTGGTCAAATAAATTTAAAATATCAGATAAATCAAATTATGTAACACAATGGGATATCAATAACCCTATAAGTACACCTGATGGTTTAACCAATCCAAAGAAGGCCGTAGATATATTTGAAGATGCAATTGACGAAATTCAAATTAAATTTGGAAAATTAGACGTTGCTTGGGGTGATTATTATAGAATTAATTATAATGGTATTAATTTACCAGCAAATGGAATTGACGGAAGATTAGGCGTCTATCGGGTATCTTGGCCTGGTAAATCTGATGATAAAAATATGTATGTTGGTGGAGGTGATTCTTGGGTCTCTGTCATTGAATTCGGAGATAAAATCAAAGCAAAAGCATTATTAAGCTATGGTAACTCTACAGAAAAAGATTCTCCTAATAATGGTGATCAATTAAAGTTATATTCAAAAAATATATTAAGAGATGTATGGTTTTATGAAGAAGATATAAATAAAAATATTCAAAAAATTGAATACAAATCCAATAATACATTTATTTTAAAATAATTTATTAATAAAGTCTATCATATAATTAATTAACATAAAATAAGGATAATCATGAGTTTAAAATTAGTTTTTAGAATATTTGCAGTTGTTCAGCTTATCAATGCATTAGGTTTTGGATTATTTTCAAATACATTTTTAGAGATGGCAGGATTTACAGTCACTGATTCTCTAATTACCTTAAGTCAAGCTATGGGGACGGCTCTTTTGGGATTTGGGGTCATTGCTTGGAGATCTTTAGATATCGCAGGTGACTCTCTATCTGCATATGGTCAAGTTTTTGGTATTGTAAATAGTTTGTTTGTTCTTCTGATTGGATATCATATATTATCAGGACAAATAGCTGGTCCAACTGCATATGGGAATATGGTAGCGACAATTGTTCTAGCTGCGTTATTTTTTACACAAAGTAAAAAATAGTAAATAAAACATTAATCAAAATAGGAGGGCATTTTGAGAAATACAATAAAAAGACTATTAGTAGTTACTTTAATGATTGGAAGTGTGTTTGCACAATACACTAAAGGTAATACAGTAATTGCTTGGTCAAAGTACAAATTTAAACCTATGTCAGAAGTTGAAGACGGGTCAGGAAAAGATCGCCGTGAGTCAATTGAAGCTTATCACAAAGGTAGAAATGCAAAAGCTAAAGAATTACGTAGTTCTTTATTTTTAACACATTATTGGACGGGTGCAGTAACCGATGTTCATTTTATTAATGAGTTTAAAGATATGGAAGATGCAACTACTTACTCAGGTGATGCAGCTGCCTTAAATAAAAAGGTTTGGCCAAAAGAAGAAGATAGAATGGCTGCTTTAACTGCTAATGGAAAGTATTTTCAAAGCTATCATGAAGATCTCCATCTCTTTGAGAATCATGTAAAACTTGAAAAAAAGAAGAAGAAATCAAAAGATAACCCAAATACAGTGGTTGCTGTAACAACAACATATTGGAAACCTTTATCCAAAGTTGAAGGAGGTTCTTCTGAAGAACGTGAAAAGATGATGAAAAAATATTTTAAAAATATCACAATGAAAAATGATAAAATATTAAGTCAGCGTTGGGTTACACATCTTTGGTCTGGTTCTTTATCAAATGGTTATTATCCAATAACATTGATTACTGAATTTGCTTCAATGCAAGATGCTGATGATTTAGAAACTGAACCTAAAATGTTTAATGAAGTTTTTAAGTCAGATGAAGATAAAGAAGCTTACGGAAAATATTGGGCTCCTGCTTCACATGAAGATATTGGACTATTTTGGAATCAATCTTATACAAATAAATAAATTTTTTAATTTAAATTTGTAAACTTAAAGGCCTCCTTGTTGGAGGCCTTTGTGTTTATGTTAGTATCATTAATATGAGTTAATTATTTGAATCTTAATCTATCAAAAATACGTTCATTATTTCTATTTTTACCAATTTGTCTTTTAGCACAAACAGAAAGTTCTAATAAATCCATTGAGTTCATACCTCCTTTTATAGATGAAGAGAATATAAAAGTCGATGGATATTTAGATGAAGAACCTTGGTCAAAATCCTTATTTTTATCAAACTTTACTAGTTATCTTCCTGTGGATGGTCGTCCAGCCGAAGATGATACTCATCTTAAAGTTTGGTACACTTCTAAAGCATTATATATAGGCATAACAGCTTGGGAAATTCATGATGAAGTGCGTTCTACATTAGCAGATAGAGATAATTTAGACAATGATGATTATATAATTTTATTTCTCGATACATATGATGATCAAAGATCTGCTTTTGCATTTGCAGTTAATCCACTAGGACAACAAGCTGATGGAATTATTACAGACAAAACATCAAGTAGAAACTCTACTTTAACATTTAATTTTGATGATAATCCTGATTATGCTTTTACATCTAAAGGTAGGTTGACTGATAGAGGATTTGTAGTAGAGGTTGAAATACCATTTAAAAGTTTAAGGTATAAAAAGTCAGATGTTCAAAATTGGGGTTTTAATGTTTTAAGACGAGTGCAACATTCTGGATACAGATCAACTTTATTCAATGTGAAATTAGATGTTGCTTCTTTTCTTGCGCAAAGTGGAAAGCTTATCAATATAAGTGGTATTGAGCATGAAAAGATATTTGAAATTAACCCAGAACTTCGATCTTCATTACAACGAGGCCCATCAACAGATAAGTACACTACAGCTTCAAATGATTTACTAGGAGTTAATCTACGTTATGGCTTATCATCAAATATCATTTTAAACGGGACAATTAATCCTGATTTTTCACAAATTGAAGCTGATGTTGCTCAAATTAACTATGATCCTAGAAGGTCATTATATTTCCCTGAAAAAAGGCCATTCTTTTTGGATGGAATTGAACTATTTAGTACACCTACTCGATTAATATATACTCGAAAAATTTCTAACCCTACAGCCGCTGCTAAAATAGCAGGAAAAATTGGCAATACAACAGTTGGTTATATTTCGGCAGTAGATAATAAAGGTCCTTCTATATCTAACCTTGATGCCGCTTACGTTAATGTAATTCGATTAAAACGTGATCTTTCAGATCAAAATCATATCGGGCTTGTTTATACTGATCGTATGCATAATGATTTATCAAATCGAGTCATAGCGGCTGATGGTAAATTTATCAAAAATGATAAATACTCATTTCGTGCACAAAGTGGCTTTAGTGTTACTAATAGTAATTTAGAAAGTGCTGAAATTGCACCTATGTGGAATATTGCAGCAAATGCTTCTGGTCGAAAATGGTCAAGCTCATTTTCAACCACTGGTTATCATAGCAACTTTAATCCAGCAGTTGGTTTTATTCAGCGAGGAGATTACGTAACTATTTCAGCCGGACCAACTCGACGTTTTTATGGTAAAAAGGATGCTTTTCTTGAACAACTATCAATATCTTATCGATTAACTGGCAATTGGAATTATGATGGCTTTATTGCAAATGATAAGCCTGATGATAGAAGGATGTATCCTTCATTTTCAATGCAATTTAAAGGTGGATGGCGATTTACCAATTTTACTTGGATTGAATATTTTGGTTATCCAGAAAAGTTTTATACAAATTATTATATAAAGTCAAATAATGAATTTGCTCCTTATATAGGTACAAAAGAACTTTTTAACCTTGGAGCCATGTTTGAACTAACGACTCCTCAATTAGAAAGTTTTTCGGCTAGTCTTAAATATGGCTTTGGAAGAGATCCTAATTATGACGAGTGGGCACCAGGTGATATTTATCTTATAGAATCAAAGATAAGATGGAACCCTACTGATCAAATCCGAATGTTTTTGAGATATAATCAACAGAAAAATTATAGAGCATTTGATAAGTCTTTAGTATCTGAGAGTCGGACTCCAAGAATTAAAATTGAATATCAAATAACTCCATCAATATTTTTACGAGGCGTTGTTCAGTACACTTCAAGATATAGAGATTCATTAAGAGATAACTCTCGTACAGAATTACCAATTTATTTTAAGAACGAAGATGGTGATTTTAACTTATCTGTACCAGTTGAGAGTAACGATATTCAAGCTGATTTCCTTTTCTCTTATCGTCCAACTCCTGGAACATTACTATTTTTTGGATATGGTTCAGTTTTATCAGAACCAAGTAGGTTTAGATTTCAATCTATTGATAGACAGTCAGATGGGTATTTTTTAAAAGTTAGTTATCTTTTCAAGTAAAATTAAGGGGCTATAAATGTTAAAAATTTTATTTTTAATTATATATTTTTCACTATCAGTTTTTGTAAATCCATTAAGATCTCAATTAAAAAGTCTTAAATCTTTAAAGTCTAAAGTTACAAAAGAGGTTAAAAAAGTAGTTGATAAAGAGGTAAAGCCACTCACTCTTGATCATAATATAAAAAAAATTCGTTATAATCCATTAAAGTCAGTTAATAAAGTTGGTTTAGATGTAGTCTTTTCTGGAAATAATCCAAATAGGATAGGTGTTTCTTTAAATCGTGTGGAATTTGATTTATTCATTGATGGAAAACATGCCAGTAAGTTTTACAATGATAAGAAAATAATTATTCCTAAAAATGGAGATTTTTCATTTGAAGAAAAAGCAGATTTGAAATTAAGTGTAATGGGTAAAGCTATTTTTAATTCAATTATTAAGAAGAAAGCAAAATATCGTGTAGATGGAACTTATTATATTGAAACTTCACTAGGAACATTTCCTCTTAAGGCAAAGCTTGCGGAAAAAGAAATGTAAAGAATTATTTTTCTGGCATCAATACTTTCATTGTGGGGTAAGGTATAGATATATTATTTAATGCAAATTGTTTATAGATCTCCGTATTCACCCGGTCTACTGTTTTGCCGCGAATCTCAGGTTTATAAATCCAGAAAAGAAGCTGAAGTTTGAGTCCTGATTCAGCAAATTCTCTAAAGCGAACTCTTGGCTCAGGCTCATTCTGAACATTTTTATTTTTAAGTGCAATATCTTTCAGCAACGATTTGACTTCATCAATATCTGATCCATAAGCAATAATTAAAGAAATTCGTACTCTTTCAATATCTTCTGGGCCACCACTTTCATTTACAATTTTTGAAGATGCAATAACTGAGTTTGGAATAGTTATCTCTATATCATCACGAGTCATGAATCGGGTAGAACGTAACCCCATACTCTTTACATAGCCACGTTCACCAGTGTCTAACAAAATATAATCGCCTTCTTTAAATGGGGAATCTGCCATTAAGAAAATTCCAGCAAAAAAGTTAGCCACGGTATCTTTTGCAGCTAAACCTAAAACAACACCTAAAACACCAGCCGATGCTAAAATTCCATTAATATTTATGTTCCAACTAAGAAAAATAAAATAAATTCCAAATAAGCCAATTGCAATCTTCCCTAAATTATTAAATAGAGGTAAAGTTTTATGTTGAAGCAGTGGATTTTCAGCTTGCTCTGAAGCCCAATTCATAGAAATAATAAATACTCTAGAAATTAAAAATAACCAGATGATTATTGTAGCGGTCTTAAATATTCCAACTAAAGCAAAATCAATATAATCAGGCAATGAAGCAGTTTTTACTGCCATAGAAAACCCAATAAAAAGGATTGAATAGAAAATTGGACGATGAAAAAGATCAACAATATCATCATCTAATTTTGTATCAGTTCGCGAAGAAATTCTTTTGAAAAATCCTGAAAATATTAAATCAGTTATCTTAGCAATGATAATAGAACCAATAATAATGAGAAAACTTCTCGCAAGATCATTGGCGATCAATATTGCATAATTATCTTTTAACCACTCCATAATATTATTAAATATATAAAAAGTTTGATAAAGTAACTATGGTGTTACGAATATTAACTTACAGCGAGGTCTATTACATAATGAGAGGATATTTTAGTTATGAATAAAAAAAATATTAAATCACTTATCTATTTATTGATAATACCATTTTCATTTGCCCAGAATCAATCTTCAGATAAATTAAAAGAGATGGCTATTAATAAAGTAGAATCACAGTCAAAACTTGTTCAAGAAATGGTCGATATGATCTATAGTTTTGGAGAACTAGGTTTTCAAGAGATAGAAACCTCTAAATATTTAATTGAAATTTTAGAAGAGAATGGTTTTACGGTCACTAAAGGAATTTCAGGTATTCCAACTGCTTGGATAGCTGAATGGGGTAAAGGTAAGCCTGTTATTGCTCTAGGTTCTGATCTTGATGGGATACCTAAAGCATCCCAAACACCTGGCGTAGCATACCATAAACCAATGATTGAAGGTGCTCCTGGACATGGAGAAGGTCATAACTCCGGACAGGCTGTTATTATTGCAGCGGCAATTGCAATGAAGGATATTATGATTAAAGAAAAAATGAAAGGAACACTTAAAATATGGCCAGGAGTTGCTGAAGAATTAGTTGCTACTAAGGCTTATTTTGTTAGAGATGGTTATTTTAAAGATGTAGATGCCTGTATTTTTACTCACGTGAGTAGTAATTTATCTGTTACTCATGGACAAGCTGGTGGAAATGGTTTGCTATCCGTTGAATACACTTTTCAAGGTAAAACAGCTCATTCTGCCGGATCACCATGGCGCGGCAAAAGTGCTCTAGATGCTGTTGAATTAATGAATATAGGTTGGAATTTTAAAAGAGAGCATCTTCGTCCACCCAATAGAATTCATTATATTATAACAGATGGGGGTGATCAACCAAATGTAGTACCAAGAAATGCTACGGTTTGGTATTATCTTCGTGAACTTGACTATGAGCACATAATGGAACTTTTTGATTATTCTAATGATATTGCTGAAGGTGCAGCAAAAATGACGGATACTAAACTTATATCAACAAGGATATTAGGCTCTGCATGGCCAAGACATTTTAATGAACCTATCGCACGTGCCATGTATTCAAATATTAAGAAAGTTGGTCTTCCTAAATGGGATAAAAATGATCAAGCTTTAGCTAAAGCAGTTCAAAAAGAAGCTGGCAATAAAGAAATAAAAGGTTTGGCAACAAAATTAGATACTTTGAGAGGCCCTGTGTCCACTAGAAATAATTGGGGTGGAGGTTCAGATGATATTGGTGATATCAGTTGGGCGGTTCCAACTGTTACTCTACGGTTTCCATCAAATATTCCAGGCTTGCCAGGACATAACTGGCTTAATGGAATATCAATGGCTACACCTTTAGCTCATAAAGGTGCTGTCGCAGGCGCTAAAGTTACAGCAATGACCTTAGTTGACTTGTTTACTGATAAGAGTTTGGTAAAGGATGCAAAAAAATATTTCAAAAATCAGACAAAAGAAACCAAATATAAGCCTATGATGGGTAAAACAGATAAACCTGCCATAGAGTTAAATGAGGAAATTATGCGTACCTATAGAGCTGAAATGAAGAAATACTATTACGATCCAAGCAAGTATGATACGTACCTTGATCAACTTGGTATAAAATATCCAACGATTAAGAAGAAATAGCTAAAATATATGGGATATTTAAGCATCGTACAAATTTGTCAAATTTTAATTGGTTTATTTCTTGGCATATGCATGTTTCAATCAGGAACAGATAAAATATTAGATTGGAAAGGTAATTACCAATGGCTTCAAGATCATTTTTCAAAAACATTTTTGAAGTCCTTTGTAATGCCAATGCTGTTGATAGTTTTAATTTTAGAAATATTAAGCGGAGTATTATGCTTAATTGGATCTTTATTTGGTCTTTTTAATAATGATACTAGCTTAATATTATCCGGGTTAATACTTATAGGTATAAATCTCACTGCTTTGTTTTTTGGCCAAAGATATGCAAAAGATTACGAAGGTGCAGCAGTTCTAGTAAATTATTTTGTTCTAACAATTATTGGTTTACTGACATTTGCTTTGTAAAGAATAGTTAAAATAGGAGTAAAAATAAAAATCATTGAAAAAATTCTATTAATCTTATTAGTTATCTCTTCAGCTTTTTCACAGGTTGAAAAAGAAAAAACAATAAATGAAGAAAAAATAATTATTAATAAAAAGGAACCAGTGAGATTTAGTAAGCAGATGAAGGGCACCTTTAATGGAAAAAGAATGAATTACTTAGCTTCCCATTATGAAACAATTTTATATGAAAAAAATAACTATAATAAGCCAATGGCATCTATTTTTGTTACAGAGTACCGTTCTTTAAATAATGACCCCAATAGACCTGTGATTTTTATTTTTAATGGTGGCCCTGGATCAGCTTCTTTATGGTTACATATAGGTGTAATGGGTCCAAAAGTTGTAAAGGTTCCATCAGATGCCACTGATGATGGTTCTCCACCTTATAAATTGATAGACAATGCATTATCACCACTTGATGTAGCAGATCTAGTTTGCATTGATCCCATAGGGACTGGTTACAGTCTTGCAATGGGCGATCATGAAAATAAAGAATTCTGGGGAGTCAAACAGGACGCTGAAAGTGTTTCACAATTTGTACGTAGATGGTTACAAGATAATAACCGATGGAACTCTCCAAAGTACATTTTAGGTGAAAGCTATGGTGGCATAAGAGGACCACAAATGTTAAAAGAACTACGCAATGGAAGCTTAACTAACATTGAGATTAATGGAATTATTTTAGTCTCTCCTGCAACAGATCTCCAACATATCCGTTTTACTCCTGGTAATAACTCACCCTATATTGGATATCTTCCGACATATGCTGTTACAGCTTATTATCATGGTAAGATCAAAACAAATCAATCATTAGAGTCATTTTATGAAGAGTCAAAAGACTTTAGTATAAATAAACTTGCCCCAGCTTTAGTCAAAGGATCAAGAATATCCAAATTAGAAAAAGAGAAAATTGCTGAAGGAATTGCATATTACTCTGGACTTTCAAAAGAATTTGTCTTGAATTCAAATCTAAGAGTTAATGCAAGCAGCTTTAGAAAAGAATTATTAAGAGCTGAAGGTTTTTCTGTTGGAAGACTTGACTCAAGATATAAAGGTAGGGACTATATTGTCGCAGGTGAAAGACCAGATACAGATATTTCAGCTGAAGGTTTTTCTGCTGCTTATGTTGCTGGACTTCATACGTGGCTATCAGAAATCGGAGTTGATATTAAAAGACTTTATAGAAGTGGTGATAGTGAATTAGGAAAAAACTGGGATTGGGTTTCTACTCAAAGTGGGTGGCCACGCTATGTAAATGTTGCGCCTCATATTGGCAAAGCAATGAGAGAGAATATTGATTTTAAAGTTTATGTAGCTTGCGGAATATATGATTTAGCCACTCCTTGTTTTACTATGACTAATACGATTCATGAAAATGGTATTGATATAAGCAGAGTAAAATTTACTGAATTTGAAGGTGGGCACATGATGTATAACCATCAGCCATCTTTTGATAAATTTTTAAATGAAGTAAGAGATTTTGTAAAAGTTGAATAATTATTTTAGTAGAAATGAATTTTAAAAAAATGCACTATATAATAAAATTATCATCATTCTTTATTATTTTTTTTATTGCAAGTTGTTCTCCAAATAAACGTAGCAATTCATCATTATTAAAATCTTTGCCAGATGTTTCTGCGCCAATACTTGATGAGGCACGTGCAGTGGAATTGGTAAATCTTTCCTTAAAATGTGTTGATAAGAAATTTCCATATAAGATTGGTTATCGTTTTAATAGCCCTGAATGGATCAAACCGCATTATGAAGTAACGCCATCTTTTTATGGATGTTGGGATTGGCATTCAGCAGTCCATGGGCATTGGACAATGATAAAAATTTTGAAATTATTTCCCAATATTTCAGTAAAGGATGATATTCGATTAAAACTACGTAAAAATCTTAGTAAGGAACGCTTAGAAGCTGAATATCGTTTTTTTAATGATAATGATTTTGCCAAAACGTTTGAAAGAACCTATGGTTGGGCTTGGCTAATGAAACTATATAGTGAATTAGCAACCTGGGATGATCCAGAGGGACAAATTTGGGCAGAAAATATGCTTCCTTTAGTCAATTTACTTTCACAAAAAACAATTGACTATCTTCAGGTTTTAACTTCACCCCTTAGACCGGGAACACATGTGAATACTGCATTCTCTTTTTCCTTAATGCATGATTATGCTATGGAAACTAATGATAAGGATTTGTTGAACAGTATTAAGAAGTTTAGTAATAAGTATTTTTCTGGTGATAAAGATTGCCCTACAAGGTATGAACCTTCTGGCACAGATTTCCTTTCACCTTGTCTTGCAGAAGCAGAATCCATGAGCAAAACGATGGAAAAAGATCGATTTTCAATTTGGCTAAGGACTTTTTTGCCACCATTAACAGATGATAAGTTTAGTCCTTTACTCTCACCACCATTAGTATTAGACCCCAAAGATCCAGGAATTGGTCATCTCATTGGTCTTATGTTTCATAGAGCATGGACCATGAATCAATTGGCTTCCGTTTTACCATCTTCCGATGAACGTGGAGATGTATTTACTCGCCTTGCTGCAATTCATGCAAGAGCAGGATATGACATTATGTTTGATAGTGGGTATGGAGGAGAGCATTGGCTTGCAACTTTTGCTGTTTATATGATGTCTGAATCTGATCGTTTATATTAGGATCAATTCTCAAATGTATAAAAAAATAATTATTATTTATAAGGTTGTACCAATAATGCTACGTGTGTCCTAATTGACTCAATTAGATTTCCAACTCTTAGGTTCTCATTTGGGCTATGTTGATTATTATCAGGGTTTACTGTTGGAACTGTAACCGCTGGTATATTTAAAGTATTTACAAAAGGAGAAATCGGTATCGATCCTCCAGATGTTCTCTTAATGATTGGTTCTTTCCCAAATCCATTTACAAGTGCTGCTCTAAGCCAATATGCTATTTCCGAATTCACAGGTGTTCTAAAAGCTTGGTAGCCTATTCGATAATTAAATGAAGCAATTTTATTGTATTTGGATCTTTCATTCTCTTTAGGATCGCGATCAATAAGATAATAACCCTGAGATTTGATATGATTTTTAATTAATTTGATTAATCTATCTGGGTCAGTTTCTTTCACTACTCTAACATCTATTTCTGCAAGCGCGTAAGATGGGATTATAGTTCTAACTTCTTTTTCAACCCATCCAGATTGCATACCTCGAACATTTAATGACGGATATTGTATTGATTCTTGATAGTTACTAGCGACCTTATCTGACTCTGAAATTCCAATAGATTTTTTAATAAATTTTTCATCATCAGGTACAGCAGACATAATTGCCCGTGCTTCTTCAGATATAGTAATTCCATCATAATATCCTGGTATTGTGACTCTTCCATCATCGTCTTTCATTGATGCGATTAATTGACTAAGTCTAATGGCAGGATTGGGTACGTAATTACCGTAATGACCACTATGTTGTGGAAATTTTGGACCGTGAACTTTTAACTGAACTGTTACAATACCTCTTGCACCAAACGTTAATGTTGGCTCATTAGATGGATGTCGAGGGCCATCAAGTATAACTAATCGATCAGCTTTTAATTTTTTTCGAAACTTTTTAACGGCTGGCGGAAGATTTGGAGAGCCCATTTCTTCCTCCATATCCATAATTACCTTGATATTATAATCTGGCTTAATTCTTTTTTCTTCAATTATATCTAAGGCAATTAAGAAACTATTTATTGGTCCCTTAGCATCTGATGCTGATCGTGCAAATATTCTCCAATCATCATCATAATCTTTATATAAGGATTCCCAGGGGATAGTCTCCCAATTATCGTTATTAACTTGTTTCTTTAATGTGGGTATAAAAGGTCCTTCTTGAAACCATTTAGATGGGTCTACTGGCTGACCATCAATTTGTATATAAAATAGAACAGTATTTTTTGCTCCTGAATATTTTTTTTCTGCTAAAATAAGAGGGAGACGTTTTGTTTTTAATCGTTCTGTTGTAAATCCTCTTTTTTGAAAAGCCTTTTCACACCAAATCATATTTGGTATGAGTTCATCTTGTTTATTTGCATCATTAGGCAATGAAAGAAATTCTCTATACTCTTTAAATGCAGATTGGGCTTTACTACGTGATAAAGAAATAATTTCATTCATATCCAATGATTGTGTAAAAATTATTTGAGGAATTATAATTCCATATAAAATCTTTTTATTCATGTTAGGCTCACTTATTAGCTAATAGAATTTAAATGCTAAAAAAATCAATTTTTTTATTTTTTATCCATGTGAATGGAATTATTTTTTATTTTCAATCATTAGTCAAAGAGGTTCAATTGAATAAAATGAATAAAATTATTTTAATATTTACATTATTGTCTGTTGGTTTTTCTAGTAATAATGGTAACAAAAATCAACTCGGTGAAATTGCAAAGAAATTTGAAAAAAATAGCAATTTAATTATTGAAAAAGCGATGAATGATTCAAAAGGGTATGACCGATTAGGAGAGATGTTAGATACATTTGGTCCTAGGCTCTCTGGATCAACTAACCTGGAAAAAACTTTAGAGTGGATCTTAGATGAAATGAAGAAGGATGGTTTAGATAATGTTCACGGTGAAGAAGTAATGGTTCCCAAATGGGTACGTGGAAAAGAATCTGCCACTATGACTGCACCTTGGGAAAAAGATCTTGTCATACTAGGCTTGGGTGGCAGTATTGGAACTGGACCTAAGGGATTAAAGGGAGAAGTGTTTGTAGTTAATAGTTTTGATGACCTTAAATCAAGAGCAAGTGAAGCCAAAGGAAAAATCATATTATACAATGTACCATTTACAACATACGGTGAGACAGTTCAGTACAGATACAGAGGTGCATCTGAGGCAGCTAAAGTTGGAGGAATAGCAAGCCTTATACGCTCAGTAGGGCCTTATTCTATGAATACTCCTCACACAGGAACAAGTGCTTATGAGGATGATGTAAAAAAGATTCCTCATGCTGCCTTAACATTAGAAGATGCTGCAATGATGGGACGCATGGCAGATCGAGGGTTAAAAATTAAAGTATCGCTTTATATGGAAGGACGGTCTTTTGGAGATGTACCTTCACAAAATGTTATGGGTGAGATCATAGGATCCGAATTTCCTGATGAAGTAATTGTATTGGGAGGTCATATTGATTCTTGGGATGCAGGCCAAGGTGCACATGATGATGGGGGTGGCTGTGTAGCTGCTTGGGAAGCTGTAAAAATTATCAAGGAGCTTGGTTTAAAGCCAAAGCGAACTATTCGTGCAGTTATGTGGACAAATGAAGAGAATGGATTACGTGGTGGCAATGCTTATAGAGATGCTCATATGGATGAATTAGATGATCATATTCTTGCGATGGAATCTGATGCAGGTGTATTTAAACCGTCAGGTTTTGGCTTTTCAGGCCCTGATGAATCATTAAAAATATTACAGGATATTGGATCATTATTATATCGAATTGATTCAGGTATAATTACAAAAGGTGGTGGTGGTGCTGATATTGGTCCAATCATGAAAGAAGGGGTTCCTGGAATGGGTCTTAAAGTTGATGGCTCAAGGTATTTTTGGTACCATCATACTACGGCTGATACTTTTGACAAAGTAGACAAAGATGAGTTCAATCGTTGTGTTGCAACAATGGCGGTGATGGCTTATGTTGTTGCAGATATGGATAAAAGACTTCCAAGGTAACCCAAGGTAATAAGTGTATTATCTCAAGTTTTAAATTCATAATTTAGTAAATCACCTTGGAATGATTTTGAATAGACTAATCTTTAAAATTTTAATTTTATCATCTTTGTGCATCACTTCTGCACAGTACACCCGTGCAGTTATTTCTTCAGGTTTAATTGATAAACATGATGAACATCATTCTCGACCATTATGTCTAACATCTGATTTCAATGATCAATATTATATAGATAGGTTGGATAGAATTAGATCAGAAAACCCTGCTCTTTATCAAAGAATGTCTATTCCTCGTCCTTTATATAAGTCAGCAACTGTAGGTGACTTGCAAACATTTTTTGTAAATATTGATGATGGAAATGGTGGTAGTAATGAAGTTGAGCTTACAGCTGAATTACTAGCTAAAGGCCAACATAATGCAATTTGGGCTGATACAAGTGAGATTGGAACTGCAATAACTCTTTCTGATGCTCAAATATATTTAAAAGCTTTGGAAGAGAATACACCTGGGGCTTCACGTGATTCTACCAAAGGTATTTATGATTTACTTTTAGAATATTTTGGTTCGCCGCCTAACAAAGATGGGGATGGAATTGTTGATTACTTATTTGCGGATCTTCCTTCTGGTGTAGGAGGTTACTTTAGTCCTAATGATCAAACAGATGGTTTAGGGAGTAATGAACGAGACATGTTATACATAGATATAAATATGTCCCAAAATTATACCTTCTCTGTTATTGCGCATGAGTTACAACACTTAGTTCACGCTTCATATACACGTAAGGATTTAAAAATCAATGAAGGTTTAAGTGAAATGGCTATAATTATTTGTGGCTATGGTCAATATGGAGTCTCTTTTAGTCGATATCTAAGTCGAACAGGCGAGATAGGATGGGAATGGAATGGTGATGGTGTAGATTATGATATGGGTGCACTTTTTACTCTTTATTATGTTGAACAACTTGGAGATGAATCAATTAAAGTCTTTTTAAATATAAATCAATCTGGTTGGCAAGGTTTTCAGCAACTTTTAGCTCATTATAATACCGGTTTAACGACAAAAGATTGGTTTATGAACTGGTTCATTGCAAATTATTTAAATGATAAATCGATTAACCCTGCATATGGATACGATTATGAAGTTGGTAATGCAAAGCCATCTGCTTGGCACGTTACTGGTCAAGTTGAGTCAGAATTAAAGACAGTTAAAGAACGCGATGTAAATTATATTTATTATTCTTCAAGTGCAGATTCATTGCCGATAACTTTTACTTCTTCTGGTGGTTTAACACCTCTATATAAATCGATTGAATTCACAGATTCTGATATTACTATCAATGACCTTTCAGATAATGAAGAGTATTTAGTTTACAATGATACTTCAATCACAAATAGCGTAGTATTTATTGTTGCAAATAATGACGATTATTTTACGAGTGATATAAATTATAAATATGTTTCAAATGGAAAAAATACAGGTGGATGGACGGCTTCAAAGCTATTGACCTATGATGATGGTGAAGTAGATGCTTTCGAGTACAGTGGAGGTTCTTTTGGCTATCTTGGTTCTGGTAATAATAGTGCTGGCCAAGGTTGGGGTGTTGATTTTGATCCAATTGTAGGAGAAAATCAGTTAATTGGTTTTAGTGCTAATTTAGGTTTTGCTCAAGACTTTGGAGGCTCAACAGTACCTCAAACTGCTGATAAAGATTTTGATATTCACATATGGAAAAAAACAGATGACAATGGTAGTGTTATCGATCTTCTTCCTCCAATTCGATTTGATGGTAAAGAAAATGGTGTGAGTGGTATAGGAGATATAAATATAGATTTAAATAACTACAAAGATGATTTAACTAATCTTGGTGAAATTGTTGTTGGTATTGTTGATGATGATACAATTGGTACTTATTTTGGCCTGAATAATAACGGAACAGGTGAAAACCACACCTATGCATATAACTATAATGGTAGTGGTAAAATTGCAACTATGGCTAATTTCAATGTTGGTGGTACATCATTAGACGGATGGAATTTTATGTTTAGGACCACATGGCTTCTTAAGAATTCCACAATACCAAAGCTTCATGCTGGTTTTATGCAACATAGTATTTTTACAGATGAATTAAAAATCTATATAATTGGTAATTCTATAGTTGACACTGAAAATACAACTGTAATAATAAATAATGCTGGTAATAGACAAGTTGTCTCGAGCTCTGCATTAGCTTCTAATGATTCTATCTTAATATCAAATTATAGACTAAATGCTTCTGGACCTTTAGATATTAGCGTATCAGGTAGTTATTTATATAGTGCAGCTATTTTTGATACTACCTTCAATTATAATGTTAATTACACACTTTCTAGCAAAGGTGGTGAGATCACTTCAAGAGACGGTGCATATAGTATTTCTATCCCAGAGAATAGTTTAGAAGAAAATCTGTACTTGATAATTGGGAAGGGTGCTTTTGGCCAAACGGCTGAGCAGATGTATTTAGCAAAAGATTCTAAATTTGGTTCTATCTATACCGTAAGTCCCGTAGGTAAGGAATTGTCTAAGGGTTTGAAAATAGAATTTCTATTAAATAATATAGATTTTTATAATGTTTCTATTGGCTATTGGGATGGTGAACTTTGGCGTGAACTACCCTCTTATTTATCTGAAGATGGTTTATCTATAGTTGGAGATGGTACTCATCTTGGTCATTATACTTTAATTCCAAGAGGAAGTGGAATGCCATTGTCAATAACTGAAGATTTATCTATTCCAATGGATTTTGCTTTATCTCAAAATTATCCAAACCCTTTTAATCCAGAAACTCGCATTCATTATGACCTACCTAAAGATAGTTATGTAACATTAACTATATATGATATTCTTGGTAGAAAATTAGTAAGATTAATAGATGGTGACCATTCTGCAGGTAGATTTAATATTACATGGAATGGTAAAGATGCTTATGGTAATCACCTAGGAAGTGGTATTTACTTTTATCAATTAAGTACAGAACAATTTTCTCAAACTAAGAAAATGATAATTTCTCGATGATGATGTTCCGTAAATATCTATATATTGGTATTAGCGTACTTATTTTTTTTATAGCCTGTGAAGATAAAAAAGGGCCAAGCTTTGAAATAATTTTTGATCCAGTAGAATATGAGTTTGGCAAAATTGAAATTAATAAAAGACTCTCTCAGCGAATTAAAATAAAAAATACTGATAATTCCTCAGAAGCTTTCGTTGGTCAAATTAAACTAATGGATTCACCAGCCTTCAAAATGGACTTTAGTGGTGTTTTAACTCTTCAAAAAAATGAATCAAAAGAAATTTATGTAACATTTCTACCTACTGCAGCTCAAGAATATAGTGCTAGATTAACTGTAACTAATGATAATGATGATTTCTTTGAGATGTATGTTAGGGGTGAGGGTGTTGCTCCAGTTTCATTTACTTATGATAAGACAAAATTAGAGTTTGGACTTATCCAGCCTGGAGATTCAAAAGATTTAGAAGTGAATTTTTTAAATAATGCATCATCAGGCTTTGATCTCGAGTTAGCACTTTCAATTCCTTCCAGTGATTTCACAATATTAGGTAATGTTTCAACCTTAACTATTCCTCCAGGTCAATCTGAAACAATTACGGTTCGTTATACTCCAACCGTAAGTACTTCTTCAAAGTCATTGAAAATTGTTCATAATAGCTCAGTTATTAATAGTCCTTCACAAATTCCATTGACAGGAACTATGGATATTTCTGTGGAAATTATATCTAATATTTCTAAAGGGTGGAATCAATTTGAAAGTGGCAATTATAGTGAGAGTTTAAATTCATTTGCTGAAGCTATGAACCAAGCAAGAATTAGTAGTGTTTATGATACTATTTATGATAAAGCAATGCATGGAGTGGGTTGGTCGTTATTATTTAATCGTGGTACTAATGATTATGCCTTAGCTGCTTATAATAACTTTTTTAATTGTGTAAATAACAATTTATTACCGATGAATACTTATTATGATGTCTTGGCTGGATTATCAATTAGTGGAGTTTTGGCTCTTGAAAAGACATCTGCAACATTGATCATTAGTGCTGCAAATAATGTGTTGTCAGAATATCCAAATTATGAATTTACTCATAAAAAATCCGTGAATTATAAACATGTAAGAATGAGTAAGATTCAAGCACATTATTATATTGGCCAATATGTCAATGCAGCATCAGAGATGGATATTCTTGATCCAAACAACGCGCCTCATTCAAATGATCCTATAGAATTGCTTAATGCAATTCAAAATTTATCTGGATCCTTATAGATTGAATTTAGCCGGGAAAACGGCCATTGTTACTGGAGCTTCAAGGGGACTAGGTCCATACATTGCTAAAACTTTAGCTTTAAAAGGAGTTAATATTATTGCTCTTGCACGTGACCTTAAAGGATTAGAAAAGACAAAATTAGATGTTCAATTAACTGGACAAAAATGCAACGTTGTCTCTTTTGATTTAACTCAAATAAATGAACTTGATTCCCTTGTAAATAATATATGTGAAGAATATGGACCTATCGATATATTAATCAATAATGCAGGAATTGAAAATTATCAACATTTTGACCACCTTACTAAAAATGTACTCTCCGATATAATTTCAACAAACTTAAGATCACCTATAGAATTATCAAGATGTCTTCTACCTAAAATGATCAATCAAAAATCAGGCCATATAATAAATATTTCCTCTTTAGCTGGGAAAAAAGGTGTTGCATATAATTCAGTATACTCAGCATCTAAAGCAGGGTTATTAATGTGGTCAGATGCTTTACGTCAAGAATACAAAGACTCTCCAATTGATATTTCAGTTATTTGTCCGGGCTTTGTTTCTGATGCAGGTATGTTTTATGATGGAAAAGTTACTGCACCTAAGCTGCTTGGGACTTCAAGTCCTCAAAAAGTAGCGAATGCCGTTATAAAAGCATTAAGGAAAGGTTCATGTGAGATCATAGTTAATTCAGGTCCAATTAGACCTTTATTAGCATTAGGACAGATATCCTGGAAGTTAGCAGATAAAATAACTCGTTTATTTGGAGTTCCTGCCCTTAGTCGGAAGCGGATCTCCGCTTAGCTGCTTCTTTTTGAATCTTTTTTAATTTTCTTTTCTGCCACCATTTAACAGGAGGGCTATTCATAATCGGTTTTATGATTGGTTGTGATTTCTTCCAAGCCCATTCAGAAAAAGAAAAAACAAACATATTTGCAGGAGATTTTGTTCTTGGTTGAGATTCCTCCCAAACAAACTTAGAGTATGGAGTTCCTTCATTTATAGGTATAAAGTAGTTTGAACGCTTATCCTTATACCAATCATATGCAATCCGTCCTAAGGTAAATAGCGGGATAATTGTAATTGCTGTCCCATAATTACCGTCAATAGGAGGTGTCATATCAGGAAGTAGTTCAATTATAGGCTTGAATGATTTTGTCGTAATCATTTGAAATGTAACAATAGCTCCGATTGTATAAACACCATTCCAAAACCCTTTTTCTACTGAATTGCCTACATAAGAAGGCCCTGTTTTTACTTTATATATATCAAAAATTGAGTGGTATTTGGTATTAATAGTACTATCAGTTAAGTGAAATGTGGCAACTTGTGGGTTATTCATTTCATTTTCAAAATAAATATTATCAAACTGAAGTGTATCATTATTTTGGAAAATTATAAATCCATCACGTTTTTGAACTTCATTAATTCTATCTTTAAATGACCTAGACTGGTAAATAAAAACTCCGTAATCATTATAAATAAAATAAGTTTTATCTTTTTGAATCATCCTCGATTCTAAATTATCTACATCAGTAAAATATATTGAGTCTACAATCATTGAGTCTACTATAACAGTTTTAGCATATCCATCAAGGTCAACAATAACAAATCGAATGTTAATTGTGTCTTCAGGAGTTGGAATCGTTGATATTCTTTTCATTAGAACTGTAGTCGTATCTATATACTCATTAATGGTGTATTTAGGAAATTCAACAACATTATAGATAGTGCCTAAATCTATATCTTTATCTTTTATGGTGACTTTTTTTGTGATACCAACCCGAGTACCAAGATCTACATTGATTATATAATCACCTGAAGGGATATTTAGTAACGTAAACTTACCACCACCAAAACGTTTAAAGATTTTTTTTGAAGTTCTGGTTTTTTGAATCACTTTTTCTGTTGTATCCATAAGGACAACTTCTGCATCACTTACCAATAGTCCATTTGCAAAAGAAGCTTCTGCTTTAATTGAATATGTTTTTTCTTGCCCTAAAAGAAAGGAGGTAAATAATAAAAATAATATTATAATAGAACTTTTATTCATTTTTAAAATAAATATCATCAGGGCTAAATACTTTTGAACAGTCACGTATTGAACCATCAGAGCGATTATAACACTCTTCAAAAGAAATGGTGCCATTATCATACGTTACATTACTCATCAATGAGCGATTCAACCAAAACCATTCCCATTTACCAACTTTTATGTTTTTTTCATATTTTCCCTGGAAAGCAATTTGCTCAGGTCTAAAGTAATCGATCCACAAACCATCTTTCATACCATCTTTGTAAGCCGATGTGCCTCTGATGGTTCCGTCTTGAAAGTATCGTACCCAATCACCATGTTTTTTACCATTTTCATAAGATGGTTCTTCTTTAACCTGACCATTGGGATAATATTCATATTCAAAAGTATCAAATAAAACACCGTCTTGCCATTCTTCAAAACGCCTTTCACCAAATTCATTCCAATAGGTCCAAAGTAAATCTTTTTTATCAAATTTATAATTGCCTTCTTCTTTTTGTTTACCATCAATATACCATTCAAAATAGTTTCCATTAAGACTGTCATTAAGATACATGCTCTCAGACTGTTTATTATAAGTTGAATCCCAAAAAACGGTTGTTAACCCTGATAGTTTGTCATCTAAATAGTAGGATGTTTTTGATGTCATACCATTTAAAAAGAATTTTTCCCATTTGTCATTATAAAGACCCTCATCATTAAAGCTAGGTTCCTCTTTTACTTGCCAGTTAGTATAATATTCAAATGTATAATCTTTTATAATTGAATCCATTTTTATAAAAATTATTTTTTCACGATGTCCTTCACTATCAAAATAAAGCCATTTTTTATGTTGTTTTCCATCAGAATAAAAACCTTTAACTATATCAGTCCCTAAACTATCCCATTCTTCATATTTTCCATTTAGAATATTAGCATCATAAATAAAAACTTTATTTTTTTCTCCATTTCTCCACCAATAAATATGATCGCCATTCTTTAGACTATCTTTGTAAGTTAACGTCTCTAATTTTATTCCATCAATATTAAATAATTCAGTTTTTCCATTAAGCTTTCCTTCCTTGTATTTTGCTAATCTTTTAATTTTACCATTAGAAAAGAAATCTTTTTCAGAACCATCTTTTTGACCTTTTACATAATTTACTTCAAATATTAGAACGCCTAATGAATCATATTTTGTATTTAAACCATGTTTTTTACCATTTTTATAATTTAAACTATATTTTATTGAACCATCAGGCCAGTAACCAGTCCAAGTTCCATGAGGAAGTCCATTTTTAAATTCAGGTACTTCTTTAATTTGGCCATTGGGCCATTTAGCTTCATTATACTCAGCTATTAATTCACCTTTTGTATAATATTGAAATACTTTTACACCAATAGAATCATAAAATGACCATATTCCATCAGCTAGCCCTTTTTTATATTGTTCTTCTCTTGACCATTCACCTTTATCAGAATTAAAGATCCAATTACCTGTGGGTGATCCATTCTTAAACTCTTTAATCACATTTATTTGACCGTTTGAATGCCAAATAGACCATTTGCCATCTAAGCTATCTTTTTTAAATGTTTTTTCTGATAAAAGGGTAGAGCCATCTAAATATTCTCTTACAAAACCTGTAAGAAGTCCCTTTGAATAAGTTTCAGTTTTAATCAGAACACCCAAGCTATCATAATAGCTATAAAGACCTTCCAACCTACCTTTTTTATGGAATGAAGTTGATTTAATTGTTCCACTTGGATACCATTCTTTCCATTCACCATCAGCTTTATTTTTAATAAAACTTGAAAAGCTTTTTTTAGTTGTATCAACATTAACGGGAATCAAAATAGAGTCTTTTTTGCTTTCATTTAAACTATCATTAATTGATTCATTGTCTATTTTTGGTTCTTCACCCCAAGTTAAATCTCCTGCTGAATCAATAGATAATTCGCTACTTGAACTATCAGTAAGAAGACTATCTTCAATTAATTCATGATAGGTGTAAATATGAGTCCATAGTGTATCAGCGTCACCTTTAAGTTCAGCTTTTAGAATTATTCGATCATATTGATCGCGATTAATAACTGTTTGCAATTCTGGTCCACAACTAATTATGAAGAGCAAAATTAAGTATATTTGTAAATTTTTCATGTTTAAGATAAAGTATGTTGGTCTTTTGTGTAGTTAAAATAAATTCTTACTTGAAATGCAATACAGAAATTTAATGATATTCAACAATCGACATCAGTCTAAAAAATATAAAAAGTTTATTCTACTTAATTTTTTATTTTTAGCTACAATAATAGCTCAACCAAAAATTTCATTTCATATAGGTACTGGCTTTTATAGCCCATCTCTTGGATATTTAGACCCTGATTCAAATAAAGTGATCCCATCTTTAGGAGCTTTTGGAAAAAATATTTTACTAGATTGGGGAGTAAAATATCAGTTTTACCCAAATACTAGGATAGGGTATTCTAGATCAAATTCCTATCATTCTGGAAAGATAGGAGAATCTGATTATCTAAGAACAATTTCATATCGTATGCTAACATTCGAAACCTTTTATTATCCAAGAAAGAAAATGGAGCTAAACTTTATGTTAGCTCCAATGTACAATAAAGGAATTATTAAATTATCATCTACAGGCGCATCCACAGATTGGGACTCAATCTTAACCAGCTATGGAAATTCGAGTATTAAGACCTCAACCGAAAGTGAAATGACAAAACGGTGGTTCGGTTTAGCAAGCATGATAGGCTTTAGATATTATCTTTATCCATGGTTTGCGGTCGATGGAAAAGCTGGGTTTTTGCAAAACTCTTATAAAGAAAAAAATTGGAAGTTAGAAGGTGAAAAGATTGATGGGCCAACGATGAATATTAAAAAGTTACCAGTTTTTAAATTACATTTTATTTTTGCATGGTAAAATCTTCTATCATATCATTTTTTTTATTTTTTTCCTGCTTAGTAGGGCAAAGTGGTAATAATATTAATGATTCTTGTGGAAGTCTAATTGTTAAAAAAGCAAGAGAATCAGGTTATCGCTCTTTAAATTTATCTGAAAAAATGGAATATTATTTAGATTTAAGAAGATGTAAGAATAAAGATTTAGTAAAAGCTGTGAAAAAAGAAGTTAATCAAAATCAATTAATATCTGATTCAGAGAATGCAAAGACGTTTGTTGGAAAAACTTCAACTTTTACATACTGCATTGTTTTATTTATAGCCTATTTATCTTTTAATTAAAATGACAAAATATTTTATATCAATTCTATTTTTAATGAGTTCAGTCTTTTGTCAGATTAAGGATAGTTCAAGTGAAAACTATAAAATTGCTCTTAGGATGAAACTAAGAATGGATGCAAATCCAATACTTTATATGAATGAACCAAAGTCGGCTCTTTTAAATAATATTTATGATAATTGTAATGATTATATATTATTGGACGAAAAGGGTTATGATAAAGTATTAAATAGAAAAATGATTCAAATTAATAATGATGTTAAATCCTTTTCAGAAACTAAATATTATCAACCAGTAAAAAAGAAAAAACCTTCTAATATTCGCTATCATTACTTTTCATTAAAATCAGAAATTGATTGAATGAAGTCATCTCCTAATTCTTCTAGCATAACTTTTGCAATAGATTCAGCAACTTCATCATTCTTTAATCCATCCTTCACTAAATCTTTCCATGATTTTTCTAACGTTTTGAGATCTTTTTCATTCGCAAATATTTCATCTAAAACCATTGCTGGGACATTAAAATCCCTTAGTCGTTGATACATGTTTATGTTTTTCATTTCCATATTCAAAATTAACCCAATAAAATAATTTAGTGAAAGGAGTACTTCTTTGCAAAAACATATAAAGGTTCTTTACGGATTAATGATTGTCGGGTTTTTATCACTATCAGTGCAAGTTTGGCTTCAAACTCAAGCTATTAATGAATTAAATACAAAAATGGAGGCTATTAGAGAGTTATTATTTAGATTTGCTTGATTGATTTATTGGTAAATGACCCTAATTTCCGACCCTGTTAATTAAATGATAAATTTATTTTAAATGGCGTCGTACCCAAGTGGTCTAAGGGATCGGTTTGCAAAACCGCCATTCGCCGGTTCGAATCCGGCCGACGCCTCATTAATATTTGCCCGGGTGATGGAATTGGTAGACATGACGGACTTAAAATCCGTTGGCTGAATAAGCCGTGCCGGTTCGAGTCCGGCCTCGGGCACCACAAAAGTAGAAAGCTACTTTTGAATAAAAAACCCTCCTTAATTGGAGGGTTTTTTATCTTTATAATTATATATTAAGCCTATGATAATTGATATTTTTTTACCACTCTCATTGATATTTATCATGTTCACTTTAGGCCTAGGACTAAAGTCTAGTGACTTTACAAATCTGATTCATAAACCGAAGCCATTTTTAGTTGGCATCATAAATCAAATGTTGATGCTTCCATTAGCAGCTTTCATCATTATATCATTAATGGGCATCACAAAAGAGATCGCTGTTGGGATGATGATACTCGCATCCTGTCCTGGTGGTGTCACGTCAAATATGATAACTAAACTGGCAAATGGTGATACTGCATTATCGATATCTTATACTGCCGTTATAAGTATTTTAACCATATTCACCCTTCCAATAATTACCGGTCTATCTATGAATTATTTTATGGGAGCTGATGCGCCACCATTGAATATTTTGTCATTAGGATTAACCATGTTTTTTATAACTGCTGTACCTGTAGGAATAGGAATGCTGGTACGATTTAAAAATAAACTTTTTGCAGATGCATTTGATGGAACGGCAACCAAAATTTCTACTGTATTATTTATAATCATCATTTTAGGCGCACTAGCAAGCGAATGGGATATATTTATTACTAATTTTTTGCACTTAGGTCCAGCAATTGTATTCTTGATAATTGCGATGCTTATAATCGCTTATAGTAGTTCAACGTTGTTTAAGATGAGCAGTAAGCAGTCTATAACCGTAGCAATAGAGTCTGGGATTCAAAATGGCACCGTAGGGATTACTGTTGGTAATTTAATTATTAATCCAGAAAGCGGACTGTCAATATTGAGCATTCCATCAGGCGTGTATAGTATTTTGATGTATTTTATCTGCCTACCATTTGTTTTTTGGTATATAAGAAAAAAATCTCAGTAGACATTAAATCAAAAAAAATCTGAAAAAACTTACTAATTATTGTCCAAAAACAAGATTTTTTTATAGAGGCCAAAAATATAATATTAATGGAGTTCCTACTATGACAATAATTAATTCCAAGGGCAGACCCATACGCCAATAATCACTAAAGCGATAACCTCCAGGTCCTAAAATAAGCGCATTGCATTGATGACCAATTGGAGTTAGGAATGCACAAGAAGCACCTATGGCAACCGACATTAAAAACGGATCCATGTTAACTCCCAATGAGATTGCAATACCAACACTTATTGGTGCCATAATCATGGCAGTAGCCGCATTATTAATAATATCTGACATAAACATTGTTATGACCATAACTAAAGCAACTATTGACCAAATTGGTAACCCGTTTGTTAGACTAACTACTTGATCGGCAATTAGTGTTGTAGTGCCCGTACTCTCCAGTGCATTACTTAAGGGTATCATAGCGCCTAATAAAACAATAATGGGCCAATCTATATTCTTATATAAGTCACGAATTGGTAATATACCTGAAAAAATATAAGCCAAAATCGCTCCTACGAAGGCGACTGTCGTAGGTACTATAGATAGTATACTTAGTAGAATTGAAGCAGTGAAAATTAATAATGAGTAACTAACTTTTGAAAAAACACCGACTTCTATTTCACGTTCAGCTAATGGTAAAAGGTCAAGCAATGTAATAACATGTTTAAACTCTTTTTCAGGTCCTTGTAATAAAAGTACATCTCCAACTCGAAACTTTACTTTACCTAAGCGCTTATGTATTGGTTTATCTTGTCTTGCAACTGCCATAAGGATTAGATGGTTCGATGATCTTCTTCTTAAATAGCTTCGACCTCTTCCTAACAATGGTGATTCAGGTGAAACTACAACTTCAATAAAAGTTGTATTCTCATCTTTTAATGAATCAATACGGTAGCGCATTTCTTTAGTAAGACGTAAATCGTATTCATCCATCATTCCTTTTAAATCACTTGGGTCGGCCATGGCAAGAAATTGATCATTTTCTTTTATTTTGTTATTAGGATTCACAGCTATTGCTTTTCCATTTTTATCAATATAGCGAATCAGAGTTAGCTTGTCACCAGTTAGCTTATTTACTTGTCCTATAGATTCTCCTATTAATGAACTCCCTTTTGGAAAACGTAGCTCTGTGACATATTCATCGAGAGAAAAAAGAGAGTCTGAGCTTGCTGCTTTTTGATTTTCCTTAGGAACCAGTCGCCAACCAACGAATGCCACAAAGCAAACACCTAAAATTGCTATAATTCCGCCAACTTGTGTGAAGTCAAACAGTCCAAATGCAGCGGGTACATAAGATTCTTTGATAATATTTAAGTGCTCTAGATAGGCAGCCGCTTGAGAATTAGCATCTGCTAGAGCTTTCGAAAGAATTTGTTGTTGTTGCTCTTTCCTTAGATTAGCAATAATTATATTTGGCGGCGTTCCAATCATGGTGATCATCCCACCAAGTATGGAGGCAAAAGCAATAGGCATTAATAAAATACTAGGTGAACGTTTCTGTTCCCATGCCGTTTTGAGAGTAACGGGTAACATTAAAGCCAAAGCACCAACATTATTCATGAAAGCTGATAAGATAGCTATTACACCACTTAAACTACTTATATGTGCAATTTGATTATTTATAAATGGCTTTACTGATCGAGTTATAAGGTCTACAACACCCGAATTTTGTAAAGCACGACTAATAATTAATACAGTTGCAACAGTAAGCACTGCAGGGTGCCCAAACCCCATAAACGCTTGGCTTGGGTCTTCAATTAGTTGGGAACTATTATCACCAAGTATTTTATCAACTAATACAAGGATAAATAGAGCTACTAGTGATACAATATCATATCGCCAACGACCCCACACAAAAAGTGCAAAAGTTGTGATAATAATTAAACATATTGCAATTTGATCAGTTGTCATGAATGATCATTTCTTTGCATATGTTTGTTATAACTATCAATTTTATCTTGGTCATTTATATATCCTTAATATCAGCCAGAAGTGATTTGTGAAAGAAATTACATATAATATTTAATATTCAGGATATTGCATTTGCTATTTTAGAAGGGATTTAGATTTTTTTATTTTATATTAACATCACTATGAAATACTTAATTCTTTATTCAACTATCTTTTCTTTTTTATTTTCTCAAAAAATTGATGTCTATGATAGACCTTTCCAGACGCAACCTGATTTTGATATTGATGTTCTTCACTATGATATAAATTTAAATCTTTATGATCATATAAAGTCGTTTAAAGGAAAGACATCTGTAAAGTTTAAGGTTTTAAAGCCAAATCTTAATTTTGTTAAACTGAATATTGAAACTGTAAAAATTATTTCAGTTTATGAGAAAAATAGGAGACTATCCTTTAATCAGAAAAATGGATTATTAAGAATTAATCCAAAAAGATCAATTTCAAAGAATGAAGTGATTACGTATACAATCTTTTATGATTCAGAAGGTAAAGTATCAGATCCGACTAAATTTGGAATGAATGTATTGCTTGGTTTAGGATTTTTTGATAAAAGTGATGATAATCCAAACTTAGCACAAACCCACTCTTTCCCAACAGGAGCACGTCATTGGTTTCCTAGCAATGATCATCCAGCTGATAAAGCTACTAGTAGAATTTCCGCTACAGTAAGATCAGATTGGAAAGTGTTAGCAAATGGAATGTTAACCGAAAAGTCGGTTGATCAAGATTCTGTCACTTACACCTGGGATTTAGATTTACCTAATTCAACATACCTCTATGTTATGGTAGCTGGTCCTTTTGAGGTTATTAATGATTATCATGGTAATATACCCATTTCTTATTGGGTATATCCAAATGATAAAAAACATGCAATGCGATCATTTCATAGAACCAGTGAAATTCTATCATTTTTTGAGGATGAATATGGCATACCATATCCTTGGCCAAAAATGGACCAAATTACTATACCTGCCATTGGAGGAGGGGCAGAAAGTACAACGGCAACTATTTTAGGTCAGTCTACAATTCATGATGCAAAAGCTGAAAAAGATTTCCCAAGCCATTGGTTAGTTGCACATGAAGCGGCTCATCATTGGTGGGGAGATTATATTACGATGCGTAATTGGCACCATGCATGGTTAAATGAAAGTTTTGGTACGTATGGTGAATACCTATACAGCGCTCATTCTAAAGGAGTAGACGAGGGTCACATAAATCTCTGGAAGAAGAAACAATCATACTTAAGAGAGTTTGACAACAAATATTCTCGTCCGATGGTTAATCCCTATTGGAAATGGCCAAGTCAAAATTTTGATAGTCACATATATCCTAGAGGCGCAGCTGTGCTTCACATGCTAAGAGATATTATTGGAAATGATAATATGAAAGCATTTCAAAAACAATTCCTTACTGAATATGCTTATGGCAACCCAGAGACTAAAGATTTAATTAGGGTAGTTAATGAGACTACTGGAAGGGATATGACCTGGTTTTTTGACCAATGGGTTTTGAGTGCTGGTCATCCTCAACTAGAAGTTGAGACTTATTGGGATTCAGGCGTTCTAACAATAAAAATAGATCAGGTACAATCTGGGATAAAAACACCTGAATTTTACAGGTTGCCAATGAGTATTGACTTTTATTTTAATAATCGAGTTGTGAACAAATCTATTTTAATTGATGGTAGAAACACTGTGCATCGGTTCAATTTTAAAAAAGAGCCAGTGTTAGTAAGGTTAGATCCTGAGGAAGTATTACTTTTAACATTAAATCAACAAAAAACAGTTGATGGTTTATTAGTGCAATTAAAAAGGGATAACGTCATTGGTCGTTATGATGCAGCTTCTGAATTATCTGGATATTTATCATATCCATCGGTCAAAAAAATGTTGAAGCGATCAGCTTTGAATGATAAGTCATGGTTTGTCCGTCAAGCGAGCATTAATTCTATATCTGCTGAATTAAGTGGTAAAGAATTGAAACGAGCCTATGAAAGAGAAAAACATAGTCAACCAAGAAGATCAATAATTTCATCAATAAGTAAACTCTATCCGAATATTGCAATAGAATTGATTAGAGAAAATTTACTAAAAGATAAAAGTTATATTGTTCAAGCTGAGATGATAAATCAATTAGGTATCATTGGTGAGCAATCAGATATTTTAACTATTGAAAAGATGGCAGCTCAAAGATCTCCAAGAAAAATTATTCAAAAAGCAGCAAACAGATCAATCTCGAAGTTAAAAGGTTAAAGTAATTACTTTAATTATACTTTTTTTTCTTTCATTTTCCACTTTATTAGCTCAATCTAGAATTGATGGTCAAATTATTGATTCTTCAACGCGTAACCCTTTGGTTGGTGTTAATATATTTTTTTCAAAAACATCTATGGGCACGACAACAGATGAAAATGGATTTTATTCATTTAAAAATATTCCAAAAGGTAGATATGAAATGGTCATTTCAATGATTGGATACAAGATGGATAAAGTGAATGTTAATCTTTTTGAAGAAGATCGTTTAAAAATGAATTTTCGTTTGATTTCTGAGCCCATTAAAATGAAAGAAATTGAGGTTTCTTCTAAATCAAATAAACAGTGGAAAAAGGACTATAAACTTTTTAAAAAACAATTTTTAGGAACAAGTTTAAATGGCGAATCTTGTAGAATTTTAAATGAATACGTTCTCTCATTTAGCAGAGATGGAAATATTTTTTCTGCTGAAGCACTTCAACCACTTGAAATAGAAAATCGACGACTTGGTTATATATTGACCTATTATTTAGACGAATTCAAAATTGATAAAATCTATACAAAATTTTCTGGTGAATTTTTCTTTGCTGAAATGGAACCCATAAATGAGCGTCAGGCAAAGAAATGGAAAAAAAATAGAAAAAAAGCATATTTTGGTTCTTTACGACATTTTTTATCTACCTTAGGAAAAAGATTTGATATGCGTTTTCAAAAAACAGTCTTAGGGTTTGAAGAAAGAGATAATTGGAAATCAATAAAAGGTCGCAAGCTTGATCCTTTAATTAATGAAGGCTTTACGGTACTATTATCTAAAAGACTTGATCCAAAAGAATTTTATGCAGATGATAAATTGTATAGATCTTTAAAAAATGATACACTTGTAACTGGCACCATCATTGATAGTGAATTAGAGTTGTCTTTTAATGGGAAAATGAAAATTATTTATAGAAAAGAATCTGAAGAAAATAACTATTCAATGGATCGAAGAAAAAAAATCGAAAGCACACAGACCTCATATCTAATTTTAAAAAAGGGTTCTGTAGTATTTGATAAGAAAGGTAGGTACTTCGAACTTTATATGATTGAGCAACAAGGATATACTGCCTGGGAAAGAGTTGGAGAACGATTGCCTTTAGACTATTATAGATTTCAATAAATACTTCTCTATTCTATTTATTATTTACCATTGCTATATTGATCCATTAATTAATCACATAATTGAAAGAAAAGAATCATGACCTTTAAAAAAACTTTTTTTACTTTGTCACTATCATTATTTATAATTGGTTGTAGTGCTAATAAAGTAATATTCCCAAAGCAAATAGAGTATAATACTTATTCTCAAAATGTTGTTGATGCTTTTATTCCATTTCTGCAATCAAAAGGTTATGTAGTTTTAAATCCGAATGATACACGAATGACCACTTCAACAGCTAATGGTTTTCTAACTGTTGAATACTTAGAAACAGATTGGTTTAATTCAGGTGTGTTTGAAGAGAATACTGGTAATCAGTTTATTATCAAACATAAAGTATGGGTTACTATGGAAAGACCTGGTACAGTAACAGTAGAATCTATATTTGGTTATATGAATAATGGAGAAATGGTAATTTATAAAAGTGCTTCACCAGATTTATATCAAATTGTTTCTGTTATTCCTGAAGGATTAAATAATCTAGTTGCAGCTAAGTCGCTTTAAATCATGAGTAAAAATAATTCAAAAAAAGACCCAGCAGAACTATTTATAAAAGACATCAAAGAATTATCTAGTGCTTTTACTACAAGCTTAGATTCCTTTTTTGATGATGTGACAACAGGTGTTGATAGAATATTCTCGAGCGAAAATAAAAATCATAGCGAAACTAAAAAAAATAGTAAACAAAATAAAAAATGATATATTGTGACTTAAATCACAAACAATGATATTACTCTTGAACTGTAACTAGTATATATTTAATATTCGACATCGTCTATGATGTCTAAGCAAACTTATTAAGGAGATAAAATGAATAGATTTATTAAAACATTAAGCGTTTTTCTTTTAGTCGCAACTGTTTCTTTTGCTTCAGCTCAACAAAAAGAAGCTGATGATTCAAGAAAAGGTGGAGCTAAAACTGGTCTTGTAAGTGATGATAAAAAAGTTGGTGGTGGTAAGCCTGTAGTTGAGGCTAAGCAAGCACCTGAAAAATTATCAAGTCATGAAACTGGTGGCCCAGGTGATAAAGGTTACAATAAAGAAAAAGGAAAAGGCATGGAGTCTAAAGGAAACTTTTTCCAACGTCTTTTTGGTGGAAACAAGAAAAAAGAAAAGAAAGAGAATGATTCTAATAACTAGAAAAATTCTTTAATAAAATTCTATTATATTAAATAGGGCGTTTTTTCGCCCTATTTTTTTTATCTATATTTGACGTAAAATCTAATTAACAATTATAAGGAATATAATAAAATGAATTTTCGTTCATTGTTATTAACTATTTTTATTTCAAGTGGTATCATAGCACAACAATTTAAACATGACTTTGTAGGTGGTTATTCTGGCCGTGCAGGAAATACAGATTTTCAATATTGGAATGTTAGTTATTCATTAACATCCTATGGTGATATTTCACTGGGTTCAACAACATTGAAAGACTCTGAGTTTTTATTGGCCTTTGAAAAAAATAATGCGACTTGGGCTGGTGTTAAGAATTATTATAATGATCAAAGTATTATATTAAAGTTTGATCTTTGGGCAAATGGTACTTTCTCTCCCTTTATTATAGCAGAAACTTCATTCGATGATGCTTTAGGAATTAAAGGCCGCTCAAACTATGGAATTGGTGCAAAATATCGAGTTTTTGGAGATATTTTATCTGTTAGTGCTGCTTTTTTACAAGAACAAGAAGAAATTGTTGGGAAAAATAGTATTTCTCTTTTTGCAGATTATGGAGATTCTCTTGGTGTTACTGCATATAGAGACAAAGACATTCCAAAAATCTCATACTCAAGGTTATCAATTAGACCTAAAATAAAATTACCTATTGGTGATAATTTTTATTATCAATCTGAATATTATTATAAACCTGCAGACGATGATTTACTTACTGACTGGAGAAACACTTTTACTATTAAAACTGCTGAAGAATGGTTAAGTATTGTAATTAAATACAATGTTAAGGCGGACTCTCGCCCAGCTCCAAAAGTTTTCATGCAATATGATCCGAAGTACTATACTGAAGGTCAAAGTATAACCTTTCAAAATCCTGGGAAAGGTGTTATCCCAAATATTGATAGAGATCTTGTTCAATCTGCTGAAGATGGCTATGGGGATTTTTATATAAATAACTATAAATCGGAAGATACTAGACTAACAATTGGAATAAATATAACTTTTTAGTCTTCTAAAAAAAATCTGATTTAACTAGATATTTGCCTTAGACGTTCAAATGTAACTGCACTTACAGCTGCTGAAACATTTAATGAATTAGTTTTTCCTTCCATGGGTATTGTAGCTTTGAAATCACTTTTATCTAATAAAAGTTTTTTAATTCCACGTCCTTCGCTACCTACAATAATAAGTATCTTTCCTGAATAATCAACCTTATGCCAGTCTTTTGCTTTTAAGCTATTTTCCATAGCTATTACCCAAAAATCTTCATTCTTCAGATTGGATATCGTCTGATTAAGGTTACTTACCTGGTATATTGGCATTTGAGTGAATGCACCTTGACTTACTTGAATAACAGTATCTGTAACACCGCAACTTTCATGTTTAGGTATAATAATTCCAGCAATTCCAGCACATTCTGCTGTTCGTATGATTTGTCCCAAATTCTGAGGATCTTCTATGCGATCTAATACTAGTAAGCCAATATTTCCAGATTCACTTTTAAAAGAGGGAATAGGTTGTTCAATTTGGCCACTAAATGTTACAACAATACCTTGGGTTCTCCATTTTCCAAATTTTGTTTTAAAGTGAGTTGGCTTAATGAATTTTATGTGCCCGCCGTGATAACCAAGAGCCTTTGTGATGCTTCCATCTCGTTCAGCAGGGCTACCAGATTGAATGAACACATCTATAATCTTATAATTTTTAGATGCGAGTACAGCAGCAGATCCATTGATACCATAAATAGTATGTTGATTTTTTCTCATAATCTTGTAATATGGAATTTAATAAAATATTATATCTGGTGATTGAAACAATTGCTATAAAAATTATAAATTTAAACTTATAAAAAAGGAATCAAATGCCTACTAAAGAATTTCATAAAACCTCCAATGAGCATGCTGGTGTAAATGTTGGTGCAAAATTTAAGACAATTAAATCTCATCATGAAGTTCAAGGAGATATTGGAGAAGATGTTGAATTAACTCTTGTAGAAATTGCTCATTATCCTACACTGTATAAATTAAAAGATAGTGAAGGCAGGATTTGGACAATGCCATTGCATACAGTCGCTCGCGTGAGTGAATAATTGCCAGAATCAAATATAAACAAATTGGATATAATTAATTAATTATCCCAAAATCATATCTGCCTCAGATAGTGCATTAATTGTTTATTTTGGCGATAAGATTTCAAAAGAGCTTCATCAAAAAGTTCTTAACCTAACAAAATATCTTTTAGATAATCCGAAAAATGATATAATTAACATTCACCCTGCATATAACTCTATTATGGTTTCTATAAGAGATTCATCGAGACTTTCTAAAACTAAAAACTATTTAAATAGGATAATTCAAGATATTGAAAAAAATAATTCTATAAATGAAATTTCTACCGTTGAAATTCCTGTAGTTTATGGAGGAGAATTTGGACCAGACTTGGATAGGGTTGCTAAGCATTGTGGACTTACTAAAGATGAAGTTATCAAAGAGCACTCTAAAGAAAATTATCTAGTTTATTTTATTGGCTTTTCAATTGGATTTCCATATCTGGGTGGATTAAATAATTCTTTGAGTACACCAAGACTAGAGACGCCAAGAACAACTGTTCCAAAGGGGTCAATTGCCATTGCTGGCTCACAAACTGGTATTTATCCTTTATCCTCGCCTGGTGGATGGAACTTGATAGGAAAAACCTCAGTTTCCATATTTAATATAAATGAACCTGGTAAAAGTCTATTAAAAATGGGTGATTCTGTTAGATTTAAACCAATAAATAAAGAAGATTTTATATTATGAGCATCAAGGTTCTTAAGTCTGGATTACAAACAACAATTCAAGACCTTGGTAGGTATAATCAGAGTCATTTTGGTATATCTTCATCTGGTGCGGCTGATACATTATCTCTCAAAATAGGAAATTTGATCGTTGGAAATAAAGAGTCTGCTTCTGCAATTGAGATGACAATGCTCGGAGGAGAATTTCAATTTAAAAAAGAATGTATTATTGCATTGTCGGGAAGTGAATTTGAGGTTTCATTAGATAGAAAAACTATTGATTATTATAAAGCTATAAATATTAACAAAGGTCAAATCCTATCATTTGGATATACAAAAACTGGTGCTCGAGCATATATGTGTATTAAAGGTGGAATAGATGTAGATAATTATTTATCAAGCAAGAGTACGCATATTTTGTCTGGAGTTGGAGGGTTTTTAGGTCGCCCTATTCTAAAAGGTGATATATTAAATATGAGTTTAGATGATGGCTTAAACAATCAAATTAAATTTAATAATATACTTGATATGAATTTATCTAAAATACGTATTACTAAAGGTTTACAGTTTAAATACTTCAAAGAAAATGTTTGGGAAAACTTTATTTCTAAAACATTTACTGTATCAAATTCTTCAAATAGAATGGGGATACGTTTAAGTGGAAATAAAATTTTATCTAATGTTCATAGTGAAATAATAACAGAAGGAGTACCTTTAGGTGCGATTCAAGTTCCCAGTGGCGGAGATCCTATTATTTCTTTTGTTGAACATCAAACAACAGGTGGCTATCCTAAAATTGCAAATGTAATTTCAGCGGATATGCATAAAGTAGGGCAACTTAAACCTGGTGATAAATTTCAGTTTGATTTAGTTTCAAAAGATGAGGCTGAAGATTTAAGAATAGATCAAGTTACCTTTATTAATAACCTAAAAAACGATGACTAATACGAATGCAATATTAATTACATTAATTCTTTACAAAATTATTTTAATTTGTATTGGTTTATGGGCAAATAAGCGTACTCATTCAACTTCAGATTATTTTATAGGCGGAAGAAAATTAGGACCTTGGGTAGCTGCTTTAAGTGCATCGGCTTCATCATCTTCAGCATGGACATTGCTTGGAGTAAGTGGAGCAGCATATCTTTGGGGGTTACCTGCTTTTTGGCTTTTTCCAGCTACATTATCAGGCTTCTTATTTAATTGGTTTTATTTAGCACCCAGGTTAAGTGTTTATAGTCAAAGCATAAATGCAATAACTTTGACTGATGTGCTAGCTTCTAATGAAAAAGGCCATTCAATAAGATCATTGCGATGGTTAGCTTCAGGAATAATTTTATTTTGTTTTATATTCTATATAGCTTCTCAATTTGATGCTGCAGGCCAATCTTTTCAGTCGACTTTTGGAATGGATAAGAATACAAGCATCATTTTTGGCGCTAGTATCATTCTTATTTATACCCTTTTGGGTGGATTTTGGGCAGTAAGTGTTAGTGATTCAATACAAGGTGTGATGATGGCAATATCTGCAATTATTTTACCTATTATAGCCGTTTATAAAGCAGGAGTAAGTAATTTATTATCAAGCTTTACACTTGAAGGCTTATTTCTTTCTCCCAATGGTTTTGGTGGAATTATTGCTTTAGGGTTTATTTTAGGTACAATGGGTATCGGTATTGGCTATCCTGGGCAACCTCATGTCGTTAATCGTTTTATGGCTCTTGAATCCATGGATAAAATAAAAAAAGGTCGATTGATTGCAATTTGCTGGGCTTTAATTATTTATCCAGGAATGATTTTGCTGGGTTGGTCTGGAAGAGTTCTTGTAGATATTGCTGGTTATGAACAAATATTAATCGTCTTAGGAAATCAATTATTACACCCTGTATTTGCAGGAATTATTTTGGCAGCAGTACTTTCAGCAATTATGTCAACAGCAGATAGTCAATTATTAGTAGCTGCTTCAAGTATTAGTTATGATTTAAATCAAAAGAATGATGATCATAGTTTATTTAATACTCGTGTAACAGTAGTAATTATTTGCCTTATTGCTGTATTGATGGCTATTTTAATTGATAAAAGTATCTACAGCAGAGTATTATTTGCATTCTCAGCTATGGGAGCTGCATTTGGTCCACTGCTTTTAGGTAGACTCCAAGGTAAAGTAAATGATAAAAATGCTTTTTTTGCTATGGCTACTGGATTCTTTATGACATTAATCTTTTATTATTCAGAATTAAAACCTGAAGGTAATCCATTAGAAAGATTAGTGCCCTTTATTTTGGCGTTCATTATTGTACAATTAGGAATAAAAAGAAAGTGATTATGGATATTAATTCAGATGTTGGTGAATCAAACAACTTATTAGCTGACAACACCTATGAAAAACTTATGGATCATGTTAATACAATTAATATTGCTTGTGGAGGTCATGCTGGAGATGAGACAATGATGGAAGCAATGATAAATATAGCAACCTCAAAAAATGTAAACATAGGTGCACATCCAAGCTATCCTGATAAAGAAAATTTTGGTAGAATTGAAATGGAGATAGATTCGAACGAACTACTTGATATAGTCCGAGATCAAATTCAGGTACTTGTTGATATAGCTGAAAATAATGGTGCTCATGTTACACATGTAAAACCACATGGTGCTCTTTATAATAAGGCTGCAATTAATGACGAAATAGCTCAATCAATTGGTGAAGCAATAATTCAAGTAGATCCTGCTTTAAAAGCTATGGGATTAGCTGGCTCAACAATGATAACATGTTTTGATGAGTTAGGTCTTGAAACTATTGGAGAAGCTTTTGCTGATAGATCATATGAGAACGATGGAAACCTTAGAAATAGAAAGCACGATGATTCACTTATAACAGATCCAATAAAAGCTGCAAATCAAGCTAAAAATATTTCCAATGGTTTTGTAATGTGTGTTGATGGTTCAAAAATCGATATTCATGCTCAGACACTTTGTATTCACAGTGATACACCAAATGCAGTAGCAATAGCTTCTGCAGTCAAAGATATTTTTGAACGAGAAGAAGAATGAAATACTTAAAAAACCTTCTTAATAGTTTTATCCTTCTGTTTTGCGCAATCTTTGAATCAAGATGAAAAAGAGATACAAAAATTTATTGAAAACAAAACAAGCGAGGCGATAGATCTTCTTGAAAAGATTGTGAACATAAATAGTGGTACCCTCAATATTAAAGGCAATCAAAAAGTTGGTAAAATCCTACAAAAAGAATTAGATAAACTTGGTTTTAATACCTATTGGGTGACATATCCCAAAGAGGTGAAGAGAGCAGGTCATTTATTTGCTGAAATGAGAGGTGGTAAAGGTAAAAAAATTACCATGGTTGGCCATTTAGATACAGTTTTTGAAAAAGATCACCCTTTCCAAAAATTTGTACGTAAAGGTAATAAAGCTTATGGCCCTGGTGTAGATGATATGAAAGGTGGAGATATCTCCATGTTATATATCATGAAAGCTTTACATCACATTGGCAAATTAAAAGATATGAATCTTACATTGGTCTTTATTGGTGATGAGGAAAAATTAGGTGCGCATCCTTCCATTGTAAGAAAAGAGCTTGTTGATGCTGGAAAATGGGCAGATATTGGTCTTGGTTTTGAGGGCGCAGTAGGAATAGAGACAGGTACAATAGCCCGTAGAAGTGCTTCTTCATGGATTTTAACAACAACAGGAATTCAGGGTCATTCATCTCAAGTATTTAGCGAAACCCTTGGTTATGGTGCAATATTTGAGGCGTCACGAATAATTAACTCATTTAGAGAAGAATTAGCAGAAGAGGAATATCTTACATTTAATCCAGGAGTGATCGTTGGTGGAACTGATACTAATTATGATCCAGTTAATGCAACTGGAACTGCATTTGGCAAAACAAATGTTGTATCTCAATTAGTGACTGTTCATGGAGGTATACGTACAATATCAATTAAACAGTTGAATGAAGCAATGAAATCAATGAAAAAAATTGTATCAAATAATTTACCAGGTACATCTGCAACAATTGAATTTAAAACAAGTTATCCTCCGATGGAACCAACCAAGGCTAACTATGCTTTGCTTGACAAGTTAGAAGAAGTAAATATTGCTCTAGGTTATGGTAGTTTAGAGCCCTTAGATCCAAGTAAAAGAGGAGCTGCAGATATTTCATTCATTGCACCTTACGTTGATGCAGCTTTAGCTGGCATGGGACCAGAAGGTCAAGGAGCTCACTCAGAGGATGAATGGTTAGATCTTACATCTTTTCCAAAAACTACAACGCGATCTGCAATTTTAATTTATCGCTTAGGTAATTAAGCTGATAAGTGTTTGAACGTAAATTTCATTTATAATAAGATATAATAATAACTTAATTGTAGATTGAATGTGATGAAATTAGAGGGGCAATAAATCTTGAGTAATTTTTTTGAAGAATTAAAGCGTCGAAAGGTGTTTCGTGTTTCTGCATCATATGGGGTAGTAGCGTGGGTATTAATGCAAATTGGAGAAGTTACTTTCCCAGCTTTACACTTACCAGATTGGATGTTAACTGCATTAGTTGTAATTCTATTAATTGGTTTTCCTATAGTAGCAATTATTGCATGGATATTTGATAAAACCCCTGAAGGTATAGTTCGAACACAATTTTTAGACTCTGATCAAGTTGCGCCAACAACTAAAGTTGGCAAAATGGAAGTAAAAGTTGACACTCACCCTTTTTATCTTCAAAAGAAAAATATTTTTTTACTTCTTGGTGTCATTGCTGGAATACTTATTGGTCAAATTAATTTTTTTGGATCTGAAGAAAAATTAGTTAACTATACTGGAGATCGCATTCCTATCGCTATAGCTGATTTTGAAAACAATACGCAGGATCAATCATTAAACGGTTTGTCTGGTCTTCTAATCACTTCTCTTGAACAGTCAAATTATTTATCAGTTTTAACAAAATCTAGAATGTTTGATTTTTTAAAACAAATTGGAAAATCTGATGTGGAAATCATTGATGAAAAACTTGGTGTAGAAATTTGCAGAAGGGCTGACATAGGAGCATTGGTATTAGCGTCAATTCGTCAATTCGGAGAATTATATTCGATAGATTTAAAAATTTTAGATATTGAAACAAATGAATACTTATACACTACTAATGTTCAATCGGAGGGCAAAAGAAGTATTCCCAGTTTAATAGATGAAATTTCAAAACAAACTCGAATTAGTTTAGCTGAGCGTGCAGAAGAGGTTGAAAAAAACCAGCGAGAAATAGCTAGCTTAACTACAAAAAATCTTGAAGCATATAAGTACTTTGACTTAGGTGAGAAAGCAATGTACAGCTTGAATTGGGCTCAAGCTAGAGAATATTTTCATAAGGCAATAGATTTAGACTCAACATTTGCAATGGCTAATTATCAATTGGCTTATGCTTATCAATGGAATTTTAATACTCTAATGGCTGACAAATATATTAAACAAGCTGTTAAGTATATTGATTCAGTACCTGACAAAGAGCGCTTATATATACGTGCTCAATCAATAAAAGATTTTTCATCTAGAATTCCATTATATGAAGAAATAATTGATAAATATCCAAATGAAAAACTTGCATATTTTGAATTAGGTGATATGTTGTTCCATACAAACAAGGTAGATGAATCTCTGCCATATTTTGAAAAAAGCAATCAAATAGATCCTAGTTTTGAGCCAACTATTGAACATTTAGGATGGTCATATCTTGCTCAAGATGATCACGAAAAAAATATTGAATTAACAAAGGATGCTCGATCAATTTATCCAAATAATAAATATTACGCTATGGATGTTTTAAATGCATATCTCTATGCTGGGAAATTTGATGATTTTTTTGATGAAATGCGTACTATTGAAGATCAAGAAATACAGTTAATTAATACTGATTTTGCATTTGGGTCTGGGTATTTTTTATCAGGCGATTTTGAAAAAGCTGAAATACGGTTATTAAAATCCAAAGATACTGAGGAAGACTATTACAGTTCAATGCTCAGCTTACAGTATTTAAAAATTACACAAGCTGACTTAAACGCCTTTGTTAAATATTCTGATGAAGCTCTAATGAAATATGCAAGTAAAGGTCAGTATCGACGTTATGCTCACACTTTAATAAATAGATCATTGACCTTAGTAACGATATTTGATGATAAAAAGAATGCAATCAAAATATTAAATGAAATTGAAAGTTTATTTGAAGATACCACTAAAGATATAACTTTTGGTAAAATAGGGGGTCCATATAAATTTAAATTAATTGAGATCAATGAATTATTAGGAAGAGAGCAGAGGTCAAGAGATTTATTTAACCTTGCATTTGGTGAGAATATGACTTCTAATGTTTTTTTGCAAGCAAAACAGTTTCAGAAAGAAAAAGAATACGAAAAGGCAATTCCTTACTATCTACAGTTGATTCCTGGAGCCGATAACTATGGCAAATTGAGATATAATTACAATCTTGGCCTGTGTTATTTAGGCGCTAAACAATACTCAAAAGCATTGGAGGTTTTTGAAGATTTAAAGGATTTTTATCACCATGGTTGGGGTCATAGAGCATTATATTACCCAAAAGTTTTTTTATATTCAGGAATGGCTAATCTAGAACTAAAAAATTATCGATTAGCCAAATCCGATTTTGAGACATTTTTACGAATTTGGGATTCCGCTCCAGAATCTTTAAAGGAAAAACAAATGGCTAGAGATGCTATGGAGAAAATTAACAAAGCTATATCATGAGTTTTTTTGAAGAATTAAAGCGTCGGAAAGTTTATAGAGTTGCAACTTCATACGCCGTAGTAGCATTTTTAATTATGCAGCTTGTTGAAATTTTATTTCCAATGTTTAATTTTCCACAATGGACGCAGCAATTTATCGTTATAATTGTATTATTGGGTTTTCCCATTGCCGTAATCCTAAGTTGGATTTTTGATAAAACACCAGAGGGTTTTATCAAAACGAAGCCTTCAGCTCTTGCACCATCAACTGAAGATGTTAAAAAAATACCATTTCTTAAAAGGAAAAGTAATTGGTTTTTAGTTCTTGCAGTAATCTCTGGGGTTTTAATAGGTAAAATTGGAGGAGAAAGTGAATTAGTAGAGTCAATAAATGATAAAACTATAGCAGTGCTTCCTTTTGAAAATTTAGGACAAGATGGGGATGATGAATATTTTGCCGATGGCATGACTGAAGATATTCTTACTGAATTATCTAAGATTAAAGATCTATTGGTCATTTCGCGAACCACAGTAATGAAGTATAAAGGAACAAAGAAATCAATTAAAGAAATTGGAGAAGAGTTAGGTGTTGCAAATATTTTAGAAGGAAGTATTAGGCGGGTTGGAGAACGTGTTCGTATCACTGGTCAGTTAATAAATGCTCAAAGTGATCAACACTTATGGGCAGAGAAATATGATAGAGATATAAAAGATATATTTGCAGTACAGGATGAGGTCGCAAATGCTATTGCAAATGCTTTACGTATTGAATTATCTGATGAAGAATCACAAATGATATCTTCATCACAAACAAAATCCGTTGAAGCTTATGATCTTTATATGAAAGCACGCTCATTGGCATATACTTATGAAATTTCAAAATATTCACAGGCGATAAAACTTTATAAAGAAGCTATAAAAATTGACCCAGATTATGCACTTCCTTATGCAGGTATAGCAAGAGTAAGAATGTCGCAATTTTATTTTCAATATATGGATACTGATTTAGCGACTTTGGCGCTAGGCGAAGCTAAAGAGTATTCAGAAAAAGCTGTTTTACTGGGCCCTAATGAAGCAGAAACACATTTTGCTTTAGGCTTTTATCATAATGCTATAACAGAGTATGACAAAGCATTCACAAGCTTCAAAAAAGCAATATTTTTGAATCCTAGTCATGCGCATGCCCACGATGAAATAGCAGATGTTTATGTTTATAAATATGGAGATTTCAAAAAAGCTATTCCTTGGTACAATAAAGCATTAAAACGCGACCCTGCTTTAGTTGTATCTAAATGGTTTCAGATTGAATTATATTTAAGAATGGGTCAAGTAAAAAAAGCACTTTTAATGTCTGAAGAAACATTTAAAGATCATCCTAATGTAATTGGTGTTTTAACATTAAAGTATACCGCGCTGATGATGAGCGGAGAATATGATAAAGCAAATAAATTTATAGTTGATCAATATACAAAATATCAATCTGAAAGTAGATTGCTTGAGTATTATCAAGCATTAGGTATCTCATTAATATCATTAAATAAATCACAAGAAATTGATGAGATTATTAATAAAGTTGGAAAAGTACCTTTTGTTGACCGAACTCATCATAAGGAATATTTAAAACTAATGAGGGATTATAAAGAAGGTAATTATAAAAATGTAATCATAGGTCTTGAGGTGCTTGATAATTCTAATTTAGCTACAGATAATTCTGATAGGAGACGTGCGCTATCTGATGCGTTCTATTATTGGCGAGCTAAATCATTTTTAGAATTGAAGGATTATAATAATGCTCTCAGAGAAACATTCCGTTTTAGAGCAACAAATAATCATATTACTAGTTCATATGTTTTTGATCAATTTTGGCCAAAGCAATTTTATTTGCAAGGACTAGCATATGAAGGTTTGGGTGATGAGCGAAATGCGATTGAAAGTTATAGAGAATTTTTAAATATATGGTCAGAAGCTGATGATGATTTACCTGAAATTATTGATGCTAAAAATCGTTTAAATACTTTAAGGTTTAATTCATGAGTTTTTTTGAAGAATTAAAGCGTCGTAAAGTATTTAGAGTGGCAGCAACATATGCTGTAGTTGCTTGGATATTAATGCAAATTGGAGAGGTTACTTTTCCTGCTTTAAATATTCCAGAATGGGTTATGTCCACTTTGGTACTTGTATTATTAGCAGGATTTCCAATAGCAGTAATATTCGCCTGGATATTTGATAAAACACCCCAAGGATATATTAAAACTGATGCTCTCAAAGCTGGAAATATAACTGAATCGAATGCAAAGGTAGATGAGCAACCTTTTTACCTACAAAAAAGAAATATTGTTTTAGCTACTGGTGTTATAATTGGAATTTTAATTGGTACTTATAGTGGTAATAGTTTTAAAAATTCAATTGATAAAAAATCTATAGCCGTTTTACCTTTTGATAATTATAGTACTGCACCGGAAGATCAATACTTTTCTGATGGTATTACTGAAGTTATTATTGCACATCTTGCCAAAATAAAAGATTTTACAGTGATTTCTAGAACATCAGTTATGGGTTATAAAGGAACAACTAAATCTTTAAAAGAGATTGGTAAAGAACTTGGAGTAGCTCACATATTAGAAGGAAGTGTTCAACGTGAAGGTAATGAGATAAGAATAGTTAGTCAATTAATAGAAACTAAGTCTGATAAGCATTTATGGGCTGAAACTTATGATGAGAAAATGAATAGCTTATTTGCTGTACAGAGTGATATTGCAAAGAAAATTGCATCAGCTATGGAAACAGAGATATCAGGTGATGTTGAACGTAGAATTGATGAAAGACCAACTGAAAATTTGGTTGCATGGGATTATTATTTAAAAGGCATAGAATTTACTATAACTAGTAATCGCGAAGATGACCTTGGTAAATCTCAAGACTTTTTTGACAAAGCTTTTGAACTTGATTCAGAATTCGGATCTGCTCTTGCTAGATCTGCTCATATAGACCTCCTTTTTTATTGGCTTGGTTATGATCATGTTCAGTCAAGAATTAATAAAGCAAAAACTAAAATTGACCAAGCAACTGCTTTAAACTCATTATCCCCTGAAGTGCTAGAAGCTACTGGATATTATTACTATTATGCTTACAGAGATTACTCTGAAGCACTTAAATACTTTGATCAAGCAAAAAATTTAGAACCTGGTAAAAGTAGACATATTCAAAATATCGGATATATCCTTAGAAGGCAGGGTAAAATTCAAGAATCTTTGAAAAATCTTCATACAGCTTTAGATATAAGCCCAAATGAAGCTTCTTTAGCTTTTCAGATCATGCTTTCATACGAACAGACAAGAGAATATAAAAAAGCTGAAGAAATGATTGATAGAGCTTTACGCCTGTATCCCGACAATCAAGTAAATCTAATTCAGAAAGCTTGGTTTAAATATTATAATCATCAAAATTTAAACTTGTTAATTGATGAACTTTTAAGTTTGAGAAATCGTTATGATGACGTTAATAATTTTATGACTTTTAGTATTGCAGATGCTCTCTTTCGTAATAGAAAGTATAAGCTTGTTATAGATGAATTAGAAAAGATTGATGAACCTTTTAGTATAGGTCAAAATAATTATACACCATATAAGTATATTATTGCAATAGCGCAAAAGTTTTTAGGTATGAAAGTAGAGTCTGAACTTTCATTTAAGATAGCAGCTGAATTATTAGAAAAAGAGTTATTAAAGAACCCTCGAGATATTCGAATTAGTTCTGATTTAGCTATGGTTTATGCATATTTAAATCGAAAAGAAGATGCATTAAGGATGATTGAATCAGCTATGAGTGAAGTACCTA
>JBJKZT010000012.1:0-207032 GCA_045569055.1 Fidelibacterota bacterium | reverse complement strand
AAAAGATTACTTATGGGGCTGTAGTTCAGTTGGTTAGAACGCCGGCCTGTCAAGCCGGAGGTCGCGAGTTCAAGTCTCGTCAGTCCCGCAACAAACCCCGTCAATAGATGGGGTTTTTTGTTTTATTTTTAATCTAATTAATTTGGATAAAAGTATGAAAAATATATTAGCTCGAGGAGGCATTGAATTCCTTGCAGTTCTTATGGGCATTTCTGCTTCTCTATGGATAGAGAAAAACAATAAAGAGAGTGATTTACTTTTAGATCGTCAAGAAACCTATCAGCTATTAGAAAATCAAACAGATTCATTAATAAGCTATACTAATAATATGCTTAATTACTACGCAATACAGGAAAAACATTTTAGCATCATAATTGATCAATGGGAATCAATTAACTTTGATACAATTGAAGATCAAGGTCCTTATGTAAGAAGTATTTGGGCTGCATTTTCAAATGCTTTTTACCCAGATCTTAGTACTTACGAAACACTTGTTAACAGTGGAAAAATTAATTTAGTTAATTTTGAAATAATTAATAGTTTTGGTCGATTAAATAAATCTATGGATATGATTAATTCTGCACAAAATAAAGAGTCAGAATGGCGTGATTTTTTAGATAAATATTTTAATAGAGAATATGCTAAATATGCTGTTAAGTATACCCCCTCTCGCGATTTATTTAAATTTCTTGAATTAACAAAAATGGATCCAGTAGTCTTTACACACTTAAAATCTATTGCTCACTTTCAAAATTTTAGAAAAACACGAGTTAATTTTTTCAAAGAAAATTTGCTTAAAATAAAAAGCCATCTAAATAAAGATTACTATTTTGAATAATTATTATTTACAAAAAGGAGCGCTGAATCAAAATGAATATAAAACTACTATTAGGAATGTTGTCATCCATCGCATTTATAGGAAGTTGTGCTGTGCCATCATCTAATCAAAAATTAATATCAGAATCATCAGCTAAAATTGAAAATCCTTTCTTTTCTGAAAGCAGCCTTTATATGAAATATCCACATTTTGATAGAGTCAAAAATGAACATTATGCACCTGCATTTGAAAAAGGAATGGAAGATCATATGAAAGAGATTGAAGCTATTGCAAACAATATTGATTCACCCACATTTGAGAATACTATTATTGCTATGGAAATATCTGGAGAATTATTGGATCGAGTAGCTACTGTCTTTTTTTCACTTACTTCTGCTCATACAAATGATGAAATGGAAAAAATTCGTAGTGAAATGGCACCTAAATTATCAGCACATAGTGATCAAATTTTATTAAACGGCGATTTATTTAAACGAATAAGCCAACTTAATGATAAAAAAAATAACTTAGGACTTAATGCTGAAGGTATTCGTCTTATTGAAAAATATTACATTGACTTTATTAGATCAGGTGCAAAATTATCGATTGAAGAAAAAGAAGAACTAAAAACTATCAATGGAAAAATTGCTGTCTTACAAACAAACTTTAGTCAAAATATTCTAAAAGAAGTTAATGCATTAGCCGTGGTTGTAAACTCACGCGAAGAATTAGATGGATTAAATAACGCATCAATTGAAGCAGCAGCTAATGAAGCAAATTCGAGAGGTCTCATGGGTAAATATGTTATTGCTTTAAAAAATACTAGTGGGCAACCTGCTATGGCTTCACTAAAAAATCGATCTTTAAGAGAAAAAATTCATAAAACTTCGCTTTCAAGAGGAAGTAATGGTGGTGATTTTGATAACCGTGAAAATTTATCAAAAGTTATAAAACTTCGCGCAGATCGTGCTCAACTAATGGGTTATAAAAATCATGCAGCTTATAGTTTAGAGAGTCAAACAGCTCGGACGCCTGAAGCAGTTAATAAGCGTTTATCTAGCCTAGCACCTAAAGCACTAGATAATGCAAAAAAAGAAGCTGCAGATTTACAAAAAATGATAGATGCCGAAGGTGGTGAATTCCAATTAGCCTCATGGGATTGGGATTTTTATACGGAGAAAGTACGATCAGAACGCTACAGCTTTGATGCTTCACAATTAAAACCTTATTTCGAAATGGATAATGTCCTACAAAATGGTGTATTCTACGCAGCAAATCAACTATTTGGCATTTCATTCAAAGAACGTTTTGACCTTCCTGTTTATCAAGAGGATGTTCGTGTATTTGAAGTATTTAACCAAGATGGAACTACATTAGCATTATTTATTTATGATGGATATGCTCGATCCTCTAAACGTGGTGGTGCATGGATGAATGCATATGTATCTCAATCCAAATTAAAAGGTAACCTGCCAGTAGTGGCGAATCATCAAAATGTGGTAAAACCGCCTGAAGGAGAGCCCACTTTGTTAACATTTGATGAGGTTATTACAATGTTCCATGAATTTGGGCATGCCCTTCACGGTATGTTTTCAGATGTACATTATCCTTATTTTTCTGGAACATCTGTTCCAAGAGATTTTGTTGAATATCCTTCTCAAGTAAATGAAATGTGGGCTGTTTGGCCATCTGTCCTTAAAAACTATGCAGTTCATTACAAAACAGGAGAGTTAATGCCAAAAGAGCTACTTGATAAAGTATTAGCAACTCAAAAGTTTAATCAAGGTTTTTCGACCACAGAATATTTAGCTGCATCAATATTAGATCAAGCTCTCCATCAGTTAACACCAGAAGATGTTCCTAAAGCAAACGATCTTATCTCATTTGAAACAGATGCACTTAAAACTGGCGGTATTTATTTTGAAGCTATTCCACCTAGATACCGAAGTGCATATTTTTCACATATTATTGGTGGATATTCAGCGGGTTATTATTCGTACATATGGAGTGAAGTTCTAGATGCAGATACCGTTGAATGGTTTAAGGAGAATGGTGGTTTAAAAAGAGAAAATGGAGATCATTTTCGTAAAACCTTATTATCCCGTGGTGGAAGTAAAGAAGCTTTAAGCTTATTTAAAGACTTTCGTGGAGCTGATCCTGATATTCAACCATTATTGGATCGTAAAGGCCTAAATTGAATTCAGATAATTAAAAAAAATTACTTTACACAATAATTTGAAATGAGATCAAAGGTATTTTTGATTTCACTTCGAGTATTAAAAAAATGAATTGCTACTCGTAAATCACTTGGCTCATCCACCGGTGAGGTAAAAGTAAAATCATTTAATTGAAGAGCCTCGTATATTTTCCATCCATTGCAGTTTTCTGGAAGTTGGATTACAAAGACACCTGACCTTTGACCAATTGAGGTTGGAGATGATACTTTAAATCCTCTACCAGTCCAATCTTCAATAGCAAATACTACTAATTCATCAATTCTTTTTAAAATTTTATTAATCCCAATAGAATTATTCCAATTAATCGCTTCATCAAAACCTGCAAATGTTGCTAATGCTCTTGTCCCAAACTCAAAACGCCTAGCTTCTGGCAATAGGGTATAATTACCAATTTGATCCATACTTAAATGACTATGCGAACCCGTCCATGTTAAACGAGTTTGATCTAAAATATCTTTTCTACAAAAAAAAGCTCCTGTGCCTTTTGGGCCTAAAAGCCACTTATGACCACAAGTGCTATAATAATCACATTTAAGTTCATGAAAATTGAATGGTATACATAATGGTCCTTGGGCACCATCCAAATGATAACGAATATTCCTTTTTTTCAAAATGCCTGCTATTAGTTTAGATTCATTTAATGTTAGAGCTCTTCCATTATTTCTTGATACATGAGGAATACTAACCATTTTAGTCTTGTTAGTAATTTTTTTTTCTATTTCATTCACTATATTTGTATTTACATCAAAGTTTAGTCTCTTAATCTTTATTCCAAAACGAGTTGAAATTGAGTACCAAGGTATAGTGTTGGCTGGATGCTCTTGATTAGTAATCATTACTTCATCGCCTTTGTTCCAATTGATTGCCCAAGAAGCAATATTAATACCTTCAGAAGTACTATGAGTTAATGCAACCTCATTTGCTTCAGCACCAAAAGTTTCACCCAAATTTTTACGTAAGTCTCTTTCTATCGTTGACATCACTTTGCTTATTTTAGGGTGAACTGGTCCTTTGTTCTGAAAATGAAGTTTATTATTAATGGTATTAATAACAGATTTTGGAGATGGTCCAATTCCTGCCGTTTGAAAAAAAGGATCCTTTGATGCAGGTATTTCTCTTCTAGCCTTACGTACCCAATTTTCTTTTGAATCAAAATTTAATGAGCTATTATCTGATAAGCGTGCTATTGCTATGGCAGGGCTTATAAATGGAATTAAAGTTGATCCTTTTATAAAGTTCCTTCTTGTTAGCTTAGTCATATTTATTTTCTAAATTTATTCAGAATAATGTTTTGAGATCTTTTGTCCAAATTTTGAGGATAGATTTCTAGCAATTGTCATTAATAAATCATCCTTTGAAGGGGCAAATTGATCTCGCCTATTAGTAAGTAATTTATATTTTCTATTCAGTGCTCGCTTATCACCTTTAAAAGTGGCCCATTCATGAAAGTATTCTTTTCTACCATTGACTTCACCATTGAAGAGTATAGAGCTGTCATTCATATTAATTATTTTATAAGTTAAAGAAATTGTAGCGCTTGATCTTTTTTTATAATGATTTACGGTAGCTTTTACTGTTCCTTTTATTTTTCTTTTTTTTGATTCACCACTAGAATCAACATATGTTTCAGTTCGAATAACAACCTGCTTTTTTTGAGCAATATTTTTATCTGATATTTTTTCTACTGGCCTGTGACTAGTAATAATTGAAGCTACCAAGATATGATCTGCTCCAGATAGTTTTTGTAACTCTAGATAATCATTTTCAGTTATACCACTCTGCACTAATGCAAGTTCAGACAAAATAGTTTTTAATTGATCACGGTTAACTACATTTAAAAATTCTTTTGATATTTTTGACTGGTTAAGTATCACTTGATCTCTTATAAATGATGAGTATTTTTTATTCCCTTCAAATTCTTGAATAAGTAATGTGAAAGTAGCATTGGCTCTAGCTTTTTCATAGAGCTCTTGACTATTCATATATTTTGAAATATAATTTTGTGATAATCTAAAATTAATTGCGGCCTGCTTTTGACTCTCCTTATCGGCATCATCTTGAAATTTTAATCCTAATTGATAATGATAATCTGCAGCTAGCGAATTGGCATTTGATAATTCATTTGAGTAATCTTTTACCATCAGTTGAAGATCATAATTGATCAACTTTTTTAAAATGGGTTTTAGATTGCTTGCATAAGAGCCCAACTTAATTAGCGATCTATATTCTTCAACTAAAAGAGGCCATTTTGATTTGTTATCATTTAATGATAATTCAGAAATCTTTCTATTATGTTTCTCAACAGCTAAATCATATGTTAATTCAAATAGTTTTAGGGCTTTATCATTATCTGGTTTTATAGTTAAGGATCTAGAGAGATGAAAAGTTGCTTTATCATAGTTACCATATGTATAATATTTTTTTCCTGATGAATAATCTGAATAACCAGGAATAAATAATGCGCACGAAATCAAGAAAAAGAAAAAAGATAAAAAGTGGATTTTTTTCATTACTTCTTCTTTTTTGAAGGTCCTTTCCAATCAATAGGATAGATTGATTCGCCAAAGACACCTATTGAATTCTCATAAAATACTTTAAGATCTTTTTTATTAAAAGGAGCCTCTTTTAAATCTCCTTTTGTTACATCACCAAAATAATTATCTGGATAGGCATCAATAGAAGCAATATTCCTAGCAACACGTACAGGATGAACTCCAGCTTTCAAAGCTGCTATAATATCAGTATCAGAATCACCATAAAAAAGGTCTAATCCAAGTTCTTTCATTTTTTTATGCTTTGTAGTGAATCTATTATCTCCAATTCTTTCTTTAGGCATAAAAAATAAGTCAACATCTTTTTCAACTTTATAGCCTAGTTCTTTTGTTAAGAATTTTGCTAAATCTTCCCCGTTAGTACCGGGTCGAGCTGTAATATAAAATACATTATGACCCTTACTCCTAAAAAAATGAATTAGATCAAAAGTTGGCGTTATTGGAAAAGAAAAGTTTTTATCATTTTGATTAATCCATCCATAATTAACCGGATATCCGTTTTCTTTAATATATGTTTGGAATGTCACTTCGCTGTATAAAACAGTATCGTCAATATCAAAACCAATGTTTAATATACCAGGCTGAGCGAATGAAAATGAGGTTATAGATAATATTAGTAAATATTTTTTCAATGAGTGCATCATATTAATTGTTCTTATTTAAATTATTTTATAGAAATATAGACAATAAAAATATCACATAAATCGTTATCAAAAAAATTAATTAGCTGTTAATCTCATAAAAATAAAATTTTAACTTTCATTATTATATATAATTTTTATAAGATTTGGGTATTAAATAATTAAGGAAGGGAGGTGATCAGGTGTCTATAATTTGTAGATCGCTGGCCTCCATAAATAAGCCAGCATAAACTGACTAATTCGTCAGCCTATTGGAGGTCGGCAATTACAAAGTATCAAAAAAAGGCTCTTAGTTTTCTAAGAGCCTTTTTCTTTTTTAATTATAAAATTAAAAACTCTACTTATTGGCGTATTTATCAGCGCCTATAAAATGCACAGAAACATAATCTTCTTCACCAACGACCCAACTATCATGCGGCTCAGAGGAGACATAAAATAAATCCCCTTTTTTTAGTGTATGAATCTTTCCATCTTTAAAATCTACAGTAGCAGTTCCAGATATTACCATACCAAGATGCTCCACTTCGCAAAAATCTGTTCCACTTAAGGGAGAGACATCAACTGACCATTTCCATCCAGGTTTATATGTGGCTCGACCTATTGTCATATTTGGTAGCTCAACTATTTCAAATTTACCTTTTTCAAAATTTCTAACTTCATCAGGTTTATTGAAATTTTTTAAAATTATATCTATCATATTATTCTTTAATCTCTAATCTCAACAATCATTTCAACTTCTACTGCTTGCTCTCTTGGCAATGAAGCCATACCCACAGCTGAGCGAGCATGAAGGCCCCTATCACCAAATACATCAACGATTAGATCAGAAAAACCATTAATGACTTTTGGTTGATCTATAAATGTAGGATCTGAATTCACCATACTTAATACTTTTACAACTCGTTTTACACGATTGAGATTTCCTAACATCTCTTTTAAAACAGCTAACTGGTTTATCGCAGCTAAACGTGCTGCTTCATAGCCTGTATCTATGCTTACATCGGCACCTAATTTACCTGTTATTTCGCTACCATCAGGTCTTTTAGGGCCTTTACCAGCTAGGAAAATTAAATTTCCTGAACGTACTCCATTTACATAATTAGCTACAGGGTTAGGTGGCTTTGGAAGTTCAATACCCAACTCTTTTAATTTATTCTCAGGATCGTACTTTTTAGAAGACATATTATTTTTTATTAAATGAATTATAGTAAATGATATTTAGTCCATCTGAGTTAGCTGTAACAATATCAATTAAGCCATCTCCATTAAAGTCGGCTAAAGATAAACCATAAGTTATTGATTCTTGATTACCAAATTCATATGATGAGAATTTTAAATTATCATTTAAATAATATTGGTTTTTTTGGCCATTATTTCCAACTATGATGTCCATATCTTGATCATTATCTAAATCTTCAACTGCTACAGCCATTGTTCCATCTTTACTACCTCCAAATAAAACTTTTCTATTATAAAGACCGTTGGCATCTCCAAAATAAATTGCATTCTTCTCACCGATATTTGCATTAATAATATCTAAATAATTATCTCCATCCATATCATTAACTACCACTCCCCTAGTTTCATCTTTTCCAGTTCCATAAATTGAGGATTCTTTAAAAGTTGGTCCAAAATATATTCGATTAGGCTGACCATTACGATTAGCTAAAACTAGATCAATGTAATTATCACCATTCATATCACCAGATGCTATTTTTATCGTTGCTTCATCTTTAGAACCAAATGGATGTCCATTATTAAAATGACCTTTTCCATCATTAAAATATATATAATTTTGACTTTTACGGTTTGCGACAGCAACGTCAACAAATCCATCATTATTTAAATCAGCAACACATAAACCTCTAGTATTTGATTCTTGTTTTCCAAAATATTGTTCAAAAATTAAATTACCATTCCCATCGTTCATGAATACTTGATTAAGTATACGGTCATTTGCTACTAGAATATCTAGGTCACCATCATTATCTATATCAACTACTGGCGCTTGGTAGGATGTATTAGATTCACTACCTAAATTTTTACTTCTTCTGAAAAAACCTTTACCATCATTAAAATAAATAATATTTTGTTCCGCCCAATGACGTCCATTAGCAACTACAAGGTCAATATCACCATCTTGATCTAAATCACCTAAGCCGATGGATGATGTTAGATTTTTTTGATAACCTAACTTACCATATGGATGCGTTTTGAACAAATCTTGAGCTAAAAGAAAGCTTAGACTTAAAGTATATAGATATATGTATTGTTTAATCATATTTTTGATTTAGTTATGAATTAAATTAGTAGTGAATTTATGTTTCACTTACAGCTATTTAGAAGCCTTTAAACTTTATTTATGGATACCTTAGTTAACTACTTCAATAGTATTTCTACCACTCATAGAAGCATTTTTTTGATTGGTGGACTTGCCTTTTTTCTAATTTTAGAATCAGGTGTACCATTATTTCGCTTTAAATATAAAAAAGTAAAGCACCTATTATTAAATTTATTTTTTACACTTACTACATTAGTTATTAACCTTATTGGCGCAGCTTTGATATTAAAAGCTGCTGATTATAATGCTGAAAATAATACTGGGCTTTTAAATTTATTTCAAGCTCCAGTATGGGTTAATGTATTAGTTGGTATTATGATTTTAGATCTTATAGGTGCCTGGCTTATTCATTGGGTTGAGCATAATGTAAAATGGATGTGGGGTTTTCATGTAATTCATCATACTGATCAAGAAGTTGATGTAACCACAGGACTAAGGCATCATCCAGGCGAAAGTGTATTTAGATTAACATTTACTGCATTAGCTGTTTTTGTATCTGGTGCCTCTTTGGTGTTGTTATGCTTTATCAAACACTCTCTGGTTTTTTTGCTCACTTGACACACGCTAATATCAGAGCTGTACCAAAAATTGAAAAAATATTCTCAATGATTTTTGTCACACCACACTTTCATAAAATTCATCACCATTATACTTTACCTTATACTGATAAAAATTATGGAAATATTTTCTCTATATGGGACCATCTATTCAAAACTGCATCAACTTATAAGGTGGATGATCTGACTTATGGTGTTGACACTCATATGGATAAAAATGAAACCACTAATATTGTAACCATGTTAAAGATTCCATTTCAGAAGTATAGAACTCCAGTTGGCTCAAAATTTAGCGATTAGTAATGTTTAAGCTATTACTTTCAGTAATTATTATTTTTACTGGTTGCACTTCAGTATCAATGAATAGAGAGACCAATAATATTTTTAAAGAAAAATATCATTATGGGATACTAAGTGAGGCAATTATTAAAAACCACGATGGATATCCATGGTTCAATAAAAACTATGAAAAATATAAGCCTAATACTGAAAAGATAGATAAGAGTCTAATTAATAAATTATCAATTAAAATTTTTATGGGTACCTGGTGTCATGATAGTAAAAGAGAAGTACCTAGATTTTATAAAATTCTTAATACGATTAATTACGATCAAAAGAATCTTCAAATAGTTGGACTAAAAAAAAATAAAAAAGGATATTTTAATGATTACTCAAATTATAATATTAAAAATACTCCTACCTTTATTTTTTTTCAAGATGGTAACGAAATTGGTCGTATAGTTGAAAAGCCAAAAGGTTCATTGGAATTGCAAATTCAAAATATTCAGAAAAAAATACAATGAGAATGACCCCAGACGAAAAAAAAGAATTAGATGAATGGGTTGAAAAAGAATATCCAAAAAGTGAAAAGCGCTTAGAAGCTTCCAGCCCATTTCATCAATTAGGTAAAATTTTTATCGGCAGTGGTATTCTGTCTTATTTTACTTTTGTTATATTTGGTATGAGTTTTTTAAAATCTTTAGCTATTTTATTTTTAATAATAGGAATGATAATAGAAGCGATTGCTTTAATTAAATATTTTAGATTGTTATCAAATGAAGATTGATTTTTCAGGAAAAAATGTATTAGTAACCGGTGCTTCTGGTGGAATAGGTAAAGCAATTTGTAAAGCTTTTTCTGAAGCAAATGCAAATGTGGCTATTCATTATAATACCAATCGATCAGGAGCCGAAGAAACATTGTCAGCATTGTCTGGCGGTAAACATGGAATTGTTCAAGCTGACCTTTCAAAAGCTGATGAAGTTGAAGAACTTATAAAATGCTTGGAAAATGTAGATATTGTTGTAAACAACGCTGCAGTGGTTGAACAGCATGAGTTTGATTCTCTTTCTTATAAACAATGGCAAGATATTTGGAAAAGAACGATTGAATCAAACTTAATTGGACCAGCGTATTTAATTTATTGTGCTTCTAAAGTTATGAAAAAAAAGGGTGGTGGAAAATTTGTAAATATCTCATCAAGAGGCGCTTTTCGCGGTGAACCTAAAGCTGCTGCCTATGGAGCTAGCAAGGCTGGGCTTAATGCCCTCGGTCAATCGATGGCTCAAGCTTTGGCTAAAGATAATATTTTTATATACACCATTGCACCGGGATTTGTTGCCACTGAACGTGTAGCAGATATGATCGATGATAGTATAAAGTCTCAAAGTCCATTAAATCGTGTTGCTGAGCCTCATGAAGTTGCTCGAACAGCTTTATGGTTAGCTTCTGAAGGAAATGATTTTCTGACAGGATGTATTGTTGATGTAAATGGTGCTTCTTACCTACGGTCTTAAAAAAAGCTTTACATACCTAAGCTTTTTTTCAATTTATTTTAATAAGTGCATTTTCTTAGATTTAATTAATTCACCTATTTTTATCTGATATATATATATACCAGTAGGGACACTTTTACCAAACTTATCCTTACCTAACCAATTAACTTGATGAGATCCTTTAGTCATTTGACTTTCAAGCAATGTTTTTACTTCTCGACCCATTAAATCATAAATTTTTATAGATACTAAGCCTGAACTAGATAGAGAAAAAGGAATGTTTGTTGATGGGTTAAATGGATTTGGAAAATTTTGTCCAAGATCAAATGTATTTGGAATAACGGATTCATCAATAGATAAATTTTCACTTTCAAAATTACTTGAATACATTCCATTACCATGTGTTGCAATTGCAATATATCCATCCGCAGGTCTACCAGCAATCATATCAACAACAATGTTACCTATGGTTGAAGAACCTTCTTGAATCCATTTAGTATCTTTTCCATCTAATTTATCTGTACTATATAGACCTGTACTTGTACCAGCAAAATAACGATATTGAAATTTTAAAGGATAAATATATACAGATCTAACAGAAGGACCAGATCCTTGACCATTAGGGAATTCTTCTAAATTTCCACTCACATCAGTCCATGACTCACCTGCATTCTCAGAATAATAAATACTTTTTATATTATAATTTGAAAAACTGGCCATGACCTTACTTCCATCATAAGGATCTACAGAAATACTACTAATATATCCACCAGCGCCCATATTATTCTTTATTACAACTGAGCTATCGCTAGTATCAGAATTATCTAATCTGTAGATAAGTCCATTTGATGTTCCATAATACAATCTATTAGCCGGATTAAGAAGACTACCACCAAATGCAGAAATATCACCACTAGCAGCACTTTTTTCTAATTTTTCCCATTTTGTGCTTTCATAGCTATTTCTACCATCAGACTTTTTGTAATTATCTAGATTTAAATACACATCATTATTACGATATAGATTATTACCGCCAGCATAATAAAGAATATGATCATTAGAGGGGTTTGAATATACAGGACTAATAAACAATGCCTCATTTTCTCTATCAAAATCAGGAGGATATAAATAAGCCCAAGAATAATTACTATATTTATCACCACCACCATAGTTCCAATTAAATGGATTATTCCAATCTTTAATCAAAGTAAAACCTCTTTGGGATGATAAAATATAAGATGTACCAAAATTAATAACTGAAGCATAAGCTCCATCACCACCACTCACTTGTGACCAAGGATTTTCTTCATTAAGCTTTAGTGACTCCCAAGTCCCATTGTCTTGTGTCCCACCCATTAATAAATTGGGAAAGGTACCCGTCTGATCAATTGCAATAGTATAAAATTGAGTAGTTAAGTAACCATTATTTAGAGAATCCCATTTTTTACCAAAAGCAGTAATGTCATTCATTACATGTAAACCGCCATCACTTGCTGAAAAAACTTTATTTGGTTCATCTTTATATAGTAAAACATCATGTTGATCAGGATGATGATCTTTATGTCCATAACCACCAAGTTGAAAAGTAAGCTCCGATGTTTTCATTCCATCTGTTGAATAATAAAGGTTTGTTCCTCCAAAATAAATGAAATTCTCATCACTAGGACTAACGCGAACATGAAGATCATAGCCGCCCTGGGAATTAAAATCATCGGGTAAGTTATTTGAGCGATCTTCCCAAGAGCCAATTACGCCATTACTATCAGGTGCTGAATATTTATATTTTAAAAAATTATGACCATTATCATTTGTTATTAAAACATATGCAACAGAATCATTAGATTCAGAAATATCAACAACAATTCTTCCATAATCTGTAGGAAAATTACTTGGCGTGATATCTGTCCAACGATTTCCATCTTCTGATCTAAAAATTGGTCCTTTAGTTTGTCCGCTTCCTAAAACTGCAATGAATAATCCAGAATTATTCATATCTAGGTCAGAGTATCGATTACTGCCCTGACCTAAAATTAATTGCCAAGTTAAACCTTCATCTATACTTTTATATATTGATCCAAATGTTGCAATAAATACGTGACCAGTTGTTGGATGAACTTTTATTCTCCATCCATAGTTTAAATAATTATCAAAAGATTCTGGTGTATTTGTTGAAGTTGAAGCTAAAAGTTCCCAGGTAAAACCATTATCTACAGATTTATAGATTCCATCACCTCTAAAAGGCGCACCTCTGGCTCCTGCAGAATTTCCTGATAACTCACCCGTTGTTGCATACCAAATATTTGTTTTTCCATTTCTAAGATCTTGAGCTATTGAAGAAACACTATGTAGTTGATTGGGCTTGGTCATTTTTGTCCAACTTTTTCCAAAATCAGCAGAACGCCATATTCCACCAGATACACCACCAGCTATTATTGTATTTGAGTCTGCAATGTCAACCGCTAAAGCCCGTGTTCTTCCTCCTACATTATACGGCCCTCTATTAGACCACTTTAAAGTATTATTAAATGAACTAGTTTGAACTGAATTTTTATTTCTAACAGGTAATGTTTTAGCAAAAACAAGGGAACGTTGCTTGATGCCTTCTGGAATAAAATTAGTTTGGGGATCTTTTGATCTTAATAATTCAAAAGCTAATCGATTATTTGGACCTCCTTCACCAATTGATTCATTATTTTGGAGAATTGGCTGTCCTGGATTAGAAGGACTTTTATAATTATTGCTCAAAAAGAATAATGCAGTGAATAATAATAAAAACAAAAAACCCCTAAACTCAATTTTATTAAGATTAGGGGCTAAAGTTTTTTGTTTATTTCTAGTACTTATAATGTATTTCCAAACCACATTCCAATACATAATAAAGCACCTGTAACATTATGCATGATGATGGTTCCCCAGTTTGCAGGTTGTAATAATCTATCATTATAGTATTTATATAAAGTTTGAATGGCTCTAATTCCAAAATAGGCTGCTAAAAGTGATGATAGAGCTAAAATTGGTATTGTACCATTAATTGCTAAAATAATAATACTTACAAATGCACCTAAAACCAAAGCAACATATCCAGCTCTAGCTTTTTCAGGACCAAAAACAACAATAAGTGTATTTTTTCCTGTGGCTTTATCACTATTATGGTCCGGAAACTCGTTAACGTAAACAACAGCTGCGATTAAAAAGCCAATAGGAATACCGACTAAGAAGGCTTCTGGAAGAAGAATACCAGTTTGAACCAAGGCACTTCCTGCAACCATTAGTGGACCAAAATTTAAACCAATAAATAATTCACCTAAACCACTTCTTGAAGAGAAACGGAAAGGAGGTGCTGTGTAAAATAAGCCAGATAAAAATCCGATTAAACCTAACCAAAGAATAGGTAAGCCTGCTTTCTGTATTAATGGTATCCCTACAATTGCACTCAGTGCGAAAGTAATAATAGCAACAGTAAGCATACCTTTCGGAGAAATAAGACCCATTTGAATACTTCTACTACCACCATTCAGTCCAACGTTACTATAGTTATAATTAAGTTCATCAGTTCCGCTCTTATGATCAAAATAATCATTAGAAGTATTGGTTCCAATATGAAGCAATGAACCTCCTAAAAGTGTTAAACCAAGCCAACTCCAGCTAATAGCATAGCCAAGCATTGAAGCAACTGCTGCACCCGCAAAGATTGGAACAAAGGTAGCACTCAAAAAAGGTAACCTCATAATTACCATCCAAGTAAAAATTTTTGTCATTAAACTAATTTTAGGCCTCACCTCATCAGGATTTGCATTACTCAAAGGTTTTGTAACACCACAATAACCTATATGATTGCCATCTTTATCTTTTGTTGGCGTAATCTTAATTTCACATGGGATTTCAGTTTTATCTTTAGCTAAAAAAACTGTGTTTCCTACCCATTCACCTTTTTCAACAGACTCTTTAAGCCAATTCACAACATGCCCTAAGACAACTTGACCTTCACTAAAATCACTTACCCTTATCTTACCTATTACTTCCTCAGATGTATAACCAAACAAATCTTGAGCACCTTCCGAAAACGTTTCAATTTTACCATCAAGGTCACAAGTAATAATACTTTTTAAATTATTAGACATCAAATTATCCTATTTTTTATAAATGATATATGAACGATATGAGCGTTTTAATTAAATGAAATTAATGTTTATTATAAAAATTTGCAAGATGTAATTACAATGAATCTATTGCTGTAGTGTCTACTTTAGGAACTTCTCCCCAATAAGTGGGAGAGGTATTTAATTGCCAACTAATATTTTCATTAGTTTGATAAACTTCTATTTGATTATCAAATCTGATATTTGATAAAGACCATTCAGACTTTGAGCTTCCAACAATAATTTTACCTAATACATTTTTATTTTGGTCACTTAAAACAAGTTGAGTGCCAGTACTATCACCAACATTAAACTTATCCCAATTATTTTTATTTTTTGAGACCATAGAGGTTCGTTTTACTTTAAGAACACTATTAAAAAAACTATCGATAGAATTTTCTTTAACAATTAACGTATCATTTCCTTTAATGCTCCAACTTTGGCCATCAAACAATAAACTTATAATTTCATCAGCTTTTGAAATATCTATAAAAAAGATATCTTCTTTTTCTATTTCAAATATTTGATCACTATTTGATCCAAGTTTATTTTGCTGATTTGAGTTAATTAAAAAAACAATAATTAGTATAGCTAGAGCTATAAAAAGCCATTTAATTTTATCCATAAAATTCCTCTAATAATGAGCTTCTATTCTTTTGTTGGCGCATTCTAATTAACCCAAAACCAACAATCAAGAATGATGGTAAAATTATATTTAACCACTTCCATCTTTTTTTAGCATCATCAGCTACTTCCTCTAAAGGTCTAGAAGTTATTTCCCTTGATCTTAATGCAATCAAATCGCGATCACCAATTAAATAATCAACTGCATTCATTATAAAAATTTGATTTTCAGGGGAACGCCCACCACCTTCATCTGTCATAAAATCAGAATCACTTACCAGAATCATCTGACTTAAAATTCCATTTGTGTGTATTTTTTCAGAACGAGCACTTAAAATTTTATCTGACTGATTAAAAATACTTATGAATGGGTTTTGACTTGGGTCAGGATTTAAATTAAAATTTCCTCTCATTTCTCCTGATTGGTTCGAGGTAAAAAATAATGGAACTACATTCAGATTTTCAACTGATGAAGAATCTAGATTGATTTCACTTGCAAAAATTAACTGTATTTGTTCAAGGCCTGATACAATTGCTTCATCATTATTAAATGATCTAATAATTGGAAGAAGTGGGTATTCCATTGGAACATTCATTCTAATTGGCCCCATTTGTTGTTGAACACTCACTCTGCCACAGATTTTGTCTGTAACTAAATTTTCATCAATCAGAAATCCATATTCTTTTGTTAAATCAAAAATATTTGACTGAATTGGAAAGGCCTGTTGAACCTGAAGATTTGTTTTAATCTTAGTTTGGGTTAAAAATAAGTTTCCACCATTATCTAAGTAGTTCTTCAAATTATCATATTCAGTAAGGGAAAGAGAGTCAGAAACACCGCTCATTAACATTGCTGTTAATCCTACGGGTATTTGCTCAGCTAAATTAACAGTTTGGACAGTATAGCGTTGATTAAGCAAATTTTGAATATTAGTAAATTGACTAGCTTGACCTTCAAACTGAGCAATACCAACCATTGGTTTATTAATTTCAACTAATTTCTTTATTTTAGAGGTTATCTCATACTCTAATCCAGTAGTAGTTTGAATAACTGGAAGAACTTCTTTTTTGTCCTCATAGAGTATTACCATACCCATAAGCACGCGCTTAACTTCCATCTTATCATTTTCAACAACCTGCATTTGTACAGGCATTACCCCAGCTTTTTGTGCTTCTTGTTCAATATTTTTATCATCTTCGGGACGGAAGAATTCAAATCTAATATTTCCATCGGATAAAGCTTCATATTCCTCAAGAATATCTTGAAGGTAGCGTCTATTATTTGCATACTCTCCAGGGAGATCATCAGAAAAATAAACTTTCATAGTTAATAGATCATCAACCTGTTCAACAACAGCCTCACTTGAAGATGATAAGGAATACATATTATTGTCTGTTAAGTCCCATCTAAAAAACCAATTTCTTGAAATTGCATTTAATAAAAATAAAATAATAAAAAGCAATAAACCTGGAACGAGTACAGATTTTTTTAAATCTAAATTTTTAAACCAATCCATCATTTATTTCCATCTCCTTACTTCTAGAGTTTGAATTGTTAGATAGATAAAAAATCCAATCATAGATAAAAAGTAAATAATATTTCTAGAATCAATTACACCCCTTGAAATATTTGAAAGGTGATAATCAACTGCTAAAAATTGAATGATACCAACGATAGATTGTGGTGCGAAAACTAAAGTTTTATCCAACATATAAAATACAAGAACAAGAAAGACTCCAATTATAAAAGCTACAACTTGGTTCTCTGTTACACTACTTGCATAAATCCCTATAGATGTAAAAGTCGCACCCATTAATGCCAATCCTAAGTATCCACTAAATATTGCACCATAATCAATATTTGTGCCAACGAAAACTAGTGTAAAAAAATGAATTGAGGTTGCAAGTAAACCAAGCATTATTAAACAAAACCCTGCCAAAAACTTTCCTATTACAAACTCATATGTACTTAATGGCATCGTTGAAATAGTTTCCATTGTTCCTATGTTATTTTCACGTGCAATTAATCCCATTGAAACTGCAGGTATAAAAAATAGATAGACTAATGGAATCATATCAAAAAGGACTCTCAGATCTGATTGACCAAATAGAAAAAATGTATTTGTAAAAAAATAGCCACTAACAATCGCAAAAATTACAAGAAAGATATAAGCCATAGGGCTGTTGAAGAAGCTTTGGATTTCTCGACGTAATATAATTCGAATGTTAAACATTCTTTTTCCCCTCCATCGTTAAATCTCTAAAAATATCTTCTAAATTAGTAGTTTTTGGATTCATCTTTAATATTGACCACTTATTTTTAACTGCATATTTAAAAAGGTCTTCCCTAGGGTCCTTATCTTTTCCATATTCAAATTGAACGCTTTGGATTCCATTAGTTTCATTTAAAGAAATATATTTTACACTTGGAAGCTTTGCTTGAATATGCTCAATAGATTCAGTACTTGCTCCTTTAATCTCCATATTTAAAAGTACGTTACCCATAAAATCACCCATTAACTCATCACTGGTACCATTAGCTACAATTTTACCATTATTAATTATAATTATTCTATCAACTGTTGCTTGAATCTCTTGCAAAATATGGCTCGACATAAATACTAATTTTTCTTTACCTAAAGATTTTATCAGTCTTCTGATTTCAACAATTTGATTTGGATCTAAACCTGTAACAGGTTCATCTAAAATTAAAATTTTTGGATCGTGAATCATAGCAGCTGCCAAACCAATTCTTTGCTTATACCCTTTTGAGCAATCAGAAATACTTTTATGGACTACACCTTTGAGTCCACATTGTTCAACTACACGAGCGAAAGCTTCTTTAAATTCTTTCCCTGTTATTTTACGAATACCTGCAAGAAACTCTAGGTATTCATATACTCTCATTTCAGTGTACAAGGGGTTTAATTCAGGTAAGTAACCAATTTGTTTTTGTATATCATGGATATCATCAATTATATCCATACCATTGACCTTAATTGATCCTGCAGTTGGAACTAAGTAACCTGTAATCATTTTCAATGTTGTTGTTTTTCCCGCTCCATTTGCACCTAAAAAACCCACTATTTCTCCATCTTTAAGCTCAAATGAGATAGATTGTACTGCTTTTACAGAACCATAGTTTTTTGATAATTTTGTGACTTTGATCACTCTTTAATCAACTCCTTCATTTATTTTTTTAGTAAAATGAACTATTAATAAATTTTTTCAAATACGTTAAATAGAACTAAAAGTTCCGGGCGAAATTAAAATAAAGAAAAAAAAAATATCAATTAATCTGATAAAAATATTTTATTCGTCATTTCCTTAATAATCTTTATGTGTTTGGGTGATGAGCCACAACAAGAACCAATAATTTTAGGATTCATATTTAAATATTTAAATATGGTTTCCTTAAAATCATTTTCTTGAACTTTTTCTTCAATCACACCATCTGGCTCAGGTTCTGATAAACCTAAATTTGGATAAACTCCCCAACTATTATTCCAATTATTTTTAATTATATCTAAAGTTTCATTTGTTTTAGCAATCGTATTACAGTTTAACAAAAGACAATCAATGTTTTTGTCAGCAAGCATAAAAACATCATTGATATTATGACCTGATAAAATATGATCTTTATCTTTCATTATTAGACTAAGCCAAATTTTATGGTCCAAACCTTTTACAGTCTCTAGTGCAATCTCTATTTCTTCTATATGACCCATTGTCTCAAAAAGTATTACATCAACACCTGCATCTATAAACCAGTTAATATTTTCACCATATGTATCCTCAGCAATACTTCTACCTGGATATAAGGAAGGATCATAACAATCTTCAATTGAAGTAAGAGAGGCTCCTAAAATCTTAGGGTTTGATTCTCTAGCTAGATCAACTGCTTTCATTAAACTAGATCTAGCTCGAGTCTGAGATACTTTATGCGAAAAGCCTACTTTTCTGTAGGTCCAAGTAGTTGTACGAAATGTATTAGTACCAATTATGTCTGCGCCTGCATTTACATAATCATTATGAATAGCTTTAACAATTTCTGGATCAGTGATATTCGTATCTGCAGACCATAAAGGTAGAGGCATCTTTAAACCCCGATCCATAAGCTCAGTACCCATAGCACCATCCATAATTAATGGAAAAGATGTCATTATTATATTTTAGCTTATTTAGACTATTGATTAAGAAATAGGTAGTCTAAGGCTAATTGAGCCATAGATCTCATTCCAAACTTTAAATTTCTTTCATCAGCAAAAAAATAAGGTGAATGATTAGAATAAGCTTTTGATGGATCCTCAGAAACTCCATTGAAAAAGTATAAGCCAGGTGCATGATCAGTAAAAAAGGGGAAATCTTCAGCACCAGTCACAAATGGGCGGATAATTACGTTCTCATCACCATAAACCCTTTTAAGAGATGGAAGCATTTGTTCAGTTAAAGAAGGTTCATTATAAGTAACTTTTGCAATATTACTAAAAATTTCTACTTCGCCTATTGCTCCAGAAGCACTGGCTATCATTTGAACTTTATCTCTGATACTCTTGTGAATTTGCTGACGTATATCTTCTTCAAATGTCCGAATTGTTCCTTCCATAACCACTTCTTCTGGGATAATATTATTACGAACTCCACCATGTATCGAGCCTATAGTAACAACACCAGGTACAGCCGTTATATCAACTTCACGTGCCATAATTGTTTGAAGTGACATAATTATTTGAGAAGAAACTACAATTGGGTCAACTCCACCCCATGGTGCAGCGCCATGAGTTTGAACACCCTTAATAGTGATTCTCATTCGTTCTGCTGCAGCCATAGTTGGTCCTGAACGATAATAAACTTTACCCACATAACCAGGCCAAGCATGCAATCCAAAGATTGCATCAACTTTTGGATTTTCCATTACACCTTCTTCAACCATGTATACCGCACCACCTTTTTCACCTAGTGGCGCTCCTTCTTCTGCTGGTTGAAAAATAAATTTAACAGTTCCTGGAAGATCTTGTCGCATACTTGCTAGTATTTCTGCCGCGCCCATTAAGCCAGCTATATGGTTATCATGTCCACAAGCATGCATTACATCAACCTCATTACCTTGGTAAATTCCTTTCGCTTTTGATGCAAATGGAAGGTCAACCTTTTCTTTAACTGGGAGTGCATCCATGTCAGCTCTTAAGGCGACTACTTTACCTGGGCGACCGCCTTTTAGGAGGCCAACTACTCCCGTATGTGCTATACCAGTTTGAACTTCCATTCCTAAAGATTTTAAATGCTCAGCTACTTTTTCAGAAGTTCTAAATTCTCGATTCGATAACTCAGGATTCTGATGAAAGTCTCTTCTCCATTCAATTACTTTCGATTCAATACGATCAGCTATCTGATCAACTTGGTCATTAAGTGTTTGAGGGGCTTGCCCAAAAACAATAGTAAGGTTAATTAACCAAAAAGTAATATGTCTCATTATTTTTGCTTTCAAATTAGTATTTCTTTAATTCACCATCTCGACGTTTTGCTTTTTTAACCATATTTTCTACATCTTTTAAAAGCTGTTTTGCATCATAAATGATGCCATCTTTAATTGTATACTTGACACCACCTACTCTTACAATTTCATTGTCGTCGCTAATTTTAATTGCTCCAGTACCATAGAGAACTTTTAAGTTAGCGAGAGGATTTTCATCCACAATTACTAGATCCGCTAAAAGACCTGGTTTAATCATTCCAAAGTCAACTGGTGTTCCAAGTGGTTTATGAAGAGTTTCTGCTCCATGTAATGTAGCAGCTCGAATCACTTCAAGAGGATGGAATCCAGCTTCTTGGAGTAATTCCAACTCTTCAATGTAACCAAATCCATAGAGTTTATAAATGAATCCACTATCAGAGCCTGTGGTAACCCTACCACCTGCGTTCTTATATTCATTTAAAAATTGCATCCAAACTTGGTAAAACTTTTTCCAAGCTATTTCATCATGTGTAGTCCAATCAAACCAGTAAGAACCATGAGCTCTACGACTAGGTGAGAAAAAATCCCACTGAGATGGTAATGTATAAATATCATGCCATTCATCGTTTCGAGCTCTAGAGACATCTCTACCAGCAGCATATATTGTCATGGTTGGATCCATTGTCATATCTAGCTCAATTAATTCTTTTTTGAGTGACTCCCATTTTTCACCATTTGGCTTTACTAAACTCCATTGACGAGCTACTTGACCAAATCGATGCTGCTCATTAGAATAGTTCATATCAACCGGCCAAGGTTGAATATCATTATTTTCATACATTGATTCAAAAAGACCATAAAAATGAGTTTGGGTACCTAATCCAAGTCTTGCAGCATCAATTGTATTCATTCTTGCTACGCCTGTTTGACCTAGGTGCGCGGTTGTTCCTAGTTTATGTTTCTTTGCTTCATCAATTAAAGCAGCCATCACACTAGGCTCATCCGCACCTAACTTTAATCCATCAATACCTTTTTTTGCTGCATATTTTACCCATTTTCTTGCAGTTTGAGGGTCGCGAACAGGTCCACCTTTCCAATCCTCTCCCTGTCCAGGACGTTGATAAGCCCAAATTCTCGGTGCTGTAATTTCATTATTTGCCGAACGTTTTTTCTCACTTAAGGTAAATTCAAGTGAGCCAAGTCCAACACCTCTTACTGTTGTCACTCCATGTGCAAGCCATAATTTATAAACATATTCAGTTTCAGGTGCTTTTTGAACGCTACCAGCATGAACATGCATATCTGCAAATCCAGGCATGACATAAGAACCATGGGCATCTATTTCAAAATCACCCTTTTTGGGACGTCGATCTTCATTTATAGGTACACCAGGATACCCAACACCAACAATAGATGAGATACGATTTCCTTCGATTACTATATCCACAGGACCTCGTGGAGGACCTCCAGCTCCATCGATAAGAGTAGCACCTCTTATTACTAATCTTTTGAAAGGACCTTCCCCTTCTGCCCTATCAGGACCTGGAGCAATTCCCTTCCGATTAGTTTGAGCAATTACCAAAGAACTAATAAATAGTAAAATTAATAGTTTTCTTAAAAACATAGTTGCCTCCTCATATTTACTATATTTACGTATTAAATTTATATTTTATACGCAGTTTAATATACTCATGCTTGATATGATAATTCATCAATCCTTTTTTTTAACTTTTTGTAAGTTTTTTCCTTGCCTCTTTTTTTAGCTCCATTAGCATAAATTTTTAATTTTTTTAAAAGAGTGTTCTTCATTAAAGTTTTCTGCTTATGAGGAAAATCTTGTCTAATTAACTTCTCTAATGATTTAATATGATATCTTTCAATTCCTTCATTATTTTTTGAAAGTTGGTCTTGTTGGCCACCATATTTTATTATCAAAGACTTCTCAATAAATAAAACTGGATTTTGAGAAGTTACACGCAACCATAAATCATAGTCTTCACAAATTAAAAGATCTTCGTCAAAGCCTTTTAAGTTAATTAGAAGCGATCTCCTACAAATAACGGTAGAGGGTGAAATTAGACATTTATCAAGACATTTATCAAAAATAAGCCCCCCAAACTTTTTGTGACTACTTTTTTGTTTAATTTCATTCCCGTTTCTAATCCATAATTCATTTGAATGACAAAAGTTAATTTCTGGATTTAAATCTAGTTGAGTGACTTGTTCTTTGATTTTACTATTTACCCACTCATCATCTGAATCTAAAAAAGCAATCCAATTAGATTTAGCAGCCGCTATCCCTACATTTCGTGCAGCACTTACTCCTCTATTTGATTGAAAAATATATTTTAGATCAGGATATTTAGAGCGAATAAACTCCGATGTACCATCATTAGAACCATCATCTACAACAATTATTTCATCTACGCTTATTGTTTGATTCAATACTGATTTTATCGCTCTTTCTAAATAATTGAGGCGATTAAAGGTTGGAATAATAACTGAAATTGAAAATGAATTATCCAAATAATTTATTGGGGTAAATACCTTCCTTTACTAATTTTTTAATTTCACCAACAACATACGATTTATCTTCTTTATACGTAACTCCAAACCAGGATTCTGAACTATTTAAAATATGAACAGATTCCTGACCTGATTGGATTAATTCGTTTATTACAGAAGGTATTAAATATTCACTTTTCAATTCAGAACCTTCTTCTTTTAAAAAGTTAATGAATTTTTCTTCAAGATAATCAAATAAGATTGGTGTAAAACCCCACATATTCATTGATACTGGCTCATCTCCTTTCAGCAATTCACTATTATCTGAAGATACGCCATTATTATTTTTTACTAAATTGCTTGTTTCAACTACTGTATTAAGTTTTTTATCTATTACCGTACATAAACCTCTAGTGACGCCTCCAAAAGTTGATAAGGTATTTTCAAGGCGAAATGTTACCATACTAAATTGATTTTCTTCATTTTGATAATAATTAGCTATAGTCTTAAATGATTTTCTACCATAAAAATCATCTCCATTTATAACGACGAATGGCTCATTGATACAAGACTTTGCTGAAAGGATCGCGTGCCCCGTACCCCATGGTTTTTCACGATTAGTTGGAGGTTTAAATCCAGAGGGGAGATAATTAATATCTTGATAAGCAAATTCTAAATCAATAAGATCTAAATATTTATTTGATATTTGAGCTTTAAATTGAGCTTTAAAATCATCTCTTATAATAAATACAACTTTAGTAAAACCAGCCTTAATAGCATCGAAAACTGAATAATCAATAATTGTTTCACCATTTGGTCCTACCTGATCCAACTGCTTTAAACCACCATACCTTGAACCCATTCCAGCAGCCATTATTAATAAAGAAATATCTCGCATTAGTTTAAACCTACCTTTAATAATTCATTAATTTAAAAACTTAGAGCCCTCATCTGAATAAATAATTTGAGCTTTCCCATTTACACTATTAATAGCTTCTAAAACATTTTCAGTTTTATTTGGTGCATAAGCAAACATACACCCACCACCACCTGATCCATTAATTTTTGCTCCTAATGCACCTGCATTCATAGCTGCATCAATCATTTTCTCTATTTTAGGAGTACTTACTTTTAAATCGTCCCTTAAAACAGTGTGGTGTTCATATAAAAGCTCTCCAATCAATCTTTCATTAATTATCTTTTTTTGTAGCTCATGTAAAGCTTTTTTTAATAATTCTCTATTTTTAATAGTTCCAAAATATAGTTGAACCTCATCATCACTTAGATCAGATAAATCAATATTTTCATCACATGATTTAATATTTATTAATGGATTATTAATGGTCAAATTTTTAAATAATTTTTGTCTACTGTCTCTACATCTTTTTAAAATTTCAAATGTATTTTTTGATTCACCTGAGTCTGCTAAAATAAAAGTTCCTAATTTTGGATTTAATTTTTTTATGGATATAGATGGTTCAGATTCAAGATAAATTAAGTTTCCTATTGCTGTAGAATACTGGTCCATCATGCCTCCTGGCTCATTGAATTCAGTTACTTCTGCATCAAATGCTAATTCTCCTATCTTTTGTTGATCCCAATCTCTTTGTTCATCAGCGATTTTTGTTAAAAAATGAATCCAGCTAACATTTAATGCTGATGAGCTACTCGTACCAGCACTTATAGGAATTTGACTTTTTATTTTACATTCAAAACCATTTGAGAATATTAAACCATTTTTTTTGCATATTTTGATGCCGCTTTTAAAGTAATCTCGAGGCTTACTATATTTTAAATCACTTAATAAAAAAGTTTCAGTTTCATTCAGATCAGATTTGTGAATAATAACTTTTTTATCATTTCTTTTTTTTCCAACAATACTAATTCTTAAAGAAATAGCCATTGCAATAATCGGTAAACCAAGATAGTCTTGATGTTCACCAAAAAGACAAATTCTACCAGGAGTTGTTACTTCCAAGTGCGAAATAATCCAATTGAAGCAAATACAGAGATGGTAATCAATAAAAATCCCGTTGAATCATTATATATTAATTGACCTACACCAAGTAGAATACCATAAACGGCAATACTGCCTAATATCATTGATAAAATACCTTTAGGTATAGGCCAAGGTTCCGTTGATTTACCAGTAGAATATTTAGCCCAACCAGGACCGCCAGGGTTTACTTTTTTAACAAAATTTCTCAATGTTTCTTCATCTTCTGGTGGTGTAAAATATGTGGCAATTACCCAAACAATACTTGTCAGGATAGAACCAATTATAATTTTCTGCCATCCCTCTAAGCCAGAATCAGTAAAATTAAAATACCCAGCTATAAGTATTGAACTTATCATAGCAACTATTTCAGTATAAGCATTTATTCGCCACCAAAACCATCTAAGTATATAAATTAGACCTGTACCTGCACCAATCATCAGTAAAAGAGTAAAAGCTTGACCTGCACTTGTAAGTAATAAGCCTAATCCTCCTCCTAGAATTATTGAAATAATAGTAAAAATACGACCTACTTTAACTAATTCAGACTGACTAGCATTAGGCTTAATAAATCGATGATAAAAATCATTAACTAAATAACTTGCCCCAAGATTAAGCTGAGTGCTCATTGTACTCATGAAGGCAGCAATCAAAGATGCTGCAACTAAGCCAAGTAGTCCTGAAGGTAATAATGTCAACATAGCAGGATAAGCAACATCATGTCCTAACTTATCTGCTGGTAGATTTGGAAATGCTTTTTGAATATCACTTAGTTCAGGAAAAATAATAAGTGATGAAAGAGCAATTAATATCCATGGCCATGGTCTTAAAGCATAATGAGCAATATTGAATAAAAAAGTTGCACCTATAGCATTTTTTTCATCTTTAGCTGAAAACATTCTTTGAGCAATATAACCTCCCCCTCCAGGTTCAGCGCCCGGGTAATAACTTGCCCACCATTGAACTGCTAAAGGTACTAATAAAACTGGCACCCAAACATTTGGGTCCGATAAGTCAGGAAACAAGGATATTTTTTCAACAACATTTACATGTGAAACTAAATTTGACAATCCACCAATTTCAGGTAATCCAAGTATATAGAACATTCCCCAAATCGAGCCAATCATAGCTAAAGTAAATTGTACAAAATCTGTAATAATCACTGCTTTTAGCCCACCCATGGTGGAGTAAATCAATGTAATTGAGCAGGCAATGCTCAAGGTTAACCATCCTGGTAAGCCTAATACAATTTCTCCAAATTTTACTGCTGCTAAACTGACAGTTCCCATTACCAAAACATTAAATACTAATCCTAGATATAGAGCTCTAAAACCACGTAAAAATGCAGCAGCTTTTCCATGATAACGTAGTTCATAGAATTCAATATCAGTTAGAACTCCAGATCGACGCCATAATCTTGCATAGATAAAAACAGTTAACATTCCAGTAAGTAAGAATGCCCACCAACTCCAATTGCCAGAAACACCATCTTGCCTAACTAGATCTGTTACTAGATTTGGTGTATCGGTTGAAAAAGTTGTAGCTACCATACTAATACCTAACAACCACCAAGGCATATTTTGACCAGCAAGAAAGAAAGATTTAGTATCTTTACCTGCTTGTTTGGATGCCCATATACCTATGGCTAGTGAAAAAATAAAATAGCACCCAACAATAAGCCAATCTAATGATGATAAAATCATTTAATATTTTTCATTCAATCCAAAAATAGGCATATTATCTTTCCATTTACCTCGAGTAAAGTCAGGAATTTGGATTGATGCACTATTTGATTTAATCGATTTTTCTGAAAGAGGTACAATTACGCTCATACTTACAGCATCATAAACATCAATTACTGGAGATTGATCATCTTTTAATGCCTCTACAAAAGCACGTACAATGAAAAAGTCCATTCCACCATGTCCAGAGCCAGCAGCCTGTTGTTCAAATCTTTTCCAGAGCGGATGATCATATTCTTTTAAATAGGGTTCATCTTTTTCCCAACGATGGGATTCTGGACTACGTCCCTCAATGTAAATTGATTTATTATCTTTCATCCATATACCTTTTGTGCCTTGAACTCTAAAATTTAAACTATAAGGTCTTGGTGAATTTGTATCATGACTTAACATAATTGTTTGTCCATTAGCACATTTTATTACAGTAGTAACAACGTCACCTAACTTAAAATTTATTTTTGCATTAGGATGATCTTCTCCCCCATTCTTGACAATATATTCATGAAGACCACGTGATTGTGTAGCAGTGGATGTTAAATGAAGCATTCGATTACCACGATTAATCTTTAACATAGGACTTATAGGCCCCAATCCATGCGTTGGGTAAAGGTCTGCATTTTTATCGATTGAATGTTGAGTTCGCCACCTCGCTTCTGAGAACCCTTTCTCACCAAATTCAACTCCTCCTCCGTATGCTCCTTTTCCATCATTAAACTTAACATGTCTTAAATCATGCTGGTAACCTCCTTGACAATGTAAGAGCTCACCAAAAAGGTCTTTCCTAACCATATTTAAAACAGCCATAATATCTCTACGATAATTAACATTCTCCATAATCATACATAGTTTACCAGATTTTTCAGATGTGTTTACCAAATCCCAACATTCATTAATTGTAAGTGCTGCTGGGACTTCTGTCCCAACATTACAGCCATTTTCCATAGCTGCCATAGCCATTGGGTGGTGCCATTCCCATGGAGTTGCAATATAAACACCATCTAAATCTTCATTTGAGACCATATTTCTAAAATCTTCTGGTCCGTCTCTATAAATTTTTGGTTTAGGACGACCCTGTTTTTCAAAAACGTTTAAGACCATATCAATCATTTTTTCATCAATATCACAAATGACCGGGATATCAACATCTGATCGATTTAATAAAAGTTTTGTCATCCACTGTCCACGTAGTCCAGTACCAATAATTCCAACTTGTAATTTATTTGACGATCTTGCAAACAAAGATGATGGAAGAAAAGATGCTGTGGTGGCTAAAGCAGTTGTTTTAATAAATTTTCTACGATTCATTGAATATTCCATTAATTATATCATTTTAATTTGTGTTTATTTTAACTGAAAATAAATCCATCTTTTAATGGATCTTCAGGATTTATCCAAAATGTATTCTTTCCAGTGATAAATGCATTTCCACTTACTTCAGGAATCACTGATTTATAATTACCCAGGTTTATTGTTTTATCTACTTTAACTGAAAAACTTGAGCCCAAAATACTTTCAATTACTAAGGACTCTCCTTCTTTAATTTCATCTTTAGCAAAATGAATAGCCGCCCGTGCGCTTACACCTGTTCCAGTAGGGCTCCTATCTAGTTCGCCATTAGCAAAAATACAAACATTTCTACTATGATTCATCGGATCTTTTGGTGGACCAGTAAATATTGTGCCATATAAATAGTTCATTTCTCTTTCAGTAGGATGATTCATTTTAACTGTTTTTGTTATTTCATGTTTGATATGCATTCCAGTTTCAATGAGACTTTTATAATTTTTTTCACTACAGTCTAATCCCACTTGATTCACATCTACAAATGCATAAAATGCACCACCAAATGCCAAATCATATTTAATCTTACCTAATCTTGGAATATTAACCTCTGCATTTAACTTTTGTACAAAAGATGGAACATTTTTAAATCGAACACTAACAACTTTTCCATTTTCAATTTTTGCAAATGAACGTATAAAACCGGAAGGTACATCCATGCGTACTTCTGTCTCTGGTTCATTCATTGGTATCAAGCCTGCCTCAACAAATACTTTAGTTAAAGCTATAACAGCATGACCACAGCCTGTAGAATAGCCTTCATTATGAACAAAAATAACACCAAAGTGAGAATCACTACTATCTGGTTCTACAATAATAGCTCCGTACATATCAGCATGACCTCGTGGTTCCCAGATAAGTGACTTACGAAAACTATCAAAATTCTCTTTTGCATTCTTACGTTTTTCAAGAATGGATTTTCCTTTTAACTCAGGATAGCCAGATATAATGATTCTAAGAGGTTCACCGCCTGTATGAGCATCTATGGTCTGAATCTCGCGCCACTCTTTTGGTGGAACATATTTTTTTATTTGATTCAGATCAATCAATGAAGTCCTTATTTCGAAGCTATGGTAAGTAAAATATAAATTCCTACAGTAGTAGCCATAATAGCCATCGATACATTCTTTGCATTTGTCCATGGTGTCATATCCACTGGTGCAGGAACTCTTTCATCACTAATTGCAATCTCTTCTTCCGATTTAGGTTTTATTTTACCTATCAGGAGCATTATGGCAATTGATAGAATGAAGCTAATAAAATAACCATGCAACCAATGCAATTCTCCAGCTCCATCAGCAAAAAAAGTTGGCACATCTTTAATATTAACAAAACTAAAGAAAGCATAAAATAACATTCCAGCTATCATTCCAACTTTTGCTGCAATTGCTGGGACATGCTTTGTAGTGATACCTAACAAAAAGATTCCAATGATTGGTACACTATATAATCCATTTACTTTTTGAAGATACTCGAAAATTGACTGCATTTGATCCAACATTGGTGCTATAAAAATAGATGCTATTGCTAAAAGTATACCAAATTTTTTACCCACAGCTACTATTTGCTCCCCGTTGGCTTCCTTATTGATATAGCCTTTATAAAATTGTAAAGAAAAAAGAGTAGATGCACTATTTAAAGCAGAATTAAAAGAGCTAAGAATAGAGCCCATTAAAACTGCAGCAAATAGACCTAGTGACCAGTCAGGAAGCACATGTCTTACAACTGCACCATATACTTGATCCTGTTTATCTATGTTAAGGTCTGTCATATGGAGTGCAATAATACCAGGTAAACATAATAGTAAAGGTCCAACTAGCTTCATAGCAGATGCAAAAAGAACACCTTTTTGCCCTTCTGCTAAACTTTTTGCTGCCATTGCTCGTTGAACAATGACTTGGTTAGTTGACCAATAAAATACTTGAATAAACATCATTCCAGTAAAAAGAGTTGGCCAAGGGACTGAGACAACATTTCCATCTATATTAGTATTTGTCAAGACTGCCAAATATTCTGGATTATCAGTTCCTAAGATCTTTAATCCTTCAAAAAAAGAGCCATCTCCGAGTGCATATAAACCTAATATAGGTATTGCCAATCCACCAATAAGTAGCCCAACACCATTTAAAGTATCACTCACTGCAACTGATTTTAATCCTCCAAATATTGCATAAGAACTTCCAAGGATACCAATTATAGATACAACAAACCATAGAGAAAGATTTAAATCAAACATACCAATCAATGCTAGAGAGCCAGTATATAAAACAACAGGTAATAAAACAGTTACGTAACCAAATAAAAATAAACCAGAAACCATTGATCGTGTAGTTTTATCAAAGCGCTTTTCTAAAAAAGCTGGAGTTGTTGTAAATCCACTTGCAAGATAACGGGGTAAAAAAACTAAAGCTGTCGCAATCATTGCAAAAGCAGCTAAAGCTTCCCATGCTAGCCCTACAAGTGCTTTATCTCCAAATACTGAACCATTTAAACCAACCAATTGTTCAGTGGATAGATTTGTTAGTAGAAGTGAGCCTGCGACCATAGGCCAAGCAAGCGCACGTCCTCCAGTAAAGTATTCTTCAGTTATATTGTCAGACTTCTTCATTCCAACAACAATGCGATATGTAAAGAAAGCGACTGCCCCAGTTGCAATAATAAAAGTAATTATTGAAATAGTATTCATCTTCTATCCCTTTGCTTTTTGTTTAAGATGAGATACGAGAACGACGATTTATTCAAATTTAAGTTTAGAAAGTTGGCTCAAATTATTTTCATTATCAAAAGGAATTAACATAATTGAAAAATTATATTTTCCAGGGAAGATTGTATATTTATTATGTGGACGTGCTCCCCAGCTATTATCACCGCCAACACCCATTTGTTTATAATCAATTAACCAATCTAGATGGTCTTTTTTCTTAAGGTCCAAATTCCCATGACGTTGACTGCCTGGAACATAGTCTAAATCTTCATATGGATATTGATGTACACTTCCATCAAAAGTTGGAAAACCCTTTGCCAATAGTCCACGAGATCCATTTGTAACAGCCATCCAAAAAATATCAGTTTTATTTCCTGTTTCTTGTGGCCTAACATATGGAAAAGATTGATCCCACACACTTCCAGAATAATGTCCAATAGCAGCAGAAGTTTTACGATCCCAATAGGATTCATGTGGCCCTCTACCATACCATGATACTTGATCAAATTCACCTAACATTGAAAGTTTTAAGCCAAATCGTGGCATTTCACTAATTGTTGAGTCTTGTACATCTATCGTTTGATTTATTTTTATAGCTCCATTGCCGTAAATAAAATATTGAGAAGTAAGTATTGAATTGCTTAATGAGTCAATACTAACAAACAAAATTTCTGCAGTATTATTTTTTAATTTACTTTCAACAGATATTGTTTGAAATCTTTCACCAGCTTTTTTCCATATTTTTGTTCTAGCTGGCATTCCATTTCCAAGGTCATTATCATTTGGTGCACGCCAAAAATTTGGTTCTATTGAATCGCTTAAAAGTGGAAATCCATTTTTTACATATTCACTTAACTGTCCAGTTTTATGATTAAAAATGACTTTAAATCCCTTACCATAAACCTCAATATTGAGCTCATTCTTAAAAAGGTTAACTGATTTAAACTTAGAAGGATCCTCTGGCTCTGGTTCTTTGTATATTGGTAATTCAAATTGATCCCAAGCTACTAAATAATTTTCAGGAATTAACGGCTTCTCAAATTTAGTTTTAGCTTGAACAGTTAAAAAGTAACGGACACCTTGCTTCGGCCTCACACTTGACAAATTAAAAGTAAGTGTTCTTGAATCTCCTGCTTCAAGATCCAAAGTTCCTAATTTCCCAGAAGCAACAATCTTATTATCACCTTCGATGTACCAAGAAAAAGTGTAATCACTTAAATTAATAAAATCGAAGTCATTAGTAACTTTAACACGCCCTCTTTTTAAATTATCTGATTTAAACCTTATGGGTTGATATACTTTTTTAACTTCTTTAATATGAGGATTTAAACTTCTATCAGCTGCGATTAGCCCATTAGCGCAAAAATTTGAATCATTTTCAGTAAATTCATTTCCAAAATCTCCACCGTACGCCCAAAATTCTGTACCATTAGAGTCTTGCTTAGCTATTACTTGATCTACCCAATCCCAGATGAAACCACCTTGCAACGTCTTATGTTTTTCAAATGTTTCCCAATAATCAATTAGATTACCTACACTATTTCCCATTGCATGAGCATACTCACATAATATCAAAGGTCTATCTGAGTTTGATTCAGCATAGGCTGAAATCTCTTCAATAGTATCATACATTGGAAAAACTACATCAGTGTGTGATTCGAGTTTTGCAGGTTCATAGACCACTGGCCTTGAAGAATCTTTATCTTTAATCATTTGATATAATTTTTTAAAATTTTGGCCATCACCCGCCTCATTACCCATTGACCACATAATTATAGATGGTTGATTTTTATCACGTTCGAACATTCGATTACCACGATCTAACCATTGGGCAGTCCATAAAGTATCATTTGTAATTTTCTCAAAACTATTTTCATGAAATCGCATACCATGAGCTTCAATATTGGCCTCATCAATAACATATAAACCATATTTATTGCAAAGTTCATACCAACGTTCTTGATTAGGGTAATGAGAATTTCTAACAGCATTTATATTATGCTGTTTCATTAGTTGAATATCCATCATCATTGATTCTTCACTTATTACACGCCCTTTATAAGGATCCCATTCATGCCTATTTACACCACGAAACATTATTGATTTACCATTAATCAATAATTCACCTTCTTTTATTTCAATCTTTCTAAATCCAACTTGTTGAGTTGTCACTTCAATTAACTCACCTAGATTATTTAATAATGAAAGCTCTAATTGATAAAGGTTTGGTTCTTCAGCAGACCATTTTTTTACTCTTTTGATTATGGATTCAATTTTAACAGAACTTGTTGTGTCTATTTCTATGGTTTTAGTCGAGTCAAAAACAACTTTATTACGTTTTAATGGATCTAATAATCTTGCTTTAATTGTAATTGTATCATTAGAGGTCAAATTATTTATTAAATCAACGTTAATTGAAAATAAACCTGTCTTATATGTTGAGTCCAAATCTGCATTTATAAAATAGTCAGCAATTCGAGTTTTTGATCTAGCATAGACTGCAACATCTCTTTCTAACCCACTAACTCTCCAAGTATCTTGCCCCTCGAGATATGATCCATCTGAAAATCTATAAACTTCAATAGAAACATTATTTATTCCAACTTTTGTAAAAGGTGTAATATTAAACTCAGCAGGTGTTTTTGAGCCTTGGCTGTAACCTACAAATCCACCATTAATCCATAAGTAAAAAGCTGAACGAACACTGCCAAGTTTTAAAAAGATTTCTCTATCATTCCAATCCTCAGATACTGTGAATGAACGTCTATAAGAACCAACTGCATTATAATCATGAGGAACAAATGGTGGATCTACAGGAAAAGGGTATTCTTCATCTAGGTAAATTGGAAATGACCACCCCATTAGTTCCCAATTACCAGGCACAATTATTTCTGGCCAATTTGAATCATTGAAATTAGACTTGAAAAAATTTTTTGGTCTTTGATCAACATTTTTTGCAAAATTAAACTTCCACTTGCCATTTAATGATTGGAAATACAATGACCTGTCAGGAATTTGTTGACTTGCAAGCTTTAAATTTTCATAAGAAAAAAAATGTGCCCTAGGTGGCTCTTTATTAATGTCAAAAATAGTAGGATCTTCCCACTCAACTTGGTTCTTTTGCTCACATCCAATGGCAATGAATAAAAAACAAAAGTATATTAATTTGGCTGATCGATTATTTAACATTAAAAATTTTTATTTAAAATAGACGATAATTTAAAAACTAGTTCATCCACATTTTCATGATTAAATACCATTGGAGGTTTAATTTTTAATACATTATGATCTGGCCCATCGGTACTTATTAATATTCCGCAATCTTTCATATCATTCTCAATTTGTTTTGCTTCACGCGTAGCTGGAGATAATAGTTCCTTATTATTTATTAATTCAATACCTACAAATAAACCCATTCCTCTAATATCTCCAATTAAGGGATGATTAAGATTTTGTAATTGTGAAATTAGATTATCGCCCACTTCCAAGGCATTTTTCTGTAGATCCTCATCCTCAATTATATTTAAAACTGTGTTTCCTATTGCGCACGAAACTGGATTACCACCAAATGAATTAAAGTATTCCATACCATTATTAAATTTATTTGCAATTTCTTGTGTTGTTACAACAGCTGCAACAGGGTGACCATTACCCATAGATTTTCCTAGAGTAACTATATCTGGGATCACATCACATGTCTCAAAACCCCAAAATTTTGAGCCCATTCTTCCAAAACCAATTTGAACTTCATCAGCTATATTTATACCGCCTGCATCCTTAATCAAATTAAATGATTTTTTAAGAAAATTTTTTGGTAAAACTATTTGACCACCGCAACCCATTAAGGATTCAACAATAAACGCAGACACTTTATTTTTATTCGCATGAATATTATCAATCGTTCTACTCACTTCTCCAACATAGTCATTAACTGTATTGTCACCTCTATATTTACCTCTAAATTTATCAGGCCTAGGAATGGTATGAACAAAATCTGGAGCACCAGATCCCCCTGGCCCTTCATGCTTATATGGACTTATCTCCACAAGCGAAGATAAGTTCCCATGATAACCGGCGCCCAATACTATCGTTTGATTTGAATTTGTAATGGTTCTAGCTATTCGAAGCGCTAAATCATTTGCCTCACTTCCAGAGTTTGTAAAAAAACAAACTTCTAAACTTTCAGGCAATTTATCTGTTAATGTTTTTGCATATTGAACAATTGTTTCATCAATATATCTAGTATTTGTATTGAGATTTTTAAATTGTTTTTCAGCTACTTCAGCAATCTTTGGGTGAGAATGTCCCACATGTTGAATATTATTTACTGCATCAAGATAACGTTTTCCCTCTGAATCATATAAATATTGACCAAAACCTTTTACTATGTGTAAAGGTTTATCATAAGACATACTTAATGATGGGCCCAAATGAGCTTTGCGAAGTTTGAATATTTCATTACGATTTAGCATATTCAACAATTCTCTTTGAAAATAGTTCTAAATCCTCGTTTCTCATTTCTCTTAAATAATTCCACGCTCTTTCTTGTGAAATTAATAAATATTTATTTGAAGGAAATAGTTTAGTACGCCAAGCTGCCATAGTAACTGAAATGCAAAGTCGCATTAAAGATATGTATGTAATTGCTTCTAATTCAATATTATTTAGAGGTAATTTAGAATGATAGCCCTTAAGAATATTAGCCATTGAACTAAATGATCCACCTTTGACTAATGCAACGTAAGCCATACATATAGCTGGCTCAGCTGCTCTATAGGAATAAACCATATCTCCAAAATCAATTATTCCATTGAATAAACCATTTTTGTCAATGAGAATATTATGATCATTTCCATCATTGTGAATAAACATCTTAGTTAATTTCAAATCATTAATTTCAACATTTGATTTATAAGCATCTAAAAAATATCTAATTGTTTTTTTATCGTTTTCATTATCAATAAAAGTAAGCCTTGATTTAGTTAAATCAATTGAACGTACATCCCAGTGAAAGTCAGAATTTTTAAATTTATAATCAACTTTTTGTAGAGAAATATCTATTCTACCAAGAAATTCGCCTAATTTAAAATAAGAGTTATTATTTAAGATAATATCTTTTAGAAACTCACCTTCAATAAATTTTAATAATCTTATAAAATAAATAATACCATCTTTTTTAAAAGGTATAATATCATCTATCAAATTTGGTACTCTCAAATCTAAATCATTTGATTGAATAAAGAATGTTGTTTGACTTTGCAATTTTAAATAATCCATGCTTTCAGAAGGATTAGAAATCTTTAAAATGTATTTCTTTCCAGAAGAATCCTTAATAAGAAAATTTTGATCTCTATCACTAAACAATAACTTTGAGGTAGCTTTAATTTTATAATGAGAAATTAAAATATCATTTACATCAATATTTGTAAAGTTGGGTGGTGGAGTATCAAATACAGTTAACATATTATTATAAATAAGCTGATTTTAATTGTTTATAAAGAATCAATTATTAATTCTCAAACTAACAGGAAGAATGTTAATCTAAATACTTTGGAATAAGAAAATATAAAATCGTTCCAGTTAACAGTGCCGAGAAACCTTTAAGAGGACCAAGATCATTACTCAAAATATTAGATTCTTGCATCCAAGATAAAATTGCAAACATTATTCCGAAGGATGATAAATATAGCCAAATAGCCTTACGCATTTATTTAAGCCATCAAAGCTTCTATATCATCAGTTGTACTAGGTATTGCAGGTCCCAATAAACGATATCCATTTTCAGTGATTACAATATTGTCTTCAATTCGTATGCCACCAAAATCTTTAAAAGATTTTAATGCATTATAATTTATAAAATTGTGATGTTTATTTTCTGCCTCCCATTGCTCAATTAAGCTTGGTATAAAATAAATGCCAGGTTCTACGGTTAAAACAAACCCTTCTTGAAGATTTTTTGCTAATCTAAGATATGCTAAACCGAATTGATCACTTCTCTCACTATTTTCATCATAACCAACCAAGTCTTCACCAAGACCTTCCATATCATGTACGTCTAGACCAAGCATGTGACCTAACCCGTGTGGAAAAAATAAAGCATGTGCTCCAGATTCAACCGCATCTCTACTATTACCATTCATTATTCCTAAAGAAATTAAACCTTCAACTGCAATTCTAGCAGCTGCGATATGAGCATCTTTATATGATTTACCAGGAGAACAGAATGAGAATGCAGCCTGCTGCATATTATATACAATATTATAAATATCTTTTTGTAAAGAAGAAAACTTACCATTTACAGGAAATGTTCTGGTAATATCGCTAGCGTAATGCAAAGAAGACTCTGCCCCAGAATCATTAAGAGCTAATTTGCCAGAAGTCATTATGTTATCATAATTATTACTATGAAGTATTTCACCATTAATAGTAAAAATAACTGGGTAGGCTAAACGAGAACCAAGAGATAGTGCATATCCCTCTATTTGTCCAACAACATACTGCTCCGAAATTCCATCTTTTGTTAATTTCATGGCAAGTTCATGCATTTGAGCAGTTATAGTTAGGGCAGATTCAATTTCAGATATTTCTTCTTTGCTTTTAATTGACCGTTGTTTGATCACATTTTGTATTAAACTTTTTGAAGAACCATTATTTGAACCATTTAAGGTATTATTTAAAAATATTTTTTGATCAGCTCTATATGTAGGTAGTGTGTGAATATTTCCATTAATTATAGATAAATAGTTTTTGAGCTCTGAGTTTGATTTTATAGTTGAGATACCAGAAGACTTAGCCATTGTCTCAATTGAAGTTCTAGAGCCCTCCCAAACTATATCCTGAACAGTGAGATTATCACCAAAAAGTAAAGTTTCACCAGATATTACATCTATGATAAGATTTAGTTCTGGATAATCTAAACCACAATAATATAAAAAATTACTATCTTGACGAAACCTTAAAGTATTTGAAGGATAATTCATTGGGACAAGATTGTTTCCTGGCAAGAAAATTATTCCACTCTCTAATCCTTCACATAATATTTTTCTTCTGTTTTGGTAAATATTTGCTTTAAACATAATAGTAAATCTATGCCTAGATATTTATATTCTATATTATTTTTTTATTGTTACTAAGAATACACACATTTGTATACAATAAAAGTGTATATAAATGTACTATTTATAAATTTATTATAAATAATTATTATTTATACCCTCTTAATCGAAAAATATTACATAAATATTAAATGTATATATAATTGATAAATTTATTTTTAAAACCAATTTAATTTGAACATATTATAAATTACGTATGTTGCAAAAAAAGCAAAAAAAATAAAGAATAAAAACAATATCTTATTCCCTGATATTTTTTTCATAACTTAAAATGCCCATGAATAATTAAGCTTAAAAGATGTTTTTGGTATTGATCCATCAATTTTCATTATTTCTTGTTGATATAAATGATTGAATGCTGTACCAATCCCAACACCCAATGCTGCACCAAAAATCACATCACTTAAATAATGTTTTTTATCATTAATTCTACTCATCCCTGTAATTGATGCTAGCAGATAGGCAGGTATTCCAATATCACTGCCATATATATTTTGGATTATTGTTGCACCTAAAAAACTATTTGAAGTATGTCCAGAGGGATAAGAGCGTTTATTTGATCCATCAGGCCTACTCCTCATAGTAGCAAATTTTATACTATAAGTAACAATGCCATTTACTAGGAATGCATTCATAGCATATCTTTTTTGCTCAGCACTGTATAGTCCCGAAATTGAACTCCAAAGAATAAATTGATTTGTTTTTCCCCAATAATCTCCAAACCTTGCTAGATTTTTCGGCATAATATTCTTCGTTTCATTTTTTTCTTGCAAGTAATAATCATAATTATATCCTAATCCTGACATTAGTAAACCAGCCACTATTATATTTCGTGAATCTTTATAATTAATGATGTTTTCAAAGCCATTGATCATATATTTTGACGAAACCGTTTGACTATTAGTTATATTGAAAATATTTGCTAAAAAAATCAACCTCACGATAATTTTTTGATATTTATTCATGTATAAAACTAATCATATTCTTGTCTACTTTCACTTATGAGTTATATTCAATTTTCAATAACTTTTGAATTAAATCTTTAATAAAAATTTAATGAAACATCCCTTAAGAGATCTTATACGAAATGATAAGCTAATGAATCAATTAGCTGAAGAATATGGCACGCCTTGTTATGTTTACGATCAATCAAGGCTATTTGACAATCTTACTAAACTTGATAGTACTATATCAAAGCACTTTAATAAATATCATATTTGTTATGCAGTTAAATCAAATAGTAATCCTCATTTACTAAAAACTATGCTTAAATCACTTCCACAATTAGGCGCTGACTGTTCTAGTCCTGGAGAAATATATGTTGCTGAAAAAGCTGGTATAAATACTAAAAGTTGTATTTATACTGGTAATTATGAATCTATGGAAGATTTAACTATAGCTCTTGGTAAAGAATGCTATCTTAATTTAGATGATGAAACCTCTTTTGATCGACTTTCAAAAATAAAAATCCCTAACCGAATTTCTTTCCGATTAAACCCAGGATTTGGTAAGGGTGCATTTTCAGGAATAACGACTGCTGGCAATAATGCAAAGTTTGGTATTCCAGCTGATAAAATTGTATCTGCATATAATAGAGCTAAAAATTCCAATATTAGTCGTTTTGGGCTCCAATGCATGGCGGGCTCTGGAAACCTTGATGAAAGTCATTTTATTGATGTTATGACTGCAATTCTTCATCATTCAAAGATAATTGAGACTAAACTTGATATTAACTTCGAGTTTATAAGTATGGGTGGTGGTCTTGGAATTCCATACAATGAAAATGAACTATCCTTAGACTATGATAATCTTTTTGAAAAATTATCTGATATTTTTTATAAAGCATATCCCAATAAAGATAATGCACCAGCTCTTTGGATCGAGCCTGGAAAATCTATTGTAGGTGACACAGGTTTTATTTTATCTAAAGTAACAGGAATAAAAAATAGCTATAAAAATTTTATTGGACTTGATGCAGGTATGGAAACCTTAATGCGCCCTGCTCTATATGGTGCATTCCATCAGATTTTTAAAGTAGGGATTCATGGAGAAAATATTGGCATTTTTGATTTTACTGGACCTATCTGTGAAAATACTGATAGAATTGCATTTGATCGTGAATTCCCAAAAGTAAATGAAGGTGATTTAATTGCTATTTTAGATGCTGGTGCATATGGTTACTCTATGTCTCATAATTTTAATACTCGACCTCGTGCCTCTGAAATATTATTAAATGGAAAATCTCATCAATTGATTAGACGAAGAGAAACAATAAAAGATATTTTTTCTGGTTGTGATGTTTAAAATCATATTAGTAAGTATTACTTGTACATTATTAAATGCACAAGCTGAAAGAAAAAGTATACATCAAACTGAATTAGAGTATAATAAAGCTTTTTACCTTGAACCAACTTTTAGACCTGTTTTAGAAAAAGCTAAGCCACTTAAGCCAAGGGATAAAGGACCATCTAAAACCGTATTTGGATACCACCCTTATTGGTCTGGGACAAAATGGCAGAATTATAATTTTGACTTACTAACTACTATTGCATATTTTTCTGCAGAATCAAATTCAAAAGGTGAATTGATTAATCTTCATGGATGGCCCGCCACTGATCTGATTAATAAAGCACATAATAATGGAGTTGAAGTAGTATTAACTGTAACATTATTTAATAGATTGGATTTAGAAGTATTATTAAGCAGTAGTCAAAATAGAGCTAGATTAATTCAAAATTTAACAGATCAAGTGTTCGATGCTGGAGCTGATGGTGTCAATATTGATTTTGAAGCCTTTCCCTCTTCTCAAAAATCTAATTTAGTTATTTTTACAAAAGATTTAAGAGAGTCATTAAGAGCTAAAATTCCTGATGCACAGGTTACTTTAGCCACACCTGCCGTTGATTGGAATAATGCTTGGGATTTTAACGAATTAGCAAATGTATCTGATGGCTTATTTATAATGGGCTATGACTATCATTGGCCAGGCAGCTCAAATACTGGACCTGTAGCACCTTTAAAAGGTGGATCTTATAATATAACTAATACTATAAATACATATTTACTTGATACTGGAAATAATTCTGAAAAGATTATTTTAGGTAATCCTTATTATGGGTACCAATGGTCAGCAAATTCTGGGAATAAAGGCGCAAGCACAACAGCCAGTGGGACATCAGTAAATTACACTTCAGCTGAAAGTAATGCAAAATATCATGGAAAGCTTTGGGATACCAGCTCACAAACACCATGGTACAAATATCAAAATAACGGATGGTTTCAAGCATGGTATGACGATAGCCTTTCACTTTCTAAAAAATATGACCTAGCACTCGAAAAAAATCTAGCCGGTATTGGTATTTGGGCTTTAGGATATGACGATGGAACAGATAAGTTATGGAAAGCACTAAAAGAAAAAGTTGGTGGTTTGTCTGAACCCAGCACACCAATTGGTTTCAATATAACAAATTTAGGGAATGGAGTCATTTCTATTGATTTCCAAGAAAGTAAATCAGCACTATCATACTCTCTTACTCAAATATTTAATAATTCAGAAAAAACTGAAGATTATGGTCTTTTCTATGAGTCACCTATCCTTCTTCAAAATTTATCTTTAGACAGTACTTATTTTTTCAAGTTAAAAGCTAATAATGAATTTGGCTCAAGTAAGTATACTGATGTTCTGGGAACAACCCCATCTATTAATACCCCAAAAATATTAGTTGTGAATGGCTTTGATCGAATAAATGGAACAAATAACTCATTTGATTATATTAAACAGCACGGTCAAGCAATAAAGAATAGTGGATATACATTTGATGCGACTTCAAATGAAGCAGTTATTAACGGAACTCTTAATTTAAATGATTATTTAATTGTTGATTGGATATTAGGTGAAGAAGGGTCCTCTTCTTATTCTTTTGATGCTAATGAACAAACTAAGGTTACATCATTTTTGAAAAATGGAGGACGTTTATTTGTTTCAGGTTCTGAAATAGGTTATGATCTTGTAGAGAAAGGCAATCAATACGATAAAGATTTCTACTACAAAATATTAAAAGCTAATTATTTATCAGATGCACCTGCAGGAAAACAGGGAGTATATGATATTAATGGTGTGCCTGGAACAGTTTTTGACAATATTTCCTTTTCATTTGACAATGGAAATATGGGAACATATGATGTCGATTGGCCCGATGGAATCAAACCTTCCTTAAAGGCTGAATCTATTTTACATTTTAATGGAGTTGATTACGATACTAAAGGTGGTGCTGGTGTTGCTTATAGAGGTCGTTTTTTAAATAGCCCTAAACCAGGTGCAATTATTTATTTAACGATTGGCTTTGAGACTATTTATCCTAAAGAAAAAAGACTTGAAATCATGAGTCGAATTTTGGGATATCTTGAAGGTCCAATAGCATCTACAAATAATGATTCTTTTTCAATACCAGATAAAATTAAAATTATTTCACTTTATCCAAATCCTTCAAATCGATCTATCTCAATTGAATTTAGTGTAGAACAATTTTCACCTATTGCTTATTTATCAATTACGGATTTAAAAGGAAGAAATTTATTAAAGATGTCCGTTCAGCCTCTTGCAACAAAAACACAAAAGTTCACTTGGAATGGTTTAACGAAGAACGGACAAGAAGCACCATCTGGAGTATATATTGCAAGACTTTCCCAAGGCATGGAAATCGTATCAAAAAAATTCACTTTATTGAAATAATGAAATCTATTAGACTAATAGCGCTTATTATTATTTTAGGGTGTAGCCAAAATTTACCTGTTGAAATTGAAGTATTAAATTCAGAAACAAATAATATCAAGAGTATTCAAAGCGGGTTAGATGTATTGCTATCAGAAAAAATGGAATTGATTAGTGGTAAATCAATAGGCTTAGTTACAAATAATTCCGGATTAGATAAGACAGGAATCCCAAATTATAAAAAATTAATGAATATAAAAGATATTGATCTTAAAATTATTTTTTCACCAGAGCATGGACTCTTTGGAGAAGCGGCTGATGGTGAAAAAGTAAGCTATGGTAAAATTAAATCTTTTCCTGAGATAATAAGTCTTTATGGGGATAACCGTAAACCAACTATTGAACAACTTGCAAAGTTAGATCTCATTATTTATGATATTCAAGATATAGGCGCTCGGTTTTATACTTATATATCAAGCTTAGGATTAGTCATGGAAGCTGCAGCTGAAGCAAATATAAAAGTAATTGTACTTGATCGTCCTAATCCAATTAATGGGATAAAAGTTGAAGGTCCAATCTTAGAAATGGAAAATCAATCTTTTGTTGGCTACTATCCTATACCAATAAGATATGGTTTAACCATTGGTGAATTAGCAAAAATGATTATTGGAGAAAAATGGATAGATAAAACCCCTGAACTTGAAGTCATTCCTTTAAAAAATTGGGACAGGTCGCTTTGGTTTGATGAGACAAATATTAATTGGGTAAAACCATCTCCAAATATTCCAAATCTAGATATTGCTACCATCTATCCTGGGATGTGTTTATTAGAAGCTACTAATATGAATGAAGGCCGAGGTACTAATAAACCCTTTAAACGATTTGGTGCACCTTGGGTGAATAAAAAGGTATTAAGTGATAGTTTAAATGCTTTAAATCTACCAGCAGTATCTTTTATACCAGTTTCATACATACCTTCAGATATTCCAGGAATGGCTAATAATCCAAAATATAAAAATCAAGTATGTAATGGAGTTGAGATTGTCATTAGCGATAGAAATAATTATAATAGTGTTCATACTGGATTTAACGTTTTAATGACTTTAAAGAAGCTATACCCAAATGATTTTAAGATTAACTCAAAGAGAATGAAAAAACTTTGGGGCAAAAATAACATTGAAGAATTAAAAGATCAGGATATCCAATCAAGTCATTTTAGTGCACTGTCAAAAAAATATCATCTTTATGAATAAGAATAAATATATATTTATTCTTACTTTTTTTATTAGTTGTTCTCAATCACCAATCATTTATAACAGTCTTGGTAAAATTAACTTAAAGAAAAATATCTTATCAATAATTAATGAATCTAAAATAAACACAAATATTGGTATCAAAGCTATTTCACTAGGTTCAGGCGAAACTTTGTTTGAATTAAATAGTAATTCATTATTCAATCCTGCAAGTAACAATAAATTATACACAGGTTTATCTGCACTATCTCTTCTAGATTCAAATTATACTTTTAATACTAATATCTATTATGAAAATAATAAACTCTATTTACAAGGTGGTGGAGACCCTGACCTAAGCTTGAGATCATTGGATTCATTAGCTACAATTATTTCAAAAATGGATCTAAAAATCGAACAATTAATACTTGATGATACGCGTATGGATTCTACTACATATGGTCAGGGATGGATGTGGGATGAAGGTGCATGGTGGTACTCTGCTCAAATCAGTGCATTATCTGTTAATGATAATTGTGTTGATTTCATAGTGACACCAGGATTATTAGGTAAACCTGCTAAAATAAAAACTATTCCACAATCAAATTATTTTAAGGTAATAAATAACTCGATAACTACTAATGATACTTCAAATTTTACAAAATTTGAAATAAATAGAGATTGGAAAAATAATACAAACTCATTTACTGTAAGTGGAAATATTTTAAGCATTAGTGACAATGATACATTATTTAGAAATATACATGATCCAACTCTTTTCACAGGTCATTTATTTCAGCAAATGCTTTTTGAAAAAGGTAAAAAAATTAATTCTATAAATAAAGGGTCAGTAACTGAAAATGCTAAACTAATTACATTTCACAAATCAAAGCCACTGTTACCAATAATAGAAAATTTAATGGTTAAGAGTGATAATCTAACTGCTGAACTTTTAATTAAGACCATTGGATTTGAATCAAATAAAAAAGAAGGTAATTGGATAAATGGATTAGAAGAAGTTAGAACGTTTATTCATGATTCAGTGGGTATAGATACAGCAAATTTTTCAATTCAAGATGGATCTGGAGTATCTAGATATAATTATGGTAGCCCAAGTCAATATATAGATTTATTAAAATGGGCGTATAATAATAAAGCCATTCGAGATCAATTTATTAGTACGTTACCAAACAGTACGCCTAAAGGTGTTTTAAATAAAAGAAGTCTACCAAACAAGGTATACGCTAAAACAGGATCCTTATCAGGTGTAACCACATTTTCGGGATATATATTTACAAATAGTGGAGAAATAGTTGCTTTTTCTATTCTTATGAATGGATTCAAAGGTGATTCACTGCCTTACAAAAATTTACAAGATAAAATTATATCAGTATTAAGTATGATATGATGGTCCAAAAAATAAATTATTTATTTCTTATTGTTATTTTTACAATTGGATGCTCAAAACCTTTAAAACTTGATCCTTACATAATTATACTTGGAATAGCTCAAGATGGAGGAATCCCACATGCAGGGTGTAATAAAGTTTGTTGCGCTAATCGTTGGAATGATCCTTCGAAAAAAATATTGGTTTCTTCATTAGGAATTGTTGATCCAGAAACAAATGAGACTTGGATGATCGATGCCACACCTGACTTTACTGAACAATTTGAAATATTAACTAAAAATAGTTTAAATACTTTTAAGGGAATTTTACTAACACATGCTCATATAGGACACTATACAGGATTGATTCATTTAGGTAGAGAAGTAATGGGAACAAAATCAGTCCCAGTTTATACCATGCCGAAAATGAAGAATTATTTAGAATCTAATGGGCCATGGAGTCAACTAGTCAAGCTTAAAAATATAGAACTAAAGATGCTAAGTGATGGTAATACTATAAATTTAAATCATAGAATAAAAGTCACACCTTTTCTTGTGCCTCACCGAGATGAATTTTCTGAAACGGTTGGCTACAAGATTGAAGGACCAAAAAAATCAATAATATTTATACCTGATATAGATAAATGGTCAAAATGGGATAAAGATATTGTAAAAATTGTGGATGAAAATGATTTTGCCTTTTTAGATGGATCTTTCTTTCAAAATGGAGAAATTCCTGGAAGAGATATGTCTGAGATACCTCATCCTTTTATAATTGAATCGCTAGATAAATTGAAATCAACAAAAAAAACATCTAAAGTTCACTTTATTCATCTTAATCATACTAACCCAGCTTTAATTAAAGATTCTAATGCTCATCAACAAGTAATTAATGCTGGATTTAATATTGCACAACCAAAACAGGTCATTGCTTTTTAGGTAATTTTTGTTAAAAAATTTATTTTATATATTTTTACTAACAAATTTGATCTTAATCGCTTGTAAAGAAGAAAAGAATATGAATGATCTAGGACTTATTCCTCTCCCTTCAAAAATTGAAATAGCTAGTGGTAAAACATTCTTAGATAATCAATGGTCAATTAAGCATAATAATAATCACAAAGATCTTGATGATTTAAAACAATTATTAACTAAAAGTCTTAATAATCATAAAATTACTCCAAATGAAAATTCTAATAAAATTATTTCATTAATTATTAAAAATAATGACGGTTTTAATGATGAAGATTATATGATTAATATTCATAAAGATAATATTATAATTGTAGCAAGCTCACCTAGTGGAATCTTTTATGGAATTCAAACATTTGATCAACTTTTAGATTCTTCCGAAAAATCAAAGAATGGCTTTTTACTTTCAAATATGAATATTGTAGATCAACCTAGGTTCAAATGGCGAGGTATGCACTTAGATGTTGGTCGACATTTTTTTGATATTTCATTTATAAAAAAATATATCGACTATATTGCAATGCACAAAATGAATGTTTTTCATTGGCATCTAACTGAAGATCAAGGTTGGCGAATTGAAATTAATGCTTATCCAAAATTAACTGAAATAGGTGCATATAGAGATGAAACTCTCATAGGTAGTTATTTTGATAAACCTCACAAGTATGATGGTATAAAATATGGTGGATTTTATACAAAAAAAGATATTCAAGAAGTAATTGAATATGCACGGAAAAGATATGTAACTATTGTTCCGGAAATTGAAATGCCAGGTCATAGTTTAGCTGCACTTGCTGCTTACCCTGAATTATCATGCACCGATAAAAAACATACTGTTGCAAAAATTTGGGGTGTTCACAAAGAAATATTTTGTGCAGGAAAAGAATCTACTTTTAATTTTTTAGAAACAGTTCTAACAGAAGTTGCCGAGATGTTTCCAGGCCCTTATATTCATATCGGTGGCGATGAAGCGCCTAAGGATAGGTGGAAAAAACATGCCCTAGATCAAAAACGGATTATTGATGAAAATTTAAAAAATGAGCATGAACTTCAATCTTACTTTATAAAACGTATTGAAAATATTTTGTCAAAGTTAGGCAAAAGACTTATTGGGTGGGATGAAATTTTAGAAGGTGGTTTGGCACCAGATGCAATCGTACAATCATGGAGGGGTATGGATGGAGGTATTATTGCAGCAAATGCTAAACATGAGGTAATTATGTCTCCAACTTCACATGCATATTTTGATTATTATCAATCTGATGATAGAGATAAAGAGCCTTTAGCTATAGGAGGCTTTTTATCTTTAGAGAAAGTATATCAATTTGAACCTATACCAGATGATATTGAGCAAGAAAAAATAAAATATATTTTGGGTGGCCAAGGTAATGTTTGGACAGAATATATCAATACACCTCAGAAAGTTGAATACATGGCGATTCCAAGGATGAGCGCAATGGCTGAAGTATTATGGTCTAAAAAAAGTGATAGAGATTTTGAAAGTTTTAAAGAAAGAATGAAATGGCAATATAAAAGATTAGACTTAATGAAAGTCAATTACAGAAAAGAAAGCTAAAATTTAATTAGATCTCCAAGCTATTTTTTTATTTAATACTATTTCTGTGAGTAAAGTAAATAAAATATTAACCAGAACAGATATGCCAATAAACCAAGTCCATACAACATTTATATTTTTTAGATAAAATACAATCATAAGGCTTGATATTAAACCGACTATCAAACTTATAGAATGAAATTTGATATTAAACTTACTTAGTAGAAATAACCCTAATAGTCCACCATAAGTAAAAGAAGCTATTTGCAACCCAATTATAACTACTGAAGAATCACCTTCGTCAAAAAGTAAAGCAATTAGAATAAGTAGCATTCCCCATATAAAACTAATTAATCTTGATTTTTTTAAAGAAGATTTTCCATTTAACCAATCTGACACTGTTGAAGAAGCTAGTGAATTAATTGATGAGCTTAGTGTGGACATAGCTGCAGATAAGACTCCTGCTAGAAGAAGTCCTTTTATTCCTATGGGTAAATAATTAATAATAAAGGTTGTGAATTCTCTATCTTTTTGAATAGGTACACCATCCATCACCAAATAGATAAGTGATCCTGCAAATAAAAAGATTACAAATTGAATAAAAACAAATATTCCACTACCAATCATTGCTTTTTTTGCTGAAACTAAATTTCTTGTTCCTAGCAATCTTTGTACCATCATATAATCAACACCATGTGAAGAAAATGAAAGTAATGCTCCACCAAGTATTGCACTTATAAAATAATATGGATCATCTAAAGCATCACCATAGAAATTTATAACAGCTAATTTTCCACTATCCTTAAGTTCAAATAAAATATTCTGAAATGGTAAACCAAGATAATTAAAAGCAACAATAATTGAAATAATTCCACCAATTAAATAGAGTATAAATTGAATAGTATCAATCCATACAATAGTTTTTATACCACCACTTAGTGTATATATTAAAGTTACAAAGCCTATAATTAAGACAGAAAATGGAAGTGACCAGCCTGTAATTACTTGAACAACAACTGAAGTTGCTAAAAAACGTACCCCATCAGCTAAAACTCTAGTAATCAAAAATATTCCAGATGCAATTTTCTGAACATTTTGTCCATAATTATTACCAATTACTTGATAAATAGATGTTATACCTGAATTAAAATATTGGGGCAATAATATAAAGCTAACTAAAATTCGACCAATGATATACCCTAATGCCAATTGAAGAAAAAACCAATTATCCCTATAAGCTAAACCTGGCACACTAATAAAAGTTAAGACTGATGTTTCTGTAGCAACAATTGAGAACATTGACACTAGCCAAGGTATTTTTCTTCCTCCTAAAAAATAGTCTTCTGATGAATTATTTAATTTTCCTTGTAAAATTCCGTATGATGAAAAACCTAAGAGAAAGATTATAATAACTAAAAAATCAAACCAATGCATGACTATTTAATAATAGGATGAAAAGAATAAAATAAGACACCATCAAATAAAGGTCCATCAGAACGAAAATAATATTCCATAAAATCCATATTAACTGTTTTACCATATTCTGATGAGGCATGTATAATATTTTTATTATTAACTACCATACCTTCATGTGCAACTATTAAACCTGTATCAAAATATGATTCTTTTACAAATGCAACTCCTGAAATAACAGGTAATTTTTTAATAATCTCTGAAGTTATTTTATCACTTGGTATATAATCAATTGATGTTGATTTTTTCCAACCTAATTCTAAAAACTCTTTTCCATTGGCTTTTTGGTTCAAAGTGATACTAATATTTTTTAATTTTTCAGATGAAACTAGATTATTTGTTATATTTTTAGTTGAAGGATTCTCTTCTATTCGATCAGATGTATAGTGCCATCTACTCTTATAAGTTGGAAATGATTTACCAGATGAATTTGGTTTATAATGAATTTGAATTAATTTTGATTTAGCATCACTCCAGCTTTGACTTTGGATACTAGCAAGGCTCGTTAAAATATGAACAGTACAATCTGAAACATCTAATCTGAATATTGGATCACTATCAACCCCTGCCTCTTCACCTAGGCAAAATAATTCATAAGGTTTACCGATTTGCCATAAAGAAAATGCCAATAAGCGATCATGGAAATCTGGATACTTTTCATGAAATTTTGGTAAAATTTTAGATATTTCAGCTTCTGATAAAGTCCAAGGCTTAGGAAGTGTATCTATCCATTCAGTTTTAGTACAAGAATTTGTGAAAAATAAAAAATAAAAAATAAATTTTAGAAATAGGTTACTTTTAAAATCTAATCCCATTTTTTACGCCATATTAAATTAGGATTAACCTCTGTTAACCCTAAGGATTTATAGACATCTGAATGAATTTTTTGTCTATAATCAAAATAATTTGGGTTTTTATATGATCTATTAGGATGAACTGCATTTGTTAATAAGATAACAAATACTTGATGCTTTGGATCTATCCATAAAGATGTCCCCGTAAACCCTGTATGTCCAAAACCATCATCAGAAATATACACTCCACCTGATGCTTTTCCTTGTGGTGTATCCCAACCCAATGCTCGAGAACTTTCTTCCAATAAACCAGCTCGACTAGTAAATAAATCTACGGTTTTACTATTAAATATTCGTTTCCAACCATATATACCATTATTCAACATCATTTGTGAGAATGTAGCCAGGTCTCTTGCAGTTGAAAATAGTCCTGCATGTCCTACAACACCACCAAGACTATATGCGTTCTCATCATGAACAAATCCACGAATAGTTTTATTATAAACTTTGCTAAACTCTGTAGGAACAATTCTTTTGATTCTACTTTTGGGAGGGTTAAAGTATGTAGAATTCATTCCTAACGGATTAAATATGAGTGAGTCTGTAAATATATCAAGTGTAGTTTGTGTTACAGCTTCAACAACTTTTCCAAGGGCAATAATCCCAATATCTGAATAAATCGTATTTTGTTCTAACTCATATTTTGGCTCAGTATTCATTATTGAATCGAGAATTGCTTCTTTTGGTTTATTCATCTTAAAGTATTCTTTAAATGGTGGTAGACCAGCAGTATGGGTTATAAGATGTCTAATTGTAGTATTTGATTTTTGTTTAAAATAATTTTTCTGTCGTCCTTTAAACTCTGGTAAATATTTAACGACTTTATCATCAAGAGATATTTTATTTTGGTCAACGAGTAACATCACTGAAGATGTCGTCGCAATAACTTTTGTTATTGATGCCAAATCATAAATATCACCTCGAGTTACTTTTTCTTTTTTATCGTAAGTATGATGCCCAAAAGCTTCATGAATAAATATTTTACCGTCTTTACTAGCAAGCAGTACTCCACCTGGGAATGCAGAGTCTTTAACAGCATCTGATAAAGATTTTTGTAAACTTTTAATATTCACAGAAATTTCGTCTGGACGTATACGCTTTAATTCTTTGCCTGCTTTCCAATTTGAATCTCTTTTAGGCCATTGTTTTCCAATAACATTTATACCATCTCCTACTTTAGCTACACCAGGTATAGTTACTGGAAGAATTCCTGAAATATTTGTATTACCAATTAGAGCATTTCCCACTGCTTTTTGAAGTAATGTACTTCCTTTATAGGCGCATATATATACTGGAGCATCTTTAAAATCTTGTATTAAATATGGGCTACCAAAACTAGTAATAATCGTATTTTTGGTTTTTTTTATTAATTTATTAATAAAAATTGCTTCAACTTCTGGAAGAAATATTTCATCTTTATGTTCGACAGGGTTTGCAAATGCATTAAGAAAAACTAAAGCATTCTTAGGAATTTGATCTAAAATATAATCTGCAACGACTAAACTATCGGATTTATCTATTTGAAAAGATTTAGCTTTTCTGCCAGCTCTTTTTAGTTGTTTTGCAAGATCACTTTCAGTGTGATTATTTGCTCCATCATAAAGATCAATAATGTATATGACCTCATCTACATCTGGTTGTAAAGGAAGTAAATTATTTTTATCTGCTACGAGGGTGATTGATCTTTGAGCAATTTCAGCTGCTGACTTAAAGTTTTTTTGTCTACCAACCTTAGTATAGGTGTCTTTAATCGATAACATACGATTATTATGAAGACCTAACTTTTCTTTCATTTTTAATACTTTTAATGCAGATGTATTTATTCTTTCTTCACTAATTATGCCATTTAAAACAGCTTTCTCTATGTGATCTATCGAACGCTTTAAATCCATATTTTGAATAATAATATCTGACCCTGCATTAATAGTTTCAAGTAAAGCATATTTATCAGAATAATTTTTTACTATTCCACCCATACGCATTGCATCAGTTATAACTACACCATCAAATTCTAGTTTAGTTTTAAGTATATCCTGAATCCAGAATTTAGATAAAGTTGCTGGGTTTTCAGCATGCTCTTGAAAATCTGGTGCATTCACATGGGCTACCATAACTGCATCTACACCAGCATCAATGACTTTTTTAAATGGTTCTAACTCAACAGTCCATAATCTGGTCGAATCACTTGGAATCTGGGCCAAAGATGAGTGAGAGTCAGTTTCAGTATCTCCATGACCAGGAAAATGTTTTGCTGTTGCTAGCATACCATTATTTTGAAGACCTTTTATATATTCAATTGAGTAACGATAAACTGAATCTGGATCTTCACCAAAAGAACGTGTATTAATAATTGGATTTTTTGGGTTATTATTAACATCTACAACTGGAGAAAGATTGAAATGTATTCCAACAGCTCTACTCTCCTCAGCTGAGATTCTTCCGGCCTCATATGCATATGAGGCATCGCCTGTAGCAGCAATAGCCATCATTGGGGGTAGTGTAACTGCACCGTCAAAGCGTCTACCTAATCCAGATTCAATATCTGCATCAACAAGTATTGGCACTTTTGAGTGCTTTTGCATTTCGTTTAAAATAATTAAAGAAGTACCTGCATCTCCAAACCAAATATGAAGAACTCCAATCCCATCAGATTTAATATAGTTTTGTAGATCTACCCATTGTTGACTTTCAAAATTGAAAAAGTTTAAATTGATAGACACAACCATCATTTGAGAAATCTTTTCTCTTAATGTTAGTTTGCCTAAAGTTTTTTCTGCCCAATTATCCTTGGAAGATAAATTTACAGGTCCTGCACAACCTGTAAAAAAGATTGATAAAATGATTAAATATTTGCGTATAAACATCATATAAAAATTAACTGAACTTATCTAATAACTCTTTAACTTTTATTTCACGAATTAATAAGTAGGTTTTAAGTTTGAAAGCACTATGAAATTAAAAGAAAACAGGTTTTAGTTTTGAAGGTTTTAGCCATTGATGCAGGAGCGACCAAAGTTTCTGGAGCTATTATTGATAAAATTAATAATAACACATTCAATATAGATGAAGCTGCTATTGAAATTCAATATAGTGATCATCCAAATTTTAATGGAAACTTCACAACTCCTAACCTTAATGATCAGTACCAAAATATAAAAATAAGTGATCTTGAAAGTCAGCAAGGTAAGGTTTATATGGATTGTATTATTAATTTAATTAAGCATTTTACCACTAAGGAATCCTTAAAGATTGGGATTGCTACAGCAGGTATTAAAGATGTGAATAATCGTGGTATAAATATTATGGCAAACGGTCCTAGAATGCCTGAATATTTAAATTATATAGAATCAAAAATAAATCAATCTGTCTATCCATTGGAAAGCGATGCAAACATGTGTGTTTGGGGGGAGGAATATGCACTTAATGGTTCACTTAGAAATATAAATAATGCCTATTATTTAGGTGGTGGTACTGGTACTGCTGATGGATTGAAATTAAAAAGTAAATTAATTCCATTTGATCAAATATCAAGTTGGATGGCAAAAACCATAGAAATGAAAACAATCAATGGAGAGTCATTAGAGAACTATACATCTATGTCAGGAGTTAATAAATTAATTAATAGATTAACTAGTCATGATATTGGGATAATTATTAGCGAATTACTTTTTGAAAGAATTTCAACAATATATTCAGGATGGAATGATCAATACCAAATAGATCGATCAATTATATCTACTCATCCATATATAAATATTTTACTTGACCAAATAATCATTGGGCAAAGTCTATCTATTTTCCTTCAAAGTAAAATAGGTAACGATATATATAATTCTATAGTTTCTGGATTAAAAGATCGATGTTCAAATGCTAATCCTGTTATTAAAGCACACTTCATAGAGGATGAAAAATTTATTACAAAAAGAATACTACTTTCAAAGCTAAGAGAAGCACCTATTATTGGTATGGGTGCTAAAGTTTGGATGGAATATTGTTAACACCAAATGAAATTCCTAGAAAAGAACCTAAAGTTAGAATAGGTATTATACTACCGACGGATAGTATAAAAACACTTCGATGCTCATTTTCAGATTCTCAATGTTATGAAATTGAAACCAGTACTAAAATCCTCCCCTCATGCAAAAATAAAAAAGAATTCAATATTGAGATTAGCGATAGAAACATTGTAATCCCTGAGCTTTCACTAAAGGATAAAAGTATTAAGCTTATTCCGTCTATTCTTGATGAAAATCCATTTGTTAAAATTAATGAAGTTCCTGTTGGAAGAGGATTCCATTGGGAGAAAAAAATTGATCTATCTTACTGGGGAACTATCGAGCTATCATATTTTAAAAAAAATATTATGGTCATCAATGAATTACCTTTAGAAAACTATTTAAAATGTGTTGCTACTTCAGAGATGAGTGCAATCTGCCCAAAAGAATTTTTAAAGGCTCAGTATATAGTTGCTAGATCATGGCTTTTAGCAAATATTGAACGTAAACATGTGCAGCTTGGTTTTGATATATGTAATGATGATTGTTGTCAGCGTTATCAAGGAATTTTGAATACAACAAAAACATCAAACGAAATAGCTGATTTAACTTTTGGACAAGTAATTACTTATGAGAATAAAATTTGTGATGCTCGTTACTCAAAATCATGTGGAGGTATTACTGAAAATTTTGAAAATGTTTGGACTGGAGATAAAATCTCATATCTCACTTCAATTAATGATGCGAATTCTAAAGGTGTTTCATATTGCAGCACAGATATTGTACCGGAGTCTTCACTTAAAAGTTTCATAGGTAATGTTGATAAAGATGGAAAATATTATAAATGGATTTATAAGATCAATCACAAAGATCTAATTCATTCTCTAAAGATGAATTTTAGCTTAGATGTAAAAAAAGTTTTAGATATTAACCCTACTAAAGTAGGAGCATCTGGTAGAATTATTAAACTTCAAATTGAATTCCAAAATATTGAAGACAACACCCAAAATATTGAAATTAAATCAGAATATGAAATTAGAAAAATTCTTTCACCCACTTTTTTGTATAGTTCAGCTTTTACCATTAATAAAATTAATGATGAATTTATCTTAGAAGGAAAAGGATGGGGACATGGCGTTGGATTATGTCAAATTGGTGCTTTGGGTATGGCTTTATCAAAAAAAGGAGTTAAATCAATTTTAAATCATTATTACCCTGGTACAGAAATAAATACTATTTATAATAAATGATGAATAATATTAAAACTCGAGGTTGGTCATGGATTCCTTCTATATACTATGCTGAAGGACTTCCTTATGCAATTGTAATAATTGTTTCAACTATAATGTATAAAAATTTAGGTCTAACTAATACTGAAATTGCATTATATACTAGTTGGTTATACCTACCTTGGGTTATAAAGCCATTGTGGAGTCCTTTAGTTGAGATTCTAAAAACTAATCGTTTTTGGATTATATCTATGCAAATTTTAATTGGAAGCTGTCTAGCAGGTATAGCCTTAACACTTCCCTCTTCAAATTATTTACAATATACCTTAGCCTTCATGTGGCTTTTAGCATTTAGTTCAGCAACGCATGATATAGCAGTTGATGGTTTTTATATGATGGCTTTGTCTTCAAAAAGCCAAGCATGGTTCATTGGCATTAGAAATACATTTTACCGATTTGCAATATTAACTGGACAAGGATTAATTGTGATTCTTGCTGGCATCTTTCAAAATTGGACTGGCGATATCTTTCGTGCATGGTCAATATTGTTTATCTGTTTATCAATTTTATTTTTAATATTTGGTTTATACCACTCATGGCGTTTACCTCATCCAAAATCTGATTCCTCAAAACAAGATTTGAATATTAATAAAATATTTCAAAATTATTTTAAGATTTTTAAATCATTTTTTACTAAACCTAATGCATTAGCTGCTATTTCATTTATGCTACTTTATCGTCTAGGTGAAGCACAATTGTCAAAAATAGCTCCCCTGTTTATGTTAGACTCAATTGATAAGGGTGGCCTCGGATTATCAAATATTCAATTAGGATTTATAAATGGAACGATTGGCCTTATTTTACTTACTCTTGGTGGAATTCTTGGAGGCTTTCTAATTTCAAAGCATGGCTTAAAATATTGGATTTTCTGGATGGCAATTGCAATGAAGTTTCCAGATTTTGTTTATGTTTATATGGCTTCAGCGCAACCTGAAAGCTTTTTATTAATTTCAAGTCTAGTTGCAATTGAACAATTTGGTTATGGATTTGGTTTTACAGCTTATTTAGTTTATACAATGCTTTATTCTGAAGGAGAACATAAAACTGCTCATTATGCTATATGTACAGGCTTTATGGCTCTTGGAATGATGCTCCCTGGGATGATAAGTGGAATGCTTCAAGATATACTAGGTTATCAAACCTTTTTTATTTGGATTATTATTACTACAATTCCTGGAATTTTAATCATAAAATTATTAAAAATTAAATGAGTGATTCAAATAACCGTCTTCTATCGCTAGATACTTTTCGTGGCGCTACAATCATGCTAATGATTTTAGTTAATAATCCTGGAACTTGGTCACATATTTATTCACCATTGAGGCATGCTAAATGGCATGGTTGCACACTAACCGATCTAGTTTTTCCATTCTTTTTATTTATTATGGGTGTGGCAATGCGGTTTACATTTGAGAAATATGAAATATGTAATAGATATGGTCCACTCTTCAAGAAGGTGTTTCTACGCTCAATTACTATTTTTATTCTAGGTTTATTATTAAATGCATTTCCATTCATTCGACAAGATTGGGATTGGTCTTCATTAAGGATATTTGGTGTTTTGCAGCGTATAGGTTTAGTTTACTTATTCGCAAGCATTATCGTAATTAAACTCGATATTAAAGGAATCATAAAAATATCCACTTTATTACTATTTAGTTATTGGCTATTATTATATTTATTTGGAGTAATTAACGGTGAAGATCCTTATGCGCTTAATTCTAATTTAGTTTTATATATTGATAGATTTATTTTAGGTGAAAGTCATTTATGGACTGGAAATGGTATCCCCTTTGACCCTGAAGGTTTATTAAGCACAATGCCGGCAATTGTAACAACACTTATTGGTTTTTTAGTTGGAACAATGATAAAAACTGCAAGTGACCAAAACGATAATTGTCAAAAAATGGCTATTCTAGGATCTTTATTTATTATTATAGGTTGGATATGGGGATTATTCTTTCCATTAAATAAAGCATTATGGACAAGCTCTTATGTTATTTTCACAGGAGGAATTGGAATATTAGTTTTGACAAGTATGATATGGCTTATTGATATTAAAAAGATTGATAAATGGGCAAAACCATTTATTATTTATGGATCAAATTCAATTTTTATTTTTATAATTTCAGGAATATGGACAAAAATTCTTTTAAATATTACTTTTAATCTAAATGGTAAAATGATCTCTGGATATTCATATTTATACCAAACTATTTTTATGCCTTTAGCTACAGATATAAATAGTTCTTTACTATTTGCACTATTTCATATTGTTATATTTTGGCTAATACTCGCATTAATGTATAAAAAAAGAATTTTTATTAAAGTATAAATTTTATCTTCAAATTATTTTCTTAAAGAAAAATAAATTGAAGATAAAATGATTAATGCACCAATTATATAATTAGTAACATTAATCAATTTTGAAAAAAAGGCAATCTCAATAAAAAGTCCTAAAGGAATAACTAAATTATTCATAACTGCCAAAGTACCATTATTAACTAAAACTGATCCACGGTTCCAAAAATAATAACCCAATCCAGATGCTATAGCTCCTAACCATAATACTAGAAGCCATTGTGTTGTAGATTTTGGATAACTTAAAGAATCTATCATCATTAATGAGCCTAAGGATGCTATTATTATTGCGCCAAAATAAAAGTAACCAAATTCATTTAAATTATAATCTAGTTTTGAATTATTTTTAATATATCTTTTATAAAGAACCTGTCCTAAAGCAAAAGAAAAATTTGCTCCTTGAATTAATATAAATCCTTTAAGATCTAATAATTGAACATCTGTTATTCTAATAATTAATGAACCTATCACACTTAGAATACTTAAAAATAAAAAAAACTTCTTTATTTTTTTTTGAAAAATATCTGAAATGATTGTTACATAAATTGGTGTAAATATTGTGAATAATAATATTTTCTCTACGCTGATAAAACTAAAAGCATTTAAATAAAAACTATACATAAATCCAATTTGAATAGCACCAACACCTATAATATAAACCATTCTTTTTTTATTTATATTTAAATCAATAAATGGTAAAAATATTAAAAATGAAATAATGACTCTAATTAAAGAAAGACTCCATGGATCAATGTCCGATGACAAGTAATTACCAATAATACTAAAAGAGAAAGCCCAAATAATTGTAGAAATAATAAGAAATATCATAGTTTCAATCTATCAAGAAGTAAATCTAAAACCTTTAGATTTTATATTGCTAGGTATCTGGTTAACGTATGTGGCTTTTTTAAAAAAAAATAAAATTTAGTTCAAAGCATCAAAAAGGTAACTGTACTTTATAACAAATGATTTAGTACTGTTAGCAATTGGAATTCCATCATAGTCCTGAGATTGATTATAAACAACATAAAGACCCGTTGCTGCTGACTGTTGCCAAATAAATCGCCAGTTCATGGAATATTGATCAGATTGATTATTATATTGAAGTAGTGATTGAATATAAATTTTTGGTGTAATTGCGTATGTTATGCGAGATCGAATCAAATGCGTAATAAAATCACCTTCAGGTAGACTTACATCATTGTATTTAGATATTACCTCAGAAGTAAATCGATCTCCAAATCTATAACGTACTGTTGTGTCTGTATTCTTTCTTTTTCCACTAAAAAACCCACCGGTTTTATTTACTATAATTATACTAAAAGGTTTGGTAAGGTTAGTATTAGTTCTGATATGTAATTCTTTATTATCATATGTACCTTTTGGAACTATAACATCCGATACAATTGGAAAAGCTTCTTCAACACCTTCTTTTGTAAAATTAATCCCAGTATCAATTCGGAAACCATTTCGGAATTCCCAATGATTATCAATATGTAAAAATCCAGTTTGCTGAAAACCATTGTCTAATTTCCAATAACCCCAGTATGTAATATGAGGTCGAAGTTCTAATAGTCCAAATAAATCATTTGGACGAGTACGATTTAAAATTCTAAATAAGACTTTTCTATAGCCTAAACGTTTAACAAAACCCATCCCAGGATTAAAGTTTTCTCCTACTTCAGAATATCTAATCTGATTAGTAAATGATTTTGTGTTTCGATTCGCTTCAAGAACATATGCGTAAGTATTTTTATTTTCTACATTTTGAGCAGGATCCGTTATAGCAGCAAATGCAGTTAATTGGATTGCTTCTCCAATTCCAAGGGCACCATCAAAAGAATATGCATTATTAGTATAACCGTTTTCACCTAAACCTTGACGGTTTGTTACCATAGCTCCAAAATGCGTCCGGTTTGGCAATTCTTTACGTAAACGGAGAATGCTATAATTATCTCCATCAGAAACATCTTTTACTTTTTTAGTACGCATATTTAATGCGCCTACTTTCATACCTCCAATATTTCCAGTTAAACGACCACCACCTAATATGGGTACTTGTTTACCATTAACAATTCCAATTCTACGGCTAAAGAACATTTCAATATCTGGCCCATAATACGTGTTTTCACCAGCAGAAAAAAGTCCAGCATTCTCTAAAAAAAAGCCTCTTTTTTCAGGAAAAAATAAACTAAATCTATCCAGGTTAATTTGTTGCTCATCAGCTTCAACTTGAGCAAAGTCAGTATTGTATGTTAGATCCAAAGTCAAACTTGATGTCAATCCAACTTTAGCATCTAAACCAAAATCATTATCAGCACTATTAAAAGAATCTTCTCCTTTGACATTATTTTTGTTACCTAGTATGTAGGGCATAACTTTTAAATTTCTACTTGATGGAACATTTATGCCTGTAATTATTCCAGCCAATGCTAAACGATTTAAACTAAACTGTCTTGGTATGGGTGACCAAAAAACATGTTCATTACGCCTTGCTATTGTTCGTTGAAAATTTGCGCCCCACGATTGATTCTTTTTGCTAGAAAAACGTAAAGTTTTAAACGGAATGGCAAATTCTGCACTCCAACCAAAATCTCCTATCTTAGTTTTTACTTCCCAAGCAGCATCCCAATTAATATTAAAATTTGCACCAATCCCCACCGATTGTCTAGTGCTACTTATAGACATTCCTTCGCCACCACCACTAACTTGTGCATCATACTCAATCCCACCTGCATTAGTACCGAAAACAAATCCGTTTTGTTGATCTTGGTATGTATCAAGCACAAACATAAAACTATCTGTATTATTCAATGGAGCATCTCTTCTAGTATCAGTTATAACAATTTTATTTGGATCTGAATCGTAACAAACTACAGAAACATAAAAAGTCTCTTCCGAATACATAATCTTAACTATAGTTTGTTCAGTTGAGGGAGTGCCTTCATCAGGTGATTTCTGAATAAAGGTTTTAATAGCTGATATACCTTCCCAAGCTTCATCATTTATAACTTCACCATCAATATTTGGTAAGGTTTTTGCTTCACTAACTAATGAACTGTTTTGTGAAAATAAATTTCCAAATAATAATAATAAAAAAACATTATTCAGAATTTTAATACGATACACTTACTGTTATTATATAATTAAACTAATTAAAAGCATCAAATAAATATGAATATTTTAAAGCGAATGATTGTGTACTCTTTTCTAGAGGAATTCCATCATAATCTTCTGATTGATTATATACCAAGTATAAGCCAGTTGCTGCTGATTGTTGCCAAATAAAACGCCAGTTCATCGACCATTGATCAGATTGATTATTATATTGAAGTAAAGATTGAATGTATGTTTTTGGCGTAATTGCATAGGTTAAACGAGATTTTAAGAGTTTAGTTGTAAACTTGCCGTTATTTAATTCAACTTTATTATAGCCGTAACTGAATTCAGATGTAAAACGATCCTTAAAGCGAATTCGTATGGTTGGTGTCATATTTATTCGACTACCACCAAAAAATCCACCAATGCGCATCATATTATTAAAACTAATTGGCTTTGATCTATTTGTTATAATATTAATCTGGGCTTCTTTATCATTATATATACCTTTATCTACATTAACACCATCGTAGATTTCAAAGGTTTTTAAGACACCTTCTTTAACAAGATTTATTCCAGTATGTATTTCAAATCCTGACCGAAATTCAGTATGATTATCAATATGCCAACGTCCTGACTCATGGTAGCCATTAAGTTTCCAATAACCATCATAATTTATATGAGGCCGAACCTCTAGAAGTCCAAAATCATTTTTAGGTCTAATTCGTGTAAAAATTCTTCCAGACCACTTTCGATAATTTTCGCGTTTAAGATAACCCATTTCTGGATTGAAATTTGCACCAACCTCAGTATAAGATAAAGAACTTGAAACTACTTTAGCATCTCGAGCCCCTTCCAATCTAAAAGCATATGCATTGTCTTTGTTTAGACCTGGGGTATCAGTTAATCCTGCAAAAGCAACAATTTTATTTAACTCACCAATTCCTAATTGAGCATCAATAGAATAAGATTGATTTATATAACCACTATCACCTGTATGGTCTAATGCTGTATACATTCCACCAATATGAGTTCGATTTGGTAATTCTTTTTTTAGACGAAAGACAGAATAATTATTTTGATCGGTAAGATCTTTTACTTTATCTGTCACCATAGATAAAACCCCTACTTTCATTCCAGAAAAAGTACCTGTTAATCTCCCACCTCCAACAATTGGAACAGGAATGCCGCCAGAACCAACACCAATTCTTCTACTAAAGAACATTTCAATATCAGGACCTGAATAACCGCCACCAGAACCAACAGAAAATAATCCTGCGTTTTCCAGAAAAAAGGCTCTTTTTTCTGGAAAGAATAGACTAAATCGATCGAGATTAATTTGTTGTTCATCAGCTTCAACTTGGGCAAAATCAGTATTATATGTGAGGTCTAATGTCATTGAAGACCCTACACTAACTTTAGCGTCTAAGCCAAAGTTACTGTCCTGATTATTCATTTCACCTTCATCAATGATTCTATTTTTTTGACCTAAAATATATGGCATAATTTTAGTATTCCTAGCAAGTGGAACATTTATACCCTCAATTGTTCCTGCAGATAATAGACGATTCATTGTAAACTGTCTTGAAATGGGTGACCAATGTGCTTCTTCTTTCTTTCTTGCAATAACCCTTTCAAAGTTTATACCCCAGGATTGATTTTTATCTTTTTTATATCTTAATGTTTTAAATGGGATTGCAAATTCTGCACTCCAACCATATTCACCCCTTTCCGTTTTAACGTCCCAAACAGAATCCCAATTAACATTAAATCCACCACCGCTCCCTACACTAAAGCGCCTACTTATACTACCACCCTCCCCTCCACCAGTAATTTGTGCATCAAATTCAATACCAGCAGGATTTGTTCCAAAAACATAACCTGTTTGATAATCTTTAAAAGTATCTATTACAAAAGAGAAACTATCTGAATTATTTAATGAAGCATCCCGTCTCGTATCAGATATTACAATTTCATTAGGGTTACTGTCATAAGCTACAACTGAAACAAAAAAATAGTTTTCAGAATACAAAACTTTAACGACTGTTTTTTCAGATATTGGATCACCTTCATCAGGTGTTTTTTGATAAAAAGTACTTATTGGCTCTGCATTTTTCCAAATAGGATCATTAATAACCTCACCATCAATATCTGGTTCAATACTAGTTTTTGTGGCTGATGTAGTAATCTGTCCTAAAATTATAGCAGGTAGAAAAGTCATGAAAACAAGTCTCAACATTAAGAATCCCTTTATGATTTTAGAAAGTTTTCTACAGTTTTAGCCATATTCATACATTCAGTTGATACTCCACCTAGATCATGAGATGTAAATGAAATGGTAACCTTGCACCAACCAATAATTATATCAGGATGATGATTGTTTTTTTCAGCAATTTTAGCTAATTCATTTACAAATTGAATTCCATTCATATAATCATTAAAAAGAAATTCTTTACAAATAGAATTATTGGAAAAAACCCATCCATCCATTGAATCCAGATTAGACTGAATTTCAGAATCATTAAGCAAAGCCATAGTTCCTCCTCCTATTTTGGAATTGCTGGTAGTAATTTACGAAAAGCTACGCCTAGCCATACAATTGAAATTATTGTAGCCATTAATCCAGAAATAACCATTGCATACCAAATCCATTCAATTGGCTTATTCAAAATGTTAGTAAAGTAGTAAGCTAATGGTCCTGCTACTCCAATAACACGAATAATTGTAATGATTAATGATGGCATACCTAATCCTATACCTTGAAGAATCCTACCAATAGATAAACCAATTGCAATAAATGGAAAAATAATTGCAATATTTCTTAAATATCCAATTGCAATCGATTGAATAAATAATTCTTTTGTAAAAAATGAAACTACATTTGGAGCAAAAGCATAAAGAAGTATGGAACCAATACTTGTTATCATTATTGCACGAGAAATTCCATATTTTGTAATAAATTTAATTTTATCATATTCATTAGCTCCATAAAACATTCCAACCATTGTTGTCAAAGCTGATGCAATGCCCATTATAGGTAAAAACACTATCATATCTATTCGACCACCAACTTGATATGCTGCTACAGCACCCGTTGAGTAATTAACAAGAATTCTATTAAAGACTAACTGACCTAAGGCCATTACAATAAATGACATTGATGCTGGAATTCCAACTTTTATAATATCAGCAATAATAAATTTTGATGGTGAAAAATCTTTCATTTTAAATCGAACATAAGAATGTTCTTTTACAAATAACACATACGTAAAAATTATAAAAACAATAAACTGACTAATTGTAGTCGCCCACGCTGCTCCAACAACACCAAAATTTAAAGTAAAGATAAAAATAGGATCTAGTATAATATTGAACACAGTTCCTAATGCAGCTAAAATCATAGGAAGTTTCATATCGCCTTCACCTGCAAGTATAGATCGAAAGAAAGCTGATAAAACACCAAAGGATAAGCCATAACAACTAACTTTAAGATATTTCCATGCCTCTGGTAAGACACTTGGTGTACATCCCATAAAAGTTAAGACTTCTTCTCCATAGACCAAACCTACTGTAGTGAGTACACCACTTATTAAAAGTGCGATAACAATAGAATGCTCAGCTGAATTATCAGCATTAACTTTATCATTCGATCCAATAAATCTTGCAATGGATGCAGTGACTCCACTACCTAAACCAAATGAAAGACCCATTACAAAAAAAAAGATAGGCATATTAAAGGCGACTGCCGCTATAGCATCACCACCTAACTTTCCAATGAAGAACATATCAACTAAAGAATAAAGTGTTTGAATTCCCATCCCTGCAATAATTGGTATTGCAAGTGACCACATGGATTTAGAAGGATTATCTAGGAAGGATTGAAGTCTGGAATGTCGTTTGTTTCCTTGGCTCATCAGCCCAGAATTTAGATAATATTGTTAAGCAGATTTAGTGAATTATCTAGTTATTATAAAAATGATTCTACTGGAAAGGCCAAATTATAGGAATAAATAATATTGCCAATAACCAAAATATAATTGATAAGGGTAAACCAACCTTGATGAAATCCGAAAATTTATATCCACCAGGTCCATAGACCATTAAATTGGTTTGATAGCCAACAGGAGTTACAAAAGAAGCTGATGCCGCAAAACAAACTGCAAAAATAAATGGTCGTGCATCTATTCCCATTTGATTTGTAACTGCCATTACAATTGGTGCCATAATAATTGCAGTAGCAGTATTAGAGGAAACTTCAGTTAATATCATTGTTATTAGATATATCAAGCCTAATAAAATATAAGGTTGCTTATTTGGAGAAAAATCAGATACAGTTTCAGAAATTAATTGACCTATAAAAGCGGCTGTACCAGTTGATTCTATTGCAATACCTAAAGGAATCAGAGCTGCTATCAAAACTATTACTTGCCAATGTATTGATTGGTAAGCTTCATTTGGTGATATTATTCTTAACAATAATAGAATAACTGCACTTATAATAGCTCCTTTTAAAATTGGAAGGATACCAAAAGCAGCTAAAATAATTGTAGTAATTATAGCAAGAATACTTACCCACCAAAATCTAGACTTAACTAGGTCTGCTTGAACTTCACCCAATAAAATAAAATCCCCCCTACTAGCTAATTTGTCTATTTCTTTTCTTCCACCATAGATAAGTAAGGTATCATAAGTATGCAAAATAACATGTGCTATTTTTTTTCTTATAATTAATCCATCACGACGAATTGCAAGAATAAATGTTCTAAATCTCTTTCTAAAATTACTCTGCATTAGAGTCTTACCAACAATGTCAGACTTATCCGTAAGCATACATTCCATCAAAACGTTATCTTCTTGCTCTAATTCTTTTTGTGTTAGTTTTTCATCAGTCAGAAGAGATATTTTCTCAACTTCTTTCATCCTTAAAAAACTTTCTACGCTACCTTTAACAAATAAAATATCACCAGCTTGAATTATCTTTTCACCAACTTTAGTTGAAATTAAATAACCCTCTCTCTGGATATCTAAAACCATAACATCATAATTTTGATTAATATTACGATCACGACAAGTTTTACCAATCAGAGGTGAATCATTAGATATTTTCATTTCTGTTAAATAGCCTGCCATATGGTAACTTTTTGTTAAACTAGAAGTAATTGTTCTTGATGGAAGAATCAAAGGAGCAATCCAAATAACATAAACTAGTCCAATAGTTAAGGGAATCCATCCATATTGAGCAAATTCAAACATACCTAATGACACACCACCATTATCAACATATATAGCATTAACTAGTAGATTTGTTGATGTGCCAACCAAAGTAAGCGTACCCCCCATAATAGCTGCATAACTTAATGGTATCAATAACTTTGAAGGACTCACTTTATATTGATGAGCTAATCTTATAGTTACAGGCATAAAGACTGCTACAATTGCTGTGTTGTTCATGAGAGCACTTGCAATAGCTATAGTTAAAAGATATACACCTAAACCTAAATTTTTTGATCGTGATACCAACTTATTTATTCGAATGATTAAATATTCTAATATTCGTGTCTTTTGGAGCGCATAACTAAGAATGAATAATAGTCCAATTGTAATTACAGCAGGGTTTGAAAAACCTGAGATTGCTTCTTCTATTGTTAAAAACTGACCAATTAATAAAATACTTAAAATAAGTAATGCAGTTACATCAAGAGGAAATTTTTCAGTTACAAAAAGAGAAAAAGCTAAAACAATAAGCGATAATACAATTAATATTTCAAAATTCATTATAATGACAAAATTAGCCTAAAGCTATAATTACATTTGAACTTCATCAATTTGATCAGGGTCAAGATGTTCTTCTGCATATTTTAAATAAATTTTATCTTTAACAAATATATCAAAGAGATCAACGTCAATATGTGCATCATTTTTCATAAAACCAAGTATTCGCATTGCTTGACTTAAAGTCTTACCTTTTTTATATGGTCTGTCTTTAGCCGTAAGTGCTTCAAAAATATCTGCAATAGCCATTATTCTAGCTTGTACCGACATTTCATCCTTTGTTAATCCTTTTGGGTAACCAGTACCATCTAATTTTTCATGATGACCACCTGCAAATTCTGGTACATTTTTAAGATGTTTTGGATATGGTAATTCTTCTAACATATTTATCGTTACTACAATATGATCATTAATCACTTTTCTTTCTTCGGCTGTGAGCGTTCCACGAGGTATAGTTAAATTATAAACTTCATCTTCAGACAAAAAATTTTCCATTTTGCCATTTGGTTTCCAACGGTAATTAGAAATATTATGGACACGATCTTTCTTATCACCTGACATAAATTCACCGCCAATATTTGATTCTTTAATAAACTCTAGATCGCTTTTTAACTCTCGCAGTTTTTTTGAATATTTACTTTTAAGAGTTTTTATCTTAATTAATTTTTCTTCTTTTGAAAGTGAATCATCTCGTTCTACTTTTAATTCATTCCTAAGTGACTTAATCTGTTCATCTCTTTTAAGGGCAGCAAATCGAGTTTCAACTTCATTTACTCTATCATAAATAGTCTCTAATTTTGTTGACTTATCTACGACAAATTCTGGTGTCGCAACTTTACCACAGTCATGAAGCCAAGCTGCAATTTTTAATTCATACATTTCTTTATCAGTAAATGAAATATCTGCAAAAGGACCATCTATTGTTTCTTGAACAGCTTTTGCTAATAGCATTGTTATTTCTGGAACACGAGCACAATGACCTCCAGTATATGGTGATTTAGCATCAATTGCTGAGGCAATCAACTTAATAAAAGATTCAAATAGAGCCTCTAAATCCTTAATTAAATTTTTATTTGTTATTGCGACAGCTGCTTGACTGGCAAGTGCCTCAACCATCTCTTGAATATCGGAAGCAAAAGGAATGATCTTTTTTGTATTATTATTTTGTGCATTTAATAACTGAAGAACACCAATAATTTCATCTTCATGGTTTTTTAATGGTACTGTTAAAAATGATTGAGAATGATAACCTGTCTTTTCATCAAACATTTTTGTCCCAGAAAAATCAAAACCTTTAGCTTTGTATGCATCAGGGATATTAACTGTTTCTCCTGTAAGTCCCACATAGGCTGCAATCATTGACTTATTTGGGTTACCTTCTTCGTCATAAAGTTTTACAGGATAAAATGGTATCTCTTTTCCAGAAGTGCCACCCATATGAAAATCAAGAGAATCTGTCATCATGATCTCAAAACGAAGACGATTATCATCTGTCATCATGTACAATGTTCCACCATCTGAATTAGCAATACGTTTAGCTTCAATTAAGATCATTTCCAAAAGTTTGGACATATTCTTTTCTTTTGAAAGTGCCAAACCAATGTTTGCTAAGTTACCAACCTGTTTTTCAAGAGCTTGAATATAATTTTTAACAACCCCTGGAGCATCAGCAATGTATTTTGCTAATTGATTAGATGAATATTTTATTTTTTTTGACATATATTTTTGTTTGAAACGTTTTAAGTTAAAAATTACAGCAACCTAATACACCTTACAACTATATAGATAGTAAATATAAACACTAACTTTTTTAATTTTAAGTATGATTAATCTAGATAAAATCATAAAAAATGCATTTTTAGGAAAATGCACAATCGATGAATTATTTGATAGTGCAACCTTTCTAATTCATGATGGAGATTCTAAATCTATTCATAAGTTTTTAGAAATAGGACACATTCCTGAAGTAAATAAAATCATATATAAAAATGATAAAGTGAATGATTGGTACTATTTACTATCGACATTAATAAAAAAGTCAAATTATCAATTATCAAATATCTTTGATCAAAGAGCAAACCGATACGCTGATAAAACATTTTTCCAAATAATTTCAAATGAAACCATTATTTCAATTTCTTTTAATGAGACTTGGAATAAAGTTAGAGCAATAGGTTCATATTTTAAAAAAAATCTCAGTCATTCTGATTCTATTGGAATTTTAACACCTAATAATACTAACGGAGCACTTTTAGATCTAGCATGTTTAGTATATGGAATTAGAGTTGTTCCTATTCCATTAAATTTATCATCAGAACATTTAAACTATGTATTAACACACGCTGAAATAACAAATTTATTCATAGGTAGTGATCAAGGTAGAGAGCTTTTTATTAAATCAAAATATAAAAGTCAAAATCTAAGTATAATTAATATAGATAATAAAGATTGGGATATTTTTTGGAACAAATGCTTAAAGAATAATATAGTCATACCACCATTAAAAGACCTAGACTCACTCGCAAGTATAATGTATACCTCTGGTACAACTGACAATCCAAAAGGTATTCAATTTAGTCAACTTAATATAGTCTCAAAAAGATTTGCACGCGCCTTAGCTCTACCAGATATTGGTCCAAAAGATGGATTTTTATGTTATTTACCTTTATATCATACATTTGGGCGTTGGTTTGAAATGGTTGGTGCATTATTCTGGGGTGCCACTTATACATTTACAGAAAATACATCATTCAAGACTCTATTAAGAGATTTTAAACTTGCAAAACCTTCAATTTTTATCTCAATCCCTAAGAGATGGATTCAAATTCAAGAACATATTGTATCTTCAATTTCATTAGAAAGATCCACAGATGAAGAGATTCGTTTAACCACTAATTTAATTACTGGAGGAAAATTAAAATGGGGGTTATCTGCCGCAGGTTTTCTAGATCCTGATATTTTTAAATTTTTTAATGAAAATAAAATTAGCCTCTTAAGTGGATATGGTATGACTGAAGCGACTGGTGGAATAACAATGACGCCTCCAGAAGATTATATAGCTAATTCTGTAGGTAAATCTCTTCCAGGAATTAATTTAAAATTAGCAAAAGATAATGAGTTATTAATGCAAGGTGATTATGTTACTAGAGGCTATTATAAAGATGAAATTGAGGGCTCTTTCATTGATAATTGGTTTCATACAGGTGATATTTTTAATTATAAAAAAGGTCACTATTTCATCATAGATCGAAAGAAAGAAATTTACAAGAATAGTCGTGGTCAAACAATTTCACCTCAAAAAATAGAAAATCTCTTTCAAGACTTTGAAGCAATTAAATCAGTTTTCCTTGTTGGCGATGGAAAAGAATTCAATACTTTACTTTTGTATCCTGACCCAAAAAATAAAAACATTGATCTTGAAAAAATGCTATTGAATGAAAAACGTACTTATTACAATTCTTTGGTTTTCTCAGTTAACTCATTTCTCCAACCTTATGAAAGGATAGTTAATTATGCACTAATCTCTAGAGATTTTGAACATGATCGTGATGAATTAACTACGAAGAACACTTATAAACGAAAAGCTATAATAAAGAATTTTAATAATATTATAGAGCCAATGTATGAAAAAAACTATATTAGTCTAATTAATGGAAATTATGAAATTAGAATTCCTAATTGGATTTTAAGAGATAAAAGTTTAACTCGTGGAGATTTAAGTTGGGATGGAAAGTTTATATTTCAATATAAAATAAAAAATAAACTTGAATTCAAATGGTCCAAAACAAAATTAAAAATTGGAAATTATTATTATAATACAACTAGCACTACCATAAGTATTGAAAAATTTATTCGTGATCCGAACCTGTGGATTGGTAATCAACCTTTAGTTGACTTTATTGGAGATATAATATTTAGAGTGGCTTCATTTGAGTCTTATAGGCATTTTAATGTTGATTACAATTCTCTACCCTTTAATAAGCACAAAGAGAATATTATACTTAATTATAATGATGATAGCATTCCATCAATTATCGATCTACATAAAGCGGCATATAATATATTTAGTAAAGGTAATATTAAAACTTCATTTGAATTTTTAAAAATTGGTATATCATCACCAAATTATCAATTAATTATACAAGAATTATTATTAAAACTTCAATTTCATCCAAATCAAATAAATTGGATAAAAGGACTAGAAATACTTACACCAAATATTGATGGAGATATGTTCATCAATCTTTTTAAATCTTCTAAAGATTTTAAAGTATTCAAAAATTTCAACCTTAATACCTTAGAGCTAGAACACTTAAACTCAATTATTATATTACTGAATAGTTATAGAAATAAAATAAAAATGACATCTACTGACATTTCGATTGGAGAATGCTTAATTGAAATGATTACAAACCTAGTCCAATCTAGACCCGAGTTTTATATGATTGTAAGGGGACAACTCACTCTTTGGGTATTAGTGTCAAAAAACAAAAACCTTTCTCAATTAGCAAGAGACAAAAGAAGCATTTTAAATAAAGAGTTTAGAAAAACTATAATTGATAATATTAATGAATCAGATTTCCAATGGAATTCAATCATTCAATTTGATAAAAATATTCCTAGTGATTTAAAAAAGAAAGTTGAAATTGCAATTAAAAACTCAACTCTTATTAGAGAATCGATTTTTATTTTTTCAAGTGGATCTAAAATACTATTAGATGATATATCAGACGAAGGAATATGGTGTACTTTAATTGGCCAAGGACATGGAAAAATGATTGTTAGAATTCTTGTTCAACTAAAAGACAATCGTGCATTTAATTTTGTAATCAATGTTAATGATAACTTAGATAAATCTCAATTTAAAAGAGAGTCTAATTGGCTAATTTCAATTGGTGCAAGTACAACTAATCATAAACTTGTAGAGGATTTTGGGGCAATATGGCAGAAAAATGAGATTTTTTCAGAGGAATATATTCCAGGTGAAACAGTTCTTAGGTATCTAGAAAGAAATCAAACTGAAATAGCATCTGAAATTTATCCTGATAGATGGCAAATGCGATGGTTACATTTTATTTGGAATGGAATTGCAGCATATTTGGAGTTTTGGAAAAACTCGGGTCAAACTCAAATGATCTTAGATGCTTCTACAAGAAATGTAATTATTCCTGAGTATGATTATTATACTGGTACTCGTCTTATTTCAATCTCTGAACGAAGAAAAGCAGATACTATTTATGATGTAATTATTACACTTTATAAGAAATTTATTCTTGAAACTGAAAAACAATTTCCTGGTTTAAAGAAAATGGCTGAATGGGAAATTATTTTTACAATTGTATTAGAAGTGTTTGGTACTAGAAAAGGAATAATACTATTAAAAAGTATTAAGAAAGGAGATAAAGCTACAGGACTTAATAAAAATAGAATTTCATTATTTTTAAAAGATATAGACGAATTTGGACTTTTAAGAAAATCAGTAGTTTTTGCATCACTTAGATATCAACGCTGGCTTGATTTAAACCCTAATGCAACACACAAAGCAAAAGGGGTAATAATTCAAGATTTATATAAAGATTATAAACTTGAATTATTAAGTCAAAAATACCCGGAAACAAGAATGCGTTTCTTTCTGATGACAGCATTTAAAGATACAAATCCTGAACTACTAAAAAAATTAAATGTATTAATGAATGAAATGAGATTTGAATCAGTTTCCGATGAAAGTTTAGACTCAAAGCTTCATCAAATTCATGATGAAATTGAGCTTACTGATTCTGAGAAGTATTTTCTTACTCGACTTGTATTTGAGCATGTTGATGCAGCAGATTATGCTGAACTAATATCTCGTGATATTGGAGAAAAAACTAAACTTGATTTAGTGGTACTGGTTGAAGATAAATTCAGTGAAATTTATAAAATTAGACCACCTTATCACCCTAAAGAAGTTGCTAAATTTCATACTGAGCTTGTTGAAGCAAAATTAGAGGTTCAATTTGAATCAAATCATGAGTTCCTTCTAATTTTTAATAAAAAAAATCATTTAGTTGGTGGAGTTTTTTGGAAATCTACAGGTTCAGGCATTGCACATTTAGAAAAAATTGTTTTAACTGAAAATTATAGAAGTAAAAATTTGAGTACTAAATTAATTCAAGAACTTTTTCTACGACTTAGAATTAAGAAAATTAAATATCTAACGGTTGGATTTTTTCAATCTGGACTATTTTACAAACTAGGATTTCAAATAAATCAAAAGTTTGGCGGTCTTGTAAAAAAACTTTAATAAAGCATATAATAAATCATAACTCCTGTTACAGATACATAAAGCCATAATGGAAGTGTGATCTTAGCTATCTTTCTATGTTTTGATAAATTATCAGTCCATCCTCTGTAAAGAGTAATTAATGCCAATGGAATTATTATTGATGCAAGTACAATATGAGTTAAAAGAATAAATAAATATATTTCATTATAATCACCTACGTATTGCTTGGGACCTGCTTTAAACCAGTGATAAATAATATAGCTTACTAAAAATGCTCCAGATGTCGCAAATGCAGTCAGCATAATTGATTTATGTTTTTGTCGCTTTTTTTGGCGAATTAGTATGTATCCATATATTAATAAAAGTGTAGTAATCCCATTTAGTGTTGCATTAAGAATTGGTAGACTTGATACATCTAAAGCACCTTCCATACCTTCTGGTCTTGGACCTAGTATCAAGAATGCAACAGCACCTGATATGATGATTGATACAATATATATAATTTTTAACCAAAATTGATCTTGGTTTACCATTAACTCTCTCTTAATAACCTTTTGATATCTTTTTTTAGTTTTGACATATCTTCAGTTTCCATTCCACTATAATATCCACGAATATTTCCTCTTACATCAACCAATGCAAACTTCTCGCTATGAAAAATAATATCTTCATAGTCTCCAATCTTAAAACCTGTTTTAATAATATTTTTAACTGATTCCTCAGGGCCTGTGAGAAAATGCCATCTATCTGTATTGGCATTATATCTAGATGCATATTCTTTTAAAACTTCTGGAGTATCATATTCTGGATAAACAGAAATTGAAATAATTCTAACGTTATTATCATCTTTAAAAGACTTATGTATTAAATTCATATTTCCGGTCATAATTGGACAAGCCATCGTACAAGTAGTAAATATAAAATCTGCAACCCAGACTTTGCCCTCCATATCTTCACGAGTAATAGTTTCACCATTACTATCTGTAAATTCAAAGTCTGGCACAGAACCACTGATAGGTAGATCATCTAATGTAATCGACTCTTTAAATAAGAACGTTACTAGAAGCATAACTGCAACTATACCATATATAATAAAACGTATTTTTTGATTCATTTTTAAACTTTCAAATCAATGATAATTATAATTAATAAAACTGGCAAGTATAACACAGAAGATTTTAATAAAAGAAGCGCACTTTTTCTTGATTTATTTTTTGCCAAAGGAATTGCTGATAAGAAAAAGGCACAAGAAATAATTGTTACACTAAATAAATAAAAATAACCTAGAGACCCCTCAATTACAGGAAGTAATGAAACAGGTATCATTAGTAATAAATGCCAAAATATTTGTCTCATGGTCCTACTACCATCACTCTCAATAACTGGTAACATTTTGAAACTAGCAGCAGCATAATCTTCTTTACACATCCATGCAATTGAATAAAAATGAGGGTGTTGCCAAAGATACATTAATGCAAAAAGAATCCAAGCCATAGTTCCAATCTCTCCAGTTGCTGCTGTCCAACCACCGATTATTGGCATAGCTCCAGGTACAGACCCTACTGAAGTGTTTAGCCAGGTAATACGTTTTAAAGGTGTATATACAACTACGTATAGAAATGCAGTTAAAAGAGATAAAAATCCTGTAAGTAAATTGATTTTAAATACTAATAAAAGACTACCACCTATTATCATAATTACACCAAAAATTATTACATTTAAGGGTGAGATAAGACCTGCTGGTAATGGTCTATTTTTTGTCCTTTCCATGAGACTATCTGAGTTACGTTCTAAATAATGATTTAGAGCTCCTGATCCAGCAGCTGTTAGAGATGTACCTAAAAGAGTGTAAATAACTCTAGATAATTCACCAATACCATTATTGCCTAAATAATAACCTAAAAATGTAGATACTAATACGAGAGATAGAATATTGAGTTTACTTAATTCTAAATATACACGAAAAATCGACTTAGCTCTTTCTTTTTTAAATTTCATTTAATCCATTTTGAAAATTCTAGTGGATGAACTCTTAATACAAGTAGAATACTAATCCCCAATAAAGCAGCGCCGTTCACGACGTGAAAGCTTGCTATAAATGGTTCTTTTTCGCTTAATATTGTTAATACTCCCAAAGAAACTTGAATAACCAAAATAAGTATAATTGACCATTTAGTTCTATTCAAAGTCTTATTCTTTTTAATTACTAATTTATTTTTAAAAAAGAAATACCCGATGAAGGCTGATACAATCAGTGCTCCTAATCTATGGATAAAGTGAATAACTACTTGAGTTTTAGAAACTAACTCCCAGTCCATATCAAATAGTTCAACATTAATATTATTTATCATTGATTCAGAAAAAGTTGGAAACCATAAACCACCCATTGTTGGAAAATCTGGAATAGCCAAGCCAGAAGCAGTGTGGCGCATTAATGCTCCAAGAATTAACTGTATGTATACAAAACTAATTAAAAGAAGTGAGCCTTTTCTAATATTCTTGTTATATCCCATATCTTCTCGTTTATATCTTTCATTTGAAAGACTATAAGCAATAATTATTGTAATAATGAAGAAAGTTTGAGCCAATACTCCATGAATCATTGATACAGCTGGAGGTAGATAAAATAGAACAGTTATTCCACCAAACATTCCTTGCAAAATAACCGTTGCTAAGGCTATAAACCCTAGTCTCTTGAGCCAAAAAGGTAGATCTGAAAAACTAATCCAAATAGCTTGCAGTAAAGTAAAAAAACCTATGATGGTTGCTAACATTCGATGACCATGTTCATAAAATATTCCACCAACCATATCAGAAAGAGGAAAAGAAAACATTTGTTTTCCATAAGTTGTTGGCCAATCTGGAACAGACAAACCAACTTCATGACTTTTCACTAATGCTCCTACAAATATTAAAAATAATGTTGAAATAACAGTTAGTTTTGAAAGTCGCCTTAGCCAAGTATTGGATTGATATTTCATGATTTAAATTTCCCCCATAAATCAACTATAGAATTTACAAATTAAATTAGATTGTTCATTTATAAATCAAAAAAAAACCCCTATGAAAATGATTTATAGGGGTTTAATAATAATATTAATTATTTAGACTTTACCAATCATCATCTCCCCAATCATCGTCATCTTCCTGTTCTAGTAAATATTCTTGTTCACTGGCTTGCCAAGCAGCATAACCTTCTGCATCATATACATTTAAATAGCCTCTCATCTTTGAATGACCTAGGCCACATAATTGAGCACATGCAATTTCAAAACCTCTTCCTTCCCTTTTAGTTCCAACCGTAGTCTTTAAAAATTCTTCTGAAGTCATTGTCGCTTCAAACCAGACAGGAATAGTCATACCAGGTATAGCATCTTGAGATACTCTCAATTCGGGAAGTTTAAAATTATGAATAACATCTTTTGTTGAGAGTGAAACATTTATTGGTGTATTAACAGGTATGTGCATTTGCGGTACATAAACATCATCTTTAGCAAATGAATCATCTCGATCTAAACCAATAGGATTCTCCGCTTCATCAACTAAGTTTACAGATGTTTTACCAAATACACCATCAGGACCTGGATAGTGAAAATTCCATAAATACTGCTGACCAATAACTCTTATCTGAACAACTTCATTACCTTTTGGAACATCATTAACTCGACTTGCCCAAATAGGAAAAGCAAAACCGAATAAAAGAGCAACCTCAATTACAGCCACTAGACCTTCAATATATGAGGAATAATGATTTCTCACTCCTTTGTAATCTGCTTTGGGGTTCTTAGAAGCTCTAAATTTTATTAGTGTAAAAATAAAGTATGCTCCCCATCCAACAAATAAAACAAGCATTAACCAATGTACTATTGAGATAATATTATCAATTTGCGGTCCCTGCGTTGATGCAGATACGGATGGCAGACCTAAACTTCTAAGTAGTTCTAACACAGAACATATCCTCCAAATTAATTCTTTTTATCTTTAAGTGAATTAGCATATTTTTTAGCACGGCGGTGTAAAACAATAATTGAAGAACCAATGCCACCCAACACACCACCAGTAATTCCAAGCATCGCTAAAATAGCTTTATTCATTCCTTTTGTTGCTGCTGCATTTGGATCACCATAACATGTTGAACATGCGAAAATTATCTCCGGAAAAAGAGCAATACTTAAAATAAATAGTATGAAAATTTTATTTTTCATTATGAGATTGTTTTGAATTTTTTAAGTACACTAAAACCATAAAATATTAATGCAACTCCAAATAAAAAGGAAGCAATTGAAATATATATTGATTGATTTAAACCCCAAAAACCTAACCAAATAGTGATACCAACGGAAAATAAAATGAAAATTATATGGAATGATTTTATTGACATTATTCTAGATTTTAGCCTGAGCTAACATGTTTCCCAATGGGACAAAGATAAGTATTAAAAAAGCAACAACAGTCGCTATAAGAGTCCAATAAATTGTAACCTTTTCATCTAATAAATGCATAAAATAACAAGCCACTAGTGTACCTTTGATACTTGCAACAATTAAAGCTAAAACAATTCCACCAACATGTCCGAGATCCAAATAAGAAATTCCAACTGTGACCACAGTTAAAAAAGCTAAGGCTACAAAGACCAATACATATGTTTTTATATGATGCTTTACTTCTTCTGGAGTTAATTCAGACATATTTTATCCTATAATAAGTAGAGTACTGGAAATAGAAATATCCACACTAAATCTACAAAGTGCCAGTAAAGGCCAACTATTTCTATACGATTTGTAAAACGTTCAGGATCTACCTCCCACATTTTTGCACCTGGCATCCAATAATAAAAGATAACAATCATACCACCAATGATATGTAGTACATGGAGACCAGTCATTGTAAAATAAATTCCTAAAAAATTATTAGTTGATGGAAGATAACCAACATGAAATTTATGTGTGTATTCAAAATATTTTACTACTAAGAAAGCTAGCGCTAAAAATAATGTTACTCCTGAATATAACTTAAACTTTTTAAAGTCATTTAACTTTAAGGAGGCCCAACTCATCACCATAGTAACAGATGAAGTTATTAGAAAAAGTGTATTTAGTGTTGCTAATGGAACATCTAAATATTCAGTGCCTAAAGGCCAACTATCTACACCAGTTCTAAGAAAAATATATGCTGAGAAAAGACCGCCAAACAACATTACTTCAGAAGCTAAAAATAGCCAAACACCAAGCTTTCCATTGTATAGTCCTGTATCAGGGCGGTTTTTAACGGTATAAGGGATATCCATAAATTTTAAACTTTCTTACTTTGTGGTGTAAAATCTTCTTCATCACCAGGAACACTATATTCGTAAGGACCACGATAAACCTTGGGGACTATCTCAAAATTACCATGACCCAAAGGAGGTGAGGTTGTGTCAGTCCAATCTAAGGTTGTTGCACCCCATGGGTTTTTTTCACCTGTTTTTTTACCAAAAAGACTTATAATCATATTAACTATAAAGAAAATTTGGGCAAGGCCAAGAAGCCAAGCAGAATAAGACATTACTTCATTGAGATAAATTACATCAGCAGCATGAGCATAGGTTTGTCCACCATCCGCTAGTCTTCTTGATACACCTGCTAAACCTTGAATAAACATCGGCATAAATACACCATTCATAAATATCAAAGAAAAGTAAAAATGTAACTTACCAAGTAATTCGTTTGTTCTTTTACCTGTCATTTTTGGAAACCAGTAATAAATTCCGGCAAATAACGCAAAAATAGTTCCAGGGGCGACAACATAATGAAAGTGACCTATTACATAATATGTATCATGTAAATGAATGTCTGCTGCTGCAAGTCCGAGAGGCAACCCTGTTAATCCACCAATACCGAACATTGGAATAAAACCCAAAGCAAAGAGCATCGGAGTATTAAAACGAATTGAACCTCCCCATAAAGAAAGTAATAAAGCTGTCAGAATTACAACTGATGGAATGGATATTATCATTGTAGTTGTTTGGAAGAAAGCACCCATTGTGGTTCCCATACCGGTTATGTACATGTGGTGTGCCCAAACAATAAAAGACATGAAACCTAGGAAGACCATTGCATATACCAATGCTTTATATCCTGCTAAAGGTTTTCTAGTATTATTAGCAATAACTTCAGCTACAATACCAAATGCAGGAAGAATCAGAACATAAACTTCTGGGTGTGCTAAAAACCAGAATAAATGTTGCCATAGTAGTGGACTTCCTCCACCCGCATTGGTCATAACTTCACCAGTAACCACTAAACCACTCGGCATGAAAAAACTTGTTCCAGCTAATCTATCCATTAACTGTAAAACACCCGCAGCTTCTAGAGGGGGAAAAGCTAATAAAAGAAGAAATGCTGTAATAAACTGAGTCCAAACAAAAATAGGCAACTTCATCCAAGTCATACCATCAGTCCGAAGCTGAATAACAGTAACTAAAATATTAACTGATCCAAGCAAAGATGAAGTAATTAGCATTACCATTCCAATTAACCATACAGTTTGGCCCATAGTTGCTATTTCAGCAAGAGGTGGATAAGATGTCCAACCTGAATTAGCTGCACCACCTGGAACAAAAAAGCCTGCAGCCATAATAACAGATCCAGCAAAATAAGTCCAATATGAAGCAGCATTAAGTTTAGGAAATGCCATATCAATAGCGCCAATCTGTAAAGGTACAAAATAGTTTCCAAATGCTCCAAAGGCTAATGGGACCACTCCTAAAAAGATCATAATTGTCCCATGCATTGCACCTAATGAGTTATACATTTCAGGTGGTAATAGACCTCCGTCACCTAAAAGTGCACCAACAATAGGTACTGGAGTATCTGGATAAGCTAATTGGTATCTCATAATCATCATTAGGCCAAAACCAAAAAGCAACCAGACGAGAGATGTTATGCCATATTGAATACCAATTATTTTATGATCCGTGGACCAAATATACTTGGTCCAAAAACTTTGATTATGTTGGTCAGTGCTCATTAATGATTCCTGATTAAAAAATGTAATAATTAATTATTCTGTTTTAAGTAAGTGGTGAATTTAATCTACTTGAGGCAAATTGAGCAAAATATATTGAGATTATTTTTACTAAAATTTCATATAAGCTTTTTATATTTTTATAGTAATCAATGAGTTTCTTGTCTTGTTATGATTAATAAAATCGCAGTAAATTTTGGTGTTGTATTATTAATATAATTTTAAAAATCTTAGGAGATTAAAATGCATAAAATTATAAGCATGGGATTGATTGCTGTATTTTCAATTGGTGCAATAACAGCAGGGGAAATCAAAGGCCGTGTCAAATTTATTGGTAAAGGACCAAAGGCAAAACGAATCAGAATGGATGCTGATCCGGTATGTGCAGCTTCACACAAGGAAGCCGCTAGAGCTGAATCATTTATCGTTGATGCTAATGGTAATTTGGCAAATGTAATAGTTTATTTAAAAGGGGTAAAATACGATGGAAAAGCTCCTTCAAATGAAGTTATAATTGATCAGAAAGGCTGCGTTTATTCACCACATGTTTTAGGTGTTCAAGCTGGACAACCAGTTAAGATACTTAATAGTGATGCTACAATGCATAATATTCATGGATTACCTAAAGTAAATAAAGAGTTTAACTTTGGTATGCCAAAATCTTTAAAAGAGAAATCTATAGTATTTGACAAATCAGAAGATGTTTTTGTAATAAAATGTGATGTTCACCCATGGATGAAAAGCTACACTCAAGTTTTTGATCATCCTTACTTTGCCGTAAGTGGCACTGATGGTTCTTTTAGTATACCTAATGTACCTGACGGAACTTATGAAGCTGTTGCTTGGCAGGAAAGGCTAGGAGATAAAAATAAATTAACGCAGAGTGTAACAGTAAAAGGTGGGGTTGCTGAATTAAATTTTAACTTTGAAAGACCAAAAAAGAAATAGTTTTAGATTTCATCTTAATAACAAAAAACCCTCATTTTACTGAGGGTTTTTTGTTATATCATATAGTATATCTAAATGTTCTTTAGATAGATTATTCACGCTAAAAAATACTACACCATTTGCTCCAGCATCAATTGATCCAACGATTGCTTTTTTAAATTTTTGTGGATTTAGAGCTCCAACAAAAATACCTGAATAATAATCGAATCTTCCTTCTGTCTCATTAATCCCATTATCAACACTAAAATTAATCCAATCTGTATCTTCATTATAGAAATGATGATAATTCATAGGGCATACTATATCAACATTCCAAGATGCCCAATCTTGACGAACCATTGTACGAGCCATCTCAGGATAAGGAAAAACCGCTGCAGATATTTTGGTACCATTGCTGTGTGCAATTTGTGCTAGTTCGTTCACCAAACTTGTAACTGCATCCAATCTAAATTTTAACCACTCATCTTTAAAATCATCATTTTTTAATTCAATAGGGTCAACACCATATTCTTTTTTAAATATTTCACGCGCAACTGGATGGTACCCAAAATCATATTCGGGCATTTCATAACTTTGATCTAATCCATACTTTGGTTGCAATTTTATTGGTAGAATAACATCACAATAACGAACATAATCTAAATGCACAGATGCTAAACCTTCAATTTTACTAAGTTTATTTATTAGCTGTTTAATATGCCCCCTTGCACCTTGACTAAAAGGGCTTAACCACTGGTAATAATCAACATAAGGACGAGAATCATAACTGTTTTGTCCCAATTTATTTACTGAATACCACTCTTTATTCTTCATTGCCTCTTTATCATTAGGCCTGTTTAAAGTCCAAACCCAAGCATGAATATTAATTTCTAGTTTTTTTGTCAGGTTGATTAACTCTTTTAATTGAGATGGATTACCTTGAATGAAATAATCAGTTATTCCTGCTTTCTTATATTTATTAAAGAAATTAATCCAATCAATTTCAGTCTTACTGGAGTATCGCATCCATGTTCCAAATGTTACATTTTTATTCATCTTTTTTACTTGGGTTAAATTACTACTGTAGAGAATATTAAAATTTATAATCATAGTTATAAATATCAATTTTTTTATTAATCTAAACGTCATTTTTAAATATTAATTCATAAGTAAAGAATCTAATTCTGATCTATCAAGATAATTTCCATTTTTGATTACAGACCAAATATCTTTAGTGTTATCTATATTTTCAATTGGGTTTTTATTAAGTATTATCAAATCTGCAATTCTATTCGGCTTAATAGAACCTAGAGTATCTTCCATTCCAAAATATTTTGCTGGAGCAAATGTTGCAGAATAAATAACATCTAAATTTGAAAACCCTGCTTTACTCAATAAAGATAGTTCATCATGTAAACTATATCCAGGAGTTTGGTAACCAATGGGAGTATCAGTTCCAGAAATAAATTCAATATTATATTTTTTCATTTCATAAACTATTTTCATCATTAATTTTGAAAATGCTTTGCTGTTTTCATTAGGCTCTAAAGATTCAAAATTACTAATCTCTGATTTCCATTTATTTGAAATTTTTAAAGGTAAGTAATCGAAACTTTTAGTCCAATTATCATCTAAAAATTTATAATTACTAAATCCATCATAAAGATTTAGTGTTGGCGTTTGAGAAACCTTATTTTTTGCTAATTTAGAAAAAACTGACTTCATTTTATTTGTATCTAAATTACTAACAGCTACCATTCGTTGAAGATTATGTATTTTACTTCTTAATTCAGAACCTTTTGATATATTTGAACAGCATAATAAGGTTTTCCTTTGATTAAATAGATCATCTGAATTTTTAGAAATAGATAATTCTAAATTCCTTAGATGCTCCATACTATTCAAACCTGCATCTACAGCAGAGTTAACATCCATGCTTAATGGAACATGACCCGCAACTTTCATATTCTTTTCCTTAGCGTAATTTGTTATAAGCAAAAACTGCTCCGGACTTAACATTTCATAAGCTTTAAAAAAGTCTACTCCAGACTTATATAAAAGTTCTAAGTTTTCTAGGATTTCATCCTTATTCTTATTTCGAATAGATAACTTAGGGTATGATTTAGAACTACCATCATAAACGTTCATCTTCCCATCTATTAAAGGGCCTGCAATTTTCACCCTAGGAGAGATGTTTGGACTTTTAAGAGAGTTGTCTTTCCATTGCTTAACAAACTTTAACTCTCCACCTGTATCTCTAACACTTGTTATACCATAACCTAAAAATAAATTAAACATTGAGGGTGCTAATTCTTCAATAAATGCAAAATGAACATGAAAATCCCATAGACCTGGAATTATATATTTATCTGTGCCATCATAAATAATACTTTTTGGAGAAATATTAATGTTTTTTGACTTATCTATATTTACAATTTTATTATCTTTAATTATAATGGTCATATTTTCAGATACGCCGTCAATTGGATCAATTATTGTAATATTTTTAATTGCAAATCCATTATTAATTACTATTCCTGGCTTTTTACAAGAAAAGGAAAGAAGAATTAATATCCAAAATAAAATAAGTTTGTGTTTCATATTATTATATTAATCTTCCTTTTATTAAGAATTAAAACAATTCCTATAATTATGAATGTATAAATCATTGATTTAATCAAGCCAATAAAACCAGTATTTAATATAGTTGGAAGTTCAAATCCTATAATTTCAATAAGACTGTAATAATAATATGGAATTAGATAGCATGTTAAAGTTGCAGTACCTGCAATTTTTATTGGGTTATACCATCTTATTTTATTTTTTACTTGAACAATCCAATGTAAAAAAGCAAAAAGAAATAAAGCTGATGATAGTGAAATCAATGTCCATGGTAATGTTGCTAATGGTTTATTTATAATAAAATAATTATTAGCTAAAACTCCAAAGAATAAAGTACTTATACCAAAAATAAATATTATTTTATAAAAACTTGAGATATTACTTGAATATTTTTTATTCATCAATAATAATGAAATTATAATTCCTGCAAAAGCGAATGATTGCAAACTACCAGTTCCTGTAATTAAATAAAGATCCAAAGGAAGGTCAAAATGCAAAATAAAGTTTATTATTATGTTTAGTGTAAACATAGTAAACGCTGCAAAAATAGATTTAGTAAAAAATAAATATATTGAAGAGGTCACTAAATAAACCCAGCCGATTAGTCCAAGTATACCCCACCAATGAATACCAAAGCCTATGGTTTCTCCATCACCATTCATACCTTTATAGATTAAAAGCATGGTACATAAAATTATAGTTCCTACCATTGGTAGAAGCATTGGGGTAATCTTCTTCTTAAATAAATTTTTATTGGGTTGATTCCAAATCATAAAGAATGCTGTTGTTGAAATAATAACAAAAATTGACTTTGGTAAAATTGAAACTTCATGATTAAAGGTTTCAAAGTTCATATGAAAAAGCCCCATAATTATTAGGGCAAAAGCACGAAGAAATATATGTTTTAAAATTTCAATTTTAATCTCTCCTTTATTCAATCGATTATCAATTGCAAATGGGATAGACATCCCTAAAACAAATAAGAACCACGGAAAAATCAAATCAGAAAAGCCAAGATAATCTTCTCCAGCTCCAGCATGTTTCAACCATTTAGGAATATCTTCAAGTCTCCAAAAATCATTAACCCAAATCATTAGAAACATGGTGATTCCTCTAAAAACATCAATAGAAATAATTCGTTTCAAAATAAATCTCGCTAATTTTTAAATATTATAGTCAAACATTTTGATTTTAACTTATCAAACCTAATATAAAATCATTTAAATAAATATAATTGAGCTTTTTCAAAATAAATCAAAAAAGAATCTAAATTAAAAAAGAATATTCTCTTAAAATCCAGGTATGCTTTCAAGAGTTTTTTTAATCAAGCAAGGTAAATGTTGTGGAAATGGTTGCCTTATGTGCCCATACACTAATAGGCATAGCGGTCATTCTAGTAAGATAAGAAAAGAAGTACTTAATAGTTTAGAAAGTTGGGAAAAAAAAGCCCTTAGAAATAAAAAATTAGAATCTAGCTAATACAAAGCGAATTAATCCCAGTCATCACCCCAATCATCTTCTTCCTCAATTATAAATCCATATCCATTAGTTTCAATATGTCTTCTGACAATTGTGGAAACATCTTTTGGACCATCCATTCCCCACATCCAGTCATTTAGAGCTTTATATAGTTTTGTACTATCTGTACTAATTCTCGCGACATCCTTACCCCAAACTTCAACTATAGAATTAACTGGCTCTTCAGTGGGAATATAAGGTGCTGGCATTTTTGTTCCAGGCATAATATCTTGGGGATTAGTAAACCATTCCACAAGCCATTCTGGTCTTAAACGCTCTTTTGTTAATACTAAATTAGGAGCCCATGTAAGTGCAGCTTGTTTTGGTTTTTCTTCTCCATAAAAATGACAATTATTACAAGCACCCATTTCAGCAATTCTTTCACCTGCTTTGTAAGAAGAGGAATTTTTTACAAAATCATGAGGGTTTTCATAAGCTAGAGGAAGATCATCTTTCCTCTGGAAATACGAAATAACAGTATTCCATTCTTCATCAGTATAATCGAAGCTAGGCATTCTTGCCTGTAGATGTGGTCTAACCATAGAAATGTTTTTAAACCAATTTAGAAGCCATTGAGGCTGAGTTTTTCTACCCTGAGTATTTAGTATAGGAGGACTAAAACTTTGAACTAGACTCATGTCTTCCGCATTTGTATTATCAGCAACTTGCCTCAACCAGTCAGCAGTTGAAGGCCATATTGCACCACCATTATCATCTATTTTATGACAACCCATACAGTTATTTGTATGAATAAATTGCTCACCTTGTGTAACCGCTAAATATTTTGGAGTTTTTTCTGGTAGCTTTGTAGGAGGTATTTCATCTTTTACAAGGCCCATAATTAGTGTAACTAAAGATTTGATCTCTTTATCTTCTAGTCCGTAATGAGGCATCCTTGATTTTTCTAATGGTTTCAATTGTTTGACCGAAATAGTTCCATCATCATTTGGAATTAAATCAAACTTTTCAGGCTGATCTAGCTTGTTGTAAAACCATGCCCATTTTGTATGATCTATTTTGTCATGCCAAAAGCCAAAATCAAGTTTTGATATAAGCTTACTTCCTTCATAATTAAGAGATATACCTATTGGCTTTCTATCTTCAAAACCGTCAATATTATGACATGAGTAACATCCGTAATGCCCAATAAGATTTTCTCCGGAAAGAACCAACTTTTCCTTTATGGACATTTCTTTGAGAATAGTTTGGACCTGCCTTGTTGAATTTACTTGAGATAAGAAATCAGAAGTTATTTCATCTAAAATTGTTTCATCTATATCGGGTACTAGTGTTTTATCAAAGGCTTCTGTTTTATCATCAATTAGGTAACTTGTAATATCGCTTGCTTCTTTATTGGTTAACCTAAGGTTTGGCATTTTTGTACCTGGATGATAAGAATATGGATTTTTTAACCAACTAAATAACCATTCTTTTGTAGTTTTCGAACCTAGGCCAATAAGATTTGGCCCTTGCTCCAACCTTATGTTCTCATAAGATGGCTCATATGATTCATCTACCTCAGGTTGAATTTGATGACAACCCATACATCCATAAGAAGCAACTAGTAGCGCACCATTTTCAGGATCTCCACTCCTAAGTCCTTTTGCTAAATTATAATCTTCTGAGTACTCATATAGATACTCAGTCATTGCTAAAGATTCTTGTTCGGAACGTAGTATATCTTCTGGAGAACTATTATTACCTTTTTTAAAGAAATGAGGCATCCATGTATTGTGTCTAAATGCTCTTGGTTCCATAATCCAACGATAGACCCAATCTTTATCTGCTTTTGAAGATAACTTATATAGACTTGGTCCAGGCTTTGGAGTGTCTTCCCAACGATCCATTGAATGACAAGAGTAACAACCAGCTTTTTCAAAGGTGGCCATACCTAACGTCAATGTTTCAGCTCCAACAACTGGCATATTATCACCATGACATTTAAAACAACCTGCCTCTACATATTGGGCTGGTAACATTTTATCTTCCCAATAATGAAGAGCTTCCCACCCATATTTTTCTTTCCACTCTTTGGCTTGGATTTCATCTTTAGGCATATGCCCGGAAGAAATAAAATCCGTACCTCTTCCTCTACCAGCATGACAAGATGTACATCCATATTCGCTCATTGGATGAGGTGAGCTACCTCCAGCAAATTCATCTAAACGTGGGTGAGTTGTATACGGTTGAGGCTGGTCTTCAAAGCCTTGCTTATCAATTCCAACATGACAAGTCATACAGCGATCAACTTTTGGCATCCCCATGTATACTAGATCTTCTTTTAAATCATTTACCACAACCTGCTTAACATCATAATATGGATCAATAAAATCAATTACAGGTAAATCTCTAACAATATTAGCCACTTTATTTGAAAGACTCATAGACTCTGGGTCAAGTTTTGTTAAACGACGCTCTAATAAAAGCTTCTCTTTTGATACTGAGAAGATTGCATCTTCATATTTTTTTATATTTGCGTTAATAACCTTTAGCTGATTATTTAATTCATCGATTTCAGACTGTGTATTTTCAGCTAATATGAAAGTTTCATCCGTTTTTATACGTAGTTCATTGTACTTTTTTTCTGCCTCTTCAATATTACCGTTTCCATATAAAGCTTCTTCATAAGCATAACGCTGAGCATCCATATCAGCTTTACTAAATTGAAAATCTTGGTTGTTTTTATATAGTTCAATTTTTAAAAGTTTTAGTTTATTATTAATATCATCAACTTTGGCAGATTCTAATTCTAGATCACTTCTACTTTTACTAAGAGAATTCATTAACTCGTCATATTCTTCGCTATCTTCTAAGGCAACTTTTTCAAGATTAATATCTTGCTTTACCTTTTCAATTTCAATTTTTCTAAATTCAATTTGGTACTTTTTCCAAGGCCTATTGAAGTCATCAGCAAAAACTAAAACCCAAAAAGCAGTAAACAAAATACTAGATAAAGCAAACCACTTATTTAGCTTAAGTATATTATAGTAGCGTTCTTGATTATTTGAATTATTCATATAGTTGAAAATCTACTAAAAATTAAAAAAGTACTCAGGTATGGATATAATGTATTTAAGGTTAAACAACCATCTTAAATACATTTTTACAGGAAGTAATGCACCAAAAATTATTAATACTATAAATATTGAATAACGTGAAGCACCTAAATCTTGGTAGTATTTTTTCAATGCTGTTTTAGCTAATAATACTGGTAACACTGCAACTAGGACAAACATAATAAAAAGTCCTGGACCTTCTCTTAAAAGAATAGATTGGGGGAGTCCAATCTCTAGCCATTTTACATAAATTAATTCAGATAGATTTACATTGGTTAATGCTTCTAAACGATGTGAATCCCAATATTCAAATGGACCAAAGAAGCCCCAGTTCGGACCTCTTAAAAATGTTCCTATTACAATTAAAACATTCCATAAGATTAACCAACCAAATAAATAAAGTGACATAGAAAGTTTTCTGTCTTTATAACTATAATACCCTGAACCATTTGGATCTCTATCAAGATAAGGAATTGCCATCAAACCAATAATAATAAAAGTTGGTAGAACAACACCCGCATACCATGGATCAAAATATACTAACATTTCTTGAAGACCTAAAAAGTACCATGGAGCTTTTGCAGGATTAGGAGATTCAGCAGGATTTGCAGGCTGCTCTAGAGGCGCCGGAAGACCAATTGACCAAATTAACATAAATGCTGAAAAAAGAATTAACGAAATTAATTCTACATAAACTAGATCAGGCCATACGAGAACTTTATCGTTTGGCGCGTCATAATGCTCATCAACTGATTCACCTTGCTCAACTAACTTATCATTCTTATAAGCTTGACTCATTGACAGCCAAGTGAAAAAGATGAGCAATAGGATAAGCCCAGAGATAGGAACATTATCTGGCTTTAAAACAATACTTCTAAAATTATAATCTCCAAGTCCAAAAATAAAAAAAGCTACAGTAACAAATGTCATTAACAAAAGGCCTTTGCCTGTCCACAACTTATCTAAATGTAAACGCTTATTTATTTTATAAAACCATTTGGTAGGTGGAAAAATAAATGGAAAAATTATTAGTACTGCAGTTACTAATATAGTTGGATTAGAGATATAATTAATTAGTGATTTAAAATCTTCCATGAGATCCTATACCGGAGTAGAAATACCACCATCTTTACGAATTCTCCAAAAGTGAACGGCCATAAATATCATAATAATAAAGGGAAGACCTATACAATGAAGCACATAAAAACGAAGTAAAGTTGCTTCGCCTAAAAACCTTCCACCAATTAATCCAAAACGTGCATCACTAACCTTTGTAATAAAATTAATATCACCTATTGCTAATAAAGCTGAGCCTGGTCCTTCTGCGCCCAATAAAGGAGTTGCACCTGCCATATTAGATCCAACTGCAATAGCCCAAATAGCTAATTGATCCCAAGGTAATAAATAACCTGTAAAACTTAGTAGAAGCGTTAATACAAGGAGAATAACACCAATTGCCCAGTTAAATTCTCTGGGAGGTTTATATGAGCCAGTCATAAAGACTCTAAACATATGCAACCAAACAGTGATAACCATTGCATGTGCTCCCCATCTATGAATTTCACGCATAATACCAAAGGGTACTTGTTCAGATAGGTCAATCATATCAGTATAGGCATATTCTATAGTAGGTCTATAATAGAACATTAATAAGATTCCAGAAATGGTCAATATCAAGAATATAAAGAAGGAAAGCCCTCCCATACACCATGTGAACTTTAACTTAACAGCATGCTTTGGTAAGCGAACAGGATGCAGGTGCAAAAAGACTGAATTCAAAACTACCATCATACGCTGACGTCTTGATTTTGGTACACCACCACCTCGGAAAATTGAGGTCCATACTTGACCTACGGAAAATTTGTCTAATAAACTTTTTTTATCACTCATTTTATAATTATTACTTTTATACTTTTAAGAATGCCTCTGGGTCAGTCCACTGCCCTTTTTCTTGTTGGTATTTTTGGTTTTTATCGACAACAATTTCACCATCATCAGCCAGTGTAATTTTAAAACGCTCTAAAGGTCTTGGAGCAGGGCCCTCAAAATGAATGCCTGTTATTCTGAATCCACTTCCGTGACAAGGGCATTTGAATTTTTTTGCTGTTGGTTGCCAATTGGGTGTACAACCTAAGTGTGTACAAACTGTAGATAGAGCATAAAGTCCTTCATCATTCCTAACCATCCATACACCAAATTTCTCTTTCCATCTTAAGTCAACTTCTCCTTTGGTATAGTCATCAGGAAAGCCTGCTCTAAAAGTTTGAACAGGTTCGAAAAGAACATTTGGAAAAAAGAACCTAAGCATCATGGTAAAATAACCACCCGTTGCAGCAATAAATGCCACCCATCCGATTGATAACCATGAAAAAAAAGATCTACGAGATACTTCCTCTCCTGCTTCAGCTTTATTTAAAGCTGCAGGTGGAGGGCTCGATGGGGTTATAGTTACTGTTTTTTTATCTTTAGCCTTAGGCATGTGGTTATCTATTCTTCAAAGTTTAGCAATGCTCTACGAGCAGCCTCTCGAATTTTCAAATTTGAATCGCTCTCTCTCAACTCTAATAATGATGCTTTTAGATCAGAATCTTGAATCAATGGAGCAACGTTTATTGCTACCATCATGGCTTGAACTTGCTCTACTTTATCAATATTAGAAAAGGAATTTAAATACTTTCTATCTAAGAGGTCTAATATTATTCTTCTTCCACTTGAATTTTTTTGTTTGGCTAGAGCGACGGCAGCATCCCAACGTACGTTTGGTTCAATATCAGCTAACATTTTTTCTAAAGCCATTGTGGAACGAGAGTCCTCAATCTTTCCAAGTGCTATTACTGATTGTAATCTCACCTGAGGATCTCCGCTATCGAGCAAACCTAATAAATGTTCAACAGCTCTATTATCTTTTAGATTCCCTAATGCAAAAGCACAAGCCATGATAATTTCATTATCATTTTGATCTAAGGCTTTGATTATTGTTTCAACATATCTTTTATCACCTGTTGCACCCATCGCAATTGCTAAAAACTGCCTAATACGAATATCTCTATCATTAATGGCATATTCAAAGGTGTTAATCATTTCGGTAACAAATCGATCATCATTTGGAACCATTTTTGGATTAGATAATATTTTAGAAAGTTCAAATGCTCCTTGCCATCTTTTAGTTGCGCCACCAATTTTTACATCTTCCAGATAGTCTTGAGCTGTATTCGGCTCCGCAGTCATTATTCGAGTAACTAGAAAAATTAAAACAGCAAAAATAGCAATTATAAATGGCACAACAAAAAAGCTATGCACAACAACTCTTAATGCAGATTTTTTTTCAGGGGTTTGATCTATTTTATTTTCAATATCCATTTATTTTATAACTATTGTGCCGCGGAAAGGACTCGAACCTTCACGCCTTTCGGCACTGGTTCCTAAGACCAGCGTGTCTACCAATTCCACCACCGCGGCAAAGCAAAGATTTTTTAAGTAAAAATAGCTGATAAAATTACGATTTTGTTTAAGATTATTAAAAGATATAAAGTTTATTATTTTGCTAATGCATTTTGAAGATCAGCTTTTAGATCTTCAAAGTTTTCAATTCCAATTGATAGACGAATTAAAGTTTCAGTAATACCCATTTTTATTTTATGTTCAACTGGTACTGCTGCATGCGTCATATCAAAAGGTACACAGCAAAGACTTTCAACTCCACCTAGGCTTTCTGCTAGCGTTATAACTTTAAGTTTTTCTAAAAATTTATCGCGAAGGTCAATTTTTTCAACATCAATAGAAATCATATTACCAAAAATGTTATTACCATCAGGAGTGAACTGTTGTTTTTTTGCAATTTCAAATTGAGGATGGCTCTCTAATCCAGGATAAATCACTCTTTTAAGATCGTAATCAGTTGATAACCATTGCGCAAGTTTAAAAGCATTTTCTGAAGATTTTTGATACCTAAGTGATAAAGTTTTTACAGAGCGTAATAAAATCCAATTATCAAATGGACTTGGCACCCCACCTGTTGCTTTGAGCATGAATCTAATTCGATCACCCAAATCGTCATTATTTGTTGTTAAAACACCACCTAAAATATCTGAGTGACCTGATAAAGATTTTGTAGAACTTTGCATCACAACGTCTACGCCATATTCCAAAGGTCTTTGTCCATAGGGACTCATAAATGTATTATCTACACTAAGTAAAACGCCTGCTTCTTTACAAATTGAAGATGTTGCTTGTAAATCACAAAGCTCTAGAAGAGGATTTGTAGGCGTTTCAACATGAACCAATTTTGTATTGGGTCTTAAATGTTTTTTAATATTTTCTGGTTCCCTTGAATCAATCCACTCAAATTCAAGCCCTTGTCGCTTCAATACATTCATTGACATTCGAAATGTTCCACCGTAAGTATTTCTAGAAATTAAAATATGGTCGCCTGCATCAAACAATTGAAATAGCGCAGTTGTTGCAGCCATACCTGTACTAAAACATATTGCATGTTTAGCGCCATCTAAAGCTGCTAAGTTTTCTTCAAGACGAGCTCGAGTAGGGTTTGATACTCTTGAATAATCGTGTCCTCTATTTTTGCCAACACCATCCTGTTTAAAAGTAGATGTTAAATGGATAGGTGGCGATACCGATCCCAGTTCTTTATCTACTTCATTTCCTACATGAATTGATTTTGTTGAAAATCCCCATTTTTTATCTTTACCCATAAATTATACCTTTGTATATCCTTGGTTTAAATATTGTTGCAATTTTTTATACTTAACTTCAATTTGATTACCGCTTGGACTTACTAAGCGTACTTTATCATTTCTTCCTATTTTTTCATCAGTATTTATAGGTATTTTAGGGGCACCAGAAGAGGCTGCTGCTTGCTCCTGCATGGATGGCCCTGAAAAACCCATACCAGTTGTTTCATCATGAAGAGTTTGGACATTACGTGTTTTATTTGATGGTAGTTCAGGAGCTGAATCCATTCCTTGAATTTGTGTTCTGTATAATCTTTGAATGGTAGCTTCAGATGTATTAGCCATCATCTCTTGAAACATTTGAAAGCCTTCAGACTTGTATTCAAGCAAAGGATTTTTTTGTCCATAAGCACGAAGGTTTATTCCTTCTCTTAACTGATCCATAGCATATAAATGATCTTTCCATTTTTCATCAATTGTTCTTAGAACAACAAATTTTTCAAACCCACGCATAACATCTTGCGGCAATAAGGACTCTCGAGTTTTATAAACCTCTTTGGATTGAGTCAGGATATATTCACGGACATCTTCTAAAGTAAGATTTTCATTCTTTTTAAGTTCTTGGACTTTTTCAAGATTCACATCGACTAACATATGGGAAGATAGATTCTGCCTTAAAGATTCCCACTCCCAATTCTCAGGACTAGTGTCTTCCATATTTGTTAGTTCATCATCAACATAATCATCTACCATATCATCAATTGCTTCCGTGATATCCTCATCATTCAAAGCTTGTTTTCGAATATCGTAAACAACTTGACGTTGTTGATTCATGACATCATCGTATTCTAGCAAATGTTTGCGAATACCAAAATTTCTTTGCTCTACCTTTTTTTGTGCATTTTCTATAGCACGAGTTACCATTTTAGCTGTGATCACTTCTCCTTCTTCTGCACCAAGCCTATCCATGATAGATGCAATGCGTTCACTATTGAATAACCTCATTAGGTCGTCTTCTAAAGAAAGATAAAAAACACTAGAACCAGAATCACCTTGTCTTCCAGATCTACCTCTTAATTGCAGATCTATTCGTCTTGATTCGTGTCTTTCGGTCCCAATAATATGAAGACCTCCAAGCTCTTTCATTCCCTCACCCAATTTAATATCTGTACCTCTCCCTGCCATATTCGTAGCAATAGTTACAGCGCCATGCTGACCTGCCCGCGCAACAATTTCAGCCTCACTTTGATGTTGTTTGGCATTAAGAACATTATGTGGAACACCTTTGCTCTTCAGCATTCGAGATAATAGCTCGGAGGCTTCAACAGAGATTGTTCCAACTAAAGAAGGCTGCCCAGTTTGCTGACATCTTATAATTTCTTCAACAACAGCATTGTATTTTTCACGAGTAGTTTTATATATAAGGTCATTCCTATCATCCCTTACTATCGGTCTGTGTGTAGGTATAACCAAAACTTCTAAATTGTATATTGATGCAAATTCTTCAGCTTCAGTTTCCGCCGTTCCTGTCATGCCAGCTAACTTATCATACATACGGAAATAATTTTGGATCGTAATAGTTGCAAGAGTTTGTGTCTCTCTTTCTACTGTAACATTTTCTTTTGCTTCTAAAGCCTGGTGAAGGCCATCACTATACCTTCTTCCTGAAAGAATTCTACCGGTAAACTCATCTACAATTTGAACTCGACTATCTTGAACGACATATTCAACATCTTTTTCATAAAGTGTATATGCTCTAAGTAATTGCGTCATGTTATGAATTTGACCTGAGCGATCAGCATGCGTTTGGTGTGCAGCTTCTTTCTCTTTATCTTTTTCGATTTTAGAAAAGCTTTCATTATTATCTATATCATGAAGCAATTCACCTAAGTCAGGTATAACAAATAAATCTGGATCATCAGGAGCTAAATTATTTCTACCCATTTCTGTAATATCAATAACATGCGTCTTCTCATCAATACTAAAAAATAGATCTTCATCAACTTCATGAAGTTTTTTATCTCTCATAAATTCTGATTCAATTTGATAGGCAAGCTTCTTAGCCCCGGCCTCTTGAAAAGCTTTCATAACTTTTGGATGCTTGGGCATTCCTCTTAGTGCTTGAAGATATTTGTAACCTGCTTCTTTATCTTTGCCATCTTCTAATAGGTTATGAGCCTCAACTATAATCTGAGATACTAATGTGTTTTGTTTTCGAACTAAATTTTGAATGAGTGGCCTAAGATCTTTGAAAGATGAATCTACAGGAGCATCAACTGCACCTGAAATAATTAATGGTGTTCTAGCCTCATCAATTAGAACAGAATCTACTTCATCAACAATAGCATATGCATGATCTCGCTGAACTAGGTCTTCTTTTTGTAATGCCATATTATCACGTAGATAATCAAAACCAAATTCATTATTTGTTCCGTAGGTAATGTCACAATTATAATTTTGACGACGTTGTTCAGGTGTCATATTATTTAAAATAAACCCAACACTTAGACCTAACCTTTTATAGATCTCACCCATCCATTCAGCATCACGTTGTGCAAGGTAATCGTTAACTGTAATTAAGTGAACACCCCTTCCAGCCAATGCATTTAAATATATTGGGAAAGCAGCTACGAGAGTTTTTCCTTCGCCTGTTTTCATCTCTGCAACATTTCCACGATGTAATATTATTCCACCAATAATCTGAACATCATACGGAATCATCTCCCACTTTAGTTCACGACCAACTACTTTCCAACTAGAGCCGCACATTCTTCGACAAGTCTCTTTAACCATAGCAAAAGCTTCTGGTAAAATCTCTTCCAATTTGCTATGCTCTGCTAATAAAATAAATTTTTTAGCTTCTTCTTTATCATTAATATCTTTTTTAGCTGCTTCCTTAGCTTCTTTAACAGCTGAAATAATTTCATTTCTTAATTCTATTGAACGTGCTTTTAAATCTTCATCAGATTTATCTGACAATGTTTCAGCAAATTTATTTATTTCACTAACTAACGGATAAAGTTGCTTTACTTCTCGATCTGATCGAGATCCAAAAACTTTTTTAACTAAATTTTGAATCATTAATTTTTTCCCTTAGCTCCATCTGGCATTGCTTTATAAACATTATCTAATACTCCATTAACAAAACTTGAGCTATCTTCATTGCAATATATTTTTGCTATTTCAATTGCTTCACTTATAGAAACTTTTGGAGGAACATCTTCAACAAAATAAATTTCACTTATAGCCACAATAAGTAACAATCGATCTAAAAGAGCTACTCTATCAAATTCCCAATTATTAAGTCTACTTTTAATTTGATCTTCACACCACTCTTTATTATCGATGGCTGATTCAAATAAATCAGTAATGTACTTAATTAAATTTGACTCATAAGATCTGCGGTTAAGAATGTCTTTTAATATTTTATCACTGTCCTCTCCAGTCATTGCTGAAGCATATAATGCTTGAAGAACTGCTTCTCGAGCAATTCGTCTTGGATGAGTATTTTTAATCATGAATTAATTTTTTAAAGTTAAATGGAATATACCCAGCCAAATGAATCTTCTTCTTCTTCTAATTGAATGCCAACTAATAATCTTCTGATTTTGCTTGCCACTTCACCCATTTTACCATCTTTAATTTTATTTGCTTTTTGATTATGCGTAATACAACCTACCGGTGTTAAGACAACTGCCGTACCAGTACAAAATACTTCATCAGCTGTGAACAAGTCTTCTAAATGTAAATCTTCTTCTTTTATTTCTAGCCCTAACTTTTCCTTAGCGAGTTTCAAAACAGAATCTCTAGTTACACCATCAAGAATTGAGCCAGCGAGTCTTGGTGTTACTAATTGATCTCCTTTTAACATAAAAATATTGGCCGACCCAACTTCTTCAACTAGTTTTTCGTTATCAGCTCTTAAGTAAAGGACCTCATCAAATCCAGCAGCTTTTGCTTCTTTAACTGGAAGTAAAGTTGACGAATAGTTACCAATAGCTTTAGCATTTCCGATACCTTTTGGCGCTGCACGATGGTAAGATTGAGAAGCAATCAAATTTAGAGGTTTAATTCCATCTTTAAAATATGGACCAACTGGGGCTGTATAAATCATAAAAGTATACTCACTAGCCGGAGCAACACCTAATGTGGGAGCTGTGCCCCAAACAACAGGTCGGATGTATAGTCCACCCTTACTATAAGGGGGAATAAAATCAATATTATCGCGTACCACTTCTAATACTGCATTCATAAAATAATCTTCGGGAATTAATGGCATACAAAGTCGCTTGCAAGACTTAGAAATTCTTTTTGCATTCATATTAGGACGAAACAAGACTACTCTATCTTTCGAAGAGTGGTGAGCCTTCATACCTTCAAATATTCCCTGGCCATAGTTTAAAACCCCGGATGCAGGAGAAATTTCAATATTGCCGTAAGGAATCAATTTTCCATTATCCCATTCACCATTACTATTTGAAGTGCTTTTCCACATGCTTCTAGTGGGGGTAAACACCAAATCTTAAACTATTCCAGTCAATATTTTGTTTTTTTAACACTATAAATTTCCTTTGAGTATTTCTCGAGACACTACTAATTCTTGAATTTCAGATGTGCCTTCATAAATTTGAGTAATTTTTGCATCGCGCATTAATCGTTCAACTCCCGTTTCTCTCACATAACCATAACCGCCAAATATTTGCACACATTCCGTTGCTGCTTCCATCGCTATTTTTGAAGCAAAACTTTTAGCCATTGCAGCTTCTTTTTTAAAGGGTAAACCTAAGTCCTTCATTTTTGCAGCTCTGTAAATTAGAAGTCTAGCTGCATCTATATTTGTAGCCATTTTTGAAATTTTACTTCTTATTGCTCCAAATTTTCCAATTTTTTTTCCAAACTGTTCTCGCTCATTAGCGTATGAAACTGATTTTTCCAATGACTCTTTAGCAATACCTAATGCTTGCGTGGCTATACCAATTCGGCCACCATCTAATGTACCTAAAGCAATTTTAAATCCTTTACCTTCATCACCTAAGCGATTATCCTCTGATACTTTACAATTATCGAAATAAAGTTCACATGTGTCTGAACCGCGAATACCAAGCTTATCTTCTTTTTTGCCAGTTGAAAAACCTTTCGTTCCCTTCTCAATAATAAATGTAGAAATACCATTGTAACCCACATCTTTTTCAGTTAAACACATTAAAAGAACAATATCGGATGATATACCATTTGTTACCCAGTTTTTTGTTCCATTAATTACATAGTGATCACCTTCTTTTTTAGCAAATGTTCTCATATTGCTTGCATCAGATCCAGACTGTGGCTCTGATAAAGAAAAAGCTCCAAGCCACTCACCACTTGCCAGTTTTGTTAAAAATTTCTTCTTTTGCTTTTCTGTCCCAAAATTTTCAATCAACTGACAAACTAAAGAATTATTTACAGACATTATAACAGCTGCTGAGGCATCAGCCTTTGCTATTTCTTCAAGAGCTATACAATAGCTAACAGTATCCATTCCAGATCCACCAAACTCTTCAGAAATCATCATTCCCATAAATCCCAATTCACCCATCATTTTGATTTGTTCTGATGGAAATTCAGCATTTTTATCTCTTTCAATAACTCCTGGACGCAAATGATTATCAGCAAATTCTTTTGCTGTTTTCTGTAAAAGTTTTTCTGTCTCTGATAAAGTAAAATCCAAAATTACCTCCTAACCAATATCGAAGATGCTTCACCACCACCAATACATAATGTAGCCAAACCAGTATGAGCATTATTTTTTATCATAGCATGAATCAAAGTTGTAAGAATACGTGCACCACTACAACCTATTGGGTGTCCTAAAGCTATAGCGCCTCCATTTATATTCACCTTATTATGATCTAATGTAAACTCATTAATTGCAGCCATTACTACAGGTGCAAAAGCTTCATTTATTTCCCAAAGATCTATATTTTTTGAGCTTAGATTTGCTTTTTCTAGTACTTTTGAAATCGCTTTAAGTGGAGCAGTTGTAAACCATTCCGGCTCATGTGCTGCAGATGCTTGTGCATTGATTGTAACCAAAGGTTTTAACCCTAATGAATTAGCTTTATCTTCTGTCATTAACATTAATGCAGAAGCTCCATCATTTATCTTTGATGCATTAGCTGGCGTTATCGTGCCATTTTTATCAAAAACAGGTTTAAGCAATGGTATCTTTTCAAAGTTTACTCGGCTAGGCTCTTCATCTTTATTAATTACTTTACTATCACTTTTTCCATAAGGAACAGTGACTGGAGTAATTTCATCAGAAAATAAATCTTTCTCTTGAGCAACCAATGCTCGTTCATACGAAATTTTTGCAAATTCATCTAGGTCTTGTCTTGAATAATTATTTTCACTGACACACATTTCAGCACAAGTGCCCATATGTTTATCATTATAAGCATCCCAAAGACCATCTTTAATTATTGAATCAATGAACTCTCCATTCCCTAAGCGATATCCTGAACGTGCTTTAGGTAGAAGATAAGGCGCTTGAGACATATTTTCCATTCCACCAGCAATTACTATTTCTGCATCTCCTGCTTTTATTGCTTGACTAGCTAACATTACAGCCTTCAAGCCTGAACCACACATTTTATTAATCGTTAAGCTTTCAACTGAATTTGGCAACCCAGAACCTAAGGTAGCTTGTCGAGCAGGAGCTTGACCTTGACCTGCCGAAAGAACATTTCCCATAATGACTTCATCAATGGATGATGGATCCAGTTTAGTCTCCTCAATTAATGATTTAATAACTACAGAACCTAGTTTATTTGCGGGTAAATTAGAAAAAACACCTTGGAAACTTCCAATTGGTGTACGTTTGGCTGAAACAATTACGACGTCTTTATCTTTAGACATAAAATGTCCTAAATAATGATAAATATGGAGAAAAGTAGCTAAAAGAAGCTAAGGAAAATTGTGAGCTTAGTATCTTAATATACATAATCAATGAACTGAGTAGTTTTTAGTTTTTATTTGGTGAAGCACACACCAAAAAATCTTTGTTTAAATCTTAAACAATTTACTACAAATCGACTTTCATAATTAAAGCTTTTGATACTTTATAATCTTAATTTTTAATGACTACTTTTCTGATTTATCATATGCTTTAATAATATCGCGAACTAATTTATGCCTAACAATATCTGATGAGCCCATTTTGCTAAACCCAATTCCATCAATCCCTTTTAATAAATTAATAACTTGAAGTAAGCCAGATTCACTTTTCTTACTTAAATCAATTTGTGTCGTATCGCCAGTAATAATAGCACGTGAATTAACACCTAATCGTGTTAGAAACATTTTCATTTGAATTGTCGTAGCATTTTGAGCTTCATCAAGAATCATGAAAGCATTATTAAATGTTCTTCCTCTCATATAAGCTAATGGAATTATCTCTATAGTATTATTATCTAAAAGTGGTTTTAATTGATTAGATGATATCATATCTGATAAAGCATCATAAAGTGGTGCTAAATAGGGATCAACTTTTTCTTTAAGATCTCCTGGAAGAAACCCAAGGTTTTCACCTGCTTCAACTGCAGGTCTACATAAAACTATTCTATCCACTTCATGATTTAATAAGGCCGATACTGCAAATGCAACAGCTAAAAAAGTTTTGCCTGTTCCAGCAGGGCCAACACAAAAAACCATATCATTTTCTCTTACAATATCAATGTAATTCTCTTGACCTGAAGTTCTTGCAGAAATAGCTCCTTTTCGACCATAATGAACGGTTGAGTCAATTGGCTCTTTATCTTTACTATTACTTTTGGCTATCAAATTTATTATGGTCTTTACATCCTTAGATGTAATTGAGCCTTTACGGTTAAGCGTAGAATTCATTTCATGAAAAATTGAAGAAATAATGTTCGGCTCATTATCTTCACCCTCAATTTTAATTATATCCCCACGGATAACTATTTGGCTTTTAAATGAATCTTCAACCAATTTTAAGTTTATGTCTGCAGGACCAAATAACAAATTTTGATCCATTCCTTTTATTTCAATTGTCTTTTCCATGTACAATAATTAATTAGTAATCTTCATCTATGAATTTATACAAATTTCTAAGTTTATCATCATTCTTAAGCAAAGATAATAGTATGAAAAAATTTAATGTTATTATTCTTTTTAGTCTAATATTTATGAATGTCAGCTGTATAAAAAAAAATGATTCATTTAACAGGTATATTTCTAAAGAAAAGAATATTCAATTTCTCGTTGATCAGGGCCAACTTCATTGGGATAAAAGAGTAAATATAAAAGATGCAAATTTGGCAAAACTATTTTTATCAAAAGCAAATAACCTTAATCCTGATAACCAAGAAATTGTAGAGCTTTATGCGAGAGCATGCCATTTTGTTGGATATTATATAGAATCGAACCCAGATAAATCAGACTCACTTTTTATTGAAGGTATGAATGCAACTTGGAGTTTTATAATTAGTACTAACGAATTTCAAGAAGGTGCTGCCCTCTTTGAAGGAGATTCAACAGAAAAAGATATAGCTGGAATCGCAAATGTATCAGAAGAAATAGTTCCTATTCTTTATTGGTGGGTATCTAATTATTCAAGATTCCTAGCAAAAAAACCTGTTATGGATAGACTTCAGTCAAGAGATCTAATCGAGACAGCTCTCCATCGAATTCTTTCATTAAAACCAGACTTCTTTTATCATGGTGCAAATAGATTATTTGGTGGAATCTATGCTAGATTACCTGGGGTCGAGTTAAGCTTATCTATGAATAATTTTGATAAAGCTATTTTAGGTAGTCCAAATTATTTAGGTACTTATGTAGTCCGCGCTGAATACCTTCACATAAAAAGTGGGAACCGAGAGTCTTTTACTAAGGATCTTCAAATGGTTTTAAATGCAGACCCAACATTACTACCAAATATTTCTCCTGAAAATTTATTTGAACAGGAAAAAGCAAAGAACCTTCTTTTGAAGGAATCTAAACTGTTTGAATAGTTTTGGTATTTTTGCTAGCAGATATACCCTTCATTACATCAAATTTGTATATGATTCTTTAAGCTGTAAATTGATATTCAAATTTTCTTCAATAATTTTTGATGATAAATAAATAGCAAAAATAATTATTAAAAATTTTAACAAGTTAACAAAATTTAGGAGGTGTCATCATGAGGAGGATGATTCATTTAATTTTATTATTAAGTCTAAGCATTTTATCCGCTGACTCTTTAGATGTTTTTTTTAAAGATGCTTTAAAATGGAGAAACATAGGTCCTTTTAGAGGTGGCCGCTCATTAATCGCAGTTGGGGTACCTTCGCAACCGTTAACTTACTATTTTGGATCAACTGGTGGTGGTGTTTGGAAAACTATTGATGGTGGATTAGAATGGTCAAATGTATCTGATGGATATTTTAAAACAGGCTCAGTTGGAGCACTTGCTGTCTCTGATTCAGATCCAAATGTTATTTATGCTGGAATGGGGGAATCTGATATTAGACCAGTAATGACATCGCATGGCGATGGAGTATATCGATCTAATAATAGTGGAGAAACATGGTCACATATTGGTTTAGATAATTCAAGAACAATTTCTCAATTAATTATTCATCCAAAAAATTCAGAATTGGTTTATGTCGCAGTACAGGGTGACCAATATAAGGCTAGTAAAGATCGAGGTGTCTATAAGTCAGATGATGGTGGTAAAAATTGGAAAAAAGTACTTTATATCAATGAGCATTCTGGTGCAAGTGGTTTAAGTATAGATCAAAATAATCCTCGAATTTTATATGCATCATTTTGGGACCATCAAAGAAAACCATGGCAGATGAGAAGCGGTGGAGATGGAAGTGGAATATTCAAATCAGTTGATGGTGGAGAAAACTGGGAAAAACTTAGTAAGGGACTTCCTGAAACAATGGGTAAAACCGATGTTTCTGTTTCCGGTGCAAACTCAAAAATAGTATATGTTCTTGCGGAAGCAGAAAAAGGTGGGTTATTTAGATCTAATGATGGTGGAAAGAGTTTCAATAGAGTAAATAGTAGTCGAGTTCTGATTGCCAGGAGCTGGTATTATATTCATGTCTTTGCAGATCCTCAAGATGAAAATACTGTCTATGTATTAAATGCGCCTTTTTTAAAATCAACTGATGGTGGAAAATCATTTACAAGAATTAGAGTGCCTCATGGTGACAACCATGGTTTATGGATAAACCCTAAAAATAATAAAAATATGATCAATGCTAATGATGGAGGTGCAAATATTTCATTTAATGGTGGAAAATCATGGTCTACACAAAAAAATCAACCTACTGCTCAGTTCTACCGCGTAATTACTGATAATAGATTTCCATATTATGTTTATGGAGGACAGCAAGATAATTCTAGTGTCGCAATTCCAAGTAGTACTAATGGTCGTGGGATAGATTGGTCTGATTGGTATAGGGCAGCCGGTTGTGAAAGTGCTTATTTAGCATTTGATCCAGATAACCCGGTAGATCTTTATGGTGGTTGCTACCAAGGGTTAATTGAAAAACTAAATATTGTAACTCAAAAAAGTCGGAGCATAATGGCCTACGAATATTTAGGTTTAGGCTCACTTCCAAGTGATCAAAAATTTAGATTTAATTGGAATGCACCAATCTTTGCTTCTCCTCATGATCCATCAACTATTTATCATGCTGGTAATGTTTTATTTAAGACAAACGATGGGGGTAATTCATGGGATATAATTAGTCCAGACCTTACTAAAGATGATAAAACGAAACATGATTTAGGCAGTGTTCCATTTACTAATGAAGCTGCTGGTGGAGAAATTTATAATACTATTATGTATGCAGTTGAGTCTCAGCATGAAGCTGGAACAATATTAGCAGGTTCTGATGATGGATTAATCCATATTACCAGAAATGGAGGAACAGATTGGAATAATATCACTCCTAGAAGTATGGATGAAGGTATGGTTAACTCAATTGAAATTTCTCCTCATGACCCTGGTACTGCTTATGTAGCATTTACTAAATATAAATTTGGCGATCTTTCTCCTTATATTTATAAAACTACTAATTATGGTAAAACTTGGACACAAAAAACAACCGGTATTCCAAAAAATACTTTTGTGCGAGTAGTTCGAGAAGATCCAATGCAAAAAGGATTACTTTATGCAGGTACTGAGACTGGATTATACTTATCAGTAAATGGAGGTAAATCCTGGGAACCATTTCAACTAAATTTGCCGATTGTTCCTATAACAGATTTAACAATAAGAAATAATGATTTAGTCGCATCAACACAAGGTAGGGCATTTTGGATTTTAGATGATCTAACTCCAATCCATCAATTTCAAGATAACATAAAGAAGAAAGATATACATTTATTTGCTCCAGCAATTGCATATCGAACTTCAGGCGGAAGTAGTAAATCAAAGATAATGGGTCAAAATCCACCTAGTGGTGCCACCATATTATACAGCTTAGCAAAAGATGTTGATAAAGGCTCTACACTTAAAATTGAAATATTAAATGATGCAAAAGAAGTAATTCGTACTATTACAAATAAAAGTGGTGAGTCAGCTAAGATTTTGGATGGCTCATATAAGTCAACTAAAATTCCATCAAAAAAAGGTATGAATAGATTTATATGGAATCTTCGTGTTAACGACCTTTCATTAGTATCTGATATATCATTTTATGGATCTTATGCAGGCTATAGAGTAGGCCCGGGAGAATATACAATCCGGCTTACGTTAGATGATAAATCAACTAGCCAACCATTAAGTATTCGTCATGATCCAAGACTGGATATTAGAAATAGAGATACAGATCAACATCAAAGACTTATGGATGAACTCTATACAAAAATTAATGATGTTCATAATGGAATTAATAAAGCCAGAAATGTTAGAAGTCAGATTGAAAAAATGAATGAAAGATTAAAAAATAAAGACAATATGGATAAATTAATAAGTACTGGCGATCAAGCAATTGAAGCTTTGAATGAGTGGGAAGGAAATGTGGTTCAAACTAAAATGGAAACATTTCAAGATGTGGTTAATTTTTTAAATCGATTAAACTCACATATGATCAATTTATTGGGAACTTTAGATAGCTCAGACCCACCTATTACTCAAGGGCAAAAAGATAGATTTGGCGATTTATCTGAAGAATGGTATGAATATAAAAATAAATTAAATTCAATTATGAATAATGAAGTAAATGAATTTAACAGGCTTTACAAAAAAGAAGATTTACCAATTGTTTTAATTGAAGATTAAATAATTATTTTTGAAATATTTAGACATATTGTCCATTATTTATTTCACTTTTTATTCCCATTAGTATTTGCAAAACTATTCTGGAAGAGTAATTGGCGAGTTGCTAGCATTATAATGTTAGCAACTATGCTAATCGATTTAGATCACTTATTTGCAACTCCTATGTTTGACTCTAATCGATGTAGTATAGGTTTTCATCCGTTACACACTTTTTGGGCTGCAATTATATATTCTACTTTATTAATTTTTCCTTCTTGGAAAATACGCGCTGTTGGTTTGGGTAGTTTATGGCATTTAATTACTGATTTAATTGATTGTGTAATGATTAACAATTAATCATTAAAAATTATATCCAAAAATGAATTTTATCTTTTGATATATAATCTTTTAATTTTTTAGTAAATAAAGTTCTAACAGCATCTTTTTGTTCTTGAGAAACTGTCATAATTTTATTTTCTTCAACATAATTCTTATAATATTCAATCGACTTAGGTCTAGACTTCCTTACTCTTTGAAAATAATCTTGCCCCATTCGAAATACACCAACAGTTATATCATATATGTTATTTTTTGCTAATGAATAAATTATTTTATCTAATAAATCTGAATAATCTTTCTCCCAATTTTTATATATTAAAACTGGATCAAAACATAGCCTTATCTTCCATCCCTTACTAATTGCTAGTTGAATAGCAGATAATCTTCTTTCTAAAGGTGGAGTATCAAACTCATTTTTACGGACTACTCTTTCAGGAGACAAAGTCCATGAAAATATTATTTTATTTGATGGTGATAAATCAGAAAAGGAATTAAAGAGTGCACTTTTAGTCCTTACTTCTATTAGTAAATCTGACTTTGTGTTTGCAAAATTAATCCAAGATCTGGTAATGGGTAAAATATTCTCAAAAGCCATCAGGTCAGTATTATAAGATATAGATAATGCTAATGGATCTTTTGGGTATTCACGACTTAATAACTTTTCATCTACCGCATCCTTCATATCATTTTGATTAACAAATACTACTATATTTGCAGAAGGATACATACCTTGTAAGAAACAATAGTCACAATTATAAAGACAATTTAGTATTGGAGTATTATAATAAAAATTTTTAAATCCACCATCTTGAAGAATATCTGTACTTTTATAAATAAATGGTGGTTTTTTTACAGCAAGAATTAATTTGATTGATTTTTTTTGTGTTTGAAAATCTTGATTTTTTCTATTGAAAAAAGATTTATAATCCGAAATTTCAATTATATTTGCATTAGGAAACCGATCTAAGCAGTCACGGGTTAAATTGTATTTCTTTGCTTCTGATTCAACATAGATATGTGAAAAGTCAGGCAGAAAGGTATTTTCTGATTTTATCAAAAACTTTATTCCTTTCTTGTTTTGACTTTGGTATTTGTTTGAAATAAAAATCTATGTCAGCTATTAACCCATTATTTTTTTTAAAATTCTCTGATAGCAACATTAATTCGATTGATTGAGTTTTTGTGAGTTTTAATTTTTCAGAATATTTTGTTAACAAGTTTATTTCAACATTATCTAAAATAATTCTGTTAGAAAGATTTTGATTATTATAAGAATTAATAATTTTAGAAATGCTTTCTATTTGTTTTTGAATTAGACTTTCAACATTAATTGATTTCCAATCCAATATATTCATATGATCAGAAACTATTTTTAAAAATACTAATCGATGACAATTTGTATAAAATGAAATTGTTTCAAAAATCATACTTGCTTCCATGTCTACTAATCCAGTGTATTTATGACTATCACTAGTTACACTATTGAGAACTGTAGTTAATGAAATTTCTTCTAGGTAGTGTTTTATAAGAATGTCAGGGAAAAAGATATTACCATCTTCTTCATCTAAAATTTTATTTATAAAATAAATTGACCCAATTTTTGTTTTATTTTTTTCCCCTCCTGCAATACCAACATTGATAAGAATTGTGTCATCCCAATTATTTTTTAAATCTATAATCGACTTAATTCTAGCTTGAGTTTTATCTTTGCCTACACCCGTAATTAATAATGATATATTTTTATTAATAAATAATTGCGTTTTTAAATCTTTTTTAAGATTATACTTTTTAATTAAAGGATTTGCCTCAGCCTTAAGAGCTGTAAGAAGTAAAAAATTCATATTTTTTAAACATCACTTTTAATTACTATTTACAAAATCTCTTATTTTAGAAACCATCTCTTTGCTATGTGTTTTATTATTTGTTTCCATATCAATTAATTCACTATTTGATAGTTTTTCTGATATCCTCAGCGTATTCTTATAATCATGCATTATATCTTTTGAACCTGCAAGAATTAGCACTTTTTGATTAATTTTATTTAATTGATCCCAAATTTTATAAGAAGAAAAATTTAATGCAGATCGACGTAATCTTGATGGAGATGCTTGATCCAATGATTTAGCATATTTATAGTATTGCTTTGGATCTGAATTCATATCTAAGTATTTCTTTTTCATATACCATTTTATTATTGGTCTTAAAATATAAAAAAAGAATGGTGGAGTTAAACGAGCAATCATCAACCATAAAGATGGAATATTAAATTCTGCGTTAGGTCCAATTAAAATTGATAAAGTTGGATTTACTTTATTTTTACTAATAGAATCTAGAATTACGGTAGCGCCTAGTGAGCTACCTAATAAAATATAAGATTTATTTATTAAATTTAATTCTGAGAATACATATGGGAAATCATCACCTAATGATTTAATGGTTAGTGGTTGCTCAGTTATATGTATTGATGAACTTTTTTCACGTGTTTCTAAATAATAAACTTCAAAATCCTTTGTCATTTCTTTTAAAACAACTTCCCAACTATCAATAATTGATCCCCACCCTGGAATAAAAATCACTGGTGGAAAATTAGATTTTATTTTTGGCTTAAAATGAATAAGAAATAATTTTACACCTTTCTCACCAGATATATATCGATGAGAATATTTTGTTCCACTAGCACAAAATTTAGTAAAGTCCATTTATTTTCATGTATAGAATGACAAAAGATTATCAACTTATATTTTTACAAATCAATCTTTTTTATTCTTGATACTAATATTTAATTCTGATAATTGAGAGTTAGATACTGAACTTGGAGATTCATCCATAAGTGATGCAGCAGAAGTAGTTTTAGGAAAAGCTATTACATCACGAATATTTTTTGTGCCTGCTAAAAGCATGACTAGTCTATCAAAACCAAATGCTATCCCACCATGTGGTGGAGTTCCAAATTTTAAAGCCTCAATTAAAAAACCAAATCTTGCCTTAGTTTCTTTTTCATCCATACCCAACAACTCAAAAATTTTAGCCTGGATATCTGGCTTATGATTTCTAATTGATCCTCCTGCTATTTCATACCCATTCATTGTTAAGTCATAACCTCTAGACTTTAATGAACCTGGGTCATTTTTGAGTTCAGATATATCGTTAGTTGATGGAGCTGTAAATGGATGATGACGTGCAACATAACGATTATCATCAGCATCAAATTCAAACATAGGGAAATCTGTTACCCAAACCGGCTTAAAAACATCATTTTTTGTAAGGTTTTCCATTTGAGCAATTTCAACTCGAAGAGCACCCAATGCTATTTGAGTCAATTCTTTATCATCCCCAATCATAAATATAATATCATTATTTTTTAATTTGTGTGAATCGATTAATTCATGCTGTAAATCTTTATTAAAAAATTTAGAAATTCCTCCAGTTAGATTTTCATTTTCCACTTTCATCCAAGCTAATCCTTTAGCTTTAAACTTTTTTACGAAATCAGTTAAATCATCAATTACTTTTCTAGAATATTTAGCTCCACCTAAAACTACTATGCCTTTAACTACTTCTGCAGATTTAAAGGCATTAAATTCAGATTTATCTGTAAATGACTTGAAATTTTGGAGTAACATTTCATAGCGAAGATCTGGCTTATCAGATCCATATATATCCATTGCTTCATCCCATTTTAACCTTGGATACTTTTTCGGAAGCTCAACATTAATAACTTCCTTAAATACTTTATTTGTTAATTTTTCCATTTTTTTGAAAATGATTTCTTCATTGACAAAAGACATTTCAATATCAATTTGAGTAAATTCAGGTTGACGATCAGCTCTAAGGTCTTCATCTCTAAAACATTTAACAATTTGAAAGTAACGATCATAGCCAGCAATCATTAAAATTTGTTTATAAATTTGCGGTGATTGAGGTAGAGCATAAAATTTTCCACCATGTATTCGACTTGGGACAAGATAATCTCTAGCACCTTCTGGTGTAGATTTCATAAGGACTGGAGTTTCAACTTCTAAAAAATGCTCACTTGATAAATAATGACGAACAGCCTGGTATGTTTTATGACGAATATTAAGATTTTCTTGAAGTTCATCTGTGCGTAGTTCTAAATAACGATATTTTAAACGCAATTCTTCTTCTGCACTAGTTCTATCACTAATTACAAAAGGTAATGGAGCTGCTTCATTAAGTATTTCCATCTCATTAATAATCACTTCGATTTCACCTGTATTCATTTCCGTATTAATTGCACCTTTAGAACGTTTTTGAACTTTTCCACTTACAGAAATAACATCTTCCATTGATAATTTTTTCACTTCTTCAAAATCACCAGAATAATCATCGGAATTAAATACTATTTGTGTTTTTCCATATCGATCTCTTAAATCTACAAAAACTACCTGACCATGCAGTCTAACTGTATTTACCCATCCGTTTAGAGTAACTGATTTATTTATATTATCAGTGTTTAATTCTCCACACGTATTTGTTCTTATATTCATTATTCTATAAAGTTTTTTTATTGTAATAATTAGGTATCAATTTATAAAAAAAAACTCCGCCTAAGCAGAGTTTCTTAATAAGTTTAGTTTTGAACATAGATTTAACGATTTGAGACCTTTAATCTATTCAAAGCTTTCATAAGCGATAATTCAGCTCTATTAATATCATTATCTCCCTTATTAGAAAGTCTATCCTTGGATCGCTGCATAGATGATTTCGCTCTATCTAAATCAATATCTTTTGATGATTCAACTGTCTCTAATAAAAACTGTACTTTGTCTTTAGAAATTTCAGCGAACCCCCCACTCGTAGCATAATAAGAATCATTACCAGACTCAGTAATTTTAATCTCTCCAACACCTAATGCAATTACTGCATCTCTATGTCCTTTCATAATACCAAATGAACCATCAGTACCAGGACATCGTATATAGGAAGCATTTTCTATTTCATTAATTTCCGTAGGTGTTACGATTTCAAGTTTAAAACTACTCATTAGTTTTATTATGCAGCATCTTTTTTAGCTTTATCAAATGCTTCATCTAGAGAACCAACATATGCAAAAGCATTTTCAGGGACATCATCAGCTTCACCTTTTAAAATACCTTCAAAACCAGATATTGTATCTTCAAGTTCAACATAACGACCTGGTGTACCAGTAAATTGCTCTGCAACAAAGAATGGTTGTGAGAAAAACTTCTGAATTTTTCGAGCTCTAGAAACTATTTGTTTATCTTCGTCAGAAAGCTCATCCATACCTAAAATAGCAATAATATCTTGAAGATCTTTATATTTCTGTAAAACACCTTGGACATCACGCGCTATATCATAATGACGGTCTCCTATTATTCTAGGATCAAGAATTCTTGAAGTTGATGCCAATGGATCTACAGCTGGATAAATTCCTAACTCAGCAATTTTTCTTTCTAGAACAGAGGTTGCATCAAGGTGAGCAAATGCTGTTGCTGGAGCAGGATCTGTTAAGTCATCAGCTGGAACATAAACAGCTTGAACAGAAGTAATAGATCCTTTTTTTGTAGAAGTAATTCTCTCTTGCAGATCTCCCATTTCTGTTGAAAGTGTAGGTTGATATCCAACGGCAGAAGGCATACGTCCTAATAAAGCAGATACCTCTGAACCAGCTTGTGTAAATCTAAAAATATTATCAACAAAAAGTAGAACATCTCGCCCTTCATCGTCACGGAAAAATTCTGCCATAGCTAATCCACTTAAAGCCACACGCAAACGTGCACCAGGAGGCTCATTCATTTGACCAAATACCATGGTTGTCTTATCTATTACACCAGATTCTGTCATTTCATTATATAAGTCATTACCTTCACGAGTTCTTTCGCCAACACCAGCAAAAACAGAATAACCACCATGCTCTGTTGCAATATTTCTTATTAATTCTTGAATTAAAACAGTTTTACCAACTCCAGCACCACCAAACAATCCAGTTTTTCCACCTTTTGTATAAGGCTCCATAAGATCAACAACTTTAATACCTGTAACCAAAATTTCGGTTGAAGTTGCTAGGTCTTCGTGCTTTGGAGCTGATCTATGAATTGGATTTTTCTTATCAGTGCCTACATCACCTTTACCATCAATTGTATTTCCAAGTACATCAAAAAGTCTTCCTAAAGTTTCCTGTCCAACTGGAACAGAAATTGGAATTCCTGAATCAACTACTTTAACACCACGTGTTAAACCATCAGTAGAATCCATCGCAACAGTTCGGACTAAATTATCACCTAAATGTTGCGCAACCTCTAAAACTAAAGTTCCTTCTTCTGGTCGGTCAACATTAAGTGCATTTAAAATTTCTGGTAAGTGGCCATCTTCAAAAACTACATCAACCACGGCACCCATTATTTGAGAAATTTTACCCGTCTTTTTAGACATATTACTTTTCCCTATCCTTTAAGCGCTTCAGCACCACTAACGATTTCTAACATTTCAGTTGTAATCGAAGCTTGGCGAGCTTTGTTAAATTCTAATTGTAAACCTTTAATCATATCTTCTGAATTGCTCGTCGCATTTTCCATAGCAACCATTCTTGCGGCTTGCTCACTTGCATATGATTCTAATAAATATTTCCACATTTGAACATTTAAATGTCTAGGAACTAATGATTTTACTATAGCATCCTTTGATGGCTCATATAGCCTATCTGCAATTTGGCTTCCATCAGTTTCAAATTCCAAAGGAACAAATTTTTCTGTTAAAACCATTTGTGTTGCAACATTTACAAATTCGTTAAATACTACACGGACTTCATCCACTTGACCAGAAGTGAAATGATTAATAATACTATTTCCAATATTAACTGCATGGTTAAAGTTTAAATCACTCCAAAAGTCGATATGTGATTCAATAATATTATATTTTCTAGATTTAAAATAATCTCTAGCTTTTTTACCTATACAGAAAAGATCAACCTTATCTTTTCCAAATTTATCAATCTCATTATGGGCTTTTCTCAAAGCTGAGCTATTAAAAGATCCCGCAAGACCCTTATCGGATGTTACTACAACATAAGCTATACGATTAACATCTCTTATTTCTAATAAAGGTAATAATTCGCGATCAACCTCAGGGAGTAAATGCTGGATAATTTCAGACAAACTATTTGAATAAGGTCGAGCTTGTTCCATATTCTCTTGAGCCCGCCTCATTTTGGCCGCCGCAACCATTTTCATAGCTTTAGTTACTTTTTGGATACTTTTAACAGACTTTATCCGATCCCGAATATCTTTAAGATTGGCCATCTTTTATACTGAAAATCCCTTAGTGAAATCTGAGATAGATTTTTCAAGGCTTTTACTCATTTCATCAGAAATAACACCTTCAGCAACTAGAGACTCTAAATCTTTTTTATTATTTGCCTCGAGGTAATCAAACAAACCAGATTCATAGTCTGATACTTTTTCAACAGGGATATCATCTAGATAGCCTTTTGAAACAGCAAAAATAACCGCAACTTGATTTTCAACTTTCATAGGCACATATTGACCTTGTTTAAGGATTTCAACCATCCGTTCACCACGAGTAAGTTGAGCTTGAGTATTCTTATCAAGATCAGAACCAAATTTTGCAAATGCTTCCAGTTCACGGTACTGAGCTAAATCTAGACGTAAAGTTCCCGCTACACTTTTCATCGCTTTAATTTGTGCATTACCTCCAACACGAGAAACTGAAATTCCCACATCAATTGCAGGCCTAACGCCCGAATTAAAAATATTTTTTTCTAAATATATTTGTCCGTCTGTAATTGAAATCACATTTGTAGGTATATATGCAGATACATCCCCTTCCTGCGTTTCAATTATTGGTAGTGCAGTTAAAGAGCCGCTACCTAATTCAGATGATAATTTAGAAGATCTTTCTAATAAGCGACTATGAAGATAAAAAACATCTCCTGGGAATGCTTCACGACCAGGCGGCCTTCTAAGAACTAAAGACATTTGTCTATATGCAACTGCTTGTTTTGAAAGATCATCATAGACGATTAATCCATGTTTACCATTATCTCTAAAATATTCACCCATGGCACAACCAGAGTAGGGTGCAATGTATTGAAGAGGAGCTGCATCAGAAGCATTAGCTGTAACAACTGTAGTATACTCCATAGCACCATTTGCCTCTAATTCAGCAACTATAGCTGCTACTGTAGAAGCTTTTTGTCCAATAGCTACGTAAATACAATAAACTGGCTCATCTGTTTCATGAGTATATTTTTGATTAATAATAGCATCAATAGCTACTGCTGTTTTTCCAGTTTGGCGATCACCTATAATTAGCTCTCGCTGACCTCTACCAATTGGTATCATACTATCAACAGCTTTAATTCCAGTTTGGAGAGGTTGATTAACTGGAGAACGTGCCATTACACCAAGAGCTTTACGTTCTATAGCTAAATATTCTTTAGTGTCGATTGGACCTTTACCATCGATAGGCTGCCCTAAGGGGTTAACCACTCTACCAAGCATTGCTTCACCAACTGGTACTTCAACCACACGGCCAGTTCTTTTAGCTAAGTCACCTTCTTTAACAAGGCTAGTTTCACCAAATAAAACTAATCCAACATTATCATCCTCTAAGTTTAGTGCCATGCCAAATACACCATTTGGTAATTCAACAAGCTCTGAGCTCATAACATTTTCTAAACCACTCACACGAGCCACACCATCACCTACTTCAATAACCTCACCTACCTCAGATACATCTACTGACAAATCAAACTTTGCAATTTGTTCTTTAAGTAGGTTTGCTATATTATCTGTTTTGATATCCATGATTTCCTTTTATCGTACTATGCTTTTAATAATGATTGGCGCATGTTCTCCAATTGATTCTGAATCGATGCGTCCATGAATTTGTTTCCAACACGAAGTTTTATACCACCAATCAAATTAGGGTCAACTTTAACACTAAGGTCCATTGATTTTCCTAATGCTGATTCTAGTGATTCTTTTAGTTCTTTCGATTCATTTTCTGATAACTCAGATGAAACGTGAGCTGTTACATTAAGATAATTTAATTTTTGTTCAAAAATCTTAATGTATGATTTCTCAATTAAAGAAAAAAGCTGAACCAAGTTTTGATCGGTAACTAAACCAATAAACTCTGAAACAATTGGATGGCATTCCATCCCAAGAGCTTCTTTAACTGCTGTAGCTTTTTGCGCCTCAGTTATTCTTTTAGAGAATAAAAAAGCACGAAATTCTGGTGATGCTTTTATAGCACTATTAACCATTTTTAACGAATTTCTAACAGCTTTTTCTGAACCTGACTGAGTAGAGACATTAAAAAGAGCTTCAGCATATTGCTTTGCTTTAGAATCAAGCTTCATATGACTTTACTTTTTTTAGTGATTCTTCAATAAGTGATTTATTGTCAGCATCATTAAGGTTCTTGTTAATAAGCTTTTCTGCAACTGAAAGTGTAAGATTTACAACCTCCTGCTTAATATCAGAAATAGCTTTATCTTTTTCAACTTCAATCTGTTTCTTTGCGTCATCACGAATCTTTATTGCCTGTTCTTTTGCCTTAGCAATCGTGTCTTCTTTTACTTTTTCAGCAGCAGATTTACTTTCAGCCAAGATTGACTGTGCTTCAGATCGTGCTTTAGCGGTTATCGCTTCAGATTCTTGAGTAAGACTCTCTAACTCTAACTTTGCTTTTTCAGCATCTTTAAGAGAACTCTTAATTAAATTCTCTCTATCATCAAGCATTTTTAATAGCGGTTTCCAAGCAAACTTTGCGAGGACATAAAGCAATAATAAAAATGTGATAATTGTCCAAATATATAAACCTGGAGTTAGAGCAACTAAAGGATTTGGTTTAGCACCCGCAGAAACAGTCATAATTAAAAAATTCACTTATACTTTCCTATGAATTCTAGTTTTAAAATTAAAGAACAAGCATTAAAAAAGCGAAAACTTCTGCTAAGATTGCAACACCTTCAAGCAAAAATAATGGTAAGTTTACAGCACCTGTAATCTTATCTGCCGCTTCAGGTTGACGTGCAATACTTTCTGCTGCAGCTGCAGCAAACTTTCCAATGCCAAGACCAGCTCCAATAACTATTAAACCAAGTCCAATTGGGAGAAATGTTGTAGGTTCCATTTTATTCTTTCCTTATTATTTATTTAATGATGAACGTTAATTGCCATTCCAATAAATACTGCCGTGAGCAGTGTAAAAACATACGCTTGCACCAAAACGACAATTAGTTCAAGACCAGAAATTGCTGTAGCCATGGGCACTGAAATCAAAGCAACTCCAATACCTGCCACAGTTGATTGAAAAATTTCGGCAAAAATAGCCATTAATGAGAGAAGTGCTAAAATAGCAATATGTCCACCTGTCATATTGGCTGCCAATCTCATTGTTAAAGCAAAGGGTTTAACAATCATACCCATTAATTCAATGGGGATTAAAATTATATAAACTGGCCAAGCAAGCCCATGAGGTACAAGATTTTTCCAGTGCTTTATAAAGCCATGTGCTTTTGTTCCAGCAATCATAATTGCAAAAAAAGTAATAGATGCTAAAGCTGCGGTTACATGGAAATTTCCTGTGGCTGTAGCTCCACCATGTAATAGACTATCAATAAAATTTGAATGTGTAAATTTATTAATTAGACCCAAAAAGTCAAAAATTGGAATCATACCAATACCATTTGCAAAAAGAATAAAAAAGAAAAAAGTAAGAATCAAAGGAGTCCAAGTATTAACCCATTTTGGCCCTACATTTGGATAGACAATGGAGTCTCTAATAAACTGTACAATTGCCTCAATAGCACTTGCTCCTTTTGAGGGGTTGTAAGTTGATTGTCGTAAAAATTTACGTGTTGGTATTATAACAAGTACAGATACTACAGTAGCTACAATCCATAACATTAATACATGTTTTGTTACAGACATATCTATGCCAAAAATAGTTGGTAAGTGAAAAATAGGGTGATCTTGATCCGAGTTGGAAACATGGCCAATTATATATGGACCTACTTGTTCCATAACTGTTGCACCCTGTTCTTTTTCAGCACCAATTAACATTTATAAATAATTATGTTTTCTTATGATCAAAAAGTGATTTTAAAACTATCGCTTCTAGCGTATGAAACACGATAAAAGAGCCTGAAAAACTAATAACAAATGGTAATGGAGCAAAAGAATAAAAGTAAATAATAATGGATAAATAAATAGCAAATAGAATCATCTTACTTCCAAACCCAATTAAAAGAACTTTTGTCGTCAATTCAGAATTTTTTTCTTTTGCTTTATAAACAAAAAATAATTCAATTAAAACTACCAGCCATGGTAATAAAATACCCCAAAATAATTCATTGATATATTGAGGGTTTATTCCAGCTGATAATCCAAAAAGACCTATGCCTATTAAAACAAAATAAAAAATACTTCTCATTTTTTAAAAACTGATTTGGCTAATTCATAAAAACCAATAATTAATCCAAGAGATAAACCAATTAAAATAAAAAGTGGTGATGAATTAAAATAATAATCACCATAGAAACCTAATCCTCCTAGAAATAAGACCGCAGCTAAAAGTGTATATGCAGCTGATGCAGAGGGGCCAGATTTACGTACAAATCGTTGAAATTGTTTTAAAGATTGGGATAAAAAATTTTCTGATTCATCAGTCATATTGATCAGGTTCAATATCATCATCAGATTTTTCAGGTTCATTAGCTATTTCTAAAGATGGTTCATTCCCTGCCAAAACACAGTGCCCCTGGAACTGCGCGCCTTCCTCAATAACTAAAGTCCGATAAATTAAATCACCTTTTAAATTAGATTCTGATCCAAGCACTGCTCTTTTTTCTACTCTAACATTTCCTGCGACTGTACCTCCAATATTTGAATCACTTGCTTGAACATTACCGTGAACTTCACCACCTCTAGCAATTCGAACTGGTCCTTCAGAAGTTACATCTCCAAATACTTTACCATAAACTGCAATTCCATCATTGCAACTAATATTACCTTGAATTACAGCATCTGCGCCAATCATAGTATGTACGTCTTTATTTTCATTTCTTGCCATATTATTCTACACTCATATTTGATTTATCATAATTAGGAAAATAAGATAAGGGATTAACAGCCTCACCATTTTTCCATATTTCAAAATGTAAATGGGGCCCAGAGCTTTCTCCCGTATTACCAGACCTAGCAATGGTATCTCCAATACTTACAAACTCATGAAGCTTAGCATCAATTGAAGCATTATGTCCATAGTAAGTAAAATATTCATTTCCATGATATAATACTACTAGATTTCCAAGATTTTCTGTCATTCCTGAAAAAATAACCTGCCCCGAGGCTGAAGCTAAAACCGGTGTTTGTTCAGGGACTGCTATATCAATGCCTAGATGTTTTTTATTAAAGCCATCAAATTTATCTATCATTTCTTGCGTCAATACTCCTTCAACAGGTAAGATTGATGGAATATTGTAAATCAGATTTAAATCTATAGGTTTATTATCTTTAGGCTTAACCAGTCCTTTATTAGCATCTTTGCTCTCAATCATATCCGTACCCAATGCTTTCTGAACCATTCGATCTACTTCTTTTAAGCGTTCAAGTTCATTGTAAAGACTAACTACCTTCATTCGTTCATTTATAAGAGTGCTATATTCTTTTTCCATTTCATTAAATTCTAAAACTTTAGGGATTGAATAAAATAGACTAAATCCAAAAATTATAATTATAGCAGTTGAAAAAAATAAAATAAAAAATGTGATTTTTTTGGAGAGGTTAAATTGTTTTTTTCTTCCATCATTATCTGGAATAATTACAAATGTATATCTACTTGGCTTCATATAATTTTATTCAATAGTGCGAATAAGATCTAGCAATCTTTCTAGATCATCATTGGAAAAATAATCAACAACAATAGATCCACCTTTATTATCTTTGTGATTTAGTTGAACTTTTGTACCAAATATGCTAATTAATTCATCTTCAATCTTTCTAACTGAAGCTTTTTTTGATTTCATTTTTTTCTTATTCTTTTTTGAAAACTTTATTGTCTTTCCCTTAACTAGAGCTTCTGCTGCACGTACTGACAAGTTTTGCTCAAGGATCATTTTCCAAAGATTCAACATTTTTGATTCAGTCTTCATTGCTAAAATAGCACGACCATGGCCCGCTGAAATTCTGTTATCACTAATACTTTTTTTAACTTCAATTGGTAACTGTAATAATCTTAGCGCGTTTGTTATTGTTGTTCTACTTTTACCAACGGCAACTGCAATTTTTGATTGAGAAAGATTGAATTTTCCTTGCAATACAGCATAAGCTTCTGATTCTTCGATAGAATTTAAATTTTCACGCTGAATGTTTTCGATTAATGCCACTTCCATCATTTCTGAATCACTTGTTAATTCAATAATATATGCAGGAATTTGTTTCTTTTTAATCAGCTTAGAGGCTCTTAAACGTCTTTCACCTGCAATAAGGACATAACCATTATTTTCAAGTTTTACTGTAATAGGAGTAATAACACCTTTTTCTTTAATTGATGCTGCTAATTCTTCAAGGGATTTTTTATCAAATATTTTTCTAGGTTGATGAGGGTTGGTCTTTATATCTGAAATTTGAATACTTATAATACCTGCAGGAGCAACATCTTGATTTGATTGTGGCCTTATTAAAGCATCAATTCCTTTACCTAGCCTTTTAGTTGGCATCTTTTAATATCTCCTCTACTAATGACATATAATTTTGAGCCCCAGTTGAATTAGCATCATATAATAAGGCTGGTTTACCAAAACTTGGAGCTTCACTTAAACGAACATTCCTTTGAATTATAGTCTCAAAAATTTTATCCTTAAAAAAACCACGGACTTCTTCTGCAACTTGTTTAGATAAGTTAAGCCTACTATCATACATAGTTAATAAAACACCTTCGATTTCAAGATTAGGATTTAAATTTTTCTGAACAAGTCTAACTGTATTTAATAATTGTCCCAACCCTTCTAAAGCATAATATTCACACTGGATAGGTATTATTAAAGAGTTTGAACAGGTAAGAGCATTTAAGGTCAATAAGCCCAATGAAGGTGGGCAGTCAATAAGTATATAATCATATTTTTTTATTATTGGTTTGAGTACTTTCTCAAGTTGGAATTCTCTGGCCATAATGCCTACTAACTCAACTTCTGCTCCAACAAGATCACTATTTGAAGTAACAATATCGAGAAAATCTAATTTTGTTTTTGTAATAACATCTTTTGTGAATGATCCTCTAATTATTGCATCATAAATCGAACCCTTTGGCTCAACTATCAAATCTTCAATTCCTGTGGTTGCATTTGATTGCGGATCCAAATCAATCAAAAGTGTTTTTACTTCAGAAACTGCAAAGCTAACAGCTAAATTAACTGAAGAGGTCGTTTTGCCTACACCACCTTTTTGGTTTGTTAATGAAATAATTTTACTCATTGAATGAAATCTATAATAAACTTATTTGAATGTCTAATTTAGTAGAATACAGTTCGTTGAAACAATAAGGGGGTCAATTATATTTGAAATAAATAAGTTAACTTAACGACTTGGGTATTTTGCACTAGGCTATTATTCTTACCACTTATATCATATAGTCTATTTATTACAATAAATAAATCACTTCCTGGAGTGTGAATCCAATTAATCCTACAATATAATTGAAGTTGATTTGAAAAATTATCATATTGAATCAATGCTTTTCCAAACCATTCTCGATTTAATGCAACTTCAGCAGTGAAGCCATAAATATTTGCTGTAAATTCACCTTGATTTGGCATAAATATAATATTTTGATTAGCAGATCCGTACAAGGTTAAATGATTAGAAAACTGTCTCCCAATTGAAGTATTCCAACTAGTTTTATTACCACCAAAATAATCTCCTTTTGAAAAATTAAAGTTACCCCAATAACCCCTACTTTGATTTGTTCTAGCGGAGAGAGAAATTTTTCTATCTCGATAGTTACCTTTCTGAATTTCAAGCCCATTTCCTAAAGTGAAACTATTTAATAATTTTTCTCTTTCTTGAATAATCTTTAATCCAACTCTATCTCTTGATTCAAAAATAGCATCAATTCCAACATTTACAATACCAGTTTCACTAATACCTTCAAGATTCTTAACATCTCTTAAATAGAGAGTATATCTCATTTGGCGAATAAGTTCTTCACCATTACCAACTCTTGGCGTAAACCCCATAATTGCACCTGATCCAACCATGTCATTTCTTTGAACAAATCCTAGCGCAGGATCAAAATCTTTATCAACTCGGTGCTGGCCAGCAGTAAAAAAGTAGCGATCATTCTTTAAATCAACTTTAATCATTGAAGCTTGTGAAGGTTTTTCAAATTGATCATCATTAACTTGGCTGTACCATGCTGAAATACTGCTACTCCCCCAAAACCGCATTTGACCATCAAAACCAATAACTGAATTTTGAGCTTCCTTATTTGAGACATCTGTGACAATTGCACCAATTGTAGTTCGATCACGAATATCTGATCTTAATCTTAAAGCACTATAAGCTGTTGACGGTAATCCATTTTCAGCTTGGGTATGAATGTTTAATGCTCCAACAGACGTTTTACCTATCTGCCCATACACTCGTGATCCACCTAAAACATTCTGATTTAAACCAATACGTCGACTAAAAAAAATTTCGGTTTGCCTCGAGTTACCAAAAGAAAACAATTTAGATCGCGTTAAGAAGAACTCTCTTTTTTCTGGATAAAAAAGATTGAATCTATTTAGATTAATTTGTGCATTATCAGCTTCGACCTGAGCAAAATCAGTATTATAAGTTAAATTGAGTGTCAAGTTAGATTTTAAACCATAGTAAAGATCAACTCCACCATTTCCTAAATTATCAGATAAAGTTTCATCTTCTGATATTTGTTTTTGAGAGCCAATAATCCCAAATGGTTTTATTTTAATATCATTTCCACGTTTAATATTTTTTAGTCCAGTTAAATTTGCATACTGAGAAACCTGATAAACATCAGAACTATACTCCAACCCAATATGAGGCCACATTGCACTTTCATTTTTTCTATTAATATATCGTTTTACAGCTAATCCCATCGTTAAATCATCTTCGCTTGGAAACCTTAATGTATTCCATGGAATTGCTACTTCAAGAATCCACCCAAAGTCTGTAACTCTTCCTTTACTCAAATAGATACCATCCCATGCCCATTCATCTAAACTTGGACGATTTTCATCAGTTATTAATGCATCATCTTGAGTACCCAATGGATTCATTTCAAATAGATAAGCGTTTCGGCGATCTAGGTATGTATCTAAGGCAATCTCTAACTTATCATCTCTATGAATCCATCCACCTCTATTTAGAATAGTTGCACGAATCTTTTCTGGTTCACTATCAAAAAAAGTGAACCCAAAATACAGATAATTGCTATTGTAGATAATTCGCATTTCAGATTTTTCTGTGGGTTCAGCGCCATCCTGAGGAAGCCTTTGAACAAATTTAGTGATGGGTTGAATTTCGTTCCATATTTTTTCATCTAATAATCCATCAATTTTTATTTCTTCTTCTGTTTTTATTGCTTTTACTTGAGGACGATCTTGTGCAAAAGATAAAGATACAATTAAAGTATAGATGTAAAAAAAATGCTTTTTCAAAATAAATCCTTAGATTGGTTTACATACTTTATTTTTTAAAAAAAATATAGTATACTGGAATTCCTGATAAAACAAAAAGAAGGTCCTGCATTGATTTCCATGGTTCATAAAATGCTCTTAGAACTACTAAAACTATTATTCCTAGCAAATATAAAGAAGGTAGTAGCGGAAAGTATGGCAACTTATAGCCATTATTATTTCCAATATTTTTGCTTCTAAATTTGAAAAATGCTATGGTAGTAAATCCATAAAAAATTAAAATTGCGAAAACCATTCCTGCTACAAGTGTTTCAAAGTTTTGTCGTACTAAAATTAAAATGATACTCCAAGAACAGTGAGCAATGATAGCATTAATTGGTGTATGATACTTTGGATGGATAAAATTAAACCATTTAAAAATTAAGCCATCTTTTGCCATAGCGTAATACACTCTTGTTGTTGCCATCATAGTACCATTAACGCTTCCTGTCGCTGAAATTATTACCATTATTGAAATAAGACTTGCACCAATATTTCCAAATAAAGAAATCGCTGTATCTGAGGCAACAATTGAGCTTGAACGCATTCCTTCTAATCCAATAACTGAATGATACAGAATATTTGACCCTAAGTACAGGGTCGTAACTATGAGCATTCCATAGAACATTGATTGTGGAATAACTCTCTCTGGATTTTTCATTTCTCCAGCAACATAACCAACTCTATCCCAGCCTAGAAAAGAGAAAACTATCATCATTGTCGCAGCAATTATATTTCCTATAGGACCTAAGTTTGCTGTTGCAGAAACTGATTCAGATAACTTTGAAAAATCTCCATTGGTCATAATTAGCCCAATTAAGCAAAATAACATTAAACCTGTTATCTTAACTGAAGACGAAAACTTATTATATGCGCTACCTCTGTTAACACCAAGAGTGTTTATAAAACCAAAAATAATAATAATAATTATAGCAATAAAAACTTTTTGAGTTTGATTAATCTGAAAGAAAAAACCTAAATAATCTGCAGATAATAAACTGAGAGCTGCTGTTGGGCTTGTACGAATAATAAAAAGCTGAGCCCAACCAAATAAAAAACCAAAAAAAGGTCCAAATGCTTTTTCCATATATACATATTCACCACCAGTTTGAGGAAATCGCGAACCTAATTCTGCATAAATTAATGCACCTATATATACAAAGACAGCGACACTAATCCACAGTATTATAATTATTGAAAAAGAATTTATATAATTTGCTATAACCTGAGGTGTTTTAAAAATACCTGCACCAATAGTTATTCCCACTAGCAAAGCTACTCCATCAAATAATCCTAATGTCTTTTTTAGTTTCGCCAAAATATAATCAAGGTTTTACATATTCATAGATTCGATGAATGAGTGCATATACTTCTACCATGTTTTTAGCTTTATATCTAATAGAATAATAAATCGATCCATAATTTAGTCCTTATTAAAAGGAATCCTTTTTAAACCTATCTTACCATTACTCATTACAAAAACAACATCTTGAATTGTTCGAATATTTTTTAGAGGATTATTTGTTACAACGATTAAGTCTGCTTCTTTTCCTACTTCAATAGACCCAGTTTTATCATCAATTAATAATAATTCTGCTCCAATAATTGTTGCAGATCTAATGGCATCGATAGGTTTCATACCAAGTTCTACAAAATTTGTTATTTCCATACCAACTCGAGTAGTACTATTTGAACCATATCGAGTGTCTGCTCCAGTTGCAATCTTCACTCCCATTTCATAAGCTGTTTTAACAGTAGCTTTTAAAGCTGGCAGCATATGTTGTCCACGTATAAAAAGTATAGGGTTATCATAATCTCCACCCGGCTCAGTCAAATCAACAACTGTGGTATAGGTTGGTACTAAATAGGTACCTTTCTTTTTCATAAGAGATAAAGTTTTTTTTGATAAATAAGTACCATGCTCAATACTTCTTACACCAGCCTTAACTGCAGCAAAACCCCCCTCATCTCCATGAGCATGAGCCATAACTGGAATATTGTATTTACTTGCTTCATTTACAATAATACTTAATTGTTTTTCAGTATAAGTTTGTTTCCTTGGATCTGTGTAAGGAAGACCAGCCCTCTCTGTACCTCTTGTCTTAATGATATCAACTCCCCTATCTACATTAATTTGAACTAGCTTCCTTAATTCATTTTCTTTATTAACACCATTTGAAAGATCAGCAAGACGTACATCTGCCAAAATTGTTTCACCAAGGTTTGGTGTTACAAAAATACCTGCAGCAATCATATCAGGTCCAATTAATTTTCCAGCCTTAACCATTTCACGTATTGAAACATCTTGAAAACCTGATGTACTTGCACTTCTAGCTGTAGTTACCCCTGATTCTAGTGCTCTCTTTGCTGCATCTAATGAACTAATATGAGTATGAGCATCAATAAAACCAGGAAGTATATACATTCCGTTTAAATCAATTACTCTATATCCCTTAGGTCTTGATCCAATATTTTTTATTGATTCAATTTTTCCATTTGATATAAATATCATCATATCTTTTTGAACATTTGAGTTAACTCCGTCAATCACATTAACATCAAAAAGTATAATTTTTTCTTGAGCCACTAAACATGATATGGAAAAAGAAAAATAAAATAATAGTCTATGTATTTTTAATCATTAATAATCCGTTGGGAAATAGCTTGTCCATAATATTGCATCTAGAAAAAGACAATGGAATGAAATAGCACTTAAGCCAATTACAGATATTCTGTGAATTCTCGCATTCTTAATACCTTCTGCAGTTGCTAATCCAATTGTCATAAATAATATTGAAAGAGCTGTACACCAAAGTTCAATTCGAACCATATTCCAGGAATTAGCGTTAGGAAGCTCTAAATAGCTAAAAGTTGAATGAATCCACATAGAGGCAGATACCAAAAAATAAAATTAGGAATGTTCTCATTATACTTGAATCATACCTGCCACCAAAAAATTTTAGATTTAAACCTTCATTGAAAATCAAATAGTACATTCCATAACAATAACCAAATCCAGAAATAAACATAAACATAGTAATCCATGGCTGCCAATTTTCTGGAACTCCGCCCCATATTTGTCCTCTTAAAATAGGATGGTCAAGCAATGCATAAACATATCCGCCAAGCACTGATAGGCCACCAATGATATTTATCCATATAAACTGTTTTTGTATACTCATAGTTAATCTTTCTTTACCCAAATTGAAAATAATTAAATAACATCCTCTCCATAATATGTTATGCACTTATTGTAAATTCCCAACGTTTATTTCATTGGGTATGGGAACTAATAGCCATTATATTTTTTAGTCCAATAAACATATCTTTTTCATAAAAAAGAATAATCATGAAAGCATTAGTTAAAAAATCACCTGAAGTTGGCATTTGGATGGAGGATGTACCAGTGCCAAATTGTGGTACAAATGATGTCAAAATAAAAATTACACATACTGCATTATGTGGAACAGATCTTCATATATATAAATGGGACGATTGGGCTCAGAGAACACTAGAACTTCCATTGGTAACTGGTCATGAATTCTGCGGAATTGTCGAAGAAATAGGTCCAGGCGTCACACATTTCAAAGAAGGAGACAGAGTTTCAGGTGAGGGACATATAACCTGTGGCTTTTGCCGAAATTGTAGAGCAGGTAAACGGCATATTTGTCATAAAACAGTAGGCGTTGGTATTCAACGCCCTGGTGCTTTCGCTGAATTTTTAGTTATCCCTGAATCAAATGTTTGGCCAATACACAAGGATATACCATCAGAAATAGCTGCCTTTTTTGACCCATTTGGCAACGCAACTCATACTGCACTTTCTTTTGAAATGACTGGTGAAGATGTATTAATTACGGGTGCGGGGCCAATTGGAGTTATGGCAGTTGCTATTTGCAAATTTGTGGGTGCTCGAAATATCGTCATTACTGATATAAATGAATATCGACTTGAATTAGCTCGAAAGCTTGGAGCAACCAAAGCTATAAATATTTCAAAAGAAAATATAAAAGACTATTATTCTGAGCTAAATATAGTTAATGGCTTTGATGTTGGATTAGAGGTTTCAGGCAATCCTTCTGCATTTAAAGATATGCTATCTCATATGTATCATGGTGGCAATGTTGCTCTTCTTGGACTTCTTCCTGAATCAACTCAAATTAATTGGGATGAAATTATTTTTAAAGGCCTAAATATAAAAGGTATATATGGTCGTGAAATGTATGAGACATGGTATAAAATGACTCAAATGCTAAGAAGTGGTCTAGATATTTCTAATGTATTAACTCATCGATTACCAGTTGATGATTTTCAGCAAGCATTTGAAATAATGGAAAAAGGTCAATGTGGAAAAATCGTACTTGATTGGTAATATTAAAATGTCAGATTCAAAACAATTATACTTAGATACTCTTTCAAAAATCCAATCAGATGGTCTTTATAAAAAAGAACGTACTATTACAACATCACAAAACATTAATATAAATACTGAAGAAGGTGGAGAAGTATTGAATTTTTGCGCTAATAATTACCTTGGTTTAGCAAATAATAGTGAAATAATTAATGAAGCAAAAAAAGCTTTAGATCAAAATGGATTTGGGATGGCTTCCGTTCGGTTTATTTGTGGAACTCAGGATATTCACAAAAAATTAGAGAGAAAGATTTCAGACTTTTTTGGAACAGATGATACAATACTTTATACGTCTTGTTTCGATGCAAATGGTGGTTTGTTTGAAACATTGTTAGGACAAGAAGATGCTATCATTTCAGACTCATTAAACCATGCTTCAATTATTGATGGGATTCGTCTTTGTAAAGCAAAACGTTTACGCTATAAAAATAATGATATGAATGATCTAGAATCAAAACTTTTAGAATGTCAAGATTCTAGAATAAGACTTATTGCTACTGATGGTGTTTTTTCAATGGATGGATATATTGCTAAACTTGATAAAATAACTGAACTTGCAAAAAAATATGATGCAATGGTTATGGTTGATGATAGTCATGCCACTGGGTTCATTGGTAAAACTGGCAGAGGGTCTGCAGAATATTGCGGTGTAATGAATAAAATTGATATTTGGACATCTACACTTGGGAAAGCATTAGGAGGTGCATCTGGAGGTTTTACTACTGGCCGACAAGAAATTATTGACTTACTAAGACAAAGATCAAGACCCTATATATTTTCGAATACAGTTGCCCCATCAATTGTTGCTGCAAGTATTAAAGTCTTTGATATTCTTTCTTCTAACACTGATCTTCGCGATAAATTAGAAAATAATACAATTTACTTCAGATCTAAAATGACTTCAGCTGGTTTCGATATTAAAGAAGGCGTCCACCCTATTGTCCCTATAATGCTATATGATGCAGTACTAGCTCAACAAATGGCAGCAATGTTATTGGATGAAGGTATTTACGTAATTGGCTTTTTCTTTCCAGTGGTTCCAAAAGGAGAAGCAAGAATACGAGTTCAAATATCCGCAGGAATGGAAAAAACAGACATAGATCAAGCTATAAAATCATTTACCAAAATAGGAAAAGAATTAAAAGTAATTTAAAACTATAAGCTACTTTCTTGCTCTCCTCATCTACAAAGGGTATATTCACCGGCTTTTTTAAACACATAAACATTAAATAAATGAATAGTAAACTAACACCTAGACTTCTAATTATTGCTCTAGTCCTGACATGGGCAGTATGGGCAATATGGCCTACAATTCAATATCAAGGATTATCTGAAGTTGAAAAAGAGACTCTTCGCGAAGAAGGTAAACTTGAAATTTTAGAATCCAGAACAATAAAGCAAGGTCTTGACTTAAAAGGTGGAATGTATATTGTTCTTGAAGTAGATCTTCCTACACTAGTAGAGAACCTTGCTATTAACAAAGATAATAAATTAAATAGTGCTTTAAATTCAATTCGAGCGCAACTTAAACTATCACCTGAGGCTGACTTCTTTTCACTTTTTTCTAATGTTTCAGATCAAGAAAACTTAAAACTCTCACGTTATTATTACGATTATGGTTCAAGTAACGAAATTATACTTACAGCTCTAGGCGAAGAGTCAGAAGATGCTATTAATCGTGTTTTAGAAATACTTCAAAATCGTGTTGATCAATTTGGTGTTGCAGAGCCAACAATTCAAAAGCAAGGTAGTCAACGAATTATAGTTGAACTTGCAGGTGTACAAGATTCTGATAGAGCTAGATCTTTATTAGAGAGTACCGCTTTACTTGAATTTTTTATCGTTAAGGATATTACGACGACCAATCAAATAATGGCAAAAATTGACCAAGCATTAATAGGTAATAAAGATATTAGTAATATTGCTAAAAATGATCAAACTATAGAACAAAATTCTGCAATTACAGATGACGATGGTACTGTATCCGTTACTGAACTTTTTGGTGAATCAAGCGATGAAAGTAATGTTGATTCATCTGCCATCACTCCAGATATTGTTGCAGAACAACCTTTTTCAGGAATGTTACGTAACCTTGGTAATACAATTGGTGTTCCTGTTAAAAATTCATATTCTGTAAGAAAAATGTTAGATCTTCCTGAAGTTAAAGAAAGACTTGCCGCTATTGGCGGAACATTTATGTTTAGCAATAAAGCTCAAGATTATCCTACAGTGGATGGTGACGTTGAATCTGTTTATTCACTTTTTCTACTAGAAGATCAAGCAGAACTAACTGGTGGAGTTGTAGAAGAGGCAAAAGCAAACCTTGGTCCTCAAGGAACAACCTCAGCTGGGCAACCAATTGTAAATTTGTCAATGAACTCAGATGGTGCACGTAAATGGTCAATCATTACTGGTTCAAATGTAGGACGTCAAGTTGCCATTGTTTTAGATAATAAAGTCCATATGGCTCCAAATATTCGCGAAAAAATATCAGGAGGGGGCACATTAATCGAAGGTTTTGCTAATATTGACGAAGCAAAAGATATAGCTATTGTTCTTCGCGCTGGTGCATTACCAGCTCCGGTAGATATTATTGAAGAACGTGTTGTGGGTCCTTCACTTGGTGCAGATTCTGTAAGAAGTGGAACTCGATCAGTAGTTATTGGACTCATAATTGTATTAATATTTATGCTTATATACTATAGAGCGGCAGGAACTATAGCTGACTTTGCATTGATTTGGAATATTGTATTGGTGCTGGCTGTTTTAGCCTCGCTTCAAGCAACGCTTACACTGCCTGGGATTGCTGGCTTAATATTAACAGTAGGAATGTCAATTGATGCAAATGTAATTATTTTTGAGAGGATTAGAGAAGAGCTAAGAAAAGGGAAAACACCAAAAGCAGCAATTGATGGTGGATATGATCGTGCATTGACAACTATTATTGACGCCAATGTTACTACTTTAATAGCAGCCTTAGTTCTTTGGCAATTTGGAACTGGGCCAATAAAGGGTTTTGCAACAGTATTATTCTGGGGAATTTTAATATCGATGTTTACTGCTATATTTGTGACACGAACAATTTTTAACTCTTTTACAGGTCGTAAAAACTTAAATAAGTTGAGCATATGAGAATTATTAAAGATACACATATAGATTTTATGAGCCAGCGAAAGCTTGCATTTATAATATCAACAGTAGTAATACTTTCTGGTTTAATATCACTATTAGTGAATGGTGGACCAAAACTTAGTATTGACTTTAAGGGTGGTACTTTAGTTTCTGTCCAGTATACAAAAGATATGGATATTTTAGCTGTACGATCTGCAATGGGTAAATTAAATGTCGATGGTCAAGATTTTGATTTTAGCAGAGAAGAAATAAAGCACTTTGGAGACCCTGGGGCCGTGTTGATACGTGTTCCTCATATCGATGGTGCACCTCAAAATTTTGCCCAAAAAATAGTTGATCATCTTTATAACTCTTTCCCTGAAATGGTTCCTGAAAATAAATCAGATTTTATTCTTGGTAAGGGAACGGTCAGCCCTAAAATAGGTTCAGAGTTAAGTGGCAAAGCTATTATGGCAATTATTTCTTCTTTGGGATTAATTCTTTTATATATTTCAATTCGTTTCGAATTTAGATTTGCCTTAGGAGCAATTGCTGCTTTAACTCATGATGTATTTGTTACCTTAGGTTTATTCTCACTATTAGGATATGAAATTAGTCTTCCAATTGTTGCAGCATTCCTAACAATAGTTGGTTATTCATTGAACGATACTATTGTTATATTTGATCGAATTCGAGAAAATATAAAAGCATCTAAAAAAGATGCTTATGTTACGATTGTAAATCGCAGTGTCAACGAGTCACTTTCAAGAACAATTGTTACTTCACTCACAACTTTTTTAGTTGTTTTTATTTTATGGTACTTTGGAGGAGAAGTAATTCACAACTTTGCTTTAGCTATGATAATTGGTGTTATTGTAGGAACATACTCATCAATTTATATTGCAAGCCCAATTGTAATTCAATTACATGAGAATTCTATTAAATAATATTTATATATAATTGAATAAAAAAGGCCTTGAAAATTTTCAAGGCCTTTTTTATTTGAAATAAGTCAGTTCCTAAATATTGTGCTTTCTTTATTAAAAGATCTTACACACCAGTATAGCGACAATGCAGCAAACCCAAAGAGCGAAAGATATACTTCTGTCATATATATAGGATTCATTATACCAGCAATAATATCCTTTGATGCAAGAGAAACGTTTAATATAGGTATTAATGATGTAATCATATTTAATTCTATACCTGGCAATGTTCCTATTACAGCTGGAAAAATTATTACAATATTTAATGGGGCAACAATGCTTTGAGCTTCTTTAAATGATTTTGCATAGATAGATAGTCCAAGAAGTGCTGCACTAAAGAAAGCTGATACGGGCAATACCAATGTCATTATTAACGCAATTGTTTTAACCGTAAAAATCTCATTTACTAAAGTTAAAAAAGCTGGAGGAATTACTGATATTTGCTGAATTCCAATTAAAATACCAGCTAATGCTAAAAAAGCCGTTAAAAAAGCTGCGGACATAATTACAACGAACTTTCCTAGAACTATGTCAAGCCTACTTGCTGGTGATGAAAGAATTGTCTCAAGCGTACCTCTTTCTTTTTCACCAGAACCAAGATCTAAGGCAGGGTACATAGCACCCATAAATCCAAATAAAATAAATACATAAGGCAACCAACCGCCTGCTAATTTTCCAAATTTCTCTTGATTGGACGCAACATCATTAAATTCAATATTATATGCCTTAACGATGTTGGGTTTTAAGCTTAATTCATTCATTCTAATTTCAATGATATTTCTTTCAAATTGATCAAGAACCATTTCTATTCGTTCTTTGGCAGTACCAAAAGAGTCTGTACCTTTATAAAGAATATCAATCTTGGCCTGAGAATTATTATTTATATTTAATTGATAGCTAGAATCAATATTTATGGCTGCATCTATATATTCAGATTGAATATATGACTCTACACTATCCATTGGAATTTGATCTAAAACAATCAGCTTATCTAAATTAGAAAAAGCATTGAAAAGATTTGGTGCATACTGCTGTCCAATAAAGGCTATTTTTATTTCTTTCTCTGATGCCTTTTCAGCCTGTGACGTTGTGATCTTCATCATTGTTCCAATTAAGACAGGCATCAAAAGAAGAGGGAACGCGATCATCATTAACAATGTCCGCTTATCACGAGTTATATCAAGGATCTCTTTCTTAGCAATAATTAAAAATTTCATATTATTCCTCTCCCACTCTATATATAAACTCTTCTTCAAAAGTTGATTTCGTCATTTCTGATTTAAATTGATCAAGAGAACTATTATAAAACAATTTACCTTTATATATAATCGCTATATCATCACATAGTTGATTAACCTCACCCATTCGATGAGTTGAAAAAATAACAGTTTTCCCTTCTTCTTTACAAGAGCGAATAAGATCTACAATCGCTCTAGAAGTCATTACATCCAAGCCAGAAGTTGGTTCATCAAATACCATTACTTGCGGATCATGAATAATAGTTCTCGCAATAGATGTTTTTTGTTTCATACCTGTACTTAGTCTTCCAATTCTTCTATCAGCAAAACTATTCATATCTAAAATATTAAATAGATGCTCTTTGCGTTCATTGAATTTTTTATTATCCATTCCATGAAGATCTGCAATATATTTGGCCATTTCCGTAGGAGTTAAACGATCGTAAAGGGCTGTCTGTCCAGTCATAAAACCTATTTGACTTCTAACTTTTTGGCCTTTGCTTACAGAATCATAACCAGCAACTGTAATAGAACCAGATGTAGGTTTAAGCATAGTTGCTATCATTCTAAGAGTTGTTGTTTTTCCAGCTCCATTTGGGCCAAGTAGACCATAAATTCGTCCCGGTTGACATTTAAAGCTCACATCATCAACCGCACGTAAAATCTTAGTGTTTTTATATTTATCACCCATTTCTTTTCGTTGCTTTTTATTAAGGGTGAAGTCTTTAATTAAATTCTTTACTTCAATCATTATTTCTTTCAGTTAAATTGAACGCGAACTTATATGATTAAATTTTTGGCTACAAGTGAAGATAAACTTATTATGAAATGTTCAGAGAATTTTTTATGACATTAAAAATTATAACTTTTTACGCCATAATTAGTTTTTTTTGGGGAATCACATGGCTCTTCCTAAAAATAAATGTGAGCCAAATGCCTATTCTTTGGGGATTATCTTTGCGTTTTATTATTGCAGGTATCGTTTTTTGGTTTATTTATTTTTTAAAAAATGATAGGGTAAAATTCACTCCTCAAATTCAATCAATATATATAGTTTATGCTTTATTTAATTATACCCTTTGTTACTATTTAACATACTGGGGTGCTCAGTATGTATACTCAAACCTAGGTTCAATTTTATACAGTTTATCTCCTATTACTATAGCCATAATGGCACATTTCTTTATACCAAATGATAAACTTAATCAAAAAAAAATAATAAGTATGATTATTGGTTTTATTGGAACGATCCTGCTATTGTACAATGGTAATTCGTTTGGAGGAGAAAAAGTATTTTTGGGAATATTTTCTATATTACTCGCAATAGTTATTGGCTCTTGGCCAACAATATATATAAAAAAACAAGGTATTAAAGTTGACACTGTTCATTTAAATGCTGTTGGATTGAGTGTAGCAGGACTAATTATTTTATTAATGGCTTTTATATTTGATAAAAGTAGTTTTTCCCAAATTAATTCAAATCACATTCCATCTTTATTATTTTTAGCAATTCCAGGAACAGTAGTAACATGGGGAATATATATTTGGCTTTTAAATCACTTACCTGCTAGTCAATTAAGCTATGTAGCTTTTTTCCCACCAATTATTGCAATTATATCAGGGTGGATTATTCTAGATGAAACTTTATCATTAATTTCATTATTTGGAGCAGCTTTAATTATTCTTGGTGGTTTTCTAATAAACTATAATCTGAAAAATACCTAGTTAAAATTATTAGACGAGATTCTGATTTATTTTTTTAATAGTAAATTCTATTATGATTGATTACACAATTATTGATTCACCTCTTGGAAAATTATTATTGTCCCAATCTAGTAAAGGATTGAATAATATTATTTTTGAATATCAAATAAATCAATTTGAATCAATTATTCTTAAAAAATATAAAAAAAGACAGCGATTAATTCGAGATGATCAATCATTATCGAATGTCACTCATCAATTGAATGAATATTTTGCGGGATATCGTAAATTCTTTGAGCTTAAACTTGATTTAAATTTGCCACCGTTTTATTATAAAGCATTAATGGCTGTAAAATCAATACCTTATGGTGAATATCGAACATACAAAGAAATTGCAATGATTGCTGGAAGCCCCAAAGCTATTAGAGCTGCAGGTTCGGCCAATGCTAAAAACCCTATTCCAATCGTAATTCCCTGTCATAGAGTATTAGGTAGCGGAGGACGATTAGGTGGTTATGGAGGTGGATTAAATAGAAAAAACTTCCTTCTAAACCTTGAAGGTGTTATTTATTAATTAATGAGAATGAATATTAAAATTAAAGGTGAAAAAAATGTGGCAATCAATTAAAAGACGTATTTTTGCAGGTTTAATTGCAATTGTACCCATAGCCGTCACATTTTGGATTTTAAAATTTTTATTTACATTCCTCGATGGTTTAGCAGCACCATTTCTTAAACAAGCAGATATCGAGATCCCTGGATTAGGAATTATACTAACATTAGTTTTTATTTTCTTACTTGGTCTTCTTATTACAAATGTCCTTGGTAGAACATTATTTAATTGGGGAGAGCTGATATTAGATAAACTTCCTATTGTAAATACTATTTATAATACAATTAAACAGATAACTAGTGCTTTCTCTGGTTCCACAGTGAAATCTTTTGAGAAAGTTATTTTTATTCAATACCCGAGACGTGGGTTATGGACAATGTGTTTTGTTACAAACAAATCAAACAATGATAATGGGGAATCATTCTATCATGTGTTTGTTCCCACGACGCCCAATCCAACTTCTGGTGTATTTGTTATCATCCCTACAGAAGATGCCATTCATCCAGATATTTCTGTTGAAGATGGCTTAAAATCAATTATTTCTGGAGGAATTTTAGACCCTGGCATATCGTTAAGCAAAAATTTGCCTAGTAAAGGCTCTGAATAAATGTCAATTGAATATATTGATGGAATTAGACTTTATAGGTCTATTACAGCTGGACTACGTCGGGTTGTATCGAGGCAAGAATATCTAAATAAAATTAATGTTTTTCCTGTTCCTGATGGAGATACTGGAACCAATATGGCTTATACTCTTACTTCAATTGAAGAGGGTATTGAAAATAATGCTTATTCAGATATAAAAAAAATGAGTATGGCAATTGCTGATAGTGCCCTTGATGGGGCAAGAGGAAACTCTGGTGCAATTCTTGCACAGTTTTTTGTAGGTTTTGCAGATGGAATCAAAGATATTGAAAAACTTAATACTATTGAATTTTCTAAAGCGATATCTCATGCAAAAGATTATTCATATGATGCACTTACAAAACCACGAGAAGGTACAATATTATCCGTAATTAGAGTTTGGAGTGATTCTCTAGAAAGTTCAAGTAAAAATTCGAATGATTTTTTAAAAATTCTATCAAGTGGGTTGATTGATGCACAAGAAGCTCTGGAAAACACACCTAAACAATTAGAAGTTTTAGCAAAGGCAGGTGTTTTAGATGCAGGTGCGCAAGGATTTGTTGACATGCTTTCTGGAATTCAAGAATTTATTGAATCTGGATCAATAACTGAAACTGAGCTAACTGTTATTGAAGCTATAGAAGAAGTGATAACAGGCACTAATGAGAAATATCAATACTGTACTGAATGTATTATTTTAGGGGAAGATATTCCAAGACGTCTACTCCAAGAGCGTCTTATGGATCTTGGTGATAGTATAGTCTTGGCAGGAACCAAAGTTAAAGCAAAAGTACATATTCATTCAGATGACCCTCACAAAGTTTTTACTCTATGTAAAGAATATGGTTCAATTCATGGTGAAAAGACTGATGATATGATAAAGCAACAATCAGATGCTCATTCAGCTCATTCCTCTACAGCAATAATTGTTGATTCAGGTTGTGATCTACCAGAAGAAGTAATAGATAACATGAATATTCATGTTATTCCTGTAAGATTAAATTTTGGCAATACGCACTATGTTGATAAAGTTTCATTAACCTCTGATGAATTCTGGAGTGAGCTAAAAACAAATCCAAATCATCCACAAACTTCTCAACCCTCACCTGGTGACTTTAGAAGACAATATCAGTTTCTATCTAGTCATTATGAGTCTGCAATATCAATTCATCTACCTGAAGCATTAAGTGGAACATATCAATCTGCTATAACCGCTGCAAAATCTTTATCAACTTTTCCAATTAATATTTTAGACTCATATAGTGGTACTATTGGAACTGGGTTAATTGCAATGAGAACGGCAGAAGCTATAAATGAAGGTAAAAGTCTTGATGAAGTCAAGGTAATCGCTAGACAAGCAATTGAAAATACACAACTTTATGTTGGATTAAATACTCTAGATAATATTGTAAAAGGAGGAAGAATATCACCTACTGTTAAAAAAATTGCTAACTTTTTTAAAATAAACCCATATTTAGCTTTTAAAAAAGAAGGACTAAAACCAGTGGGCCTTTCATTTGGCAATAATGACAAAGCAAATAAATTTCGAAAATTTGTTGAAAATAAAATTCCAAAAAATAAAAATGCTAGGATTGGAATTTCCCATGCTCAAATGGAATTGTTTGTTGAAGATTGGACAAAAGATTTAGTTAATAAATTTGGAGAAAATAACGTAATTGTTACTGATGTTGGACCTGCATTAGGAGTCCATGCTGGTCCTAAAGTCTTGTGTTTTGCAATTCAAACCTTAAATGATAATTTAAATAATGAATGAATTACTTTTCTTAATTGTTTTAATCATAATTAGCTACCTAACCGGTTCTACTCCAACCAGTATTATTATTGGTCGTATAGCTAAAAATATTGATATTAGGGAACATGGGAGTGGTAATGCTGGTGGGACTAATGTTTTTAGGGTTTTAGGATGGAAACCTGCATTAATTGTTGTTATTGTTGATGTATTTAAAGGATGGCTTCCAGCTGCCATTTTTGCACCTGCTTTTTACTATGCACAAATCATTCCAGATTTAGGTGTTGTTCAAATACTATGCGGATTTTCTGCTGTACTTGGCCATACTTATACTATTTTTGCAGGATTTAAAGGCGGCAAAGGGGTCGGTACTTTAGGAGGTATGCTCATTGCTCTATTTCCAACAGCTTTTCCATTTTGCTTAGCCGTCGCTATAATAACTATTATGTTAACTGGGTATGTTTCATTAGCTTCTATATTAGCATCTGTCTCTTTACCTATTTTTCTTTTTTTATTTCCCCCATTCTTTGGTACAAACCCAGCACCACTTTCACTTATGGTCTTTAGCTTATTGATACCATGGTTTATCACTTTTACACATAGAAGCAATATACAAAGACTAAGGAGCGGTGAAGAAAATCGCTTTGAAAAAGCGATGATTTTTAGAAAAAAATAACTTATATCTGGTGAACTGCAGCTAGATGAAATGCAGTATCTATTTTTTTACCTTTATAAAATCCATATCCGTAATCAAGTCTTAAAACAGGAACAAAAGGAAGCTCAAATTGCAAACTAAGGCCTGTTCCTAAAATAGGGATTATATTGAATAGATCACCAAAATCATTTTGCGTTGTTACACCCCAATCTATAAAGAAAGCACTTGTTACTCCAAATTCATACAGGTTCATCATAGGAAATCTTGGTACGAGTACTTTCCTTATTTCTATTGATGATTTTAAATTATGAAAGCCAAATCGATATATTTGCTTTGAATCATTATAATTCAAAGCATTAGGATAATGCCAACCCCTAACAGAGCCTGACTCTCCCATTGCAGCAAGAAACTGTTGATCTTTAACACCAAAATTCATTTGAGATTTAGCTCCAAAAGCCAAGATCCAAGGTTTTTGATTATCTAGACTACTTAAGCGCTTGTAAATACTAAAAGATTGAAACCAAGTAAAATTATTTTGAGCTTTTCCTGAAATATCAATGCGACTTGAGAATGCCTGCTTAATTAATATTCCTTTTGTTGGGTTTGCGTAAATATCTCTTGTATCATATATAAAAAAACCTTGTGGGGCAAAATACTTATAATTTATCTGAACTGAATCTGAAATAAAATTCAAGTCTTCCAATTCAAATCCTATAGATGTTTTACGGGTATAACCAAAATATCTACCAACATTTACTTCAATCGTATTGATTTTTAATCGATAAGGTAAATATGGATGATTAAAATCTGACTTAGCTAAATCTCCATCAAGTGAAATATGATCACCAGCTATCCATGGATTTTGATATGCAAATCCAAAGGTGTTTCTACCACCAATAACAAGGCCGCCTCCAATTGTTTCATTTCTTCCTCTAAAGTTCTTTAATACACCACCGCCTCCAAATGACCAACCTGTCTCTTCATCATATGCTGGTGCTGGGCCGCCAATAAATCTGCCACCTAAAAATTTATTATTTTCTATAATTTGATACTCTAAACGAATAGTCATATTTTCAAGAGGAATTGCACGCCATTGAACATCAGCAAAAATCCCAAGGTTTATTAAACGATTTTTATCTTCAACCGCAATAGTACTATCTAATGGCATTTGGATTTGATGTTGTATCTCTCTTTTAATAATATAATCTTTAGTGATTGTATTACCTTTATGAATGATTTCAGAAACAATGAGATTCTGGGAAGCACCAAAAATTGGTAAAAATAAAAAGAAATATTTAAGCTTCATTTTATAAATAAAAAATTAAAAATCAATCGCTCTTAGGAGGAGCTTTTTCTGATATTCAATCCCCTCTTCAGAATACATATCTTCAATAGCTTGACGAAGTTTGTTATCTACATCTACACTATTCATTTGAATTTGAACATGGCTTTTATCGATCTCTTTAACTTTTAAAGTTGTTACTTCATTCTGGTACTTATGAAAGCCATCACTAAATTCATTTGGCGTACCGTATTCCATTAAAAATTTATATTTAATTACATCTTCAGCCATGAGTTGAGGAAAGTCTGTTGGTTTTAGTTCAACAGTCCTAACAACACCATTCATAATATAATGAGAGGGTTCATGATTAGTTGAACTATAGATATGGTCAATATTTATAAAATGTAATTCAACAGTTTCTATAGTTAAACGAGTAATTACTTGGAATAAAACTTTTGACCGTTTTAAAGGTAGTTTGTATTGCGTGGGAAGATCTAAGACTTCTTCCCAATATTCTACTGACTGCGCAGAATCTAAAACATTGGACATTACAGTTGGTAAACTCATACCCCATTTAGCCACTGGATGACGATCAACCGTCCACCCTTCAGGCAAAGATTCTACTTGAAAAATCGGTTTCAATGATTTTGATTCAATTACATCATGAACAAACCCATCTTTTGATTCTAGCTCTTCTTCAGATTCCTCATTACTAAGTAATAAAGTTGGTTCTTGAGGGCTAAGCCAGATACAACTGGAGATTATAAAGGTAAATGAAAATATCAACGTATGTCTAAAAAATTTCATAGTAATTATTTTTTCTTTGGTGGATGTTCAGGATGACTATTACCTCTATGACAAACCCAACAAGATACCTCATGAAAATTTAAATCTTTCATAGTCTTATTAGCATTCATCGTCATGGTAATCATTTCACGCGCCACTTTTTTATGTGCTTTTTCATCACTTGAATAATCAGACAAGTTATGACAAAAACTACATTTGACACCTAACTCAGGTACTATGACAGATTTCATGTATTTTACAAGATCACGTTTTTTAGTATATGGCAATACTGTAACATTTTTTAGCTCTGACTGCTGTCCAACTAAAAATGTAAAAATAAATCCAATTGTAAATACATTTTTCTTCATTAACTATTTCCTTAAAAAAATAATAGATGCTTCTCCATTCAAAAATGAAGTTGGATGGATTTGAAATTTAATATTAATAAATGGTAAAGTTATATAATTGAATCAAATTGTTACTGAAACAAAAAAGCCCCCGCAAGCGGAGGCTTTTTTGTCGAGGATTTGAAAGATTATTTTCGACCTCTAGCCATTGGTGCACGAGCAACATTTCCACCTTTATCAATGAAATACAAGTAACCTGATTCACGTTGAACACCTGCATCAGCTACTTTTTCTGCATTACCGCCACCTTTTCCAGCGCGGGCCATTTTTGAACGCCATACATTACCATCTTTTCCAAGGTAATATAGGTAACCAGATTCTTTTGAAACTCCGGTTGATTTTACAACTTCAGCCATAATTATGACCTCCTTTAGTAGGTTATTTTATACTAAATGTTAGTTCTCGACGGTAAGTGTACGATTTAAGGGACGTAAAAAGCAAGAATTTTCTCGACGAGGGATTGACGACAAAAAAAGGTGTATTTTTCGGTTATTCTGTCACTATTTATTAACTTAATTTCTCGACGGTTTATTACCGTTTTTTTTGCCCCGGTAGCTCAGCTGGATAGAGCAACGCACTTCTAATGCGTAGGTCACAGGTTCGAATCCTGTTCGGGGTACAAATTTTAACTTCCATTCAAACCTTTAACGTATATTTAGCTTGTTATCTTTTCAAAAGGAGGTTGAAATGAAGAGATTATTCCATTTATCATTATTTTTATTCTCAATGATTTTTGCCCAAAGCATTGATCCAGATCTTTACAAAAATATGAAGTTCCGATTTATTGGACCAGATGGTAATCGTGCTATTGCTGTTACAGGTGTTTCATCTGATCATAACACATATTATGTAGGTGCTGCATCTGGTGGACTATTTAGAACTAAGAACAATGGAATTTCATGGCAGCCTATCTTTGATGATCAAGATGTTTCATCAGTAAGCGCACTTGCAATATCACAAAATAATCCAAATATATTATGGGCTGGGACAGGCGAAACTTTTATTATCAGACCTGCGCATGCAATTGGTGATGGAATATATAAATCAACTGATGGTGGTGATTCTTGGTCAAACATGGGTTTAGAAAAGACTGCTCGTATTGCAAGAATTGTTATTCATCCTGAAAATGATAATATTATTTATGTTGCTGCTTTAGGTCATACATATGGACCACAGAAAGAACGTGGTATTTATAGAACAGTTAATGGCGGCAAATCATGGGAACAAATTTTATTCATTGATGAAAATACAGGTGGGATTGATATAGCTATTGATCGTAATAATCCAAATTTTCTTATTGCAAGTATGTGGGAAATCAATATTAATACTTGGGGTTTAAATAGCGGCGGCGAGTCAGGCGGTGTTTTTATAACTAGGGATGGTGGTGACTCATGGGAAAGACAGGACAAAAATGGTTTACCAGGTGGTAAAGGTAAACCAGTAGGAAAAGTTGCTGTAGCTATTTCACAAAGTAATCCAAATACTATGTATGCACTATGTGAAGAAGCACACCCAGGGCTATATCGTACAGATAATGGTGGAAAATCATGGAAATTAGTCTCAAGGAATCATACACTAGCTGAACGAGCACCGTATTATATGCGAATGGCAGTAGCGCCAGATAATCCAGAGAAAATATATGTGCTAAATGTACAATTTAGTGTCTCTGAAGATGGTGGTAAGACGATTAAATCTGGTTATCGTGCAGGAGGAGATAATCATGATATATGGATAGACCCTGAAGATGGTAATAGGATAATGGTAGCACATGATGGATGTGCTTCAATTGCAAATGATGGTAGTACATATAAACGAGTTGTATTACCAATCGCCCAAATGTATCATGCTCATGTCGATGATCAAATTCCATACAATGTATATGGTAATCGTCAAGATGGCTATTCATATAGAGGGCCAAGTAACAGTCTAGAAAATGGTATAAACCTTGGCCATTGGCGTGCTTTTGGTGGTTGTGAATCTGGGTTTGGTATTCCAGATCCAAATGATAATAATATTATTTGGTCAGGGTGTTACGATGGTGGTTTAGAAGTCTATGATGTTAGGACAGGACATGCAAGAAATGTTCGTGTTTGGCCAGAAGCCTCATATGGTTGGGCGCCAAAAGATCTTAAGTATAGATGGCATTGGACATTTCCAATACATATATCAAAACATAAAAAGCACAATGTTTATGTTGGTAGTCAATATGTTCATCGCTCTTCTGATTTTGGTCAAAGTTGGGAAGTAATATCTCCAGACCTTACATTAAATTTAAAAAGTCATCAGAAAAGCTCAGGTGGAATTGCAATAGACAACTTAATGACATTTGATGGTTCAGTTCTTTTTGCCATAACGGAATCACCAATAAAACAGGGATTAATTTGGGTAGGTAGCAATGATGGTCAACTTCATTTAACTAAAAATGGTGGTCGTAGTTGGGTGAATCTTACCAGTAATATAGAAATGCCTCCCTGGGGGACGATCTCTAATATTGAAGCCTCTCAATATGATGAAGGATCAGCATATATTAGTGTTGATTTTCATCAGATGGGAAATTTTGACCCATATATTTACAAAACTAAAGACTATGGTAAAACATGGACACTTATATCTAAAAACATACCAAAATCATATTCCAGTTTTGTTCATGTTGTTAGAGAAGATCATAAAATGCCGGGTATACTCTATGCCGGCACTGATAATGCTTTATATCTATCAGTTGATGATGGTGATAATTGGTCTAAGATTAATAATAACCTCCCACCAGCCCCTATTTATTGGATAAGTCTTCAAGAACATTTTGATGATATGGTTATTGGAACCTATGGTAGAGGGATATATATATTAGATGATATAAGTCCATTTAGAGAATTAGCATCATCGAATAAAAAAGATTTTGTTTTAATGCCAATTCAAGATGCTTATCGATTTCAAAGTATACAAAGTATGAAAAATGATGGTACAAGTTTGATTAGAGGTCAAAATCCTTCCTATGGAGCAAATATTGATTTCTTTTTACCTAAAACAAATATGAAAAATATTTTTATTTCAATCCAGGATATGAATGGAAATGAAATTAGAAAGATTAAGCCTCGCAAATTATCAAAAGGTGTCAATCGTGTAATGTGGGATTTACGCTATGAAAAAACAATTACACCAAAACTCCGCGTTGATCCATTAGGTGTTGATTGGGTTACCTACAATGAGGATGGTTGGCGACAACTTAGAACTTGGGACTTAGATGTTAATGCTGGAAAACTTGGACCTAAAGTAATCCCTGGAAAATACATGGCTGTTCTTCAAATTGATGATAAAAGTTTAAAACAAACCTTTAATGTTTTAAAAGACCCAAATACTACTGGGACGATAAGAGATATTAAATCACAGTTTGAATTTTTAATTAGCCTAAGGGAAAGTATAAATGATAATGTTAGACTAATAAATAAAATCGAAGAATTGCGCTATGCACTTCAAAATAATTATTCATCAACAAGGGAAGAAAAAGCAGCAAGAGATATGGATATGAGGCTTTATGAAATAGAAAGTCATTTATTTGATGTTAAGCTTACAGGCGCTAGAGAAGATGCATTTAGAAATCCAAATAAGATTTATGGTCGCTTAGCAGCACTAGGAAGTGATCTGACTCGATTTGGAGCTGATTTTAAACCAACTGATCAACAAGTTGAAGTATATGAGGTTCTTACGAAGAGACTTGAAAAACAACAAGAAGCATTCAATATATTAATGAAAGATGATTACTGGGATTCAGAAAAAAATAAAGAATAGACTTCTATAATTTGATGATTTTGACTGCCGTTCCATAAACAAGTAACTCAGCAGTACCTTGGAGTATCATTGAGGTTTGAAATCTTACACCAATAACGGCATTGGCTCCCAACTCACTTGCCTTAGCTTCCATTCTCATAATTGCTTGCTCTCGTGACTCTGCCATCATACCAGTATATTCTTTAACCTCACCGCCAACAAAAGTTCTAAAAAGAGCCATAATATCTTTACCAACGTGCCTTGCTCTAATGGTATTCCCAATAACAGTTCCTAAATTTTCAGTAATTTGATACCCAGAAATTGATTCTGTAGTACTAATTTTCACTGATCAATTCCTCTGAATGGCTCGTCTTTAGCGTCATCTTTGTTTTCTTTAATAAATTTCATGGAGAGAAGAACTGCACCAGCGATAAGTAGAATAGTGCCTAAACCCAATAAAAAATCACTTAAGATAAAACTGATGATAGCATTAATAAATTTCAATACCAATATCGCTGCTCCAGCAATGATAAGATACGTGCCAATTTGTTTTGTTTCCATAATGACTCCAATAATTGATTATATCGTATTTGAATATAAGAGACTAAAATTTGTTCCAAAAACAGATTTAAATTTAAGTTAGTATGGCTGAAACAGATTATTCTATTCGATCTTTTAAAGGTGGGTATGATGATAACCTTACCTATCTAGTTACATGTATGCGGACTGGCAATCAATTTCTTGTAGATGCATCAGTATCACTTGAAAAAATTAAGCCTTTTATTAAACCCAAAGGCTTAATCGCTCTATTTATTACACATACCCATGGTGACCATATAGCTTATTTAGATGAATATGTTGATACATATCCAAATTTGGTATCCATGGTTTATAAAGAATCAAAAGATAAAATTAAGTGTAATTATATTAAGCCTATTAAGAATGGAGATATTGTAACCGTAGGTCAATTAAGTCTTGAAATCTTATATACTCCAGGACATTATAACGATTCAGTATGTTATCTCTTAGATGGAATTTTATTTACAGGGGATACACTATTTGTTGGGAGGACAGGCCGAACAATAAGCAAGGGGAGTAATACAAAAGATTTATATAAATCAATCTATGATATAATATTAAATCTACCTCGTGAAACCATAATTTACCCAGGACATGATTATGGCCCTAAAAGGTGTATCTCAATTGGTGAAAATATTTCTTTAAGTCCATTGCTTCAAGCAGATGATGAGGATGACTTTATTAAGCGAATGGATGACTATGAAGCTAACCGTACAATCGGTTCATAAATAAGGAGTCTAAAATGAAACGATATATTAGTGGCATATTGACTGGGACTTTAATTACAACAATGGTAATTACTTTCATTGGTGCTACACAGGCAAAAGATGATAGTCTCGTGACTATTATGGAAGAGCTAGATACTTATGTGCAAGATCAACTAGGGAAAGATAAAGCAGCTGGAAGATATCAGCTTCAATCTTTTCAAATTGAAAGAACCCACTGGCACTATATGCTTGATACCTCAACTGGGCAACTCTATAGATTAGACCCAAGTAGAACGCCGGGTAATTCTAAATGGATATTAACGGCAGAAGCAAATTTTGAATAATAGCTTCAAATTATTTTCATTTATTTTCTTTCTGTCATTTATCTTTTTTTCATGTCAGAAAGGTTCAACATGCGATAATTGTGAAGATCTAATCAATGGCTATACAATAATTAAAGTCAGTCAAAATGATTTAATTAAATATGAAGGTCTAGCAACAATAAATGGAATAAGTGTTGGTACCTGTATTCAAGGAAATATTTTTCAAGAAGAGATTATTTTAAGCTCTATAAAGATATTAGATGAGTGTTGTTGTGAACTTTGAACTTATTACACGAACTTTTTCAAGTAATAAGGATTCCAATAAAGCTATTATAGGATTGCATGGGTGGAAAGGAGATGAGTTTGTTTTTGAACAAGTTGCAAAAATATTAAAAATAGATGATGCACAGTGGCATTTTCCTAGAGCTCCATATAAATCTGAGTCAGGAACTGGTTTTACTTGGTTTCATGGTTCAGATAAAATAGGTTGGGAATATGAAAAAACTATTTCTGGCTTAACAGATCTATTCACAAAAATTAAATCATCTGGATTTTCAAATAAAGATATTTACCTCGTTGGTTTTTCTCAAGGTGCATGTCTTGCACTGGAATTTGCTTTAAGACTTCCTTATGCGATTGGAGGTATCGTACCTATAGCTGGTTTTATTAAGTTTAAAGAAAAAATTAAATCTGAAGGAACTAAAGAAAGTAAAGAAACGCCTGTTTTATTATTACATGGCAATCAAGATGAGATTATTCCAGTAAGTGCGAGTATCACATCTAACTCAATACTAAAAGAAAGGAAAAATCCTGTATTTTTAAAAACATATGATGCTGGGCATAAAATACCAATTAAAATAGCACCTATTATTAAAAAGTTCATCCTAGAAACTAAGGATTTTACCCTGGCCTGACATTTATTGCTTTATCACCCTTCATATCAAAATCAATATCAAATACTACTTTTTGACCAGCACGTAGACCAAAATTTTTTAATTTAGGTCCAAGCCCATAAACATGAACAAAATAATCTTCACCATCTTCGCCTGATATAAAACCAAAACCTTTTGTTTTATCGTATTCTTTTACAGTTCCTTTCATAAATATTACTCCTTCACTCTTTGCTTAAAGTAAGCTCTTCCTAAAGAGCCAATTAAAACCATAGAACCACCAATAAATGCCCATTCACCCATAACCTCTCCTAAAAATAAAAATACCCATAGAGGATTTAAAACTGGCTCTATCATGCCCGTCAAGATAGCATCAATTGCCTTAACATATTTAAGTGCTTTAGTATAAAGCAGGTAAGGTATTCCTAGTTGAAAAATCCCTAAAGCAAAAATAATTAATAAATCTATATATGATGAATTACCAAACCCCTCCAAAATAAAAGGGAAACAGATTAAAGCTGTAATTGCATTACCAAATAAAACTATTTCAAATGCAAAATTTTTCTCTTTACGAATAAGAACGGTCACTAAAGCAAAGCATACACCTGAGATTAAAGCTATTATATTTCCCCAAAAACCATAAAAAGATAATTCATCAACAAAAAATAATCCCATTCCTAAGAAAATAAATAAAATAGCTAAAATATCAAATTTTGTTACCGTCTCTTTCAAAATAAAATAACCAAATATTATAACCCACAACGGTGCTGTGAATTGTAAAAAAATTGCATTTGCTGCAGTTGTTAAACGAATAGCAGCCACATAAAGAATAACCATTAAGCTATATGATATTATTCCTGCTATGAAATATTTTCCCCAATACCATTTTGGTTTTTTGATATAAAATAAAAATACAATTGCAGCTCCTAAGCTTCTTATACCTGCAATAATGATTGGGTTAAGATCTACTAGTTTAATAAATAGGCCACCAAGGCTCCAAAGTAGAGCCGCAATAACGAGCATTAAGTATGCTGTTGATGCTTTCATGAGCTTAGAAGATTATTTTTCTTTCATTGATAATGTAATCGTAAAAGTTGCTACTGGTTCTTCACCAAAACTATCTGGCACTGTTGCAATTACTGGCACAGCAATATTAACTCTTTCTCCAGTATTAATTGTTTCTTCAACGGCTGCTGAAATTGCTTTAGCTTCTCTACAAATATAATGGACATCCCCTTCTGCTCTTTTTAGAAAATTAGCTTCAAGATCTTTAAAAATTAAAATTATATTTTTTTTAGATTCTAAAATTTTTAGCATTGCAGTAAAACCAGTAACTAAGTCAACACCAACCACCATTGCTCCAATATACATCGATTTAACATGATTACGAGTTCGACGGTCCAAAGGCATAAATAAAGTTACACCTTCTTTATTAACATCAATTATTTTAGGCCTAATAAAATGAATCAGTCTTACTTTAGTTAAGCCAAAATACCATAAGTATAAATTATACTTAAGTTTATTTTTAAATGATAGAGCCATTATTTTCCCTCTTAGAACTATTTAGCTTTAAAAACGATCAGGAGATAATAAGTTCATATTATACTCGGGACTTTCTTTTGAAATAATTTTTGAGACGAGATAACCTGTTACTGGCGCTAAGCTCACGCCTAACATTGCATGACCTGTAGCTGCAATTAAATTAGAATATTGTTTAAATGATCCAATATAAGGCAGGCCATCAGCAGATAGTGGCCTAAGACCAACCCAGGGTTGAAGAGATTCTGCCCATGATAAATTATATTCGGGGTAATAATCTTTTACATTTCGTATCATGGCATTTAATTTTCTTTTATTTACTTCTGTTGACCCATGTGTAACGGTCATAGTTCCACCAAAGCGCCAAGTTTCACCCAAAGGAGTGGAGGCAATTCTAGCTTCTACAAGTATTGCAGGCAAAGCAGGCTGTTTAGGTGGATTTTCTATACTAATACTGTATCCTTTCCCACCCATTAATGGCATCTTAAGGTTAATTTGCTTTACTAAATTTGAAGAATAAGAGCCAGCACATAAGACAAAGTTCTTAGCTTCCCATCTATCATGCTTTGTCATAATTGAACTAATTCTTCCTTGATCTACATTTATAACTTCAACATTAGTTTCATGAAGAATTTTTACATTTGATTCTAAAAGCATTTTTTTCATTGAAGATAAATATAAGCCAGGGTTAACATGAGCATCTGAAGGATAATAAACTCCTCCAGCTATTTTTGTTTTCATTCCTGTTTCTAGATTACTTACCTCAGATGAATTTAAATTTTTTGTTTTCATTCCAATTTCATGAGCCATATCTGAAACAGCTACTTCTTCCTCAAGTGCTTTTTCACCTTTACATAACATTAATATACCTTTAGTCTCAAAACCAAAGTCCATTTCTTCATCTAAGTCCTTATAAAGAGAACGACTATGCATGCTTAGATTTCTGAGTAAATCTGCTGCTTGTTTAACATGATTCTTATTTGCTGCTTTACGGAATTTTAAAAGCCACGAGATCATTTCAATAGATGGTTTGAATTCAATTGAGAATGGGCTTTCCGGATCTAAAAGCCATTTTAAACCTTGTTTAATAACACCTGGAGCTGCTAATGGAACAATGTGACTAGGAACTATCATCCCTGAGCTTCCCCATGAACAAGACGCATATTGATCGGGTGTATTACTGTCTATTATTGTTACATCAAAACCTTTAAGATTAAGATAATATGCTGTAGATAAGCCTATCGCACCGCCACCAATAATGACTACATCAGATTTAGACAAAGTTAAATTACCTGAAAACCATGAGCATAAGGATCATCGTCACTATCAACAATAATTTTATTATAACCATAAACCTTTGCCCAACCTTCAATACTTGGAATAATAGCTTCATAATCAGCTACTTTAATCACTTTTTCAATCCGTCCTGTAAATTGACTACCAATAATACTCTCATGAATGAAAATATCATCTTTATTCATTTTATCTTGATTATACCATTGGGCCATTCGAGCAGAAGTCCCAGTACCACAAGGAGATCGGTCTATAGCTTTTTCTCCATAGAAAACTGCATTCCTGGCTGTTGATTCAGGCTTCGTAGGCTTGCCACTCCACAAAACATGGATGCATTTATTTATTCGAGAATCTTCAGGATGCTCAAATTTGTATTGCTCATTAATCTTTATACGAATTTCGCGACTGAAAGCGCCAAGATCTCCAGCCGTAAAAGAATCAATACCTGGAAAGTTTTTTTGTATATCGACTATTGCATAGAAATTTCCACCATAAGATACATCAATATTAATTTTTCCAAGATGAGAAGATATAATCTCTAAATTTGAGGCATAAAGAAAAGAAGGAATATTAATAATCTTAACTGAAGAAACCTTATTGTCTTTTAATGTATAATATGCATCAACTCTTCCAGCTGGGGTTTCTAAAACAACAACACCTTCTGTTTTTGGCTTAACTAATCCTTCTTGAATCATCATGGTGACTGTCCCAATTGTGCCATGACCACACATGGGTAAACAACCACTTGTTTCAATAAATAAAATTCCTATATCAAATTCATCACTACTTGGTTCATATAAAAAACTTCCAGACATAATATCATGACCTCTAGGTTCAAACATTAAACTTCGAAGAATCCAATTATATTCTGCCATGAAATGCTCACGCTTATCAAGCATTGTTTTACCTTCAAGTTTTGGTCCACCCGATTTAATCAATCGTATAGGATTTCCACAAGTATGAGCATCAATACATTCAAAAATATGCTTAGACATATTTAATCCTTTATAAAATCCCCATTAATTAATCTCCAAATATTTAATGGATTATTATTTTTTAATTCATCCGGCAATCGACTGTCAGGCCAAGATTGAAATGCTACGGGACGGGTAAAACGCTTAATCGCCATTGTACCTACCGATGTAAAACGTGAATCTGAAGATGCAGGGTATGGGCCACCATGTTGCATACTAGAACAAACTTCAACGCCTGTTGGTACACCATTAAAAATCAAACGACCCACTCTCTTTTCTAATTGACTAATTGAAAAATCAAAACTTTCTATTTCATCTTCAATCCCAAGCACAGTTCCTGTTAACTGACCATCTAAAGTTGAAAGAATATGATTTAATTCTTCTATATTTTTACATTTAACCAAAATGCTATATGGGCCAAAAATTTCTTCTGCTAGTTTAGGATTTTTGATAAATGATTCTCCAGTAACAGATACAAGAATGGAGTTTGCAATATTTGAACTATCCTTTTCCTGAAATGTTGACTCTACCTTAACATCTTGATTTGATAAAGACAAATCCACATCTTTATAATATGTTTTACAAATTTTTTCGGTTAGCATCACACTTGGTTTTATTTTTTCTAATTCATTAGATAAGTCATTAATGAATTGTTCAAGTAATTCACTCTCAACAGTTATTAAAAGACCTGGATTAGTGCAAAATTGTCCGGATCCCATCGTAATAGAAGTTGATAACATTTCTGCTGTTTTAGCATTTAAAGCACTAGGTAATAATAAAACTGGATTAACACTTCCCATTTCAGCGAAAAAAGGAATGGGTTCTTTCCTTTGATTAGCTAGATCAAATAAAATTCGACCAGCTGTTTGAGAGCCAGTAAACCCTGCCGCTTTAATTCCAGGGTTAGTAATGAGACTTTGTCCAACAACTTTTCCAGAACCATACAATAACGAGAATACACCATCTGGCATGCCAGTTATTTCTGCTGCCTTCATTATAGCTGAACCAATTAAAGCACTTGTTCCAGGATGCGCACTATGAGCTTTGACTATAACTGGATTTCCTCCTGCTAGCGCTGAGGCTGTGTCTCCTCCAGCTGTAGAAAATGCCAATGGAAAATTACTTGCAGCAAAGACAACAACAGGGCCCATTGGAACAAGCATCTTTCTAATATCTGGTTTAGGAATTGGCTCACGGTCCATATCAGCAAATTCGACTGAAGCTTCTAGCCATGATCCTTCCTCAATAAGATTTGCAAACATTCGTAATTGACCAATAGTTCTTCCTCTTTCACCCAATATTCGAGCCTTTGGGAGGCCAGATTCTGCACAGCACCTGTCAATTAATAATTCGCCAATATTTTCTATTTCATCTGCTATAGTATTTAAAAAAATTGATTTTTGCTGACCTGATACTTTTCTGTAAATATCAAAAGCTTCAGTAGCTTTATCAACAGCTAAGCTAACTTCTTCAGAACTTGCATTACTAAAATTTCCAGGTAGTGGCTTGCTTGTCTCTGGATTAAAACCTTGCGTAAAGGAATCACCTTCACTACTAACTGAGAAACCTATAATATTTTTTTCAATCATTTACATTCCATTCTATAAATTTGGCATTTCAGGGCGATTAGCAAGTGCCTTATCTATAACACTTTTAACATATGCTCTTTCATCACCTATCAAAGGCAATCGTGGTGGTCGTACATTCTCTGTTCCAATTCCAGTTGCCACTTCAGCCAGCTTAATATTTTGAACCAACTTTGGATGAATATCTAATTCAAGTAAAGGCATAAACCATCTATATATTTTGGTAGCCTCTGGAATTCTATTTTGTTTTACTAATTCATAAATAACCACAGTTTCACGGGGAAAGGCATCTACTAAGCCTGCAACCCATCCATCTGCACCAAGCAATAGTTCCTCCATAGCTAATGTATCTACACCACATAAAATTTTTATGTCATCACCGAAAGCATTGCGCATTCTCGTTACATTGGTTACATCCCTTGTAGATTCTTTGGTTGCTTGAATATTCTCGATTTTTAATAATTCTTCAAACATTGGAATAGTAATTTCAATTTTATAGTCATGAGGATTATTATAGGTCATAATCGGCAGATTACATGAACTTGCAACTGATCTATAGAATTCAATTGTTTCTCTATCATCTGAAAGATATCTCATTGGAGGTAACATCATTAAACCATCCGCACCTGCTTCCTGTGCATTTTCTGCAGCTTTTACAGCTTCTGCCGTTGACTGCTCTGCAATGTTCATCAGAACAGGAATCCTTCCATTTACATGATTTGATATTTCTTTTAACAAAAATATTTTTTCATCTTGTGTGAGTGTACTTGCTTCTCCTAAACTGCCTGCAATAACACAACCATGAATACCCGAATTAATTTGTGCCTCAACATTTTTAATGCATGAGGGGATATCAACTTTAAAATCATCAGTGAATTTTGTTGTTAAGGCTGGGTAAATACCTGTCCATTTTGGTTTCATATTTAATTCTTTCTTTAACTAGTCGAGAATAATTGAATTATTAGTTGTGATATTAATAATATTTCTATGAAAAATGCTGTTAAATCGAATAAGATATCAAACCTAAATTAGCTTTATGAAGACTAGTCTATTATTCTTAATCATCAGCAGTATACCAATGATAGATATATTAATATCTTTTAAAACAAATCAGTATGCAAAAACACTGCCAAAAACAAAGTTAGGTCGTAGTCTATTCGCTTTGATTTCTACAGCTGTATGGATCACAGCTTTAATTTTTACAATATTAGATTATTTTTAATTATAACTATTTGTTGCTTTTTCGACCATTCAATGCATATCCTCTTAATGTAATTTGAAGGAGGCAATCATGAAATTACGTCGAATAGCCATTTTCTTAGTGATTATGGCGACATTTTTACCTGCTCAGCTAGAGAAGGTAGAGCATAAACCAAATCCAACTAAAATGGTCGATTTTGGAGACCTTGCAGAAGGACCATATCAAAATCTAGTGATTCGAAATGTAATGGTTCTTCCAGGGCATGGTGGTCCTGCGAATGGTCCATTTGATATCCTAGTAACTGGAAATGTCATTGCTAAATTGCAACGTCATGATCCAAAAAACCCTGACAGAATGAAAGGTGATAGAATAATTGAGGGTGATAACTTATTTGTTATGCCTGGAATGTTAAACCTACATTTGCATTTAAGAAATGAGTCACTACCCTTAGATTATATTTTTTATCTTCAATTAGCTACAGGTGTGACATCTATTGGACCCGCTGAGGAAGGTCGAGTTCAAGATATTTTACAAGCTGAACGTGATAATGAAGTTATTTCACCAAGACTGTTTCCACTTTATGGTTGGGGTAGTAAAACTGATTTTGATGAAGAATTTATTATGGATCCTGCCAATGCAGATAAAGTAGCCAAGAAGATGATTAAGAATGGCGTTAGGCAAGTTTATATAAATAATCTCTGTTGGAACCCAACTATCTTTGGAGCGGCAGCAAAGGCAATTGAAAAAGCTGGCGGTCTCACTGCAGTTCATATTCAACCTTCATCTACTTCACAAGTAAACGCGTTAGATGCTGCTAGATTAGGTGTAAGTATGATTGTACACCATTATGGCTATGCAGAATCAGCGCTAAATCGTGGGGTAATGAATTATCCTATAGATTATAGCTATATGGATGAAAATATACGTTTTAGAGAGGCAGCGCAAGTTTGGATTGAAGCTGGTGAAAATCCAGAAACGCGCCATCGTTTATTAAATGATATTGCAGATTCTTTGGTCCACTATGGCGTTACTATGCAACCAAACAGAGCGACCTATGAAGCAAATCGAGATATCGTTCGGGCCCATGGATTACCTTGGCATGAAAAATATACTCACCAAGCATTATGGGAAATGCATTTACCTAGCCCTCATATGCATGCATCATTTCAATACAATTGGACATCACTTGATGAATACCGTTGGCATTACATGTATGATCTCTGGGGTGATTTAATTTTTGAGTTCAATAAACGTGGTGGTCGTGTTGCTTATGGTACTGATGATAATTATCAATGGTCTACTGGAGGCTTTGGTAACATCCGCGAACTTCAACTTGTACTTGAATCAGGTATGCATCCATTAGAGGTTTTACAAAGTGCCAATCTTAATAGTGCTCAAACTATTTTGGAGCCAAAATTAGGAATGATTCAAAAAGGTTATATTGCTGATATCTTAGTAGTGGATGGAAATCCTGCAGAAAACTTTAGATATCTTTACCCTTTTGGCGCTATTAATATGAATAAGGATACTGAAGAAATGTATCGAACAAAAGGTATCATTCATACCATTAAAGATGGTGTTGTTTATGAAAATAAAAATCTAATGCGAGAAGTTGAACGGATCGTAAAAGAATCTAAGAAAAATGCTGGACCAGATATTGTTACTGAACCATTTAAGTAAATAAATCATTCAATAACTGTGATAAAAGACTGCCCCAATTTTATATTGGGGCAGTTTCATTTAATAAAGAATATGATAAAAAGTATTTAGATTAATGACTTCAAAACCCACACCATCTTTTATAAAGCAGGTATCACCCGTTTTATTTCTGGCATTATTAATTATTTATGGGATGGTCTTACGCCCAAAATTTTTTCAACAATCATCATTTCCTCTAGAAGTGGTATTTATGTTGGCTGCAGTGTTTGCTGTTGGAGAACTTTTAATACTTGGATTTAAATGGGAAGATATTCAAAACTCTATCGTGATGAAAATTTCTAGAGGATTTCCAGCTATCCTAATTCTTTTTTCCATTGGTGTAATTATTGGTACATGGATGATTAGTGGTACCATCCCTATGTTAATTTATTATGGTATAAATTTAATTAATCCAAACTACATTTATGTTCTAGCATTTATCATTCCTATAATTTTCTCATTGCTTACCGGTACTTCATGGGGCTCAATTGGAACAATAGGGGTTGTAATAATAGGTATCAGTTCTGTTATTAATGCAAATTTAGGAATCACTGCAGGTGCTATTGTTGGAGGAGCTTTCTTTGGAGATAAGCTTTCTCCTCTTTCAGACACTACCAATCTTGCTGCTATGGCAACCGAGGTAGATCTTTATGATCATATTAGCTCAATGATGATTACAACAGTACCATCTTCTTTAATTGCTGCTTTGGTATATTTTTTACTTGGTTTTATTTATCCACCTACTGGAAGCGCAATAAATAGTCCTCAAATAAATTTGACTCTAGATGCAATTTCATCTATGTTCAATTTTAATATTTTACTATTAACTCCCCCTTTAATTGTTCTTATAGGCTCTATCCGAAAAATGGCAACTTTACCAACTTTACTTGCATCATCAATAACTGCTGCAATAATTGCCTTAATTTTTCAACCTTATTCATTAGCAAATATAATGACCTCAATACACAAAGGATTTGATACCAATATGGCATTTTGGATCGATTCTGCACCAAATAATATTAATGTTTTATTTACTAGAGGTGGTCTTTATGAATTAAACGAAGCAATTATTTTTTCAATTATGGTATTTGTGTTTATTGGAGCTATTGATTTAATTAATTCTATGCCAGTTATTGTTGATAAAACCTTTGCTTTTATAAAATCAAAAAGCGCTTTAATCATTTCATCACTCTTTGCCACTGCTTTTACAAATGGTATAACCTCAAATCAATCCGCTACTAGTTTTATTATTGGGGATGCTTTTAAAAAACGATATGACGAGAGCGGTATATCAAGAAAAGTTTTATCTCGATCAATAGAAGATTATGGAACAATGTTTGAAAGTCTTATCCCATGGCACGCAACTACTATTTTTCTTACTTTAACATTGGGAGTATCTTACAGTGAATATTGGTATTGGCAATTATTATCATTGATAAACTTGATAATTGCACCCACCTTAGCTTTGATGGGTAAAGGATGCTTTTACAAAAAAGATATCTAGACTAATTCTTCTAAAGAATTAACTAAATGATCAATATCATCTTCTGAATTATAACCCTGAATTGAAATACGAAATGCTGTATGCTCTTTATGACTCATTACAGGCATTTCAATTTGATAATCACTATACAAACTTTTTTTAAATGCAATCGTATCATCAATTGGAAAAAGTATTGTTGCCATATGACCAAGCCAACTATCAGGACAAATTTTTGGCAGTTTAGTAATTTCAGCTATACGGTTTCTTGCCTCAACAATCATATTAAAACAGCGTGATCGTACAGAATTCCAGTCATGTTCTTTTTGAAATTTTATAGCATCTGGTACAGTAAAAAATGCACTCATATCCATTGTTCCTTGCCATTGAAAAACATTGATAAACCTACTAGAACTATGCAATTGCGTTGAAGATTTGAATTTTTCATATTCCTCGCCCCAACCCCAACTTTTAACCATAGGTTGGATACCTTCTTGATGTTCTTTCTTAACATAAAGAAAAGAAATTCCTTTGGGACAACATAACCATTTATGCAATGCTCCCGTAAAATAATCAGGATCTAGTTCTTTTATATCTAGTGCAATATGTGCAGGAACATGTGCACCATCTATGATGGTTTTTATACCTCTTTTTTTAGCCTCAATTACAATTTCACTTGCTGGTAATATCATTCCAGTTGAGCTTGTAATTTGACTTATAAAAATATATTTAGTTTGTTCGTTTGCAAAAGACCAAAATTCATTTAAAAAAGTTTCTTTATCTTCAATTGGCAAAGTAATATCAGCCTGAATGTATTTATACCCTTTTTGCTCGGCATCATAAGTCCACATTCTATCACAAGAACCATATTCTAAATTTGTAGATAATATTTCATCTCCAGGGTTAATTGAAATATTATGAATGATAGTTCCTACTGCGTGAGTTGGATTAGAAACATAAATTATATCATCTTTATCACAATTGATATACTGACTTAATGATTCACGGGATTGTTTCAAAAGACTATAAACATCTTCCTGCATAAATTTCACAGGATGTGTCTCAAGATCTTTCTGATATTGTTGATAAACTTTAAATACAGGTTTAGGGCAGGCACCATAAGAACCATGATTTAAAAATGTTATTTCAGGATCTAACAAAAACTTACTTTTCAAGGTTTTAGGTGAATTATCCATTTTATCTTTCAAATCAAAATTATGAGGTCATTTTATGAGCTCAATAATAATGATGTTATTTAGATAATAAAAAGCCCCACATAAATGCAGGGCTTTTTATTTTTATAGATTCTATCTATTTATTTTACCATTGTCATGACTTCATTGGTTCTTTGATATGTATATTTATCAAGAACGTTCATAACATTTTTCCGAAAACTACCTTTACCATTCATTTTTTCATAGTCAGCCATAAATCCATCAGGCAAACCTAAGCCCCAAGCTTGATCAAATCTTGACCAACTCTTAAATGGATAAACAAGCATTACATCAGCTTGACCTTCATTTGGAAATTTATTGATGTAAACACGTCTAGCGATTTTGGCTTTATTTTTTCTTAGGACTTTTGTAATTGAGCCAACAGCCTCCAAAACAGCATCCAAATTGCCAGCACCATCTTTAACGTGAAATCGTTTCATCAATATATTTTCACCAACAGTTTCATCTTCAGGATTATAAGTTAAATCTTCATCTCTTACCATATACACTATGTCCGTCTCATCAGCATATGGGCTAACATATCTTTCCCAATCCTTAACATGATCGTCTGGCAATGACAGATCCATATTTGAAAAAGTTGTTGGTCCTACCGCCCAACTATAATTACCAGAGTTTGGTCCAGTATTAATATACCAAAGGTATGCTTTAGGACCATTTGTACCATTATGGTATTTAGCATTATGTTTCTTTACGCCATCCATCAATGATGCATTTTTACCATCTCTAACTTTAAGAATTGATGTTTGAAACATGACATAATCTTGACCTACAAGAGTAGCGCATGTAAATATTGGAATAAATATTCCTAAGAATCGTTTCATCATAGTAACTCCTTTTTAATATAAACTTACTTATTCAAAGATAACGCCAGAGCCGCCATACAAAGGACTGAAATGTTGGCCATAACTAACCCATTTCCCATTTTTTTTCAGATATATTGCTGAGGCTCTTGTTCTATAATTGGGTGCAATTAACTTTTTTTTCGGGTCAGTAATCGTGCCTACCAAGTAGTAGTTTGCATAAGCGACATCCTTGCTTTTACCTACAATTGTAACTTCAATATGACGAGTTGAAAAATTGAATGTATTTGGTCCATCTTCAATTTGAGCTTTGAATTCTTTTGGAGTTTGAAACTCCCATAAGCCTCCTTGAGATGTAGCTTGCCATGCACCATCTTTATTCATTGTTGACATGTTAGCCTTTTTATTAGAAAAATCAACCCATTGTTGTTTTATTTGTTTAATAAGATCTTCTTTATCGCCTGCCATTAAATTATTAACAAATAATAAGCCTACTATTATCACTAATATTTTTTTCATGATATTCCTTTCTTTAACAATTATAAATAATCATTATTTTTTTCTTATTGTAATAACTCTCCAATCATCTTTAATTCTTTCATTGTAATTAAAACCTAAATGATTTGCTAAATGATTATGAAATACACTCCATAGTTTCTCATATTCCTTAATAGTAACACCATATACTTCTTTGTTATCACCAAATCTGGCTTTGTATGGACGATTCATCCGAAATTTTACCATATTTTCTTTTTGATCTAAAATTTCAACTTCAAACCCAGGGAAAGTTTGATTATTTCTGACCATTCCTCTAACCATGCCCCAGGGTGTTTTAGCATTCCAACCTGGTGCGTATAGTTTACCAAGATAGTTACCGTAATCCTTTACATTATCTCCATTTGATTTAGCATAATTTATTGCAGCAATATTACTAACATCCATAAGCCAACTTGCCCGATTCCAGCGATCTTGCTCACTTAAATCAGGAAGTTCATTTTGGGCAGAAAGAAAATTGAGATTAAATAAAAATATTGAGGTAATAATACTTATTTTTTTTACCATTTTAATGTCTCCTTGATTAATTATTATAGGAAAGGAAAAGCTTGAATTAACCTTCCTTTCCTATGCCTAAAAAATACTCTTTTTAACGTGTACTTTGATCTTCAAGATATATTCGCATTTCATCATGTCTTTTCTTGGTAACCTTTTGGATCCTTTTTAACCATCGACCCCATGCGTCATTCCCATGCACTTCGTTGTATCTTGAAGACCAACTTGGACCAGTTGAGGCCATATCTGCCCAGTTATCCATTCCTATAAATGAAGCAAATGTATTTAATTCACCTCCATGAACTAGACGACCCATAGTATATGAAGATTTACTGTTTGTTTTTTCATGAACTTCTACAAATTGCCTTTGAAGTTCACGGAAATCTCCTCCTGTACCATTATTAATTTCAGAATATGTAACCTTAAGCATTTTTGAAGGTTTACTAGAAGTACTGCGATTATAACTTATATCGTCTTGTGGTGACCAATATGTAGGCCCTATTCTTTTTTCAACGTAGGGCGTAATCCTTTTTGAACCATCAGCTCTATGTGATTGAGAATTTGAATCTTTAGAGAATTTATCTACTTCAGCCCAAGTCATTGGACCATAAGTGCGTACCAACCAACCAGATTTATCTCCAGATACCACTCTGTAGGTTCTAACTTTCATAATCCCTTTACTATGATGTCTTTTATTATGTTCTTTCATTCCTGCCAATAACTCATCCATGGCACCTGATTTAGGTTTTAAATATATTACACTATATACATCAGTATTAACCTGTCCAATTAATATAGTACAAGTAAATAAAGGGATTAAAATCCCAAGCATTCGTTTAATCATGGTTTACTCCTTGATGTTTGTTTCTTTATTAAAGATGCCGGGGTCATCCCGAGGAGGCTTTAAGGATAAAATCCTTTAAAGGGAAAGATAACCCCAACTAATAGTCTATTTTTTTATTCTACTACTTAGCTTTCTTCAATGAATTATAAGTTACAAGTAGAGGTAGCCCTAGAGGGCTCTTGTAACCTCAAAAATATTAAAATTTCTTAACCATTCATTAAAACTGCTCTTTAATAGGTTATTTGAGTCCAATCTATAAATTATAACTATTAAATACCATTTATAAAAAAATAAAGGAGAATGTCAATCAAAGGCGTTTTTTGATTAATTTTCCTAAGATTATCTATTTTCTAAGAGACCTAATCCTCATTGTTTTCATTAACGTCTTCTACTCTTATAAAATTCTTTAACTTAAATCCATTCTGAATAATAATTCTTTTAATACTTATTAAAGCTATTACAATTAGTACAATCCAAAATATTTGAACAAAAGTTAAACTCATAACAATTACCTCTAATTAATTTTATTTAAATAATTTTCCATCTTCTACAAACCAATTGTACCATTTCCCTCCTGATCCAGAGACCCAATCATTTAAGTCAAATGAATTTAATCCATTTAATGAAGCTGAAACTTCATAAACAGACAATGCTTGTTCATTATTATTCCAAGTTAAACTTTCACCACTAATACAGATTTCAGGATTACTATTAGATTTTATAAAAAATGCTGAATTAATACCATAAACGCTTGCTATACCATCTCTTGAAATACATATTGATGTTTTTTCATCTAAACCAATCCCCTTTGATTCACCATTGATTTTAAGACGAGCCATCATAGTTACATGTCGTCCATAACGATTCCTTTCTGAATAATGTGTATCAGTAATGACATCATTTAAAAAAGGTATAGAAATATATTTCATACTATCTATTGAAACTTTTCCGTTAAATGGGTCATTTAATGCTTCAATTGATGATAGAGAACCAAATTCTGCACTGAATATTTTTTCGCCTAAGATTGCCATTCCAGCGCTCGTTCCTCCAATCACGATATTTCTTTTTTTAATTGCCTCGTTTATCAAACTATCAACCGGAGTATTTTTCCAATAATTAACATAGGTCCATTGATTGCCTCCAGCAAACCAAATGCCTTCAGCCTTTTCTATTTTATTTAATAAATAGTCATCATAACTAGCTTCAATGGTTTTTATGACAAGCGTTTCTATAGAATTAATTGATACTCCTAATTCTTTATACATATAATTATTATATCCATCAGAACCTGATGTACGTAGAACTAATATATCACCTCCATTAGATTGGTCTAGAAACCAACGCATAGCATTATCAGTTTCTGAACTTCCACCCATCAAGCAAACGCCACCTTTTGCACTAGTTTCTATATCTAATGTTTTTCCAGTAAAATAAGATGTATATAAATCAAAGTTAGGAAGAAGAGTATCTTCATCATCATTTTTTTTAATATCACAAGCAAATAAAAAAGATATGATAATTAAATATCCATTCAACTTCATAAAAATACAAAGAACTCTACGATTTATTTTTTAGGAACTGGTGGTGGACCTGGTGGAATCATTGCATTGTACTTGCTAGATCCTTTTCTTTCTTTGAATTCTGCTTTTACTTCTTTCACTAATTGTGGATTTTGAAAAAGGTCTACCATTGTCATACCTAAAGCTTTTGTTGCATGGATCATCCCTTTATGCCCAATAGACATTCCTGTGCATGCTACTACAGCCCATGAGTGCCATGGCGCATCTTTTGGAGCAGCAGGCGCGGACAACCTAACAACTGGGACTATTTGACTTACATCTCCTACATCAGTGGAACCACCTTGAGCAGGCATTGTTTCTTTTATTGGATGTATTGATCCATCCATACCAACTTCTGCTTTACCAGTAGCTCTTTGAATTTCTTTTGCATATTTCATTTCTTGCTTTGTGTATTTTATCGGTCCAATTGTTTCAAAGTTTGCTTGAATTGCAGCTGCTCCACGACGATTAGGTAGAATCTCGTATATGCCAGATATTAATTGAATTTCATGTTCAACTTCAGCCATTAACGCACCAGCTGCAGCCATTTTTTTAACTCGTTCATAAACTACATTTAGGCTTTCTCTATCATTCTCTCTTACTCTTACCCATATTTGCGCCTTATCAGGGACCACATTAACAACATCACCAGCTTTTTCAATTTGATAATGTATACGAGCAGTAGGTTTAATATGCTCTCTATAATAATTAATTCCTGTTGTAAATAACTCCATACCATCAACAGCGCTAAATCCATTATAAGGGTCAGCTGAAGCATGGGCTGTTTTTCCAGAAAACTTAACTCTAAAATCAATTAATGCTTTACTACTTTGGGTAGAAGCTTCCATATCATCTCCTGGGTGCCAATCCATACAAACATCTAAATCATTAAATAAACCAGCACGAGCAAACCATACTTTTCCAAAAATTGTTTCTTCTGCAGGCGTACCATAAAAAACTACAGTACCTTTAATCTTTCCTTTTTCTATTAATTCTTTAATTGCGATTGCTGCACCTAAACTAGCTGTACCAAAAAGGTTGTGACCACAACCATGACCTGGGTTTCCTTCAATTAGAGCTTCTTTTTTAGATTGAGCTTTTTGCGAAATACCTGCATTAGCATCAAATTCACCAAGGATGCCTATTCTTGGGCGACCAGATCCGTAGGTTGCTATAAATGCAGTAGGCATTCCTGCCACTCCTCGCTCAACACTAAGTCCATTCTTTTCTGCATAATCTGCTAAAATTTTTGATGATTTATACTCTTCTAAAGCCAATTCAGCATTATGCCAAATTGCGTCGCTTATCTTTATCAGCTCTTTTTCATGTTTTTTTACTGAAACATCAATTGCTTTTTTATTACTTGACAAATCATCATTAGCAATTAACAACAATATACTTGAAAGAAATGATAACAGTATTTTTGTGAACTTCAACATTTTATACCTCTTTCTTAATTAGCTCTATTTTGTTTTTTTAAATCAATTTCATTCTTAACTATTTTTATCTCATCTATAAGCTTAGTCCATCTCTCATTCACTTGCATTTTTACCTTATACATAAATACAAGATAATTCATATATACCTTATCTGATTTGATACGAAGAAGATCAGTCTTAGCATCTTTAAGTGTTGTCCACACTTTCGCTGGCTGCATGGCATAGTTTTTAATAAAAAATTCATCTTGCATAAAAATGGCTCTTTTATCTTCCACCATTAATCTATCTATTTCACCATATTTATTATCATATAGATCAATAATCTTTTGAAGTAAATCAAAATCAGAAATTTTATATAATTTACCAGTACTTTTTAAAGCTTCGTAGTCTGAAAATTGAGGCATTAATGTAACATAACTTTGTGTTTGATCAATATATAGTGTTAAAGAATCAGCACTAATATTTTCAATGTTAGTTATCAAATGATTGATAACATCAACCATTTTATTATTTTTTTCTAATTCTTTCTCAATATTTAGTATATCATGCTCCATTGCCTTAGATAAACGTACATAAGCAGAATATTCTTCACTTATGTCACTTCGACTATTTGACCAATCATCAATCCATAAAGAACCTGAAATACCTAGTAAAACAGCAAGAAATTCAATGCCTCCTCTAGCTAAAATATTTTTCATTATTAATTTAAGCTAAGTTCTTCCTCAATCATTAATTTTAGGGAAGATAATGTTGATTTAAAGTTTCTAATAAATAGCATTATAAAATACCGATTTCTATTTTTTAAGTTTATATAAGTACGTGCATAGTCTTTAGTTAGAAAATATTTTAACTCTTCAATTTGTCTGTCATAATTATCTACTTTATCTTGGAACCTATCATTTAATTCTTTTTGAGTCACCGATAAAATTTTTGCTAATTTTGGATCATTTTGATTGATAACTGTATTTCTAAAATCTATTTGCATATCTATTTCTGCTTGAACATTTTTTAGCACAAACCCTAAATCTGTTTTAACTAGCTTATTAATTTTTTTTCTTATTTCCATATTATTAATTTCTTTTAAAGATCCATCTAGCACAATCATTTCAATAGAAGAAATAGGTGGATGAAATTCTCTATAATCAAAAAAAGTATTATGGAAACTGGCATTCGTACCTGTTTTACTTAATTCTACAGCAACAGAATCGACATTCATTTTTTCCCAGTTTTCAGAAAAATATTCCATCCATAGACTGTCAGCTTTAAATGCTGGATCTCTGGTTTCCATTAAATACTTTTCTGTAGCAATAATATCCTGATATACTGCTTCTAATAACTTTATTTGATGTTCATTCTTCTCTTTAGTTTGTTTATTTCCATCAATCCAAAGTGAACCTGTAATACCCAACAATACAGCTAAAAATTCAATACCACCCCTTGCTAATATATTTTTCATTATTCAGATAAGTATAAATCTATATTATTCATTAAATCATTCACTTCATTCAAATGATTATCTATAGTTCTTAATAAAAATGATCTAAGACCTTGCTGTTCTATTAAATAAGCAAAGATAACCTGATCAGCTAATAAAGCATCCATCTCTTCATTAAATCCTTTTAGATTTGGATTTAATAATTTTGGATGGTTTTCGATTAAATAGTCATTAAACCTTCTATAAAGGTGTCGATTATTTTCAGCACCTTCAATAAGGTGTTTAGTTCGACCATTAAAAACTAAATTGATTTTTCTTTTTAATTCATAATCTGGGATTAATGCTAAACTACCATCACTACTTAAACTATTATAAATTGTTCTTGGGGGATGAAAAGCATAATATCCTCTAAGTCTCAACATCAAATTTCTTCGTTCAAATTTTAAGTTAATCAATGAATCAGAATTATTATAACCCCAATTATCAATAATTAAATTCAAAATTTTATTATTGTCAGTTATCATTGAGTGCCGATTAAGAAAATATTCTTTATCATCAATTAGCTCATCCTTAAGACTATTTAAAGTACTTATTGATTTTTCTTTGTTTATCAATCCAACACGATAATCATCAACCCATAAAGAGCCAGATATACCAAATAAAACTGCTAGAAACTCAATACCACCTCTAGCTAAAAGGTTCTTCATTTACTTCTCTTTCTAGGCAAAGTATTATCTAACATTGCGGTATGGTAAACAAATGAAGCAACAATGACTGCATTTTTTTTAATATCTTCAATTGGTATTGTATCGTAAAAATCTAAGTTGGTGTGTCCCCCAGTACCTCCAACTCGATCTTGAAGAAACTGAAATGCAGGTAACCCTGCTCTATCAAAAGGTATATGATCTGTACTTCCTACACTTTGAGAACCAATTGTAGTCATCCCTAAGTCATTAAAGGGTTCCATCCATGATGTGAAAGCTTTCCTTACATGTTCATTATCTTGGAGATAGATGCCTCTATACTGTCCAGGACCATAATCTTGATTAAAATAAGCTGAAAACTTTTGATAACCATCTTTTTTACCAATATTTGGATCATTTGGATTACCAAAATGTTTATTAACATACTCTCTTGAACCATGCAGTCCTTGTTCTTCACCAGACCATAACGCAATTCGAATAGTTCTTCTTGGCTTAATATCTAATGCTTTAAGTATACGCATTGCTTCCAGCATGACGGCAACACCTGAGGTATTATCTGATGCATTTGGGCTGGCATGCCAAGTATCAAAATGAGCACCTAACATAACAACTTCATCTTTTTTATCGGTTCCAATTATTTCACCTAATACATTTCGTGCTTCTCTGCGATTTTTTCCAACCTTTGTTTTTATCTCAAGCTCAATTTTAACTGGAATATCTCTATCAACTATTCTGATCATTCGATTATAATGTTCTGGCGTTATAGCAACGATAGGTAAATGTTCTAATGTACCTTTTCTGTCCCATATATCTCTCTTTGCGCCTGGACGAGCGAAACCCCTTACAGCTGCTATCCAACCACTGCGAGATTCAAGGATTACCGATACGCCTTCATCCTTAAAGAAAGTATTTCTCTCTTCTGCTGAAACTAAATCCGGATTTTGTGGAGCTCTTGGACCTCTAGGTGGCTTAGGAAAAGGTTTCTGGGATATTTCTTTCAACTGTTCAGGAGTGTATCGAGGTGTTCCATCTCGATATCTTGCTTGATCTATTTTTGGAGGTGGTGTTGCTAAAACAGCTTTGCCACGAAGTTTTCCTCTATATTTTTCTAAATCAGCTTTAGTTTTAATTTGAGTGCGCAGAACAGTCAATTTCTGACGACCATTTATTCCGGGTGTATGCGCAATTGGGTAACCAACCATTGTTTGATAATCTGGCTCAATCATATGAATTGAAAAATATTCATTATCCCAACTATATCCATAATCCATAAACGGTTCAATCTCTATATTTCTAAGACCAATCCGTTTCATTTCTTTCACTACCCAATCCTGGGCACGCCTCATATCTTCAGAGTTTGTTAATCTTGCTCCGATTACATCCGTCATGTATGATAATGTGTTTGTTATTTCTGAGCGTTGAAAGCCTTCTTCTCTTATTTTAGCTACTATCTCCCAATCAACATCATATTGTTCTTGAGCAATTAAAAATGTGGATAAGCAAATTAATATCTTTTTCACAGCTTTAATCCTCTACCATTTCTTGACGTATTAATTCTACCGGTATATTTCCAGCATTATTAAAGATATCTAAAAAATCTTTTAGGGTAAATGTTTTTCCCTCTGATTCTAATTTTTCAGCATATTCTGTCATAAGATTTTCAATTAAATATTTTCCTGTTATATAACATGTTCCATATCCAGGCTGTCTAAGATAAAGATGTTGCTCAAATTGGAGCAGATGAGGCTCACGCTCCATCCAACCTCTAGGAGTCCACTTAACATGCACTTGACCAGCTTCTGCCATTGTCATCATATTTGCATGAGCATATAATGAACCAAGTCCTCTAGCCGCTCTTTGAGCTAACATTATCCAAACTATTTCTCTTGATCTTGGGCTGTCTTCATAAAGTCCAGCATGCATAAACATTTCTTCAACCGCTGTCGCAATCCCTTCGCTTTTTGAGTCATACATATTATAAAGTTGAGGCCCTCTTCTAATTGGATTTTTATGCGGATTATCACGTACTTCAGCTAAGTCAAACCAATGATAAAAGTGAGAATAAAGTGGTAAAGGATCATAGTGAAGTCCAATTGAGAAAAAATTCCTATTTTCTTTAGGAACATAGTTCCCCATGTGCTCTCTAAGAGCTGGCTCCATATTGTCTTTTATATACATGATATCATTATCTGATAAAAATTTCATCATTTTCTTTACTGCATTTTCTGTAAGCGCTGCAAATTCCTCAGGAGTATCAGCAGATTTCATTGGTGGTAATTTTTTATTTCTCTCTTCTTCTAGTTTTAATGATGACCAAGCCCTATCAAGTTCTCTTTGAAGTAATTGAACTTCTTCCTCCCATGTTATAGGGACAAGATGTACATTTTTTTGATACCATGTGTAATTATCTTTCCCAATTCCTGATGGACCATTCTTCTTTGATGATTGAGATTCTAACCAATCAATAAAATTACTATTTGCAACTTTAGCATTTTGTAAAGCTTTAAAAAGTTTTTCATCTTTATTTTTATCATGAAATGTATTTAGAGCTTTTTTTATAGTTTCAAGGTCATCTCCTTGGTCTCTAATATTATTTATACCTGCAATCCAAAGGTCTCTTGCATTACCTGTTAGATTTTTTTCTGCTTGTTTTAAGAAAGCTGGAATTAAATCTAACTCACTATACAACTTTTCTTTTGAACTTACATTTAGTGGAAAGCTATACTGCCAGTACTCCAATAATGCATGATTGACAGGACCTTCATGTGCAGGTACATCACTCTGATACATCCAAATAGTTTGGTAAAATGCTGGATCTCTTTCCCATGACTTTAAAATTCGTTGATTAAAATCATAACCGTTCATTTCTGCTTCAATGATTTGCCAATCAACCTGTTTTGACTTTGACCAATTAGTCGTATCAATATTATTTAGTTTTTTTTGAAGTTTTTTAAAGGGTCCTTTCCTTTTTTTAAATTGTTTTTTTGTATAATCAGGTGCTCCATTTAATAAGGGTGGATTTTCAAATATCCTCCATTCAACAAATAAATCTTGCAATTTATCATAGCTAGGTTGAGCTTGAAGCGAAGTAAAAATAAATAACAAAAGTAATTTTTTCATCCTAATACCCTATCCATTCCTTGATTAAAGATTTCCATTTCTTCTGGTTTAGCCATACTTAATCGACACCATTTATTATAAGGTGGAAATGGCCTACCAACAAACACACCATTTTTCTCCATTGCAGGCTGAAAATCATTTATATCCATGCCTGTTTTAATAAAAATAAAGTTTGTTTGTGAGTCTAAATACTCTATCCCTTTTCTATCTAAATGATTCGTAATAATTGTTTTTGCTCTATTATTCTGATCAATACTATAATCCTGAAATCTCTCATCTTTATAAGATGCAATTGCAGCACGTAAACCAATAATATTCAATGAGTCAGTAAGATAAGATTCTAGACGTTTTGCAATCTCAGGTGTGGTAATAGCAAATCCTACTCTCAAACCAGCCAGACCATGAACTTTAGAAGCTGTTCTTGAAACAAGAATATTATGTCCTTCCTTAACTAATTCAATCATTGATCGATAATTTGGATGCATGACATATTCATGATACGCTTCATCTACAAATACAATAGACTTCTTTGACAATGTTTTACAAAAAGATTCTAATTGATCTGTCTCCATAATAGATCCAGTTGGATTATTTGGATTGCAAAGATAAATAAGTTTAGTACGTTTACTAATATTTTCAGCAGTGCGGTCTAGATCAATACCAATATTCTTATTCATTGGTATTCGTTTAACATTAGACTTCATTGTTTTAGCAAATCGATTGATTGTCTCAAATGTAAGCGAAGGAGAAAGTAACTCTCCTTTATCAATACCATTCATTAATGCTGCTTTTTTAAGAATTTCTCCAGAACCGAATCCAACGGCAATATGTTCTGGGGTCACTCCATTTAATTTTGCCATAAGAGTTTTAAACTCAGCTTTAGCATAACGCATTGAATATAGATTTGATTCTGAGAATGCTTTTCTCATTGCTTTTCTTGCAACTTGTGAAGGACCATAAGGATTTTCATTAAACATCATTCGAACAGGATTATTTACCGATGTTGATACTTTTGTACGGCCTAAAATTGGGTTGAACCCAGCTACTGCACCAACGAACGAGCTACCTAAAATAGTAGCACTTTTATTTAACCAATCTCTTCGAGTTATATTTTTATTCATTACTCAATCCTTATTCTACGGTTGCCATACATTCAATCTCAACTTTAGCACCAGCTGCTAACCCGCTTCCAGCAAAAGTTGATCGAGCTGGCTTATGATTTGGAAAAAATTTTATATATTCGGCACTCATTGCAGCCCAGTCATTAATATCCTCTAACATGCAAAGACATTTAACAACTTCATCTAAAGATGAGCCATAACGTTCAAGGACCTCTTTGATATTCATCATTGTCTGACGTGTTTCAGGCTCTATTCCACCTGGTACAACACCCTCACCTGGTATATTACCTATCTTACCAGAAAGATATAACATATTTCCGACTTTAACAGCCTCAGAAAATGGTCGACCTAGAGCTGCATGCTCATCTGTTTGAAGATATTCAACTTTTTGCTTAGATCCACAACTAATTAATAAGAGTGAACAAATTAAAAGAATCTTGGTTTTCATATTTTACTCCTTTGGCTTAAGAACGTTTAAAAGTTAACCTCCAAGCAACGACGCCAACTATTGTACAAACTAAGCATAAAGTAAGAAAATAGTAGTTAGCCGAATTTGCTAATTGAGTCATATAAAACTTACCTAAAAAGATGCCCGAGGCTAACATCATTGATAAAGTAGTAATAATTAATAAAGCTTTAACCATATAAAATTTTTAAAAGTATCTTTACCATTTGGGTATCACTACTATATGACCTTTCGTTATCAAAAATAAAATTATTGACAACAATAAAATAGGCATTAGAAGAATAAATGATAATAATATTCTTTTTTTACGGATTTTTTTAAAATAACTCATTTAACCTTTAATAATATTATAATCAAATGTAACTCACATATATTATTAAATAAATAGCTAGGTTAGTTTTATAAAATATAGAAGTAAGTTCGCGGGCTGCTTGAGATAAATTATAGATTATATATTCAATATAAGTAAAAAATGAATAATTTTAAAGAAACACAACTAAACTCCAATATTCTAAAAGCAATTTCTGAGATGGGTTTTAAAACACCAACACCTATTCAGGCTAAGACTATTCCTCATTTAATGAACTCTAATCAAGATTTAATTGCAACAGCACAGACGGGTACAGGTAAAACAGCAGCATTTGGACTCCCATCCATCCACTTAACAGATTTAAAATATAATGATACGCAAACATTAGTCCTTTGTCCAACAAGGGAGCTATGCATTCAAATTGCAAAAGATCTTGCAAAGTATTCAAAGTTTGTTGCTGGAATAAATATTTTAGCTGTTTATGGTGGAAGTGACATAAAAACTCAAATTAGATCGTTAAATAAAGGTGCTCATATTGTTATTGGTACTCCAGGAAGAACTAAAGATCTAATTAAAAGAAAAAAACTTAATATTAGTCGAATTACTCGTATCATATTAGATGAGGCAGATGAGATGCTCACTATGGGTTTTAAAGATGACCTAGAAATGATCTTGTCACATACTCCTAAAGAAAAGCAAACTTTACTCTTTTCGGCAACTATGTCAAAAAAAGTTATAGCTATTACTGAATCATATATGAGTAATCCTGAAAAAATTGCTGCAGCACAAATGAATATTACTGCTGAGAATGTAGAACATATATATTATATGGTTAATGCTAAGGATCGATATGAGGTAGTAAAACGTATTGCTGATATTAACCCAAATATTTATGGTATCGTATTTTGCAGGACGCGTAGAGAGACTAAAGATATAGCTAATAAGTTAATGAATGATGGTTATAATGCCGATACACTCAATGGAGACCTTTCACAGGCTGAAAGAGATGAAGTTATGGGTCGTTTTCGTAAACGTCAGCTACAACTTTTAGTTGCAACTGATGTGGCTGCGCGTGGTCTCGATGTTGATGATCTATCACATATTATCAATTTTAATCTTCCAGATGATTTTGAGATTTATGTTCATCGCAGTGGACGTACAGGTCGAGCTGGCAAAAAAGGAATTTCTATAGCTATTCTTCATACTAGAGAAATGCGCAAAATTCGTGAAATTGAAAAGCGAACAAAAATCTCTTTTTCACGCAAAGATGTCCCCACTGGTATGGACATTTGTAAAACACGCCTGTTAAGTCTAATCGATAAAGTTGAGAATGTAGATGTAGATGAGCAACAAATAGCTCAATTCATGCCTGATATTTATAAAAAACTAGAATGGCTTGAAAGAGATGAGTTAATTAAACATTTTGTTTCAACAGAATTTAATCGATACTTATCTTATTATAAAAATGCTAGAGATATCAACATATCTAACAATTCAAAAAATAGAGGGAAAAAGAGACGTGATAACCCTAATCGAAATGATCGTAGCCTTACTTCACTATCTGGTTATTATATAAATATAGGATTTCAAAGTAAAATGAATCCTGGACGACTTATGGGTTTAATCAATGAATGCTTACGATCTAGTAATGCAGTTATTGGTAATATTGAGATCATGAAAACATTTTCATTTTTTGAGATTGAAAAAGAGTATGAAGAGAAACTAATCAAAAGTTTTAAAGGTAAGAAGTTTGCTGGTATTTCAATTCAAATTGAAAAAGATACAGGTACTGGTAAACGCAATAGTAACAGTAATCAAAAAAGTAGAAGAAGACGTCGACAGAAGAATAAAAGGGTCAAAAGAAATAGTCGTTCTTCAAGTAGATAAAAATATAATAACCTTTCATTATTAACTTATCTATTCTTCTGGTCCATCTTTCCACCACCACTGATCATCAAGCTCTTTTGAATTTGGCCAAACTTCATTCATAGTATCTCCTTCATACAAAACTCCATTTTTCATTACATATTTTATCGAGTTTGTATTCCGAATATTTACTAAAGGGTCTTTATCCAAAATAACAAGATCAGCTAATTTTCCATATTCAATCGAACCAACATCGTTACTAACACCAATTATTTTAGCCCCATTTATAGTAGCTGCTCTTAAAGCTTCCATTTCCGTCATTCCTCCACTGTGAAGTGACCAAAGTTCCCAATGGTAACCAAGACCATTCAGCTGCCCATGACCACCCACTCCTACTAAACCACCAGCCTTAATAATTTTTGCAGCATCTGCTGCTATTTCAGTAAAAGCGTATTCATCTTTTCTAAACCATGGGACCCTACGAGTTTTTGATTGAATAATATTATCTGGAACAAATCTTTTTACTTTTGGATCATCATGTACTTCTTCAGTTGCATAATAATAATTTTCAGCCCAGGGACCGCCATATGTCACTAGTAAAGTAGGAGTATATGTCATTCCTGATTGTGCAACTAACTCTATTACATCTTTATATAAAGGTGTAACAGGAAAGTTATGTTCATTACCATGAAAAGCATCAATTGCATGAGTTAAATCTAATTTTAAATCAAGTGCTCCTTCTGTAGTCGGCATCATGCCTAATTCATGTGCAGCTTGTACAATATAGTTTCTTTGTTTTCTATTCCCTGCTATATAAGATTTTAAATTTCTGGTACGATAATGATCGCGATATCGCTTCATTAAACCAATAGCTTCTTCCTTACTTTGAAAATTATTTTGTGAAAAAATTCCCGGACCAGTAGAAAAAGCTCTTGGCCCAATCATTTGACCCGCATCTACAAGATCTTGATAGGCAAAAGGATCATTGGTAGATGTTTGAACATCTAAACCAGTTGTAACTCCCCATGCCACATTTGCTATGAATGTCCAATTCTGACGATCTAATAAACCCTTTTTTATACCAAAATAATGCGCATGTGTTTCAACAAGACCAGGAATGATCGTCTTTCCATTTACATTAATTACTTTCGCTTCTTTTGGAATCATTATGGATTGGGTATCACCCACTTTATATATACGATTTTCTTTAATAAGAATGATACCATTTCTTATCACTTCATCACCATCCATTGTAATTATTTTTGCACCTTTTAGTGCTACCATTCCTTTTGGTTTAGCAAATTCTGTAATAACAGCTATCTTAGTAGCCATAGCTTTATTTGCAAGAATATCTGTATTTGTGGAATCATCTTTATTTGATTCAAAAGAAATAGAGTCGACAGGTAATCTGTAGAAAGTTGAACCTATTGACCAGGTAATTGTATTTCCATTATCTGCCCAATCAAAATAATCTGCTCCAACATCAGTTAATTTTTTTACTGGAATCGTAGGGCTATTCACATCAACCACTGGCGCAGTTCCTCCTACTTTTGGAATTGGGGTGATATACAGTTGATTATTTACCCCGGCTAAAGCCATTGTACGATCTGGATTAAATCTAACATCACGTGCATTAACAGGCCCACTACTCCCATAAAATCCTTTACCTTTTACTGCAAGATGTTCACGACGATCTGTTCCATCTAACCTAACAGAGATGACACCATTTCCTCTTCCCAATGCCGTTAAGCTATATCCGTTCAAATAAACCCTATTAGGATCATTTGTAAAGAAAGGTTTACCTAATCCACGTGATGGCATAATCAATGTTATTTTTCCACCATTAGCACTTAGAGAGATCAAATCCATTGGTACCGTTGGTCCACCAAATTCAGCTTGGGTTCTTAATCGATCAATGGCTGATCCACGAAGTGCAATAATTGTCTTTCCATCGGGAGTAAATATTGGATTTGAATAGAATGCAGTGGTCTTGGTTAGCTTTTTAGGCGAACTTCTGCCATCAACTTTTACCTTCCAAATATGACCACCACTTGCTTCCCAAGTAACATAAACTAACGATCTGCTATCTGGAGACCAGGATGGATAAAATTCACCTAGTTTACTTTTAGTTATTCGTTTGTGATCTCCTGTTTCACTATCAGCAACATAAAGATGAGTCAAAGTAGAAAATGCTATTTGTTTCCCATTTGGTGAGATCACTGGATCCATTATAATTCTTGATGTTACTTTATCATCTTCAATTTCATATGGGGTTGCTAATTCAGGACCAACGCCGATGTTTACCTTAGCAGAAAATTCAATAATCTTAACCTTCTTCGTTTTGATGTTAATTCGATGAAATTTCCCATCTTTTGTGAATACTACTTCATTGCCATTTGGTGTAAAGTCGTAGGTTGGTAGAAGATCTCGTGTCGAGCGTGATTCTTGATCATCTCTTACAATTGGATAAACAAGCCATGTATCCGTTCCTTTATCTAGATCTCTAATCCTCAATCCTGTATGAGTCTTATATCTTGTACCATAAACTAAATGATTTCCATCTGGTGATATAATTGGCCTTATACCACTTCCCTCTGCTCGAGTGATTATATCTTCCTTTCCCGTAACCATATCACGTCTTTCAATTTGCCATGCAGGAAAACGCATATTGTAGCTAAATCCACCTCTTTTAGTTGCATAGTATAGAAATTTATTATCGGGTGATATTACAGGACCTAACGTATTCTTCCACAAATTACCAGGTGTTGTGGGTGTTGCTTTAGATTTTGTTACTTGAATACCCGAACCGCCATTTATATGATACATCCAAATTTCAAACGTTCTTTTAGCCCAAGAGGTTTGAGATACATAGACATAATTGCCATCATTTGAAAATATTGGAGATGCAAACTGACCATCATTTGATTTTGTAAGTTGTTTTGGATTACTTCCATCAATATTTGCAACCCATAAATTTTCAGAGCCACCTCTATCACTTATAAATGACATCATTTCTCCATTAGGTGAAAAAACAGGTTGAGAATCAAAGGCTATACCTGAAGTAATTTGTTGGGCTTCACCACCACGAAACGGTATCAAATAAATATCACCAACTAAATCAAAAATAATTGTTTTTCCATCAGGTGAGACGTCTAGTGACATCCATGTTCCTTCATCTGTTGTAAATGAAATTGTACGAGTAGGTTCTAAAGGAAGATTGTTTCCTAAACTATCTGCTTTTTCTTCAGCAAATAAAAGTCCAATTAAAATAGTAGTAATTAATAATTTTTTCATAATCTATCCTCTTTATTATTTTGTCAACCCTAATTCCTGTGCCATAAATGTAAACTCCATTGCTCTATCCTTAATACCTTGACTGAAACTTAATCCTCGTCCAGCAGCATGACCTGCTTTTTGATGATATCTTAATATTATTGGATTACCAGAATTTGAAGAAGCTTGTAATCTGGCAACGCTCTTTCTAGCTGCAAGAGGCGGAACACGTGTATCTAAAGCTCCAGTAAATACCATAATTGATGGATAAGGTGTATTCTTCTTAATATTTTGATATGGCGAATATTCTTTAATTGCCAAGAAATGCTCATAAATTTTTGAATTCCCGTACTCCAATAATGCTGGAGCATTATTATTATTTACATACCAAGGAAAACGTAATATATCTATATCTGGGAATCCACAAAGGACTGCACCATAAAGCTCTGGTCTTTGAGTAAAGGCAGCACCAACTAAAAGCCCCCCATTGCTTCCTCCTTGAATACCAAGTTGATCTGGATTAGTATATTGATTATCAATTAACCATTCAGCAGCTGCTATAAAATCATCAAAAACATTTTGCTTATTCAATAACATCCCATTTTTATGCCACAACTCACCGTATTCACTTCCACCTCTTAATGTAGCTACAGCAAAGATTCCCCCTCTTTCGATCCACATAGCAGCATTTCTATTAAAACTTGGTTTAATCGCAACATAAAACCCACCATAACCACTGAGCCAAGTAGGATTATTTCCATTAAGTTCAGTGTCTTTATGATGCATAATCCACATAGGCAGATCAGTGCCATCTTTTGATTTTCTCCAAACCTGTTTGACAATAAAATCATTTGGATCCCAATTTATTTTTTGCTCATAACTTAAAGTTCGTTTTTTACTTATTTCATCATAGATATAAGTTTTTACAGGTTTTAAGAAAGAAGATATTTTTAATAACAAGGAACCTTCAGCTTTACTAATTGAAGCATTGCTAAACTTAGGAAGTGAGATATTTTCTAAAAAATCACCTGATTTTGTAAATACTCTTATCTCATTACTTCCATTTACTAGATAGGTTACATAAAACTTGTTATTTATTAGGCTAAAGTTCTCCATAACGTGATCTGACTCAGGAATGACCTCTTGCCAATTTGAAATTGAAGGATTGTTTATATCAATCGCTAATAAACGATTTTTATCAGCGCCATAATTTGTTCTAACATAAAGTTTTTCATCTAGAAATTTTGAATAAAATCTCGCATCAACATCTTTTATTATTGTAACTATATCACGATCATTTTTTAAATCTTTAAAATAAATTTCCGAGCGAGCCCATCCATGCTGAACACCAAAAATCATACTTTCTCCATCATTTATATAATTTGCACTTATGAATGATTCTGGGCCAAAATCTTTGCCAAAAATTTGTTTATCATTTTTTATATCTGTACCAAGTTTATGATACATGACTCGTGGTCCATCTATTCTTGAACGTTTAACATAATAATAACCTTCATCCGTATTATCAAAAGTAAACCCTCCTGAATAGTTATAAAGTGACCATGGTAAGCTATCTGGTAATTCAACTTTATTAACTAAATCGTAAATTTTTATTTTTATTTCATCTTCACCACCATCCCTTACACTATAAGACATAAAGTTTCCATCACTTGTAAAATCTAAAATTGAATATCGCAGAGTATTTTCTTTAGTTTTACCATTTGGATCAAGAATAACTTCATGATCTGATGAAGGATAAATTGGTAATGATTTTTCAGTACTATCTTTTGGAGTTTGACGTCGAAAAATAATGGGAAGTTCAGCATTGTTCGGTCGATAAGTAAAATATTGATATTCACCAGCAATAGTTGGAGAGATTGATGGCTCATAATTATTTAATTCAAAAAGTCTATTTTCTATATTTGACCTTAAATTTGAATTACCAACTATCTTTTCAGCATATTTATTTTGATTTTCTATCCAATCAAGTGTTTCAGTTGAGTATCTATCTTCCAACCATCGATACGGATCCTCAAAAGCAACTCCATGAATCGTATCAATTACTGTTTCAGTTCTTGAATAAGGAACTTTTGATTGACTCTCACAGGAAGTTGCACTGAATGCAATAAAGATTAATACAATTGAAATTAATTTATCTGTTTTAATATGTATCAAATTTTTAAATACCTCACTATTGCCCAATTTGAATAAAATCAATTGGTATAAAATTATCTTTAATAACATCACTTTTGATCATTAATCCTTTAAATGGCATTCTGCCTTCAGGTATGGTTCCTGATCGCCAAGGGAAAGTTTTAATGATCCATTTTGAATTAGCTAAGCGGTCTTGAGGCATATCAAGTACATTTAAAGTACCATAGATTGGATTAAATACAGCATCTAAGTACTCAAAAGAAGTTGATTCACCATCCATCGAAAATGCATCAATTACTATTTTCCACTTTCCTGCTTTTGGATTAGAAATATAAACTATTTCTTGACCTTTGGGATCTGCATCAACTTTTGCTGGTTCACATTTTTCTTCTGTGCAATCAAAAACGTAAATGTCTAAATCAACTTTTGTATCATCATAACCATATGCTTTCGCCATGAATCCTTGTGACCCTGGATCAATATTAACTTCAAAAACTTTTTGCTCTTTATTCTTAATATTGATTTTTTCTTTCCATGCTGTGCCAAAGGCAGTAGTAACTGGACTTCCATTAAATTTAGCCATTTGATTTGTTACCCAATAATCTACATTCTTATCTTCTTCAGCTGTTACATTATTGCCTTCAATTTCATCAATAGATAGAGCAAAAGTTTTTATCTTTAAAGTAGCTTTAGTTGGTTTGACCGGTTCTATTTTTTTAGCTTGTTGCCAATCAAATTCTCTGGTATCCATTATATCAGATAATCGAATCTCCCATACTCCTGGTGTGGGATTATGAATGATTTTTAATACTCCATTATCTTTATTATAGATTTTACCTTGAACTGATCTTGTATCAGGGTTTGAAGTTGCAAGACTTACTTTGCGCTTTCCCCAGTTTAGTTCAACAGATAACGATCCTGCACCTTCTGGAATTTTATAAAAATAACTTTGAAGTCCAGGTCTAGGGACTGCCACTGAATCAACAATACTGTAATTATTTGAGGAATCAAGAACCTTTGGAGCAACAATTGCAAATAACATACGATAAACAAAATCTTTACTATCTGAATGAGTTATGGTTAGGTGAGCTGTGTGCTCTCCAGCAGATTTTGGCAGAATATTTATTGGAATCTGAACTTCTTTATTTAAAGGAAGCTTAATTGTTGATTGAGAAGAAAATGTTCCATTCTCATTTCCTTCCCATTCAATATTGAACTCCATTGCGCTACCTTTTCCAGAAGTTCGTTTTAATATAATTTCCCTTTGTTGATTTTCACCAACTTTCCAACCCATCCTTTCATATAAACCTTCACCTCTATGTGGCTCATGTAATAAATGACTATAAGAATGTTTAACAGATGCTTTTCCTTCAATAGTAATATTTTTATTATTTTTCTTTTTTCCTTTTTTTAGAATTTCCCAAGCACCAGCAACACTAATAACTCCATTACCTTGTTTATGCGCTGAGATATTTGGAACCCATCTAGCACCTCTTGTAACTGCATGTTTAATCATATCAGGGTCATACTTAATATTATTTTGTTTTGCAGCACTTAACAATAACGCCACAGCACCTGCTGCAGTTGGGGTAGCTGTTGATGTTCCACCTGCTATTGTGTAACCAGCAGGCAATTGGAATAATCCTGCTATTGCTCTTCCTTCAAGAAAACCCAGCGAGGTGCTCACATAATTTGACGGAGAGATAATATCTGGTTTAAATGCACCATTCCCCATTGGCCCATAACCGCCAGTAATAAGAAGATTGTCATCATATTCTACACGGACACCATGATTGGTAAAAAAATTATCTTTACTTTCATGACCATTTACACCAATTATTCCTTTTGCTAGTACAATATCATCAATACCTCCTAAAATAGGATAGTTATGTGTTGGTGATAATATAATTGGCTGATGTTTTTCGATAAGTCTTCCATAAATCACTGTTGCCACTAACCTTCCATCTCGTAATAAATAGTTTCTAGTTATGTTTGAGCTATGTTCAAAATACACAACGTCTGCACCATATTTTTTTACAGATATTATGGGCGATTCGATTTGACCATAAGCAGATCCACCTTCTGAAATATTAATTAACTGTGCTCCTGGCGCAACACCATCAAATCTTCCATCAGTTCCTCTATTGGCTAAAGCTGCTCCAACAACCAACGTAGCATGCCTTTCTTTACCCATGTTAATGGAAACTAGATTTTTTTCTTTAATTATCTGCAATGCAAACGCAATTGATTCTCTCACATCAGTATCAGGGTCATCTTTTCCAAAGACACCAAACTCTGGTCTTACATCATAATCGGTTAGAGCTTTTTCATCATTAAATTTTAGATCTTGATCAGTATCTACCCACACATTATTACTTTTTTTATCCCAAATAACAGTAAACAACCGGCTAGAGCCTTCAGGATTCCCATCTCGGTTAAGATCTTTTTCAATTGAGCTGCCATAAAGCGCTAGAGAATCCACAATAAATTCGTTTATCTGCGCAATGCGAAACGTCCCATTCTTTGGAGCAATATATTCTTCATCATTAAACTGAAATTTATTGGACTTAGCTTCCACAATTTGTTCCATTTTTAGCCATCTTCCATCATCATCTACCCGAACATCAAGTGCGGTACCATAGGCAAATATTTTTGGTATGGTCTCACCTTTTAATGATGTGGCATCTTGTAATTCTGGAAGTAAGGGGTCCGTATTCATATCGATCATTGCTATTTTTATCCCTCGACCATCATAAGTAGGATTATTTTGTAAAAATTTCTTAGCTCTTACATCTTTTATTGGGTTATAACGATTTGTTATTGGATAATCTGATAATTTAGGTGGCCAAACAAGGCTCTTTTGTTTTAATTCACTACTATTTTGGTATGGTCTTGAATCAGATAAATCATCAGGAGCAAAAGCCCTTCCAAAAGCCCTTGAACGATCATGAATAGATAAGTCGATACTATGGATATCATCATTACCAACAATGCTCTGCAATTGGTCTATAGGAATAAGTGCTCTTAGATAATCAAGTTCATCATCCTGATATTGCACCATTCCTGAGGACTCTTTAATTAATCTTGCTACGTTACTATTCTTTCCAGGCATTGATGCAATTACTAATAAAACTTCTTTTTCTCCTCTTGCCCTTGCTTGTGCAATTTCACCTCTTGCATCTTTAAATAAGAACGGTCTTCTTGGTACTTCAGCTAATAAAATAAAGTTTTCAAGAAAAAGTGTTATTATAAAAAAAAGGGCCAACTATTTTTAGAATATTTCTCATAGAACTAACCTCCAATTAGTCATTATATTTATTGATCCAGCCCATAATGTGCTTAATCTTACTTATATGATGACTTGGTCTAACAGATATGCCGTGAGGTTCATCTGGTACTCTAACTAAAACAGACTCAACTCCAAGAAGCTGCAATGCTGCGTAATACTGTTCAGAATCAGGCATCGGTGTTCTATAATCTGCTTCACCCGTTAATACCATTGTTGGTGTTTCAACATTATTTACTACGGACAAAAGATTTTTGCTCTCATATATCTCTGGATTATCCCAAGGCATACCAGGAAACCAGTAGTTTGCTGTCCATGGGATATCGGAATAAAGTACAAAACTATACCAATTTATTACTGGGTAAACAGTCACTGCAGCTTTAAAACGTGTGGTACGACCAATCATCCAGCATGTTAATACTCCTCCTCCACTACCTCCGGTAACGAAAAGGTTATTCTTATCAATATATCCTTTCTTGATTGCTGCGTCGACACCAGAGTTCAGATCATAAAAATCATCTCCAGGATAATCATGATGTATTAATTGAGCAAATTTCTCACCATAACTGGTACTGCCACGAGGATTAGTATACAATACTACATATCCTTCAGCAGCCATTAATTGTTTTTCTAAATAAAATCTATCACCATAATTAGAAAATGGACCACCATGAATTTTAATAATTAGAGGATATTTTTTTGAAGGATCAAAACCAGGTGGCTTCATGATCCATCCTTGGATATCTAATCCATCATAGGAAGATTTATACCATATCTCTTCTACCTGTCCAAGCTCTTTATTTGCAAATAGATCTGCATTCACAGAAGTAATTTTTTTAGGATTTCCACTTTGGATATTTCCTACCGCAATATCAGATGGGATATCTGGAGTAGTCATAAGCATAACATATTTTCCTGTTGATGACAAAGAATATCCACGTCCAACATTATTGGCTATGATTTTGGTTTTTCCATTTAAAGAAGTTTTGGCTAATTTTGTATTTCCTTCAGTAGCATATGTAAAAATAATATTTCTATTATCACCAGACCATTTGATATTTGATACACCTCGGTCCAATTTTGTTTTGATTTCTCGAACTTTTTTTGTTTTTAGATTCATTACATAGATATGAGATATTTGAGTTGCCATTTTTTTATTATTAAAACCTGTATAGGCTAAATACTTCCCATCTGAAGAGGGAGTAGGGTTCCCATCTGGCCCATCTCTATTTGTAAGTTTATCAATTGAACCATCTAAAATATCAACTTGGTGTATATCACTTTGGCGGTAACCTTCTGCTTCCCAATCATCTTCTAAGTTGGTTGATGCATATATGTATTTACTATCTTGAGACCAAACTGTTTGACCACCTCGATATGAGGCAAAATTGAACCTACCAGAAGTTAATTGCCGTGCAGTACCACCCTCTGCTGGAACAACGAACAAATGCTTATAACCCTTCAAATAGCCAACACCATCAAAACGATAGACCAAACGGTCAATCACTTTCGCTGGTTCTGCCCATTTTGCCCCTTCTGGAGCTGAAGGAAGATCTACTTTAAAATCTGCACCCTGCGATACAGTTCCATAGAATGCAATATTTTTACCATCTGGAGACCAACTTATTCCATGAGGACCGGTTTGGACATTGGTGAGTGTCGTTGTCTCGCCAGTATCCATCCATCGTTTATGAATTTGGCCTGATCCTGAAGAGCTAGATACATATATTATTTGCTTACCATCTGGAGACCAGCGAGGTTGACTGTTACCATTTTTTCCACTGGTAATTGGACGATTATCGCTACCATCAAAGTTAATTATCCAAATATTTGAATAACGTTTATCCTTCATTATATCGCTACCAGATCTAACATAAAGTATTTTTGAACCATCTGGAGAAATTTGAGGATCAGAAACACCCTCCATCTCAAAAATATCCATGGGCTTTAAGACACTATCATTAGATGCTAAAGCAACTGAAAATGAAATTATAAGAAACTTTATTGAATTAATTTTTAACATAGCTATCCTTTTCTAGTCGTAGATATTTTTAATTTTATATTCTTTTGGCGGATCACTACCCATCAAATGCATCACAAAATAATCCCACGTTCTTCTAGCAAGATATTCTTCTCTTGCATAACCGTGATTCCGATTTGGCAAAACTAACATGTCAAAATCTTTGTTATGCTCTATTAGCTCTTGAGCCACAAGTAAGGTCAGATTTGGATGGACATTATCATCTAAAGAACCATACGTAAGCATAAGCTTGCCTTTTAAATTAGCGGCTAAATTTTGATTTGCTTGAGAATCATAAGTATCTATACTATCATCAATTTGATTTAATAAACCCTGATACTTCTCACCCCATTCAAAATAATATCCTCTGTTATCATGGTTTCCGGCTCCAGAGACTGCTACTTTAAAAAAGTCTGGGTGCCTAAGAATTGCATCCGTAGAACCAAATCCTCCACCAGAATGGCCATATATACCTATTCTATCAAGATCTATTGGGTATTCTTTTGCAAGTTCCTTAAGTGCAGAAATATGATCTGGAAGTCCATTGTCACCCATATCAGCATAGTATCCATCGTGGAATTTTTTTGATCTATAGGGTGTACCAAGCGCATCAACAACAAACACAATGAACCCTAACTCTGCAAGGGCATGCCCTTGAGATGATGGAGAGGTAGTAAATCCATGCGTTCGTATAGGACCAATTTGAGGGCCAGGATATATATAATCTATCACGGGGTATTTAACGCCCTTTTTTAAATTTTTAGGCAATGTGATATAGCCATAAAAATCATACCCATCTCTCCCTTTTGTTTTAAACCTAATTGGTGGATTCCATCCTTCAGTAAGAAGAGGATCTATATTTCCTTCTTCTACCGTCATCAAAACCTTTCCAGATAAATCACGCACGACAGTTACCGGTGCAGTACTTCTAGTACTATATGTATCAATAAAATAGTTTTTATTAGGTGAAATTTTTACAATATGATGTGCATCCTCTGAACTTAATAAAGTCACTTTTCCAGTATTCAATGAAGCTTTATAAAGATGAATTAAATATGGATCCCTATCTTTTTCTCTACCCACACCTGTGAAGAAGACTTCATTATTTTTTTCATCCACAAGTAAAACTTCAAGGACTAACCAGTCCCCCTTTGTGATTTGTTTTTTAAGCTTACCATTGCCATTATATAGATATAAATGTCCCCAACCATCGCGCTCAGAAAACCATAAAATTTCCTTACCATTTTTTAATAAACGCCAATTAGGTGGAAATCTCATTTGATTCAATTCAACATAGGTCTCATTTGACTCAACGATAATGGATTTTGTTTTCTTCTTTTTTACGTCAAAAGAGAATAATTCTCTTTTTTGAAAATCACGCGTTCTACTTGTAAAAAAAATCTTTTTTCCATCTTTTGTCCACTTAACAGATTTCCATAAAGTATCTGCACGTGAAAAACCAGCTGGAATGGGATCTACCTTAGCCATTGTTTGCGACCCACTTTTAACATCAAAAACATGTAATTGCCATGTTGGGATATTTTCATCACCTGGCAGCGGATATTTCCAACTATGTAAAATAGCTCTACCTGTAGCTGCCTCAAGTAAATGAAAATCTTCTACCTTTCGTTCATCAAATCTATGCGTAGCAATCTTTTTACCATTTGGCGACCAAGAAACGGTTGCAGGGGGATCATAATTATTTCTTCGATTTGTTATCTCTCTACAACAGCCTTCGCCTACAACACCATATCCAAAATGTTCTTCTCCATTTTTACTTAATTGTTTTTCTTTTCCTGTAGATAAATTTCTGACCCATAAATTTTCATTTCTTGAAAAGGCAACCATTGATCGATCTGGGGAATAAACTTCGTTTGTTACTTTCTTTAAGCTATCAGGACCACTTAATTCATAGGTATTGAGATCAACTTCCCATCTTTCAGATGTTTTCGTGTAAAATCTTATCTTATTGTTTTCAATATATTCAAAACTGTTGAATGGTAATTTATTTGATGCAAAGGTCGTATCCTTTGCACTTGACAAAGAAGCAGCTACTTTTGAGTGGTCAAAAGCTTGTGATCTAGTCTTACCTTTTATATCAATCAAAATAAATTCATGACCGCCAAAAACTAGATTTCGAAACCAGAAACGATCAGAATCAATCCATTTTGGTTCTACAAGAGTACCAGAAGTAAACTGTTCTGCATTTTTATTAAAGAAATTTGCTGCTCTATCATATTCAGTTATTGATACGTTATTAGGAGAATATGCTTCTAATTTTTGAGAAAATAAAACATTCGATAAATTCATTATTATTAGTAAATATGAAAGTTTACTTAAGTATTTAGTCCTCATTTTTTTACCTCTTCTTATATTAAAATTTATTCCTCAGATATCATTGATAATTGACTACCTGAATCAAACTCTACTATTTTTTCATCAACAATAAAAGTATCAGAATATGGCACTTGTCCTTTCAACCCCAAATGATCTATAAATCCAGGTGATCTAGCTCTAAACTTTAATTTTGCAATAATTTTAAAGTTACTATCAGAACTATTAGGAGCATTAATTGTATAATTCTTTCTAAATGATTCAAAAGTTGAAATCGTATAATCTGATTTTTTTGTCATTCTCTGTGCTGAAGTTTTATAGATACCAGAATCACCTTTCTCATCATAAAAAACACTTCTAAAAATGACAAGATCTGGATCAATCTCTTTATTAGGATCTATACTAAAATCATAAAGTTCATTATTCTCATTTACAAAACCAGTTTGATAAATAGTATCATTTGCCGACAAAACTTTTATATCCAACCATAATTCTCTAGCAAATGTGGCGCCAGAAGGAATATTATGACCTGCACGATTAAATACTTCTACTTCAAATTTTATTTTATTTTGTTCAGTTATTAAAGATAGATCATTGATATTGAGATTTGCTGTTTGTTCTAACAATCTTTTAATTTCGTTTCTTTGAAGATCTTTGTGCGGAAAAGCTGTCCTCGCTTCATCTATTCCTGCGAAGAAATGTCTATGAAGATTGTATCGTTTTTTCGCTTGGGGAAATAATTTTAGATCTACTGCAAAACCTTCATAAGTCTCCATATGACACTCTTGGCAGGGAAAACCATTTGACTTGTACTTTGAGCTTTCCCACTCTGAAAAAGTTATTTCAGCATTTTTACCGTCAACTAATAAATTATGGCAAGGAAGGCAAGCTTCAGATGTAGAAAAATCTTGATTATATACAGATTCGTGAAAGTTGTTAGGCAAGGGATCACTAATGCTACCATACATCTTATTACTAGGATCAATATGGTATTCCACCACATTAAATAAGGATTTTTTTGTATTAATATTAGGTGTATCTGAGGTATGGACCATCGCATGGCAAAATGAACACCCTACTCCTTCTGTTACTTGATCTGGTAATTTTTGAGAATTTTTGAAGGTTAATTCATCTGGGTTTTTGATCAAATTAGTTGTGTATGCCACAGGACTGTGACATTCAATGCAAAACTGTCCTAGATCTTCGCCTTTATCTTTATGATAATTCTGTTCTATAGTGTTCATTGCAAAAAAGACTGGATCTTTAAAAGCATATGCATGCATTGAACTTGACCATTCTAAATAATGCTGAGGATGACATGACTGGCAATTTTCAGCAACTTCGAATTGTCCAACTAAAAATGGTTTTTCTGAATAAGGACTATAACTAGATGACTTTATATTAAAATTGTAATAGATATATGAAATAACAATTATAACTAAGGATAGTACAAGCGTCAGATTTATTCTTTTATTTTTTTTCATCCATTTAATTTAAAAAAAAACGGACCCTTTAGTGTAATGCTAAAAAGGGCCCGCTTACTTATCTAATCTATCCCTGCTCTATTTTTTTATAAGTGGAGAGCTTATGTTTGTAATTGATCCTAAAACCTTTTAAAGGATCCCATAATCTTAGAGTAAGGAATCTTGATTAAAATCCTTTTTAATTCCCACTCATTGGTAGACATCTAGCAGATAGTGCATTATCTATATTTGTATTATAGGTTGCTTCTGAGTAAGACATTGGAAACTTACTAGGTCTAGGAAGGGGACGTAAGTTTTCAGCATCATTTAGAGGTCTAAAAATATCAGCTGTTTTGCCCCAACGATGTAAGTAAGACATACGTCTTCCTTCAACCCATAATTCTGCAAATGTTTCATGCAATAGATATTCCATAACTACATCTGCATCAGTTGTAGCTGGAAGGGCATCAAGGCCTACTGCCGCCCTTAAACCATTCAACACAGTTTGCGCGCCAGCAAGGTCACCTTTTTGATAGTGAACTTCTGCCTCAATTAATTTCATTTCATCAGAGTGAGTCATTGGTACATCAGCTTCACCATCTTTGTATTTCCACTGACTATAATAATCAGTTTTACCATCTACACCAATTGTACCTGGATCATGCCAAATTTCTACACGACTATCCAATTGACCTGAATATGGGTCTTTTAACATTTCGGCATCGGTATCAACCATTGACCACCATTTCTCTCTTACACCACCAGCATTATTGTATCCAATTGTTGCTACAAATACAATCCAATTTTGCTGACGAGAGCTATTACCAGAATACTGGGCATAATGAACAAACCCTTCAGGAACTGCTTTTGCATCAGCTAAAGCAGCATCCCAATTACCAAGCCATAAATTGGCACGCGCTCTTCCTGCAAGTGCCCAATTATAGTAGTCTGTTGCACCGGCGGCTTGAGCGGTAGCCATTGCAGTTGTTAATTCTTTAACTGCTTCAGTCGTCATTTGAACGTCAGTTACAACATTACCTCCTTCTTCAATAACACCTTCACAAAAACCTTCACCCATCATTAATAATGCCCAAGCTTTTGTTGTTTGAATTTGTGCCATCATTGGATCTGTAGCTGCCGCTGTACCTAAAACATTTTCCAATCTTTCTTTAGTACTTTTAGCAAACCATCTTACCCGTAAGTATCCATTCATAATTCCATCCGTTGCTGCTGTACCGTATTTAAATCTACCATGATCTACATCGTCCCAACCAGCCCAAGTACCTGTATGCTGATATTCATCTGATGCTAATGCTGAGTAAGCAACAAAACCATCGTGAGTCGCATATAGATCTCCTTCAACACCATTGGCTACAGCATCTAAAGCACCATCTAGATCAGGAGATGTATATCTTGCTGGATCTTGAACAGTAAGTAAATCGTCATCACAAGCAAGAAAAGCTAATAACGAAGTAAGTATTACAAGTTTATTTGTGATTTTCATTTTTAAATCCTTTCTTCGTTAAAGTGCTGTTTTGAGTGTAAACAAAAATGTCCGCGGTGCCGGCATGGCTAAGAACCCAGAAGCATTTGTAGCTCCCGTATTACCATTATAATTAGCACCCTGAGAATACTGCATATCTGGATCATCGCAATGACAATCATCCCACCACCATACATTTTGACCAGAGAAGGTCAAGGTAGTTGCTCCTAAACCAATCTTTGATGATAAAGAAAGTGGAACTGAATAAGTTACAGATAATTCTCTTAGTCTAAGTGCATCTCGACTATCATATGCACCAGTCAAACTCCAATAATTTAAAGTTGAATCTGTTTGAGCAGTTCTTGAAGGATTACCATTTTCATCTAGGTTATCAAAGTCATAGGTACTCAAGATCTCATCAGACCCACCCTGCCTAACTTTATACGGTCTATCACTGTTACTAAATACGGCACCTTTTGTTTGTGAAATCAAGGCATAGAACCTAAAGTCACCAAAAGTAATCGTATTCCCTAAGGAGTAATTATTCTTTGGTAAGAAAGGACCTCTATATTTAGCATAATCAGAGCGCGTATGTGTTTTGTTCTCAGCATCCCACCCTGTGATAAGTCCTCCCCATAAACCATTAACCGGATATCCTAATCTGTGGCCACCAACAACATAGACAGAATCTCCACCATCCACTCCATCAGCATAAATTTTCTGCCAATTTCCTTCATCGCCTAATTCTGTGATTTTATTTTGATTGCCATCAACATTAATATTCACATCCCAACGAAGATTACTCGTATTAATCAATGCTGTATTCAATGAAAGTTCCCAACCTGAATTTTCAATCTCACCAATATTTGATAACTGGGAAGATGCGAAACCAGCACTTGGAGGAAGCGTTAGTGGAAGAAGGGCATCGCTTGTTATATTTTTATATGAAGTAAAAGTAACGCCTATTTTATTATCTAATAAACCTAAGTCAAAACCAAATTCAGTCTCGGTTGTTGTCTCAGGTTTAAGTTCTGCATTACCTGGGTTATCAGGTGTTACACCTGCAACATTTGCAAGTACCGCAGTTGGTGTAAATGTTAGGAACTGGTCGTAAGCACCAGGAAACTTTCCAGCTTTACCCCATGCCATTCTTAATTTTAAAGTACTAATTGCACTTGGTATAAATTTTTCTTCAGATATCATATAGGCTACATCAAATTTTGGAAATTGTTTAAATCCAAAATTTTCACCAAATGCACTATTACCATCAATACGAAGACCGAAAGATGTAAATAGTTTATCAGCTATATCAAATCTATTTTGAAAAAATACACCTGTGTTGATCACCTCATTAGCAAACTCTGCTGAAAAAGTCTCAGCGCCACCACTTAAGGTTGTTACACCAGGACCAGCATAAGTTTTACCCGTTCCCATTTGTTGTGTCTCAGTTTCCCAAAATGTTTGAGTTCCAATTGAGAAGTCACCACCTATTCCAAAAATGCTGTAAGCTAGATTTCCAACATACTCAACATTAAACTTTTGTGATCTACGATACCCAAGGGTCTTTTCACCTGTTGTTCCAACATATACATACTGGTTACCATAAGGCATAATTCGCATTTTTTCTTCATCTACTAAGTCAATACCCACTGTAACTTTATTACTTAGATTTTTAGCAGGCGTATATAAAAGATTTAAGGAACCATTCCAACGATGAGCATCATTAGTTGTTATCACATCTTTTATATAACTAACTGTAGTCCAAGGCTCACCAAAAGGCCTTTCAGCCGTTGCATTTAGTGGATTACCCATGAGCATATTACCTAACAATGCCATCCAGTTATTTCCAGCTTGAATAGGATTTGTTACATTTTTTGAAAAGGATGTATTCACACCTAGTTGCCATTTACTGGATGGAATCCAACGTAAATTCAATCTTAAGTTTGTTCTTTCAGCACTATTTGGCTTAATAGATCCTTCTTCAGAAGAATAGCCGGCTCCAAAGAAATAAGTTACATCATTACCACCACCTTGAGCGGTTAGATCAACGGTACTAATGGCTCCATTTTCAATAAAATCATTTGCATCAAGCGCCTGAGTTCCATCCGTACCTTTAAAGCTAGGCTTTAAAGTTGTCGCAAAGTTTTCTCTATGACGGTTATAACCACTTGAAGTAGTCACAGTAAATGAAGGTTTGGTATTTAGTTTTCCACGCTTTGTAAAAATTTGGATCACACCATTGGATGCCTCAGCACCAAACATAGTTGCGGCAGCTGCACCTTTAAGCACTTCAATTCTTTCAATTTCTTCAGGGTTAATATCCGCTAAACGATCTTCACCACCGCCACCACTAAAATAGCAGCATGCATTTCCAGCCATCCAACCCCATTCATTCTTATTCGCATCAACTCGAACACCATCAATATAAACTACAGGTCGTTGCTCTAAACTAAAACTATTTGCACCTCTTATTTGCAATGAGCGTGATGCACCAACTCCACCAGAGGTTGCCACAGATCTTACGCCAGGGATTCTTGCCTGAAGGGCTGTACCAAAACTATTAATTGGAACTTTATCTGCTACTGCACCTATATCAATACTAGTCATTGAAGAACCAACTTTTCTTAAGTCAGTCGCACCAACTGTACCGGTTACAACAACCTGATCCATTTGCAATGCATCTTCTTTAAGAGAAAAATTTTGAGTCACATCACCAGCTAAATTCACTTCAACTGTTTGTTTACTATAACCTATATAGCGGACCGTTAAGGTTCCTAGGCCATCAGTTATATTCACTTCAAAATCATAAGTACCATCCGAAGCTGTCGCTGTACCAAAATCTGTACCATCTAAACTTATGCTTGCTCCAGCTAGTGGATTACCATTTCCATCAGTAACAGTACCACTTATTTCTGTGGACTGAGCAAATATAAATGTAAATAACGTTAATAAAAGTATAGGTATTTTCATGTAGCGTTTTGACATTTTAGTTTCTCCTAATTTTCTTAGAAAAATTGTATTAAATTCTTTTTATATAAACAGTTGTTTATTTTTACCTACACAATATTAAACATAGCTAAATTTAAATACAACTTTTTTTAACATTATTACACTTTATATGAACTTATCGAAGGTAAAAGAATAAAATACAGAGGGGAAATTACTTGAACTCAAAAGCATTTATAGAAACAGTTAAACAAAAATACAAATATTATACAAATAAAGAGGTTGCTGATCATTTTGGCGTTACTCGTTCAAGAATTAGTCAATGGATAAATTCTAATAAAGTACCAAAGAGATATATCGATAAAGAAAGGTATGAAGAAATGGAGCTAAAGAGTGAATCTTCAACTGAAATTAATGATTATAAAAAAATAATAAACAAACAGCTTAATCATATTGAATTATTAGAAGAAAAAATAAAATCAGATAGATTTAAAAGGTCAACCTTTATAAAAGAAGTTGCAGAAAATTGGGATTATGATGTTAAAATTATTTTGGAATTCAAAACCCTTAATAAAACTCAAATTGAAGAGATAGTTACTTCTAAAGTTGAGGTGAAAACTTTAAATGATTATTTAGGCTATTCAAGAAAAGAATTCAAAGAACATGTATTAAATTGGTCAGATAGTCCACTTTTTGATAAAAATGAACTAAGTAAATTGCATTTTATTTCTGAGGAAAAAAGATTAAATGCAATAAAGCATGAGATCGATAGTTATATTATAAGTAATCATGTTAGATATTTCAAAAAGGATGGTTCTTTTGTTTGGGCACTCTACAGAGCCCATTACGACTTAAATCAATCTACGTGTATAACAAAACTTAAATTACTAAATGCAGAATCAGTGATCGAATAGGTTTTATGTTAAAACAAATTTTATCTGCCATTATTTTACTTCAAATAGGTTTTTCTCAGCCAAAAAACCCTGTCGCTACTTTCTCTATTATTGCATATGATCCAGAGACTGGGATGGTTGGAGGCGCAGTTCAGTCCAGGGTCTTTTCAGTTGGTAATGGTGTTCTTTGGGCAAAAGCTGATATTGGTATAGTGGCAACACAGGCTTATGTTGATGTAAGTTATGGTCCCAAAGGCTTAAAACTCCTTGAAAAAGGATTGAGCCCTGATGAAGTAGTAAAAAGTTTATTAAAAAATGACCCGGATCCCCATCCAAAAGATTGGCCAAAACTTGCTAGACAATTTTCTGTAATGGATGCCAAAGGAAATTTCTCAACTCATACTGGGAGTAAAGCATCCTATTGGGCTGGTCATAAATATGGTAAACACTCAAGTGCTCAAGGTAACATCTTAGCTAGCGAAGATGTTGTCAATGATATGATAAGTGCCTTTGAGAACACAAAAGGTCATTTATCTATGCGCCTTTTACATGCACTTGAAGCAGGACAAAAGGCAGGTGGAGATACTAGAGGGCTGCAGTCAGCCGCAATATTAATAGTAAAAAAAGACGGGGGTGTTTGGCTAAATAATGATGTGGTTTTACGACTTCAGGTAGATGACAACCCAGAACCAATCCAAGAGTTAAGAAGATTGATTGAAAAAGCACATGAGCGTTTTAACTGGAAATAATATTAAAGTGAAAACTTTTATTTTCCCTTTAATTCTTATAGTAGGTCTATGCTATGGTTGCGAGGATAAGCCTAAAGAGCAAGTGATCGATCCAAATAACTTATTTCAATTTGTACTTAAAGATGAAAATCCAAATTCTAAAAGCTTTAATAATAATATTGGCCCCTCTATATATAAAGGAAGGGTTTCTGTCTATTATTTTGGTGATCCTGGATGAGGAATGTGTCGAACCCGGTTCGGTGTTTTAGATTATATGTCCAATGATATAAATAAAAATGATAAAAATAATATTGCCTTTGTAGGCATAAGCAATGAAAATCACTCAAAGAATGAAATTCCAAAAATGATTCAAGGTACAACTCTTCCCTGGGCTCATGACAATTCAGATCAAGATGTTTGGAGCAAATGGGATGTCAGATTAAGGGATCTATATATTCTTAATAAGGAAGGTATCTTATACGGTATGGTTAATTTAACCGGCTATGACCCCGACCCTCAGTTAAATGGTGGCAAAAACTACAATGATCTAAAGCAACTTATTCTAGATGCAAAAAAGACCTCAAGCTCAAAATAGATCCTAGATAAGTTCTATTTATTCTTTTCTTTCTCTAGGTTTAATTGGTTTATATCCACATTCCAATAAGTGTCGCCAATTAAATGCTTAACAAAATATTCTGCCCTTAACCAAGCCCAATAATCATTCATATTTCCAAAACCATGTCGCTGGCCTGGAAATATAAAAAAGTCAAATCTTTTATTTGCTTTAATTAATGCTTCTGTCATCCGTAATGTTCCTGCCATATGAACATTATTGTCAACATCACCTGTTGTCAACATCAAATGGCCTTTTAAATTATTTGCTAGTTCAGAATTTTTAGCAATATCATATTCAAAAGTTATCTTACCATCATCATCCATCACTTCTTTAATGCCATGATGTTTCTCTGACCAATAACTATTATAAACATTATTTTCATGATTCCCAGCTGACGATACAGCAACTTTAAAGAAATCAGGATAAACAAGCATGGCTGCTGTGGACATAAAGCCGCCTCCAGAGTGACCATAAATTCCTACTCGTTCCATATCAATAAAACTGTGCTTATCTGCTAATTGTTCAATCCCAGCTTTTTTATCAGCTAATCCGTAATCTCTCAAGTTTCCATAGCCATAATTATGATACCATTTTGAGCGCCATGGATGCCCTCCACGATTTCCAATCGTAATTACTATAAAACCAAATTGAGATAAATGAGTGGTATGATGTCTTAACTGATTAAATGCTTTTGCTACTGATTCTGTTTGAGGTCCAGGATAAACATACGCAATAATTGGATAGGTCTTATTTGGATCAAAATCAAAAGGCTTTGTCATGACACCATATATATCTGTAACACCATCAGCTGATTTAACCTTGAAGGTTTCAGGATATTTAAAGCCGGCAGCCATTAACTGAGACATATCTGAACTTTCTAAGTCCATTATTTTTTTCCCAGTTGCATTATAAAGAGCTGACTTTGGTTGTGTATTTACTCTAGAATAATTATTGATGAAATACTGATTAGATTCATCCATATTAACGCGATGGTCAAAGTTTCCGCTATTTAATAATTTTAAACGTGTTCCTTCTGTAGAAACACGATATAAATGTTGATAGTAGGGGTCTTCATTCTTCTCTTTGCCATTAGCCATAAAGTATATATTACCCTTGGCTTCATCTATGCCAACAATTTGCCGAACAGAGTATGGACCACTTGTAAGTTGTTTTAACACTTTTCCTTTTGAGTTATAAAGATATAAATGAGCCCACCCATCTCTTTCAGACCACCATACCATATTACCATTATCCATCAACTCAAGTCTTTGTAAATCGATATATGTATTTAATCTTTCTTCAAAAAGGACTTCTACTTCTCCTGTTTCTGTATCTGCTCTACACACATCTACTTTATGCCAATCCCTACTCTGTCGATAAAAATAGAGATATTTGGAATCTTTAGAAAGCCATAAGCTTCTTCTTGGCTCATCGCTATCTGGATAAATAAAATTTCTTGATGAATAAATTCCAACCCTTTGATCTTTAAAATGTTCTGTATCAATCACTACAGATCGATCAGAATCAAGATCATATGTCATCATTTCATATTGAGAAACAATAGAATCTCCAGCCATATCATATTTATATGTTTCAAGTTCAGGTCGTTTGTATCCAACCGAGTGTATGACCCATAGATTTTTTACATCCCGTCTATCTGCACGAATAAGTGCAAATTTTTTGGAATTTTTTGACCAATAAACATTAACTTTTTTTCGATCGTTCTTTTCTTTTTCTCTTTCAGAATCAATAGTACCTCGTGACCAAAATCTTGAATTAGAATAGCTAAAATCCTCTTCACCATTATAAGTCAATTGTACTTCATCTAGTTCTAATTTTTTTGATGCTTTATCTGCTGATTTTTTGTCTTTATCACGACGAGCATCTAAAACTTTTTTATATTCAGATTTATTAAGTTTAAATAGGTTATCATTGCGAGCGAAAACAACTGTTTCTCCATCCGGTGATATACTTGCCCAATCAGGATGGTTGTCAGGAGCTTCCCATTTATCTAATTGTCTTAGTTTTTTTGTCTTTATATTATATTCAAAATGAAAAACTTTCTTTTTTACTTTTTCTTTCTTCCCTTTATCATCTTGTTGATCTTCAATATCTTCATCGCTTTTTTCTTCATCTTGTGATGAAGTGACATCAAATTGAATAATATTTTTATTAGTAAATTTTATTTTTTCAATGGGTAAATGTTTTCCATCCCATGGATCTAAAGTTAAACGTGTTAGTTCAGCAGCTATCTTATCATTATCAAATAATTTTTCTTTGACTCCTTTTAAAGGATCTACAATATAGAATGCGCTCCCATCTGATGATTTCCATTCATACCAAAAACGATTTGTACCCTCTATCCATTTAGGATTTAAGGATGTTGAATAGGTCATTTTTTTAATTTTATATGGAGCAAAACGTGTTGCTAGGTCATAATTGGCTTTATTATTTTCATCTATTGCAAATGATAGAGACGTTGCAATAATTAAAGTGAAAATTATTTTATTTAGAGCTTTCATTTGAACCTCCTCAAAGAAATATTTAGCTATAATTAATTCATTAATAATATAAGTAATTCAGTTAAACATATTTAAATAAAACTAAACATTGTTGAAAAAAATTATAAATACACTGCACTGGATTGGTTTTTTGACCTCATGCTTAATGTTAATATTATCAGCGCTTGATCAAAGTAAAGATGAGGTGATCATTCATTTTATAGCATCAATGATACCAATTACACTTACATGGCTATTAGCATGTTTTTTTAATGGTAAAAGAAACTTTTTACCGTTTTGGTGAATCGATAATTTTATTTATTGAAAAGAAGTTGTAAAAAATTATTATGACTAAAAAAATGTACATTATATATATAGGGATAAAGATAAAAAAAACATCCTCTGATATATAAGTTGGATATTTAATCTGACCTGGAAAAAATTTAACCAAAATAGGAACTGGAGGAATTAAAATAATTAAGGACATAATTAAACCCGACCACCATTTCTCACCATTGTACTTATTACATGAAAGACATTTCCTGTATGTTTTTGGAACTTTCCTTACATTGGATTTATAATAACCAATCTTTTCTACTTTCCAATTCCGTGAATTACAATTTGCACATTTACCATATGTAAAATTCCGAATTTGTTCCCAAGTTAAATTATTTTCTTTAGGCTTAGACATTTATATATATTAAAAATCTCCTTTTAAGCATCTTGAAAAGAAGGGGAATTCTTCTGTTACCATATAATAATATATACCTTCTGGAAATTCAGGAGTTACTCCTACACGTCCATTACATTGGTCCAGATCACCATAACCTTCTTCATATTCAAAATCTTGCGTAAAAGCACCAAGGGGAATTGGCTTATTTTGACTTGAACCACCTCCTGGGCCACCACTAAGAAAAGTTAATGTATTTGGACGACCAGCATCAGGAGTTGATTTAAGTTTCCAGCTTGGTTTTAAAATTTTAATATCACTACTAGAATCATTTGCATCAGTATACCCATATCGTGCATATACTGGGAACCCATCAGAAGCCCATCCAACTAAAGTCATAGGCTTACCGTTATCTAACTTCGCAATTAAACGTTCAGGCATACCATGATAGTGATATGCACCAGTAGGTTGAACATGAGCATGATTCATATCATCTCCAAAATTGAAGGTGTTATGGCCAAGTGCTTCTATATTCCATCTTCCTTGACCTTGAGCTAAGCTACATCTTCCAGAATCATTACATCGTCCAGCTGTCGCTGGATCAAATTTAACGCTGTTCAAAGCGTAAGCAATTACCCCTCTTGGACCACCAGTTGACACTCCTGTTTCAGAAACTAATGATGGATTAAGAGTGAATGAATAATTCACATTTTGAATACTAATAGAATTAGGATTATGAGGATTTGGAAATGTTCCAACCTCATGATTCGGTATGCCATTTCCATCAAGCACTCTATCTAATGAATTACATGTCCAAGCATATTTACTGTAGGCATTTACAGATTCATCATTATTATACATTTCTTCATTTAGGTCACATAAAATATTTGCTGTTGAATATTTACTTTCTTTTATAATTGTAATATCAGAATCGTCTGAATCTTCACAACCGAATAATAAAAATACAAATAAGAAGAGAAAGTTAATTTTATAATTTTTCATCATCATCTTTCTATTTTTTTGCTTGGAATAGAAAATTAATTCTAGTTAAAATATTAATATAACATAATTTAAAGACCTGAAAATTACATATGGAAATTGAATAGTGAAACGTAGCGATAAAGCAGAGAAAATAGGGATCATCTTAGATCGTCTCTATCCTAAACCTCCCATCCCACTTGAACACGATAGTGCATATACATTACTTGTTGCAGTAATGTTATCTGCGCAAACAACTGATAAAATGGTGAATAAAGTGACACCCACTTTATTTAAAAAAGCAAATACACCTGAATTAATGTCTACTCTCGATGTTGATACTATTAAAAATTTAATCCAAAAGATTGGATTAGCACCAACCAAGGCAAAAAATCTTAAAAAAATGGCCCAGCAATTAATAGCCGGAGGTGGAGTTCATTCTGATTGGAAATACCTTGAAAGCTTAGCTGGCGTTGGGCATAAAACTGCAAGTGTTGTAATGTCGCAATGGTATGGAATACCTGCTTTTCCAGTAGATACACACATCCATCGACTCGCTTCTAGATGGGGACTATCTAAAGCAAAAAATGTTGATATGACGGAAAAAGATCTAAAGAAAATTTGGCCCAAGGAAGTTTGGAATAAGCGTCATTTACAAATTATTTTTTTTGGTCGTGAATATTGTCCAGCTCAAAACCATAATCTTGGGAAATGCTTAATATGTTCATGGGCAGCAACTAAAATACGCATAACAAAAGAAAGAATGGGTAAACAAAAGCCCTCCGATTAAGAAGGGCTTTATATTTATTTAACCTAATTTATGTTTATTAAGGCGGAGGAACCCAACCTCATTTACACAAAACGTCTAGTTAAATTATTTTACATTTGACTCTTTTCTAGCTACTGACCAAATCACGAGACCAAAGAAAATTTTGTTAAGAAAATCAGCAAGATTATAAATACCGTTTAGAGTAGCTCCATTATAACTACCTTCAGAACCGGTTAAATATGCAAGATAATATCCAATTGGATATATTGCCCAACCAAATACCACAATATTTCTCATTGTTTTATAAGCAGATTTTACTGATTCAGAGCTAATGCTTTTTGAGAGTCCTGAAGTTTCACCGGCATAGATTTCATATATGATATAAATCCAACCTAACATTCCAATAATAAAAGGTACTAGTGGTTCACCAAAGACTAATCCTGACTCACCAAAATATCCGAATATTAACATTACTAAAGATCCAACCAAAAGCTTAACAAATACACGTGGTGGGGTATCGGTCACTGCTCTTAAAATTATATAAAATTCAATAATTAATAGTGGAACGGTAATTAACCAATCAATGTAGCGATATTCCGTTGGAGTCGCACCTGTTGTCACCCAAACGTCCCTCATGTACATATAATGAAACCAAGCTACTCCTGTTACCAATCCTGAAACAGTTAGTGATAGTTTCCATTTTGTATCTACACTGTCTCTTTCAAGAAAGAAGAATACAGTTGATGCTAAAAGGGCAATTGAAACTAACCAAAAAGATGCACCCACCCAATCACCGGATGTCAGATTAACTGATGATGATAGTATTGTATACATAGTATCATATCCTTTCAAATACTTGCAAGGTTCTTAGTATCTATACTCTTCTAGATAATTAAAGAAGCTAACAATTAGTTTATAAAAAAACTCATTTATGAGCGTTTTGAACGTTATAATGTACTATAAAATTATAATATAAGCAATTATATATGATATTAAATTTAAATATCAGGCGTGAAGTATGGTTCAAATCTTTCATCAAGATATTCTTGAATAAATACTCTTCCTGATCTACCTGTGTATTTAATTCTATCATCAAATTCATTTACTTCCCATGAATCCCCACTAAGCGTTCCATCTATATTTTTTCCAATACATTTATTACCAATCCATTCATAAAAAATTGACACACCTTCTGCAAAGGAGTTTGGTCCAACTGTATAATTTAATAGTCTTTGGCGGTACTTAGGATCCCATTCCCATGTTGTAATATATTCAAAAGTTTGAAGTTCAAACTTTTCATATATTTTATTTGATTTTTCATCATAAATATGAGTATAGATGAGTGAATTAGATTTCGCATCAATCTCTCTTGCTGTAAGTCCATCCCATTCAAATATGTTATGACTAGATAATTCATCGGATCTATTATATTTTTTATAACTTAATATTTTCCACTTATCCCGTTCGTAAACAGTCTTCCCATTAACATCGCCACTCAAATTGTAGGAAGTGTATTCAAGAACACCTCCATATTGATTATATCTACATAGAGATGACAATGTGTCAGTTTCTATTCCGTTTCGAGCTCTATATCCTTTTCGAACATTTCCATCCCAACGATAAATAATCTCACGATTTATTGTGCCATCTGAATTAAAAACAGTTTCTTTTGATAATTTAGGAAAACTATATCCATCATCATTTTTTGTGTCCTCACAGCTAAAAAGGGTCAGATATAATATGAGCCAGATACGTTTCATTCTTAAACTTACAAAAAATTATAGAATCTATACACGCAACAAATATTGAGATGAAACGGAATATGGGGGCAGTTCTACTATTTGTTCTACTATTTTAAGTATATTTTAGGTATAAGTCTGAATAAATCTGAACGAATGGATAAACAAAAGCCCTCGTCATAAAACGAAGGCTTATTGTCTGTGGGCGTTGAGAGATTCGAACTCCCGACTTCCTCCTTGTAAGGGAGGCACTCTGACCAACTGAGTTAAACGCCCAAAGTATCTATTTAAAAATTACGCTACTTTTTTATTTTTGGCAGAAGTCTTTTTTGACTTTTTTGCATTTTTTAAACTTGGAATCGCAACATCAATAACATCCATCATTTCTTTAGCAAAATGAAATTCTAAATCTTTTTTGATGTGTTCAGGAATATCTTCTAGATCTTTTCTATTATGGTCGGGTAAAATAATAGTTTTTATTCCGGAACGATGAGCCGCTGTAACTTTTTCTTTTACACCTCCAATTGGAAGTACATTTCCTCTAAGTGTAATCTCACCAGTCATTGCTACTTTATCTTTTACAGATTTCCCAGATAATAAAGAGACAATAGATGTGAACATGCCAACGCCAGCAGAAGGACCATCTTTTGGTATAGCTCCAGCTGGAACATGTACATGAATATCTGTTTTCTCATTAAAATCATCTTGAAAGCCAAGAATATCTGTATGAGATCTAACATATGTCATAGCTGCTGTTGCTGACTCTTTCATAACATCACCAAGTTGACCCGTTAAGGTAAGATTGCCCTTACCTTTCATTTTTGAGGCTTCAATAAAAAGAATATCACCACCAGCCGCAGTCCAAGCTAGCCCTGTCACTACTCCAGGTTTAGTTGTTCTCTCAGCAATATCTGAATAAAAGCGAGGTGCGCCTAAATAGTCATTTACTTTTTTCTTATTTACTTTAACCTTTCTGGTCTTTTTCTCAATTTTATCTCGAGCAATCTTTCGAAAAACATTTGCAACTTCTCTCTCTAGATTTCGAACACCCGCTTCTCGAGTATATGAACTAATAAGCTCTTTAACTCCTGTTTCTTCTAAACTAACATCTTTACTTGTTAATCCATTCTCTTTTAATTGTTTAGGAATTAGATGCCTCTTTGCAATTTTGACTTTTTCATCTTCTATGTATCCTGAAAAATCAATGATTTCCATTCTATCTTTTAATGCGGGTGGAATAGGATCTTGATAATTTGCCGTTGCGATAAACATAACTTTACTTAAATCAAAATCAACTTCTAGATAATGGTCTGCAAAGGTTGAGTTTTGTTCTGGGTCTAAAACTTCTAATAAAGCTGATGATGGATCACCGCGATAGTCCATTCCAAGTTTATCAATCTCATCAAGCATGAATATTGGGTTGTTTGTTCCTGCTTTCTTTAATGATTGTATAATTCTTCCAGGTAAAGCACCAATATAAGTCCTACGATGTCCACGGATTTCTGCTTCATCTCGAACACCACCTAAAGAGATTCTTACAAATTCACGGTTCATTGATCTTGCTATGGAACGTCCAAGAGATGTTTTACCAACTCCGGGAGGGCCAGCAAAACAAAGAAGTGGTCCTCTAAGACCGCCTTCAGGATCTTTCTTCATTTTTAAAGCTCTAACAGCAAGATATTCAAGTATTCTTTCTTTAACTTTTTCTAAGCCATAATGATCTTCATCTAAAATTTTCTTGGCATCTTTAATATCTATAGAATCTTGAGAAGTCTTGGACCATGGAAGCTCTGTAAGCCAATCTAAATAGGTTCTAGAAACAGTATACTCAGGAGACTGCGATGGAATCTTTGATAAACGGTCAAGCTCCTTAAGTGCAACTTTCTCAGCTTCCTCAGGCATTTTTGCTTCTTTTATCGCTTCTTCAATTTCTTTTAATTCAACTTGAGATTCATCCTCACCAAGTTCTCTTTTAATTGCTTTCATTTGTTCACGTAAATAATACTCTCGCTGTGACTTAGTGATTTCATCATGCACTTCGGTTTGAATCTCTTCACCTAGTTTAATTCTTTGAATTTCTTTATTTAGAATTTTAATAGACTTCTCAACACGCACTTTTATATCTAGCTCTTCAAGAACCTCTTGTTTCTCAGGGTTAGTTACTGTTAAAAGAGAAACTGCTCTATCAGCTAACCTAGAAGGTTTCTGTATATTTGAAAGCATACCTGTATGTTCTTCACTTAGGTTTGGAGCAACTTGTATGAGTTCAGTAAATACCTGCCTCAGGTTATTAGCAAGAGCATCTAATTCAATATCATCTGAAGAACCACTATCACTCATTCTTTGAACTACAGCACGGTAATAAGGTTCTTTTTCTTTAAAGTCTAAAATTTTAACACGATCAATACCTTGAACTATTGCTGATTTGCTATTATCTGGCATATCAAACACTTTAAGCACAACAGCTAAGGTTCCAAAAGAATACATTTCATCTGGTTCTGGATCTTCTATAGAACCATCTTCCTGTGCAACAACAACAATATGCTTACTATTTGAAGGAAGTTCATTAATTAACTTTAATGATTTATCTCGGCCTATGTATATAGGGATTACTTGCTGAGGAAATAAAACTGTATTTCTAAGTGGCATAACCGGATAAGATTCCGTGCCATCTAATAAATCTTCATTTAATTCTTTTTTAATATCGTCGGTCATAATGATCCTTTTTTATATCACTAATCTAATATGGACAAACTATATGCCAATTAAATTTATATGCTAATTTGACGTAAATTAGCAATAGTTATTCATAATATCTGCCATTTTGGTTCATTTTTGTATTATATGGCAAGATACACAATTTTCTCTGTATTCATGCGGCATTTTTTTTGCTAGAACAGGTCTAGATTCAAAATTAATTTGTATTTCATTCAGATGACATTTTAAGCAAGTTTTTTCATCAATATATTCAATATGCCCTATAATCTTTTTTAGTTTTGGAGCTACTTGCCCACCCACAATAATTAAAGGATCTTCATTGATTTCTTCTATTGAATTAAATGAGTATTTTACTGTTTTTTCTAAATAAAATTTCCATAGAATAATAATTCCAGCTATGAGCGCTAAAACATAAATTAAATTTTTATTTTGAATCAATTTTCTATTTTATCAAGCCTTGCCTGTTCATCTGCATGATATGAACTTCTAACTAAAGCTCCAGACTCAACCACTCTAAAACCTAAATCTAATCCAATTTTTTTATACATTTCAAAATCTTCATCTTCCACATACCTTCTAACTGGTAGATGCTCTTTTGAAGGCTGCAAGTATTGACCAATAGTGAAAATTTCAACGCCTAAGTCAGCCACTTCTTTCATCGTTTCAATAACTTCATTATTTGTCTCACCTAGACCCACCATCATTCCTGTTTTAGTCCTTAAACCATTAATAACTGATTGCTTTAAAACATCAAGACTTCTTGACCATACTGATTGAGCACGCACTTTCTTACTAATTCTTTCAACACATTCAACATTGTGTGAAAAAATTTCTGGTTTAGCATTAAAAACTATTTTTAAGGCTGATTGATCACCTTGAAAATCAGGCGTCAACACTTCAACCGTACATCTAGGCACATGACGATGAATCTGCTTAATAGTTTCTGCCCAAATGGTTGCCCCAAAATCTGCCTTAATATCATCTCTATCTACGGATGTTATTACAACGTGTCGAAGATTCATCTTTTTAACAGCCATAGCAGTTCGAACTGGCTCCATAGAGTCAACCTCAAGAGGCTTACCAGTTTTAACAGAGCAAAAGCCACATGCTCGAGTACATATATCTCCCAAGATCATAATTGTAGCTGTCCCTCTACCCCAACATTCATAAATATTAGGACATCGCGCCTCTTCACAAACTGTATTTAATTTGTTATCTGAAACTACATTTTGAACAAATTTATAGTCATCACCGTACTTAAGTTTAATCTTTGGTTTTTTTGGAATAATATATTCTGAAGTATTATCCATTATTTTACTTTCTGGAATAAGTAAATCATATATCGCTTATATTTTTTAAAATCATCACTCTCTAAAAGAGAGAATTGCTTCATTTTATTTTCTAACTTTTTTCCAAATGCTTTTTGTAATACTTTTAGAATTAAAGGGTGATTTTTATCAAGATAATTAGATGAAAACTCTACGGTTGGGAATATAAACCTATCCATAAATGCTTTTGCACCATCCAAAGTTGGCATAGTATTATCAGTTTGATCATACTCTCTAATCAACTCAAACCCATATTCTTTTGCTTTACTTAGGTATACTTTTTCATCATGAGAAGCTTTAATATGCCAATCACCACTCCCATCATTGTGATGGAGAAAATAGTCTGAAGCTAAAAGATATCCTCCTTCACAAACTGTCTTTTGGGCTACCTTCCATCCAGGTTCAATTTGAATATAACATGCGCTTTCACTCTGAAGTATAAGGTCATACTGTTTTTTTGGTTTAAAATCTTCAAATTTTGATCTATAAAATGGAACAACTCCATTATATTTTTCAGCGAATACTTTTTCTTGATATTCATCAGGAGATAGTGCTTCAACTGAAAATCCTTTTGAAAGTAAAAAGCTAGAATTCCCACCAATTCCAGCTCCAACGTCTAAAATAGTTTTAACATTATCAGGAATAAATGAAGCTAAATGCTCAATATATCTCTCTTGAGCAACCACTATATCATTTAACGTTAGATTATCTGCATTTATTTTCTCAGGCTCATCCCAAAATCCATAGTGTAAATAAGGGGATCTGAAGGATTCCGAATACAGTTTTAAGACATGATCAATTGGCATTAAAATAAATTCTCTAGATTCATTGTTTCTATATTTTCTTTAACCATCTCTATAAATTTACTTCCACCTGCTCCATCAACAAGACGATGATCAAAACCTAAAGAAAGGATCATCATACTTTTAATTCCAATGGTATCGCCATCTTTAGTTTCTATTACAACAGGGCGTTTCTTAACTGCACCAACACCTAATATCCCCACATTAGGCTGATTAATAATTGGTGTTCCCATCGTAACATTAAACACTCCAAAATTCGAGATTGAAAAAGTAGACCCTTGTAACTCATCAGGAATTATTTGGTTATTTCTTGCACGAGCTGAAAGATCTCTTAGTTTCCTACAAAGACCAAGAAAATTTAATTCTTCACAATTTTTTAGTACTGGGACCATTAATCCTTTCTCAATAGCTACCGCCATACCAATATTTATATTTTTATGATAAATAATATTATCTTCACTAATCGAAGCATTCATTTCAGGGTAATGCCCTAGAGCTTTAACACATGCATTAATGATAAAGGGTGTATACGTTAGAGGGTATCCTTCCTTGCTCTTGAATGCACTATCTTCTTGTTTTACAAAATTAACAATATTTGTCATATCAATTTCAGACATAACATAAACATGAGCAGATACATCAAGACTTTCTTTCATATGATTTGCAATTATTTTTCTCATATGATCCATTTCAACGACTGCTTCATTGCCTGAAAAAGAAGGACTAATTACTTTTGGGGGAGTAGGTGGATAAACTTTTTGTTCCTTTGAGTCATCTCGAGTTTTTAAATAATTTAAGATATCTACTTTTGTTACTCTTCCGCTTTTTCCACTTCCTTGGATAAGCGTTAATTCATCATTATTAATGTTGTTATCTTGTGCAATCTTATTTACAACAGGTGTAAAAAAATTCTTTTCTTCATTATTAGTAATAATTTTTTTCTTTGGAACTTCAATTACAGGATCTTTGACTTTGGTAGATTCAAGATTTTCTTTATCTTCATTTTCAATCTCATTATCTAATTGCATTTTCTGTTTTGTGTTCGCCTGATTTTCATCTGTTTCAATACGTGCAATCACAGCTCCAACATCCATAACTTGATTAACTTCTCCTAAAATTTCAACAACGATACCTGCGTTTGGACATGGAATTTCTGAATCGACTTTATCAGTACCAATCTCAAGTAATATTTCATCTAAAGCGATAGACTCTCCAACTTTTTTTCGCCATTCTAAAATAGTACCTTCTGTGATGGATTCACCCATCTTTGGCATGACAATATCTATAATCATTAATACTCCAACAATTCTTTTAAAACAGTTTGTATATTTTTTGTTTGAAGCAATACTTCATCTTCTAGAAACCAGTTAAAAGGTACATGACTGTCAGCTGAAGCTACTCTTTTTACAGGACCATCTAAATCTTCAAAATATTTATCTGCAATTATAGCGGATATTTCTGCACCGGGACCATTAGTCAAGTTATCTTCGTGAACAACAAGAACTTTACCTGTTTTTTTCACAGATTTTCCAATTGTTTCTTGATCCAAAGGATTCAATGTTCTTAAATCAATAATCTCAACGATACCCAATTCAAGATTCTCTTTTTTTACAGCTTCAATTGATTTTTGTACCATCGCACCCCAAGTAATAATTGTTAAGGCTTCACCTTCCTGAACGATTTTTGCTTTTCCAAAAGGTAATATATAGTTTTCATCAGGTTCTGGTGACGATGCAAACCCTTGCCTATATATACCTTTATGTTCCATAAATATCACTGGATCATCCATTCTACAAGCTGCTTTTAGCAAACCTTTTGCATCAGCAGCATTTGAAGGGTAAGCAATACGTATACCTGGCAGATGCATAAAATATCCATCAATAGATTGACTATGGCATAAAGCACCATGAATATATCCACCTACAGGAACACGCATAACAACAGGACAGTTCCACATATTATTTGAACGATAACGCATTGTGGCCAATTCATTTCTTATTTGCATAAATGCTGGCCAAATATAATCTGCAAATTGAATCTCAGCTACAGGCTTCCATCCTGTACAAGCCATACCTATAGCCGTGCCAATAATTGATGCCTCAGCTAAAGGTGCATTAAAAACTCTTTCCTTACCAAACTTATTAGTAAGGCC
>JBJKZT010000011.1:0-207516 GCA_045569055.1 Fidelibacterota bacterium | reverse complement strand
TATTGCAATAAGCCACCAAGAAAATCGTCTTCCTCCAAAAAAATAATCTGAAGTTGTTTTACTATATTTTCCAAAATAAGCACCAAACCCCATCACAAGAGCGAAATATGCAATAATTATTATTCTATCGAGCTGTGTTCCAATAGCAATATCCATTATTTACTTCCTATTGCTAAAAGTATAAACAAGGCATGGATACCTGCATAAAAGAAAAAACCATACAAAAATATCCATACCCACTTTTTATGACGAGAATAAGATAAGCGAAGTGCTTTTGTTTTCAGAATTAAATTAAGTCCAAATACAAAAGCAATACCACCAACCCCATATAAATAAATAAAAGGCAGCCAAGTTTGTGCAAAATCCATAATATTACTTTATTTTATCAAATTCAACTTTAAGTTTATCATAAGTATTTATTAGCTCATCAACCATTACTTTTGTATGACCTAAAACAGGCATAAAATTAGTATCTCCAATCCATCTTGGTACTATATGAAAATGAATATGATCAGCAATCCCGGCTCCACCAGAGACACCTATATTTGCTCCAAAATTAAACCCTTGAGCATTCATTGAGCTACTAAATATATCCATAGATTTATCAGCAAGAATCATAATCTCCATCATGGATTCATTTGATAAAGATTTGGTTGTGTCAATATGATCATATGGACAAACCATAATATGTCCATTATTATAAGGATAGAGATTCATTAAAACAAAAGAGCTTGAGCCTCTAAATAATACTAAATTTTCTCTATCATCTTTTTGTTTTGATTTTAAACAAAAAACACAACCTTTATTTTTATCTTCTTTATTCTTAATGTACTCCATTCTCCAAGGGCTCCACAATCTATCCATTTTATTAATTTTCTTCCTGTGCAGCTTTTGCTTCAGCAGTTACTTTAGATTCCATATCTCTAGGAACTTCATCGTAATGACTTATTTCTTCAGAATGTATTCCTCTTCCACCTGTCAGCGATCTTAGAGTTGTTGAATAGTGATACATTTCTGATTGAGGTACCTGAGCTTTTATTTTCTGAAAAGAGCCTTCAGAATCCATTCCCATGATCTTTCCTCTTCGGCTAGATATATCACCCATTACATCACCCATGTAATCTTCAGGAACTTTTATTTCTACTATAAGAACTGGCTCTAATAAACAAGGTTGAGCTGATAAAAATGCCTCTTTAAATGCATGTTTACCTGCCATTTGAAATGCAATATCTTTTGAGTCAACAGGATGTTGTTTTCCATCATAAAAATCTACTTTTAAATCTACAACTCGATAACCAGCTAAAACACCTTCAATGCAAGCTGCCGATACTCCTTTTTCAACTGAAGGAACAAAAATTCTATCCACATTTTGTCCAACCAAAGAATGAGTAAACTCAATCCCATCACCTCTTTGTTTTGATTCTACTTTTAGCCATACTTCTGCAAATTGCCCAGATCCACCACTTTGTTTTTTATGCCTATACTTTGATGATCCAGTCCCTCTAATGGTTTCCCTATATGGAATCCGTGGTTTAAATGTTTCAATATCAACATTAAATTTACGTTTCAATCGGTCAATTGATACTTGAAGGTGTAATTCACCTTGACCAGAAAGAACTGTCTGACGTAATTCAGAATCAACATTATAAATAAATGTAGCATCTTCTTCATGGATAGATGCTAAACCCGTTGCTATTTTTTCTTCATCTCCTTTGGAATTTGATCGAATACCTAAATGTATATTAGAGTTTGGTAAATCAACAGAAGGTAGATGAACCTTATTATTTGGGCCAGTCAAGGTATTTCCAGTATGAGTGTCTTTAAGTTTAACAACTGATCCTATATCACCGGCATTCAACCTATTTACACTAGTCCTTTCTTTACCGTTCATAAGGAACATTTGGCCAAATCTTTCAGAATTACCCCTCGATGTATTATGCAAATCATCACCAGTCTCAATCAAACCAGAATAAACTCTAAAAAAAGATAGTTCACCTACATGTGCTTCACTTATTGTTTTAAAAATATGAACAACTGGTTCTTTGCCATCTAAAGCAACATCAATTTTTTCTTCCGTAGTTCTATCTTTTGCTGAAATTATAGCACGATCAATTGGAGAAGAACCATACTTAGATATAAAATCCATTAATCTTGCTGCACCAATATTCAAATTAGCTGAGGTACAGAACAGTGGTATTAATATTTGATTTTGAATTGCATGATGCAATCCCTCTCTCATTTCTTCTTCACTTAAATTACCTTGATCAAAAAATTTTTCTAAAAGTGCATCATCTGATTCTGCAACATATTCAATTAGCTCTTGATGAAGATCTTTTACTTGACCTTTCCACTCATCAGGCAATTTTTCTTCTTTGAATTTTCCGCTACCATCAGTGCTATATGTAATCAATTCGCTACGTAAGACATCAATAATTTGATTAAATCCTAGTCCCGCATTTACAGGCAATTGCATAGGAAAAACATTGGAACCAAAATGCTTTTTTGCTTGTTTTAAAATTTCATCAAATTTTGTATTCTCTCTATCGAGACCATTTATTACTAATGTTTTTGGCAACCCAAAGTCTGATGAGTAATTCCAGACTTGTTCTGTTCCCACTTCAATACCATTTACAGCATGAATAACAATAATGGCAGCATCAACTACTGCTAATGAAGAAATTGTTTCACCAATAAAATCAAGATAACCGGGAGTATCAATTAAATTGAATTTAGTTTCATTCCATTCTAAGTGAAGTGGAGATGAGTGTATAGAAATTTGACGATCATGTTCATCATGATGATAATCAGAGACTGTAGAACCAGCTTCGATTGAACCAAGACGATTTATTTCACCAGATTTTAATAGCATTGCTTCTGATAACATAGTTTTACCTGATGAACCATGGCCAACTAAAGCAAAATTTCTAATTTTATTAGCCGCATAATCTTTCATAGAAAACCTCAAAATGTTTATTAATTATGAACATTATCCCACCTCGGATAAAAGATGGTAGGGCTAAGTGTAAAGATGGTCACCACTCTATTTCAAGAAATAAATATTTTTTCCTTTTAAAAAATATCTTGCTGTATATCTTCTATAAAATCTCGTAGCGCTGGTGAAACAAAAATATTATTTAAATCTAATTTAGAAAATTCAGCACCAAGAACATTTAATCTTTGTGACATTGGTTTTACTTTGTTAATTACAATATAAGATTCATCGTTAACAGAACACATTCCACCAATAAAGTCGCCTTTACCTTGAACAATATTTATGTTCATTTTCTCTGCTAATTCTTCAAAAAGAATAAATAATTTTTCTGGCTTTAATTTTGTCATTAGTTAAAGTAATTCTGTTTTTTTATTCTTTTCAAGGTAGGTTACCAATTCTTTAATATTCTCAACTTTATCTCTAGGAATCACAAGTGTGGCATCGGGAGTGTTAACAACAACAATATTATCAACACCAACTACAGCAGTAAAATGATTATTTGAATCAATCAGGTTATTCTTTCCATCAATTACTAAACCTTTTCCACGAATAACATTTTTATCTTTAGTTTTTGGAGATACATCAAAAACAGCATCCCAAGAACCTAAATCATTCCACTCAAATTCAGATTTAACCACATATATTTTATCTGACTTTTCCATTAGGCCATAGTCAATAGATTCTGCCTGAATTTTTTTCCATAATCGATTAAAGTCTTGATTAGAATTAATTCTTTTTTCAATTTTTTCAAGCTGTCTATCAAATTCAGGCATATGAGTTTTTAATTCGCTAAAAAATGAGCTGACTTTCCATATAAACATCCCTCCGTTCCATAGAAAATCACCACTTGAAACGAATCTTTCTGCTAATTTTTTATGAGGTTTTTCAGCAAATGTTTTTACTTTAAATCCTGCTAAATAATCTAAGGGGCTTTTAGGATCAAATTGAATATATCCGTAACCTGTAGAAGCAAATTTTGGTTCAATCCCAATAGTAACCAAACCATCACTTTTATTTGAAATTTGAATAGCAGATCGAACAGTTTTTGCAAATTTTTGAGCTCCAATAACTAGATGATCAGCTGGAAAAACTCCCATAACTGCATCTTCTCTTATTGATTTAATTCTTAAAGCTGCTAATCCAATTGCAGGTGCAGTATTCTTACCACTTGGTTCAATAATAATATTTTTTGCCTTAATCCCACTAATTTTTCTTTTAATCTTTGATGCTAAATCTTCACTTGTTACAATAAAAATATCTTCAACATTTTTCATTTTTTGGAATCTATCCACAGTCATTTGCAACATTGTTGTTTTTCCAACAATATTTAAAAGTTGCTTAGGGTTGTTTTTTCTACTAGCAGGCCAAAACCTAGTACCTCTACCACCAGCCATTATTACACAATACATTTTATTTTTTTCCTCCTATTATTACACTACCAACATCTATATCCCAATTTGATCTAATGTTAAAAGTATCAGGATGTATATAAAACCATTCACTAGGCTTAAAAGGGATTGCTTTACCATACGTAAATGATCCACTTTGATCTTCATCTTTTATTAATGTTAGTGTATAAGCTCCTTCTGGAATACTTTTGAAAATAAATTTAAGGTTAGTATCAATAGTAGAATAGAAAAATTTTGATTCATCATTTATAGATGTCAGTTTTAATAATGCATTATTAAAATTTTCTTTTATGATCCCAGTAACTCCCCCATACCCCAATGCTTTCTCAGATTTAATAGATATGTTTATTATAGAGTCTAAAAAAGACTTTCCCTCAATTGGTTTGAGTTTTTCTGAAATAATTGAAATATTATAATTTGTTTTTTCAACCCATTCAATTGATGGAATAAAGTTAACCTCAATAGGGTTAACCATATTAATGTTCTCTATTAAAGTATCTTGATCGGTTATCATTATCATAGCACTATCTGATATTTGAAGTATTGGTTTTGAAAAAACTATAGCTACCGAAGGGCCACCTTCCTTCTCGTGCCTAATTTTTACTGATCTTTCTGGTAGAAGCTTCTTGATATTTGTAGTGTCTCTTTTTCCTGAGACTCTAAAGTTAATTTTTTTTCTATCTAGACTAACTTCCTTTGAAAAAATAATAATTTCTGCCTTACCAATCGATAATGTATCATCGGCTATTAATAGTGCACGTGTTTTATCTTGAAAATCTCTAAATATAGATGGTTTAAATTGTTTTTTAGACTCATCTGTTAAAATGATATTATCAATATTAAGACTATCTATTTCTTGATTAAAATATATCCAACCCCACTTTTGGCCAACCCATTCACCATGCGTTAACTTTATTGGTGGTATTTCCTTACGTAAAAGAAGTGGAATATCAATGATTTGACCTTCTTTTTCTAATGTAATAACTTTTTTTGAACTTACTCCATAGGCCATACGATCTGGTATTAGTTTGCTCCCAGATGAACTTCGATCTACGCCTAATAAGACATAGTCACCTTCGGCTAAATATTTAAATTCAAAGTTTCCTTCTTTATCCGTTTCAGCTACATAAAGAGGGTCTGTCAAAAAAATAGAATCAGAAAATTCGGTCGTTAATTTCCATAAATGTACAGCATATTCTTGATTACCATATACGCGACCAGAAATAATACCTTCATCAATAATATTGCCAGTAGTAAACGCTACTTGAATAGATTTGTCTATTGCTACTTTACGTTCGTCTTTTAATTTTCTATTTATTGTAATTACATACGTTTGATCATTAAGCAAGCTATCTGGAAAATTTAATAAAATGTTATCATCATCATAGGAGATATCTACTGGGTTCTCTAATCGTGGAGAAATACTTATTGAATTTGAAATTGATCTTTCATCTATATACTCTGAGAATGATAGGATTACTTCACCACCTTTAAACTGCAATGATCCCGACTTAGGATTTGAAGATATTAATTCTGGAGGAGTATTATCTTTTGGGCCACCTTCTGGTGTTGAAACTGCAGCGCATGAATAAATCTGCATACATATAGTCAAAAAGAGTAATAGAAGCTTAATTTTATTTAATAGTTTCAAATTATATACTTTTTTGGCTTGGGTAGCTCAAATCTACAGGAATAATATTATTCAATGTCATCTCTCTCTCAGTTAAGTTTGTAGTAATACACCAAATGTTAACACCCGCTTTTTTTGCATCAAATAACGCACTACCAAATTTATAATCTCTTTCCCACATTGGTATAAATCTATCTGCATCTGGCCTTTGACATACAAAAAGTATACCGGTATCATATCCATCATAAGTCATCTTAGTTAATGTCTTAGCATGCTTTGTACCTCTTTCGGTAATTGCATCAGGAAACTTAGCTATCCTATTTTCAACATATGTAACTGACTTGACTTCGAGATAAAAAAATTTATCATCTTTATCTTTTAATAAAAAATCAAAACGATGGTTCCCATAAACTACTTCAGGTTTGATTAATTCAAAATTTTTAAACATGGGCAATGAGTTATTTATTAATGATTCTAATATGAATTGATTTGGCATGGTAGATACTAAAGATACTAATTGACCTTTGTGATTAACCATTACCGTTGAATATTTAGTTTTTCTTTTTGAATTTTTTGGCGCTTCACGTACCAAAACCCTAGCCCCTTCAAAAAGTAACTCTTTTAAACGACCTGGGTCTGGCAAATGGGACTTTACTATTTTACCATTTATTAAAACTTTAGTAATAAAACGATTTGGCCGTTCAATAAAAATACCTGGAATTAATGGACCTTCAATCTTCATTTAACTTACACATACAAGATAGAATTTAATATTTGTACTATAATATTCTTAGAAAATTAGAAGTAGTAGTATTTTATTTTGTTATATTAATTATATTCCATATTTTATTTGGTATATAAAGCTTATAAACAGATAATCTTGTGAAATTAGATAATATAGACAAAGGAATATTAGATGAGCTTCAGCTTAATGCTAGAATCACAAATACTGATTTAGCAAAGCGAATTAATTTATCTCCATCAAGTACACTAGAACGTGTAAAAAAATTAGAATCAAGCGGACTTATTCAACAATATGTTACTCTTTTAAATACACAAAAAGCAGGCTTCACTTGCATAACCTTTGTTGAAGTTACCCTAGCAAGGCATGGAGAAACTCCCGTTGAAAATTTTTATAAATCAATTTCAATAATAGATGAAGTTCTTGAATGTTACCATATAACAGGAAATGGAGATTTTCTTTTAAAAATTGCAACACGAGATATTGCGCATTATGATAAACTTGTCCTCCATAGTTTATCTGCACTTTCAAATGTTCAACATCTTAAAACTGCTGTCGTTCTTTCAACTTTCAAATATAAAACTAACTTATCAGTCTAATGCCTTTAGTTCCCTCTTATATCCAAAACTTATCAAACTATGTCCCAGGAAAATCAATTGACGAACTAGAGCGTGAGGGAATTAAAAATATATATAAGTTAGCATCAAATGAAAATTCACTTGGGCCTTCTCCAAAGGCAATTGATGCAATTAAAAAAAGTTTAATGAACGTGCATCGTTATCCAGATATGATCGGTTTCGAATTAAGGACAAAGCTTGCTGAAAAATTCAATATAAAAATGGACAACGTTATTTTAGGCGCTGGTAGTGAAGGAATAATGTCAACAATTATGAGGACCTTTTTACTTAATGATGATGAAATAATTTCTGCTGAAAATTCATTTATAGGATTTAGAGTTTTAGCTAATGCATCAGGTAAAAATGTAAACTGGGTTCCTATGAATAATTATAAATATGATCTTGAGGCAATGGCAAGAAAAGTAACTGAATATACTAAAATCATATACATTGCTAATCCGGATAACCCTATGGGTACATATATAAATAGAAAAGATTTTGACGCATTTTATAGACACATACCAGAGAGAGTATTAATCATACTAGATGAAGCATATTTTGAATTTGCTGAATCTGAGTCTGATTATCCAGACTCTATGACATATCGTTATGACAATGTAATTACCCTGCGGACATTCTCAAAAGCTTACGGGCTTGCTGGACTGAGGATTGGGTATGGATTTGCTCATGACATATTAATAAGCAACTTGATGAAAGTAAAAGAACCATTTGAGCCATCCCTTATTGCCCTAGCTGGAGGGATGGCTGCAATGGATGATGATATATTTCTTAAAAAAACCCTATCAATTAATAAACTCGGCTATAATTATTTAAAAAAAGAACTAAAAAAATTAGGTGTAAATACTATACCCAGCGTTGCAAATTTTATCACAACTATATGGGAAACTGAAGATGAAGCAAAAAAAATATCATCAAGTTTATTGAAAAAAGGAATTATAGTACGAAATTTGGATCCATTTGGTTGGCCTAAATGTATTCGAATCACCATTGGGGCAGAGCATGAGAATCAAAACATAATTTCAAATTTAAAAGAACTAATAAGTAAATAATGAATGACTATAATATAAAATCATTTGACCATTGCGAGCTTTACGTGGGCAATGCTAAACAGGCTGCTCATTATTATCAAAGTTGTCTTGGCTTTCAACCTATAGCATATCAAGGACTTGAAACAGGTAACCGTGAAAAGGTCAGCTATGTTTTAAAGCAAAATCAAGTTTGGTTTGTTTTAAGCTCACCGTTAATACCTGGTACAAAAATTGGTAAACATTTAGATGAGCATGGTGATGGGGTAAAGGATATTTCTTTTTCAGTCGACAATGCTGAAAACGCATGGAAGTCAACAACTCAAAATGGTGCAAAAAGCGTTTTAGAACCTACACTCATCGAAGATGAAAAAGGACAAGCTATCATCTCTACCATAAAAACTTATGGTGATACTACTCATACTTTTATTGAACGGAGTAATTATAAAGGAGTTTTTCTTCCAGGTTATCAAGTGATTGATATAGAAACTATAGCTGAACCTACAGGCATCATCCATATTGATCATGTGGTTGGCAATCAACCTGAGGGTGAAATGAATACAATATGTAATTTTTATGAAAAAGTTTTTGGTTGGCACCGCTTTTGGTCTGTCGATGATAAAGATGTATCCACAGAATATAGTTCACTCCAATCCATTGTTATGGCTAATGATAACGAAAAGATCAAAATGCCAATTAATGAGCCTGCAAATGGTCTAAAAAAATCTCAAATTCAAGAGTTCATTGATTCATATTCTGGTCCAGGAGTTCAACATATTGCTATGTCGACAAAAGATATAGTTTCAACTGTTACTAAACTTCGAAATAATGGTGTTGAATTTCTACCAACCCCAAAAACTTATTATGATACGCTTAAAAGTAGAGTAAGTGAATTTGAAGAAGATATTAATATTTTATCAGAACTAGGTATTTTAGTTGATTGTGATGAAAATGGTTATATGCTACAGATTTTTACAAAGCCTATTCAAGACAGGCCTACTCTTTTCTATGAAATCATTCAAAGAAAAGGTTCAAATAGTTTTGGAAAAGGAAACTTTAGAGCTCTTTTTGAATCAATTGAGAGAGAACAAGCATTAAGAGGAAATTTGTAAATGAAATTTTTAACATTTAAAACAAAAAATGATAATGAAATAAGATTTGGATTTAAATCTTATGAAAAAGTTATTGATATTGGATTAGCAGCAAAATGGTTATATGAAAAAAAGAATGATAATAGTTTTATCAATATTCCATTAACATTGCACAAAGCACTAGAAAAGTGGGATCAAAATTTTAGATTATTAAAAGCTCTTGATTCTAAATTAAGTGATTTTAACATAGAATCATTTTCATATAAAGAATCAGATCTAACAATTCTTCCTCCAATAATTAACCCACCAGCATTTCGAGATTTTTATGCTTTTGAACAGCATGTTAAAGCTGCGCGTAAATTGAGAAAACTAGATATGCATCCTGATTGGTATAAAATACCAATCTTTTATTTTTCAAATCCTAATTGTTGCTACGGGCATGGTGAAAATATCCCTTATCCTAATGGTACAACTGAACTTGATTTTGAGCTTGAATTTGCTGTAATTATTGGCAATGGTGGCTCAAATATCAATTCAAGTGAAGCAAATAAAGTTATTGCGGGGTATACTATTTTAAATGACTGGTCATCACGAAATCTTCAAAGAGAAGAAATGCCCATGAGCCTTGGTCCAGCAAAAGGAAAAGACTTCGCTTCTAGCTTTGGGCCCTATATGGTTACCCCAGATGAAATTGAATCAGCTTGGAAAGATGATGGGAAACTACATCTTCAAATGACTTGTCATGTAAATGGTAAAAAAGTTTCTGATGGAAATACAAATGATCTTTATCATTCATTTGGTGATATGATAGAGCGCGCAAGTATGAATACTAAACTAATCCCAGGTGAATATATTGGTTCAGGAACAGTTGGTACTGGCTGTATATTAGAATTACGTCCAGAGAATGCAGGTGGTTGGCTTAAAAAAGGAGATATTGTTACACTAGAAATAGAACGACTGGGAATTTTAGAAAACAAAATCGTATAATCTATCATGCCATTCTATCAAAAAAACGGAAAACTTCCAAATAAACGTCATATCCAATTTAGAGATAAAGATAAAAATCTTTATTGGGAAGAACTAATAAGCCGCGAAGGCTTTAATGATGTATACTCGAATGTTTATCACCTAAATCCACCTACAGCTATAAAAAAAGTTGGAAATATTATACCATCTTTAACTCAATCACATAATAAAGAGCACCGTCATCATCATCTTAAGACAAGAGACCTTAATTTAAATGGTGATGCAATTGAATCTCGTGAAAAACTTTTTTTTAATTCTGACGTGATATTATCAAAGGGAATGATATCAAAAAATATGGATTATTTCTATCGCAATGGGCATCATGATGAATGTTTATTTATTCACGAAGGTAGTGGAAAACTTTTAACAAATTTTGGAAATCTTGAACTATCTCCCGGTGATTATGCTATTATACCTCGTGGTGTTATCTGGCAAATTGATGTAAAAGAAAAATTAGAAGTTTTGATTATTGAAACAAATGGACCAATAAAAACACCAAAGCGTTACAGAAATAATGCTGGTCAATTATTAGAGTTCTCACCTTTTAGTGAACGAGATATTAAAGTACCTAAACTTACTTCACCCATTAATGATGGGCCTGTAAAAGTTAAGGTCAAACTTACTCAAGGTATTCAATCTTATGATTATAAATATCATCCTTTCGATATAGTTGGCTGGGATGGATATCTTTTCCCATGGGTTTTTAATATAAATGACTTCATGCCTATTACTGGTAAAGTTCATCAACCTCCCCCCGTTCATCAAGTATTACAAGCACCTGGATTAGTAATATGTAATTTTGTACCTAGATTATTTGATTACCATCCAAAAGCAGTACCGGCACCTTATGCTCATAGTAATGTTGACTCAGATGAAATTCTCTATTATGTATCTGGTGATTTCATGAGTCGAAAAGGTGTTGAGCATGGTTCAATTACTTTTCACCCAGCTGGATTACCACATGGTCCTCAACCTGGGAAAATTGAAGCGTCATTGGATTTGAAAGAAGCAAATGAGATTGCAGTTATGATTGATACTTTTAAACCATTACAAATGACAAGTGCTACTGATAAAATAGATGATAATAAGTATGCACTATCGTGGATGGATAAGTAATGAAAATTGATCCAAAAAGTCAGTCATTTCAAGATAATCATAAATTAATGATTGGTTCAATTGTCCCAAGGCCAATTGCTTTTGTATCTACAAAATCAACTGATAATATTTTAAATCTAGCTCCTTTTTCTTATTTCAATGGTGTTTGCTCAAATCCTCCTACAATAATGTTTGCTCCAGCAAGACGCGGATATGATGGATTAACTAAAGATACACTAAATAATATTCGAGATACGAAAGAGTTTGTTGTGAATTTAGTATCAGAAGAAATTGTTGAACCCATGGTTGCATGCGCAACCGACTATGATAAAGAAGTTGATGAATTTAAGATCTCTAGCCTAACACCCTTAGGCTCACAAAAAATATCACCTCCACGATTGAAAGAATCAAAAGTGAGTTATGAGTGTCAATTACACAGCATAGTTGAGATTGGGAATGCTGAGCCTGGTGCTGGTTTTGTTGTTATTGGAACCATTGTGATGTTCCATATTTCAGATGAAGTTTATAAAGATGGTCGAATTGATTTAGAAGCACTAAATCCGATAGGACGATTAGCAGGTAATAGCTATACACGTGTTTTTGATAACTTTAAAGTTATCAGGAAAGTAAAACCAGATTAAAATTTAGTTTTTAAAAAAATGCCTTCGGATTTAAAAGAAAGAATCTATCAAGCTCAATGCTTAGGGAATGTTCAACCCATAGAGCATATGGTCCCATATCCAAACTTAAGAGCATTGGTTGATGGCCAAAATATTAAATATGGTGAAAAATTAGTTTACGCAGATAATAAGCTTACTTCAGATAATATTTACTCGATGGCTCAACAAACAGCTAATTGGCTTTTTTCCATGGGTATCACCCCAAGTGACCGTATTCTAGTGGAGAAACTTCCATTTCCACAAAATGAAATTCTTGCTTTTGGAATCTGGACATTAGGTGCGTCCATGATACTTACCGGAGATAATAATATTCAAGAAGCAACTCAATATGGATCACCATCTTTAGTTATTAATAATAAATTAGATTATTTTGAAAAAATAAAAAAATTTCCGACAGCTTACAACCCCTATTACAAACCACTGCTTGCTGATGAAGCCATGGTCTTTTGGAATAATGGAAAAGGTATAAAACTAAGTCATTATAATTTATTAGTTAATGCAAATGGAGTTCAGCATGCAATCGACCTTTTTGAAGATCAAACTTTCTATGTTGATCTAGAGCCAGAATCTATGGCCTGGGTGATTTTACAGGTAATTTTACCACTGTATTCAGGTGCTCCATTGACCTCAAAAGATCCTGATATTTTATTGGGTGAAATAGATGGAGATTTTCTTATTAAATTTGACTGGGAGGAGCTAAAAGAGACCAACCCTCCCTCTCTTTATATCTTAAACGAAAACACAGCTTTTATTTCAATGAATAAAACAGCTATTCATCTAACTGGGATGAATAATAGCAAAAAACCTACTGAGTTAACAGGTCACTCTATTATGATGGGGTACTTGGATGATAAATTAAATGAAAAAGTTTTTAAAAATGAAAGTATGAAAATTATTTAATTATTATCTCATCTATGAATAGCCAAGCTTTACCGCCTCTTCCTTGGTGCCACTCAGGACAAACTTTTACATTTTTTGCAGTTATTTTAATAAATCTAGTTTTAAGCTTTTCAAATTTTTGTGAAAAGATTTTTATTTCATAAGCTGGATTTTTTTCGGTTTGGTTATAAAAATTCTTAACAGCTTTAAAAGATAAACCATCATTTGAAGTAAGCACACTCACTTCTGTTGGTGCAAAAATCCAAGACGATTGTCTCTTTAAAAAGCTGCAACTTATTTGATTGATATTAATTAATTCACCCATATCGATAGTGGCTTCAAAATCTTCGGCCTCATAACCTTGCCAATTACCATCATTAAAATCTAGAGTTCCATGCAATCCGTCAATAACAGAATTATTTCCGATTCCAGAATATTTATCACTATATACTGAATTAATCTTTATGGTTTTTCCAATACCCATATGTTCAATCTTTAATTCTGATACCGACCTATCTCTATCCATTTTACCAATAGGTCTAACTACATTTCCTTTTATTCCTTGTAATCTGTCTCCAAATAATGAGCGGGCTTTATCTCCTAGAAGCTTTAGCTTATTTGCAATTTCAGAGTTTTCAGATATTATATTTTTTTCTTCACTGGGATCGGATTCTAAATTATAAAGTGCTAAACCGCTCTTTCCAACTGCATATTTACCTAGAACCCCATTGAAAGTAGCGGGATAACCATCATTCCCAGGACTATATCCTTCGTAAGATCTATATGAATGAGGAAAAACTAATTTCATTTTATCTTTTCGTACAGCAATCAACTCACCAGAGTAATAATAATAATATTCATTCCTAGGACTTGTTTCACTATTACCATATATAATGGATTCAATATTAACACCATCAATAGGCTTTGGAGGGAGTGCAGCACCCGTAACAGCTGCAATTGTAGGTAAAATATCTATAGTTGATGCTAATTGATTGGAAACGAGACCTTTAGGAATTTTTTCTGGCCATCTCATAATACAAGGCACTCGAGATCCCCCTTCCCACATAGTTCCTTTACCTTCTCTGAGATTACCTACAGAACCTGCATGATTACCATAATTCAACCATGGACCATTATCACTAGTAAAAATAACTAATGTATTATTAGCTAAATCGTTATCTGATAAAGTTCTCATAATTTGACCAACGGACCAATCTATCTCCATCATCACGTCACCATACATTCCTTGTTTACTCTTACCTTTAAATTGACTGGAAACACCTAACGGTACATGTGGCATAGAATGTGGTAAATACAAAAAGAAAGGTTTATTTTTATTTTTAATAATAAAATCAACTGCTCTTTCTGTATAGCGCTTAGTGAGTTCATTTTGATCTGATAGGGATAAGATCTCTTCAATTTTATTATTGCCCTCATAAAATGGCAGTTGAGGATAAAAACTTAACGGATGATCAGTACCCGCAATGGGTGTTCCATCGTAATCAACTGGCCACATATCATTTGAATATGGAATTCCCATATATTCATCAAAACCTTGCTGCAAGGGTAAAAACATTTTATGATGACCTAAATGCCACTTACCAAATATACCAGTAGCATACCCTAGAGGTTTGAGCATTTCAGCTATGGTTGTTTCATCTGGATTAAGGCCTATTCTTGAATTATGATTATAAGCCCCTCTTACACTTACTCGTTCAGAATAAGCACCAGTAAGTAAAGCTGCTCTGGATGCACTACAAACTGCTTGTGAAACTTGAAAGTCAGTAAACCGGATTCCTTCTTTTGCTAGTTTATCTATATTCGGCGTTTCAAAACCAATAGCTCCATAACTTCCTAGATCAGCATAACCTTGGTCATCAGTAAAAATGATAATTATATTTGGGCGACCTCTTTCACTATCAAGGCATCCAAGAAAAAATAGAATAACTATCAGAATTAAATTATAGAAGTTTTTATTGATTATTATCTTCCCGCCTTTCTTTTCTATGCATCGCAGCTTCTTCTGTTATTTTTTTTGCCATTTCTTCTGCTACTTTAGGATTAATTCGATTTGTTCTTTGCTTGTGCTTATTTTTTTTGAAATAGTACCTCCAACAAACATATAAAATAAAAATGAAAAGAATGAATAAATACAAATATAAAGATCCAATAATAAAATTGGTAATAGCGGTTCCATCAAACTTCATTGATTTAGAAAATATTGATTGATGTTCTATTTTTCAAAATAAGTTCCTATAAATTTTCCTCAATAAAATTTAACATCTTTTTCTGTTGACTTAACCATCCTAGTCTTGTTTCAATATTTACATAACGAACGTTATTACGTATAGCAGCCCATGATAAAGATCCATCATCTTTTTTTGGTAATTTTTCTTGAAGAACAACATTAAAAGGTGATCGAGATAAAATTTCAAAATCATTGCGATTTGTACAAATAAAAAAATCTCTAGGGTTTTGATCTTTCTTTATAGATTTAGCATCACTTTTAGCTAACTCTTTCTTAACATTATATCCTTTATAATTATTATGTAAAGCAACTAGTAGATTTCCATTTTGAGGAAAGATGGTTTTAAAAAAAGATTCTCTATCTTTATCAATTTTTAATAATAAATCTCTTTTTTTATTTTTTGACCATTTAGGATTATATTTTTGGATATTTGCTTTAGCACCTAACGATGAAAAAATTCTATTTGGGTCAATTATTCCACCAAAAAATTCTGATTCACGTAGAATTCCTTCGACGAGGAAAGCTTTGCCTTGATTTTTCTTCATGTGATTTTCTAAAGCCATTCGTGCTGTTTGCTCATCACCATGCAACCAAATGTAGCGACGATCTGAATCACCATTTTGAATAACTTTAAACTGAATAGTCGCTATTTGGACTTTATCACTTTTGCCTAATGCAAAAATATATATACTAGCTAGAAGAAAAAGCTTAAACATCAAAAATACTTAAACCAGGTTTTATCTATTGAGCAAACCTTTTAGGTGGTTTCAATCCGTTGATAAACGAATAGTTTCCAAACTTAGATCTTTTGTTAAGCATTTTATTAACTGATTTTTTAGCTACTTGATTTTCTGAAAACGTTACATTCATTTCCATCCAGAATGCTTCTAAAGTACCCATTTCAACACCAAATTCATCATTCATCACTATATCACAAGCACCTTGACCTGCCATTTGTTCAATAAATTCGCACATATCTTGATAATTAGATAATGATAAACCGGTACTCGAAATTTCAAAGGTAAAAGAGACTAATTCATCATCACATTCATCATCATTACATTCTTCAATCCAAGATAAAGTACTATCTGTAGCTTCCCATTTAATTTCAATTTCTTCTGTTTGACCCCACATTTTCTCAATAATACGACCAGTACCATCATCTTCAAAAATAAGCGTTATATCATCAGGAGATTCCATTGGACCAAACATGTCACCATCCATTAAAATATTTTGACCAGCTTGTACCATAGTACTCTTTTGTTCTATAGCTCCTTCAACAATTGCATATCGAGTTGAGTCCCAAACTTCATTACCATTGATATAAAGTTTACGATAAAGTGTATCTGGTCTGATTTTTAAAAGATTTGTAGAAATAAAATAATCAAAATTTGTCCCATAATACTCCGCGTTAGAATTTTGAGTTCCAACACTAAAATTAGATTGATCATATGAAGAAAGAGAACCAGTATAGTCAGAAATACTATAATATGCAGAATAATAGTTATCATATCCATAGACATCAATAAACGTATCACCATCACCACCGTATATATCTACCTCTGTTAAGTTATAAGTATCAGTGGTAATCCCATTTGAAATAGTTTTTGCCTCGATACTGCCTTCAATGTTACCCATAAAGATTTCTTGAGTTTTATTTAACCTCATGTATGTACCACTACTAAAATCCGTCATATTCCATTGACCAACTAGTGGATTGACATCATCTTCTTTGTCTTCACAAGCAAAAATTAAAAAAGTTAAAATTATTAAAATTATTTTATTTTTAGTCATCATCAAAACCCTCCAGTTAAAGTGATAAGGAAAACAATTGCTAATCCAGTAGCCATTGTACCAAACACACTAGTTTGTTTCTTTTTATTGACCTCTGCTTTATAGGCCGACTTATATATATTTTTATTTTTGCTACTTAATTCATTATAATAATTTGATTCTGGTTCACCGCTTGTATCTGCAAGGGCATACAAACTGGCTAAAGGCATTCCAACTATACCAAACAAACAACCGGCAACTCCAGCACCTACATTTGTTGCAGTATCCTTTTGATTTTTTTGACTTGCTTCCTCTTTAGCAGCATTAATAATCGATAAATAGCTAGGACTGCTTAAGGAGCTCTTAATTTTAGTTTCAGAAGTTTTAACATTGGTTGTGTGCATTAAACCACTTTCATTGTATTCTGATATTCTTTTTATATTACTTCTTGTAATTTTTATTTCTCCAATTGAAGGTGAAGATAAAACTACTTGATCTATATTTTGCGCTTTGACAACTCCTTTAAAAGCTACTCCTTCTATTGTGGTTATGGTAACATTATCTCCCACATTTACGGATGATGTTTCAGGTAGTTTTGCTGCTGATATATCTTCAATTGGTTCACCTGTAATTGGATCATACTTCGTTGCTTTTATTGGCTCACCCGTAATGGGATCATATTTTTGTTCTTCGATTAATTCGCCTGTCTTTGGATCATATTTTTGAGAGAATGCAATCGAAAGAATGAGAAAAATCAGTAAATACTTTGATAATTTCATTATTAGTTCATTTAAAATTCAAAGAATTCCCAATAAAAATCTAAGAATGGCTGTTGAAAATGAACACCAATTCGGAAGTTTTCATTTACAGCGTAAAGTATGCCAAAATCAAAATCCACTAAACTCTCTTTACCCTCAATTGAATCAATTGAAAATGCAGGTGAGCCATCAGAACCAGTATAATCTTTGAAAGCAGCGCTTGCATTCATGGTTTTGTATCCATTATCAGCCCACATGGATGCTACAAATTTTAAATCTTTTCTTAAGTCATAGTCCAAGCTCGCCCATATTCTGTATGGCACTTTAAATTTCTTGTCCCATGAGTAGCCTTCTTTTAAGTAATCATCTTTGTTCGAAAAAGCATTTGTCACTTTTGCACCTAGATTCCAGCCTACTTTTCCTCGACCTGAAGGATTAATACGGCTCGAAGAAAACACTAAGTATGCTTCTGCATACATAGGATTTTCAGCAGCAGGGTTTATTACATCTTCTGCTTCCATTTCACTATATATAGGATTGTTTAGGGTTGTATCTCCGGAAACTTTTATTGCATGTGAATATTTACCAATGATTGATTTAATTGGATATGAACGATGAAAACCAAGTCCAAAGGCCATACTCCTTTCAGAGTCAGCTGTTTTCTTATGATAAAAACGCATCTTAGGATGCAAGTTTAAATCTCCATTAAAATTTGAAGCATATTTTGTTGTTAACATAAAGCGGTCTGTTAGACCATATCCCAATGACATTCCGCTAATATAAAATGTATTTGGACTTAAGGGAGTAGCTGTTGGATCTAAGAAGACACTAAGAAGCACCGCTTCACCTGTGTAAAATCTTTTTCGTTCTTCAGTTTTTTTATCAAGTATGCCACCATGGAAACGACTCATTTTCTCTATGTTTCTTTTGTGAATAGTCGCATCACCATATTGGGTTCTAATTTTAAATTCTTCTTCATCTTCTGCTAGAACATGTCCAACGAACTTTTCACCCTTTTTATTTGTTATCTCAGCAGTCTCTGCTAAAAATTCATTTTTAGGAATTTTGAATTCACCCGATTCAGTTATAAGCGTAACCTCTTCATTGTCGACATTAATTATTTCGCCTTCACTTATTGAGCCGTCTCTAAAATGAAACCTTTTTTTCATACCTTTTTCTAAAACACTTGCAGCAGTCAATAATGCCTTTTTCTCAGAAGTGGATAACTGAGATTTATTTACCATGGTTGGCTTTGACACAATTGATGACCTTGAAATGGTACCATTTTGAAAGTCAGTTATTAAGGCCGCACCTTGAGCTTGTGATAACTTATTAAGGGGTACACCATAGCGTTGCATTATATAGGTATCAAGATCAGCTTCTGACATTCCAGATTGTTGAGATAAATTTTTAATCGCTTTTTGCTGACCAAAAAATATTTGATCTGATTGGGCGTAAACCAATGAACAAAACATAAGTACAGTAATAAAAATTGAAGATTTAGTGTATTTCATTTTCTGAACTCCTTGTAAATAAAAAACTTACTAACTAAAACTATTAATAATATAAATAATTAATAATAATTAAATTCATATTACTTGAATAATATTAACTAATTAGTTTATATTATTCAAGTAATATTTATAATTATGAATTCAGTTCAGAAAATAATATCAAAAGTGATGAGCCATTACGGATTCCGTCACAAGTATCAAGTGGCAGAATATTTTGGTGTTTCGCCACAAGCTTTGAGCACTTGGCTAACTACTGGAAAAATTCCATCTAGACATATCTTAAAAGTTCGTTCAGAGATTCAAGAAACTGAAATCCCAGAGCCGCAAGAATCATCAATTGAAGAAAATAAAACGGTAATTGATTATTTAATTAATGAAAATGTTCGTTTAAAAAATAAAATTTCAAACCTCAGTGCTAAGATTCATAATCTACAATCAGAGCAAACTAAAGATGATCTATTTGAAAGAATAAATTCTCGATCGCTTATTCTGGTTGGTCGTCTTTCAGATGGTATGATTACTGAAGCTGCGGGAAATTGGTATGAGTCAATGGGCTACTTAGAAACTGATTTAATTAACCATAAATATGAAGATGGCTTTATCCACCCTGATGATCAAGCTAAGATTAAAAACAATCAGATGAATATTCTAAAATCAACAGGAATTAAAGAGTCTAGGTTTAGCACCATTAGGCGATGGAAGCATGGTAGGAAAGGCAACTATGTTATGCTAAGTATGGTATGGTATATTGATGTTGAAAAAGACCAAGTAGAGATTATTGCTAAACCAATTGATACAGATTTAGATTCAAGTCATTTAATGAACTAAACACTATAAAAATGGAACCATTTATTAATTTTAACCGTTCAAGTTGCTAAAGGAGAACAATATGAAAAAAAAATATTTAACTTTATTAAGCTTCTTACTTTTAAGTGCATGCAGTAACGCACCACAACAAACTAGCACTAATCTTACTTTAGGATTAGTACAATCCTCTGTATCAAAAGGTGCAAATCAAGTCGAGATAACTAAAGTCTTGGGGGCACCAAATATTATATCAAGAGACAAGCAAGGAAATGAAACTTGGGTATATGATCGTATATCAAGAGAAAGAAAGTCCAGTAGTATGGCAGGCTTTGGATTTGGTGCAATTGGGACCTGGCTGGGAGCGGGCGGAGGATCTAGGTCATCAGACACTTCTTCATCAAAATCTCTAACTGTTATTATCACTTTTGATGATAATAAGAATGTGTTAGACTATGCTTATCAAGGATTAGAATTTTAAATGTTAACTCGAATTAGCAAACCTAGATCTATGGCTGGACGCTTACTATTAATTTGTTTAATAGGTTCTATTATTTTAGGTATTTCAGGATGTGCTAATTCACCTCGAACCGAAAAGCCACCTGCTTCTATTGCAAGAGCTATGGAAACAAAAGCATTTTCAGGGGACTTAAGAACTGTACTAAAGGCATCCATCAATTCATTACAAGATATGGATTATACTATATCTGTATTGAATTCAGATGTGGGTCTAATTACAGCAAATAGAACTACGGAATATCAAAGGACAGAGCTCGCCAGTGAAGCTATTGAAGAAGGAATGTCTGATGGCCAGAAAGCATGTTTAGCTGTTGGTGGCATTGCTTTAGTCGCAGTTATCTTCGCCTCTATATTTGATGGAGATGATAATGGCGACTCAAATCCAATTATATTTAATGATAATGATGATGGGCCTGAGGGACCAAAGATCTATCGATATAGAATTACAATTAATTTAACAGAGCTAAAAAACAATGAAACCAATGTCCGTGTAAGCGCCAGCGGAGAAGTTGAGCAAGATGGAAAAATTTTATCAACTGGTGGAGTACATGAGCCTGAATTTTTTCAGAAGTTTTTTGCTGGTATGAATCAAGGTCTTTTCTTGGATCAAAATTTACCCATCAACAATTAATTAGAATCTTTTTCACCGGTAAGAATTAAAGTTCCACCCCATTTATCTTTTTGACCTTCCCTCCAACTCAAAACATTAACTAATCCAGATTTAATAAAGCCATCAGACCATTCTTTCTCAGAGAGCCTGGTCATTATTGATATTCCACAATCTAAAGGCCAAGATTCACTTGGTTTATTTTCTTTGTAATAATCAATACCTATGATCAACCTTCCTGTTGGCTTAAGCCAGTTCTTCACAACATGATCAATTAACTTTATAGGATTCTTAACATAATAGAAGACCTCCATTGAAAAGACAATATCGACTTTTTCATCAGGTATCCAATCAATTAAGTCTTTGTATTCATATATATTTTTTTTATCGATTGAAATAGCCTTTTCAATCATTGATTTAGAGCCATCAACACCAATAGCTTTATTACAAAGGGGGTGATCACCAACTATTCTAACAACCCAACCATTTCCGCATCCAGAATCAATAAATGTGAATCGATTATCAATGTTTTTAAAGGTAAAGTCAAGCATTGCATTAACCGAATTAGCATGACCTTTTGCCATTGCTTCATCCCTGCCCTCTTCAGCCCATTTGGTAAATACTTCAATAGGAAGTTTCATATTGGATAGCATAAGAAGTTTTTTAGATCATATTCTTAATATTAAAATTCTTCTAAAATATCTTTTGCGTGAGTTTTAACACTAACTTTGTGATAAGTTTTTTCAATTATGCCTTTTTCATCAATGATATAAGTGCATCTTGCAATGCCTTCATACTCTCTACCATACATCTTTTTTGGCACCCAAGTCTTGTAAGCTTTTAATGTATCTTTTTGCTCATCCGAAAGCATTAAATATTGAAAGTCCTGCTTATCACAAAAGTTTTTTTGCTTTTTGGAAGAGTCTGCACTCATTCCAATAACGATCATATTTTTCTCTTTAAAATTTTTGAGTTCGTCACGGAACCCTTGTCCTTCAGTTGTTCATCCAGGTGTGCTTGCTCGGGGAAAGAACCAAAGAACAACCTTCTTTCCCAAAAAATCACTAATGGAGATATTATCTCCATTTTGATCAGGTAAAGTAAAATCTGGTGCTTTTGTACCAACTTCTAACATTTTAACTCCTAATTTTTAATTTCAACTTTTGACCAGATCATCCGATCATCATTATTAATTACCATATCATGTACAGTTTGAATTCCTTTTTTTTGACCATTCCAAACTAAAGTATTCAAAGCTTCATTAATATCAACCCATTTATAAGATATGTGCTCTTCTGATAAATTAATAATTTCTGAATCTACTTCAATTCCGAATACTGGTACAAGATTGATACGGTCACCATGAACTTCATAAAATTTACTAACATGGTCAGCGACGAACATATTCACAGGACTTAAGCCTGTCTCTTCTTTTAGCTCTCGAATAGCAGCCTCAGATGATGTTTCACCTTCTTCTATTTTTCCCGCTACCCCCTGCCATAGATGTTCATAAATCTTATTTAGATTCCTTTTCATAAGTAAGAAAAGAATACCATCATCTGTTCTGCGATAAACGTAGCAATCCACGACTCTTACTTTTATTTGATTCATTCTAATTTACCGCATTTGAGACAAATTCAAATTTGTATCCGACTTTTAACAATTCAGGTATTTTATCTTGTAGTACTTTTAATGTATTTGGCCTTGCATGTCCAATCCCAATACCCAGACCTCTTTTTTTTGCAAAGGCTGCTAGTTCATCCAATTGGGTTGATATTTTATCAATCGATGAATCATTATCTAAAAATACATGACGACTTGCAGTAGGTACACCTATAGCTCTCATTGATTTTTCACCAACCGTATTTGATACTGTACGACTATCTAAGAAATATTTATCTCTGTTTTTTAATACGGAGGCAACTACACTCATTATTTTACTATCAGCAGTAGCTCTTGAACCTTGATGATTATTCATACCTACCGCTTCAGGAATTTCATTAAGGACTTCATTAATTCGCCATTCAATTTCTTCGCTGGTCATTCCGATTTTTATTTTATATTCTTCTTCGCCACTAGTTGCAACACTTGACTCCATAGGCATGTGGATTATTACTTCTTTACCTGCATTCAATGCTTTTTTAGCAAATTTTTGACTCTGCGAGTGTCCAGGAATAATTGCACATGTAATAGGAACTTCTAATTCTAAAAAGCCATCTGAGATCAAATCGTTTCGATAACCAAAGTCATCAATTATTAGTACAATTGTGCCAATATGTTTTTGTAAAGATTCAATTTCAATTAAGCTTGAATCAATTTCTTCAATTATAATTGAGCTTGAATCTTTTTCCTCTTCAACTAGATCAAGTTTTCTTAAAGCTGAATAGTTACTTATTAAAAGAAAAATTACAGCAATTGATAAAAAAATAGTAATTCGTTTATACATATTTGTATCAATCATGGTAGTCGAATTGATATATCTAACATTTGAGGTTTTCCTAAATGTTGATCACCCCATTGAAAACCATATGTAATTGTATAGATTCCCAGTAAAAGGCTAACCCCCCCAGAAATACTTTTCATTCCTTCTGTCATTGTTGAAGTTCCACCAAAAGTTAGATTTTTATATTGAGATGATCCTCCTGCATAATAAACTAGATCATTTAATAAACTATTTGATTCCACTCCTAAAAAAAGTGAAGAGTTTTTTTGATCGTAACTCACAGAGCTAATTAAACGTTTTGGTAATTGAGGCTTAGAATTTTGCAGGTTATTCATTCGACCTAGATTTAAAGCAGATATATTTAATTTAATATTTTTACTAACTGGCCATATTGCACCAAAATCAAAAGCAAAGCCTTTTGTACTTTCGTTATAGATTTCAAGCTCGATCAATTGGACTGCTAAACCAAAATTAATAACACCTATTTCTCGACTAGCAATACCTCGAGCTGAAACACCATAAGCACTGTAATAACCTAGTGGCTTTGAAGTTGGTGTGTTTGTACGAAGTTCAATATCACTTAAGCCAACATATCTAAGATCTAAACCGCTGCTATTTTTACCTACTTGTCCACGCCATTTGAAACCAACATTTTGAATTCCCGCCAACCAATTTCCGTAAGCTAATCCTAACTCAGGAACTTTATTAATATGATTTAATACAGCGGGGTTACGCCATGGTGAATTAAAATAAACTAAATCATAGGCTGATGATGGGATTGATAAAAACTGTGTACCTGCAAATAAAATTTGCGATAGAAGAACAGTAATTAATATTAACTTAGAATGAAAAGGCATATGTAAATATATGTGCAGCTCCAGCTGGATTTTCAAAAACAAAAGCATAGTCTAGTCGTGCATCATTTTCTTTTAATAAAGACCAGTCAAGTCCAGCACCTATAGACATACGACCGTTTCCTAAGCCCGCACGCAAATAATAATTATCAAGATAAGTATACTCACCACCAACTCGCATCGTATATCCAAGCCTTTCTTTTCCGTTCATGACAACCCCAGCATCTAAGGTTACATAAATATTATTATAAATTAATGAAGAGCCTGCACGATATATTGTTGGAAATTGTTCAACGTAATTTTTTCCTCTTTCAAATATTTTATCGGTCTTCCATTGGTATCTAGAGTTTAAGTCTTGAATCATAAATGCTAGGTTAGGCCCATTATCTGAATGGATAAAAATACCAAAATCCATACCCATTCCCTTACCCGCAATATCCATTGTATTCATTGGTAATTGATGATTTAAAATTTTGACATTTAAACCAGCTGAAAACCAAGGGAGTATTCTTTGTGCAAATGATATAATAAAAGCATTCTCAGATGTAGATAAGTATTGTGTGTGCTTTCCTGCAATATTACGTCCATCAATTTTATCTACACCTGCGCTGACCCAAGCCAAACCAACACTAGCTGATGGTGGCAATGGAACTGATAAATTTGCAGCCATAAACCTTCGATCAAGTGGTAAAAAATGATGACTAAACCCAAGCTGTCGTTTTTTAAGAAAAACCATTGAAGCTGGATTATGGTAAGCAGCAAACCCTGCATCAATTTCTGCAGTAAATCCACTACCCATGGCCATTGACCTTGCTGAAGAACCCATTCTTAGAAATCCACCAGCAAACGAGGCATAATTTCGGCTAAATAAAATAGTTAGACTAAAAAGACAAAATATAGAATATTTTCTAAAATATATTGTCATTTAATTACTATCAGTTTTATCCATTTAGTTTTTTGATCATATTCAAGTCTGATGAAATAAGTTCCATTATCAACTAAACGGCCATTTTTATCTTTTCCATTCCATTTCATTGAGCCAGTATTAGCTTGTCTTCGATCAAATTCAGTTTCGAGAACTGGCTCCATTGCAAAATTATAAATTTCCATCTTAACAACGAATGAGGTTTTAACTCCTGCATGGATATGTACATACCCATCACCCCCTAGTTGATTATGCTCATATGGCGAGAAAGGGTTTGGATAGGCATATACCTTTTCAGCGTCATAATTAGTTCTATAGATACGCCAATTATTGCCACCTGAGTCCATGGTTCGAGCTAAGCCATCCCAAGAACCAATCCAAATAGCCGCAGATGAAGAGTAATATGGACGAGTATCATAAGCAACACCGACTACTTCATCTGTTAAAATTTCATCCATATCAAAAGTACCTGTTGAGCCGATCTGAATTGCTTGTTTTATTGGTTTATATTTTGCCCAGGGCTTTGATATATCAAGAGGATTATCTGTGAACGTTTTCCATAGTCCAGATTTACTTGCAACAAGCACAATTGAATCAGCAGTCGTTATATTATAAACTCTTTCACCAATTAAAGTTGAATGCCAACTCTCTCCATTATCATTAGAATAACTTACGCCACTTGTTTCACCTTCTCCTGCAGTTACACTTGCTGCCCAAATAACTGGAAGACCATTTACTACCTGTCTTTCAAGATCAACAATAAAACCACCTGACAAACCATCATCAACAGTATAATGTTGCCAGTTTACACAGCCATTTGAACCAATTAATCCACGGTTTATTCCATTTGCAGTACCGACCCAAACTGTATCACCATATGCTATTACAGAAAATGCTTTATGATTATGATTACCATAAGTTTTTGTGTCGCTATTTTTAACGGAGGATCCATCCCATGGGTCTCTAGGGTTTAAGTAGAAATCTTTTAACACATCTCCAATTTGAGTATCAATATAGTTTGTAGGATCACATGTATTTAGAAACTGATCACCGTCTTGTGGGAGAGGAACCCTTTCCCAAACTTTTTGTAAAATATTATATCTACGTAAACCACCAGCCCAACTAGTTATCCAAATATAATTTCCAGAGATAGCGGCATCATAAGTTACGTTTGCTTCTTTTACTGTAATTGGCAATCCTTTAAAAAAACGTTTAGCAAATGGGGCTAAAGAATCTGATTCAGAATCAATTGGCTGTTCAAAATATGTCCAATCAATTGAATTCCCAGAGGCATCATCACTATAAAGTATACCATTACCAATTGTAATATCTTCACCACTGGTAGCAAATGATGCAAATAATGTTTTTTTATAAGATGCTAAAGCTACGACGCCACCTTCCGGTGTTACATTTGTCAATTGACCTGGAGAAATATCAGCTTTACTTGAGATTGTAAAAATTGAGGTTGAATCTCTAAGGACAGATAGCCCTGAACCCGTTCCTAGCCAAACTAAATTATCTTCCAGATAAGGAATTATATCACTGACCATGTTACTTTTAAGTCCATTATATGCTGTAGAATCAAAATCAGAAATATTTAATTTATATGCACCAGGTAATAACCCTTGAGCAAAGGAAATTTTTATGCAAAATAAAAAGATGATTGATTTTTTCATTTAACTACTAACACTTTTTTAATTGTATCACTGTAAGCATTAGAAAAGTCCTGCGCCTCAAAAAACCAATGATATGTACCCGAAGTAGCTTTTTCGGTCATTGAAATTGTACGAGTAAATTCGCCGTTCCCTTTTTGTTGATCTCCAGAAATATCAATCATTCCATCATCGAAAAGTAATATAGGATTACCATTATTCATCATTGAGTCTAGACCAACATGATACGATCTAAAAAAGACACGTTTAATATCATCTAAACCATTAAGATCCTTAACAACAGCTGTTACAGAAAATTTTACCGTATTAATAATGTTGGGATCTTGGTTTGCCAAAGGCTTTATAACTGTATCTGGTACAAAAATAGAACCAAGCACTGGACGAAAATTTCCAAGAATAAATGATTTAGATAACACCAATTCTTTATTATCATATTGTCCTAAAATTGTCAAGAAAACTGAATCTTCTTTGACATCAGAAGGAATGATATTTTTAAGGCTTAAACTTGAATTATCTATTTTTCGCGAGAAAATTTCATCCTTAGGAATTAAATCGCCTAATGTTCCATCATCAATAAGCTTAAGAGTATCAGCAGTATTTGAAATATTAGTGCCTTGCCATAATACCATTATAGAATCAAGTGAAGAGCCTTGATATTTTTCTAGAGCTTTAGTCGAAATATATAGTTTATTTGATGCCTGTAAAAAAGAAAATTCAACTTCTGAAAGAGGATAAGTTTCAACTACTGGCTCAACTTTATCACAACTCATAAATAAGATGATAAAAAGAATTAAGGTAGATTTAACTTTTAATTCTCTCATTATTGCTCGTAAATATGATGGACCATTAATGTTCCAACTTGAGATAGGCCTTCAGGTGAACAATTTGCTACGATATCATTTTTTGTATGGTGATAATTAATTTTTTCATTTGGGAAATCAAAATCAATTATATCAATGGCTGGTATACCTGCCATTTCATATAATGGCACATGATCGTCAAAAATCATGTGGTAGGCTTGTTTTTTAAATGCAGTTAACCCAAGTGACTCTGCTTTGTCCCATAATTCTAGAACTAAACTTGGATTTTGCTGGTAAGAGTACCTTTCTATATAAAATTCGGGAGATGTATCAGCTATCATATCTAGGTTAATGGCATATGCTGGGAAAGGAATTGGTAAATTCTTTGCAAAATATTGGGATCCTTTGCAATAAGTCCAGGAATTACCACTTGAACCATAATCTTCAGCATCAAACAATACGAGACTAACTCCAATTTCTGGTCGATTATCTTTCATGATTTTCGCTAATTCAAGTATAACAGCAACACCACTTGCACCATCATTTGCACCCATTATAGGTTGATTCTTTTCCATAATACCAGAACCTCTATCACCCCATGGTCTGGTGTCCCAATGGGCTGAAATCATTATTTGTTTTGAGGCTTTAGTATTAAAACGTGCAATTACGTTATTCATATTAACTTTTTTACCCGTTCTTGGCATTGTTTCAACATAAGGTTGTGTGAAAACTGTATCTGCTAAAGGATTTAGAAAATCTAAATAATAAGCTAATGTATTTTTATGTCCAATAGATCCAGGGTTTCTAGGTCCAAATTCACATTGCTTAACCAAATGAGCAAATGCATTTTCACCATTAAATAAAGGAACGTTTGTTTGACAACTAGCTGCTGTCACCATTAATAATATTGTTATATAAATTGAATTTTTCATCTATCCTCTTATTGCTAAGTTTACATCAAAACCAAAGTCTCTATCTATCTTCTTACCCGTATGTTTGGAGTCACTTTCTCTATATTCCCAGATCATACTTCCACTTACAGATTTAGTAAATGTATAGGTTAATCGAATACCTGTTTTCCAACTAGAGGTGTAAGCAGTTTCAGCAAATTTAGTTGCTTCTTGAGCTTTTTGTAATGTTCTATTCTTGTTCATGTCAAAATTAAAGGTAAAGTTAACCTGATTATTAATCTTATAATTATCAAAAAATGGGACAGGTATAGTAAAGCCTCCCCTGTGTGCATAATTTGCTGTAATTAGGTAAGATTGATCATTAAAAACTTTTTGACCCCCATTTGCTGTTATTTCTCTCGAAAGAGTTCTATTATGTCGCATCGTGACAGCAATACCTTTTTTAAAAGAAAATGTTGCACCAATTAACGGTGCAAAATTCATATTTACTCTTGACGTTCTTTCATTATCTTGATAATTAGTTATAAAATCATCTAAATCAAAGAATGACATATTTGGACCACCTGCTTGATCAAATTGCCACGCTCTTGTCTCTTTTCCATTTGTAACATGATCAAGGCTTAATGTTCGAACAAATTTACCTATAAATTTATTTCTTTCTAAACCAGTTAAACGAACAGACCATCCCATAAATGGAAACCCTTCTTCTAAATAGCTACCATATGAAAGGTAATCTCTTGACATAGATCTTTGTTCAAGGCCAGAGCCTCTAAGGTTGCTTGAAATATTCTGTGCATAATTAAATGAGATCGATAAAGCTCGCGTTAAATTCAATCCGGACCTCAGAGATAAATCTCTTTTATGATCGAAGTTTCCAGTATTTGAGCCTACTTGTGTTGAATAGTCTAAACCATGCTCTCGCATTAATCCTAATCTATAGCCCAAAGGAATTTCTCCCAAAACGCCCATCCCAGTTTTATTAACATTTTCAGTATAAGAAATATTTAATGGATTCACTTTTCTAGCAAAACCATGAACACTCTTTAAGATTTTGCTATCAGCAAATCGATCTTTCTTTTCTTTATTATTTTTCTGATTCCTTAGTTCTTCTCTATTTACGCTCTCCTTACCTATTATTTCTTCTTCCTCGCTAAATCGTTTTCCAGGAGTACGACTTCTACTTCGAGTTGGCGCTTCTCGAGTTGTCTGACGTTGAGGAGTGGTTGAGTTTGCTCTTGATGGTTTATAAATTAATTCAACTAATTTTAATGGGGATAAGCTTATTCCTGAAGAAAATCTAAGTTGATTACCAATATTAGCTCCTTCAACACTAGTATCTCTAGCTTTATTCCAACGATAATTAGCTGTATAATTAAAAGTTGGCTTTAACCAATCCATAATAGTTGGTGAGAATGATGAAGTAAAGCTTTCTGTTATATTGGTTACAACTCCAGGATCTCTATTTTTTAGAGCATTAGACATATATCCTCTATAATCATTCAAGTTACTTTGAATTGCCCTATTAAACTTTGTATTTATTGTTTCTGTCATTTTATAATCCAACGCATAACTCTGGTTTAAACCAAAATTATAATCATCAGGTGATTTTTCTCCACGACGAGGAGTTTTTTGTGTAAGTCTTTCACTAAAATTCATAGAAGCATTTATAGTGGCTGGACTATAGTATAGATGAGTTTTACTTAATTTTTCACCAATGATTGGGACATTAGAGACCCACTTAAAAGGCATAAAATAATTATTCCTACCAAAAGGAAGAGTGTAACCAACCTGGCCTTGATAAGTTTGGTTTAATACTTCTTTTTGAATTTCATTTGACATAGAACGCCTATTAACTGAAAAACGAGTATTCATTTTATCAATCGTATACTTTAATAATTTATTATCTGACTTAGACGATTTTGAAGCTGCCACAGTAAATGTTATTGCATTAGAAGTAACTAAAATTGAATCAGGTGTGTTTGATTTATCCACAAGGATATCCTGACCAGGAAAATATTTTGGTCGACTAAGTGAATTAGAAAAAGTTGTCGAAACTGGAATTTTCAATCCCCAATGTGATGGTAAAATTTTATCAATATTTATACCTGAATTAATATTAATAGTCTCATTGGATTGATTTGAACCTAATCGACGTTGAAGCATATGGAAATCAGCATCTTGTCTACGATATGCAATAGAAGTATTTAACACATCAGCTAGGTTAAACCTCGTTTGAACTCTCATTGAGATCCCTTTATCTTTGTTTACTCCACTAAGACGTAATTCATCTAACCATACTTCTCCTGATATAGGAGTTTCTGATAAGTTCTTAACTCCAACAATAAAGAATTGAATCCTATTCAAAGCAGGCTGGCCTTTTATTCGAATTATTTTTTTTGTTTCTACACCCATTTCATCTGTAAATCTATATTCCTTGTAATTGGTTGAATCTCTAAAGATATCTGTCTCTTTATACTTTTTTACTGAAGATGAATCTCTAAGTTTCAAACTTGTTAACCACTCAAGATCAATCTCAACAGCATTTCTGCCAAGCCCTTCATCCCAATCATCATATACAGGTTGAGTTAGTTCGTAATAATTATCTCCAAAGCCAAAACGTATAAACATATCTACATTTGTATTTTCTGAAGTAATCCAGGGACTGGAACCATAAACATACATTTTCATTTTTTCGTAAGAAAGATAACTTTGGGCTTTTTCTCCACTCAAGGCAACAAGAGACTTCATTGCAGCTCCGCTTGCGCGCCCAGGTAATTCAGTAAATTTCATAACCAATGATTGCTCTTTAGAACGAATTTGATTGATTCGATCATACTCACCCTGCACACCTTCAGGAGGTCTATAACTTGCATTGTCATCTGTATTTATAACAGAAACTGCAAAAATTGAATCTGCATTTTCTTTTATAAATTTACTAGTTGAATCAAGGGCAACTCCTAGCTCTTGCCATTCATTCCCAACAAGTTCAATCTTTGCAACTTCCACATATGTTTTTTGACTAACATTACTTAGGCCAATTCGCAAATGGTTAATATTATTCCACTCTCTATCTTCACCAACATTGCTGACATCAAAGTCTGTAAGGGGTATTCTAAATAAACGCCAGCCTGTAGGTATTCCATTTAGCTGCGTTTCTCCTTCCAGGTAAGTTGTGTCTTTTAGAGAAAAAGATTTGGTAAAGTAATTATTGGTCCTATCTAAAAAACCTGTTCTATCTAAATCTTCAGTATCTGGATATCGTCCGGCATCAAGCGCATTATTTTCCGTACCATTAATTTTTGAATAGTCATTGCTTCCTTCAGAATACTCCCAATTATCACCATTAGGATCTTCTGGATTTACATCAGTTGCTGTATTTATTAATACCAATTCATTTACAGCTTTAAGATCTGAATAAGATGGCCCATTTGGATCTAGGCAGTTTCCCCAGCCGTTTTCATAATTATCAGAACAACCATCTAACCCAATATCTTCGGCATCGTCAAGTATACCATCACCAATAAGCCCCCCTACTGGTACATCTTCAGTATTTAATGTCCCATTACCATCTCTATCTTCACTAATTTGACCTAAATCAATTGTTATTGTACCGTTTTCTCCATTAAGCCAAATCTCAAAAAATTTAGTTTGTGTTTGATCATAATCACCTGAATAAAAAGGTGTAATTATTCCACCCCAGACTGAATCATCAGGAACCCCTTCCTGATGAGCTCGCTTATCAAACTCAAGTACCATAATGTCAGTGGTCTCATTTTGTGCTTGGATTGAAGTAGATAAATTTGGCCAAATGTCCTTTGTTCGTATCTGAACAAATGGATTAAACCATTTAAGTTTTCCTCTTTTTCTTTGACTTAAAGTTTTACCAGATTTTAAATCAATTGGTGCTGAAGATTCTCTCCAAAATCGACGTAAAATAGGTATTGATGTAGTTCGTTTAGAGCCTTCAAAATCATCAATGAAAGCAACGCCATTTGGATCTCCTGTTGCGTTGTTATTGATTGGATTAGGATTGGGTAATATTTGGGCAAATTCACCTTCAACAGAAAAATTAGATGGCTTATCTGTATCAATCACTGGCATCCTATCTAATGTTCTAGTTATTACAGGTAAATCTTGTTCATACCTACCATTTAATCCCCAAATGAAATTTCGCATTGGCTCATATCCTACTTCAACTTTTTCATTAACAACAGATTGGTTATAATAAAGTGCAGTTCCACCAATAAATGAATTTTTTCCAAAATCCATTTGAGAACGAACACCAAGAATTGTCTTTTTATCAAATGTAACTAATTGATGTTTATCATAAATCACTTTGATTTCAGCATTTGGATCTACATCATCAGCTAGAACAATAGTTCCGCTAAAATAGTCAACTTGATAATCGATACTTCTTTTTAAAGGAACACCGCCTTTATATACTTGTTCACTACCTTCAACGATCATAAAACCAAGATTGATTGTTGCGCTTTGATTAGAATAATCAACTTCAATAGTAAATCGACTATCATTTGTGATCTGAGTACGCTGAGTTGAAAAATACATTTTTCCTTCACCCAGAGAACCCTTTAAGCCTGATGATTTATTTCCATCAGGTAGAGAATCAGCTGCAAAAGGGTGAAAGTTTGGAAAGAACAACTCCCCATCAGTCATGCTTAAGATATTAGGATTAGCTAGGTCAATTTTTTGATCTGAAGTTCTTACGCCACTTTCATTTAAACTATCTAATCCAAATTGTGTTATATACGGATTTCCTTGGGGGTCTAAATGACTAGGTACTGGTAGTCTATCATTTACAATTCTAAGTTCAAACCCATCTCTATTAATATTTGTTGTTCCTAGATAATAAACATTTTTAAACATGAGTGGCCAAACTGGATGGGCAGGGTTCAAGTTCTTTGGTTTCAACATCTTCATTTTCAAATAATCATTATTTATTGATATTCCTTCACCAACAACTAAAAGTGTATCTCCAGTGGTTCTATCTGCAATTACAAAAGTACAACCCAAAACTTCATCGCTTGCTTTTTGTCTAAGTCTAATATATCCAAGGTCTTCGCTCAAAATATAGTCTTGTCCTTGCTCTAGCCTTTTATAGTTACCTGTTTGATCATTGCTTTCAGATGGAAATAATAGATCAGCATAGGCAGTTCCTGGGTTGGTTTCTGAATTTGTTGATTGATCTAATTGATATAATTCAAAGTTTCTTACTACAACATTACCTATTTGATGTAAACCATCTCTTAATGGATAAAAAGAGGGTACAATAACACTTTTGCCTTGAAGTGAGGTATCTACTCCATCACGAAACCATTCATGTATGTAAAAGTATTTATTCTTAACATAATTATGATCTTTTATCTGGAAAGTTTGTGCTTCGCTCTTACCTTTATATTCTTGAGACTTCTTTTCTGTGTTGACAACAGATGCAATAGCTGTAATATTCATTGGACCCAATTTTGACATCGTTTTTATTCCAAATAAACCTTGGTGACTTGCTGAGCCCATTAAAGATTGCGATCCAGGAAGACTTAAAGAAACATTTCCCGCATCTACAGTTTGGATAATATCATCCTCTTCACCTTTATAATTAATTCGAATATTATTTTCCCAATTAAAATCTCGTTCTGAATCATGATCCACATTTACAGAAACACGTTCTCCAATCTTACCTTCAACGCTAATTCTTTGAGTTTGATCAAACTCTAAATGTGTATTTTGAGTCTCGTTTAGTTTTGAACGAATAAGTTCTTGATCTTGAAAGACTAAATTTCCTTTTACAGTTACATTTCCGCGAGCAGTTAAAGAAACTCTTCCTAATTTTCCCACGTCAAGGCCAATCACTTCAAGACCGCGGCCACGATTATCTTGTAAAATTTGAGACTGATCACCTGAAGTTCTGACAGTATCTTGTATCGCTTTCATCATAGCAACTTGACGTTTAATTTGAATATTGCGGTCTACATACCAATCAAGCGGTGCAACAAAAGGCATATTATAAGATTTACCAAAATATTGTCCACTAAATGAAATAACAGACCAATCTTTAGCCACAACAACTTTAGGAATAACTGCAAATGGCAATCTAATTAAATTTCGAGATTTATATCCAATCGAATCATAGGGCATAATCAGAGAATAGGTACTTTGCTTATGCGGGTTATAAAGATAAGGTGAATTTGGGTGCCAATCATTAGGGAGATTTTGGATATACCTATCCTGTTGGCCGGATAAAGTAAAAAATACGGTCATACATAAGAAAACTATGACATTATGGATCCATTTATTCAAAGGATCCTCCTCTATTATTAAGTAAACAAAGTCCTAATGGGCAATGTGATACCGCTAATGCGGTCAGATTAATCCGTTAACGTTGAGGCAATAGTCATCTCCTTATGTTTAACCATTTTTATTTATTAACTGTTTTTCTAGAATATCACAGAAGTTACGTAAAGCTTTCCCACGATGTGAAATACTATTCTTTTCATCTTTTTGCATGGCTGCAAACGTCTTTTTTAATGGTGGATAATAAAAAATAGGGTCATAGCCAAATCCTTTATCTCCATCTTGATGATCTAAAATAGTCCCCTTAACAACACCTTCGGTCCATATTTTTTCACTACTTGTTACATAAGCAATGACCGTTTTAAAATGTGCAACTCTTTCATTTTTTGAAAAATTTTTCATTTCGTTTAGCATCTTTCTGCAATTGTCTTGGTAGGTAGCAGTTTCACCTGCATATCTGGCTGAATAAACTCCAGGTGCACCAAATAATGCATCTACCTCTAACCCTGTATCATCTGCGAGTGAAGGTAAACCCGTTAGATTATGAACTGTTTCAGCTTTAATAAATGCATTTTTTTTTAATGTATCACCCGTCTCAGGAATCTCACCAATTTCTGGAAAAGAATCCAGTGTAAGTATTTCTACAGGTAAATCGGCTAAAATGTCAGAAATTTCTTCCATTTTGCCACGGTTATGTGTTGCAAGAACGATTTTCAATATTAGCTCAAAAAAAGGGTCTCAAAAGTACCCGTTTTTCTCTTTAGTGCCAATGGATATTAATTTTGATTAATTTTTAATAAATAATGATTTAGGAGCAGGCACCACTTACCCAAGAAGTAACACCAGCATTTTCTGCCACACACGGGTTTCCATATGTTTTTTCATCACAACCACATACCGGATCATAGATTTTAGTACATGGATTGTTTGAAATTTTATCTTCATCAATACAACTATTTACTTTTTTATCTTCACAACCTAATAAAGAAAAAATTGTTAATATAAATATGATTTTTTTCATAAATAATTTTAGTTATTAACTATATCGTGCCAATGGCCGTGTTCTTTAGACCAAACTTTTCCTTCAGGGATTGGACCCTCCGGTTGAGGAACGTTTAAATTGTTTTGAAAATTTGAATTAATTGTTGGCCTAGCTATTTGGTTTGTATTTATATCATGATAATGCCCATGTTCTTCTGACCAAACTTTTCCTGGTGGAGCAGAACTCATATTTTTTCTATCTTGGAAAAAAAGATCATTTACAAACCATCCTGATATGGCAAATAAAATTAAGAACATGCTATATTTTTGCCATGGAACGATATCCTTCTTATTCGCATGGCAATCTTTATATTTTTTATCACTTCCACAATGGCAAGGATCATTACGTTTAACTTTCATATACTATAATTCCTTAAACTTTTGATGAAGTTGTGCCAATTTAACATATTTTTTTGCCCATTGAACATTTTGACTAAAGGTATCTTCATTAAGAGTTTTAACAATTTTACCAGGCAAACCAACAACTAAAGTAAGCTCTGGAACTTTCATATTTTCTTTAACTAACGCTCCAGCTCCAATAACTGCTCCTCGACCAATAGTTGCTCCATTCATTATTATAGCTCCCATGCCGATTAAAGCTCCATCTTCAATTGTACAACCATGTATAATAGCATTATGACCAACTGTTACGTCATTACCAACAATAACACCTTGATCATTCTCAAGATGTATAACACTGTTATCTTGAATATTTGACCTTTCACCAATAACTATTTTATTTATATCTGCTCTACAAACAGTATTGTACCAAATTGAGCTATCTTTGCTTAATGTTACATCCCCAATAATTTTAGCTCCGTCAGCAACAAAAGCCTTTTCGTCAATTTTAGGTGTTTTAATAGTTATATTTTCTCTTAAATCAGATTTTTGCATAATCAAATTCTAAGCCTCTTATATCGATATCGCAAAAAGAAAGTCTGACAAAGACCTGAAATAACAAATACATTAATTGTCCAATAAATTCCAGGGCCATTAGCCAAATGAGTACCTAAATATAAACCAAGTAAAGCAAGACTAACATAAATCATTACAGCCTCGCTAATGCCTCTAGTTTCATGATAATGAACAAGTAAGCCTCCATACCAAGATTGATAAACTTGATAGCCTGGCATTAAAATGGCAAACATTATGGTAATTGAAGATAGTTTAACTAAACTAGAAGAAAGACCTGAAATGTTGCTAAACCAAAATTCACCTAAGGGTGTAAATGCAATAACTGCAAGTATTGACATAGTTGAAATTGAAAGGACTTTAGCAAAACGCTTCATTTGAATTAAACCTTCAGGCTTATCTGCTAATGAAACTACAACCTCATTGAAAGCAAAGCCCATTGATCGAGTTAAAAAAATCAAACCATAAACTACAGGCCATGCAGCTAATGAAGAAAGTGCTTGAGGCATACGACTCATACCAGCCGATCCAGCTGGATGAATTAAAAGCGTCATTAGAGGCGTCATCGCTAGTGGTAAATAAAACTTAATAAAAGATGTTTTATTAATAAGTTTATTTTTACTTGTTTTAGGTAACTTATTTTTTAGAATTTTTTGAACTGCTCTATTTGCATAGAGCGCTTCCATTGTTACAGCTATAGCTACTGCTGAGGAGCCAACAATAATTCCTGAGAAATTCGAATACTCCCGTCCTATAAAAAGTATAATTACTAGCGAAAAAAGTCGAATTAAAGTACCTATTGCAACAGATTTTGAATTACCATATTTAATCATGGTCCCTTGGTTAAGTCTTCTCCAAGCAATCATAAATGTCCATGGTGTCATAATTTGAAGTCCAATTTTTCCTGGCTCTACAAGTGAAGCAGGAACATTTATAATATTTAAAGCTAACACATAATATAGAGGAGTAAATGCAACAAGAATATGAATGAAAGATAAAAGAAAAGACATTACTACCATATACTGAAAAAGTTTATTATAAGCTAATCGGTCTGTTGCAAGAGCTGTACTAGCTGCCAGCAACATTATTATTGGACCTTCAATTGCCAAAGATACCGGATAAACAATAGACCCCCAAGCAGCTAAAGTAATCTCTGGCGTTGACATTCGAGCAACAAAAGCGGCCAGCATCGGTGTTTCAATACCCATTAAAAACCAACTGCCTGCTAATGGTAGCCATAAATGAAAGATTTGTTTAAAAGTAACCGATTCTTTATTCTTCATATAAAGTATTCATAATATTAAGCGCCGAAATTAATTCTACTAATTGATTCCCCCTATTCATTCTATTTTTAGTTAGATTCAATTTCAAATTTCATTATTTTAATATTGTTGAAGGAGATTAAAGCATGATTGACCGAAGAAAATTTATTAAAAGTATTTCCGCGCTAGGTATTTCACTACCTTTAGTTAAATCGAATTTAAAAGCAGAAAAAAAATCTACTGCAAAGGATAATCCAATAATTCTATGTAGTAGAGGTGAAAAATGGGGGAAAAAAGTTCTAAAACCAGGATGGGATATATTGAGAAAAAATGGTCTTTTATTAGATGCAATTGAAAAATCTGCAAATGTGACAGAATTAGATCCAGAAGATACATCAGTTGGTTACGGTGGCCTTCCAAATGAAGATGGAGTAGTACAATTGGATGCTCAAATCATGAATGGGCCAGATCATAATTGTGGTTCGGTTGCTTGCCTTGAAGGAATCAAAACCCCGTGTTCTGTAGCTAGATTAGTTATGGAACGTACAGATCATATTCATCTTGTTGGAAAAGGCGCTCAAGATTTTGCTAAAATGCATGGATTTAAAGTTGAGAACCTACTAACAGAAAGTACACGAAAAATTTGGGTTAAGTGGAAAGAGAACTTATCTGATAAAGATGATTATTTCCCACCTGCTGATGGTAATTACGACTCTGAACGTACTACTGGAACAATTAATGTGTTAGGTATAAACAACGATGGTGATGTAGCCGGTATTACCACGACAAGTGGTCTAGCATGGAAAATTCCAGGCCGTATTGGTGATTCTCCTATTATTGGTGCAGGTCTTTATGTTGATAATGAAGTTGGTGCAGTTGGCGCTACAGGTCGAGGTGAAGAAATGATCAGATCATGCGGATCCTTTCTCGGCGTTGAATATATGCGGAACGGTATGACAGCTCAAGAAGCCTGTGAAGCTGTATGCAAACGTATCATAGATATTAATGGTGGTCCGTCAAAAGTTGATTTCAATGATAAAATCGTTGCTCTATCAAAAAATGGTGATGTTGGTTGTGCATCAATTCAAGGGCGAAAAGGTGGAGAGCCTACTGTTGCCACATGGTCTAAAAAAGGATTTAAAGCGATTAAAGGTACTTATCTTATAGAAGTTTAAGTTACTTTTTAAAATAGAGCTTTGACGCTGGAGTAGGTGTTGGGTAAACTTGACTAGCATCCTTACCGCTATATAAAATTCCATTTTTAACCACATACTCAATTGATCGTGTATTACGGATATTATCTAAAGGGTTTTCCGTCATGATAACCAAATCTGCCAGTTTGCCTACTTCAATTGATCCTAGCAAATGATCTAGACCATGATGTGCAAAACCATTGATCGTTGCAATTTCGATTGCATCGTAATTTGTGAATCCACCCTGTGTAAATAATTCCATTTCCCAGTGAGCACCTAGGCCCATCATCTGACCATGCGCACCCATATGTAATTTAATTCCACGATCATAAAGATCTTTCAACGTCTGCCCCATCTGTACTGTATAATGGTCATCGGGCCAATAAAAGGTAGGCCTTCTTAATCGGAGTAATTTATCTTTTCGGAAAAATTGTAATAATTTATCATTCTCCCATAATCGCTCGGTCTGATGAAAATAGGTCTCTCCAGAAGGACCATTATATACTACAACTAGGGTTGGTGTAATTCCTAATTTTGAGGACTTTAGTAGTTGAATAACATCCTCATAAATAGGCTCAAGACCCATAGTATGTTCAAGTCCAGTAAAGCCATCTACTATTTGAGTCATATTCATTTGAGGATTACCGAATGATTCAGTAATTATATTTATACCTAATTGGCGACTGGCTTCTGCCAAATATTGGCGTGCAGCACGCGTATGATTTGAATAATCTTTTACAGCGGTGGCGCCATGATCCTTATTGAATTTTACATGTTCCAATGCATCTTCTAAACTTTTGATCGGACGATACATTTTAGTTCTGTATTTTGTAACAAATATCGGATCGCCTACTGAATAAATTCTTGGACCAACTAGATCACCTCTCTGAAGCATATCAGAAACCCAAAAGTCTTTTTGAGTTGTGCCATAAACATCATACATGGTTGTTACACCATAAGCTAAATTGGCTTGGAGCCCATATAGGCTTTGTTCAATAACATTAAGCGCTGAAATAGGACTTCCATAATGTCCATGGGCATCAAACATGCCTGGCATTACTGTACGTCCTTTTAAATCATATATTTTTGCACCTTTTGGAATATTTACAGATGTACCAATATCAATGATTTCATCTTCTTTAATTAATATAGTCGCATTATCTAAAACTTGCTTATTACTGTTCATAGTCAAAACACGAACATTCTTCAGCGCAATCTCAGTTTCTGGTTTAGAGATTACATATGAAAATGAAAGGTCTGTTTTTGAAATTTTCTTATTTTCTTTCAAAATATCATCAAGCGTTTTTTCATAATGATATTTTCCTCGAGTCCATGCTAGTGTTTTACCATCTTTTGACCAGGACATAAAATCACCATCATGTTTAGGATCAACTCTCTTTGTATATCCTTTTTTATCCGCAGCGCTTACGGTTAAAGTATTACCCACATATTCAAAGGGTGTTACAAAACTTCGGTGGTACTCTCTAAATGCGATCCATTTCATGCCTGGAGAGATCACAGCTCGTGTTGCATTAGAAAACTTATAGATTTCCTTTTCGTCTAATCCAGCCAAAGTAATAGATTTAATTGTAAGTATATCATTGACATAATCAGAATAATAAATTCTATCATCAGTTCCAAATAGTACCGTTGGAGGTCGTTTGGCATAACGATTCCCACTCCATGTAATATCAGCTAGCTTTCTTTCTTTACCCTTCCAATTCAAAATCAATTCATAATCTGTTTGACCTTCAAGAAGTTGCCCATTAATCAATGATCCACCGCCTTTAACGTAAGCAATATGACCTTTTTCTGATATTGAGATCGATCCATACTGACTGGGAGCATCAGTTATTTTTTTCTTTTTATTATTGTTCACTGCCATTTTGTATATGGCACCCATATCTTTATCATTCCATGAAGCAAAATAAATCATTCTAGATACTGAGTCATATACTGGATTGGTTTCATGGTCTTTAGAGTTTGTCAAATTTTTATTTTTAGATCCTTTTTTAAGATATAGATCTCCCATGGCTTCATATAAAATTCCACCTTGAATTTTTGTTGACCAACGATGAGTTCGCGTCGTGGCTTTTGAACGAGGAACATCGACTTTAAACCGAATCGTTTCTTTTATCTCGCGATTTACAGGTGCTGAGAATTCAATTTTTCGAGCTTTTCCTGTCCGAACTTTCACCGCGTGAATTCCTCCTTCATACGAAATAAATATTTCTTGACCATTTGGGTGCCAGCTCATATTAGTGTAAGAACCATAAAAACTCCCACTATCTTGTCGGTCAAAATCGAGTTTTCTACTAACTACTTTCTCTTCACGTGTTTCCAAATCATGAATAACTAAAACTGTCTGCCTATCATCACGGTGTGTATAGGCAAGTTGCTTACCATCAAGTGACAATGTTGGATTAGATGCGCCACCTGGTCTATCAATATAAATCTCAACTTTTCCATTTTTTTTATTATAAGTTTTAATTCGATCACCACTTCTGTAAAGAGAACCATCACCATGTGCAAAATAAATCAAACCATTCTTTGGGTGCATTTCAAGATGTGTGACTGGCGTTCTCGCTCCTGCAGGGATGATCTCTTGCTTATCTCCATACATATTAAACATATAAACCGGATGTCTGACTTTCATATTAAGCGCTGTTCCGAAAACATGTCTTCCATCGGTTGACCACGTTCCTTGATGCACAGGTAATTCCATTCTTGAAACATTAGACATTTCTTTACTATTTATATCAAATATCCATAAGTCATCACTGCCACTTCTATCTGAAGTAAACATTATTTTATTACCATCTGGGCTGTAACGAGGAAACATGTTCCATGATGTTCCTGAGGTAATTGCTTTTGCCTTACCACCACTAACAGGCATAACATATATATGACCTAATAGATCAAACGCAATTTTTTTACCATCTGGAGATACATCCACACTAATTAGCGTTCCTTCACTCGCATTATAAGATAGCTTTTCTGCCTGGCCAATTGTTAAGCTTAATAAGATTAATAAATGTATAAAAATGTTGGTTTTCATAATTTCCTTTAACTTGTTATTATAATAATGTTTACAATATTATTTATAGGCTAACTTAATTCTTAATTTTATGAAAAAATCTAGTAAATATATAATATTCATTTTCTTCACTACAATACTATTAAGCCAGGAAAAAATAACATTTAATAGCGCTAGCCCATTTAGTTTAAAAGATATAATTACTAATTTAGAGAAACTTGAAGAAACTGAAGTAAGCGGCCTACTAAAACTTCCAGTTGGACAAGGTCCATTTCCATTAATAATTGGGGTAGCTGGGAGCTTAGATTGGGGAGAACATCATTTAGAATATATGGATATGTACCGAAGTATGGGCATTGCCACTTTTGAACTTCAAAGTTTTTCAAGTCGGGGAGTAAAATCTACTGTTGGTTCTCAAGTTAATGTCACAACAGCTATGATGATACTAGATGCTTATAAAGCTCTTGAGGTACTAGCTAATCACCCAAAAATTATTAAAGATAAAGTAGCAATAACTGGTTGGAGTTTAGGTGGTGGTGTCACATTATTCTCTGGTTGGGAGCCTTTAATTAAAAGAATCAACCCAACAATAAAATTTGCAGCACATCTCTCTATTTATCCTCCTTGCATAGCTCAGCCAGAAAACCTAAAATTTACAAATGCACCTATGCACATATTAATTGGAGAATTAGATGATTGGGTTCCAGCTAAAGCATGTGAAGAATTAGTTCCAAAAATGCAAGATGCTGGTGTAAACATTAATTTAACTGTGTATCCTGAATCTCACCATTCCTTTGATAGAAATACGCCATTGATAAAAAGAGAAGATGCCTATAGAACTGTTGACTGCCGATTTAAATTACGTGAAGATGGTGCTGTTCTAATGAATTTATTAAATATTCCAATGACTACACCTTTTAGACAAAAAATTGGACTCGCTTTGTGCGCGAAAAGAGGAACAACCATGGGAGGAAACCCCAAAACCCGCGAAGAAGCATTTCAGTTTTCCCGTGAGTTTATGAGTAAACACCTATTAAATGAATAATATTCTATTAATAAAACTATAAATCTTCAAATCTAACATTACTTATAGGGTATTGCTTCCAATCTTTATAATCAAAATGCCACCACTCAAATTCATAGACATTAAAACCTTCCGACTCCATAACATCACGTAATAACTTTCTGTGCCAACGTTGCTCAGTGGTTCCTCCATAGTAATTTGGATATGATCTAGCTGTCATTTCATCATAGCCACCGACCATTTCTATAACCTTTCCCGTTTTAAGATCATAAAGTGTTAGATCAACTGCACATCCTCGATTATGCCTTGAGCCATTACTTGGATTAGCTACAAATATTTTTTTGTCTAAAGGAGTAGCGTCCCAAAACATTTTAGTAACGTACCAAGGTCTATAGGCATCATGAATTAGTAATCCATAACCTAAAGTTTTTAATTTTTTTTGTACTCTTCCAAGTGCTTCAGCTGCAGGTCTTTGCAAATAAGCTTCTGCTAATGTATAAAACTTATTCGACATGAAATTATTTGTACTTGCATAACGAATATCATAACTAAATGTTTTATCAATATTTTTCAATTCAACTAGATCTGATGATAAAAAATCTTGATTTTCTTTTGGTGGCTCTGCTTTAAAAGCAATTTCTCTTAATTCATCGATTGGTTTCAAAGGTTCAATTCGGAATGTTTCAGAATTTGATGCACCAATATCACGCCTTTTAAAAATCGGTCCATTTAGAATTGCGACTTCTCTTGCAATACCATTATTATCCCTTTTAAATTTTAATTTTTCTCCATGGTACATTCCAGAATTCTCTGGAAAAGCAAATAAATCATCCTCTATTTGTAATAATTTATCTTTTTCAATCCACTCCATTAAAAGCCATAAACTTCCCATATCTTCGTAAACGAAAAGAATATTGTGATCCCATCCATATTCACCGATTAACCCTTTCCATTCATTAGGAAATTGAGATTTTTTTGATTTTACTTTTTTAGTAAAAAGCTTTCTATTTACTAAAATATCTTCTCCTGATTTTTTAATTTGAAAGCTACCTTGATTTATGCGGCCATCTGAAATAATTCCATCATTACTTTGCCGAAGTGGTACTTCTAAATAATTTGTAATTAATATGGTTGAAGAACCTCTTAATTCAATGTCAGCATATAGTTCTCCTCTAACATAATGACCTTCCAAAGATTGAGCCAATTGCATATCAATCTCTGATGTTTTTATATAATCAGGTAAAGTTTCATTATTTTTGTTTGCTAACATGAGATCTAAAGCATAATTAGAGAGTTTTGTAGTAATTGAATTAGATATATCAACAGATGATGTAGTTGCTACTCCAAATTTGATTTCTGGGATTGCATATAGTTGAGTTGAAAATCCATAAATGGCACCACCATGTCCAATCTTTTGATATCCTCCATGCTCTGATAGACGAAATCCAATGCCGTAACCTTGAGTCCGACTACCTCCAAATTGAGGTGATATCATTTCATTTAAAGTTTCAGGCTTTATTACATACCCATGAGGCCCCTTCCCTTTTGAAAAAAGTATCATCATGAATTTAGCAAGATCAGTAACGGGAGCATACAAACTCCCTGCGGGTATCATTCCTAATTCAAAAGTTGGGGCTGCAAAAATTCGATTATCATAACTCCACATATTAGCTTTTGCCAACCTTGATATAATTTTCTTATTCGGCGCAAAAGCACTATTATTCATACCAATTTTTTCAAGAATATGCTTTTGCATATATTTCACATATGGAGTTTGATATAGTACTTCAAGTGTATACCCTACAACTGCAATAGCTGCATTAGAGTATTTTGTTTTACTCTCTGGTTCATGAATTAATTTTGATGGAATAATACTTTCAACCGTTGCTTTTAAGGAAATTTCATCATCCGTAAAATAATTTCCTTTACGTGGTTCACGAAGCAATCCAGACCTATGAGACATCATTTGTCTAAGTGTGATGGGAGTTTTGTAAGGATTCAATGGATTAAAATTAGGTAAGTAAGTTTGAATCGGTTCATCTAGGTCAATTTCACCTTTTTCAACCCTTTGCATAATCGCCATATCTGTAAAGAGTTTAGAGACTGAACCAACTCGATAAACCGTATTAGCATCCGCCTTAATTTTACGCTTTGGATCTTCATAACCAAATCCTTTAGCCCAAGCAATTTTTTGATCATCCACCAGAACCATTGAAATAGCATTTAAATTTTTACTTTTTATCTCATAATTAATTGCATCTTCCAGCTTTAATGCAACTAACTCAAAACCTTTGATTGGATCTATATTCTTTGAATGATTATCACATCCTTTGATAAAAACAATTATGGAGAGGAAGATATAAAAGGGTTTTGATGTAAATTTTGTCATAAGATTTTTTAGTTAGTTGATTTATTATAAGACACAATTTAGATAAAAAAACAATAACAATAATGAATTCAAATGAAATAAAATCAATGATTGGTCAAATGATCATTGTTGGTATAAGAGCTACAAACGATTCAGATGTAAATAAATTTTTTCAAATTCATAACGATATATCTGTTGGTGGAATAATTTTATATGATCAAAATGTGACAACTAATCCATGGTCATCACATAATATTTTAAACCCAGAGCAATTGACAGAACTTAATAAATCACTTCAGTCTAACTCAAAAACCCCGCTGCTTATTGGGGTTGATCAAGAAGGTGGTAATGTTAATCGATTAAATAGTTCATATGGATTTCCTAATTTTAAAAGTTGGGGCGAATTAGGAAGAATTAATGATTTAAATATTACAATAAAGGAATCATCGTTAATGGCAGAGACTCTTTCGAAATGTGGATTCAACTTAAACTTTGCTCCAGTTCTAGATTTAAAAATTAATGATAATAGTTTTATAGCAAGTGAAGACAGATGTTTTTCAGATGAGGCTGATAACGTTATAAAACATGCTAAAGAATTCATTGATGTTCATTTGAAGAATAATGTGATCCCAGTATGTAAGCACTTTCCTGGACAAGGAAGTGCTTCAGGTGATTCTCATGAAGGCTTGGTAGATGTTACCAATACTTGGCAAAAATCTGAACTTAAACCTTATCAAACATTAATAAATTATGATTCTATCAAAGCTATAATGACCTCTCATTTAATTCATAAAAAATTAGATGCTAATTTACCTGCAACACTTTCTTCGAGAGTTCTTAAGGACCTACTAAGATCAAAGATGGGCTTTAATGGTGTAATTATCAGTGATGATCCATCTATGGGTGCAATCTCAAAATATTATAGTTTGAAAGAAACTTTATTATTAATGATTAATGCTGAAGTTGATATGTTCTGCTTTGGCAATAATTTACACTATGACGAAAATCTTTTAAAAAAAGTTTTTAAAATATTAGTTGATTTGTATGAAGAAGAGAAAATTACTGAAAATCAAATACACGCTTCTTATGAACGCATTATGGCTTTAAAAAAATCTATAGGTATTATATAATTATGATGATAAATAATTCCTTTTATTTAGGTAATTGAAATACATCTTCCACAGTACAATTAAGAGTTTTTGCAATTTTCAATGCAAGTACCGTAGATGGTACATAGACTCCATTTTCTATTGCGTTGATACTTACTCTTGATACACCAGCACTTTCAGAAAGTTCTTGTTGAGTTATGCCAGCAGACATTCTGAGTTTTTCTAGATTATTTGAAAGTTTTTTATGGTTTTTGCCCACTTTTTAATTCTCTTCGAATTTTTCAACTGCATTGGTTAGTTCTTCACTCGTATTTGGGTAGAGATACCCAGCAATTATACTACCTATTCCTATGGTACCAACCAATAGACCTATACCTTCGAAAAGTGCTCCCATTGCAATAAAACCAAAAAGATATAAACCAATCCCTACAAAAGCAGTGATTACTCCTCCTCTGCGGTAATCTATTGGCTCTTTTTTTCTTTCATCTAGTATATGGAGAAATTCTTCTGCTTTAGATGGGTCATCCATATGCTTAGCTATCTCTATAATGGTTTTATTTTTATTTTTTTGCTCATGATAAAGCCAAAAAAATGCCGATAATGGAATGATTATTCCAGCTAGAATGCCAAAAATTGGAATAAATACACCAATAATTGGAAGTAATTCAGTCATAAAATCTCCTTAATTAATGTAAAGTATACCTTACATATTAATAATGTAAAGTATACTTTACAATAGTTAATCTTTTATAACATTATCCTCTTTTAAAAAGTAATCTATTGTTTAAATAATTATTTATTTAGGTTAACTGGGTTACCGTCAATAGAGTTCTGCAACCTTCTAGCAACACCTAAAAATTCTTCAACATTTAATTCTTTTAAATAAATTGCACCATGAACTGCTCGAAGTTGTGGATTTTGGTGCTCATACCAAAAATCACGTCCTAGTAAAATTTGAAGATCTTGATGTTGCTCTACCCAAATTTTTTCAGTTAAATCACAAAAAGGACCATTTAACTCATGACTTGGGAAAGAAGCATCTTTTTGGCTTAAATAACTATTTAGGAATATTGATTTCATAACAGACATTGTATTCAAGGTGACAGGCACTATGAGGTTTGATTCAGATTGGTCAAAGCGGTACCATACATTACGATATCCCCAAATTCTTAATTTGTCTAGTTTTGTTTCTTTACTCCACATTCTTACAGCTGAAGCGATAGATTGTAAAACTTTATAATGTGTGTCAGGGCCACTACCTTCAGGATCAAGTGCAAGTGAAATTACTGTTGGTTTAATACTTCTTAACTGATCAAGAATTGGAGTTACATCTCTATCCCTGGTTGGATCTTCAGTAAAAACATCTCCTGAGTAAAAACCAAGCCTAAGGTGATGAACATTCGTACCTTTAACTCCAAAGTTTGACCAAACTAATTCTTCTTCATATTCACGCAACATTCCTTTAAGCTTTTGTATTTCAGGTGAATTTTTTTGACCATCATAATAATTTTTTAATTCAGTTATTACCAAAGACACCTTTTCTGATAGGCTTGAAATTGTATCTACTTTGAATATTTTAATAAAACTACGAACCATTCTATGAGCTAATGCTCTTTTTTGTTCTTCAATATTATTTTGAGCTAATGCATCTAAATAATGGTAAACATCTTTATCGCATTTAAGATTAAAACCTTCTTCAAAAAAATTAGAATACTCAATCATTTGAATATTATTTTTCTTTAATAAACCTAAAGTAGATTCTAATACTTCAATTAAATAACCATTGGTCACAGAAGTAAACCCTGAAGTCATATTAACAAAGTGATGGGTATTCGTTTTTTCTCTCATCAAGTGCATAACATGAGGCATCATACCAAGCATTATATCATCGTGATGAGGCCCTGTATGGTAAAAGGTCTGATCTTTTTCATGATGTAAACCCTTATTTATCTTTTCTATAATATTAGAGATTATTAATTCAACTGTATTTTTGTTAAGATCAGGCATATCCTTGCAAAAAGAGTCTTTTTCTAAATCAGCAAGTTTGAGTTTCTTTGCAAAAACTTTATTTTGTTTTGCACACTGTAGCAACCCTCTTTCTTTTTTTATACTATTCCATTCATCCATTTTCCAAAAATAATTTTGAACTTCTGCTAATTCCTTTGCCGCACCTTGAGTGACATAAAATCTACTATTATTAATCTTATTTAGTGCTGATGCTGGAAAGTTCGTACTTGGACTACTTTCAATTGAATCTCTAATTATTTTTGCTTTTGCTTCTCCTGCAGCAGTAATGATTGCAGTAGTATCTTTATTAAATGTTATCGTACCAAGACCTATTGTAATTACTAGATGTTTTTTACTTATTTCTATTCCGCCAAGATCCGTAGCTGCCGCTGCTTGTGTTTCAAAGTTGGTTTCCATTAGTCGAGTCGTCGAGTTATGATCAGACCCTCTTATGTTAAATGCTATATGACCATCTGGGCCAATACCACCTAAGAAGAATCCTATGCCTCCCAGGTCTTGAATTTTTTGTTCATAATTAGAACACCATTGGTCAATTAAGAAAATTGATTTTTGCTGGTTTTCTTCAATAGTTGATACTGGATCACGATAACGCAATGTTAAATCTATTGGAAGATTTAAAAAGGTTTCTTGCGGACTCTTATTATTATGGAGAGGGATATTATTACAATTAATTAAAAGTGCTTTATTTTTTGAAAAAGAAAAATCTTCTAAATAATATTTATTTACATAATTATAAAAGCTGTTATGTTGCTTAGAATTAATTGGGTAAAATTCATCAATTTGGACAAAGGTTAAGTTTGAAAAATCAGGTTTATTTTTTTCTTTTAACCCATGGTCTTTTCTAATTTTACTTAATTTTTTATTATCCCAATTATTTAAAAATGTTTTTGTCCACTTTATAAAATATTCAGGTGTTTTTCCTGTTGGAAGGCTAACTACACCTTTAGGGTTCTCATATACCCATTCTAAGAATCTTAATGATGTTAATAAACCAAGTGAAGGAAAATCTGTAACTATGATATATGGAATTGATGTTTTTTGATCTTTTATCGTTTGAAGATCTAAAAAATATTTTTCTACAGGAGTAAAACTATTTTGCATTTATATTATAAGCATCAATTTCAATTATTTTGAATATTATCTTAGTCTTAAGCTAATATCAATACATTTGAGAAATTATTATTTTTTAATAAATATGATGAGAATGTTATGAAAAGAAGAGACTTTATTAAAGTGGCAAGTGCTGGAGTTATTGCTCCAAGTACGAGTTTTATGAAACCCTCACTTAAGTTGAATAAAAATAATCCGGTTATTTTATCAACTTGGTCTTTTGGTCTACCCGCAAATGAAGCGGCTAAAAAGATACTTGATAAAGGTGGAAACTCGATGGATGCGGCAGAAGAAGGTGCACGTTTAACTGAAGCAGATGTAACAAATAATAGTGTTGGAATTGGTGGTTTACCAGACGAGGATGGCTTTGTAACTCTTGATTCATGCGTAATGGATCATACTGGTAACTGTGGATCCGTTGCTTTTCTTCAAGATATTCTTCACCCTGTTTCTGTTGCTAGAAAAGTAATGGAAGAAACTAAACATGTAATGCTTGTAGGAAAAGGAGCTAAAAAGTTTGCTTTATCCAAAGGATTTAAAGAGAAAGACCTTCTAACAAGTAAATCAAAAGAAGAATGGAAAAAATGGCTAAAAGAGCGAAGAGAGATGACTCCTCATGAGACACATGACACTATTTCAATTATTGTCCAAGATAAGAATGGTGATATTTCAGGAGCTTGTACAACCAGCGGATGGGCATATAAAATGCATGGGCGAGTTGGTGATAGTCCACTTATAGGAGCAGGTTTATTCGTTGATAATGAAGTGGGAGCTGCTGCCGCCACAGGTCTTGGTGAAGAGGTTATAAAAACAAATGGAAGCTTCCTTGTTGTAGAATTGATGAGACAAGGCTATGATCCAAAAGATGCCTGCGAAGAAGCATTAAAAAGAGTTATAAAAAAACATGATGGTAATCCTGATTTCCAAATTGGATATGTCGCTATGAGAAAAGATGGCAATGTTGGCGCTGCTGCTTTAAAATGGACCTTTGATTATGCTTTATCAAAAAAAGGGGTAAATAAACTCTATACTATTAATGGAATGCTTAATGAATAAAATCAATTTTTCTTTATGCTAAAAACTACTGAAGATAACTTAATTAATATTCTCAAACGTTTTGACGTTCCAGGAAATGCGGCCAAAATATATCTATTTTTATTGAAGAATGGTCCAGCTTCAGCTTACAAAGTAAGTAAAGAATCAGGTGTAAATAGTGCAGTTGTTTATAGAGAGATAGAACGATTAAAGACAAAAAATCTCATTTACCAGTTAGGGTCAAAAAAGAAAAGATTTGAAGCTATAAGTGGTGAAGGCCTGCTTAAACATCTAAAAAAGAAAAATCAAGAAGATGAAATTATTTTGGAGAACTCATTAAATGACTTACTAGAGAACAGTTCAAGTTTAATTTCAATGAAGCTACCTGAATACTCGGATTTAATTGATGAAACACTTAAAGATCTTAAAAATGCTAAAAAAGAGATATTAATTCGTGGATGGGATGAAGAGATCGATCAATTCTACCAAATTCTAAAAGAAAAAGAAAAAGATGGATTAATCTTACACATATTATCTTTTACTCCTCAAAAAAGAAAGATAGGCAATTCGTACTCGTATAATATTGATGCAGGTATGATCAAAGAAAACTGGAAAAGAGGATTAGGAGTTTCGATAGATAAAAATATAGTGATCGTTGGTAATAAAATTGGTAAGAATCCTATTCAAGGTTTATTAACAAATGATCCCTTAATTGTTGAATCTATCAGAGATCAAATTTTATTAGATATTGCTCTTTTTAAGAGTAGATCTTCTTCATAAAGTCTTAAATATTATTTAAGTAGAGTAATTTTATCATTAATTAAACTAGCCCAATTACGGTATCCATCTTCATTTAAATGGACACCTTCATCTGAATACTTAGTATGTAAAAATCCTTCATCATCTACAAAAGCTGAGTGGAGATCAATTACATTCAACTGATCATTTTCTTTGAGGATCTTATTAATATTATTTATTTGATCTGGCAAAGGAACATTATGCTCAGGGAAAAAACCATTTTCTTTAAAATAACTTTTTGGATTTACTGGTAAAATTGTTTGGACAAATAATTTAGTTGAAGGTGATTCTCTACTAATAATTTTTGAAATCTTTAGTATGTTATTTGCAACATAACTTTCTGTTATTTTATCTCGATTAGGCTTGTCGCTATTAAAAATATCATTAATACCAATTAGTAAAAATACAGCAAGTGGTTTGAAGTGGATAATTTCTTGGATTCGTACAATGACACCCTCAGTTATATCACCACCAATACCCCGATTAACAATATTTTTAGTGCCAAACCTTTTATTCCAATCACCACCGCTTTCTGTTATGCTATTTCCTAAAAAGACTATTTTATTTTCACCTATAGGACTAGCTTTAAATTCACTTAATCTTTTATAATAACCATCGATTGCCCACTCCTCTTGATATTTAACAAAAGTTCCTTTTTTTGGGTAGAGTGAATCCATTCTTTGATTATCTTTGGTTGAATTAGTATTACAAGAACTAGCTATAAGAGATAAGAAAATACTTAAGTAAAAAAATCTCATATTCTTTATCTAGAAAGAATATTTAAATCCCAAGTCTGCAGTTCTTCCATAGTGTTGTTCTAAATTTAGCGATCCATATTTATATCTATTAACATCCACCGTTTCAGTAATATTATTTACATTTAGAAAAACAGATAACCCCTTAATTGGTAGCTCTTGTTTTGCTGATAAATCCCAGCGTGTATAATCATCTGTATTTACCCTTAATTCTGGCCAAAAATTGGTGCTCATAAAAATATTTGATTTATGAAGCATAGATAGCCTACCTGAGAATCCTTTATAATCATATCCAATAGACACATTCATAATTTGATTTGGTTGATCAATCAGCCTGTCAACATATGAAGTATCAATATTACTTTTAGTTACAACAGGTGGGAATGTGCTCCAATCTATTTTAGAATCAATTACGGTTCTTGGGTAGGTTACTTCTGATTCTATAACAGTGTAATTGGCATTTAATACAAGCCCACTGAGCATTCCTGGTAAATACCAAAACCTTGTTTGCCAGTCAAGCTCCATTCCTTTCAATGAGACAGGGAAAGGATTATTAGAAGTATAGTTTTGGATTAAACCGTTTTTTGTTCCAGCCGGAAGTCCAAAATCATCTGGATCAATAATAACACGTCTTCCTCCACTAAAAATGAGATCAGCAATACTTTTTTCAAAAAAACCAACACTAAAAAAACCTAAATAATTATTATTTACTGAAATATTATAATCAATATTATCTGATACTCCTGGAACAAGATCAGGAGTTCGATAATCAACGCTATTACCAACGCCACTCCATTCATAAAGTGGGATAATACTTGAGTAGTTTGGTCGAGTGAGTGTCTTGGTGCTTGCGTAACGAAGTGTTAACCATGGAAATGGAGTGTACTTGACAAATAAAGCTGGTAAAGCAAATTCATTCTCCCTGTCATAACTATACTCTTCACCAGTATAGACCCAATGAGGTAAAGCTGCTGTTTGACTTCTCCATGAGTTGTATGTTGTTTTATTTATCTCATTACGAACGCCATAAATAATATTTAGTTTAGAAATAATATCTAAGTCTATCATCGCATAATTTGCACTATAATCTTCATTCCCGGAATAATCATACTGAATGGAGTTTGTCTCATGAATTCTATGCATGATATACTCATCAATAGTTGAAGCTCCAGGAGAATAACGATTAAAATTCTCTCTAAAAAATCTAAAAATTTCCATCATGAAATCAATATCTGCAACAGGCCCCATAGGATATTCACCATTCATAAAGTTACTTGAATCATAATTGTTATTAATAAAGGCCCACATGGACATGCGTCTAGAGTCTGGTCCCCTATTTTCTAAAATTTGAGGAAAGTGCTTTGCTAACGAATCTCTTGGACCAGCTAATCCAGCTGCAGCTGCTACCGGTGCATACTCATGATTTTTGTCAAAACTCCTAGTTTTCGTTCTAAACTTATTTCCTACTTTTATTTTACCCGCTAGATATTTAGTTAATCTAAATTCATATTCAAGATTTACTCCAAATGTCTCTTCTAGTTCATTGCTATAGAAGTAGTCAAAATTATAGCCCTCCAATCCAGTATAGCTTGTATCTTTTTTAGATATTTGAAAAATTTCATCTATAGTTTTATTATTAGTGGATTCAGTATATGCACTGGGCTCCGCAAAATCAAACTTATAGGTTTGTTGATCATTAGTTGAACGACTTGTTGACATAAAGGCGTCAAAATGTAAATCGGAGAAAAAGGTTTGCTTAAATTTTAAGGTTCTTGTGTTAACATCGATTTGACTATCATTTGTACCAGATGTATGCATTTTAGCATTAGTACTTAATGAATAACTATCTTGATAGCGTATGACATCTTTATAAATTGAACTATTCAAATAGCTGTAGCTAATTAGACCGTCACTGGTAATATTAAATAGGTTGGGTACTACAAAATCAAGGACCAATAATTGATTCTGTCTTTTATTTTTTCTAATGATGTCATACAGATTTAAACTATTTAATTGAAGTGCATTCATTGAATCTAATTTTGCGCCTGGATTTGAATACCATCCTCCAAGTGAATTTGAACTACGATTTCGATTCTCATAATCTAACTGACCAAATACACCAATTCTATCTTTCCAAAACCGATTACCAATTCCAATCACAAGTTTATTATCATCATTGGTCTCTGTTAAACTATTATTCATACCTTGAGCAATAATATCTGCATGCAATCCTGGCTTCGCTTTTTTCAATAAGAAATTGACAGACCCACCTAAAACATCACCATCAAGTTCAGGTGTGCCAGCTTTGGTAACTTCAATTCCATCAAGCATGTATTGGGAGATCATACTTAAGTCAGTACTCCTATCATCAGCATCTGTTGAAGCTAAGCGAGTACCATCCACCGTTATAGAATTATACTTTGGGGAGAGTCCTCTAATAACGACCTTATTTCCTTCGCCGCCCTCCCTTTTAATGGTAACCCCAGGTACTCTTGCAACCGATTCTGCAGCATTAGCATCTGGCAGTTCTTGTATTCGATCGGAGGACACTACATTGACAAGTGATTTAGCAGCTAATTGTTTGTTTATCGCTTCCATTTGCCCTCTAGCTTGTCCGGTTACTACTATTTCTTCACCTTGAATGGAGGTATAGCTTAAGACAAAATCTTTTGTTACATCTTCTTCATTTAAAATAATAGAATCTTCTAATGATGTATAACCGATATAGGTAACCTTAACCACGTAAATACCCTTGCTAATACCTGAAATAGTATAATTCCCATCCTCATTCGTTGCCGTACCTAAACTTGTTCCAGCTAAATAAACATTTGCACCAACTAAGGGAGTTCCTTCTTTTGTATCTGAAACTTTTCCAGTAAGAGAAACTTTTTGTGCAAACGAAACACTTATTATGAAAAGAAAAGAAAAGATATATCCTATAAAGTTTTTCATCAAATTTTTACCTATTTTAAATTTTTATTCCCATTTGGTTAAGTTCAGTTCTTCTTTTCATTAGTTCATCTTGTGATCCACACGATTGCTCTACAAACATCTGCCTCTGATACTTTTCAACACATTGCAATTGGAGCTTTTGATAGTTTTTTTTGTAATTATCTATTTCTTTGACAGATTTATCATTCTTTGAAAACTCTTCAAAGGTCTTAAAGCTTTTTCTAATAATAATGGCGTTATTTAAAAGATCAAAAGCCTTATCATAACAATCACAAATATTATTTATTGTAAATGTATTATTAGATGTTTTTTCTTTAACAGTTATAGGTGGTGGCGCCAATGCGATAACTTCATTTTTTGCATTGATTTTTTCAGAAAAAATTGTGTAAAAAATAAATAGTATAGCGGTAATAAATAATATGATTAACTTGATTTTATTTGACATAATCAGATTAGAATTTCATCAAAAAAAAACAGCGGGGGCAAGAATTAAATTCTCGCCCCCATCCGTTTTTCGCTAGTGTATCGTTCTTCCTTTTGGAAGTTTTTTGCTCTTATTTAAATCCATAAGGATTTTAGAGCCTTTACTTACTAAGTAAGTAAAATTATTTCATTAACACCATTTTATGAGTTTTTGAAAAACCATCAGCTTCTAGTCTATAATAATAGACACCTGAAGGCATTGTATTGGCACGCCATTGAACTTTATGGCTTCCAACTGATTTATACTCATTAACTAAAGTTGCAACTTCTTGGCCCAAAATATCAAATACCGTCAACTTTACAGGGCTCGCAGTATTAAGGGAGAACTGAATAGTTGTAGTAGGATTAAATGGGTTAGGATAGTTTTGCTCAAGTGTAAATGTCTTTGGAGCAATGACCTCTTCGTCAACTGAAAGCTCAGTCATAGCAAACCATCTTGGGTCACCGACTAATCCACCAGTTGCACTCGCAGTCGCTGCTGCTGAAGCTTTATCATAGCTCATATTGTAATATTTATTCTCAACTGGCCACGCTACAGAAATATAGCTATTGTCTGGTTCGTAAGTCCACCATACACCATCAAAAGGAGCCGTATTAGATGTTAGATCATCTCTAAAGTCTAATGTACGAGCTAACTGTGTTTTAATATAATTTGGACTTAATCTTATACCTGGGTCAGCTTTAATATTTGTAGCATCAATAGAAACGCCACGGTTTTGAGCAATGGCTGCTTTGGTAGAATCATTAACACCTAGACTTTGCTGCTCTAGAGGAAGCATAGTATCCCCAACAACAGTAATAGTAGTTGTCGTATCATAAGTTGTGTCTGTTCCAGAAACCGTTGTATCGATTGATGTTGCAGAAACTTCCCATGACCAAGGCTCTGTTTTTGTCATAAAATCAGTTAGCTCTTGTGAATGCCACCAAACATTATTGTGATAGTTAATATTTCTAGCCATATGGTTTACTACATCTGCACCAACCATTGATACACTATCTTTATGAGTGTATTCAGGCATAACCATAAATTGACCAGCACCACCTTTATGCCATACACCCCATCCGCTAACATCATATGTAGACTGCGCATGTGATTTAGTATTGTAATAAAGGTTATTACTTACTGTTATATTATTTTGTCCACGATACCAAAGTGCACCCATAACAATGTTTGCAAATGTATTATGATTAACTAAACCGTAATCAACTTGGCTGTAAACAACAATAGCTTCACCAATAACATTACTAATAGTACTGTGCTCAATGACTAAAGTATCAATAGTTCCCATCCAGGAACCACCACCCCATGTTACGCCACCAAAATACTGACCACCAGGACCATTTGTAAAAGCTTTTGCGATTGAATTCGTGAAAAGGAAGTCGCTTGAAGTACCAAAAGTGGAATGAATAAATGTAACATAGTGAGAGGCAACGACACCGTCAAGATGAACTCTATTCTCATTTCCACGTGATGTAACAACAGAGCCTAAGTTAAATTCTTGCCCAAGTGCAGCGCCATTTAAAATAACATTTTGAACTGTTAAATGAGTTCCTTCACCGTACACTTGAAAGTTTCCATTTGGCCATCCAGTAAAACCGGAAGCACCCTCAGCGTTTGCAAAAGGCTGGATTACTGCTGGCATTCCACCAGCTTCTGCTGGAGCAGCTCCAACAATGCTTAGACTACTATTAACATTTAATTCTGTTAACTGCAGGTAAATCTTACCTGCTTCTAATTCATAAATATCATGTGCCTGTGTACCATCTGAGGACGTATCTGCTTTGATCGTTTCCTCAAATTGTCCAGGGACACCGGACCATTCGATCTTTAGTGTGGTTTGACCAACAGCTAAAGTTAGGCCCATTAAGCCTGTGATTAAAAAAACCGATAACTTTTTTAACATATTATCTCTCCTATATGATTATTTAGTTCCGAATTAATATATTATCTTATGATTAAGATTATACTAGTTTTTCGTAGTTTGCAATATATATTTTTAATATTTATTACTTACATAAAATATAGTGGAAAAATAATGATATCACAATTACTTCATGATAGTTGGCAATTCCAATATAATCAAGATTCAAAATGGAAGGAAGCAGAGGTTCCTGGGTCCATTCATCTTGACCTATGGAATAACAATTTAATCCCTGACCCTTTTTATAGCGATAATGAAGAAACCGTTCAATGGGTATCTAAGCAAGATTGGGACTATCGTTTATTTTTCTCATTAGACAATAATATAATTGATAAGAAAAATAAAATATTACGCTTTGAAGGTCTAGATACATTTTGTGACGTATTTCTAAATGGAAACCAAATATTAACATCAAACAATATGTTCCATCCTTGGGAGTATGATGTGACAGATTTAGTCAATTTAGAAGCAAATGAATTATTATTAAAATTTAAGTCTCCATTGGAACTGATGAGATCAAAAATTAAAAATTCTGATTACGAACTTCCAGCAGACAATGATAAAGCAGGTGGACTAAGCCCATATATAAGGAAAGCACCCTATCATTTTGGTTGGGATTGGGGACCTTGTCTTGTAACGATGGGCATATGGAAAAAGGTAGAGTTAATTGGTTATGACTCATTCAGGACAACTTTGTCGACAATTAACCAAATATCATGTGATGAGAATGCAGCTATGCTTGAAGCTGAATTCCATATTGAATCAAATTCAGATTACGTAGGCGAAGTTATCATAGAAAATAAAGATTCAGCTTTTCGAGAAAAATTTGAAGTCACTTTGAATCCAGGCTTAAATATTCTACTTCATAAGTTTAAAATTTTTTCACCCAAACTTTGGTGGCCCAAAGGATATGGTAATCAAGATCTATATAGTTTTCAAATATCGATTAAAATAAATGAATACACTATTAATTTGAAAAAACAAATTGGCATTCGTGAAATAAGCATTAATACCTCAAAAGATAAACTAGGTGAAAAGTTTGAGATTAATATTAATGGAAAACCATTTTTTGCTAAAGGTGCTAATTGGATTCCAGCAGATTCATTCACAACAAAAATTTCTAAAAAAGATTATAATAGTATTTTAGATAATGCCATTTTTGCAAATTTTAATACGTTAAGGGTCTGGGGTGGAGGAATTTATGAACCAGATGAATTTTATCAATTATGTGATGAAAAAGGTATTTTAGTATGGCAAGATTTTATGTTTGCATGTTCAATGTATCCAGGTGATCAAGGTTTTTTAGATTCAGTAAAAAAGGAAATTACATATCAGGTAAAAAGATTAAAACATCACCCTTCTATTGCATTATGGTGTGGCAATAATGAGATTGGAGTGGCATGGCATAATTGGGGATGGAAAGAGAAACTTCCTTCGAGTGTTTGGGAAAAAGATTACCATGAACTTTTTCATAAACTTATCCCAACAATTATTAATAAGAATGATCCTTCAAGGTTTTATTGGCCTACTTCACCGGGGTTTACAACTGGATTACCCCATGAAGGGCAAAACTATCACAGTGGCGATAACCATTATTGGGGCGTTTGGCATGGAGGAGATCCTTTCAGTGCATTTAAAGAAAATACAGGTAGATTTATGTCAGAATATGGAATGCAATCATTCCCTAACTTTGAGACAATAAAAATGTTTTGCCCTGAAGATGAGTTTGAAAAAAACTCTAAATCTATCACTGCTCATCAAAAGGCCTCTCTTGGAAATAAAAATTTAGAAAAATACTTAGAAATGTACTTTCCAGAAGCAAAAGATTTTGAATCATTTGTTATTCTAAGTCAAATAATGCAGTCTTATGCTTTAAAAACAGCTATTGAAACGCACAGGACTTCAATGCCTAAATGTATGGGCACACTATATTGGCAATTAAATGATTGTTGGCCTGGCATATCTTGGTCTACTCTTGATTATTATGGGAACTGGAAAGCGTCTCATTACGAAGTCAAAAGATCGTTCGAATCATTAATTTTAACCGCAATAGAAAAAAATAATGAAATAACTATTTATGCAGTGAATGATAATGAGACCATTCATGATCTAACCTTAATTACTAAAATTATTTCTTTAAATGGGGGAATATTAGAGGAAGAAAAAATAAATATTAGTTTATTAAAGCATGGCTCTAATCAAATTGGTCAAATAAGTAAAGAAATAAATTTAAAAAATATTGATTTTATACGACTAGAATTAATATCAAAAGATAATTGCATTTCAAGGAATGATCTTTTTTTCACCGAGCCGAAGAACTTAATCCTTGAAAAACCATCATTTAACTTTAACTATAAAATAAATAATAGTAAAATTCATGTACAGGTTAATGCAAACAATTTTCTTTACAAACTGCACTTGAGCTGTAAAAACCAACGCGGTGTATTCGAGGATAATTTTTTTGAGATGCTCCCTAATGAGCAAAGAATAATAGAATTTTATCCGAATAAGAGTGAAGGTCCATTACCATCTTCATATGACTTTGAATTGAAAACTTTTTATGAGCTAGTGAAAAGATGAATTTGTCAATGAGCAGAGGTAAAAATGACAATTGAAAACGATATAAGATTGCATATAGAAGATATCGCCAAAGAAACAGATTGGGCTAATATCAATCATTATAAAGAAGCTAATGCAGAGCTAGGTGCACCTTTGGATTCCGAAAAACGAGTGGTATTCATTGGTGACTCTATTACAGAGAATTGGGGGATCCTTAAGCCAGAATTCTTTAGTGAAAATAAATTTATTAATCGTGGAATTGGTGGACAAACGTCACCTCAAATGTTGATACGATTTAGATCTGATGTAATTGACCTAAAGCCATCCTTAATTGTGATCTTAGCTGGGACAAATGACATTGCAGGTAACACTGGCCCAACAACAATTAGTATGATTTCTAACAATATAATTTCAATGAGCGAATTAGCGCTATCACATGATATTAATGTGATAATCTCATCAGTCTTACCTGTTCATAATTATAATTGGTCCGATGTCAAAGAACCGAATAAAAAGATAATTGATTTGAATCAGATTTTATCTGATTATACAATTGAAAAGAACCTAATATATTTAGATTATTATACATCTATGGTTGATAATAGACCTGGACTTAAAAAAGAATTTAGTGAAGATGAGGTCCATCCAAATAAAGTAGCTTATGACGTAATGTCTGATCTTGCTTTAAAAGCAATAAATACCAATTTTAATGATTAATGTTAGTCTTTATATATAGGGAGAAACTAAGTAATGCATAGACTTTTACTATCACTGGTTTTTGCTACTACATTATTTGCACAAGATTTTTTACCAAAAATTGAGTACAATCCAAAAAAATATATTGCTCACAGAATTGATCAACCAATTATAATTGATGGAAAACTTGATGACAGTCAATGGAGTAATGTTGATTGGACTGATAATTTTGTTGATATTGAAGGTAGTTTAAAACCAAAACCCTTCTTTAATACAAAAGTTAAAATGCTTTGGGATAGCACCTATTTCTATTTTGGAGCACAATTAGAAGAGCCTCATATATGGGCAACTTTAACGCAAAGAGATGCCGTTATTTATAAAGATAATGATTTTGAGATTTTTCTTGATCCCGATGGAGATACTCATAATTATTACGAGTTAGAGATAAATGCTCTTGGCACAGAGTGGGATCTATTATTGTTAAAACCATATCATGATGTTGATAATTGGCAAACTACAGTAGCAATTGATTCATGGGATATTATCGGTCTTAAATCTAAAGTGTTTCTTGATGGTACAATTAACGACCCCTCTGATACTGATATTGGTTGGAGCATAGAAGTTGCAATCCCCTGGCAAGTTCTTGAGGAGACCACTGCTAATTTTCATCCTGAGATTGGCGAACAATGGAAAGTTAACTTTTCTAGAGTTCATTGGAATAGAGATGTGGTCAATGGGAAATATGTAAAAACAAACGAACGAGAATACAACTGGGTTTGGTCTCCACAAGGTCATATTTATATGCATATACCTGAGCTATGGGGACTTGTACAGTTTGAGGACATTAAAGACAGTTTAAATTCTGTGATTTTTAAAGAAAATAATATCGATAAAACTAAATGGGCTCTTCGACAAGTATACTACCATCAAAGAAACTACAATGAAAAAAATGGTTTTTATGCTAAGTCATTAGAAGAACTTAACCTAGCTACTTCTCCAGTATCAAATGTTCCTTGGCCTCCAAAAATTCATATTACATTTTCAGGTTGGGAAGCATCATTAGTTTCGAACGAAAAAACCTATTACATACGTAAAGATGGATTGGTTTGGATTGAATGAAACTAGCTTTTCTTGATTGGCTAATTGTATTTTCTGTATTGGGTGGTATGATCTATTCTGTCACTCGAGTTAAAGGTCTAGTCAAAAGCGTTTCTGACTTTCTTTCCGCAGGTAGAACGGCTGGACGGTACGTACTTTCTGTTTCTGGAGGCATGGCAGCAATAGGTGCTATTTCAATTGTAAATTCTCTTGAGCTTGGATACGTAGCTGGTTTTGCATTCTCTTGGTGGGGATTCACTAGTGCTTTTTTTTTATTATTAATAACCGTTTCGGGTTGGGTTATATATCGATTTAGGTCAACTCGATGCTTAACTCTCTCACAATTTTTTGAAAAAAGGTACAGTCGTAAATTCCGTATATTTACAGGCATGGTTGCCTTTATAGCCGGAATAATTAATTTTGGAATATTCCCTGCTGTTGGAGCAAGGTTCTTTATTTATTTTTGTGGTTTACCTGATGCTGTTTTAGGCATACCTACTTTTCCATTACTTATGGTCCTGCTATTGAGTATTTCTCTATTCTTTGTGTTTACAGGTGGTCAAGTGGCGGTTATGATTGCAGATTTTTTCCAAGGCATCTTTGTAAATATTACAATTATTACCATCGTTTTATTTCTTTTCTTTAGCCTAAGCTGGGAACAAATAACGTTTGCTCTAGAACAAACACCCATTAATTTAGCAAAAGAAGAAATTATAGAATTGAATGGTCAAGACAAATTCAAAACACTATCACAAGAAGAAAAAAATAATGAGATTGAAGCCATAAATAATAAATATGAAAACTCTTCTCGCATCAACCCATTTAAAACAAGTGAAGTTGAAGATTTTAATTTTATCTTTTTTATTATTGGACTCTTTGGATTTATGTATGCGGCAATGAGCTGGCAAGGGACTCAAGGATATAATTCATCTGCTAAAAGTGCGCATGAAGCAAAGATGGGTAGCGTGCTTGGAATTTTTAGAAATCTACCAATAGGCTTATTTTTTGTCTTTGTGCCTGTGGCTATTTACGTATACATGAATCATCCAGATTTTAGTCAAATCTCAGCAACGGTTCAGTTATCAATGAATACGCTTGAGAATGAAACACTACAAGGACAGCTAAGAGGTCCTATGCTCTTATCAACAATCTTGCCAACAGGACTTTTAGGAATTTTTGCTGCAATGATGCTTGCTGCATTTATTAGCACTCATGACACTTATCTTCACTCATGGGGTTCAATTTTTGTTCAAGACGTTATTATGCCTTTTCGAAAAGAACCATTTGATAAAGATACGCACCTTAAAGCGCTCCGGTATTCAATTTTTGGAGTGGCGGTCTTCATATTTTTATTTAGTTTATTATTTCAGCAAAATCAAAAAATTGCATTATTTTTTGCAATTACGGCTGCAATATTTGCTGGTGGATCTGGAGCCGTCATCATTGGTGGTTTATATTGGAAAAGAGGGACAACAGCTGCGGCCTGGACAGCCATGATAATTGGTGCATTCATTGCAGTTGGAGGGGTAATTATTAAGCAAATTCCTGATACCTGGCTATATTCTGAAGAAACTCTTTCAACTATTAAATCAATAATTATAAACCTTAAATCAATAAATGGTCAAGTATATTGGGCAATAGGAATGGGCTCATCTTCAGTCTCTTACATTTTGGTCTCTTTACTGGGAAAGAAAAATAATTTTAACTTAGATAAGCTATTACTTCGTGGTAAATATGCTAATAAAGAGGAACTAAATATTATCAATAAAAATAGTGGAATTGGCTGGAAAGCTCTTGGAATGGGAAAAGAATTCACTAAAAATGATAAATTAATCTACATTTTAAACTATGCATGGGCACTTGGATGGATATTAGTATTTATCATTGGTACAGTTTATAATTTATCAAATGATGTAAGTAATCAGTCATGGATGACTTTTTGGAAATACTATTTATTAATTAATATTGTCATGTCTGTTTTTTGTATTATTTGGTTCACATGGGGTGGATTTAAAGATCTAGGTATAATGATGAGAAAATTAGAGTATGCTGAAAGAGATCACAGTGATGATGGATGGGTAGAAAACAAATGAAAAAAGATAAAAAAGAATCAATAATCTTAATTGCTCGATATAAAAGATGGCTAGAAAGAGCGATAAAAAATTTAGTAATTACTAAAAAAGAGTTTAAAGCAGAATTCGCTTGGTCCAAAGAGGCAACTCCATTTAGGGAAAAGAAAAAATTAAAATTTAAACCAATTAAAAAAAATGCGAATTGGGGTAAAAAATGGGAAAGTGCTTGGTTTAATCTTAAAGGAGAGATCCCAAAGAGCTGGAGAGGAAAAACTATTGCTGCTGAATTAGATTTTTCAGGTGAAGGCCTTATATATAATAGTAAAGGAGATGCCCTTCAAGGAATTACAAGTGGTGCAATTTGGGATCCAAATTTTTTGAGAAAACATTTTATTATTTCAGATAATTGTAAGGGTGGTGAAAAAATCAATCTTTGGGTGGAGGCTGCTGCAAATCATATTTTTGGTATTTACCAAGATCCAGATCCATCGATTAATAATCCCAAGCGCCACGGTTGGTTTAATGCAAAAGTAAAACAAATTGAGTTTGGTATCTTTGACCCTTCTCTTTGGCATCTATGCTTGGATGTTCAAACTTTGTTAGGCCTAATAGAAAAATTAGAAATGGATTCCGTTCAGCGTTCACGAATTATTAATACTTTATCAGAAGCCTTAAAAATATTAGGAGATGATTATTCAAGAGCAAATCAAGCACGAAAAATTCTTAAAAAAGAATTGAATAAAAAATCTTCTGAATCTGATTTAAATGTAACAGCTATTGGTCATGCACATATTGATACTGGATGGCTTTGGCCAGTAAAAGAGACCATTCGGAAATGTGCGCGAACTTTTAGTACTCAATTAGCTTTGATGCGAAAATATCCTGCTTACAAATTTGGAGCATCTCAACCACAACACTACCAATTTGTAAAAGATTACTATCCAAAAATTTACTCAGAGCTAAAAAAAGCTGTTGAAAAAGGCCAATGGGAACTTCAAGGTGGAATGTGGGTCGAAGCTGACTGCAACCTCATAAGTGGCGAGTCAATGGTAAGACAAATTTTACATGGTAAGAATTTTTTCATGGATGAATTTTCAGTTAATATTGATAATCTTTGGCTTCCTGATGTTTTTGGTTATTCTGCTGCTCTTCCTCAAATTTTACAAAAATCAGGAATAAAGTATTTTCTTACTCAAAAGATATCTTGGAGTCAGTTTAATGATTTTCCACATCATACATTTAATTGGCGTGGCATTGATGGCAGTGAAGTTTTAACTCATTTCCCACCAGAGAATACTTACAATAGCACATTAGAGCCTCAATCTTTAATTGCGGGTCAGAATAATTTTAAAGAAAAAGATAAGATTGATGAATTTATTTCGCTTTTTGGTGTAGGTAATGGTGGTGGTGGACCTAAACCAGAACATATTGAATTTGGCTTAAGGTCAAAAAATTTAGAGTCCGTACCAAAATTAAAATTTGGAATGGCAAAAAACTTTTTTGATCGCCTCTCAAAGCATAGATCAAAACTTGAAACTTGGGTTGGTGAACTTTATCTAGAATTACATCGCGGTACACTAACCACTCATGCACCTGTAAAAAGAAATAACCGGAAACTTGAGTGGAAAATTCGTGCTACTGAAATGCTATGGTCATGCAATAATCTAAAAAAATATCCTTCCAAAGATTTAGATGCGATTTGGAAGAAAATATTAATTAATCAGTTTCATGATATTATTCCAGGTTCAAGTATTAATCTTGTATATAAAAATACTTATAAGGAATATGAAGAAATTCACAGTGAACTTGATAAATTAATTTCTCTTGCAGCTAAAAATTTATTTAAAAAATCAAAAGATCATTTCGTCTTAGCTAATACTTTATCCTACAAGTGGGATGGTGTTTATGACCTCCCAAATTCATTTAATGGTTACAAGATTTTGGATGAACATAATAATCAAGTACCTATTCAAAAAACAAAAGATGGTATTTGTATTTATGTGCAAATACCTCCTCTCACATTCAGTACCTTCAAAATTGAGAAAGCAACTAAAACAAAAATTATCAAAGATAAAAATTTGACCCTTGAAAATAATTATATAAAATATAAATTCAATAAAAATGGGAATTTAATTTCAGCTTATGATAAAGAAATAAAAAAACAGTTGGTGCAAAAACCTGGAAATATTTTATCATTATATGAAGATAGACCAAATGATTGGGATGCATGGGATATTGATTTCTTTTATCGTGAGATGCTTCTTGAAAATGCAACTGTGAATAACTTTTCTTGTGATTCATCAGGCCCAATTAAAAATTCAATTGATTTTAGGTTTTCAATAGGTCAATCCTCTATAAAACAGAAGATTTCACTTGATAAAAACAGTAAAGAATTAAAATTTGATACGAATGTTGACTGGAAAGAAAGCCATAAAATGCTACGTGTTAAGTTTCCAGTAGAAGTACAATCAGAAAATGCAAGTTTTGATATTCAATATGGTTACGTCAAGCGAAATACTCATAGGAATACAAGTTGGGACAAAGCAAAATTTGAAGTTGTAGGCCATAAATATGCAGATCTTTCTAACAATGACTTTGGTGTTGCTCTTATGAATGATTGTAAATATGGATACATGATACATGACAATGTGATAGATCTAAATTTACTTAGGTCACCAAAAAATCCTGATCCTGACGCAGACCAAGGTCTACATAATTTCACCTACTCTCTTTTTCCGCATAATGGTGATTTAATTAATTCAAATGTTATAGAGACTTCCACCAAACTCAATCAATCACCTTTAATGTTTGATGGCGTTAAAACAAATATATCTATGCCCGTTTCATTGACTGGTGAGAATATTGAGTTATCTGTATTAAAAAAAGCAGAAAAGGATAATGATTTAATTGTGCGTATCTATGAGACTCATGGAAAACATGCTTCGGGTAAATTAAATGTAAGAGGTTCTATAGATGAGTGTGATATGATGGAATGGAAAAAAGTTAATAATAACTCAAATGGAGAATCTCAAATCAAAATTAAACTGACACCTTTTGAAATTAAAACTTACCGAATAAAGCCTAATTAATGCTTAAAAGCTTAGTTTTTTAAAAATATCTCTCAAATTTATTTTATATTCGTAAATGAAAATTAAACGAATTATAGCATATCAAGTTGACCTTCCACTTCATGAAGGTTCTTATAAATGGTCTGGTGGTAAATCTGTTGAAGTTTTTGACTCAACAATTGTCGCAATTGAGACTGATGATGGACATGTAGGCTATGGTGAATGTTGTCCTTTAGGGCCTTTCTATCTTCCAGCTTATGGAGCTGGTGTTCGAGCTGGGATTAAAGAGCTTGCACCACATCTCATTGGAAAAAACCCACTTGAGACTGGTAAACTAAATCAATTAATGGATAAGTGCTTAAAAGGGCACCCATATGTTAAATCCCCTATAGATATTGCCTGTTGGGATATTAAAGGACAAGTTGCAGGAATGCCCATTTGTGAAATGTTAGGTGGCCGTTATGGAGAGGATTTTATTTTATATCGAGCAATATCTCAAATAGAGCCTCAAGCAATGGCTGCTAATGTGCAAAAATATCGAGATGAAGGTTATCGCAGATTTCAATTAAAGGTTGGTGGTAATCCAGATGAAGATATAGAAAGAATTAAATTGGCTTCGGCTGTATTAAGCTCTGGAGATAAATTAATTGCAGATGCAAATACAGGATGGCTTATGCATGAAGCATCTAGAGTGGTAAGAGCTATTCATGACATTAATGTATATATAGAACAGCCCTGTGAATCATATGAAGAGTGTCTATCTGTAAGAGAAAGGACCACCCACCCCTTCATTTTAGATGAAGTAATAAATGATATTGATATTTTAGTCCGCGGACATTCAGATAGAGCCATGGATGTTGTGAATATCAAAATTAGTAAGTTTGGTGGTCTTACGAAAGCTGCATTGGCTCGCGATCTATGCGTTAAGCTAGGAATTGCAATGACACTAGAAGATAGTTGGGGTGGAGATATTACTACAGCAGCAATTGCGCATTTAGCTCATAGCACTCCCACTGATTATCTTTTTACAGCCACTGATTTTAATAGTTATGTATCGGTAAGCACCGCAAATGGCGCTCCTATTCGTAAAAATGGTCGAATGAGTGCATCTAGTAAACCTGGTTTAGGAATAATGCCTAAGATCGATATCCTTGGTGAACCTGAAATAGAAATATATTAAATGAAATATAATATTTTAGGTAAAACTGGGATTGAAGTTTCTGAGCTTTGTTTAGGAACAATGTCGTTTGGAGGTCAAGCCGATGAAAAAGAATCTGCAAAAATTTATAAACTATGCATTGATTCTGGGATCAACTTTTTTGATTGTGCTAATGTATATGAAAAAGGGAGATCTGAAATAATTCTAGGCAAATTGATCCAAGGAAATCGCAATGATTTAGTGATTACTAGTAAAGCCTATTTTCCTACTAGTAATGATGTAAATGCACGCGGTGGTACTCGTAAACATATTATGACCGCAATAAATGAATCTCTCAAAAGATTAAATACAGATTATATAGATATTTATTTTCTTCATAGGTTTGACGATCTAACTCCAATTGAGGAAACGCTTCGAGTTTTGGAAGATTTAGTTACAAGTGGAAAAGTATTATATCTAGGTGCTAGTAATTTTGCAGCTTGGCAAATTGCTAAAGCGATTGGTATCTCTGAAAAAAACTGTTGGAACAGGTTTGAATGCATTCAACCAATGTACAATTTGGTAAAACGACAAGCGGAGGTTGAGATTTTACCAATGGCTGTTTCAGAAAAGATTGGTGTAATAAATTATTCTCCAACAGGAGGCGGTTTACTATCAGGGAAATATGGAAAAAGTGAAAAACCAAGCAAGGGTCGATTAGTCGAAAACAAAATGTATGAAGCTAGATATAATGATTCTAAAATGTTTGATGTTGCTAAAAAATTTGCACTTTTATCAAAAAAACTAGGCTATTCGCCTATTAGTCTAGCCATTGCGTGGACTAAAAGTCATCCAGCAATTACATCACCAATAATTGGTGGTAGGAATACTGAACAATTAAAAGATTCTATTGATTCTATTAATATTGATATGACAATAGAACTAAGAAAACAAATCTCAGATTTATCAACAGAACCATCTATAGCAACAGACAGGAATGAAGAGAGTACAAAGCATAATTACGGTCAACGATAATTTTATTTGACCCTGTTTTTTTCTTTGTTTTTTTATTTTTAATAACAACAATAATATTTAAAAATCATTTATTTATAATTAGCTATAATTTTGTTTGGTTTTTAAAATTAAAGTTCTTTATTTCGCTTCGTTTTTTATTGAAAAAAAGGAATATTAGTGAATAAAAGTAACATAGAAGTAAGTCGTGGGAAAAAACGATTTATTGTTTGCAGATTGAATAACATTCGTTCTCGAAATTCAAAATCCTATCACCTTAATAGAAGGTCTGTTTTATAATTTTTTGTTATAAAATAAATATAAAAAAGCCTCACTTATTGTGGGGCTTTTTTATTTAACTAAGTGAAAAATTAGAATAGAATCAAACCACTTTAACAAAAAAATAAAATCAGATTAAAGATTAATTTTCTTCAAAATAAAGATTGACATAACTATCCATCTTTATCGAATGCTTTATTGCTACATCTATAGTAAAAATTAAGTTTTTATATTCAACCTTAACTTCCTGTAAAGCTCCTTTTGGATGAGCTGAAATAACTTTACATGCTAAGTTTATTCCATTTAATCTTGATTCATTTTTACCAATTTTCCATTGATGAGGACGAACAGATATAACTTCTTTATTTAATTCTGGATCAAAGAAATGATGTTTAGCATTTGGAATAATATCAAGTGGGACTAGGTTCGTTTTACCAAAAAGAAGTGCAACATATTTATTTACTGGATTTGAATATATTTCCATAGGGGTACCAATTTGATCAACTTTTCCATCATTTAAAACGACAATTTTATCAGCCATTTCCATTGCATCTTCCGTATCATGAGATACAAATAAAACAGTCGTTTTTGTTTCCCTAAATAAATTAATTAAATCAAAACGAACATTATCTCTTAATTCTTGATCAAGATGACTTAGAGGCTCATCCATAAGAAGTAATGAAGGTTTGGTTACTAATGCTCTTACTAAAGCTACTCGTTGCTGTTCACCTCCTGAAATCTCATGAGGATATCGATTTTCAAGGTCTTCAATCTTTGTCAATTTTAAAAGTTTTTGAACTCTTTCTAAATTATTTAATGCATTTTTTCCAAAAGATATATTTTCTCGAACAGTCATATTTGGAAAAAGTGCAAAATCTTGAAATACAAGTGTGCAATCACGTTCCTCTGGAGTAATATAATTATTCTGTCCATTAATTAATTTATCATTAAGAATTATTTCGCCAGAATTAGGAATATCTAAGCCTGAAATAATTCTAAGTAGAGTGGTTTTGCCACTACCACTACTTCCAATAATCCCTAAAATTTGACCTCGAGCACAATTGAAACTTATTTCATTTAAAACTGGACTTTCTCTTTGGTTAAAAGTTTTAATTATATTTGAAACCGATAGCAAATCTTTCATTTTTTATATTCCATTTGTCTATTTAACCAAATTACAGGAACAAGAACAACCAATACAATACATAATGCTGGGATGGATGACTCAGAGATTTGTGCTTGGCTAGTTAAATCAAAAGTTCGAGTTGCTAGTGTCTCAAAATTAAAAGGCCGTAGGATCAACGTTAATGGAAGCTCTTTTACTGTATCTATGAAAACAAATAGACCAGCCACTAAAATTGATTTTTTCAATAAAGGTAAATTTAATTTTAATAAGGATTTTATTGCAGAACTTCCAAGTGACCGTGATACGTTATTAAGCTGTTCACAATTTTTTTCCATTCCTGCATCAATTGGCTGCCAAGCTACGGCAAGGAAACGTATAAGGTAGGCAAAAATTAGCACGGAAATTGAACCTGTTATAACCCAACCAGTCCATAAATTAATTTGACCTGCAAACAAAAGTATTCCAATTGCGACAACTGCACCAGGCACCGAATAGCCCAATATTGCTAGTCGATTTGAGGTATGAACACTTGAGCTAAGAAAATAACGCGCAACAAAGACTAAAGTTATTGCTATGAAAACAGCGATCATGCTTGACATAACTGCTAAGCTAAGGCTATTGAAAACCAGTTTAATTAAATTAGCACTATCAATTTTTTCGAAATTTGAAAAAGCCCAAAGACTTAATCTCGACATGGGAGTAATAAATGCTAATAAAAGAGGAATTGAACAAGTCAAAATTGCTAATTTGGATTTAAAACCACTAATTGGATAACGTTTAAATGGCTGGTTTGAAGATCTTCCAGTATCAAACTTTGCTCCTTGACGCAGACCCTTTTCAATTAACAATAGTAAAAGAATAAATAACATTAAGCATGCTGCTAAACGTAAAGCACCAGATATATCATCCATACCTAGCCAACTACGAAAAATTCCTGTAGTAAAGGTTGGAACACCAAAATGCTTAACTGCACCATAATCATTTAATGTCTCCATTATTACTAAACTTGCACCCGCAACGATAGCAGGACGTGCTAATGGAAGAGCTACTCTCCAAAATATAGACATAGGTTTATGTCCTAGTACATGAGCTGCTTCAATTAATTGACTACCTTGATTTGAAAAAGAAGAACGAGCTAATAAGTAAATATATGGATAGAGTACTGATGCTAATACAAATATAGTTACTGTATAAACTAAAACGTCATTTAATTGAGACATTGCATCAAAACTAAAATTTGTACGAACCCAAATCAATAGTGGATTAAGAAGATCAAGTAAATCAAAATAAGCATAAGCTGCAATATATGTTGGGATTGCTAATGGAAGAATCAAAGCCCATTCAAAAAATCGACGACCTGAAAATTCACAACAAGAAACAAGCCAAGCGCAGGAAACTCCAACTAGAATTGAAATTAATGCCGTTCCTAAGACTAAGATAAATGACCCTTTAAGATATCGAAGAAGTACAGTCTCTCTTAAATGATTCCAGCTATCGACAGAATCAGTAAAGTGCCATAGAACTTGGGCCATTGGCAAAAATATAAAGAGCCCAATGAAGAATGCTACTGTAGTCCAAATATTAAACTTAAAAAACAGCTCTTTCTTTAGTGAAAAAAAAATTTTACCTAAAGAAACTCTTTTAAAACTAATTAAAATATAAAATTACTCCCATCCAGCACGGTCAAATAGTTTTACAGCCTCTGAGTTATTGGCGCCTAAAATAGAAAGATTGATACTATCATATTTAAATGAGCCCCAACTTTTAAGTAAACTAGATTGATTGGTTTCAATCATGACAGGATATTCATGATTTACATTACCAAAGGTTTCTTGAGATTTTGCATTTGATAAAAACTCTAAGAACTTAATTGCTTCTTTTTTATTTTTTGAACTAGACGTGACTCCTGCCCCACTTACGTTAATATGTGTACCTCTCCCTTGTTGATTTGGGAAAAATACCGCAACTTTACTAGCAACATCACGGTCTGCTTTTTCTGAAGAATTTGCTAAAATGCCTAAATAGTAAGTATTCATAATAGCAACATCAGCAATACCGGCAGCTACTGCACGTGCCTGATCTCGATCACTGCCACGTGGAGAACGTGCCATATTTTTTCTAACAGACTTAGCCCATGATAATGCACTTTTGCTTCCATTTGCTTCAATCATTGATGCAAGAAGAGATTGATTATATATATTACTTGAAGAACGAGCAACTACTCGCCCTTTCCATTTAGAATCAGCAAGATCTTCATAAGAGGAAAGTTCATTTACTTTTACTCTTTCTTTAGAATAAACTATCACTCTTGCGCGGACAGTTAACCCATACCAATATCCATCAGGATCACGCATTTCTGCAGGTATATTTTTTAACAAAGTTCTAGATCTTACAGGCTGCAATATTCCAGCTTCTCTTGCTCTTTCTAATCTACCAGCATCAACAGTAAGCAATACATCAGCAGGGGAGTTTTTACCTTCGCTTATTATTCGCTGAATCAACTGATCTGCACTACCTTTGACAACATTTATTTTTATACCAGTTTGTTCAGTAAATCGTTTAAATAAAATTTTATCAGAATCATAATGCCGATGTGAATAAATATTTATTTCAGCTGTCAAGATTGATATTGTAGATAGTAAAAATAAAATTATAAATAGATTATGAATTATGTTTTTTTGCACAATAGATCCTCTTATTTTTTATTATTTATTAAATAATATTTTTTAGAATTAACAAAATAAATTTAAAATTATTTAATGAGAATGGTTCTCATTACTTAAATTACAGTGAAATTAAGTCAAAACAAATATTTTAGATTAAAGTGGTGGCTCGGGACGGAATCGAACCGCCGACACAAGGATTTTCAGTCCTCTGCTCTACCGACTGAGCTACCGAGCCTACACTAATTATTATTATATAAAACAGGTCGAAAAATTAGTCGGGCTTAATATGGAATTACAAGTGGAATTCCATTAAACTAAAATTTAAAATAAATAAGATATATTTAAAAGTAAACGGCCAGTACTTACTTTCTCTAATGTTCCTGATGGAGTAAAGGAATCTGACGATTTCTTCTCATAATTTTTAATTATGTATGCCATGTCTAACATCATAGATTGAGGTATTGGAATTCCTAAGCCAAGGGAAAGAAAACTTTGATCAGCCTTACTATTACCTTCAGGTGATGGCAATAATCCTCCACCTGCACGAAATGTCATTCCAAAAGTATCTGAAAATTCCCATAAATATTCAGCGCCACCTCTAAATTGAACAACTTGCCTATATGAATGCTTTAAATTTTTGTTTTCTTGTTCAAATAATAAATACTCCTCTGAACCGTTTTCAATATTTTCAAGATTAAACTTGGTAGATCCCCAGTCCTTATATCTCAAGCTTGTTGAAATTGCCAAATTATCAACAGTAACTGCTATTCCTAGATCCAGAATCGTTGGCATTATTACTTGATAATCATAGCGTCCAAATTCAGTCGCATCACTACTATCACCATTGTCAAAAAGTAAAACTTCGCTTGTTCCATGATTCTCTTTTACATTGAGTTTATATGGGAAAGATAATGCCAAACCAAGTTGAAACCATTGATTTGCTGAAGTTTTGAAGCCTGCTCTTACATTCCAGCCTTTTGTTTTAGTAATTAGAGATTGGATTAAATCATATTGATTAAAATCTGTTGGGAATTCTTTATAAGTATTTTGTAAGTCTTGCTGACTAAAGCTAAACTCATAATCTTCTCTTCCATTAAGCCGTGAAATAGAAAGTCCAAAAGATGAAACCGGAGAAAGAGCAATACCAAATGAAAAAGTTAATTGTTCAAGGCCACCACTACTTATAATTTTTTCACTACGTTGAACATTTTTTGAAAATAAATAATTTTTTTCTATTCCGTCAACATTTATTGGAAAACCAAGGTCATTATCTCTCAAACTAAAACCTGAAAAAGACATTAAACCATCATAACTAACTATTCGATTATAACCAATACCAATAACAAGGCTACCTCTAACAGTTGGAACAGGATAAATAATACCTGCACCATTTACTCCTATAGATTTATATAGGGGGTTGTTTTGTCTTTCTTTTACATAAGTTGTTTCATTATTATAAAATAAACTATTACTCTCAAAGTAAAGAGCACCATTACTCATCCCAGCTAAACCAGCTGGATTCCAATACATTCCAGATGGATCATTTCCGAGTGCAGTGTAGGCTCCCCCTAAAGCAAGCGAACGAGCACCAAAGCCTGTTTCATCTTCTATTATATGAATAACCTCAGATGCTGATTGAGCATTGATTAAAACGAAGGAAAATATTGAGATGATGGAACGGGTCATGCGATGCATGAAAATTCCTGAAATATTAATTTAATTACGACGTGTAGCTCTTCGTCCACTACTTGAACTAGACGATGATGAACTACTTGATGAACTACTTGATGAACTACCTGAAGAATAAGATCCTGAAGAGCGATTCGATGAAACCGATGAACTATTTCTATAACCTGAACTATTTTGATTGCCAGAAGATCTTGGGGAGCTTCGTGTTACATTAAGATTAGTTCCAAATGGATTTGTTCTACCTTTATTAAATTCACGCAAAGCTCGTGCATCTCCAACCGGAATAAACATTGCATAACCACCTAAATTATAACTATATCCAAACATATTATTTCCATACCCAAACCCATAACCATCTCCATAGCCGCCATATCCATAATTATAATTATTATAAAAACCATAAGGATTCATATATCCCATATAACCACCACCAAATGGATTGAACCTTCTTTGCATGGTAGAATATCCAAGTGGCATTGAACCTTCATCTTGAGCATATATGTCTAATCCAGGGCGACCAGGAGCTCTTGAATAAGTCTCAAAAAATTGATCTTCATTTTCTTGCTCAATTTCTGGTTCTGGATAGAACATGGCCAGTTGCGTATAGCAACCTTGTGAAAACAACAAAAGAGATAAAGAAATACCAATTAATATGTTTTTTCTGTCCATAATAACCAATATTACACTATAATGAGGAATAAAGCAAACCCAAGAGGTTTACTTTTTAATACCTGCAAGGTCAAACATAAAAGCGTATTCTAATGCAACTTCACGATATCGACGAAATCGACCAGACTTACCGCCATGGCCAGCATCCATATTCATGTGTAAGTAAAGTTTATTTGTACCTGCCCAATACTCTCTAAGTTTCGCAACATATTTAAGTGGCTCCCAATACTGAACCTGAGAATCAAAAAAACCAGATGTGACCAATAGATTAGGATAACTTTTGTTTTGAATTTGATCATAAGGTGAATAAGAAAGCATATAATCGTAATATTTCTTTATTTGAGGGTCGCCCCATTCATCCCATTCTCCAGAAGTGAGTGGAATAGTAGCATCAAGCATTGTTGTTATAACATCGACAAAAGGAACTGCAGCAATTGCTCCTTTCCACATTTGTGGCTCCATATTAACAACTGCACCAATTAAAAGTCCACCGGCACTTCCACCTTCAGCAAAAATATGATTATTATCAGTAAAGCCTTCTTTAATTAAATATTCTCCTGCTGAAATAAAATCTGTAAAAGTATTTTTCTTTTTCAGCATTTTTCCGTCATCGTAAGATTGACGTCCATAGATTTGACCACCACGAACATGAGCAATTGCGTAAACGAAACCCCTATCTAATAAACTTAAGCGAGTAGAGCTAAAGTAAGGATCACGGGTAGAGCCATAGGAGCCATATGCATAGAGAAGGAGATTTTGAGGGTTATCTAGAATACCTTGATCATTAAAGATTGGCTCATTTTTTAGATCTTTTTTATAAACTAAAGAAATTGGTATAGGGCGACCATCTTTAGCAATTGCATATCTCCGTTCTGAATGATATTTACTTTGATCATAGCCACCAACGACTTTGTCTTGTTTCATTAAAGTTAATTTTCCACTATCCATATTATAATCGTAAATAGAACCCGGTGTTACCATTGAAGTAAAAGAATACCTAAGAATATTTGTATTAAATTCCTCATTTACTGAAATTCTGGCAGTGTAAGTTTCTTCCCCAAAGTCAATATATTCATCCTTGCCTGAATTTTCATGAATTATCCTTAGACTTCTTAAACCATCTTTCCTTTCATTTAGGACAAGATGATCTTTAAAAATTTCCATACCTAAAAGATGGACCTCTTCCCTATGAGGAAGAACTTCCTTCCAATTTTTCTTTTCTGTTGCATTTTCAGAGGTTTCCATTAATCGATTATTTTTAGCTTTCCAATTTGTAATAATAAAAAACTTGTCTTGATAATGATCGATTGAGTATTCATGTTCTGTTTCTCGTGAAGTAAATTTTTTAAATTTACCATCAGGATCATTTGCATTCAAAATTTGATAGTCGTTAACGAGTGTATTAGAGTGATAAATAATTATAAACTCTCCTGATTTAGATCGATAAACACCATTATAAAATGTATTATCTTTTTCATGATATAACATCTCATCAGGTTTACTTGATCCAAGCTTATGTCTCCATATCTTTTCACCTAAAAGCGTTATGGCATTTTTTGAGGTATAAAATACTGTATTATTATCATTTGCCCATGCAACGCTTCCTGAGCTATTTTTAATAGTAGTTTGTAATATTTCCCCTGTTTCAAGATTCTTAAAATGTATTTCATATATTCTTCTACTTAAAGTATCAACTCCGTAAGCAAGCCACATATTATTTGGGCTTACCGTCCGACCCCCAATTGCAAAGTAGTCATGTCCTTTAGCTAAAATATTTTCGTCAAGGATTATTTCTTCATTGCTATCTAAAGAACCTTTTTTCCTACAATGGATTCTATACTCTTTATCAGATTCATAACGGCTATAATAAAAATAGCCATTCTTAAAATAAGGTACTGATTCGTCATTTTTTTCTATTCTTCCAATAATTTCATTAAATAGATCTTCTTGAAATTTTTCTGTATGAGATAAACTTTCTTTAGTATACTCATTCTCTAAATTAATATATTCGACAACTTTATTAGTCTGGGAATCAAATTCCTTAGCATTTTTTTGTTTATCTGATAATCTCATCCAGTAATAATCATCAATTCTTGTATCTCCGTGAATTGTCATCTTATAAGGTTGTTTTTCAGCTTCAGGAACTTCTATATTTTTCATACATCCACCAATTATGATTAATAATAATAAATTTAATTTTTTCATACTTCTTTATCCATTTTAATAAATTTTAACTTAGTAATTTTTCCCCAAAAGCTAGCCATAGACCACCAAGTATCAATCCAATACCTTCACGTTGATTTTCCCATAAGAGTACCATTTGGTCATCAAATTGACTAGGCATTATAGCATTTAATAATCCAAAAAAAATGGATAAACCAAAGATTGAAACTACTAATGCTGATATCTTTAATAATTTTTGATCAGCTTTCTTTATCCAAGGAAGACAGGCAATAAAAATATAGGCAAATATCCATATTAAACCATCAGGATCATTAATATTCACAATTGCAAAAGAAAGAAAAGTAAATGTAATAAGTAATGATATTATTTTTTTACCACCCAATACCATAATCCTCACCGTGGTTTGAAGAACCTCCCCACATTGTACCATGTTTCCTATCAAACCAGATAGCATTTATTGGCCCCGATGTTAATGATCGAGTAACAACATTGTAGCCCATTTTTCTCAAATCTTTCTTAACCCAAGGAGGAGTATCTTCTTGAACAACAATCCTACCTGATTCTTTACTATGTGTTCCAAATGAGCTATACATTTGGTAACTATTTATATTGGGTGCTTCCGCTGCTTCTTGAACATTCATATCAAATTCAACCATATTTAGAAAAAATTGAAGAAGATTTTGATCTTGTGTGTCACCACCTTGAACAGCAAATGAAACAAATGGTTCACCATTTTTTATTGCCATTGCAGGTGTAAGAGTCGCTCGAGGTCTTTTACCTGGCTCTATAACATTATAAGGGTTCTCATCTTCATACAACACAAAACTTTGAGCTCTTTGACTCAAACCTACTCCAGTATTCCCAGCTATAACTGTTGGTATCCAACCGCCACTAGGTGTAATTGATACAACCCAACCTTCTTTATCTGCCGCCTGAATAGTAGTAGTCCCAAGATTAAACTCTTTTTCTAAAGAAGAAAAGTCTTGGCTTCCATCTTCCGGATTAAGTCGTTTGTTATCTTCCCCCCAAGAATTGATAAGATCTAGAAATGGATTATTCCCTCCTACTTGAAATTTATACGGGTTTCCTGGTTTGACTTTTTCATTATTTTTATCCCAATTTATTTCAGTGATCCTTTTCTTCGCATATCGTTTTGAAAGCAATCCATTAATCGGCTCTTTTGGAGGAAAATATGGGTCACCATAATAGAAGTCTCTATCAGCAAATGCCAAGTTCATTACTTGATATAAAGTATGAATATATCTTGATGAATTAAATCCCATTGATTTTAGATCAAACTCTTCTAACATATTAAGAGATTGAAGCATAACAGGTCCTTGTACCCAATGAGTAAGTTTATACACATCCACACCTTTGTAATTCACTTTAACTGGCTCTTCTAAATAAACTTTCCAATTAGCTAGATCTTCTATTGTAATCAGACCACCTTGTTCTTGAGTAGATCTAGCAATTTCTTCAGCAATATCACCTTTGTAAAATCTATTTTGAGCTGCATAAATTGCATCTTTTCTTGAACCACCTTGGGAGAGCACCTCTTGTTCTGTATCTATTAATTTTTGAAGTGTTTTATATAAATCTTCTTGAACAAAAATTTCACCTGGATAGGGCGCTTCACGCTCACCTTTGTTTACCAAAAATATTTTTTTAGAATAAGGCCATTTTGCAATCATTTCTTTTTGACGCTCAATTCCATTAGCTGCTTGCGCTTCAATTGGATAACCTTTTGCCATTTCCATTGCAGGCGAGAGAACTTCACTTAAACTCATGCTTCCATACTCAGCTAACATTGTCATGAGGCCTCCAGGAGTCCCAGGAGTTACAGCTGATAAAGGACCATATTGAGGGGGATATTTAAAACCTTTATTTTTATAAAATTCAGACGTAGCACCAGTGGGCGCAACACCCAAAGCATTTATACCAATTACTTTTTTTGTATTAGGATTATATACTAAAGCCTGAGTCTCTCCTCCCCAACTTAAGACATCATACATTGTACATGTTGCTGCTAACATTGCACAAGCAGCATCAACTGCATTGCCTCCTTGTGAGAATATTGTTGCTCCAGCCGTAGCACCAAGAGGTTTACCAGTAATTGCAACCCAATGTTTTCCATATATAACTGGTTTAGCTGTACGTTGAGAAAAAGTAAATGAAAATAAAATAATTATAGCAAAATAGTATTTTATTTTTTGCATAATAACCTCCTTATGTTATGCAATTTTATGCATTTCTTTATTTGAAATAATATTAAATCCATCTTTAGAGGAAATTGTTTTTTCTAACATTGACTGTGCTACTTTTTGACAGTGAATAGCTCTGAAAGAGCTCGGTGTTATCCATGAAAATATTTTTGCAAATGCACTAAAGACTATTTCTCCAAATCTAAATTCATTTCTATCCCCTAATAAAAGTGAAGGCTGAAAAATGAGTGTTCCCTTTAAATCAAGAGCTTTTAAATTTGATTCTAATTCACCTTTAACCTTATTGTAAAATATCTTTGAATTTTTAGAAACACCAGCAGCAGTAATTACACTAAATTGCTCAGCTTCCCATTTTTTTGCTGCACCCGCAAAGGCAAGAGGAAAATCATGGTCAACTTTTCTAAAATTATTTTTGCTTCCAGCTTTTTTTATAGTTGTACCTAAACAACAATAAACATGGTCTGCTGGAAATAATTGATCCCAAGGTGGCATCTCAAAATCTATAATTAATTCAATGAGCTTTTCATTTTCGATTGAAAGTGGGGCTCTTACGGGTGTTATAACTTTTTCATAAACTTCAGATTTTAAGCACAAATCAAGTAACTCTTTACCAACAAGGCCCGACGATCCAACTATGAGAGCAGTTTTCTTCAATATATCCTTATTTTTTTATCTACTTAAAATATTAGATGCTAGATTAATCATTGCTGAAGCCCTATCTAGTGCCTTAGCAACTTCTTGAATGTAAGTATCTACTTCATTCCAATTCCTTTGTTCTAACCCTTCACGAATTCCTGGCAATGTTTTAACACCGTAACCAGTATAAAAGCCTGGTGCATATATCATATTTTTAAACCAATCACGTCTAGGTAACCCTTCTTCACGTATCAATGCTTGATCAACTTTTTTTAAGATATTATTTATTTCGGCTTTTTGTTCTGCAGATAGAGAACCTTTTTCAAACTTTGAAAGCGCTCTTTCATATCTCAACGCACTTGCCTTTAATCTAAAAAAAGCTGCATCTAAAGGACTAAAATCAAAAGCTGGGACTTCGTCCAATCGTTTAGGTGGGAGATAAGTTTTTTTTGGGTTTCCAGCAATAGTAAATGATTTTAAATCTAATAGATTATTACGCTGATCTGTTTTTTGAGCAACATCTTTTGCTAACTTTTTATTACTTTTAATAAACATATCAATATTATCGACCATATTTGTAAATCTAAAAGGAAGAATATCTGATTCAGATAATCTAAGTACTAAGCGACCGTTCACTTTGGCTAACGTTATTCCATATTTAAAATTCCCATCATTAAACCGCTTATAATATTCATAGGTATCATAAATTGAGTGATATGCGCCGCCTCCACTTTCACCACCAAAACCTAGGTTTAAAGAAGGAACGCCTGCATGATGTATAAATGGAGTATAATCTGAACCAGCTCCAAGCGGATAGATTCGGAGATCTTCTCGCTCTGCATCTTCATTTCCACTAACTCTTAAACGCGCTCTATTCCTTTCTTGAAGGGATACATTTTGAACAGGATCCAATACTTCATCAGAAATTTCATTTACAAATTTTTCTAAAGAATGAGAGCCTCCAACACCCAGAAAGCCTACCCCTGTACCATCAGTATTGATATAGACTATCATTTTTTCGCGTATCTCATCTTTATTATGCTCAACCCATTCAGTGGAACCTAATAAACCAGGCTCTTCCGCATCCCATCCAGCGTAGATTAATGTACGTTTTGGCTTCCAACCTGTTTTGAGAAGTTCGCCAATAGCTCTAGCCTCTTCCATTAACGAAACCATACCACTAATTGGATCCCCTGCTCCTGCTGCCCAACCATCATGATGATTCCCTCTCATAATCCATTCATTTGGGTATACCGATCCTTTTATTCTACCAAATGGATGATATGAAGTACGCAATTTCCATTCAAATTCAAGATGCAAATTTACTTTTGCAGGGCCAGGGCCAACATGGTACGTCACAGGTAGACCACCTTTCCAATTATCTGGGGCAACTGGACCTTCAAGTGCTTTTAATAATGGTAACGCATCGGCATATGAAATTGGCATTACAGGAATTTTCATAATTGTTGGCGCATCTTCAATAGCTAATCTTTTTGCATCTTTAGTTGCACCATACCCTGGCGTTAATGGATCACCTGGGTACATTGGCATATCTAAAACAGAGCCTCGTTGAATGCCATGTTCCATTCTATATGGACCTTTAGGGTATACATCACCTCTTACATAACCATCATCTTTAGGATCTGAAAACATGATACAACCTATTGCACCATTTTCATACGCAACTTTTGGTTTAATGCCTCTCCATGATCCTCCATATTTTGCTAATACAATTTTTCCTTTTACATCTATTCCTAAACGTGAAAGCTCTTCATAGTCAGCAGGTATTCCATAATTAACAAAAACTAATTCTGCTGTTACATTGCCGTCTGCAGAAAAAGCATTGTATCCTGGAAGAACATCTTTTGTTATTCTAGAGGTTGCATCTTCTTTCAGCGCAGGTTCATTTAATTTAAGAGAAACTTTTTTAGGTTCAATTAATTCTAATTTCATTACCTTTGGAAAAGGAACTAAAACTTCGAATGTTTCAATGCTAGCTTCAAGTCCCCAAGATTTAAAATGTTTAACAACGTACTCTGCATTTTGTTTACTCCAAGGAGAACCAACATGATGAGGTTTAGAAGACATATGCTTCATCCATTCATCTAAATTTTTTGGATCAAGAACAGAATCAAATTGAGATTCTAAATCCTTTTGATCTTTTTGATCTAATGAAACATCAAAGGTAGATACTAAATTTGCTTTAGGTTTGCTCTCAGTTATAATTGGAGAGTTAGTGCAACCATTTATAATTATTATAAGAAGAATTGAAAGATTAAATCTTAATTTCATTATCGACCTCCTCAAATCGAATTGTTTTTAGGGGTGGTAAAAGTAAATTATAAGCAGATAAAATAAAATACAATCTATAACTAATAATACAAATACTATTAGACGTGCCACTTAGTCATATTTAAGATTAATTTTGGCATATAATTAATATTTGCATGATTTTTGCCAATAATAAAAGTAAAAAGGTAACAAATGAACAAAATTCAACAATTTATGCTTAAGCATCCTTATATAAGTATGGCTTTAATACTCCCAATTTCATTCACAATAGTTATGGGTTTATTTTCAATTATCTTGAATATTATACTACCAGGAATAATTACTTTTTGGGTTGCAGGATGGATATATACAGCAATAGTTGGACGACCAATTCGTAATTATTATCGTCAACCTTTATGGTATACTAATTATAAATGATCTAATTTATTTAACTTAGGCTTTACTCTACTTGAGTAACGTGCTTTTGAAACAATTGTTTTAGGATCCTTCCGCAAAACTCGTTGTTCTTCAATTGGTAAGCTTGCAAAATCTTGACATTCTTTTGAACAGCAACTTTCGTATTTCACATTACACTTTTCGCACTGAATAAATAAAATATGGCAAGCATCATTGCCACAATCTAAATGTTGATCAGCTGGTACGCCACACTGATGACAGAAACTTAATATATCTTCTGTAACTCGCTCACTTAAACGAGCATCAAACACAAAGTTCTTTCCAATAAATTTTGATCCCAAACCCTCCTTCTGGACATCACGTGTATACTGAATGATTCCTCCTTTTAATTGATTAACATTTTGGAATCCACTATTAATTAAATATGAACTCGCTTTCTCGCAACGAATACCTCCAGTACAATAAAGAAGGATTTCATCTTCTTCATGTCCTTTTAATAGTTTTTTTACCTCGGGGAGTAAATCACGAGAGGTATCAACATCTGGGATAATAGCATTTTTAAAATGACCTACTTCACTTTCATAATAATTTCTCATATCCACTACTAATGAATTTTTATTATTCAATTTTTCATTGAAAAGCTTTGCTGATAAGTGCTGGCCTGTAATTTGCATATCATACTCATCAGCGCTTAGGCCGTAGGCTACAATCTCATCTTTAATTTTAATTGTTAGCTTATAAAAAGATTCTCCATCCTCAATTGCAATTTTAATTGGAATTTCTTTTAAGTTTTCATGAGATTGTAAATTATTTTTAAAAGATTTCCAATTATGTTCTGGACAACTGAATTGTGCATTAATACCTTCTTCAGCAATATATATCCTACCATAAATATTTAATGCTGACCATTCCTTATAAAGTTTATCTCTAAATTCTTCTAAATCTTTAATGTTTATATAACGATAAAAAGAACCGGTAATTCTTTTAAAGGACTCTTCTTCAAGTTCTTTTAATAAAATTTCTCGACTCTTTTTATTATATAGTATTTCTTTTTTCATCTTTTTTCAATTACTTATGATTGAAATTCACAATAAGTGGCGTTTGACCTGGTTCCCATTTATCATATTTTTTCATAATTGATTGAAATAGTGTTGATGCTTTCCATGTCTCAAGCCAACGATTTAAATGAGGCAAATTTTTCATAAAAAAAGTTAAATCAACATGAGCAAACTGCCTGACTAAAGGTAAAATAGCTACATCAGAAATCTGAGGTTTTTTACCAAATAAAAATAAGTTATTTGAAAGTATTTCTTCATATTTTGACAATATTTCAACACATTTATTTTGATAATACTCATATGCCTTCTCAGGGTAGCGTTGATGATACTTATATTTATTTAACCATGGTTTAAATTCTTCATCATTTACTTTAATCATCAATAATTGATCTTCAAAATTAATATCTAACCAATCTGTTTTAGTTTGTTCAAGAGCCCATTTCATAATATCAAAACTTTCATCAATAACAGAGCCATTTGGAAGTTGAAGCACTGGTACTGTTCCTTTTGACGAAGCTGTATATAGTTCATCCGGGCGATCTGATAAGAGTATTTCTCTTAATTCAATTGTAATATTTGCATAAGCTAACGCCATCCTGGCGCGCATAGCCCATGGTCACCTTCTAAAAGAATATAATTTAGGATACTCTTGCATTAAACTTATAAAGGATAAATATCAGGGCGACGATCTCTAAAAAACATAGTTCTAGCATTAGATTTTTCAACTTCAGAAAGATCTAAATTATGAATTAATATATCATCAATTCCTGACGGTGATTGAGCAATTATACGGCCTTCAGGATTAGTAATAACTGACTCTCCAGCAAATTCCATTTGATCTTCTTTACCTACACGGTTTGCTAATGCACAAAAATAACCATTATGAAAAGATGCTACTTGCAGTTCAGCTTCATAAAGTCCATCAGGCCACTCACCAATAGTTCCAGCTTGAGGAATCACGACAACTTCTGCGCCTTTGATACCCAGAGCTCTCATGAATTCAGGGTAATGCCTATCATAACAAATAGCCACTCCAACTTTACCTACGGCTGTATTATAAACCTGGGCACCATGATTGCCTTCTTCATAATAACTTTTTTCGTAGAAACATTCATAATCTGCAATATGGACCATCCTTGTTGTACCTAACAAAGAGCCATCTGAGTCAATGACAGGCGATGAATCATATGTATGACCTTTTTCTATCTCAAAAAGGTTTATAACAATGACCATATTATGTTCCTTAGCTTTATCCATAAACCTTTTTGTGGTAGGACCTGGAACTGGCTCTGCTAATTCTGATAAATTTTTATTAGCGCGATATTGTGGATAAAAACGTGTGAATGCTAATTCTGCAAAAACAGCTAACTCTGCTCCCATTTCTGCTGCTTTGTCAATATTTTTTAATCCTTTAACAATATTAGATTCATTATCTTCACTTGCAGTTTGTTGTATGAGAGCAATTCTCATATTATTAAGAACTTTCAAATTCAATACCAGAATAACCTGGCATTTTTTCAATTAATTCTTTTCCTATTAATCTACTTGGTGTGAAATATCCAGCCTGGTCAGTATCTTCCAATAAATATTGTGCTACTTCAACAGTGCCTGCTGCAGTCAGGTCATAACCATCTGCTGTACTAAAACGCCCTACAACTTTAGTTCCACTATTATTAATTACTTCTCCCCAAAAATAAGATTTAGAATTTGCACGTTGTTCAGCTGTATTTGGTTTCCATATTTTATCAATCCTTCTTTTAATAAAATTCATAACCCATTTTATTTTTAAAAATCTAAAATATTTTATTTGCTTACGTAAACTTTCTACTTTTTTATGAGATCTTGAAAAATAAAATTCGATATTTGGAATATTTGTACTGTGGTAAGCAGTGAAAATATCACCCCAAGGAATTGTCATCGTATTCAACTCTGCAAATCCAAAATCAATTAAACGCTCCTTATAAGCTATTGGAACACTTATTATTTCACCATTTTTTCTAACTTTCCCACCATGGTTAATCCCCTCAACAGCCGTCTTAGCAGTACCTTTACTTGGCTTGGAGCCTATAGTTGCCCATGCCATACTTAAATGTGTCGCATCAGGGCATTTATCTTTAAGAAAAACAGCTAAACAATCTGTTGGGATTACATCAGATCCTACACCTGGACAAAGCACTATATTAGATGAGACAGCTTCATTGTGTTTGCTGTAAGCATAATCATATACTGAAATCTCTCCTGTTATATCTATATAATGTGTATTTGATTTAATGCAAGCTGGGATCATCAATTTCGCAGTTGCTGAAAAAGGTCCTGCACAATTAGCTAATACAGATATATTTGATAATTTTAATACAATATCTTCTATTGAGGATAAATCGAAAATCTCATATTCCAGTCCTTTTTCTTCAGCCAGTTCCTTAATAGAGGTTGAACGGCCAGCAAGAATAGGGTTTAGATTTTTTTTAATTGCCTCATCTACAACGATTCGGCCTGTGTAACCATTTGCTCCATAAATCATCCATTTTTTATCTGACTTCATAATGAATTATACTGGCTTATTAATTACAAAAAAACAAAAAAAGGTGCAATCGCTATATACGAGACTACACCTTTTTTAAAAAAATAAAATCAAGTTAGGTTAAAAAATTTCGCCAGCACCCTCGTCCATATCCATACCTTGACCTCTTCCTCTTTGACGACTATAACGACTTTTATCTTCCATTTTACCAAACCTATACTCTAAAGTTAATCGAATGGTACGACTGCTCCAATTTCGACTTGATTCCTGTTCCCAGTTATCGCCTGAAGTATAGAAACTAAACCCTGATAGATTAAATGGGTCACCTACATTTAAAGTAAGATTAAACCGTTCATCCATAAATTTCTTCTTTACAGACATTGAAGAAAAAGACATAGCATCCATTCTGCCAATAGCAATATCTCTAGCTGGCATGTAAAACATGAAGAATGAGAACTCAGTTGTTGGGTTGATATTCCACATTGTGGTAAATCTTAAGCGTTGACCTTGAGCTGTATTATCATAGTCTGAACCATATAAATCTGTATTTATCTCATCCCAAAAAACACTTCCAGAGAACATTAATCTTAGTTTTTTCCCAAGAGATCCAACTACACTATAATCAATTCCTTGTGTTTTTTGATCTTTAATATTGGCATAGGTTGCAACGGATACACCATCCGCGCGCATTTCTTTATGACGTTGCATTTTATCAGTTGTATGACGGTAATAACCACCTAAGCTCAGTGAAAGGCCTCTAGAAAAACGACTGAAATTAATTTCATATGAATCGGTGTATTCTGGCTTCAAAAATGGATTCCCCACACGAATATTTTTATTATCTTGTCTAGAGCTAAAAGGGTTTATCATTCTAGATCGTGGACGATTTACTCTTTTAGAATAGCTTGTTTGGATTTGTAGTAGTTGTGGAGCTCCAAACGTTACTGACAGACTTGGGTAAAAACTTGAATAAGGGTTTTCAAATTTTTCATTTGTTGTTTTTAATTCGGAAAACATATCTACTGTTTCATATCTACCTCCAGCATTAATTCCAAAGAATCCAATGCTCCCTCCATATTGTAAATATGCTGCGTGTACAGTTTCATTATATTCAAATTCATTGCTGAATTCTCTATCTGATACAAATGCGTTAGTTGCTTCATTAAAAATTTCAGCTATTTGTGAATCACCACGATCAGTTGATTTACTTGCGAATCCAACTTCAAGTTTACTTCCTTCATTGAATGGGTGGACATAATCTAATTTGAAATCATAACCACTGCTTGTTCCATCTTGTCCATTTGCAGCTCTATCTAAATTAACATAATCAACACCGCCATTATCAGTATTGTAATATTCATCTAAGCCATCATTGATTCCATCTGAAAAACGAGCATAAGTTGTTAACTTTTGTTTGGGGTTATTAAATTTTTTATCATAATTCAAATTGACATCATATCCATTCCTATCATTATTTCCACTAGTTGTACGAATAAATTTTCTATCACCAGGACCACTGTCAATCGTAGATGTTGTTCCATCACTTGTACGATTTCCATTACTAATTGTTGTAGATATTGCAAGTGATTGAGAAGGATCAATAAAATATTCGAATCCGGTTTTCACAAATAAGTTTGGTCCTCCAGAGTTAGATTCACTTACTTGATCTAGGCTATTGCTGAAAGTAGCAAAATCCATGGTTCGAAGGCTATTACCTGATGAAATTCTTTTCCTCTCATTCATTCCTAGATTTATAAAAGAATTGAATGAGGTAGTACGATAATTTAGTTGACCTGAAAGATTCGTTCCACCTTGAGAATCTCCACCCGTATTTACGTTACCATTTAATCCTGCAAATTTATTTTCTTTAAGCACAATATTGATAATTCCCGCCATACCTTCTGGATCGTATTTTGCACCGGGGTTCGTCATTACTTCAATATCAGCAATATTCGCTGAAGGTATGCTTTGAAGGAGAGACTTAACATCACCACCTGCAATACTTGAAGGTTTTCCATCTATCATAAGATTGACTTTAGAGCTTCCTCTGAGACTTACATTATCATCAGGATCAACTTCAATTCCTGGAACTTGTCGAAGAGCATCAATTGCATTACCACCTGTTGATAAAGAATTTTTTTCTACATTAAAAATCCGTTTCTCTGCTGTTTGAACAAATAGAGGTCGTTCTCCTTCAACGTCTACACCAGCCATTTGCAATGTAGTTTGAGATAATGAAATAGTTTCAAGATTATATTCAGTTTGGTTATCGCCAAAAGGCATAAAAGTAAATGGCCCTAATTCTTGTTTTTTATATCCAATGTACTCAACTACAATCTTGTGACGACCTAATGGAATCTCTTTTATATTAAATTCACCATCTTCATTAGTAATTCCGCCTGTCATAATTGTACTACTTCGAGCATTAATAATTGCAATTGAAGCATATGCAATAGGTGTCCCAGAAGCTGAATCAATAACAGTTCCATAGACAACTCCAATTTTAGGAACGTTCTTGGGATCCATCTGCTGCCTAGACATACCACCAGGCCTTCCACCTCTTTGACCCATAGCCAAGGTAGTAAGGCATAAAAAAGTAATTATAAAAAAATCTTTCAAAGTAACCTCCTGTTTGATTAGCTAGCTAATCACTTAGACTTCTTTTAAATAAAAAAGTTAAATATGAATTCTAACTTATATTAATTATTTAATTTAAACAACAATTTTGAGCGTTATGAGCGTATTCTATTTTACTTGTTAAATTCAGGTGGATATTGTTTATGCCATCCCGTAGCTTCTTGAAAAGCTCTTGCAATAGCAAGCGTATTACCATCTCCGTACAATTGTCCAACAAAACTTATACTAGTGGGTCGTCCTTTATCATTAAATCCATTTGGAACAACTACGCATGGATGTCCAGTTAAGTTTGTTCTAAGTAAGTTATCTCCATAAAATGAAGGAATAATATATACGTCTATTTTTTCCATTAGTTCCGACATCTTTTGGTTGAGTAACGTGCGTGCACGGTTAGCATTAATATATTCTACTGCTGGAATGAACCTTGCTTCTCTAAAAACATTGGGCCATGCATTCTTTACCTGTCTTACCAATTGATCGTCTTCATTTGAGCGTGTCAATTCATCGAATGCTGCAGCTGCTTCAGCCTGAAGAACAAATGAAAGAGCTTGGGTTGGAAATTCTGGTAATTCAATTGGGATAAGGTTCAGGCCCATTGATTTTAAGATGTTAAGAGATGCTTTATCGTTATTTGAGGTAGAAGAATCAACAAATGCAGATTCAACATATCCTATCCTTAAATTTCTTAAACCTCTCTTTGATGGATAAATAAAAGGAACATCTCGAACTGTACGATCAATATTATCAGCCCCTCGAATAGTTTCAAAAATTATAGCCGAACCTTCTACGCTTCTTGTCATTGGTCCAAGTTTATCCATCGTCCAGCTCAAGGCCATCGCTCCTGACCTGCTGACTGTTCCAAAGGAAGGCCTTAAACCAGTAACGCCATTACGAGTAGCTGGCGATACAATGGATCCCCATGTCTCAGATCCAATAGAAAACCCAACTAAGCCTGCCGCTGTTGCTGAGCCTGGCCCTGCTGAAGAGCCGCTTGATCCCTGTTCAGTATCCCAAGGGTTTTTTGTTTTCCCTCCAAACCAAACATCTCCCCACGCTAAAGCTCCAAGTGTTAGTTTTGCGATAAGAACAGCTCCAGCTTCTTCTAGCTTTTTTACTACCGTGCCTTTATCATTAATTAATTGATCTTTAAAAGGTGTTGCTCCCCAGGTAGTCTTATAGCCAGGTACAGACATTAGGTCTTTTGCTCCCCATGGTATCCCATGAAGTAGGCCTTTATATTGACCTCTTGCAATTTCTATGTCTGCTTTTTTTGCCTGTTTAATTGCTAATTCTTCAGTTATAGTTACTACACATTGCAACTGATCTTTATAACGCTTAAGTCTTTCAATATACATTCTTGTAAGAGCTTCTGAAGTCACTTGCCTTGTACGAATTAAATTGGCTAGCTCAGGAATTGTCATAAAAGCACAAGCTTCAATATTATCAGGAAGAGATGTCTCTATATCATTAAACTTGAATTGGTCTCTACCTCTAGGTGGCTTTAATCCTATTGGTAAAGGATCATAAAAAAGTGGAAAAGGTGTATCATTTTGTAATTCAATTTCACGAAGAGAATTATACTGTTCTACTCTTTCAATTACATTTGGTAATAACGAGTCTCTTTCTGAAGATGAAAAAGAGAGACCAGATATTTTTTCAGCTGATAGAATATCATTTTTTGAAATATCTTTTCTTTCGCAACCAAAAATTAAAATAATAACGAACCAAAAATAATTTTTCATATCTCTTTACCTATTACCTAAATAAAATACACATAAAATTACAAAGTTACTGATGCGGTTGCATCTTTTTTCGATTCCTCCTATTTTATCACATAAGCAGGAGATATATTTTGGAAGAACAACTGATTCAACACCTAAAAGATCTTGTATCCATTAATTCAGTAAACCCTGACCTTTCAAAGTTAGGGCAGGGTGAAAAACAAATTGCAGAATTTATACATAATCACTTTACTAAACTTAATATTGAGAGTAAGGTCCATATTATTAAAGATGATCGGTGCAATACCACAGCTTTCCTCAAAGGCAATAATCCTGAAAAGATATTACTTTTAAATGGACATTTAGACACGGTAGGTATTGAGGATATGAAAGATCCTTTCATATTAAAAAATGATGGTGATCATTTGTATGGAAGAGGTACTTATGATATGCTAGCAGGATGTGCAATTCAAATGGCATTAGCTACATTTTTTTCAAAAACCCCCTGCCCAATATCTTTGGCTTTTACATTTGTTGCTGATGAAGAGAACATGAGTATGGGGATGGAACACCTAATTGAGCACTACTTGCCTACTCTACCATCAAAACCTTTTTTAGGTATTTTTATGGAACCCACTGAAGAAGCTATTGGGATTAGTCATAAAGGATACTCATGGTATGAACTAAAGATTGAAGGTTTAGCAGCACATGGTAGTAGACCAGAACAAGGTATTAATGCAATTTTTCCAATGGAACATGCTTTGTCCGAATTATCAAAGATTAATAAAGAACTTTTAGATGAAGAGCCTCATCCACATCTAGGTCATGCAACACTACATCCTGGGATGATTTCAGGAGGAACAGCAAAAAGTGTTATAGCATCAGAATCAAACATAAAATGGGAGAGGAGAACACTTCCTGGTGAATCTAAACAAAAGTTAGATGATGAATTACAAAGGGTAATCTCTGCGGTACTAAAGGCGCCAGGGGACCATAAAGTAACAGGTTCACAAGTTTATAATCGCCCGCCAAATGAAGTAAAAAATCACTCAACAATTGAAACTCTTAGGAAAGTAGCCGGTAATAAAGATTACAATGGTATGTCTTATTGGGCAGATTCAGCCTTGGCAACCATGGCTGGGATTCCATCTATTCTTTTTGGTCCAGCTGGGCATGGCGCTCATGCTATTGATGAATGGGTGAGTAAAGAAAGTATGCTGAATTGTTATAAAACGATGAAAAAATTTATTTTGGAACTATAAATATATCAAATCTATTATGTGGTATTTATCACAACACTAGACTTGCAGAGATTGTAATTTTAAATAATTTTTTTGATGGAGAATTATCATTTTGAATAAATTAAAACTAATTTTTTTATTTGCTTCTTTACTTATAATTGGATGTGAAAAAGAATCTTTGATTGAAGACGAAATCGTTGGGGAATGGTATATGCCACAAACCCTTAATCGAATTACTTCTGGAAGATCAATTAATGATTTAGCAGATCACAGTTTAAATGCATGGAATTATTCTATGATGGTCACTACAAACTCTAACCAAAGCTTGATCGATCGTATGGGTGATCCAGAAGGATCTGTTAGTGTTACTGGTGCGGTAAATGATGAAATTAAGTTTATGCAGGGCTGGTACGATCCTTTTTCAGAAGAGTCATCTGTTTACATTACAAATTACAAATGGAACATGTTTCAACAAAATGAGGGGCCAATTATTTCAGTAAATATGAATAATTATTCCCAAGAAGAATGGGGATGGAATGATTATTTAAATATTCATTTTAATAATGGAAATTATATTGAAATTGAGCAAGAGATAGATTATTCTTTCAATGGAAAAACATTAAACATTCCAAACCAAACTCTAGTCCATTCAGATGATGTGAATGTTAATCTTGGTGGTTCATTAACTTATCCAACTATTAACATTCCTGCAAATACTCCCACAGAAATATTTAGTTATGATGATGAAGAGTCTTGGGATTATGGTAATTGGACAATAGATATTCAAGAAAATGGTCGATGGGTAGAAAAATATACTTGGGAAGAACCTTATGATTCTTCCGGCTGGACCCATACATATACAGATTCTACAGTTGCTGAATGGCGTTTAGAAGAAGATACTATATTTGTTACTTATAGCTACGATGATATTTGGGTTAATTCCAATGATGGTCCTGGTGTTGGTCAAGGTACATGGCTTTATGAAATTGCATATGCCTTTGATATGAAAGGTGATTTTTTGACTTTATTGAATGAATTTAAAATGTGTGAAAATGAAGAGTTCTGCCTTGAATGGTTTGAATATGATTATGGCTTAGATCGGGGAAGCTTAGAAGAATTAAAAATGGTTTGGACTTTAGAATTTTCAAAAATTCCTCCGCTCAGATCAAAAGAGTTCAAACGACCATTTAATAATGCTATGAAGCGCTTTCCTCCTTATAACTTATTAAAATAATATTATTTTGAGATCCAATCTAAAGTCTCAATCAAATTTTTAAATACAGGAGCACCTGTCTCTTTTAGCCTTTTACTGCTAACATGCCCTGTACCAACTAATGCACAATCTGCTCCAATAATATCAGCAACTTCTTTATCATGTAACGTATCTCCAATTAAAATTATTTCATTTGATTCAAATTTTAATTGCTCTACCCACTCTTTTCCAGTTTGTTCTTTACCATAAGCGTAATGATTATCTTGGCCTAGAATTTTTATGAAAAACGAATTTATTTCATGAAACTTTAATGAGTCATCTAGCATTGCTTGGCTGGAAGCAGAAAGAAGGGATTGTGTGATACCTAAGCCTTTTGCTGTTCTAAGCATATCAACAGCATCAGAATGGAGTGGCATTTCATGTACACGATTCATATATCCATTAATAAATTCACTACCTGAAATTTCAAACGACTCTTTATTAAAGTCAAAACCAAGCTTTATATAATAGTCTTTAACTGGAAAACAAAAGTTGTCTAAAAACCATGATTCTGTCATTAATTTCATTCCTCTTTTCTCTAGCACTTGATTCATTATTTCAATACAAAAATGACGATCATCTAATAGTGTCCCATTCCAATCCCAAATGATGTGTTTATACTTCATATATCATGATAAAACTGCAAGAGATTTATTGGAAAAAGAAATAAATTTTCACTTATGTTTTCGTCAATAAATAAACTCGTTAATTCATTGGAGAAAAGAGTGAAAGAACCATTGCCTGGCTCTTCTGCTCATTTATTAACTAAAGTTCAAAGTAAAATAAAATTCAATTTTCCTTATTCTACCGAAAATGCAAAAAAAGCCTCCGTATTAATTTTATTATTTCCTGAATCTAATAACATTCATTTTTTTTTGACCCAAAGAACCTTTTCAGTAGAGCATCATAAAGGTCAAATTTCACTACCAGGCGGAATGTGTGAAAAAAATGAACAAGCGACCAATACAGCACTTCGTGAAACTGAAGAAGAAATTGGTGTCAATCAAAATGAAATTAAAATCATAGGTGGATTAACACCATTTTTTACACCTAACTCAGGATTTATGGTTCATCCATTTATCGGTTGGTGTGATAAACGACCTGAAACAAAAATTCAAGCTGATGAAGTTCATAATTTATTTTCACCATCATTATCTCAATTATTAAATGATCAAATTTTAGAATCTGAGAATTGGAATCTTAAAGGCTACCAAGCCAAAGTTCCATTTTATAACTTTGATGGTCATAAGGTATGGGGTGTGACCGCAGCTATTTTATCTGAATTTAAATTAATCTTAAAAGATGTAATAAATTGAAATTATACTTCTACTCTAATTTATTATTAAATAAAAAATTATTTTTATTAATGTTTACATTATTGTTTTCATTATCCTGTGATGATACAAAATCAAATGAGTTTATCGAAGAAAAATCAAGCCCTATTTCTTCAATGCTTCAATTTATTGTTGATACAAAAAGTAAAACAATAATAGATGAGCCTAAAATTCCTGCAACCCTCATAATTACGGATAGTACCGATACACTTTATAATGGTCATATTGGTATTGAATTGAGAGGTTCAACTTCTCAAATATTTTTTGATAAAAAATCTTATGGTGTCGAAACATGGGATCAAAATGGTAATGATATTGATATTGCGTTAGCTGGATTTCCTGCAGAAGAAGATTGGATTTTTCATGGTCCATTTAGTGATAAAAGTTTAATTCGAAATGCTCTTATTTATGATCTGTCAAATAAAATTGGTCAATATGCTAGTCGAACTCGTTTTTTTGAAATGAAACTTAATGGTGAATTTCAAGGTACATATTTGCTAATGGAAAAGATTAAGCGTGATAAAAATAGAGTAGACATAGAAAAACTAGAGCCAAATGATAATGATCCTAATCTAATTAGCGGTGGGTACATTATTAAAATTGATAAGACAACAGGTGAAAGTAGTAGTCATGGAGATTACAATGAAAAAATATCATTTTATTCAAAATATGACCCAAACGGAGAAGAAGGAAAAGATAAAAAAATATTTTTTCTATATGATGTGCCAAGCCCAGAAAAAATTTCAAAAGAACAAAAAATTTATATTCAATCATATATAAATAGTTTTGAAGAGGCACTCCTTTCAAATGATTTTTCAGATCCAAAAACTGGATATCGACAATTTATTGATGTTAATAGCTTTGTAGATTTTTTTCTTTTAAATGAGCTAAGTCACAATCCAGATGCATATAGATTAAGTACGTATATGCATAAAAAAAGAAATGGTAAGTTAAAAATGGGACCCATTTGGGATTTCAATATTGCTTTTGGTAATGTGAATTATTGTAAAGGTGAGGATGTTAATAATTGGATATTTAAATATAATGATTATTGTCCAGATGATTTTTGGTTAGTTCCTTTTTGGTGGTCTAAACTTCTAAATGACCCATATTTTGCAAATAAAGTAAAATCACGGTGGCAAGGATTAAGGCAAAATGAATTATCAGATAAACTAATATTTGGTAAGATTGATTTACTTATTTCAGAGTTAGAAACTTCAGATGCAATTAAAAGGAATTTTGAAAGATGGCCTATTTTAGGTCAATGGATATGGCCAAATTCATACGTCGGAACAACATATGAATCTGAAATTAATTACTTAAAAAATTGGTTATCCCAGAGATTAACTTGGATGGATTCTAATATTCCCTCTTTATGATCAATTAGTACTTATTATCTAATTAAAGTAATTTTTTCTTGTATCTTTTTATGGCCATCATCTATAGATATAAAATAAATACCACTTGCAAGAAGGCTTGCATTAATATTTTTACCTGACCATACAATGCTATTATCACCTGCTAGAGCTTTGTGATTTTTACTCCAAACGCTCTGACCATTAATATTATAAATAGCAACTTTAACATTAGTGCTAACTAATGAACTGAATTCAATTTTAATTCTATTTGACATAGGATTAGGATATAGCTTGTAGTCAAATATTTTTAGTCCAGCTTCTGCTTCTTTAGATTGAATCTTTAAAAGTTTTAAATTAGCTCCAGATCGATTAATTCTTACGCTAATCATTTGCTGCCCTTCAGATAAAAATGTCTCACCCAATAAAGTGTCTTTCCATATTTGGTCTCCTCCCGTGTTTGGTAGGTCCAATGCTTCAATAATCTTTTCTTGTCCTAAAAAAATAGTTATAGAACTAGTATTCACTACAGAAGCACTTCGAACAGTAAAAGAATAATCTCCATCTTTTACTACATTAATAGTATAATTCATAAATTCGCCTGGCTGTGTCCACCCCACATTAAATGGAATTATAGTTGTATCGCTTGAAGATTCAATATCCACCCCATCATTTCTATAACTCCAGCCAGTATTTCCTCCGCTTATCTGGTCTCCAACCCCTGTCCTCATATAATCATAGTCCATATAAGAAAGGCCTAAAGCTCCTAAATCATAATCAGCAAGAGCAATGCTTCCTGGAATTAAATTATCTTTAAATGGTTTACTCTCTAATCTATAACTAGGTTCAATTAATGATGCTATAACGTCCCTTTTAATTTCACAATTTTTTAATAATAAATTTTCAGCCATTTCCATAAGCCCATTCAAACAGATTTCAGCCGAAGGTTTCGGAGTTTTCCCAGCCCAATAATCTAAAATGCTTCTATAATTTTTGGTAATTGGGACTGATGCAATGGCTCTTATAGTATCATATTTTTTATAAGTCCACCAATTCCAACCAATGCCTCTACTTTCAACTAGCGCTATTACTCTAGACCACCACTCATTTGAGTTTTCACCAAATTCTCCCAACCAAAGCGGCCTATTAGTTTGGATACCAAAATTAATAATGTATTGGATAGTCCCAATAGTTACATCATTCCAATATTTATGAAAAGACCAAACCATGTTTTTATCTATTGGTGGTGACAAACCATTAAAAGTAGTTGAATAATAATTCCCATTAACAAAAATAATATGATTTTTGTCATATTCTCTTACACGATTTCTAATTTTAAGATGCAAACTTCTATTCTCTTTATTCCCCATATTATTTGGTAGGACTGGCTCATTAATTAGATCATAACCGCCAATCGTTGTTTCATTACTATAACGTCTTGCTATTTCACCCCAAATTTCTATCAAGTGATCTTGATTTTCTTTTTTTGTCCAGAGTTCTGCAACTCCATCAGCATCAGCTATCTCCCCAGGACTTTGCCCTCCAGGAGCTGCGTGCATATCTAGAATAACGTATAAATTATATTTTTTACTCCAACTAATGATACTATCAACTATAGTAAAACCTTTATCTATATACTGACCAATTGAGGGACTAAAAAACTTGTAATGTAGTGGTAGCCGAATTGAATTGAAACCCCAATCAGATATGGCTTTAATATCTGCTTCTTGAACATAATTATTTTCAAATTTTTGATAAAATTCATTTGCTGAATCTTCACCAACTAGGTTTACTATTTTTTCTCTAATCGTTGTAGGGGATCCCGAACCAGGGATTTGAAACATATATCCTTCTGGCACCAACCAACCACCTAGCGCAATACCTTGAAGAATTACTTTTTCCCCATTGCTGTTTACAATATTTGTATTGGATGTTTTAAGGAATCCTTGCCCTAAACCATAAGTAAATGATAGAAGATAAATTAAATATTTTAGATTACTTTTCTTGTTTTTCATAAACTCGAACATAGTCTACTTCCATATCTTGAGGAAAAACAGTTGTATTATTCGGCGGACCAGGCCAATTGCCACCCACAGCAACATTAAGCAAAAGATGAAACCGTTCATTAAAAGGCCATGTTCTAAAATCATTTGTAAAGTCATTTTTAAACGTAAAGTGCAAAGTATCATCTATAAAAAAATCTATTTTTTGTTCGCTCCATTCAATAGAATAAATATGAAACAATGTTTTTACGTTTTCAATTAACTTTGAATTTGTTCGCTGAGTCCCAATAATATGATTATAAGACTCTGTATGAACAGAACCATGAATTCGTCCTTCATCATGCCCAACATGTTCCATTATATCGATTTCGCCACTTTTTGGCCAACCTCCATATATCCAATCACTGGGTAACATCCATATTGCTGGCCAAATACCTTGGCCTAAAGCAATTTTTGCTCTTACGTCAATACGACCATATTGCCAATCACCTTTTCCTACTGTACGCAATCTTGCTGATGAAAAATTCCTTAGATTATTTGGCGAACCAATTCCAGCTGGTTCATATTTTGCTCGAATATGTAAGATGCCATTATCTATAAACGAATTAGATGAATCGTCAGTATAATATTGAAGTTCATTATTGCCAAACCCATGGCCACCTACCTCATGTGACCATTTATTTATATCTAATGATTCACCATCAAATTCATCTTGCCAAACAATGTCCCAGCCTTCACGATTCCACTCATTTAATTGCTTAGAATCTTCCATATCATTTTGGGAGGTACACCCAAATAAAAGAAATATTACAAACCAATACACCCTCATTTTATTAAACTAACTTTCTTTAATTGTACTTCTTTTTCAGTTTGAGCTCGAATAAAATATGTGCCACTGCTCAGTCCATTAGGGTTCCAATGAATCTTTATCTGTTTCTTATCTTGAAAAGAGTGATTCTCAAACAATATATCGACTCGTTTACCTAAAACATCTATAATATCAATTGTCCCATCTATAATTGACTCGGTATAGATAGGAATAGTCAAATGGCCATTAAAAGGATTTGGATATACATTTGAGATTTTAAAAACTTTAGGTGTTTGATCTGACCCAATAGAAATTCCCAAATTATCCTCATAGATTCTAACATAGTCAATCTCCATTTTACTTTCATTGAAACTGGAAGAAATTCCGGGTATTATTGCAATATTTAGAAGCAAGTATTGTTCAGAATCAAAAGGCCATGTTGATTTATTCTTCACTCCTGGCTCATAAACATAATGCACATTACCATCAACGCTAAAAATCATTTTCTCTTTGGACCAATCGAGACTATATACATGAAAATCTGTTGAGGCATTTGTTATATTTTGACCTCCATGATTAATTGTATTCCCATGACTTGAAGGTGTATGGATTGCGCTTTGTACGTAATTTTGGTTCGACCCCCAATGTTCCATTATATCCACTTCACCACATGCAGGCCAAGAAGTAGATCCAAAACCTTTTGTCTGCCAATACGCTCCAGATTCATTAATATTTTTTCCTAGCAACCATATAGCTGGCCATGTACCAGCTCCTTGTGGAAGTTTCGCTCTAATTTCAACCCTACCATAAGTAAATGCAAATTTTGAGTTTAACCTTGCAGAAGTATATTGTTTTGTATGTCCTTGATCAGAATAAACTTCTTTTTTTGCAACGATCTTTAATGTTCCATTGCTAACATAAGAGTTATTTGTACGAGCAGTGTAATGTTGAATCTCTCCATTGTACCAACTCCAACCATTTGGAAGCTTTGTTTGATGGAACCAATTAGCTGAGTTAACTGAGCCATCACCATTAAATTCATCAGACCAAATTAATTTTGCACTTTGTGATTTAACAAAACTAAATGATAAAATAAAAATAAATATTTTAATCAATTTTTGATCCATAATCCAAATAGCTATCATTTGTAAAAGAGGGAAAACTTGGGACAATAACAGGGTAAGGGACATTCCCTTGTTTTACAAACATATCAACACTAGATATATTAATTGATTCAAATAGATTCATATTTATTGAAATTTGAGAACTATATTTTTTTTGTAAAATATCTATTACTGGTTTCATTAATATATGTTGTGATGCAGAATCTTCTTGAGCACTCATCCATCCTTTTGCAGACTGAAAAGCAGAAAAGCTATCCGCCCATAATGATTCATTTAATTTAATAACTTCAGTTTTATCTAGTTCCATATCATAGGCTACTTTCGTTAAAAAATAATCTTGTATAAAGTCTACAATTGCAAGTTTAAACTGATTTGAAAATTCAGATCTATTCATCTTCTTCTTTCTAAATACTAATGGATGAGATGCTAAATTCTCTTCAAAATCTTTTACTGACCAATCATCTCCATCTATTGTAAAAAGTGTTAACTCCTGATACTTATTATCCAAGGGTTCAATATCTTTAAGGGATAAAAACTCTCCTTGTTCAAAAAGTGCATTAGATATAGCAGATTCTTTTTCATCCTTAGATCGAAAAAATCGGTCTCTAATAGCATTTGTATATGGAATAAAAACCTCTTTGTTCAGATTTATTTCTTTTCCTTTCATTACATCTTTTATAAAAGATGAATAAATTGTTTTTCCACCTCTTTCCTTCAAAGTATTTATCACTAAATCTTTTCTTTCCAAATTACCTCTATCAGAAAGGTCTAGTTTATCTGTCCAGCCTATAATTTCAAGAATGAAACCTGAACCATCATTTAAACGATGAGGACCGATTATTTGACCTTTGATAACATCTTCTTCAAATAAAGCTTTGCTAATAAAAGAATCATTATTATCTATCCAATTCACGTCTTTAGATGGAATTGAACCTTCAAAGTTAATCGAATATATTTCTTCTAATGGAATCTCATTATAAATGGCTTCTTTGACTAACTCAAAGAATTCACCTCCGGGAAAAGAGAAATAATTTACATGGTAAGTTCGTCCTGCCATTTTAAAATAATGATTTAATTCTTTATTATCTATGCTAACTTTTTCATATCCTTCTTTAAAGTAAAGAAGTTGACGCATGGCTTGTTCTTTCCGACCTTTGATAAATGAGATTAAACCACTAGACTTGAATTCATTATATACTGAGTCAGATTCTATTGCTAGCAACTTTTCAGCAATGAGATTATTTAAAATAATCTTTTTATGAAAATATTGATTACCACGACAATATTGAGGTCGAAGTGTATATTCAGCACGATTTATATAATCTTCTCGAGTAATAATTCGGTCTCCCACTTTTGCAAGGATTTCGAATTGAATATCTGATTGATTTTTGGATTCACATCCAAAGTATAAAATTAATAGTGGTATGAAATAGCGATATCTCACCAGAGAATATATTAAAATCCAATACTGATCGTATAAGAATTTAGTCCACCAAAAATACCCATAGATCGATGCGCATAGTCTATTTGGATTATTTGATTTCCAATGAGATTCATTTTTAAACCACCGCCATAAGTCATTCCAAATTGAGAATCAGGCATATATAATGATTTATAACCCGAACGAAGGTAAAGACTTCCTTTGCCAGGAATTCTCAATTCATATTGGCCACCTAAATTAATATATTCAGCATTATTATTTGGATGAATTGCATCAACCGCAATTTTAAGACGATGGGATTCAGTATATATAGGCTTAAGTCCAATTCCAATTCTGAAGATTAAAGGTAATTCCCATTCATTAGGTCTGAACTGTCCTGGAACATCTGAATAGTTTCCATCTTCATAGGGTGCAATATCTATAGGATTTAAAAGATCAATTCCATCATATTGTAATCTTGAACCATAATTAGATATACTCATACCAATTCTTAATCCATCTTCTTTACTACCATTTGGCGATAAGAATTCAGTATTTACAATTGCACCTAAATCTAAAGCAAAAGCATTTGCGGAAGAATGCCATATTTTTGAATTAATGATTTTTGCTGAAGCACCAAAAGAAAACCACTGGACAATTTTACGTGAATAAGTAAATGCTGCACTAAACTCATTAGCAGAAAACTTTTCTCCCGTTCCCTCTTGTTGCGCCATTGTAGTTACTTCCATATCTCCATAGCCCATGTGAGTTAAACTAAACCCAAAAGTACCTAAACGTTTAACATTTATAGTTGAACCAATGAACATCATATTTATATCAAGAATCCAAGGTTGAAGCATAAATGCATTTTCATTGCGCTCAATAAAAGCAAGTGCAGCTGGATTCCAATAAACCGAAGCTGGGCCATCAGCAAAAGAAACCCCAGCATCACCCATTGCTGCATTAGCACTCCCAACACCAATTTCAAGAAAGTTTACAGCTGTAGAGCCATAACGATATATATTTTGAGCAAATACAAAATTAAAAAATAGGAGAAGGATGATACCTTTTAGAGATCTCATTTAATCACCGCAAATTTTCCAATTTTTTCTTCACCTGTTTCTGCTTCAACATGATATAAATACATTCCTGCAGCAATTTCTAAACCTTCTTTTGTAAGCATGTCCCAGTGAATAATTCCTCTTTCAGGAGAATTGTTAATTTTTATTTCTTTAATAAGAATTCCGCTAATAGTAAATATTTTAAGCACTGCTTTGGCTGGAATATTAGTAAACATTAATTGGCGGCGTTGGTTTAGAAACTGGTTTGATACAGCTGGCTCCATTACATTGGTTGCAACATAAGGGTTTGGCACCACTCTAATTTCATCCATAGTTTTTGAAAGAGAATCCGCATTTATACCTTCATATGTATTCACAGTAAATTCTATAAAATCATCTTTCCAAAACGGCCTTGAAAACTTTACTCGAAAGATATCATCACTTCTTGGATAAGTTGCACTAGAAGCCAAATTAAAATCTATAACAAAAACAGTTCCAGCCCATCTACCATTATCATTCATTCCTCCAACTAATACTTTATCTTCATACTTATCATATACACCATTACTATTAACATCATAAACCACCATATCCATAAGTACGTGATTTCCATCTGGTTTTACTAATGTTTCATTTTTAACATAAAAATCAAAAGATTGACCAAGCAAAATTTGATTAGTAGAAATTCTTGCATCCAAAGCATCTTTAAAGCCTGACTTTGATTTTGTAGTTGTTGTATAAATAGTGGAATTACTACTAAAAATAATATCATAATCCCATGGCATATATGAAGATTCTCTAATACTTGGAACCACTCTTAAGATACCACTTCCTGTTACCCATCCAGAATTTGCAAAATCAAAAGTTCCTGTTTCATAAGGCATATCAATATTTAGCTGAAGACCATCAAACACATCTGTATCAAATGGGGCATCTGTCTTGAGGGTCCAATATCCAAGTGAATCAACATTTATTAGATTACTACCTGTAAATTTTTCTGGAGAGTCTTGATAAACAACAGCATTTTCATTTTTGTCAGTTACTGTAATAGAGTTTGTTGTATAAATTAAACCATAGTCATACTTAGGAAGGTTAGCAACTGTATCAATTCCAAACGTTACCTTATACTGATGACTTTTTTTAATGCTTGATCTTGCAAGAACTGATGGCGTGACTACCCCTCCACCCGATGTATTAGATTGATTGATAGTAATATCTGGAGGAATATATCCTGCTGCATTTTTAAAAGGGGTTACGATTGCAACATTTTTACCAACAGATCTTACCTCTTCTGCTTCATTTAGCTCAACAACAACATTATTCTCCGAGGGAGATATGCCTGGTCCAATATTTGGGGCACCATAGTCATAGGCTACAAGACCATAATAATAGGTACGACCATTCATAACATTTTCATCAACAAATACATGTGAAATACCTGTATCTGAGCCCAGGTTATAACCTGTTCCATTTACTAAACCAAAATCAGTAAAACCAAACTTTCCATCTTTTATATCGCATTGAAAAATTGGTTTCATAAACATTGGTGTACCGTAACCATCAGTAATTACTTCAGCATCTGAAAAATATTTATCTGTGGCGCGAAAAACTTTATAACCTTCAAAATCATTTATATTGCCAAGAAAGGGGTCTCGTGTTTTTGTATCAGAAACATTATCCCACGTTAGAATAACTTTACCATCTGCTGGTGTTGCGGTCAAAGTTGGCATTTTTGGTGGCTGGGCAAACCGATAATCTTTTTCATAAATGACTTGAACTATTTTTTTCAGTTCATATAAAGCAGGTGCAATATGTGATGATGAGTTCAAACCTTCTAATGGATCATAAGAATGCAGCTCTGACATTGAAATTCTTTCTGTTCTTCCTTTATATAATGGAAAAGGACCAGATGCAAAAACTTCAATTAGATTAGATATATTATCTATGTATTCTTCAAGAATATTTTCTCCGATTAATTCCCACATCGCTTTGTCATTTTTAAACCATCTTGTTGAGTTAGATTGTGCATGACTAGGAACGGGGAACAATCTAAAAGCTGTTAATCCAATCATATCAGATTCCGAAACATCGGTCACAGCAAAATTTGGTTCAGCCCCAATACCTTCAACGTAGTCTGGTCTATGGTTACCTTCTCCTTCATCTGGACCGTTATAGTTCAATTCACCCGGCGCTACCCCATCAATACCAATATCATCACCATAATATTCTGTAATTTGGTAAACTCCATCATTATTAAGATCTTCACCATCTTGCCAATCTTGATCTTCATCAGCATCCCAGTGTTCTACTAAATCTGATTCTTCTAATTTATAAAAAGATAAGAATTTTTGAAGATCGTAAATACCATCTGTAGGACCAACTTTTGAAACAGCAACATTATCTCTCTTTTCATCTAAAATACCATCGTCATCATTATCTATATTATCATAAGCCATACCAGGACTTTCCAAGTAAGCAAATCCCATCGTACCGGTTGGTAACCCTCCCAATCCAATACCATTTATATCCCAGGAATAAGACATATCTAAATCTGTATTAAAGTAAGCCAATTCATCGCTACCGTCATTACCAATCGCATTATCCACCCAGTAACCAAAAGCAACTTCTGTTAGATCATAATTCGAAATATTTGAAATATTATACTCCCAAAAAATAGCATCACGTGCTTGAGGGTTATTCCACTGAAAGCCTCTTGCTTCCACTCGAATACCTATACCGCCCCAAGGGTTATCTTTTCCAATAGTAATATTATCCCTTAATTCACCAATCTTTTTATCTCCACGAGGATAGTAACGAACCCTATCAGCAAGTCCAAGATATTCCTGGTCTTGAGCATCATTCGCAACAAAATAAGTCTCTAAATCTGCATATCTAACACCTCGGCCAAAACGACCATCCCATTCCCCAGGCCACTTTGTTGTCGTTCCAGTAGATGGCCATCCATTTGGCGGCCATGAACTAGGGCGATTACTCATTGCAGGATATTCACTTGTTTCATTAAAGTATCCAAATGCTGGGTAAAGTCCATATTCGAAAGTTCCAGCAGTATTTACATCCATCTCCTCACGATAACTGGTCTGTAAATAATATAAAGTGTGAAGTCCCTCACCAGTTGCAATTTGTAGCGGATCAGTAACAACTGTAGAATCAATTTGAGTAGTTGGATCATCTTTTATATAAACTTTAGCTCCAACTAAAAGACCGATTCCATCCACCATCTTTACACCATTTAAATTATTTGGCCATCGAGATACATTGCTTTTTGGCCAGTCAGAAAGCTCCGTATTATTCCTAAAATAAAGAAAAATACGATTACCCGTCATATAACCTTCTCTTTCAGCAGCAATATCACCTGCTGAATCCTCAGGGCCAGCATATTTCTTACCTTGTGAAAAAATCAAGCTGGAGAAAAATATAAGATAAAGTATTTTTTTCATTAAAAGTTAATACCTGTAGAAAATTTGATCATACGTGGTGCCGCAAACATTGCTGGATTCTGAATCCTATCTTCAAATTCATTGAAATTGCTTCGATGACCAGCTCTATCTGTATCCTTAATAACAGCTGTGTAAGCACGACCCGTTTTACTATCTACCGAGTTTTCATTTAAGCGATCAAATAAATTGTAAACGGCTAATCTAAAATTGATTTTATATTTTTTAGAAATACTCAAATTATAATATGCCATCAGATCTGCATGATATTTTGTTGGACGATAGTCATTATTTGGATAAAGGTTGACTCTAGAAAGGATACTTTCCTCAATTGGGGAAAAAGTATAAGGCGAACCAGAATTATAATATCCTGTTAATGAAACACCATAAATAGGTTTATTATATGCAACTGTAGCATTAAATGTATGGCGTTGATCCCAACTCATAGGTATAAATCGATTTACAGGATCCATACTTGCACCAGACCTAGAGAATGTTTGTGTGGGATTATCGGCGTTTCCTCTAGTATACTGAAGCGTATAGTTTATCCATGAAGATATAAATCCAGAATTATAATCGAGCTTTACTTCAAGCCCTCTAGCATTACCATAATCTTTATTACTATAAAGACCATACTCAATTTGATTAAAAGTACTGATTATTCGAGTACTAAGTAAATTATATATATCTCGATAGAATAAAGAGACCTCAAGCCCCATACCTTCTGTTAATTCTTGCCATAAGCCTACTTCATAGGTAATTGTTTTTTCAGCCTTTAATTCTGAATTACCCATTAGCGTAGAATAATCACTTGGCGCAACCAAAAAAGAATGGTTTTCATATAGTGAGTACATGGGGGGCATCTGAAAGAAGTGTCCATAACTAAAGTGTAAAACTGCCGCCCCACCAAGTTGATATGCCAAACCAAAGCGAGGACTAATTTGAACTTGAGGGTCGGCTTTAGGGTATGTTGACATCATTGAGTCTGGAAGTGCGAGTTGATTATTTGGGTTTCTTCTTTCGGATGGAAAATCTGAATTTGGATCAAATAAATCATAGCGTAAACCAAAATTGATAACCATATCATCAAATTCCATTTTATCCTGAAAATATGCTGCTAATTCAGTAGGCTTAACGGTGTAAATATCTGCATAAAGAGTGGAGTCAGGGAAAACTTTTGGTTTATAGATAAGATTCTCTTCCGCAGTTCCAAAATATTCATTACGAATTTGACGCCATTTATTATCTATAGTATAATTAGAATATTGAAACCCAGATTTTATACTATGGTTTTTATTTACTTGCCAATTAAAATCAAATTTTGCGCCTAAAATATCTGATGTTCTTTCACTATGATCTTTTTGTTGACCACCCATAAAAAAACCTGGGCCATAACTCTCTAAGTATCTATCATGAACATAACTAGAGTCTAGTGGATTTTCGTAGAGATAACTTCCGCCATAGTTTTTCATAGATGATAATTTAATATCATAGAAAAACTTCTGTGAAATTAAGTGATTCCAATGAAATGAAAAGAAATCTGTTCTGCGATGTGATGAGCCCATACCATCAGGGTTATATTTAAATCCATGATCATAACCATTCCACGTATCTTGATTTAGCGAATACATCGTTGAAAATCGAATACCATCAAAAAGTGAGAAGCTTAATTTGCCTAAAATAGACTGATTGTTACTTCCATTCATGCTGACGAAAGATGAATCGCCTGTATTTTCAGAATACCATTCTAGAGGATTAACGCTATAAAAATTACTTGAGTCAGTTACGTTAAACCTTCTCAAACCATTTAAATGATTTTTATTATCTTGAAGTCTAGTATTAACAAAAAAATGGATTTTATCTTTTATAATTGGTCCACTTATTTGAAACTTGTAGTCCTGATTCCGATCAACCTGTTTATTATCAAGACCTAAAAAAATATCATTATTTTTTGTAAAATAATTTCCAAATGCAGTTGAAACAGATCCTTCAAATCTATTTGATCCATCTTTTGTCACCGCATTGACAACACCACTCATAGCTTTTCCATATTCAGCATTGAAAGTGCCCGTAATAATTTCTAAATCTTGAATTACTTCAGGCTCAATTTCAACCGCTGAATTACTACCGCCAAAAACTTCATCCACCTGAATACCATCAATGAGATAAGTAACTTCGTTATATCTTCCACCACGAAAGTGACCTTCAACCACTCCAGCCTGCATGCCTACAACTGCACCAATATTTTCTACCGGTAATTTTGCAATTTGATCTGTGGATATATTTTTGATTGTGGATGTTTGGTCTTTTCTTGTTGTGATGGCATCCACTTCAACAATAACAGTCTCTCCTTCAATTACAGTTGGTTCTAACATGGCATTTATTGTTGATGTTCGATTAACTGACACCCGAACATTCTCCATTTTAACTTGTTTATATCCTATCATATTTACAGTAACTGAGTAGGTTCCAGGTTTTACATTAAGTATATAATAGGTTCCATCTATATCTGTTGCAGCACCAGAATAGGTACCATCAATAATTATATTCGCACCAATTAAAACTTCATTGGTCTCAGCGTCTTTAATAGTTCCTGTAATTTTTCCTGTTGTTTGAGCAACAAGCAAATTGCTAATAGAAAGAATAAGCAACAAACGAGGTATTAAGTGCATAAATAAACTTTATTTTTCTGTGTGGAATTTAAAACAGCGGGGACAAGAAATGTTATCTTGTCCCCACCATCATCGTCGCTAGTGTATCGTTCTTCCATAAGGAAGTTTTTGTCTTGCTCTTTTTTTTTAGAGTAAGCACTATACCAGTCAACAGACTGATAAATTATTTCATCAAGACCATTTTTTGTGTACGAGTAAAGCTTGATGTTTCTAATCTGTAGAAGTAAATACCTGAAGGCATACTACTTGCATTCCAAACAATCTTATGTGTTCCCATAGGTCGATATTCATTAACAAGCATCGCGATTTCTCTACCCATTATATCGTAAACCATTAATCTTGTTTGGCCAGCCATTCCAATTGAATATTCAATTGTCGTAGTTGGGTTAAAAGGGTTCGGATAATTCGCTTTTAATTCAAAGCGTGTTGCAACAATATCTTCATCTGCAGATAGAATGTTTCCATCATATCTACCAATATAGGTATGAGACCAAACATGCGTTGTTTGCCATGCGTTGTCATTGTTTGCACTTGATAGAACAATATTACCTTCATAGCTACCATCGTTATCATGCCAAGTTGGTTCAAATATTATTCTCATACCTTCTTTAGCAGAAAAGACACTATCACCATTGATTGCAGCTAATGAATCAAGGTTGATTTTAAACTCAATGACTGCGTCAGATGATCCATTAACACCACTGTTATGTAAGTGAAAATAACTTTTATCATTTAATGGGGTAGTCTGTCCAAATTCTACAAAAGCACTATCTCCCAATATTACAAATTTGAAATCGGGTTCTGCGCCACGTGAAAACTTACCATGCCTTGCTCCTCTTTGATCATAAAGACCTAAAAAGAGCTCGAAAGCATCTTGTTCCCACCAATTTCCACTACCAACATTAAACACATCATCTGTCACATCGGCTGCAACATAAAGATTGCTATCATCAACAGCCATATAGAGCTTCATTGATGCATCGTTATCATCCGTTACTGTTCCAATAACTTTTGGAGCGCCCATAGAATTAGTATTTACACCCAATTCAATCGGAATAATTCCACTACTTTCCCATTCTGACATATCACCATCAGCCGCAAAAGCCGCCGGAGGTGTTAGAGAAATTGTTGGAATACCTCTTGCTGTATTGACTGTAGGTGAGGCTGTCGTTGCTAAAGGACCAACATTACCATTCGCATCAGTACAAACAACTGCATAATAATAAGAAACTGATCTATCAGATAATGGCATAGTTAATGTATGGGATGCTTCCTGCGATCCTTCAACAATTCCAGTTCCCACTACATCTGCTAAATATAAGTTCTCAGCTGTTATTGCCTCACGACTTGCATAAACTGTATAGGTTGCACCTGCTTCATCAGGCACATCAACCCAGCTAACACCATTTTGATATGCTCCTGAGATTACACCAACGTCTGTAGCTGCTACTGGCGGATTTAAATCATAACCTTTTTTAGCCATTCTAAATATCCATTCAGATGTTGTTCCTGCACCTTGAAACCCTTGAATAGTTATATCCAATTTATTTTCATCCGCATCCATTACGTATTTATATGTAATGGTATTGTTTGCAGGTTTGCCATCTTCAGAAGTATTTGTTACCTTAGCTAAACCTAGGTAAGCACCCTCACCTGTAATAGTAACAGTTCCATCTCCATTATCTTTCCAGGTTGCTGCATTGCTTCCATTATGTGGAGCAATTGGCGTACCGCATGACTCACCTTCTTGACCTTGTTGCCACCCTTCAAGCCAAGTCTCTGTACCTTGTACATTCTGGAATGAACCATCAGCATTAAATACATAGTCATCATCAAAAATACAAGCTCGTGTAGTAACATCCTCTAGGCTACTACTCCACCAGCCGTAATCTCCTGGACCAGGGCCAACGCCAAGAGCACCTGCTACTGGAGCCAACTGAAATGTTTGTCCAGAAAGAGGTGAAGCCCTGTCAACATCTGAATTTTTTACAAATTTGAAAACCCAAGAAGCAGTACCATTAAAACCAGTTATACTAACAGTCATGCCTAGCCCATCGCTATCCATTACATAGGAATATGTGATTTTATTATCTACTGGGTTACCGTCTTCTGCAGTATTAGTTACTTTGGCAAGTCCTATGTAAGCACCTTCACCTGTTAAGGTAACAGTTCCATCACCGTTATCCTTGTAAGTTGCAGGGTTGCTACCATCATGTGGAGCTACTGGAGCACCAGCACCTTCTGCTGTTACACCAGTTTGCCATGTTTCTAACCATGTTTCTGTACCTAGAACATTTTTAAAAGCTCCATCGCCATTAAATATATATTCATCATCAAAAAGAGAGGCTCTTGTAGTGACATCATCTGCACTACTTGCCCACCATTGTGTAGCACCATCACCAACCCACAAAGCACCTGCTTCTGGTGCTAGGCTCCAAGAACCTTCCAAAGGCGTAGTTGATACTTTTACTAATTTAAAAATCCATTCAGCTGTAGAACCTGCACCTTGGAAACCATTAATTGTTACATCCATTCTGCTACCATCTGCTGAAAGTTTATAATTATATGTTATTGTATTATCGACTGGCTTACCATCTTCTGCCGTATTAGTTACTTTAGCTAGCCCTACAAAAGCACCTTCCCCAACAACAGTAATTGTTCCTGCAGCAACATCTTTTGACCATGTTGCAGCGTTTGATCCGTTATGAGGTGCTATAGGAACACCACAACCTTCTGGATCAACACCTTGCCAAGGTTCAAGCCATGTTGATTCACCAACAATATTTTGGAATGATCCATCGGCATTAAAAACATAATGATCATCAAATAAACAAGCCCTAGTCGTTACATCGGCTTCACCATTGCTCCACCAACCGTAATCACCAGTACCTGGACCCACTCCTAAGGCTCCTGCCTCAGGTGCTAATTTCCAAGTACCTTCAACAGTTTGTGCAAAAGAAAATGAGCTTACAAAAATAAAAATTAAGACATTAACTAGCGTTTTTTTCATAATAAATCTCTCCTAAAAGACTTTTGAAATAATACTTTAACGTGGCGATAGTATTAAAATATAGCCTTCTTTCCAATTAATATTGTACTTGAATGCAAATTATTTGCATTTTATATGCAATTAAATCTCGTTATATTGCACCCGTAATGAATGATTTAAAAGAGTAGTAATGTCAGTTGGTTTAAAAGAAATATCAAGCGCTACGGGATACTCGGTTTCAACAGTTTCTCGTGTTTTATCAAATAAAATCAGTGGAAACTCTGAAAGCGCTGCACATATTATCCAAGCTGCTCGTGATATGGGCTATAATAAATATAGAGATTCGATCAACCCTGATAATCGGGTACTAGATATAGCTTTAATTACCCAGCATTTTTCAGAAGAGTTTTATGCTTATTTATATTCAGCTTTTGATAAGATTTCTCTTAGTCGTAATTGTACGCTCACTATTCATTCTGTAAGGCATAGTAAATCTTTGCAAGATGAATTATCATTTCTATCAAAAAATCATGATGGGTTTATTTTATTTTTACCCACATTAGATCCGTACAGTTACAATAAGATAAAAGAAAGAATGAAGGACTATCCCATTGTTTCAATCGCACCTTCATTCGAATCTATTTTTGACACTTTTACCTTTGACTCTTATCAGGGCGGTGCTTTAGCTGCTCAAGCATTTTTAGAAGAAGGATATAAAAAGTTTGGTATCATTCGTGGACCACTTGAAAAATGGGAAGCAGCGCTTCGTCGAAATGGCTTTAGGGATACAATTGAGAATGCAGGATACAATATTATATGGGACTATAAAGGAAATTATTCGTTTGAATCAGGTGAAAATGCTTTTCACGCAGTTGAGAAAGAGAAGATCAGAAATATTGGTGTTTTTGCTAGTAACGATCAAATGGCCGTTGGATTTATACATGCAGCACTTGAAAATAAAAAAAATATTCCAAAAGACTATGCCGTCATTGGCTATGACAATATTTTATTTAGTAAAATATTTTTTCCAAAACTTTCAACAATCGATACAGATGTAGACCAGCTATCTGAAGAAGCGATCGACCACCTTATTAGAATGATAAAAAAAGAAGTTAATCTTGAGCGATCTGCTCGTAAAACGCTCATACCTGTAGAATTAATAAAAAGGGATACACATAAATAATATGAGAACTATTTATTTCAAAACAATAACATCATTTATATTAATCTTTAATTTATTCGGATGCGAATCAATGAAAAATAAAGACTTAGCTGAGGACACTGCATTTGTTGATTCCTTATTAAAGCAAATGACCATTGATGAAAAGATTGGTCAAATGACTCAGGTTGACCAACAATTCTTAAATGATATTTCTGATATTTCTAAATATGGGTTTGGTTCACTATTAAGTGGTGGCGGAAGTACACCAAAAGTGAATGAGCCTAAAGCTTGGGCGGAAATGTATGATAAATATCAGCAAGAAGCTCTTTCTTCTCGTTTAAAGATTCCCTTATTATATGGCATTGATGCCGTTCATGGTCATAATAATGTGGTTGGCGCTACGATCTTCCCTCATAATATTGGACTAGGCGCTACGCGCGATGCAAAACTTGTCGAATCGGTTGCAAGGGCAACCGCACTTGAGGTAGCTGCTACAGGAATTGATTGGGACTTTGCACCATGTCTGGCTGTACCTAATGATTATAGATGGGGAAGAACTTATGAAGGATTCTCAGAAAATACCGAACTTGTCACTGAACTTGGAAATGCTGCAATCATAGGGTATCAATCTGCGGATATCGATAATCCAAATAGTGTTTTGGCCTGTGCTAAACATTTTATCGGTGATGGTGGAACACTATTTGGCACAGGACTTAATGGAAAAATTGATAGAGGTAATCTAGCTATTTCAGAAGAAGAACTCCGAAAAACACACCTCCCTCCTTTTGAAAAAGCAATTGAAAGCGGCGTGGCAACTTTCATGGCAGCTTATAATACATGGAATGATGTTCGATGTCATGCCAATAAATACTTACTAACAGATTTGTTAAAAGATGAATTAGGCTTTAAAGGGTTTGTCGTTCTGATTGGGCTGCTATAGAGCAGATACCTGGAGATTACAAGTCTGATATTATTATATCTATTAATGCTGGGATTGACATGGTAATGGTTCCAGGAGCCGTAAGGTTTGGGAATGAATCCTATGAAAAATTCATGAGTTTATTTAAACAATCAATTGAAGATGGGTCTATTCCTATGTCCAGAGTAGATGATGCAGTTAGAAGAATCTTATTAATTAAAAAACAATCGGGTCTTTTTGAAAGACCCTTTAGCGATCAACAATTATTAGCTCATGTAGGATCTCAAAAACATCGTGACATCGCACGTGAAGCAGTGAGGAAGAGTTTAGTTTTATTAAAAAATGACAATTCACTCTTACCTCTACCTAAAAATGGTAAAAAAATTATTGTTGCTGGTCGTGGAGCAAATAATATCGGCATGCAATCTGGTGGTTGGACAATTAGCTGGCAAGGAGAGATGGAAAATAAAACGGAAGGGACTTCAGTTTTAGATGCTATTAAACTAGCCGTAGACCCTAACGTTTCAGTTCAGTTCTCGGAAGATGGCAAAAATGTTGAAGGAGATATTGCAGTTGTTGTCATTGGTGAAGAACCTTACGCTGAAATGGAGGGAGATCGCGATGACCTTAAATTAAATAAAAAAGATTTAGATGTTATTAAACGTCTAAAGAATAAAAATATACCTGTAGTCGTTGTTCTTTTCTCTGGTAGACCAATGATAATTACAGATGAAATAGACCAATGGGATTCCCTTGTTGCTGCCTGGCTTCCAGGAACTGAGGGGCAGGGTATTTCAGATGTATTATTCGGGGATTATAATCCAACAGGAAAACTATCTTTTTCATGGCCTAAATCAATAAATCAATTTCCTATTACTAAATCAGATAGCTATCTATTTGATTTTGGATATGGTTTATCCTATTAATTAACTCTTCATCTACATAAATAAAGAAATATATAATGGGAAATAAACTAGGCATCGATCTTGGCGGCACAAAAATTGAAGCAGTTGTTATCAATGATGCATTTCAGGTTGTTAAGAGAAAGCGTGTCCCTACAAATCGAGAAGAAGGTTATGAAGCTATTTTAGGACGCATAGTTAAACTAGCAAATGAGCTAATGGAAGTTGGGAATGTGAATGGCCCCATTGGCATTTGCACCCCAGGTGCTATAGACTTTCAAACTGGAACATTAAAAAATAGTAATACCGTGTGCTTAATCGATAAACCCCTAAAATCTGACCTTGAGTCCGCCCTTTCACTTCCGATACTTATGGAGAATGATGCCAATTGCTTTGCTTTAGCTGAAGCTATCCTGGGTGCTGCAAAAGATTATCGTTTAGTATTTGGTGTTGTTCTTGGAACAGGCTGCGGAGGTGGGGTGGTTATAAATAAAAATATACATCGTGGACCAAATCATATTGGTGGTGAATGGGGCCATCATGTCTTATTCCCAAATGGCAGAGATTGCTACTGCGGAAATAAAGGTTGCACAGAATCTTACATTTCTGGAACAGCACTAGAAAAAGAATGGGAAGCGTTAACCGGTGAATTTAAACGCGTAACTGATATTATAGATGAAAAAGCTTATCTCGCACATCCAGAATGGAAAGAAAATTTCATTAATAATTTTGGCGCCGCTCTAGCAAATGTTATAGATATTTTAGACCCAGATGCAGTAGTTTTAGGTGGAGGTTTATCAAAAATAAAAATGCTATATACAGAGGGTAAAGATTCTATCTCTAAAGCAACATTTAGTAAAACAGTCGTCACACCTTTATTAAAAAATAAACTTGGCGATTCTGCTGGTGTATTTGGCGCTGCCATGCTTGGAGATTATATTTGAAATTTGCCAAGTGGCTATATAATCTCAATAATACAGATCAATATATCCTACTTGGGTTTTTAGTATTTAGCTTAGGTCTTTCTTATTTAACTATACTAATTTTTCGAACTTGGCATTTAAAAATTCATGGTACTGATAAATATTCTCATGAATTCCGCATTACTCCATTCGCGCTAATTGGCATCGCTTTTATTTATACTGTAATACTTTATATATCTATAGGAGAAACTATAACGCGTTGGATCATAGAATTTTCTAAATAATTATTTTTTCTTTTTTCGCTTCATTTGAAGGAGCTTCCAGGCGGCTCTTGGAAGTTTTTCTAATTCATTCATTTCGCCAGCTCCCTGAAGCCATTCACCACCATCAATTGTTACAACCTCCCCATTAATATAAGCAGCTTGATCACTAATTAAATAAGTAGCCAAATTTGCTAACTCAATATGCTCTCCAACCCTTTTTAGTGGTACACGGTTTTTCATCTTTTTCTGAATACCAAGCCCGGGAGGAGCTAAACGAGACCATGCTCCTTTCGTAGGAAAAGGTCCTGGAGCAATAGCCACTGTACGGATGCCATACTTAGCCCATTCAACCGCAAGAGATCTGGTCATAGCTAGGACGCCAGCTTTTGCCGATGCAGATGGAACAACATATCCTGAACCTGTCCAGGCATAGGTGGTTACAATATTTAATATGACACCACCATCTTTTTCGCGCATCACTTTACCAGCAGCTTGCGTACAATTAAAGGTTCCATTTAATACAATATCCACAACGGTTTTAAAAGCATTAGGACTTAGATCTTCTGTGGGACTGATAAAATTTCCAGCAGCGTTATTAAGAAGAATATCAATCTTACCAAATTCATTAACTGTTTGACTGACCATATCATTCACCTGATCTGGATCTCTTACATCGCAAGCAATGGCTAGTACTTTTCCTCCGTGTTCACGTAACTCTTCAGCAGTTTTTTCAATTACCTCTTTTCGTCGACTTGTGATCACTAGACCTGCACCTAATTCTGCAAATCGCAACGCCATTGATTTGCCCAAACCCGTACCGCCACCAGTTACAATAATTGATTTATCGTTTAAAAGTTGTTTGTCAAACATAAATAAATACCTTAAATGATTATATTAAAAGATAACGAATAGAAACAAAAAAGCCCCGAAATAAATCAGGGCTTTTTTATTTGTTACCTAAAAAAGGTAATTAGTTTTGGTTGGCTTGAGCCTCACCACACTCATTTACAGCTTGTGCTATAGCTTGGAATACATCCATTGGACTTTTATCATCATCTCTAGCTGCATTCATTGCGTTTCTACCTACTTCTACGCATTCGCCCCAAGCTTCATCACCAGCATAGGTACCTTCAGCTTGAGCTTCTGCTTTTGCAGTAGCTTCTGCTGCATCAAACGCTGCTTCAAAATCAAAAGATCCATCTGACTGCTGACCTGAACCCCAAGCATTCATAACTGCTGGGCTTGGTCCATTTGGACCACCTGGGCCACCAGGACCGCCATGATCCATCGGACCACAGTCTGGATCGCCTTCACTTCCACCATGCTCTTTATGAGCTTCATATTCTAACATGCATAATTCATGTAGATAATGATCTCTTACGCCAGGATCTTCAACATTGTCATTAAGCCAAGCTTGAATTTCACCCATTACTTCACCTGCTGCACCATCATTACCATCCCACTCAGAGTGCACAGCTTCTTCAAGACGTTCAGCTTCATTTACAAGAAAATCTATATCTTCGGAAGCAAGAACTCCATTATTTGCCATATCATTTAAGAACATCTTAATGCCTTCAATTCTATGATCTAGCTGAGTCATACCGTCATGATCTCCCATACCGTCATGATCTCCCATACCATCATGATCTCCACCATCATGGCCTTGATCTTTATAACACTCTACAGTAAAGCTATTACCATCATCATCCACACCTTCATACCATACAGCATAAGGACCTTCTAATTCACCATCGTGGTTTTCGTCTAAGAAATATTCATCCATACCACCACATATAGCATCTTGGTTACCATCCCAGTGGTTATCAGGCGCGCCTTGACCGTCATGATCTCCCATACCATCATGATCTCCCATACCATCATGATCTCCCATACCATCATGATCTCCCATACCATCATGATCTTGACCATCATCATTTCCAGCAGCATCAAATTCTGCTTGGTCAACATCGCCACTGCCATCTGTATCTACATCATCAAATTCTTGATCAAAATTTGGGTCATCTCCCCAAAAAGCACGTGCTTCTTCACGATCAATTTTTCCATCACCATTTGCATCGACATCATCAAATGGTGGTTGCTCAAAACATGGCTCACCTAAATCAAAGGCACCATTTCCGTTACAATCTGCATAATCTCCACATCCGCCATCAGGACCTGGATCGGCCACTTCATATGTCATATTTGGATCGCATGGGTTATCATCTTGTGCAAAAGCAAAAGATAAAACTAAAATCCCTGCGAACATTAACTTCATTAACTTCATATCATCCTCCTTGATGAGTTAGTTATTTTGATTACTTATCAAGTATTTTCCCCGCTTATACTTTCAATTCTAATAGAAATTACTATTGAAACTATTAGAATATCATTAATTATCAAGTGATAAGGCTCACACTAATTTTGAGCTTTAATTAACCGACCTAGGTCAGCTGTGGCTCGGTTGAACTCTTGTTCAAATGATCCGTAATAATCATTCACTTCATAAAAAATTTTTGCCGCATCTCGATCAACGACATGGCTATTTTTAAGTAGCACTTCAGGTGATGGAAATAATATTTCTATCCCTGGTTTAAAATATTTTAATGTCAACTCAAGATCAGGGTTCATCTCAAGCATTTTCTTCATAACCAATACTTCATAAAGTCTTCGCTCATCTCTATCCCTTGAAAGTAATATTGTAAAAATATCATCTTCAGGATTGTCACCCCTTGCGTTGAATTCTTTAAGTTCATTTTTATAAGATTCTTTTAAATTTACATAAGTAGTTGTTGCAGTTGGGCGTACAAAAGGCTTCTCTATCGTAGCTTTCCCTTTTAAGGAGTAACTAAGCTTTAAAGCTTTCCCTCTAGACATATTTAATATATCATTTGAAAGCGGTGATACACCAAAACCGGCTGGGTCAGTTGGGTCGTCTTTAAAGTAGATGACTTTTTCTGGATCAATATATTTGTAATAACCTTGCTTTTCAATGATATCTAGTAACATTCTTTTTACTAAAGCAGCTTCGCCAGGAATTTTTCCTGACAGAATACTCATATACGGCTCACGGACCATTAATGTTTTATCTTTTTCAGAGCGTTTATTTACTTCATTGATAATATCATTAAAAACAGGACTCTCGTATATAAAGCTAAGATCAAAGACATCAGAGTGTTGAATTCTATATGAATTTGGAAAAGAGCGGTTGTCAAATTTATTGAATAGCTCCGAGTCTTGTGGAACTACCCTGCTAAAATTATCTTCACTCTCAGTAATAATGTGAGGTGTAATAACCACAATAACTTCTTTTTTTACTCGTTGCTCAGATGAGACAGCAAATAAACGACCAATAAATGGAAGATCTTTAAGGATAGGAACACCACCCTCATTTTCTGTCTTCTTTTCATTGATCAATCCACCAATAATAAACGGTGTATTATTAGCAACGCGTACAAAAGATTGAACTTTTCTATTATTAATAATTGGGGCAGCCTCAACATCAATAGACCCAGAAGCGCCAATTCTTTCTTCTGTTTCACTAACAATGGTTTCAACTTGAATAGTGACCCTTGAACCATCTTCACTTATTCTAGGTCGAAGATTTAAAACGATACCAACAGGGACGTAGTCTACAGATTTTATTTTTGCAACTTGGTCTGTAATAGTTTTTGTAATTGGAATCTGTTGACCTATTTGTATTCTTGCTTGACGACCATCTAATACTAGTACAGATGGCTTTGATAAAATCTCAGCTGCTTTATTGCTTATTAGAGCTTCAACATTTGCTCTAAAATTAGAAGAATTTCCCATGAGTGTTCTATCTAGGACCACCGTAAATGGTGATATAGAGCCACTTTCAGGAGGAGGAAAGGTTGCCGAATAGCCTTGACCTGCATTTGAAAAATCAATCCCAAGCTCATCTAAACGATCATTATTGATCTCTAAGACTAAGGCTTCGATTGCAATTTGATTTGCAGGAACATCAATTTTATTTTGGATAATATCTATGAGTTTTGCAACTGAATTAAAATCTCCGGGTTTATACGCAACCAGTAAACGCTGCATAGGGTCACCGCTAGTAGTGTAATCTAAAGTTACACCTCCCAGGTCAACCCCTAGTGCCGATTTTTTAGTTGATTTAGACTTGGATTCTTTTACTAGAGAAATTGTTTCAGTATCTGGTAGTTTTATAACAATAGGTAATGCATTTACTGCATTTAGATTATTAGCTTTATTTGCATAAGTTGGAGTAAAGTTATATTCACCATCTATTTCACCCTTACCTGCTTTATACTCCACCACAGCATAACCCATGGTCTTCAATATAGCTAAAGCTCGGTCTGTTTGAATATAGCTAAGCTTAGTACTTCAAAATCAAGGTCTCTCATTGAGCTAAGACCTCCACTAGTAACTTGTCTCGGAGCCTTAGCAGCAGGACTTTGAGTTACAGCACGCTGCTGAGTATTAACCGGTCGTCGTTGAGTATTCGCTCGTTGTTGAGCATTCACAATGGTAATAAAAATAAATAATAAAGATAAATGTCGACGTATCATCTTGGCTCCACAATATCTATTGACATAGATACATTTATTCCATCATAAGAAGCCGAGACATGTCCAGTTGAATAACCGCTTTTTGGGTCAAAAAATGCTAAAGTTTCAAAAGTAGAACCTACCTCATCATCCAGCTTGACTGTAATACTGGTAGTTGAACCAGGACTATGAAAATCAAGAGCGCCTCCAATTGCATCCATCTTCATTGTAGTAGGAGGATTAGAACCGGTGATTAAAGCTTTGTCAACTAATCTTTCAAGTAATGCTATAAGCTTAATAGTATCATCCGTACGAACAATGTCATCTGAAATTGTTAAGGTAAGTTTAAAGTCATTATTTTGACCTGATGCAAACTTAGATGTATCAAGCGCTTCATCTCCACAAGCAATAATGCTAAAGAGGATAAACCCAGTTAGAGTTAGAATTATATATCTTCTCAAATTAGTTATTAAACTAAATTTTTTATTTTTTTGGACGTATTTCACCTAATTACCTCGGATATGGTGTATGTAAAGTGTAAAACTTTTCACGCAAAAAAGTAAATGTTTTTTCAATTCATTTTTCTAAATAGAATAAAGACAATTTTATACTATTGTGATTCTATTTTTTCACCAATAACTTTAGAGTCAATATGCTTTGTAGTATCGTAATAAATCTAAAAATATTTGCATATTTCACTCGAAAAAGGAGAACAATCTTAGTTAGCTGAGCTGGCTATTAACTTATTATAATTATGACAGATATAAATAAAATCTCTTCGGAAAATCAATTAAACTACAATCTTGACCTTCTTGGTTTAATTACAATTGAAAAAATGTATAAGTGGACCAAAATAGTTGGCATATTAAATATTACTTTAGGTGCTGTCTATTGCCTTTCAATTTTGTTCTTATCTATACCGACCTTGATCATGGGTATAATTACAATTATTATGGGCTCAAAGCTAGTTACAGCAGCAAACCATCTTCAATTTGCTGTTCAAAACAAAGATCAAGAATCTTTTGCCACAGCCGTCGATCAATTAAGACAATATTTTTTGATTAATGGAATTCTATTAATAGTGACATTTGTAATAATTGGCCTATTGCTAATATTTGTAAGTTTTTTCTCAGGCTTAATCATGGATTTTTTAAATGACAGTGGCTTTGATTACACTATAAGCTCAACCTTATCATTCATAAAATGAAACAAGTGTAAATGAACTTTATTAAAAATATAATTAAGATAAAACCCGGCGAAGGAAAAATGGTTCTTACTTTCTTCCTTTTTTCTTTTTGTACTGTAGCAATGGGGTTAGTTGCTAAAACTGCTCGGGATGCTTATTTTTTAAGTAGGTTTGAAAAATCACTTTTGCCATTGATGTTCTTAGCTATTGCAATTGTAATCGCACCGATACTCACTTATTATACAAGCCTATCTAAAAAGTTACCGCCAAAAACATTATTTATGATTACTTGCTCTATTTTTGGCGCATCTTTTATTTTTCTTCAAACAATTATGACTGGAAATGTCATCCCAGTTGCATATATATGGATAGAGGTTGCGGTTGGAATTAGCATTATCCAATTTTGGACCTATGCTGGTGAATCTTTCGAACCTCAACAGGCTAAACGTTTATTTGGAATTATTGGAGGTGGTGGTTCCTTTGCAGTGATGCTAATCGGAATGAATTTAAAGCCCTTTGTCAATGCATTTGGCACGGATGAATTACTTTTCTTATCAGCTACCTTTTTAGGCCTTGCATTTACTTTCGGAACGATGTCTATACAATACTTCAAAAAAGACCAAATAAAAGGGCCCAAAAAGCCCACTAAAAAAACCCAAGTCAAAAAGAAAATGGACCCTTTTATTATTGGAATTGCAACAATTGTTGCTTTATCTGCTATTGTTACAACTCTTGTGGATTACCAATTTAAGATGATCGCCAGCTCCTCTTTTCCGAAGGAGGCTGATTTAGTCGCATTCTTTGGAACCTTTTACTCTATTGCAGGTGCGGCTTCCATCATCATGCAGTTTTTTATTACTGGACCTGTACTATCAAGATTTGGTGTTTTGCTTGGCCTTCTTATTTTGCCATTCTTTCTTATCTTGGGAAGCACTTCTATTTTATTAGCCCCTGTACTGTTAAGTGCTAGCTTTGCAAAATTTTCAGATCAAACTTTTAAATTCACAATTAATAATTCGTCCATGGAATTAATCTGGCTACCCGTACCTGCCGATATAAGAAAAACCTTCAAACCTCAAGTAAGCGGTACGATTAAATCAATTGCAGAAGGCTTAGGTGGCCTCACAACTTTTTTCTTGGTTAAGGTTATTGCCCTTCCCTACCTGAGCATTGTTTCTCTTGGTTCTATTATAATTTGGCTATTTACATCATTTAAAGTAAAAGCAGGTTATGTAAGTCAATTACAAACAGCCATTGCTAAAAGACAAATCGATTTTGAAGAGCTAACGATTGATGTTCAAGATGCTGCAATGGTTAAAACTATTGAAGAAACGCTTTCATCTGATGATGAGATTAAACAATTATTTGCTTTAGAAATTATTGAGGGCTTACCCTTGTCCTCTTGGAAGAAAATAATTAACCAATTATTTAAAAACGGTACACCAGAGGTTCGTAAGCGTATTTTATCTATGGCTTGGGATGAAGATGCTATAATCTCGAATGAAGATATCATTCAGGCAATTAATAATAGTGATGAAGTTTCATCTGAAGCTATAATTGTAGCAGGTCGACGAAAATTAAAAGATGTTCTTCCACACTTAGAAACTTTATTAAATAATCAAAATCAAGATACTTGCGTTGCGGCTGCAGCGGCAATATTACAAATTGAAAGTGGCTCAACTGATAAAGCTGAAATGATTTTAAATGACATGTTAAGTAAAGAAGATGAGGCCACTCAAGCAACTGCACTTAAGAGATTAATCTATAATGATCAAATATTAACAAATGAAAGATTAATGTTTTTTCTAGAACATGATAGCGATATAATTAGCAATGTAGCTTTAAGTATTGCTGAAAAGCGAAAAGAAGAAATTTTGATTCCTTCAATTATATCCAATTTATCTTTAGCAAAAACAAGTCTTCAAGCTAGACAAACTCTGAAAAAATTCTCTGAAAAACTTATTAATGAACAGTTTCGCCAATTACTTGAATCAAAAGAAACGAGCAGAAAACTGCGACTAGGCATTATAAGAACAATCAGAGAATATCCAGGTGAAGCTTCAATTGAATTATTAATAACACAATTAGATGATAATGACCAAGATATATACAATCTAGTGGTAGACTCATTACTCGCCATCGCCCGTATTAGCCCTATTGCAGAAGAAAAACAAGATCGTATTGCTAATGAGATAAATACAATTGCAAAAAAAGTATATGCTCTGAATGAGTCTATAAAAATGTTACCTGAAAATGAACACCAGTTCCTCATGAAGGATTATCTCAATAATGAAATTCAAAATACACTACCTACTTTATTAAAACTTGGAGTTCTTGATGTTCCTGATACCCCAATTGAAACCTATATTCATACCGTAAAATCTGGAGATCCATCTAAACTCCCATTTTTACTTGAATTTTTTGAGAATATTTTCTCTAAAAATGAACGTGAAATTATTAATCCTTTAATTGAACAGATCTCTTTAGATGAGCGAAGTGAAATTGGACATCTCCATTTTAAATCGCTTCCAACCAACCTAGATCAAGAATTAATTGATTCTGTTTATTCGCCAAACAAATGGGAATCAGTTATTGCTTTAGATTATCTATTAATTTCTAATAAAATGGATGTTATCAAATCTTTAGATTGGCAAAAAGTTCCAGATTCAAAGGCAAATCAAGAGTTAATTTCAAGAAGAATACAAAAAAATGGTGCAAATCTTGATTTCATTCCATCAGAACGTTTTAAATTAGACACGAAAATTTTATCCATGTATTCAACTTTAGAAAAAACAATTATTTTGAAATCAGTTGATTTATTTAAATCAATCCCTGCTGAAAACCTGTCTCGGGTAGCACAAATCACTGATGAAGTTTCTTATGATGCAAATAATCCAATATTTGCTGAAGGTGATTATGGTGACTCACTATTCATTGTTGTTGATGGCAATGTTCGTATTCATAAGGGTGATCAAGAATTAGCAATGCTGGGGAAAGGTACTTGCTTAGGCGAAATGGCTTTATTGGATGATGAGCCTCGCTCTGCTGATGCAACCGTTACAGAGGATTCTACTTTATTTAAAATTGAGCAAGAAGGGTTTTATGAAGTAATGGGGAGTCAAAGTGATATAATGGAAGGTATAATTAAATTATTAACTGGCCGACTAAGAGTCGCTAATGATAAAATGATGGGGAAGTAAATATTTTTAGATTCTATTTTTTGGTAATATTTTTTCTAACTCCTCTTCTGTCTTATCTTCAACTGTTCCTTTTACTTTTTCCTTAGTTTCAAAAACTTTTTCTTTAACATTCTCAACGCCGGTTTGAACACCTTCTTTTATCGATTCAACTGAAACATCATCACCCGTCCAAACCATATAGGCAACCCACAAAATTAAAATTGCTGCGACAACCATCACTAACTTGATTAATTTTTTTATCACACCAAAAAGGATAATTAATGCCAGTACTACAGCAACAGCCATATAAACTGGATTGGAGACTAAGGTTTCAATAGATTGATCCATTAATGATTTCCCTTCAAATCTAATTTCCGATGATTAATTCTACCTGAACGTTTTTCATATTCTTCAATCATTCCCATAATAGTTGGATCATCAGGCATCTCTAACTTCATAGTATCAATTTTACCGATCTGTGATGCTATTTTGCCCTTTTTTATTAGGAGTTCAATTACTCCAATATAGTAACCTTCTTTTCCAGCTTGAGTAATAAGAGCACCATTTATAATCTCAGGTTTCTCAAGCGCTGATTGACTATGTGCTCCAATGATAACATCTAGCCCTTTAATTTTTTCTGCAATAACATAATCTAGATCAGCTCCTTGATGTGTCATTAGTATAAATACATCTGCTTTTCTTTTTAACCTTTTCATTTCTGCTTTTACTGCTTTCACAGGATCGATTAAGATTATTTTATCTTTGACTTCTTTTGGATAGTATTTGAATGCATATGAATCAACAATTCCAAGAATCGCAATCCGTAGTTTATTTTTTATCACAATATGGGATTTTAAAGCACCTGGGTAATCTATGTTTGTAGCAACGATATTTTTCCCCATTAGGTTTGTTAAATCAACTAAGGAAGTTGAATCCATAGTTAATTCTTGATCTCCAAGTAGAATTGCATCATAAGATAAGAGATTATACGCTTCTGCCATTAGGCTATCTTTAAGATGTTCATGAGTCATCGTGAAAATATCACCAGAGTCTAAAATAAGTGTGTTGGGGTTTTCTTTAACAAAGTTTGAAAAATAAACAGACCTTTTTTCAACTGCACCAAATGGACGAATCGGGCAATAGCAGTTTTCTAAAGCTCCGTTGGTATTATTAGTATGAAGGATATATAATTTGCCATCTTGAGCAAAAATTAAATTCAAAAACATTAAAATTGTCGTAACTAAGAATAGTTTTTCCCGTACTATCATGTCTAAAATTGAGTGTAATGAACAGATTAATCAAAACATTTTTATTTAGTTCTTTTATTTTTTCACAATATCCGGCGGATTCACTTTTATCGTTACCTAATAATTCTATTGCACAAAAAATTTTTCTGTATCCGATAGCTAAATGGCAGGGTATTTCTTACAGCAATAGTTCGATGAATTGTCAGTTCTTTCCAAGTTGCTCAAACTATGGAGCTCAAGCAATCCATAAAAAAGGAGTTATCTCTGGATTGGCCATAGCATCAGATAGAATAATAAGATGTAATCATACTGCTTATAATGTTCATAATGAAATGGGTGGAGAATTTTATAAAGATGGTCGATTGATAGACCAGGTTAATTATTCTATTTTAAATAAATCTAAAAAATCCTCCTTAGTTGCTGCTGGATTATCTATGGTAGTTCCTGGATTAGGAAGAGCTTATGCTGGTCGTCCAAAGGATGCTGCTTTTGGTTTTTTGATGTCAGCTCTTGCAATAAATGCAGGTGTAAGATCAATCAGGAAAGAAAGCTTTCTTTCCCCTTTATATATTGGTATTGCATTAACATTTTACAGTGGTGAAGTATATGGTGCCTATCGTACAGCAAAATATTATCAACCAAGGATTAAAGAATAATTTATAGTAATTGTGCCACTGTAGCTCAGTTGGTAGAGCAACGCATTCGTAATGCGTAGGTCAGCGGTTCGACTCCGCTCAGTGGCTCAAAAAATAATTATATATTCAAATAACTCCATTCTTTTGAGAAAGGAACGCTTGTCATAAGGACTGAACCTTCTTTTGTAACTAGTAAGTTATCGCTTGGATTAATACCAATACCACGTTTAGAATCATATAATCCTGGTTCAACACTAAACATCATTCCTTCCTCAATTGGTGTATGATCACCAAGTGAAAAATAAGGTGATTGATGACCTTCAAAATTAAATCCAGTACCATGACCAGGGCGATGATAAATATAATCTTGCATTCCATTGTCCACTTGATACTTATGTACTTTATAAGCAATATCAGAACACAAGACTCCAGGCTTAGTCTCCTCAACAATTATCTGAACAGTATCAGCAACTACGGACCACATTTTATCTTGATATTTTGAGACAGGGTTTATTTGATAATTCCGATACCCTTCCCCTCCACATCCTCCAATCTTTATATCAGTATTCACATATACCGGCTCACCTTTTTTAACCTTATTATAAAATAATTGATTAGGATGAGGATAAGCAGTTGAAATTCCTGCTCTTACATATTCTGAAGTGACTAATACACCAACTGCGCTATGTGGTTTCCCATCAAAAGAAAGATCTTTCATTAAAAGATTTATTCCGTAGGACTTCAACGCCTCTCCGATTTCAAAATCATTCGTATTTGTTCCATTTTCCAAAATGTAATCTCTGGCAAACGAATGAATCTTATCAAAATATCGGTATGCTCTTTGAGTTAAAGCAATCTCTTCTTTTGTTTTAATGATCCTCATTTTTTCACACAAACTACTTATATTCATAAATTTAGTTTTTGGAAGATATTTATTTAGTTTGAGTAACTGATTTGGTGAAAGGTTCATATCTGTTGCAATCTTTTTCCCTTCGAATCCTTTCTCCTTTAAATGCTCAAGTAACCATTCAAAAAGATCTACTTGTTTTCCAGCAACAACTTTTCCTTTATTTGGAAATCCGCCTTCTCCATGTGGAAAACAGAAATAATAATTATTTTCTGTACACCACCATGATTTAATTAGATCGCGATCTATCCCAGGAGAAAACCAGTATGCTGTATCTTTCTCTTCTTGTGGAAACAGAACCCATGTTGTCCTTTTGCCACTACCTCTAAAACATCCAGAGAAATAAATCTTGTTTACATCATTTTCTAGTAGAATAGCATCCACCTTATCATTTAATAGCATATTTTTAAGTTTTTGAACTCTTTGTTTATACCAAGACAATGGCAGTCTGTCATATCCTTTTGGCGCAGGCTTTGGATGATTACGATTGGTTACTAATAAAGATTCTGACTCTCCTGGAGATTTAATAAGATTGCTTGCGCTTAATCTCATACTAGCTAAACCTAACCCCATACTTTTAATGAATTTTCTACGATCAATTGACATATTATCCTCCATTATTTGGTATTAATTACTATAAATCTAACAACCTCTTTTACATATAATCGCTTCCTATTATTGAATTTGATTAATTAACTAAATCATATCAAATGAATTTGTTGATAAATTCTTACATAAATTTTTAAACATAAAATTAAAAGAAATGAAAAAATGAAGAAATATTCTTTTGAAGTAACTACCTCAGACAAAATTAAAACTGAAAATTTAGAGAAATGGTTCAGTCAAGAAGGCGATGCTTATGATGTCCTTAGCACAATGGTTGATTATGAGCGAGATAAAGAAGAATCAATTTTAAGCTTTGATGATGATGGAACATTAAGATGTTCAGTAAAAAAATTAATTGCAGCTTTATATGAATTCTCAGCTGAATTTAATTGTGAACTAAAGGGAGAATTTTATACATACGGTAGATATGATGCTCATCATTACAAAGCACCTAAATTTATAAAAGAAGAATTAATAGATTAAAATTATAAGACTTTTATTTAATTTGATTTCAGCATTTTTTCTACTTCTAAAACATGCAATTCTTCTTGACCAATCATCGTTCGAGCATATTCTTCTAAATAGATTGAATCATCATTAATTAATTTTAATAGTTCATAATAACTCTTGATAGCTTTTTTTTCATGCTCAAGAGTTTCTTGAAGGATTTCATTAATATCATGTTTAAAAGTTTCTTTAATATTATTGATGTTCAATGGAGGGTGACCACCTAAACCAGTTATATGTTCGCCTGCCATATTTGCATGATCTAAAGACTCTGTTGCTTGAGCTTTAAAAAATTCAATCAATGGTAATCTATTGGGGCCAAAAATCATTAAAGAGTAATGGGTATACCTAATTACTCCTGATAATTCTAGATCAAAAATTTCAGTTAGCTTATTTATTATTTCTTTTTTTTTCATATTTTTTCAGCCTTTACTAATCTACAGTCAATAGATCAATCTCAAAAATTAAAGTAGAGTTTGGTGGAATAACTCCCATATCTCGATTTCCATAACCCATATTTGGAGGTATAGTCAATTTTCTTTTTCCGCCGACTTTCATTCCTGGAACACCTTGATCCCATCCACTAATTACTTGACCAGCTCCAACTGTAAATCGAAAAGGGGTTCGCCCTGGATTCAATGAAGAATCAAACTTTGTTCCATCTGTTAATAGACCTGTATAATTCACGGTAACGATGCTGTTTTTTTCAGCTTCTGCCCCATCACCAACTATGAGGTCTTCTATAATTAGTTCACCACTCATTGTTTCTTTTTCCTTACTGCAACCGGCAATTAGTAATAAAATGAATATTGCTGGTATTTGCCATTTAACTTTCATGATTTATCTCCAAATTCAAGGGTATAAGTTTACATTAATTGACTGAATAGAATTACCGTAAATTTATCTATATGCATTTCATAAAAATTTGACAAGTCCAAATACGGAACCTTCATCGAGATGAAACGTTATTTTAAATAATGCAAATTACTTTATCATTCATTAATGTTTTAAAGAAGAGCTTCTTGCTTTTCATTATATTTTTTGTTTTAGTTTTTGCTCAAGATAATCGTCTTCGACTAAAACAAGCTAATATATTAGAAAATATCACTATTGATGGTATATCAATGCAATATCTAAAAGGCGATGTTATCTTTTCTAAAGGTGATATGATCATCACTTGTGATTGGGCACGTTTTAATCAAAGAACCGAGCAAGGTTTCCTCTTTGGTAAAGTTTCAATGAATGAGGATAATCAAAATCTAACCTGTGATTCAATGTTTGTGGATTCACCTAAAGATATCATGATTGCATATGGGAATGCCAATGTTTGGGATACCACTTATAGTTTAGTAGCAGATACCCTTTTTTATTTTTCTGAACTAGATAGCGGTTCAGCCAATGGTAAAGCAACTTTAATTCAAGAGAAACAAACTATAAAAGGTGATCGGATTGAATATAAAGACATTCCTGAAGTTGATGGTGTCTCTTATGCTGCTAGAGGCAATGTTATAATCACTGAAGAAGGTAGAATAGCCACATGCGGTGAGGCTATTTATGATAGAGAAAAAAGTAATACAATACTCAAAATTAATCCAGAAATAATTGATAATAATCAAACCATCTCAGGAAGTGAAATTTATTTAAGCTATAATGATGAGTTATTAGAAAGTTTATTTATACCAAGTAAGGCACATGCTACACACCCCTCAAAAGGAGTTCGTGAACGTATAGAAATTATAGAAAAAGATACTACTATTTATCAGGATTCACTCGCGTTCACTGATGATATGACTGGTTCCATAATGAAGGGATATTTTGTCGATGGGAAGTTGGACTCTATTCGGTTAGAAGGAATGGCCACTACTATATATCATATTTTTGAAGATTCTATATACCAAGGTAAAAACCAAGCATCTGGAGATACAATCACTATGAATTTTAGTGAAAATGATATTGAAAAAATATTTATCTCAGGTGGCTCTGAAGGGACTTACACTCCTGACTCTACAGGTGCTGATGTTGATGGGCCTGTAATATATACCTCTGAAGATATTGAATATGATGTAAAAAATGAGTTTACTGATCTTCACGGAGATGCCACTATTGACTATACAAATGTAAATCTTACAGCTGGTTTTATTAACGTTGCATGGCGAGACAATCTTTTAAGAGCTACACCAGAATCTGAAAGAGATTCATCTTATGGAGTTATTAGGCCTTCAATGCTAGAAGACGGTAAAGAGCCAATGGTTGGAGATACAATGCTTTATAACTTAGAAACTCGAAATGGAAAAGTAATTAAAGGGACTACAAAAGCTGAAGATGGCTTTTATCATGGTGAAGAAATTCGTAATCGAAATATGAATATTTTTTATGCTGAACATGCAGCGTACACAACCTGCGACCTTGAAGAACCGCATTTCCATTTTGAAATGAATCGTATGAAAATGATCAATGAAGATAAAGTTGTTGCTCGACCTATTATTCTGTATATCGCAGATATACCAATATTTGGCTTACCATTTGGTGTTTTTCCTCATCAAAAAGGTAAACGACATTCTGGCTGGATAATGCCATCTTATGGCACTGATGCTCGTTGGGGTGGCTATATAAATGGCCTCGGGTTTTATTGGGCTGCAAGCGACTATTATGATTCAAAATTCACTATGAGTCTTTATGATAGAGACGGTGTTACTCTCAGATCTCAAAATCAGTATAGTAAACGATATAAGTATAGTGGAAATTTTGATCTTGAGACTAAGCAACGATTCTCTAGTTCTGTACCAGATGAAGATAGAGATATTTATAATTTAGGCTCAAACAGACAAAGTGATTATGTAGTCCGCTGGAATCATAGACAAGAGTTAAGAAATAATCAATCTGCTGCAGTTAATGCCAGTTATTATTCTAGTGGAGATTATAATAGACGTACTGGAATAGAACAACAAAAACGTTTAAATCAACAAGCAGTTTCGAATGCTACGTACTCTAAAAGATGGCCAAAATCTCGAAATAGTTTAAGTATAAATTTATCTTCGCGAAGAGATCTGATGGCAGAAAAAAAAATTGATCAGAATTCTGTCTTTTATAATCAGCCTAGTAGAGCTGGACAGCAAATTAATATTACTAATAATACTTTACCTCAAATGGCTTTTTCTCATAGTCAAAGAGCCCTTTTCCCAACAAAAGCGAAAAAGAAAAACTGGTATAACAATATTAACTATAATTATTCTTCCAGATTTACGAACAACCTTAAAAATTATTATGAATCTGAAGCCTATTCGATTGATGATTCCACAACTGGTTACAGATGGGAAATGGATAACAATGAAGATCCATTAACTAGTACTTTTTCTGATTATATAATTGCCCATTCAACTGGGCTTAATATGTCATCAAAAATATTTAAATATTTTAATGTTTCACCAAGTCTTTCTTTAAAATCAGATTGGGTTAATCGTACGTTTTCTGGCACGATAGATACATCAGGAGTAATCAATAAAAATGAAATTAAAAGTTTTGCAACTAGAACAACTGGTTCATTCAATGTAAATATGAATACTCAAGTTTATGGATTATTACCAATTAAATTTGGGAAAATTCAAGCTATTCGCCATGTAATATCACCCACTTTAGGCTATTCTTATAGACCAGATTTCTCTAAAGAAGTGTTTGGAATGAACCCTGGATATTACCAAGAAATAAAGCAAGACAATGGAGAATCAGTTTACTTTGATCGTTTCTCTGGAACATTAGCTGGCGGTACTCCAAAAGGAGAGAATCAATCAATGAACATATCTGTAAATAATGTTTTTCAAGCTAAAATAATTGATGGTGATAAAGAATTAAAACAAGACTTGTTCTCATGGAGAATGTCTACAAGTCGTAACTTTGTAGCTGAAGAATTTCAATGGAGCAATCTTAATTCTTCAGTTAGAGCGAATATAAATAGAAAACTTAATCTAGATTTTTCTATGACTCATGATTGGTATGAATATGATAAAAAAAACAACTTACGAATTAATAAAATTAAAACAACAGGCGGTCTTATAACGCCAAGACTTATTAATGCACGTTTTTCAACTGGCTTTAAATTTTCAGGTAATCGACTATCTTATAATTCAGAGAATGATCAAGTTGAAGAGGCTGATACTAGTGCTTCCTTTGAGCGCGTAGATGGTGCTAACCTTGCAGGTACTATTGCTGGTTTAGATAATAAAAAATCTGCAGGTAAACTTTGGGATACATCAATGAGTTTTAGCTTTGCATATAATAACGCAAATCCAAATAACCCTCAAAAAACTTTTTGGATGTCTTCAAACTCAACAATTCAACTTACCCAGGCTTGGCGAGTACAATATAATGCAAGGTTTGACTTAATTAATCAAAACCTAGTAAGCCATACTTTTTCTGTTAATCGCGACTTACATTGTTGGGAGCTCAGTCTAAACTGGACACCAAATGGATATGCTTCTGGACTTTATTTAAGACTAAATGTTAAATCACCAAACCTTAAAGACTTAAAACTTGAACAAAGAGGCGGAACATTCAATCGACCATCTTTATTTGACCGCTAAGCATTTATAGTTAAACTTACTGTATTAATATGTCTTCAGAATCATCAAAAAACTGGATAATCGTAGCTGAGTTTAGTGGTAGTGTATATGCTGAAATGGCTGAAAATATCTTAAATGACAATGATATTCCTTGCTATACAAAAGGTGATTTTTTAAGTACTGCCTATAATATTAATGCAATGACTCTCCCTGGTGGTTCCGTAAAATTGTATATTCCAGAGTCATTTAAAACAAAGTCTGAAACATTACTAAGTAATATTTTACCTAAAAATGAATAACGAATCTATTCGCTCTATTAAAGGCACTCAGGATATTCTTCCTGAAGAAAGCATGAAATGGCAGTCACTTGAGGATCAAATCAGAAAAATATCAAGTTATTACGGTTACAAAGAGATTCGAACACCCGCATTTGAAAATACTAAATTATTTTCTAGAGGTGTTGGAGAAGAAACAGATATCGTATCAAAAGAAATGTATAGCTGGACAGATCAAGGTGGTGAAAACCTCACTCTCAAACCGGAACTTACAGCACCCGTAGCAAGAGCATACATTCAACATAATTTAGGACGCATTCGTCCTATCAATAAGCTCTATTATATTGATGCATTATTTAGAAGAGAAAGACCTCAAAAAGGACGTTATCGACAATTTCACCAGTTTGGAGTGGAGGCTTTTGGATCTGAGCACCCTGAGATAGATGCTGAGGTAATTGCTTTGGCAATATCTGTCTTTGAGTCACTGGGCTTAGAAGGACTTAAATTAAATTTAAATTCAATTGGGTCAGATGAATGTCGAGAAAGTTATAGAACAGCATTTCAAGATTATCTAAAACCATATTTTAATGATTTGACAGAAACTAGTCAAAAAAGATTTAATGATAATCCATTAAGGATTCTGGATACCAAAGCTGCTAATGAAATCGAAATTCTTGAAGACGCACCAAAAATTTCAAATTATTTGACGAATGATGATCAAACTCATTTCGATGAAGTAATAGAATATTTAGATATTTTAGAAATTGAGTATGAGTTAATGCCAAAACTAGTTCGTGGTCTTGATTATTATTCAAGAACTACTTTTGAGATCACATCATTAGACTTAGGTGCTCAGAATGCTATTTGTGGGGGCGGTAGATACGATGGACTTACTGAAATTTTAGGTGGCAAGCCAACTCCAGGGATTGGTTTTGCAGCTGGTATGGAACGAATTCTCTTGGCGATGAAAGATGATCAGTTCAATAAAGATGAAGTTAAAATATATATAGTTGGTTTAGGAGATAATACCCTTAAAACTGTAATTAAATTAGCTGAAGATCTACGAGAACAAAATTTAAGTACAGAGTTCGACGTACTCCGACGCTCTTTAAAAGCTCAACTTAGAGAAGCTAACAAAATGAATGTAAAATATGCTATTATAATAGGTGATGAAGAATTAGAGTCGAATCAATTAGAAGTAAAAAACTTTTCAACAGGGAATCAGCAAAAAATTGAATTAAGTAAAATTGTTGATCATATGAATTCTTTGTCTTTTTAAAAATTTTTTTTACATTATAATACACGCACATGAATAATTTGATTTTCAATCAATTTTAAAAGAAGATTTAAATGAGTACAAAACCATTGTTAATTGTTGAGTCTCCCTCAAAAGCAAAAACCATATCTAAATATCTTGATAATAAATATGATGTTATGTCAACAGTTGGGCATATAAAACAATTGCCAAGAAAAAATATATCTGTAGATATTGAAAATGATTTTGCAATAGAAGAAATTATTATTGAAGATAAAAAAAAGTTTGTTAAAGATTTAAAAAAATTGTCAAAAACAACTACTCAAATTATAATTGCTACTGACCCGGATAGAGAGGGCGAAGCAATTGCAGCTCACATTGCCAGTGAAGTAGATAAAGACAAAATATCAAGAGTTCAGTTTACCGAGATTACTAAAGAAGGCGTAAAGGAGGGAATGAACAACCCAAGAGAAATTGATGAAGATTTAGTTAGAGCAGCAACTACAAGAAGAATCGTTGATAGATTAATTGGTTATAAAATATCACCTGTTCTTTGGAGTACTTTGCAAAAAAATATGAAATTTGTTGAAGGTCGCCTTTCTGCTGGTAGAGTCCAATCTGCTGCACTAAAAATTATAATAGAAAGAGAAAGATTAAGACAAGCTTTTCATTCTGCTCTTTATTACGACTTGAAAGCAGAATTTCAAACTGGAGAAGATTCATTTAACGCAACCTTAATTAAAGTAGATGGGAAAAGAGTTGCTACTGGAAAAGATTTTGATCCAAATACTGGAAAATTAAAAAATGATAAAGCCTTACTCCTTTCTAAAGCACAAGCAGATGAATTAGTTAAAGAGCTAACGAATGGCAGTTGGGTCGTTTCAGATATAGAAGAAAAAATTAAAAACTCTAATCCAAAGCCTCCTTTCACAACATCTACTTTGCAACAAGAGGCAGGAAGGAAACTACGATCTTCAGCAAGAAAGACAATGAGTACCGCCCAACGTCTTTATGAAAAAGGTTTCATTACATACATGCGTACCGACTCAACTAATTTATCTGATGAAGGAATTAATGCTGCTCGTAATGAAATCAAATCAAGGTTCGGTAAAGACTATTTACCTGATCAAGCTAAAATTTATTCTTCTAAAGTAAAAAATGCCCAAGAAGCGCATGAAGCTATTCGACCAGCTGGAGTTGAATTTGTAAAGACAGAAAAAGTTAGAACTGAGATTGATGAAGATGCCGCAAACCTTTATGATCTAATTCGCAAACGAACTCTTGCCTCGCAAATGACATCAGCTAAAGTGAAACAAATTTCAGTTACTATTGAAAATCAAAAATCAGAATTTAGGGCGAATGGTAAAGTGATTCTATTTCCAGGATATATGGCGGCTTATGTAGAAAGTACAGATAAAAGAAGTGGCATCACAGAAGATCAAGAAACCATCCTCCCTGACTTAGCTAAAGATCAATCTCTTCAATGCAACCAACTTGACTCCAATGAACATTCAACTAAGCCTCCGGCTAGATTTACCGAAGCTTCACTTGTGAAAGAACTTGAGAATAAAGGCATCGGAAGACCATCAACTTGGGCAAGCATAATTGAGACTATAATAACAAGAACTTATGTTAACAGAAAACAAGCAAAATTAACTCCAACTTTTTTGGGTCTTGCAGTAACTCAGCTGTTGGAAAATCATTTTACTTCTCTGGTAGATAGTCAATTCACAGCACAAATGGAGGACGGTCTTGACTCCATATCTAGAGGAGATATTGAACCGCTACCTTTTATGAGTGAATTTTATTTTGGTTCTGATAAAGTAAAAGGACTTGAGAGGATGTTAGATGAAAAAGTAGATATTGGTAAAGCTTGTTCTATGCAATTGGATTATGATGGAGATCCTATAGAAATACGAGTTGGGCAATATGGTCCTTTTGTTCAGCAAGGAGAGATTAGAAAATCTGTTCCAAGAGATGTTTTTCTGGGTGATCTCAATATTGATAAAGCTCTAGAAATTTTAAATCAAGAAATTAATGAAGATCGAGAGCTTGGAGCTGATCCTAAAAGCAATGAGAAAGTTTTAGTTAAAAATGGCCCTTATGGACCTTATGTACAGCTTGGTGAGACAAGTAAGCGTAAAGGTATTCCAAAAGGAACATCTCCAAATGATGTTGACCTTGAAATGGGCTTAAAGCTCTTATCTTTACCTCGAGTACTAGGTAAATATCCTGAGACAAATGAAGATGTGAAGGCAGACTATGGAAGATTTGGACCTTATGTTACAGCTGGAAAAGGAAAAAATGGAACAATTCCGCCAAATATGTCACCAATAACAATTAAACTTGAAGAAGCCATTGAGCTTATTAAAAATAGGAATAGTGGACCTCAAGAACTGCGCAATATTGGGAGTCATACTGAAACTGGAGAAACATTAGTTATTAAATCAGGTAGATATGGTCCATATATTACTGATGGGAAAATAAACGCCTCTCTTCCCAGCGAATATGATTATGAAAAGATCACACTCGAAGAAGCTATTGTTTTAGTAGATAAAAAAAGAGCCGCTCCGCCAAGGAAAAAAAAGCGTAAAGCAAGAAAGAAAAAGAAATGAATCGAATTATTACTCTCCTATCTTTCTTTAGTATAATTTTTGCACAAGAAGAAAATAAATTGATAATGGATATTGAAAAGAGCCTTATGGCTACTTGTTGTTGGTATGGAACAGTCTATGACCATGGGAATAAGGAGATGGAAATTGAAATTGCTGGGATGGTTCAAAATGGAAAAAGTAAAGTAGAGGTTTTAAAATATTTTACTGATAAATATGGTGAAAGAGTCCTTGCATCACCAGTTGTTGAAGGGTTTAATTTTTTTGCTTGGCTTGCGCCAATATTTATTTCAATCTTATGCTTTATTATACTTGTAACATATATAAGGTCTCCTGAAGGGACGATTAAAGCCAAAATTATTGATAAAGACCTAAGTATTAAATATAGTGATCAGATTGAAAAAGAATTAAAAAATCTAGATTGATGAACAGATTAAATATTTCAATAATGGGAAAAACTCTACAATGAGTATTGAAAAGATCGTCTCTCTTTGCAAAAGAAGAGGATTTGTCTTTCAAAGTTCTGAAATCTATGGTGGTTTTGGTGCGATTTATGATTACGGACCTTTAGGTATTTCTTTAAAAAATAATATTTCTCAGCTATGGTGGAAAGCAATGACTCAGCTTCATGAAAATATTGTTGGCTTAGATAGTGGAATTTTAATGCATCCAAAAGTATGGGAGGCATCTGGCCACATAGGTGCTTTTAATGACCCTTTAGTAGACTGTAAAAAATGCAAAGCTAGATATAGAGCCGATGAACTTTTTGATGGTGACTTAAATGATGGTGATTGGAACAAGATCACATGTCCTAATTGTGGGACCACTGGAAATTTAACCGAACCACGACAATTTAATTTGATGTTCAAAACTCATGTCGGGCCAATTGAAGAAGAGTCTAATATCGCTTATCTAAGACCTGAGACGGCTCAAGGTATTTATGTTAACTATTTACTTACTCAGAATGCAATGCGACTTAAGGTTCCCTTTGGTATTGCACAAATCGGAAAAGCTTTCAGGAATGAGATTGTTGCAAGAAATTTTATTTTCCGAACACGTGAATTTGAACAAATGGAAATGCAATATTTTGTGAAACCAGGCGATGATGATGCATCAATGAAAGACTGGAAATCAGAAAGACTTAATTTTTATAATCAACTAGGAATTAATTCTAAAAAATTACGCTTTCATGAGCATGGCTCTAATGAATTAGCTCATTATGCTAAAGAAGCTTGGGATATTGAATTTGAATTCCCATTTGGTTGGTCAGAAATTGAAGGGATTCATAATAGAACTGATTATGACCTAGCTAGACATCAAGAGCTTTCAGGTAAAAAAATGGAAGTTTTTGATCAACCAAACAATGAGCGCTTCCTCCCTTTTATTATAGAAACATCTGCAGGTTTAAATAGAATGATGCTTGCCGTTCTTTCTGATGCATATTGGGAAGATGAAGAAAATAATAGAGTTGTAATGAAGTTCCATCCCAAGATTGCTCCAGTTAAAGCTGTTGTATGCCCTTTAGTTAAAAAAGATGGTCTACCAGAACTTGGCCGAGAAATAATGGATATTTTGAAACCTCATTTTAAAGTTATTTATGACCAACAAGGCTCTATTGGAAAAAGGTATTATCGACAAGATGAAGCAGGTACCCCTTATGGAATTACAGTTGACCATGATTCAATAAATGATAAAAGTGTTACCTTGCGAAATCGTGATACGCAAATTCAAAATCGTATTTCTATTGATCAATTAGTTAACGCAATAAATGAAAATATGGAGACTTATTCATGAATCGACACTTAGCATTACGTTCTGGGAATCCTACTTTAAATGCAAAAACTTTTTCTAACTTTGATTTAACCGCTAGTGGATCAATGACAATAATGGGGACTGTCAATAAAACAGCTTTTTCATTACTATTACTAATGACCACTGCCCTTTTCACTTGGAATTTGCCAGTTGGTGATCCTCGTGGGAATGGACTTATGATTTTTGGAATGTTAGGTGGATTTATTTTAGCTCTTGTCACAGTCTTCAAACATCAATGGGCAAAATTTACAGTACCTGCATATGCTCTAATGCAAGGGTTGGCCTTAGGTGGAATCTCTAAATATTTTGAATCAATGTACCCTGGCATAGTAAATCAAGCGGTGATGCTCACTTTTGGAACCCTTGGAGCATTATTACTTGCTTACCGATCTGGGCTAATTAAAGCGACAGAAAATTTTAAATTAGGTATTGTTGCTGCAACTGGTGGTATCGCATTTGTATATATGATTAGTTGGATATTGAGCTGGTTTAGTATTTCAGTACCCGTTATTCATTCAAATTCAAATATGGGTATACTATTTAGTATCGGTGTTGTAATTATCGCAGCATTAAACTTGGTCTTAGATTTTGATTTTATTGAAGAAGGATCAGAAAAAGGCGCGCCGAAATATATGGAATGGTATGGTGCTTTTGGATTGCTAGTAACGCTTATTTGGCTCTACTTAGAAATTCTTAGATTACTGGCAAAACTTTCTTCGAGACGAAATTAATCCTTATAATTGCATAAATTTTTATGTTATGTAATTATACTTTGTGGGATATAAATACTATTATAATTTTCTCAACATTTGAATCAGGATAGCCTTTTGAAAAAAAGATTTAATATTAATAAATGGTCACGAAAAACCCATTATTGGGGATCAATCATAATTATTCTTCCTGTTCTAATTATAATTATCAGTGGTATACTTCTTCAATTAAAAAAAGATGTTGAATGGATACAGCCATCAACAAAAAAAGGGCAAGTACAAAACAATCCCACAATTTCTTTTGATGAAATCTTAAATACAGTTAAAACTATAGATGAAGTAAATATAGAATCATGGGCCGATATTGACAGGCTTGATGTAAGAATAGAAAAAGGAATTGTTAAGGTGCGTGGGAAAAATCGCTGGGAAGTTCAGATTGATACAGAAACAAAACAAGTTCTACAAGTTGCATATAGACGTTCGGATTTAATTGAACAATTACATGATGGATCTTGGTTTAATGAAAAAGTAAAATTGTACATTTTCTTACCTTCAGGCATTATCCTTTTTATACTTTGGATAACTGGTTTATATATGTTCATCCTACCTTATACTATTAAGTTGAGAAAAAAGAAAAAATGAAAAATATAATTATTATTATATCATTAATTTTTTCTGGTTGCAGCTCCCCTTCATTCGATATAATTATTAATAATGGTAAAATTGCTAATGGAAATGGTGATGAATTGTTTATTGCAAATATTTATATACGAGATGGGAAAATAATTGAAATTGGCACTATTCCTAGCGCTATTGGAGATAAGGTTTTAAATGCGAAAAATTTAATTATTGCACCGGGATTCATTGATATGCATACACATGCTGAACGTAAAAGTCTTGATTTTCCGCCGGTTGAAAATTATCTCCAACAAGGCGTAACTACTATGATTGGTGGCAATTGCGGTGGATCCCCATTTCCTATTAAAAGTTTTATGGAAAGAACAGAACAAAAAGGGATTGGCCCAAACTTAGCTTTACTGATTGGTCACAATACAGTTCGTAGACAAGTTATGGGCACCGAAAATCGTTTAGCATCTGATAAAGAAATAAAAGAGATGCAAAACTTAATTCAAGTTGCAATGGAAGACGGTGTTTTTGGAATGTCAACAGGATTAAAATATATACCGGGAGCCTATTCAAATACTGCAGAGGTTGTTGCTCTTGCCTCTACTGTTTCTAAGAATGGTGGTATTTATGCTACACATATGAGAGAAGAAGGAATTGGATTAATTGAATCTGTTAATGAAGCAATAGACATAGGACGAAAGTCTAATTTACCAGTTCAAATTTCCCACCACAAAGCAGTTGGAAAAACAATGTGGGGAAATTCTATAAAAACATTAGAACTAATAGAGAAGGCTAATGCAGAAGGTCTTCAAGTTACAGCTGATCAGTACCCCTATACAGCTACAAGTACCGGCTTAACCGTTGTTTTCCCTGCGTGGGCTCTTTCTGGTGGAAGAGAACAACTAAAAAAACGTTTACTTGATTCTGAATTAAGACAAAAAATAAAAGATAAGATTATATGGAATATTGTTTATGATAGAGGTGGTGGAGACCCTGCAAGTATTGTTGTTGCAAGTTATCCTAAGAACAAAGATTATGATGGTTTAAATCTATCTCAGATTACAGAATTAAAAGGCTTTAAGCCTAATGCTAATAATGCAGCAGAGGTTCTTATGGACCTTGTATATGAAGGGAATGGTAAAGGCATTTATCATTGTTTAGATGAAGAAGATGTAAAACGGATAATGTCAAATCCTTATGTAATGCATGCTTCTGATGGTAGTACCATTGAGTTTGGGAAAGCCCAACCTCATCCAAGGAGCTATGGTACTTATCCTCGTATTCTTGGACAATATGTACGTGATAAGAATGTTATTTCTCTTGTAGAATCTATTAGAAAAATGACCAAGCTCCCCGCATCAGTATTGGGCCTACAAGATCGAGGCGAAATTAAAAAGAACTACTGGGCTGATCTTGTAATATTTGATGAAAATAAAATAATTGATAATGCAACTTGGGAAAACCCACACCAGTTTCCGTCTGGAATTAATTGGGTAATAGTAAATGGTGAGGTTGCAATCCAGAATGGTAACTACCTTAACTCTCTTTCAGGAAAAATTTTAAAACATAGTTTATAAATTATGAATAAAAATTTCTATTTTATTTTAATTCTATTCATATTTAATGGTTGTCAGCCACTAAACTTCTCAAATAAAAAATTAACAGATTCTAAAACATGGGATAAAGGAGCTATGGTTAGCGCTGCAAACCCTTACGCAGTAAATACTGCGGTCCGAATTTTAGAAAAAGGCGGTAGCGCAACCGATGCTGCCATTGCAGCTCATTTAGTACTTGGGCTTGTTGAGCCTCAGAGCTCTGGACTCGGTGGCGGTGGTTTTATCTTAAATTTTGATTTTAAAACGAATGATCTGACCTTTATTGATGGCCGTGAAACAGCTCCAGCTAATGCTAAAATTGATATGTTTATGAAAGAGGATGGAACTGTTATGAGTTTTATGGAGGCAGTTCCTAGTGGTAAAGCTGTAGGGACACCAGGTATCGTTGCTCTTTATGAAACTGCACATAAAGCATATGGATTATTACCGTGGGATGCTCTTTTTGAGGATGCTATTGATTTAGCAAGTAATGGATTCATAGTTTCTCCAAGACTAGCAAAGTATGTTGATTTTGCTGAAACAAAAGGTCGACTAACAAAAAATCCTGGAGCAAAAGAATACTTTTATCCAAATGGTAAAAAAATACAAAAGGGCGATATTCTTAAAAACCCACAATATGCTCAAACCCTTCGTTCGATAGCTAAAAATGGTTCTATAGTTTTTTATACAGGTGAAATCGCTAATGATATCGTAACTGCTGCAACGGCAAATCCAGACCCAGGTACAATGACTTTAAAAGACTTAAAAAATTATAAAACTGTTTTAAGACCTGTCATATGTGGACCATTTAGAGATATGAGAATTTGCACAACTTCACCTCCTTCATCTGGAGGTGCTCAAATTATGATTGCTGGGCTTTATGATGAATTAATAACTAACAAAAATAATGAATCTGAAAAAATTTCTGCTTTTGTTGATGCTCAACGCCTAGCATATGCTGATCGTGATCATTTTTTTGGTGATCCAGATGAAGTTAAAATCCCTCTTAGTGCACTTTTAGATCCAAGATATATTAAAGCTAGATCTAAAGAAAGATTTTTACCTGATGCTATGCCTACACCAGGTAATCCATCAAGCGTAATTGATACTTTATCAAATATTCCAATTTGGGGAAAAGATAACACTATTGAAGCTATGGGCACTAGCCATCTATCAATAATAGATCATAATGGAAATGCAGTAGCCTTGACTGCAACAATTGAAAGTATTTTTGGTTCTCAAAGATGGGCGGCTGGATTCCTTTTAAATAATGAGATGACTGACTTTGCTAGAGACGTACCAAGTGATGGTAGTCGACTAGCAAATGCTGTTGCACCAAATAGAAGGCCTCGATCTTCTATGTCTCCAACAATGATTTTTGATAAAGATGGGAATCTATTGATGGTAACTGGTTCACCTGGAGGAAACTCAATACCTGCCTATGTAAATAAAACTATTATTGGAATTTTTGACTGGGGTTTAAATGCACAAGAGTCTGTTGATTTTCCAAATATAATTGCGCGTGGTCAAACAGTAAAAGTTGAAATGCTCACAGACAAAGGTAAAGCTATTGCAAAAGATTTAAAAGATAGAGGCTATATAGTTAAACAAACTACAGGAGAACACTCTGGTATACATTTAATCGTTGTTACGGAAAATGGATTGGATGGTGCCGCAGACAAAAGGCGTGAAGGTATTGTCTCCTATTTAAAATCTAAATGAAATATTTAAAAAATTTATTTCTCTCAATAACATTATTTTTAATTATCAGTTGTGATTCTAAACCAGTCCATGGTAAGAATGGAATGGTAGTCTCTACAAGTTATCAAGCTTCTAAAGTTGGGATTGATATTTTAAAAAAAGGAGGCAATGCTGTTGATGCAGCCTCAGCTGTAGGTTTTGCATTAGCTGTAACTTCTTCTTCAAATGGTAATATTGGTGGTGGTGGTTTTATGGTAGGACGCTTTGCTAAAGGAAAAACGTTTACTCTTGATTACCGAGAAATGGCTCCATCTAAAGCATTTAAAGATATTTATCTTGATGATGATGATAATGTAATTGAAGGGAAATCATTAAACACTCACTTTGCCTCAGGTGTCCCTGGATCAGTAGATGGCTTGCTTAAAGCATGGAAAGACCATGGCTCTGGAAATATTAGTCTTAAACAATTATTAGAGCCTGCAATTAATTTAGCAAAGAATGGCTTTAAGCTTTCTAAATATGAAGCAAATCGTTTTAATAGAAATAAAAAAAAATTTAGTAACCATCCTGCCACAAAAGAAATCTTTACCCGCGATGATCGAGAATGGGAAGCAGGAGATCTTTTTTTTCAAAAAGATCTAAGTGAAACATTAAGTAGAATTGCAATTAATGGTCGTGACGGATTTTATAAAGGTATTACAGCAAAGCTTATTGTTGAAGAAATGAATAAAGTTGATGGCTGGATTACCTATGAAGATCTTGATAATTACGTTTCTAAATACAGAGAACCCATAATAGGAACTTATAATGATTATGATATTATATCAATGGGACCACCAAGCTCTGGAGGCATACTTATAATCCATATGCTTAACATGTTAGATGAATTAGAGGCTAATTTAAAGTCACCTCTTGATCTAAGTTTTAACTCTTCTGATTATATTCATTTATTGACTGAGATTGAAAGAAGGGCCTATGCTGATCGAGCAGAGCATTTGGGTGATGATGATTTTTGGGATGTTCCAAAAAAAATGTTATTATCAAAATCTTACGCTGCTGAACGAATTAAATCAATTAACCTAAATCATTCAACAAATTCAAATGATATTAAACACGGTATTAAAATGATTGATGAGAGTGAAGAAACAACTCATTATTCAATTGTTGATAAGGATGGCAATGCTGTATCAGTAACTACAACAATTAATTCTGGTTATGGAAGTGGAATAACTGTTAGTGGCGCAGGCTTTATATTAAATAATGAAATGGATGATTTCTCAAGTAAGCCTGGCGTCCCAAATTTATTTGGACTAATTGGTAATGAAGCTAATGCAATAGAACCAAAAAAACGTCCTTTAAGTTCAATGTCACCAACAATAGTTTTAAAGAATAGTAAACCATTTTTAATTCTTGGGACACCTGGTGGATCAACAATAATCACTACAGTTTTGCAAAACATACTAAATGTGGTTAATCATGATATGAATATTAAAGAAGCTGTCTCTGCCCCTCGATTTCATTCACAATGGTTACCAGATATTCTTTATTATGAAAAAAATGCTTTAACCAAAAAATTAATTTTAAATCTTAAATCTAGGGGTCACAATTTAAAGCAAAGAGAAAATATTGGTGAAGCGAATGGAATTATGATTAATGAGAGTGGGTTTTGGGGGGGCGCAGATTCTAGAGGTGAAAACTCTGCTATTGGGTATTAAGCAGTAGATTCAACCGCTAATTGACCACAACCTGCATTAATATCAGTTCCTTTACTCCATCGAACAGTTACATTAAAAGGAGCATGTCTTAATTCTTTTAAAAAAGTTTTAATTGTGACTTCATCAGGTCTACTAAAATCACCGCCAATATCATTATAGGGAATTATATTTACTTTACATTCTAAACCTGCTAGAAGAGAAATCAACCTTTTACCATCTAAGGGAGAGTCATTTATCCCTTTTAAAAGAACATATTCAAATGTTATTAGTCGCCTTGTTTTTTGATAATAATATTTTGCTGATTTAATAAGCTCATTTAAAGAATGAGTATTGGTAAGGGACATAATTTTTTTACGCTCAATCTCTGTTACTGCATTAAGACTAATTGCTAATTTGAATTGATGATCTTCTTCCGCTATTTTTCTAATTTTTGGTACAATGCCCGCAGTAGAAATAGTTATTCTTCTTGCGCCAAAACCCATTTTATGATTTAGAAATTTGGCTGCATTTAAAACATTTTTATAATTCAAAAAAGGTTCTCCCATTCCCATAAATACTATATTTGTAATCTTGTATTTTGAAATTCTTTCTAAATGAAGAACTTGATCAATAATCTCATACTCATTTAAATTTTTTATGAAACCCATTGAAGCTGTAGCGCAAAATTTACAATCTACAGCACATCCAACTTGACTAGATATACAGACAGTGGTTCTCTTTTTTTCATGCATTAAGACAGATTCAATGCTATGACCACTTTTTGTTTTAAAAAGAAATTTTTTAGTTGGTTCATTTTCTGATCCGCTTATATGATTAATCTCTAGTGGATGTAGTGCAATATTATTAGACAGTTTATCTCTTAGGTCTTTAGGAAGATTTTCCATTTGCTCCCAATTCTCAATAAAATTATCAAATATCCAATTTTGGATTTGCTCATATCTAAATGCTTCAGCCTTGATTTTTTTTAAAAGTTTTAAAGCTTCTATTTTATTTAATTCTATGAATGATTTTTCTTTGTTAGTCATATACAGAATTTGTATTAAGCAAAATGGTCATACAAGACATTTGCTTCATTCAAAGTGGACATGTAAGTTTTCAACCCTTTTTAGTTCATCAAAAATATATAGAAAGATACTGATGAAAGATAAAACAGATATAGAACTACTAAAAAAGCTAGGCGAATTAAAATCACAATTCTTTAATGAAATTGGTAAATCAATAATTGGTCAGTATGATGTTCTTGACCATATTTTAATAGCCTTACTTTGTAAAGGACATACGCTAATTGTCGGTGTTCCTGGTCTTGCCAAAACTTTAATGATTCAATCATTAGCAGACATCTTAAATCTAAATTTTAAACGAATCCAGTTTACTCCTGATTTAATGCCAAGTGATATAACTGGTACTGAAGTAATTGAAGAAGATCAGTCAACTGGTAAAAGATCTTTTCGTTTTTTTCAAGGACCTATATTTGGGAATATTATTCTTGCTGATGAGATCAATAGAACTCCACCTAAAACACAAGCAGCATTATTAGAGTCAATGCAAGAACATAAAGTGACAGCATCAGGTAATACTTATAATCTTGAAGAACCTTTCTTTGTATTAGCTACCCAAAATCCAATTGAGCAAGAGGGAACTTATCCCCTTCCAGAAGCACAATTAGATCGATTTATGTTTAATGTATTAATTGATTATCCAAGTCAAGAAGATGAAGTCTCTATAGTTAAGTCCTCGACAACTGGTAATAGTCCAGAATTAAAAAAAATAATTTCAAAAGAGGATATAATTATTTTTCAAAAATTGATTGGTAGAATACCTGTAGCAGATAATGTTATTGATTTCGCAGTAAATTTGGTTGCTTCAACTCGACCTGGTAAATCTTCAAAAGATTCTATTAATGAATGGATAGATTGGGGGGCTGGCCCTAGAGCTTCACAATGTTTGATTATGGGTGCAAAAGCACGTGCCGCACTAGATGGAAGACCTACTCCAGATATTCAAGATGTAAAATCGCTAGCATTACCAGTTTTACGACATCGAATACTTCCCAATTTTAATGCTGAAGCTGAAGGGATGAAAGTTGATGATATTATCACTCAACTTTTAGAATAATTCTTGGATAAAAACAAATATTTAAACCCAGAATCTATTGCTAAGCTCGATAACATGTCTTTAAGAGCACGCCTTGTGGTTGAAGGATACTTATTAGGCCAACATAAGAGTCCATACCATGGATTTAGTGTTGAGTTTGCCGAGCATCGTGCGTACGGACATGGAGATGAGATTCGATATATAGATTGGAAATTATATGGAAAAACAGATCGTTATTATATAAAACGATTTGAAGAAGAAACAAATCTAAGATCTCATATTTTAATCGACACTAGTCAATCAATGAAATTTAAAAGTAAAAATATTACTAAACTTGATTATGCTAGTTACTTAGCTGCAGCTCTTACACACTTGATGCTTACTCAAAAAGATGGGATCGGTTTAATCTTATTTGATGAAAAAATAAAAAAATTTATACCACCAAGAGCTTCAAAAACACACGCCAAGATCATTATGGAAACATTAGATACTATTAAATGTGGAAATGATACTAAAATAAAAAATACTCTTGATTATATGGCAGAAAGAATAAAAAAAAGAGGGTTGGTTATACTTATTTCAGATCTTATGGATAATCCAGATGAAGTTTTAATGGGTTTAAATCATTTTAGGCACAATAAACAAGAAGTTATAGTTTTTCATATTATGGATCGCCAGGAATCTGAATTTAATTATAGTGACCGTATTCAATTCAAAGACATGGAAACAGGTGAATTAATTACAACGGACCCGTGGCACATTAGGAATGAATATCAAAATCATATTGAAAAATTTAAGAGAAAATACCAGCATGGGTGCCGAAAGCAACGAATTGATTACATACCACTCTATACTGATCAATCATTAGATATTGCTTTAAATGAATATTTAAATAAAAGGAAAAAGTCAGGCTAATTATTATTCTGTTCTAGCCCCCACGTTTCTTAGCTTTTTCATAATAACGTGTTGCACCCTCAGTATCCCCTTGTTTAATTAGAACTCTAGCCATTCCTTTATAGTGATCTGGATTCTCAGGATCTAGTGCAATTAATTCTCTATAAAATTTGCTCGCTCTTCTCCATTTTTCTGCATTCTCAAAAGTTTGAGCAATACCCTCTAGCGCTTCAGTATCATTTGGGTTTAAATCATAAGCAGACATAAAATTATCTTCAGCATCTTGAAAATTATTTAGCTGCATATTAAGAACGCCTAAATTAAAATATAAATTTGCTTTTAGTTCTTTTTCAGTCTCTGTCTTAATTGCGGCTTCAAAAGTCTCAACTGATTTCTCCGTATTACCAAGGTCATAATACAATCCAGCAAGCATAGTAATTGCAATGCTATTTGAAGGATCAATTTCAATTGCTTTTTTAATGTATTCTATAGAATTCTCCTTGTCACCGCTGAATGAAAGAATTTGACCTAATGCCATATTAGGTTGAAATTCGTTTGGCATTAAATCAACTGCTTTCTTACCAATTTCAATTGCTTTTTCATTATTGCCTTATTCATAATAACTAGTAGAAAGGATTGAGTATGTTTGTCCTTCATTTGGATCAATTTCAACAGTTTGTTCAAAACGATCAATCGCTTCTTGAAGTATAGATTTATCTTTAGAGCCTTTATAGTCATTATAAGTTCGAACAGCTTTGTTATAATTTTCAGCCCAGAACATATTGCGATAATTTTTTATTAATTCTGATATTGGTCTACTATTCATTTTCGCTTCTGGATTTGCTTTAAGTGCATTATCAAACATTTCGTTCATGTCTGCCCATTGTTCTTTTTTTGCGTGGACATGATATCCAATTTGAACCATAACCTCAGCATTTGCTGGTTCTACTTCAAGTGCTTTAAATAAAAACTCTTCTGCTTTTTCCCATTCTTCATCTTGAATTGCCATTTTTGCAGTTGTATACTCTGCTGAACTGCCACATCCCCATAAAAATAAAATAACAAATAATGTAATTGTGTTTTTTAATAATTCTTTATAATACATGTTCTCCTCAAAAATTTACTATTCATCTTATTTAGAAGTTATAAGGTTTAATTCCTCTATTCAAGCGTAAAGGGAATTTTCAGAAAAGTGTTAAACTAAGTTCTTTAATTTTATTTAAGTTTAATTGAGCACCAGTTTGTTGAATTATTTCCTCTGCAACAAAGCCACCGATCTTACCTGCTTCAATTGGCCCCAAATCTTTACATAGAGATGATATGAATCCAGCGGCATACATATCCCCTGCTCCTGTTGAGTCTTTAGCAATTATGGGCCTTGGAGGCAATAATGTTTGCGTATTGTTTTCAACAACTATTGATCCTTTCTTGCCAAGCTTTATTCCTGCAATATTTACTATCTTACCAAGCATACTTGTTGAAATATTATAATCTTTAGTATTGAACAAAATTTCGAGTTCAGATTTATTTGCAAAAACTACATCTACATCTTTTTCAATTATTTGTAAAAATTGTTCTTTATTTCTTTTAACAACAAAAGGATCAGCAACATCAAATATTATTTTAATATTATTTTTCTTGGCAAAATTAATTGCTGTTATGATTGCAGTTTTCTGAGAATCCGTATCCCACATATAACCAGTAAAATAGAGAAATCTTGATCTTGATAATTTTTTAATATCGAGATCATCTTTTGAAAAACGTCGACACATTCCTAGATGCGTATTCATTGTTCTTTCTCCATCTGGAGTTACAATAATAATACTGGACCCTGTAGGGCCATCTCCTTGTACTAAGGCAGGAATGACTCCAAACATCTGGGCCTGCTTTATATATATTTCCCCAAATTTATCATTTCCAATTTTACCTGTAATTAGAGAATTTATCCCAAATCCCGAACACGCTAATAATGTATTAGGAGCAGATCCACCTGGATGATAAATGGGTATTAATTCACTAAAATATGAAAGAATTTCTTTTTGACGCTTTTCATCCACTAAATGCATAACGCCTTTATCTAATCCTAGATTATTTAAATCTTTATCTTTAGCATTGATAATTATATCTATTAATGGATTTCCTATCCCATATATGAGTGGTTCATTCATTTATATTTTTTATAGTTTTGTGAAAAAAAAATTAAAAGTAGACTTTGCATTTTACTTAACTTTTTATTTTAGTCAAAAGTTAAAATTAATTTAATTTATAAATTTCATAACATTTTCTTAAAACTTGACCTCTAAATAAAAGGCCTTGTATATTCATCCTCTATGGACTCAAAAACCTTTGCAATAATCACAGATGTTCACTCGAATGCTGCTTCACTCAGACAAGGCCTCTCAATAATTGAAAAGCGTAAAGACATTGATCAAATTATTTGTTTAGGTGACTGTTTCGCATTGGGTCCTGCTCCAAAAGCAACGATTGAACTCCTCAAATCTATTCCAGAATGTATTTTTATTCGAGGAAATCATGATAGATATCTTTTAGAGGAACTATGGAAACAAGAAAGACCAAATTTAGAAGGAATGTCTCCCGATGATCCTATTTGCCAAGCAATTGTTGCTAATGAAGAATGGACAGCCAATGAACTTGGCGATGAAGGTGTTGAATTTTGTTCAGCTATGAAAATTGCTCATAGAGAAATTATTAATAAGACTTTAATTGAATTTACCCATGCTTGGTATCAAAGAGATGATATACCTCCAACTATGGATGAAGCATTATCTTGGAGGAATCATGTTTTAAAAGGGAATGCAGAAATAGATAAGTTTATTTTTGTTCATGGTCATGTTCATACTCCTAGGAATGAATCAAAAGAGAATCTTACTATTTATTGTCAAGGTGCTACTGGGCTCCCTTTTGATGAAGACCCTAGAGGTGCAGTTGCTTTTTTAACTGTTGGACAAAATGTTGAATGGGAAGTCGTTAGGTATGATTATGATAAATCAGAGACGATTGATCTTCTTGAAGAACTAAAACCACCATTCTATACAAATCTGCAAAATACGGTAAAATACGCATCTATTAGAAACGACCTTTAAGGTCAACTTTTTTTCTTTTAATTTATATATATTAATCGAACCTAATAATGTCATACTTTGATCATAGTGCAACTACTCCTATCCATCCCCTCGTTATGGAGAAAATGAACTCAACATCTGGAGCTCATTTTGGAAACCCTTCAAGTATTCACACATCAGGAAGAAAAGCAAAATCAATTATTGAATCTTCGAGAAGAATGATTGCTGAATCACTTCATGCCTCGAGCAATGAAATTATTTTTACAGGAAGTGGGACTGAAGCTAATAATTCTGTTCTTTGGTCATTGATATATGAAAAAAATAAACATGTTATAACTTCATCAGTTGAACATCCTGCCATTCTAAAAGTATTAGACAGTATTGCTCCTTTTGGAGTTACTTATACTAAGTTACCTGTAAATAAATTTGGTGAAGTAAATCCTAAAAATCTTGAAGAATCTATAAAAGATAATACGGGTTTAATAAGCATAATGATGATAAATAATGAAGTTGGAGCAATAAACCCAATAAAAGATCTAATAAAAATTGCTGAACAAAAAAATATTCCATTTCACTCAGATGCTGTTCAAGCACTTGGGAAAACACCCTTATCAGTTAAAGACATTCGAGCAGACTATTTAAGTTTTTCAGGTCATAAATTTTATGGCCCAAAAGGTGTAGGTTTTTTATACAAAAAAAATAAATCTAAGTTAAATCCTATAATCATTGGTGGTGGTCAAGAAGATCAATTTAGAGCAGGTACAGAAAATATTTCTGGGATCGTTGGTTTAGCTGAGGCCGTGCGCCTTTCTATAGAAAATTTAGATAAAAGAATTTTACATTTAGAAAAATTAGAATCTGAATTCAAAGATAAATTATTGCAATATTCTTCAAATGTCATTTTTAATGGACATCCTGAGAACCATGCCCCAGGAGTAATAAGTGCCTCTTTTTTAGGTAAAAGAAGTGATATCTTATTAGCAGAACTAGATAGACAAGGAATAGAAGTCTCAAGCGGTTCAGCATGTGGTTCCGGTTCAGTCAAACCTTCATTTGTTCTTGAAGAAATGGGATTACCTGAGGATCAAAATACTTCCACTATTCGAATTAGTTTCGGTCGCAGTAATTCAATGAAAGATGTAAATATCTTAGTTAATGCTTTAGTCAAGTTTACTAATGTCTGATACAGTAATTGTTGGAATGAGCGGTGGTGTTGATAGTTCAGTAACAGCAAAGATCCTTAAAGACCAGGGTTATAATGTTGAATGTGTATTTATGAAGAACTGGGAAGGAGATGATGATAATTGTAATGCTGAAGAAGATTATAAAGATGCTCTCTCTGTTTGTGATCATTTAGACATCCCATTACGAAGTGTAAACTTTTCCAATGAATATTGGAATAAAGTTTTCCAACATTTTATTAATGAATATGCTAACGGAAGGACGCCCAATCCTGATGTATTATGTAATCGTGAAGTAAAATTCAAAGCATTTCTAGATTATGCATTTGAATTAGGTGCTGTAAAAATTGCAACCGGACATTATGCACAGATTAATGAATCAAAAGATCAATTTGAATTATTAAAAGGATTAGATACAAATAAGGATCAGAGCTATTTTTTATATTTATTAGGGCAAAATGAACTATCAAAGAGCCTTTTTCCAATTGGCGATATAGATAAAGTTAAAGTCAGAAAATTAGCTGAAGATTCTGGGCTAATTAATTATGCAAAAAAAGATAGCACAGGTGTTTGTTTCATTGGTGAACAAAAATTTTTTAAAGAATTTTTAAAAAAATATATACCTGTAAAACCTGGGCTTATTCATACTATCGATGGTAAAATATGTGGAGAGCATGATGGGCTTATGTACTATACAATGGGACAAAGAAAAGGTCTAGGAATAGGTGGCGGCTATGGGCTTAAAGATGCGCCATGGTTTGTTGCCGATAAAGATATTGATAATAATATTTTAATTGTGGCTCAAGGTCATGATCACCCCTCTCTTTTTCATCAAGGCTTAGAAGCTGATCAACTTCATTGGATAAATGAAGCACCTAAAAGTTCAATGAAAAATATTTCAGCTAAAATTAGGTACCGTCAAGATGATCAGGAGTGTAAAATTACTGAACTATCAAAAAATAATTGTAAAGTTATATTTAATAACCCTCAGTTTGCTATAACACCTGGACAATCAATTGTCTTTTATATTAATAATAAATGTATTGGTGGAGCTATTATTGATAAAAGATTTTAAATAAAATTCGCTGGAACAATTACTATCTTTTGTTTGTAGTTTATATGTGTATATGAAATCAATAATTAAAAGAATGACAGTACTTTTAGTATTCATGACTATTTGTCTAGGGCAACTTCGTTCTTCTTTACCAGAAAGAACACTCCCTGTAAATAGTCAAGGCTTATCTCAGGTAAGAAGTCTTCCACTATTTGATACTAATAGGCTCAATATGAATCACAGTTTTGGTATTAGTATGATGAGTGCAGGAAATCAGTCAATGACAATGGGTGCCTATACCAATCAGATGAATTATATGTTGAGAGACAATCTACTTCTATCTACTCAATTTAGCTTAGCTTCACCCATGGGTGGAATGAACCCATATGCCAATAATGGATTAAATGGTGCACAATTATATTATGGTGCAAGTTTAGATTATAAGCCAATGAAAAACTTATTTCTAAAATTTTCTATGAATAATTACCCGCGAAATAATTACGGAAGACCGTTTAATCGCTTTTATAATATTCGTTAGTGGGTAAGTTAAAAAGTTTAAAGATTTTTAAATTTTTTTCTACCTCCAGTAGAAAAAAAACTCATGCTGTAAAAGCTCAAAAGATGGGAGTAATTAATTCAGCAATAGCTATTCTGTCATTATTACTTGTTGCTTTTATTTTTTCATTTTCCGAAAGACAAACACAATCAGGTGTCCCAATCGAAGTAAAATTCCCGACCATGAGTGACACTCCAAAATTAGCAACCGAAATTTATGAAGCAAATCCAGTTATGGATATTCAAATTGAAATTTTAAATGGTTGTGGTGAGCCTGGTATAGCTGCAAAGTTTTCAGATCTTTTAAGAAATATTCGTGTAGATGTAGTTAGATCTGAAAATGCAGATCATTTCGACTATGATAAAACTATACTTATTCAAAGAAATGAGAATATTTTTGGAATGAAACATGTAGCTAGTGCTCTTGGTTTTGATATAAATAATACAAACCAAGTAATTACAGCTGCTGACCCTAATCTCGATGTTGATATAACTTTAGTTATAGGAAAAGATTTTAGATCTATTTCATCTATTAAATCATATCTAAATAACTAATAAATAACTTTGTCATCTTCTTCAACTCCTAACGCTGTCACTTCAAGTGATCTCGCTAATGAGATTGCTAAATTTGCTTTAGATAAAAAAGCTGAAAACGTAATTAGTATTAATGTTGAAAAACTTACAAGTTTTACTGATCAATTTGTAATATGCTCAGCTGATACAGATATTCAAGTAAAAGCAATAGCTGATACAATTAGAAAAAGTACAAATCATAAACCTGTTAGAATTGAAGGTTATGAGCAATTAAATTGGGTCTTGCTAGACTACATTGATGTTATTGTACATGTATTTAAAACAACTGAGCGTAACTATTATAATATTGAAAAACTTTGGGGCGATGCACCAAAAATAGAATATAATGATGAAGATTTTATCTCTATTAAATCAAGCTCTGACTGATGCTCTTTCAAATCTGGATTACCCAGAGAAAGAGATAAAACTATCAGCATCTAAAAACCCTGAGTTTGGAGATATTTCCACAAGTCTACCATTAATTTTATCCAAAGAATTAAAAATGGATCCAATGCAAATTGGCGAAGAAATTAAAAATGTAATTAATCAGTCAAGTAATATGATAGAGCAAATTACAGTTACTAATCCTGGATTTATAAATTTTAAAATTGGTTTTTCATACTATTATCAGGTTCTTGATGAAATTCTTGCTGATAAAAATTATGGTAAAAATATTTATGGTGAGGGTCAAACAGCAAATGTAGAATTTGTTAGTGCAAATCCAACTGGACCATTGACTGTTGGTCATGGTAGAAATGCAGTTTTAGGCGATACTGTTGCAAATATTTTAGAATGGAATGGCTATAAAGTTACACGGGAATATTATTTTAATGATGCTGGTAGACAAATGCGTATTCTTGGTGAATCGGTTGAATTTAGATATAAAGAATTAATTGGTGAAAAATCTGATTTTCCTGAAGGAGGCTATGAAGGATCATATATTATTGAAATAGCTAAGTTAATTATTAATAAACATGGTAAATCATTAAAAACAAAAGATCCTATTTTCAAAAGACTTTGCTGAAGAATCTATTTTTAATGGGATAAAGAAAAGTTTACTAAATATTGGAATAAAGTTTGATCAATTCTCCAATGAAAAATCTTTTTACGATAATGGACAAATTGACAAGTTTTTAAAAGATATGAAATCAAAAGATCTAATTTATGAAAAAGATGGTGCAACTTGGTTTCGCTCATCTTCGTTGGGAAAAGATCAAGACCGTGTTTATATAAAAAGTAGTGGTGAACCAACCTATCGAGTGCCAGATACAGTTTATCACCAAGATAAAATAAATCGTGGCTATAATTTAATAATTGATATTTTTGGTGCAGATCATGCAGATACTTACCCTGATGTATTAATTGCGCTTGATGCACTTGGATTAAAAACCGATCATATACATGTTCTTTTATATCAATTTGTCACACTATTACGCGCAGGTGAAAAAGTTAAAATGTCAACACGTAAAGCAACTTTTGTTACTATGGATGAGTTAGTTGAAGAAGTAAATCCAGATGTTTTAAGGTATTTTTTTGTAATGCGTGGAATGAATTCTCATTTAAATTTTGATTTGGATCTAGCAGCAGATCAATCTGAAAAAAATCCAGTATATTATTTACAGTATGCACATGCTCGTATTTGCAATATAATAAAACGTTATGAAGCTCAAGAGAATCTAAAACCGACTAATTATGATTTATTATTACTAAAACACCAATCCGAATTTCGATTATTAAAAAAACTTGAACAATTTCCTCAAATCATTGAAAATTCTCGAACAGCTCTAGAACCTCAAACTATAGCAACTTATTTGTATGATACAGCTAATAGTTTTCACAAGTTTTATTCTGATTGTAGAGTAATTACTGAAGATTTAGATCTTACTCAATCAAGAATTGCTCTTATTAAAGGCGTTAAGATCGTTTTAAGTAATGGATTATCTATATTAGGTATAACAGCACCTGAAAGAATGTGATGGAATATTTCTTAGATATTGAATTTCAATTTTTAGTTTTATGTCTTTCAACTTTATTAACTCTTATTAATCCTTTAGGTATTGCACCAATTTTTGTTGTTATGACCGAGCGATTTTCAAAACATGAAAAAATTCAAATTGCTAAAAAAGGAATTACTACTGGCACTATAACTTTGCTTGTTTTTACTGTTTTAGGATCTATTATATTTAATTTGTACGGAATTACTATAGAAGCTTTTCAAATAATGGGTGGAATTCTTTTTTTTAGAAGTGGATTAAGAATGCTTGAAGCCCAGGTTGGCCGTTCAAGAACAACTGATACTGAAATTGAAGAATTTAAAGAATCTGACGAAATAGCTATTAGTCCGATTGGAGTACCCTTAATAGCTGGACCTGGAGCCATTACAGGAGTGATGCTTTTATCAGCAAAAGCTCCATCAACTTTAAGCATTGGAACGCTTTTAATAGCTGTAATAATAACAATGATAATATTTTATTTTATTCTACGGGCTGGTGATAAGGTTGGTAAAAAGATTGGTGTTACAGGCATGCGTGTTATTCAAAGGATAATGGGTCTTATACTCATGGTTATTGCAGTTCAGTTTGTTATTAATGGCGGTGAAACAATCCTAAGACGTTTATAACAATGTGGAGGCGGGGAGAATCGAACTCCCGTCCGAAATAGAATCCCGAAAAATACCTACATGCTTAGTCAATCAGTTTAAGCTCACTTATAACTGCCCTGTTGACACGGCCATTACAAGCAAAGTCTGATAAAGTCTTATCCTAATATCTCAGACAAAAAATTAGAACCAGTCTATGTATTTGACGCTCTTAAAAATAGCCATAGACGCACCACTTTCAGAACGGACCAACTTACTTAATTAATTAAGCAGCGGCCATGTAGCCGTTATCGGCATTTATGGTTTTTCCAGGTGATTAACGAGATCCTGGACCTCGACATGCAATTTAACACGACGCATATCCCGTCGATACCGATCGCCCCCATTATCAAAAAACTAAAAAAAATTTATATAATAAAAATAGAAATGCCGCAGAATCTTCAATTTTTCTGAAAATGCTGCGGCTAATTTCTTAATTATAAGGCTCTGAACGCCAACCCAGAGCCCTATCACTTTTTCACTTGCCAACCTCTTAAAATAGAACTCTAAACGAATCCTATTAAAAGAAGCACCCTAATATAACGGCATAAAAAAATGGAAGGCAATAGAGAATCTTTGAATTTTTAAAATAATTTTATTGCAAAGCTTAAAGTAACACTTTAAATCATATAAGATTACTGCAATTTTTTTGCATTATGTTTATTTTATCAAAAAAAATTATTTAAGGTGTACTGATTTTATTCTTTTCAACTAGCTTGACACAATATAAACCACTGTACATATCTGAAAAGAATATATAGCCTTTATAAGGGATCGTTCCCCAAACATTCGGGGTGTTTTTAATATGTCCCTCAGGATGCCCTGTTTGAAAAACAGCTATCTCGCGCCCCTGTCTATATAAATCACCAAGTAATTCTCCAGATATATCAACTATTCTTAATCCTCCATTGTAGTACGCAGCGTAAAGAGTATCTCCTTTTATCCAATGATTATGAGAGCCTGCTTCAGTAATAGTATATACTGCCTCTTCTTTTGGATTTTCAATATCAGTAAAATCTAAAAAATGAAAGCCTCCTCGTGGTAGATAAGGCCTTGGTTTATTTGGATATCTCCAAGGGAACCATTCATCACCTCCAACAATATAAAATTTATCTGTTGATTCACTTTTAAAAGGGAAAGCAGCATGATTATGTGCATTTGGATCAGCCATATTAGCTAAAGGGACTGGATTAGAAGGGCTTCCTTGGCCTGCTTTTAATAAAAGTGGGTTGAACTTTATTTTTTTCTGATTTTTTTCATTGAATTTTAGACCGCCAACATCAACAGCATGAACACCATCAGCCCAATTAGAAGAATAGGCTATACCATCCTCTACCCAAACATCATGAATACTATGACCTGGAGTGTTTAATTCATAAACGCCAACTCGAAAGGGATTTTTAGGATCTTGGATATTAATAATATCATATTTTCTTCCGTTATTTACAGCAAAAACATGGTCTTCGTATATAAATGTATTGTGAACGCCACCAGTCATATCGTCGTTATAGACAGATAAGATTTCTACATTATAAGGATCTGAAACATTTAATATTACAAATCCATTTTTACGATTAGATGCACCCTCTCTACTAATGACACCTACTCTACCATCTTCTGAAATTTTCACATCATTTACCGTACGTGCATCTACAGTAACAGTATCAATAATTTTCATATCAGAGGGATCGCTAACATCCCAAAAATATGCTTCACCATTTGCACCCCAAGTTCCTGTTACTGCAAAGTCCTTGCCCTTGTGTTTTCCTATTCCTGGCCATATCCAAAGATCAGAAGTTTTAACATTTGAAATTAATCCGTGTCCAATTAGTTCAACGTCTTTACTAATATTTCGGGGACCAACAGTAATTATTTTGCTCGCAATAAACCCATTAGAGATTGCTGAAATTGAATATACGCCTTCAGTTTCAGCTACAAATCGGCCATCTGGCATTATTTGTGCTGAAGCAGACAAGCTAATACCATCATTTGCTTTACCATTATATGAAAATTGAATGGGTGCATCATCGATAGCTCTATTTCTTCGATCATAAGCAACTGCCTTAAAAGTAAGAACATCACCCGTTCTTATTTTATCTTTATCTGATGAGAGCGATAATGACCTTACAGGATTTTTAATTACGTTCACATCAATTGTAGTAAATAAAGAGCCTACCTTAGCTGAGATTGTTGTGTTCCCTGACTTTAAAGTAGTTAGGTTACCAATACCATCTATCTTCGCCACCTTTGGATTAGAGCTAGAAAGCAATACAGAAACTTCATCTCGAATTAAATTTGCCTCATCGTAGACTATGGGTACCAACCTAACGGTTGTTCCTTCATAAAGATTATCAATCGAATTATTAAATACAATTCGTTTTAGCTTAGGTTTTGGTACGGTGATTTTTAATTCACCGTAAACTCTATCTTCTCGCTTAACAGATATACTTCTTGTACGAAGTTTTAATGCGCCAGGTTTATATGGCTTTACCTTTACTTTTGCAAAGCCTGTTGAGTCACTAATTCGAGGATAAGTTTCCAATGATCTTCTTGGTTGACCATAGATGAAGAATGGCGTTCCTGTTAATTTATTATCAGAAGTTACCATTCTAATAGTGACTTCAGCTGATTCACCTACATGTAGATACAAAGAGTCAGGCTCAAAAATAAAACGGATAGAGTCTTTATCTACTTTTTCTTGTATCCCAAAAATAAAAATTGGTATCAATATGAAAATTTTTTTTAACATGTCCTCTCCTACTTTAGTCCTCATAGTATATAGAACTTACATATAGTGTAACTATGAAAATGAATATTCTTAATGCTCTTAATTGACAAATTGCAACACATAGGGTATTTTAGCCTACCATTTAGCACTATATAAGGAGGCATTATGGGCAATCTTGACCGAAGAGAGTTCTTAGGGACAATTGCTAAACCAGCAGCTTTAGCAACCGTTGCAATTTCAAACCCAACTTTAATGGGAAAAGCAATAACAAAAATTAAAACTGCAGTTGGCAACCCTAAAGATGTTGCTCGTGACGAGTCTTACTGGCGAGAAATACAGCAAGGCTACACTGCAGATCGAGGCTTAATTAATTTAAATAATGGAGGTGTAAGTCCTTCACCTACTGTAGTTATGAATGCATTAAAGAGACATCTTGATTTTTCAAATACATCTCCTGCCTATTCTATGTGGCGAATTCTTGAGCCACAAAAAGAAACAGTAAGAAGAAGAATGGCTAGGGTCTTTAATTGTGATACTGAAGAAATTGCACTCACGCGGAATGCTTCTGAAGGACTACAAATTTGTCAAAATGGGATTGATCTTAAAGCAGGAGACGAAGTATTAACAACCACTCAAGATTATGGAAGAATGATCGCAACATTCAAACAAAGAGAATGTCGAGATGGAATAGTGATGAAACAGTTTAAGATTCCTATTCCTGCAGAAAATGAAAATGAGATCGTGAGATTATTTGAAAAAAATATTACTCCAAAAACAAAAATGATTTTAATGTGTCATATGATAAACATTACTGGTCAAATACTACCTGTCAAGAAGGTTGTTAGAATGGCCAAAAAATATAATATCCCTGTTATTGTTGATGGGGCGCATACTTTTGCGCATTTTGATTTCAATCTTGATGATTTAGAATGTGATTATTATGCTACAAGCTTACATAAATGGCTTTCTGCACCTTTTGGAACGGGTATGCTTTATGTCCGAAAAAATAAAATAGCAGATCTATGGCCAATGCAAGCAGCTTGGAGCGATAAATGCAAAAATGATGATATTAGAAAATTTGAAGAAATTGGAACACATCCTTGCCCCAATAAAATAGCTATTGGAGATGCACTTACTTTTCATCAAGGTATCGGAAGTAAAAATAAAGAGCAGCGACTTATTTATCTTAGAGATCGATGGGCCAAAAGGTTGTTAAAAAATGATAGAATTAAACTGCATACAAGTTTAAAGCCTGGCAAAAGCTGTGCAATTGCTACCGTTGAAATTAAAGGGATTGATACCTCAGCTGTAGCAAAAGAACTTTGGGATAAATATAGAATATTTGTTGTAGCCATAAATCATGATGAATTTACAGGTTGTAGAGTGACTCCCCATGTTTACACAACGATAGAAGAGATTGATCGATTTGCTGATGCAATGGAAAACATTATTAAAAATGGTGTGAGCTCGTGAAGCGTATAGCAATTTTTCTATTAGCATTTGCCCTATTTTCATGTGATTCAGTAAATACTAAAAGAGTTATTTCAACGGATAAGGCTCCAAAAGCGATCGGACCCTACTCTCAAGCCATCCAAGTAAATAATACATTATATCTTGCAGGTCAAATCGCGCTCGACCCATTAACAGGAAAGATGGTAGAAGATAAAATTGATATTCAGACCCATCGGGTTATGTCCAATTTAGAAGCAGTATTATCTGAGGCAGGGTTTAGTTTTGATGATGTTGTACAAACTCAGGTTTTCTTATCTGATCTAAATCATTATAAGCCAATGAATGAAATATATGCTGAATACTTTAGCAATAAGCCCCCAGCCAGAGCAGTGGTTCAAGCCGTTCTACCAAGAGATGCTTTAGTTGAAATCATGATGGTGGCTCAAAAGCCATAAGCTTTACCATATTCTTTAATATATTAAATTTTAAATGAAAAAAGCTGTTATACTATTATCAGGAGGGTTGGATTCAGCAACTTGTCTTGCCATTGCAATCGAAAATGGATTCTCACCTTACGCACTTTCTTTTAGATATGGACAGCGCCATGAGTTTGAACTTAATTCTGCAAAAGCTGTTTCCAAAAGTATGGGTATTGAAGAACATATTATTTTAGATATTGACCTTAGAGCTTTTGGTGGCTCAGCTTTAACTGACGAAATTGAAGTTCCTAAAGACCGAGATGAAGTTGATATTACAAATGAAATTCCAGTAACGTATGTACCTGCCAGAAATACAATCTTTCTATCATTTGGATTAGCATATGCTGAGACTTTAGAAGCCAATGATATTTTTATTGGCGTGAATGCATTAGACTATAGTGGCTATCCAGATTGTCGACCGGAATATATTGCCTCTTTTCAAAAGCTGGCTAACCTAGCTACTAAAACCGGAGTCGAAGGAGAATCTCCAATTAATATTCATACACCTTTAATTGACCTAACTAAATCAGAGATAATTAAAAAGGGGCTTAGCCTAGATGTCAATTATGGATTAACACACTCCTGTTATGACCCTGACCAAAATGGCTATTCGTGTGGCCATTGCGATGCTTGTCAACTTAGAATTCGTGGCTTCGAAGAAGCAGGGCTATCAGACCCATTAAAGTATTCTGATTAAAATGTATTCTGTTAAAGAAACATATTACACTATCCAGGGAGAAGGATTTCATACTGGACGCCCTGCAGTCTTTTTACGCTTTGCTGGATGTAACTTGTGGACTGGCCATGAGGAAGATCGAAACAAAGCAATCTGTAATTTTTGCGATACGGACTTTGTTGGCGTAGATGGACCAGGTGGTGGAAAATTTGAGAATGCTTCTTTGCTTGCTAAACATGCTATTTCATTTTGGCCCAAAAACGCAAATGCTGAACCTTTTGTTGTGTGTACTGGAGGCGAACCTCTTCTACAAATGGATCAATCTTTTATTGATGCATTCCATGAAGCTGGTTTTCAGATTGCAATAGAAACTAATGGAACCGCGAAGGCTCCTAGAGGAATTGATTGGATATGTGTTAGTCCAAAGATAGGAAGCAAGTTGATCCTTAAGAAAGGACATGAATTAAAATTAGTTTATCCTCAATTAAATGGTGATCCAAAACAATTTGAGGATCTTGATTTTAAACATTTTTCACTCCAACCAATGGATGGAAAAAACCAAGAAGAAAACATCCAAAAAACAATAACTTTTTGTCGCGAACATCCACTATGGCGATTGAGTTTACAAACACATAAATTTTTGGGTATACCTTAAGCGATAAAATGGAAATTTATAAAGATATAACTTTTGAAGCAGCCCATATGCTTCCGAATGTACCCACAGATCATAAGTGTCGACGACTTCATGGGCACTCATTTAAAGTAAGACTAACTTTAGACGGTCCGGTAGATAAATCATTAGGTTGGGTGGAAGATTTTTCTGATATAAAAAAAGCCTTTGACCCCATATATCATCAGCTTGACCATCATTATTTAAATGAAGTTAAAGGTCTTGAAAATCCAACAAGTGAAAATTTATCAAAATGGATATGGAAGAGATTAAAACCAAAGCTTCAATATTTAACATCTATTGAAGTAAAAGAAACCTGTAGTACAGGCTGTATTTATAGAGGAGAAAATGGCTAAACCTGAAGGCAAATATTTTGAATTTGATGGAGAAGATCAGATAAATCCTAATTTTCTCGAAACATTCCCTTTTGAGAGTCCCAATCAATATATCACAACTGAGACAGATGAGTTTAGTGCTGTCTGTCCTTTTAGCGGTCTTCCAGATCTCGCCTATGTAAAGATTGAATATTACCCTTTAGGCGGTAAATGCATTGAATTAAAATCGCTCAAATATTATTTCGTAAGTTTTCGCAAAGTTGGCATTTATCAAGAAGGAGCAACTAAACGTATATATGAAGATCTTAGATCAGCTCTTAGTACTGATAAGATTAAAATAACAACAATTTATAATACGCGTGGGGGGTTTGATACCACGTGTGTTGAAGGTTCAATTGATAAATAATTTTCGCTGTGAATCCCTGCAAACATACATTAACTTTTTCACCGCTTTTTTAAAAGAAAAAACCTTTTGTGGAGCCGGTAGCTCAGTTGGTAGAGCAGTGGCCTTTTAAGCCATTGGTCGTGAGTTCGAGTCTCACCCGGCTCACAATATTAAGCCCTTGGTTTTGACTAAGGGCTTTTTTAATATACTAACGACTACGGGAGAACAATTTTTGATGAGAAAATCGGTTACTATAACTTATAAAGCTGGTCGATTTAAACCTTATTATACTCAATAATAGATATATTTAAATGGCATGGATTAAAACAATAAAAGAGTCTGATGCCAAAGATGAATTAAAAGTTAAATATGATGAATTAATCGAACCTTGGGGTGGTGTAGATAATATCCTAAAAATTCATAGCCTAAATCCTGAATCTTTGGATATGCATGTAAAAATGTACAAAACGGTCATGTATGGAAAATCACCCATAAAAAGAAGAGACCGAGAAATGATTGCCGTTGTTGTCTCTACTATTAATCACTGCCATTACTGAATTGCTCACCATGGAGAAGGTCTTCTCAAACTCACAAAAGATGCTGTATTAGTTAAGCAATTGAAAGCTGATTATAAATTAGCGGATGTAAGCCCATCTCAAATGGCCATGTTGGATTATGCTGCAAAACTTACCTCCCGCCCTTCTGATATGATTGAAAGTGATTTAATTAAACTTAGAGATAATGGTTTTAATGATCGTTCAATATTAGATATAAACCAGATCATTGCTTATTTCGCCTATGTGAACCGAGTGGCAGATGGCCTCGGTGTTGAGTTGGAAGAGTTCTGGGATAAAAAGCAAAAATGACTAACTCTAATCAGTTAAACAGAGTTCTATCCTTAATGGATGCTACCATGATAAATGTTGGTGGCATACTAGGATCAGGAATTTTTATGGTCCCAGCTACCGTTGCACTATATACCGCTTCAAGTTCTTTGTTTTTTATGGTATGGATTTTTGGTGGAATTATTAGTCTGTTTGGCGCTCTATCTGTTGCTGAATTAGGTGCGGCAATGCCAAAAGCGGGTGGCCAATATGTTTATTTAAATGAAGCTTATGGTCCAGTCTGGGGTTACTTGTATGGCTGGTCAGCTGTCGCCGTTATTAATACGGCTTCCATTGCTGCCGTTGGTGTTGCCTTTGCTGAATACTTAAGGTTTTTCTTTCCATTGAGTGGCCTTGAAATAAAAAGCATTGCTATTATTTCCATTATTATTCTTACAACTATAAATGTTGTAGATGTGAAGTCAGGTGCACGATTTCAAAATTGGTTTACCTTCACCAAAATTGCTTCCATTGCTATGATCATTTTACTAGGATTATTTCTTGATGGCGGATCAACACAAAATTTGACGCCATTATTCAGTGATCAATCACTTACCTCACTTGTAGGTCCATTAGGACTTGCAATGGTAGCGGTCCTTTGGACCTTTGATGGCTGGATATTTATTACGTATGTGGCCGGTGAAGTAAAAAATCCAGGACGCAATATCCCTTTATCTATAATTTTTTGTATGATCATTATCCTCTCAGTTTATTTAGCTCTTAACTATGTTCTTGTTTTTGCACTCGGCTTTGATAAAATGATAGGGTCCGATTTGGTTATGTCTGATGCTGCTTCAATATTTTTAGGAGATAAAGGTGGCGCCATTATTACCATGATAATTTTAATATCTTTGATTGGTGCAAATAATGGCTTCGTGCTTACCAGCGCCCGGATTAATTATGCAATGGCAAGAGATAAGTTATTTTTTAAAAAAGCTTCGATTATTCATCCAAAATATAAGTCCCCTGCAAATGCATTGATCATACAGTGTATATGGGCATGCATACTAACTTTTACAGGAACGTTTAACCAGTTAATCACTTATATTATTTTTGCTTCATGGATATTCTATGGGATGTCTGCAGGGGCCGTTATCATTCTTAGGAAGAAAAAACCTAACTTAGAAAGACCCTATAAAACCCCATTATATCCATGGATACCTATTACTTTTATCTTATTTGCTATTTTCCTTACTATTAATACAGTAATGGAAGCCCCTAGAGATGCAGGAATTGGTGCTCTGCTAATACTCGCAGGTCTTCCCTTTTATTATTACTGGAAAAATAATGACTAACATCCATGCCTTAATAGAATCAAAAACGAATGAGCTAAAAGATGAGATTATTTCTTTTGTTCAGCAACTAGTACAAACTCCAAGCCTAGCAAATGAAGAGGGGATCGTTCAAAAATTAATATTTGACAAACTACAAAGTCTCAATCTTCAATCGGATACTATTCCCGTAAAATTCGATGATATTAAAGACCATCCTGCATTTAATGATGATGGGTTTTCTCCCGATTCAAGAATAAATGTAATTGGCCAATGGAATTCAAATAAAAAAGGAAAGTCTCTAATTTTAAATGGGCATGTTGATGTCGTGCCAACTGGACCAGAAAAATTATGGACCGAATCCCCCTGGTCTGGCGCTATTAAAAATGATCGTATTTATGGAAGAGGCTCATGCGATATGAAGGCAGGCTTAGCCTCCGGTATCTTTGCTGTTCAAGTTTTGAAATCTATAGGGTTTGAACCCAATGGCAACATAATGATCCAATCTGTTATTGGTGAAGAATCTGGCGGCTGCGGAACGCTTACCAATATTGTTAAAGGTTATACGGCTGATGCTGCAGTCATTCTTGAACCAACATCTCTAAAGTTATGCCCTATTCAATCGGGTGCTTTGACCTTTAGATTAATAATTCCGGGCAAAGCAACACATGCTGCCATGCGTTGGGATGGTGTAAGTGCAATTGAAAAATTTAATTTGGTCAGTCAGTCAATAATTGAATTTGAAAAAAAACGCCATAGTTTATTTAGTGTGGAATATTATGAATCCCCAGAACGTGTAGCTCCAATTAATATAGGTACAATAAAAGGTGGTGAGTGGCATTCAACAGTTCCTGAGTCAGTAGTGGCTGAAGGCAGGCTAGGAGTCTTTCCGGGTGAATCAGTATCAGATGCACGAATGGCTTTTAGTGAACATTTAAAAAAGGTTTCAGATTCAGACTCATGGCTAAAAGAAAACCCGCCAATCCTTGAATGGTTTGAGGGACAGTTTGAATCAGGTAAAACTGATATGGACCATTCGATAATAAATAATTTAGAAATGGCGTATAAAGAGGTTAATAAATCTTCTGCAAAAATTGAAGGCGTTACCTATGGTTCAGACTTGCGTCTATTTACAAATCATGCTGATATTCCTTCGGTACTTTTTGGACCTGGCGATGTAAGACTTGCCCATTCTGCAAATGAGTATGTTAAGATTGAAGAAGTATTAGCTTGTATTAAAATTATTTCAAATTTAATTATTAACTGGTGTGAAGAATAAATTGAATAACGATTATGGCTGTCAAAGTATGGTTGGAGAGATAAAGCGTGTTTTAGTAAAACATCCCAAGGACGCTTATCAAGATCAGTTAAAAATTAATGGTGAATCAAAAAAACTAAATTATCTAGGCAAACCAGACTATAAAAAATCAAAAAAAGATTATGAGCAGTTGATTGATTTTTTTAATACTAATAATATTGAAATTCACTATCTACCAATAGATCAAGATACTTCTCTAGATTCAATTTATACTCATGACCCATGTATTATATCAAATAGTGGTGTTATTCTTTCAAACATGGGAAAGAAAGAGCGTCAGTCTGAACCTGAAGCAATTGCTTCCTACTTTAATTCAATTAATGTACCCATACTTGGTCAGATTAAATCTCCAGGTACATTGGAAGGTGGTGATGTAGTTTGGATTGATGAAAGAACCGTAGCGGTCGGTGAAGGATATAGAACTAATGCTGAAGGTGTTCGTCAATTTAAATCTTTATTGAAAAATGATGTTGATAAGGTTATTACCGTTCCTCTTCCTCATTGGACTGGACCTGCTGATTGCCTTCATTTAATGAGCAATGTTTCACCAATTGACCACGATCTTTATCTAGTTTACTCCAGATTATTACCCGTATCATTTAGAGAGTATTTACTAGGACGAGGAATAAAATTAGTTGAAGTTCCTGATGGAGAATACGATTCCATGGGATGCAATGTTTTAGCAATTGCACCCAGGAAAGTTATCATGATAAATAAGAACCCAATTACCCAAAAGAGACTTGAAGCTGAAAATGTTGACGTCCATACCTATGATGGCAGTGAAATATCGATCAAAGGATCTGGTGGCCCAACCTGTTTAACTAGACCTTTTATGAGGTCTCAATAATGTTTTATCAAAATAAATTCACTGCGAATACCCAACTTAAACTATCTCCTTTTTTTGAACGAACATCTAAATTAAATGAATCACAAGAATGGCGTAGGTGGGCTGGTTACCTTGCTGCTACCAGCTATGAATTGACTCATGAAAATGAATATTTTGCTATACGAACAAAAGCCGCATTACTAGATATTTCTCCTTTAAAAAAATACATAGTTGAAGGGCCTGACGCACAAAATTTATTGGATAGACTCGTTACTCGAAATATTGCTATTTGTAAAGTAGGTCAAGTCATGTATACACCTTGGTGTGATGAAGAAGGTAAAGTTATTGATGATGGTACCGTACAAAGACTCTCTGAAAACAAATTTAGAATTACAAGCGCGGAGCCAAATTTAGAATGGATTGAAAGTAACTCCACCGGTATGGATGTGATGATAAAAGATGACTCTTACTCCACTGCCGCACTTGCACTTCAGGGTCCTAATTCTCGAGCGATACTTAACGCTGTTTCATCTAAGTCTTTAGATAGCCTAAAATTCTTTTGGATGATGGAGACGACTTTTGAAGATATCCCCGTAACTATTTCAAGAACTGGCTACACTGGTGATCTTGGATATGAAATATGGATGGATCCAAATGATGCTTTAAGCGTTTGGGATCTTCTTATGAATAAAGGTAAAACATTTGGGATCACTCCAACAGGTCTTCACGCATTAGATATAGCAAGAGTTGAAGCTGGGCTTATTCTTTTAGATGTAGACTATATCTCTACACGGCATGCTTTAATTGAATCTAGAAAATCATCTCCTTATGAACTAGGACTAGGCTGGTCCGTCAAGCTGAAAAAGAAAAACTTTATTGGTAAAGCACGCTTACTTGAAGAATTTGAAAATAGTTCGGAGTGGAGTTTTGTAGGTATTGAAATAGAATGGACAGGATTTGAAAAACATTATAGAGCTGCGGGTTTGGCTCCAGGTCTACCATCAACCGCATGGCGAACAAGCACACCTTTATATAATAATAATGAACAAGTTGGATATGCCACTAGTGGCACATGGTCTCCCCTTCTTAAGCGCTATATTGCTTTGGCTCATGTTAAATCTAAATATGCCAAAGAAGGGTCCGAATTGATGTTTGAGTTAAAAGTAGAACACTTTAGAAAATTGACGAAAGCCACTGTTGTAAAAACTCCTTTTTATGATCCGGAAAGGAAGCGCTCATGTCCACAATAAAAAAATATGATGCTATTGTGATTGGTGGTGGTCACAATGGATTGACAGCCGCAGCTTACTTGGGGCGTGCGGGAAAAAAGGTTTTAGTTCTTGAGAGGCGACATGTTTTAGGCGGAGCTGCAGTAACAGAAGAAGTTTTCCCAGGTTTTAAATTTTCAGTTTGTTCTTATGTCGTTAGCTTAATGAAGTCAAATGTTATGCGGGAACTCATGCTGCCAAAGTTTGGCCTGGAACTCCTGCCCCTAGAGAGTACTTTAACACCATTGGAGAATGATTATCTCATTCGTACAGCAGATTCAGATCAAACATATCGTGAGATAGCGCGACATTCAAAAAAAGATGCTGAAAACTATATGCGATTTGGGCCTGCAATGGGTCAAATTGGTATGGCGGTTAGGCCCATCCTAGAAACTATTGCACCAAATCCTATTCGGCCTTCTATCTCAGATATTTCAGCAACAAAAAAAATTTTAGATCATGTAAAATCTTTGACATCAAAACAATTTGAGTATTTAACAAAACTGATGACCATGAGTTCGGCAGATTTTTTAGATGAATGGTTTGAATATGAACCCTTAAAAGCAACAATGTCTGCAAGTGGTATAATTGGAACATTTATGGGGCCTCGATCACCCGGATCAGCTTATGTTATGCTTCATCATTACATGGGTGATATTGATGGTGCGTTTAGAGCTTGGGGATTTCAAAGAGGTGGAACTGGCGCTGTAAGTATGGCAATCGCAAGATCCGCCGAGCATTTTGGTGTGGATATAATGACTGAAGCTTCAGTTGAAAAAGTAATAGTTAAAAATGGTCGTGCAGTAGGTGTCGCTCTAGAAAATGGGGATGAATATAATTCAAATATTGTTATATCTGGCTTAGATCCAAAACTTACTTTTTTAAAAATGTTGGATGAACCAGATTTACCTTCCGATTTTGTCTCTGCCATTAAAAATTTTAGAATTCGCGGATCTTCAGGAAAAGTTAATTTAGCTTTAGATGCCTTACCTAATTTTACATGTCTTCCAGGAGATGGTCACCATTTACGTGGTGCAATATCTATAAGTCCATCCTATGATCATTTAGAGAGAGCATATGATGATGCTAAATATGGAAATTTCTCAGAAGCACCTTTTATGGATATTATACTTCCTTCCGTTTTAGATCCTGATATGGCACCACCTGGCAAACATGTCATGTCATGTTTTGTACAGTACGCACCTTATGATATTAATGGTGGCTGGAATGATCAAAAAAGAGAGGCTTTTGGTGATGCAGTAATAAATACTATCGCAAGATATGCTCCAAATATCAAAGATATTATTTTGCACCGCCAAGTACTAACACCTGCTGATTTAGAGTCAACATTTGGTTTGACAGAAGGTAATATTTTCCATGGCGAGTTAACCCTTCAACAGCTATTCTCTTTACGTCCAGCTGTAAAATGGGCAGATTATACAACCCCAATTAAAAACTATTTCCAATGTGGATCTGGAACTCATCCTGGAGGCGGAATTACAGGTTCACCTGGTGAAATGGCAGCAAAAAAGATTTTAGGGACTTGGTGATGAGTAATTATGATGTGATTGTAGTTGGCGCTGGAATAAATGGTTTAACAACTGCCGCTATTTTAAGTAAAGCTGGAAAGCGTACTCTTGTTTTAGAATCCAGAGATGCAGTTGGTGGCATGGCATCATCCATGGAATTTAGCCCTGGATATAAATGCAACGTATTTAATGATACCATTAAATGGATAGATCCTCGACTAGATAAACTATTGGATCTAAAAAGTAAAGGGTTGGTATTAGATCAGCCTGAAATCCTTAGAGTTGCTCTTGGTGAAAATAGCGAGCACATTTGTTTTCATAAAGAAGAGTCTAAAACCATTGATTCCATATCAAGGCTTTCTGAAAAGGATGCTAAAAGATGGAAAGACTTTAGCTCTTATGTTTCAAAGTTATCTAACTTTTTAGAAAAATTATACGAGTTAACGCCACCGGGTTTACCAAATGCTGGAATAAAAGAAATTTTAGGAATGCGATCTATGCTTGGGCCTATAAGCAAGCATGGTACTCGCGGGATTGTAGACCTACTACGCGTTGCCCCAATGATGATGCCTGAATTAGTCGATGAATGGTTTGAGAATGAATTGCTTAGAACTTCAGTCGCTTCTTCGGGAATACATCATTTATCATTCGGCCCTTTTGCAGCAGGAACTGGCTATAATCTTTTACATCAACATGTGCATGCAAATGGCGTGTTTCATAATGCTCAATTTGTTAATGGAGGTACAGAAAAATTTGCCATTGCTTTAAAAGAGTGTGCTCTGAGCTATGGAACAGATATTCAAGTTTCTAAAAAAGTTCGATCTATTGATACTAATGAGCATAGTTGTACTGGTGTAACCCTTGAAGATGGTGAACAAATTATTGCAAAACAAATTGTTTCAGGCTTAGATCCTAATAATACCTTCATTAATCTGGTTGGCCCATCAAACATTAGTCCTGATTTTAAAACGCAACTCAATAATATTAGATATCGAGGTAGTACAGCTCGAATACACTTTGCACTTAAAAGCATTCCTAAAATCAATGGTATTTTAGAAGATCAAATGAAAACAGTTTTCTCGATTAGTCCATCAATAAAATATCTGGAAAGAGCATCTGATGCTGTAAAATATGGCCGTCTTGCTGATAATCCATATGTTGAGTTTGTTTTACCATCTATATTAAATAGTAATTTTGCTCCTAAGGGAAAACACGTACTATCTGCCACGGTTCAATATGCTCCTTATCATTTAAGGGATAGTGCATGGTCCGATCAATTAAAAGATCAACTAAAAACTAATATCATTGATGCCTTAGAAAAAGTTATACCAAGTTTTAGATCACTAATCATAGATAGTAGCATTATTTCACCTCTAGATATGGAAAAAGAATTTGGACTCACTGAAGGAAACATAAATCATGGTGAAATGACTCTCGATCAATTTATGTTTATGAGACCAACAATTAGTTCTTCACAATATAAAACACCAATTAAAAATTTATATCTTTGTGGGTCAGGAACACATCCTGGGGGTGGATTGCATGGAACGAATGGATTTAACGCAGCACGAGAGATTCTTAAAGGATGAGTTTTAAGAAAACAGCTGAGACACTTAGAGATGGCGCTCATACATTAGAACGTAATTACTATGTTAATCCGCAAATACTCATAAAAGAGTATGACAATATTTTTCTAAATAATTGGATCTGCGCTGGAAGGTCTTCTGAGCTTTCTAAAAATGGTAAGTATAAAATAGTTAATATAGGTACTGAAAGTGCAATTATTTTAAGAGAGGCTACCGGTAAATTAAGAGCCCATGCAAATGTTTGTCGTCACCGAGGAACTCGAATTTGTGATAAATCATCAGGTCAATTTTCAAACTCAATACAATGTGGCTATCATGGTTGGACTTATAATTTAAACGGGGACTTAATCGGTGCACCTCATATGGATACTGTTGATAATTTTAATAAGAAAGATTATCCTCTTCACTCAATTTCTATTGCAGAATGGGAAGGCTTCATTTTTATTAATTTTAAGGATAATCCAGAAAAATTTGAAAATGTGTTTGCCCCAATTTTAAAAAAGTTTGAGAATTGGGACGTTTCTGATCTTGTTTCTTTAGAAACAAAAACATATAATGTTGATGGTAATTGGAAATTAGTAATACAAAACTATTGTGAATGTTACCATTGCCCTATACTTCATCCAGAACTTGCTGCAATAACACCCTATTTAGGTGGCAGAAATGATTTGCACTCAGGTCCTTTTTTAGGTGGATATATGAATTTAAGTAAAGATAAAAAAAGTGTGACTGAAAGTGGAGAATTATGTTGTCCTCCATTAAATAATGTAGCTGAAGATGACTTAAATAGAGTTTACTACTATTCAATTGCTCCAAATATGTTAATTAGTCTTCATCCTGAATATGTAATGTATCATACTGTGTGGCCTGACGGTGTTGATAAATGTATTGTTAATTGCTCATGGCTATTTAATAAAGATGTTATTAAGTCTAAAAAATACAATACTGCTGATGCTGTTAATTTTTGGGATACGACAAATAAACAAGATTGGCATATTTCTGAATTATCTCAATTAGGAATTCAGTCTAAAAAATATTCGCCTGCACCTTATTCAGGGCAAGAAAGCTTACTTGCAGCTTTTGATCAATATTATAAGGCCTCATTAAAAGGGTAAAAGAATCATTAATAAATTCTTGGAATTAGTAATAATTCTATTGGTCATAAATACTATCTCTTTTCTAAATTTGGTTCCTTAATAATCCATTTATATTCATACTTCTATATAAAAATACATGCCTAAAGACTTATCACAAAATTTTTCCTTAAGACATATTGGACCTAGACCATCTGAAATAGAAGAAATGCTGGAAGTTCTTAAGCTAAAAGATCTTGGAGAGCTTGTAGAAAAAACTATTCCAGAATCAATTCATGTTAAATCTGAATTAAATATTGGTGAGGGACTGGATGAATTCTCCCTTTTAAAAAAAATTAAAGGTATAGCATCAAAAAATAAAGTAGCTAGGTCATATATAGGGACTGGTTATTATGGTACAATCACTCCACCAGTGATTCAACGAAATATTTTAGAAAATCCTGGTTGGTATACTGCATATACTCCTTATCAAGCAGAAATTTCTCAAGGTCGATTAGAAGCTTTACTCAATTACCAAACAATGATAACAGAAATGACGGGGTTAAGCATTTCTAATGCATCACTACTCGATGAAGCTACTGCCGCTGCTGAAGCAATGGTGATGATGTTTCGATCAACAAAACAAAGAAATCAATTTTTAGTTGCCAGCGACTGTCACCCTCAAACTATAGATGTATTAAAAACTCGTTCAGAGCCCATAGGTGTAAAGCTAATTATTAAACCTGTAGATGAATTTGATTTTGATGAAAAAATATTTGGAGCTTTAATTCAATATCCAGCAACTGATGGTAAAGTTTTTAATTTTGAAAAGCTTTGCGATCAAGCTCACGAATCAGGAGCCCTTATAGCTGTAGCAACCGATTTAATGGCTCTTGCTCTTATTCCAACACCTGGAGAAATAGGCGCTGATATAGCAGTTGGTAATTCACAAAGGTTTGGAGTACCAATGGGTTTTGGTGGTCCGCATGCTGCATTTGTAGCAGCAAAAGAAGATTTTAAACGAAAAATGCCAGGTCGTATTATTGGTGTCTCTGTTGATAGTAATGGAAATAGAGCACTGCGAATGGCACTCCAAACACGTGAACAGCATATACGAAGAGATAAAGCCACATCAAATATCTGTACTGCGCAAGTCCTTCTTGCCGTTATGGCCAGTATGTATTCAATATATCATGGCCCCTCTGGAATTAAGGCAATTGCGAATCGTATTCATAACAAAACTAAAGCTCTTGCTAGTAGCCTACAATCTTCAGGTTATGAGATTGTTCATGAACAATTTTTTGATACAATTCGTATTTTAACAGATAAAAATTCAATCAAAGAATTAAGAGAATCTGCAGAATTAAATAATATGAATTTTAGATATTTTGACAATGGTGATATTGGAATATCTCTTGATGAGACGGTTTCAGATCAAGACTTAATTGATATCCTTTCTATTTTCAAATCTAAAATTTCACAAAAGAACAATTTTAATTTATCTTTAAATCGTAAATCTTCTTTCCTCACCCATGAAGTATTTAATCAGTATCATTCTGAAACAGAGATGATGAGATATATTCATAAATTAGAGACTAAAGACCTTACCTTGAATACTAGCATGATTTCTCTTGGATCATGCACTATGAAACTTAATGCTGCAGCTGAAATGATGCCTATAACTTGGCCAGAATTTGCTTTTTTGCACCCATTTGCACCTTCAGATCAAACAAAAGGATATGGGGAGTTATGTGATTCACTATCTGATTGGCTCATTGACATAACAGGACTCAGCGGTTGTTCTCTCCAACCTAATTCTGGTGCCCAGGGAGAGTATACTGGACTTCTTGTTATTAGAGCATATCATTTAGATAATGGAAATTCTCACCGAAATGTCTTCTTAATTCCATCATCTGCACATGGTACAAACCCTGCAAGTGCAGTAATGGCTGGCATGAATGTTGTAGTTGTTAAATGTGACGATGAAGGAAATATAGATTTAACAGATTTAAAAATAAAAGTCGAAGAAAACAGTCAAAACTTAGCGGGGATAATGGTTACATATCCTTCTACTCATGGAGTTTTTGAAGAAGCGATTGGAGAAGTTTGCACTTTAATTCATAATCATGGCGGCCAAGTATATTTAGATGGCGCAAACTTAAATGCTATGGTAGGCCTTACTCGATTGGGTGAATTTGGCGCTGATGTTTGTCATATAAATTTGCATAAGACTTTTGCAATTCCTCATGGTGGTGGAGGTCCAGGTATGGGACCAATTTGTGTTGCTAAACACTTAGTTCCATTTTTACCAGGTCATCCAAACTTAGATAATTCTAAAAAAGCAATTCATGCTGTATCAGCAGCCCCAATTGGAAGCGCTGGGGTTCTTCCAATTTCATGGGCATATATTGCCATGTTAGGTAATGAAGGATTAAAACTATCTACTGAAATTGCAATATTAAACGCAAATTATATGGCCCACAGACTAAAAGATCACTTTCCAATATTATATCGTGGAGCTAATGGGTATTCAGCACATGAATTTATTTTAGACCTTCGACCTTTAAAAAGAGATCATAATATTTCAGATGAAGATGTTGCAAAGCGATTAATTGATTATGGTTATCATGCACCAACAATGTCATTCCCTGTTCCTGGAACGTTAATGATTGAGCCAACTGAAAGTGAGTCAAAAAAAGAACTTGATCAATTTTGCGATGCAATGATTTCAATTAAAAAAGAAATTGAAGAAATTATTAATGGAAGTCTTGATCCAGTAGATAATCCTCTTACTAATGCCCCTCATACAGCTAAAGTTGTAACCAATGATAATTGGACACATACATATTCACGAAGTCAAGCAGCATATCCAGCCAAATGGCTAGAAGAATTTAAATATTGGCCATCAGTCGGGCGTGTTGATAACGCTTTTGGAGATCGTAATTTAATTTGTACCTGCCCTCCTATTGAAGATTACGAAAAAGAATAAAAAAATATTTAATTTATAAATATAGGTTAGCTGAACTATAATGTCTTGGTTTCTAAAAAATGATATTCTGAAAATTCTTGATGCGACACAAGAAGAAAGAGACAAACTCCAAAATCATAATATTTATCAATCAATAAAAGATATTAATCAATTACAAATTTTTATGTCTAATCATGTTTTTGCTGTATGGGATTTTATGTCAATATTAAAATCTCTTCAATCTAAGCTAACATGCGTAACTATTCCTTGGATTCCATCTGGGAAAGGAACTCCATCAAGATTACTAAATGAAATAGTCGTTGAAGAAGAATCTGATATGGATCCCCATGGGCAACATATGAGCCATTTTGAAATGTATTGTCATGCAATGCATCAAGCAGGAGCAAATACAGAATCAATTGACTCTTTTTTACAAAATTTAAAAACTTCAAATGTTTCTAAATCATTAATTATTAGTAATGCGCCTACAGCTGCAAGAAATTTTGTAAACGAAACCTTCAAAATATTAGATGGTGCTGAACCTCACGTTGTTGCCTCTATGTTTACATTTGGAAGAGAAGAAGTCATCCCTGAAATGTTTAAAAATATTATTAAAGAAATGGATAGTTCACTTCATGGTAAACTAAAGCTGTTTAGATATTATCTTGATCGACATATAGGATTAGATGAGGATGAACATACTCCAACTGCATTACGAATGGTAAAAGAGCTCTGCGAAAACAATAAGGATAAATGGGCTGAAGCGACAACTGCAGCAAAATACTGTATGAATGCAAGAATCAAATTTTGGGATGAAATACTAGAACAAATGGTTAAAGATTAAGTTATAAGACGTTCATGTTCTTCCATTAGCTCAAGGTATTCACTTTCTAATACATTCATTTTATCCATTGCCTTTTGTAAGGCTTCATAATTATCAACATTATCAGGGTTTTTAGTAATTAGTCTTTGTTCTTCTAATTCATTCTCAATTTTAGTAAATCTTTTTTCAAGCCAAGATATTCTATTGCGTTTTTTCTTTTTTGCTGCATATTCTAATTTACCATTTGAGACTTTTTTATTTTTTGGGGAAATAATATCATTAGAATCTTTTATTTTTTTCCATTCATAATATTCATAGTTACCTTCATAAACCTTAATTGTTTTATTGCCAACCTCAATTGTTAAATTAGTAACATTATTAAGAAAATGACGATCATGAGATATACAAACAATAGACCCATTAAATTGAGTTAATGCATCTTCAACTATATTTCTAGAAACCATATCTAAGTGGTTTGTTGGTTCATCTAATAATAATAAGTGAGATGGCTCGACTAACATTCTAGCCATTGCAAGCCTAGCTTTTTCACCTCCAGATAAAACTTTAACTAATTTTTCAATCTCATCTGATTTAAATAAAAAACTACCAAGGTACGTTCGGATTTGAGTTTCTCCCCACCCTGGGCTCACTTTATGAATAGTTTTAAAAATTGTGTCATCTTCATTAAGTATATCAAGTTGATGTTGAGCGTAATAAGCTGTTTTTACTTCGCTACCAAATGAAATATCACCTGAAGATAAACTTTCTACAGTAGCTAACATTTTAAGTAACGTGGATTTTCCTGCACCGTTATGGCCAACTAGTCCAATCTTATGACCTCTTTCAATATTAAGATTCATTTTATCAAATACTTCAATATCTCCAAAGTTTTTGCTAACATTGTTACATGATGCAATTTTTAATGGTGGTCGAGTAGGCTGAGGTAATGATAAGGCTAATGCATTTTTATCTTCAAAAGGTGCAGCAATTTTATCCATTTTATCTAACATTTTTACTCTACTTTGAACCTGCTTTGATTTAGTACTTTTATATCTAAATCGATCGATAAAACGCTCTGTCTCTTTGATCTGTTTTTGTTGGTTTTTATAAGCATTTTGATTTTGCTCTAATCTTAGAGCTTTCTCAATTTTATATTTTGAATAATTACCATTAAACAAAGTAACTTTTTTAAGATCAATTTCAACAATATGATTAACAGATTTATCTAAGAATATTCGATCATGACTAATCATTACCATTCCTCCTTTCCAATCTGTTAAAAATTTTTCCAACCAAATAGTTGCATCTAAATCAAGATGATTGGTCGGTTCATCTAAAAATAATATATCTGGTTCTTGAAGAAGAATTGAAGCTAAAGCAACTCGCATACGCCAACCTCCTGAAAGAATGCTCATTTGTTGGCTTAATTGTTCATCTTTAAATCCAAGCCCGTATAATATTTTTTTTGCTTTTTTTTCTATTGACCAACCGCCTAAGGCTTCAAAATGATTTTGTACTTCACCTAATTCATTAACTAAATTATTATTATTTTCTTCAAGAGCAATTGCATTTGTTAATTCATGCATTTTACTTTCAATTTTTTTCAATTCAGGAAAAGCACTAAGCACTTCTTCTAAAATTGATTGATTAGAGCCTACTATTATTTCTTGAGCTAAATATCCTATTGTCGTTGATTTATCTAATTGGACGCTTCCAGTATCTGGACTTTCTTTACCAAGCATTATTCTAAGAAGTGTAGTTTTACCAGAACCATTAGGGCCAACAAGCCCTAAGCGCATACGGCTTTTAATGAAAATATTTACATTGTTAAATAAATCACCATCGGGAAAAGACTTAGATAGGCTTTCAAGCCTAATCATATATTATTTAAGTGTTCCAAAAATATTAGAACCACAATTTAATTCTAAATTTACTGGGAGTATTTTATTTATTAGCTTTGAGTCTCCATCAACTTGAACTTGTATATAATTATCAGTATGACCTGTTACTTTTCCATTCTTAATACTCTCAAAAAGAACGGGACGATTTGAGTTTAAAAATTTATCATTAAAAAGATGGGTTTTTTTATTTGAAAGGATATGAAGCATTTTACTTCTTTCAGCCCTTTCCTCAAAATTAACCACATCTTTAATTTTAATAGCTTCTGTATTTTCTCTTTCGGAATAAGAAAAAACATGCAGATAAGAAATATCTAACTCCTTTAAATAATCATAGGTTTTAAAAAATTCAGAATCTGTTTCACCTGGGAAGCCAACTATAACATCAACACCAATACAAGCATCTGGAATAAGATTTTTTATTTTAATTATTTTTTCTTCATATAATTCACGGTTATATCTTCGTCTCATTGATTGCAAAATTTTGTTTGAACCTGATTGAAGTGGAATATGAAAATGGGGCATAATTTTTTTTGATGTTGCACAAAAATCAATAATTTGAGTTGAAAGTAAATTTGGTTCAATCGATGATATTCGAATCCGATCTAACTCATTTATAGTATCTAATTGTTGAATAAGGTCATAAAATGTTTCAGTAGTTCCATGGCCAAAGTCACCTATATTTACACCCGTTAAAACAATTTCTCTGGCACCTCTATTTGTTATCTTTTTGGCAGTTTCCATTGTGTTTTTTATACTATCACTTCTACTTTTTCCTCGCGCTAATGGTATTGTACAAAATGAACATGTATAATTACACCCATCTTGAATTTTTAGAAAAGAACGTGTTCTTTCAGCAGAAGAGTATGATGACTTAAAGTTATTAATTTCTCTAATATCTGATTCAACTATTTTAGTTTTATCCTTTATATCTAACTTTTCTAGATGACTTAACAAATTAAATTTTTCTTTGGCTCCCAAAACCAAATCAACACCTTTAATTTCGGAAATTTCATTAGGCTTTAATTGAGCATAACATCCAATAATTGCTATTGATGAATCAGGATTCCGTCGCTTTGCTTGTCGAATAAGCTTGCGCGCTTCTTTATTGGCATTTTCTGTAACAGAGCAAGTATTCAAAACATAAATATCTGCTTTTTCTTTATAACTAACTTTTTGAAAACCATGCTGAATAAAGTCGCGAGAAATTGTTCCAGTCTCAGAAAGGTTTAATTTGCATCCCATAGTATGGAAGGCAATACGTTTAGTAGGTGTACTCATAATTATTAAAAATAATATAAAAGAATATTTTGAATTAAGCTTAAAACTATTTAGTTAATTTTAACATTTAAAATTACAATAAAATTTCTTTCAACCCATATAATCCATAATGTATTTTTTTTTATGAACCCAAGTAAGAAAATTAACAAACTACGCAAAGAAATAGACAAAATTGATCAAGATCTTATAGCTCTTCTCAAAAATAGATTCTCTATAGCTAAAGAAATTGGTCAAGTTAAAGCTTCAAATTCATTAGGTATCGATGATATAGATCGCGAAAACAAGATTATTAAAAATCTATCAATCAAAGCTAATAATGATTTAAAAGAAGAAGATATTTCAAATATTTTTAAATTGATATTTAGTATTTCAAAAAATTTGCAGAAAATAAAATAGCCTTTGCTCGCATGCTTTTCTTTAATTAATATCAAGTGTATGAAATACGATAACATACTGTATTATTTTAGTGGATTTTTTAGCCACCAAGGGGTTTTATAGTCCCAGATATATCAGTATATATATCGACTATATTTAAACCCCGATTAATATCGGGGTTTTTTTTTGCTCAAAATTTTATTTCTCAAAAAATAAGGCATTAACATGATAACAATAGGGATTCAAGGTGGTCAAGGTAGTTTCTCAGAAGAAGCTGCAAATATATTTTGTAAAAATCATGGATTAAATAATTTTAAAATTATTTATCAAATCTCATCTGAACATGTGCTGTCAGAAGTAGAAACTGGGAAAACTGATTATGGTATTTTTGCAATGGAAAATGCTCAAGGAGGTGTTGTTATAGAAAGTGTTGAAGCTCTTTCTAAATATCGTTGCGATATAATTGAGATGTTTCATATACCTGTTAATCAAAACTTACTTGGAGTTAAGGGAACAAATATTGGTGATATAATGCAAATCCATTCTCATCAACAAGCACTTCGTCAATGTAAAGATTATTTAAGTGAACATTTTTGGACACGCCCATTAATAGAAGAAGACGACACTGCTGAAGCAGCAAGAAGGTTGTCTGAAGGGAAACTCCCTAAAAATTCAGGTGTTATCGCCAATCAAGCTTGTGCTCAATTATATGGTCTTGAGATTTTGGAAGAAAGCATTCATGATTTAAAACATAATCTTACTTTATTTCTTGGAATAAAAAAATTAGAGGACGTATGACTTCAGTAGGAATAATAGGCTTCGGCAGATTCGGAAAAGTATTAGCAAATATTTTACAAAAAGGCTTTGCAATTAAAGTCTATGATGAGAATCAGAATCCTTCAATGCATGGCATAGAGAAAAGTAGTCTGGATGATGTTTTAAATGAAAAGACAGTTTTTATTGCAGTTCCAATAAGAGAGTTTGACAACGTCATTAATAAAATCTCACCGCTTCTTAAAAAAGGGACAACTGTTATTGATGTGTGTTCGGTAAAAATACATCCTACAGAAATAATGAAAAAGAAGTTAGATCCTAGTATAAGTATTATTGCGACTCATCCAATGTTTGGACCAGATTCATTTTTATCAAATAATAAACTTAAAATAATGATGAATAATACAAGAGATACAAATAAAGATTTTAGTTTCTGGAAAAGGTTCTTCACAGATCAAGGAATAAAAGTGATGGAAATGACTCCTGATAAGCACGATCAGATGGCAGCAAAAACTCAAGGTGTAACCCATTTCTTAGGACGTATGTTAAAAGAGTATGGAATTCGTAAAACTGAGATTGACACTCAAGGATTTAGAGATTTATTAGATCTTGTTGAGCAAACATGTAATGATACTTGGGATCTATACGCTGACTTACAACTCTTTAATCCTTATACCGAAAATATGATAAAAGAACTAAAGTCTGCGACAACTTCTTTGGACAATAGATTAAAGGACTCACATAATGTGGAAGATTAATAGCTGGCGGGATTATACAGCCAAACATATTCCTAAATACCCGGATGAAAATCATTTATCCAAAGTTGAAGATACTTTAAAGAGCTTTCCTCCCCTTGTCTTTGCTGGTGAAGTGAGGTCTTTAAAACGTTCATTAGCTGAAGTATCTGATGGTAATGGTTTTTTATTACAAGGAGGAGATTGTGCAGAAAGCTTTACTGAGTTTAATGCAGATAATATTCGTGACACATTTAGAGTAATTTTACAAATGGCAGTAGTTTTAACCTCTGGTACAAATTTGCCCATTGTCAAAGTAGGGCGAATGGCTGGTCAATTTGCAAAACCAAGATCTAGTGAAACTGAAACAATAAATGGTGTTGAGCTGCCTAGTTATACTGGAGACATTATTAATGATATTAATTTTGATGAAGAATTAAGACAGCCTGACCCTGATCGAATGCTAAAAGGATATTCTCAGGCAGCTTCTACTCTTAATTTACTTAGAGCTTTTGCTGATGGTGGCTATGCAGATCTTCGACATGTCAATTCTTGGAATATGGGCTTTGTTAAAAGTGACCCACATGGAGAGAGATACCATCATCTAGCTCACCAAATTCAAGAAAGCCTAAATTTCATGGATGCATTGGGAATAAATTCAAATAACACACCCCAACTAAGAACAGTTGATTATTTTACTAGTCATGAAGCACTGCTTCTTCCATATGAAGAAGCACTTACGCGTGTTGATTCAACTTCAGGAGATGTTTATAATACTTCAGCTCACTTTGTATGGATAGGTGATAGAACTCGATTTAAAGATAGTGCTCATGTCGAATTTTGCCGTGGAATTAAGAATCCTATTGGAATAAAATGTGGCCCTTCACTCGAGCCTGATGAATTAATTGAATTGTTAGATATTTTAAATCCAATGGATGAAGCTGGCCGTATAACATTAATTACTAGATATGGATATAATCAAATTGAAACGTATCTACCTAAACTCATAAGAAAAATAACAAAGGAAGGTCGAACTGTGGTCTGGTCATCTGACCCAATGCATGGCAACACAACTAAAAGTAAAGTTGGAATTAAAACTCGTCCTTTTGATCATATAATAGAAGAACTAAAAAAGAATATTCAAATACATAAAGCCGAAGGTTCAATAGCTGGAGGAGTTCATCTCGAAATGACAGGGCAGAATGTAACTGAGTGCACAGGAGGTTTAGATAAAATTTCAGAAGACAATTTATCCGATAGATATAGAACACATTGTGATCCAAGATTAAATGCTAATCAAGCTATAGAATTAGCTTTTATGATAGCAGATGAATTAAAAAAGAATGTCTATTAGAGGAACATTTACATTACCTGGCGATAAATCATTATCGCATAGAGCTCTAATCTTTGCAGCTATGTCAAATGGTGAGTCGCAAATTTCTAATTTATCAGATGGAAATGATGTGGTTTCTACCCGTGATTGCTTGGTGCATTGCGGAATTAAGATATTTGATGATGGACAAACAACACTTATTCGAGGTGGAAGCTTTACAGATCCATCAACTGATTTAAATTGTGGAAATTCTGGAACTACAACCCGTTTATTACTAGGACTACTAGCTGGCAAAGGCATTAATGCTAGATTTATAGGTGATCAATCTCTTTCATCCAGGCCAATGGATAGAGTTTTAAATCCATTAGCTAAAATGGGATTAAAATTAAAAAGTAATGATGGAAGGCTACCCATATCAATTTTTAAAAGTGATTTAAATGGCATTAAACATAATTCACTAATCCCAAGTGCACAGATAAAATCTGCTATTCTATTAGCTGGGATTGAAGCAACTGGTAAGACCTCAACTACTGAAAGTATTCTGTCCAGAAACCATACAGAAATAATGCTCAAAAAATTAGGTGCAACGATTTCAACAAATAATTTAACAAATACGATTTCAAAATCTAGCTTATCATCGTTAATTAATTTTAAGGTACCAGGAGATCCTTCTACTTCTTCATTCTTCGCAACTGCTGCAATACTTTTACCTAATTCATCAATTACCATAGATAATATTTTATTAAATCCAACCCGAATTGGTTTTTATAGAATAATTGATAAAATGGGTGCGAAGTTAGATTATTTAAATGAGAAATTTTCTTTTGGTGAGAAACTTGGAAGTATAAAAGTAGTTTCAAGCAAATTAAATAATATTAATATTTCAAAAAATGATATCCCAGGATTAATAGATGAATTACCTTTAATTGCATTATTAGCTACGCAAGCAACAGGTGTAACTGAAGTTAGAGATGCAAGTGAATTAAGGTTTAAAGAATGTGATAGAATAAAGGCTATTTGCAAAAACCTAATCAATATGGGTGCTAATATTAAAGAGCTTGATGATGGGTTTATTATTAAAGGCCCAACCCGTTTAAAAGGAGCAAAGATTAAAACATATGATGATCATCGTATTGCAATGACATTTTCTATCGCTGGACTTATTTCAAATCAAGATATAGAACTCGACAACCCTGATTGTGTTGCAATTTCATTTCCTAATTTTTTTCAATTACTAGAAAGACTTAAGAAATGAAGCATTTTTCGGTTATTGGCTCTCCAATTAAACATAGTTTGAGTCCTATTCTTCATCAAGAAATATATAAACAACTAGATATAAGTGCATCTTATGATAAAAAAGAAGTTTCTAGCAATAAATTAGATACATTTGTTAATACAAATAAACTAAATGGATATAATGTAACTCTACCACACAAACAGACTATATTACCTTTTTTAAAATCTCTTGATAGTTCTGCGAAAATAATTGGCGCAGTTAATTGTGTTTATAAAGGTAAGGGCTATAATACAGACTGGATTGGTTTTCTTGAATCAATTAATAACTATGATTTATCCTTAAATAATAAAGAGTGTCTTATTATTGGTGCAGGTGGAGTTGCTAGGGCAATCGCATATGGATTAATAAAAAAGGGGATTAAATCTATATCAATAAAGAATAGATCTATTGAAGCAGAGAAGAATTTATTGGATTGGATTAATACTATCCATCCAACAAATAGTTTAAATAAAAATCCTACTATAATAATTAATTGCACACCGCTTGGAATGTGGCCTAAAATAAATTTTATGCCGGATATAGAAATAAATGATCAAATAACCCTAATCGAAACAGTTTATAATCCTTTTGAAACAAAATGGTTAAAGTACGGAAAAGAAATTGGAGCTAAGACAGTAAATGGATTAGAAATGTTTATTTATCAAGGAATAGCATCAATAGAACTATGGATGGGTGAAAAAATTTCAGAAAAAATAGAATTAGAAAAAGTAAAAAAGGTATTAAAATCAGAATTATGTTAAAACAACTCAAATTTCTAACTGCTGGTGAATCGCATGGGCAAGGACTACTAGGAATTTTAGATGGCTTACCAGCAGGACTAGAAGTCTCTGAAAATTATATTGATTCACATTTATTAAGAAGACAAATGGGGCATGGTCGAGGTGGTAGAATGAAAATTGAAAAAGACCATGCAGATATATATTGTGGAGTGAGACATGGTAAATCCCTTGGTTCACCAATTGGTCTTATTGTTAAAAATAAAGATTGGGAAAACTGGACAAAAAAAATGTCTGTAACACCAGTTAAAGAAGAAATTCGTAAAGTAACTCTTCCTCGTCCGGGCCATGCAGATCTTGCTGGAATTCAAAAATATGGCTTTGATGATATTAGAAATGTTCTTGAGCGATCAAGTGCACGAGAGACTACCATGAGAGTAGCTCTTGGATCATTATGTAGAAAACTTTTAGAAGATATTGATATTCAAATTGGAAGTCGTGTGGTACAAATTCACAATATCAAAGATGAGACTAAGCTACCAAGTGACCTTAGTCCTAATAAATTGAGTCAGACTGTTGATTCATCACCCGTAAGATGTCTCGATAAAAAATCAGAAACTGAAATGATTAAAATAATTGATACTGCAAAAAAAGCAGGAGATTCAGTTGGAGGGATTTTCGAAGTCATAGCTAGTGGCTTACCTTATGGTCTAGGTAGTTACACACAATGGGACAGTAAACTACAAGCACGCATTACAGCAATGATGATGAGTGTAAATGCTTTTAAAGGAATTGAAATAGGTGAAGGATTTGGTGAAACAGAAAAGTTTGGAAGTGAAATACATGATGAAATTGGGCATGATGGAAAAAAGTTTACACGATATTCAAATAACGCTGGAGGTATTGAAGGTGGCATGAGTAATGCGCAACCAATTCTAATACGTTTAGCAATGAAGCCTATTCCAACATTAATTAAACCTCTAAAATCTGTTGATATAAGTTCAATTGAAAGCAAAAAAGCTCATAAGGAACGGACTGATTCATGCGCTGTCCCTGCTGCCTCGATAATTGCTGAAAGTATGCTTTGTTTTGTTATAGCAGATGCAATATTAGAGAAATTTGGTGGAGATTCAATGGAGCAGCTAAAGGCACACATGAGAGCTACTGCCAAGTACTAATGAATTATTATTTAATTGGAATGATGGGTTCAGGAAAATCTACAGTTGGAAAGTTATTGGCAAAAAAACTAGAAACTCCATTCTTAGATTTAGATCACTTTATTGAAGTTAAAAATAATATGTCTATTAAGAGTATATTTAAAGAAAAAGGTGAAAATTATTTTAGAGAGCTGGAAGTAAATGCCTTATCAGAAATTAAAAGTTCAAAAGTCGTAGTTGCATGTGGTGGTGGAATTATTTTAGATCATCGAAATAGAAAAAATATAAGTTCTAATGGGAAAGTTATTTTTCTTAAAGCTTCAACTTTAAGCTTGAAGAATCGTTTACTTTCAAATATAGATCGCCCACTTTTAAATGATAAGGATTTAGAAAAAGAGCTAAAAAAAATATGGGACTATAGAAAAAAATATTATTATGATACTGCAGAAATAACAATTAATACTGATGACTTAAATCCTGATATTTTAAGTAATCAAATTATTGAAAAGTTAAATCAATGAAATCAATTCAAGTTAATTTAGACAAGAGATCTTATTCAATTGATATTGAGTCTGGTATTCTCAAAAAATGCTCTTCGCTACTTAATGAGCATAATAATGGTCAAAAATGGATAATTATTTCACAATATAATTTAATGGAATTATTTGGATTTGTTTTTTTGAAGGAATTAAAAAAAAATAATTTTGATGTTGATTTTATTACTCTTCCAAATGGTGAAACTGCTAAAAGTATAAATGAATACAGTCGAATTATTAATCAAATGATTGAATATGGTTGTGATAGGAAATCAACTATAATATGCTTAGGAGGTGGAGTTGTTGGAGATGTTAGCGGTTTTGTTGCCTCCTCTTTTATGCGAGGGATTAATTATTTTCAAATACCTACAACGCTTTTAGCTATGGTAGATTCATCTATTGGTGGGAAAACCGGTATAAACGTATCACAAGGTAAAAACTTGATTGGTGCAATATATCAACCAAAAGGGGTTTTAATTGACCCTCAACTTTTAGCATCGCTACCAAAAGAAGAAGTCAATGCTGGTATAGGTGAGATAATTAAGTACGGCGCAATTTGGGATAAAAGTTTTTTAGTTCAAATAGGGTCATGGCTAAATGATATAAATAATTTCCCTTTTGAAACTGCTATCTCAGCGTCATGTGAAATCAAAGCAAAAATCGTGTCGAAAGATGAAAATGAAAATGGTATTAGAAGAATTCTCAATTTTGGGCATACGATTGGTCATGCACTTGAATCACATCTTGGTTATGGTAAGATTAGACATGGAGATGCTGTCTCTTTTGGTATGAAGTGCTCAGGGTATGTCTCCGAACAGCTTAATTATATCACAAAAGAAGATTTGCTAATATTAACTAATATAATTGATAAACTCCCCTTACCTCAATTACCAAAAATTGACCCTAAGTATTTATTACCATTTATTAAAAATGATAAAAAGACTGAAAAGGGTAAGTTGAATTTTGTTGTATTGGATGATTTAGGAAATGCTAAAACTACAACTAAGGTTAATGAAAAATTAATTTTAGAATCATTAAAGGTCCTAAATTGAAATTCTTTATTATAAACGGTCCCAACTTAAATCTACTTGGTATTCGAGAACCAGAATTTTACGGCAATGAAACATTATTAGATATTGAAGAATGGTTAAATAGTCAGAAGGAGTCGGAAGGACATTCTTTTTTATGGTTTCAATCAAATCATGAAGGTGAAATCATAGATCATATTCATAGTGGGATTAATAAAGCTAATGGAATTATTATTAATCCTGGTGCTTTTACTCATTATTCTTATGCTATTAGAGATGCTATTGAATCTGTAAATATCCCTACAGTAGAGGTCCATTTAAGTGATATATATTCACGTGAAGATTTTAGAAAGAAATCTGTGATTAAAGATGTCTGTATTGCTCAATATTTTGGATTAAAGAAATTAGGTTATTTAGAGGCATTAAAAAAAATTCTTACCAGTCTTAAATAACCTACTGTCTATGGTATTCTTGAATAGACTTAACTTTAATTTCTCGGTCATTTAAACGAATAGCTCTGACTGCAGCTTCAGCACCAGAGAGTGTGGTTATCACTTGAATTCCTTTTTTTATACATGATTTTCCTATTGATTCTTCATCATACCTTGCTGTCGCTCCCATTGGAGTATTGATAACTAAACTTATTTCATCGTTTTTTATACTATCTACTATGTTTGGTCTGCCTTCACCTACTTTAAATACTGAATCAACCTTTATACCATTACGTTTTAATTCTTTAGTTGTACCTAAAGTTGCAACAATTTCAAAACCAAGCTCAGTTAGATCCCTAGCTGTCGGAATTATATCAAGCTTATCAGTATCATTAACCGAAATAAAAACCTTTCCAGATTTAGGAATGGTATTTCCTGCACTAATTGATGCGCGTCTAAAAGATTCTCCCATTGTATTAGATATGCCCATTACTTCTCCTGTTGATTTCATCTCAGGACTTAAAAAAACAGATTCTTCAGGAAATTTATTAAATGGCAGGACTGCTTCTTTAACAGACACATGATTCATACTATCCCATGGGTTTAAATCGAAATCTTTTAATGACTTTCCTGTGGCGATTTGTGAGGCAATTCTAGCTAATGGTGTATTTGTTGATTTACTAACAAAAGGAACTGTACGACTCGCTCTTGGATTCACTTCTAATACATAAACCATACCATCTTTGTAAGCAAATTGTAAATTTATCAATCCAATTACCTTTAATTCTAAAGCTAAAGATTTAGTTATTCTTATAATTTCATCCATTGCATCTGTAGTAATACGATAGGGTGGCAATACACAAGCTGAATCACCAGAATGTATTCCAGCTTCTTCAATATGTTGCATAATTGCTCCTATGTGAACTTCTTTACCATCACTTAAAGCATCAACATCAAATTCAAAAGCATCCTCTAAGAATTGATCAATTAGAATTGGGTGACCTTCAGTAACATCAGCATTCCTTGAAATATAGTTAACTAGCTGATCTTTAGAATAAACAATTTCCATTGCCCTACCGCCTAATACATAACTTGGTCTAGCCAATACAGGAAATCCAATTTTTTCTGCAACTACTATAACCTCATCGAGTGTTCTACCTGTACCAAATTGTGGGCACGTTACATTTAGTTTATCTAAAATTTTACCAAATTTTTCACGATCCTCAGCTAAATCAATATTTTTAGGAGATGTCCCAATTATTGGAACGCCAGCATTTGCTAATTCATTAGCTATTTTCAATGGAGTTTGTCCTCCAAATTGGACCAAAACTCCATCAGGTTTCTCAAACTCTACAATATTCAGAACATCTTCAAATGTTACTGGTTCAAAATATAATCTATCAACTAAATCAAAATCAGTGCTTACAGTTTCAGGATTACAATTAACCATAATTGTCTTATACCCTTGGTCTCTCAAGCCAAAAACTGCTTGAACGCAACAATAATCAAATTCGATTCCTTGACCAATTCGGTTAGGTCCACCACCGAGTATAATTATTTTTTTACCTTTTAAGGGATCAATCTCATTTTCATTATCATAAGTAGAATAACAATATGGTGTTTCAGCTTCGAATTCTGCGGCACAAGTATCAACTACTTTATATGATGGTAGAACAGATTCTTCTTTCCGTTGCTCTCTTATTTCTAATTCTGTTTTTCCTCTCATTCTTGCTATTTGTTTATCTGAAAAACCTTGCTGTTTTAATTCACGAAGTTGTGTATCACTATTTGTTTCAACTAGCATTTTAATTTGGTTTAAGAACCAAGGGTCTATTTTAGTTATATTGAATACATCCTCAATTGATTGACCTTCTAAAAAGGCTTGCCTTACTTTTAAAAGTCTAAATGCAGTTCCATAGCGAAGAGAAGTCATATCCAATGATCTTGCTCGATTTAAATCGGGATCACCTTCAGCGACCGGTTTTGCCTCTAAACCCTCCAAGCCAACCTCTAAGGATCTATATGCTTTTTGAACTGATTCACGAAATGTTCTACCAATTGACATTACCTCTCCTACACTCTGCATTTGGACACCTAAATGACCAGATGCAGAAGGAAATTTTTCAAAATCAAATCGTGGAACTTTTGTAATGATATAATCTATTGTTGGTTCAAAAGCAGCTAATGTCTTACCTGTGATATCATTAGGTAGCTCATCTAAAGAAAACCCAACTGCTAGCTTGGCTGCAACTTTTGCAATTGGGAAGCCAGTTGCTTTTGAAGCAAGCGCTGAGGACCGACTAACTCTAGGATTCATCTCGATAATAATCATTCGACCATTTTCAGGATTTACAGCAAACTGTACATTTGAGCCTCCTGTTTCAACACCAATTGTCCTTAAGCATTTTATAGCCCAATTTCGCATTTGCTGAAATTCTTTATCAGAAAGTGTAATAGCTGGCGCTACAGTTACTGAATCACCTGTATGCACTCCCATTGGATCAATATTTTCTATTGAACAAATAATTATAGCATTGTCATTTTTATCCCGAACAACTTCAAGTTCAAATTCTTTCCATCCAAGTAAAGACTCTTCAACTAATACCTCTGTAATTGGACTTGCAGATAAACCATTTTCAATTAATTTTTGAAATTCATCATAATTATAGGCAACTGAACCACCTGTTCCACCCATAGTAAATGATGGCCTAATTATAATTGGGAAATTCATTGTTTCAAGAAGAGAATCTGCTTCTTCCCAGGAATTTACAAAACCACCTTGAGCCGTATCGATTCCAACTTCATCCATAGCTTCTTTGAAACGCTCTCTATCTTCAGCTTTATCTATGGCGTCAACCTGTGCACCAATCAATCGAACACCATATTTTTTTAGGATGCCTTCTTTTTCAAGAGCTATCGCAATATTTAGTGCGGTTTGACCGCCTACGGTTGGAAGTATTGCATCTGGTTTTTCTTTTTGGATAATAGCTTCCACATAATCCGTTGTAATTGGTTCAATATATGTAGCGTCAGCAATATCTGGGTCAGTCATTATAGTTGCAGGATTTGAATTTACAAGAATGACTCTAAACCCTTCTTCTTTTAGTGCACGAGTTGCTTGAGTCCCAGAATAATCAAATTCACATGCTTGGCCAATAATTATTGGCCCCGCACCTATTATCAATATTGAATCTATGTCTTTTCTTTTTGGCATTTATTTAATTCCTAATAAAAATTTGATCATCAATACCTTGATTTATTATATAATTTGAAAATTTCATACTTATTTCACCTTTGAATTCATCATTCTTTAAATTGAAACCACTAGCCTTTGCTAAGTCATTATCAGAATTAAATAAAAGATCACTGTTAAAATTATTTTTAATTCTACTAATCTCTTTAATTCCTATGATTAACTTTGTCTTTTCTGGAACCATTATATTATTAATGTTTATATAATCTGTTCTTATTGAAAATGTTTTTTCTTTATCCAAAAAAATATCAACTTCTGTTATAATCCATTCTTTTGCATCAATCAATAAACTCATCTTGACATTAGACTCTTCAGATTTAAAATTTTTAATAGGCATATCTATTGAATCTTGATTAACAATTCCAGATATAAAATAAAATTGTTTATTATCACGAATTGTACGATTGACTTCATTTATATAATTAAACATTTTAAATAGCTCATTTGGATTATTATTAATTCCAGTTTTAGGAATAATAGCAAAACCATTAGTTTTAATACTTAATTTATCAGGCTTTTTAAAAAACATTTTGATCTTCTTTTTTGGCATTCTAAAACCTGTCATATTAATTTTTATATTAATATCAACTTGATAATCTTCAATCTTAGAAAACTGTGTTATAATGTTACTTTTAACTATATCAAGATCAGTATTTTGTGATTTGATTGAGGTAAATAAAAATATAAAAAATATATAATTATATTTTTTCATGATTTTATATCCTTATTTATAAAAACATAAGCAGAAATTCCAAAAAATATCAAACTATAAGTAATAAGAACACTTAGTTTTTTCAAAATAACTACCCATGGTATTGGGTCTTTAAAAGCATCAAGCCAAATATTAAAATAACTTACAAAAACATAGGGTTCTATTTTTGTAAAAAAGTCTAATGGAATCGCAATTATTATATACCCTACAATAATTAAAAACATTGCTCCAATTATTGGACCAATTCCATTATTCACCATGGAAGAGAACATAAAGCAAAGCGTTGAAACCATACACATAACAATAATTGCTAATGAAAATGAAAGAAACATTCTTAACCAGGCTTCACTCTCATTTATAACAAGAATTCCATTATCAATAACTATTAAATCACCAGTTCCAAGTACAAGTGAACCAATACCTAGACTCCAAAATGCGCAAAAAATAACAAGTGAAGCAGAATAGATATAACTTGCTAATAATTTAGATAATAAAATTTTTAATCTGCTAACAGGTCGAATTAAAGTTAGCCTAAATATTCCATTTGATCCATCAGCTGCAACGGCATCTCCGGCAGCTAACGTAATTAAAAATGGGATGTGAATCCAAAGTGCATTCATAATAATATATGTAGCAAGAAATGCATTAATAATAGATCCAACAATCAGAAAAGAGCCTTCAAAACCTCTTGAATAATCATTTTGTAGGCTTTCACTCCCGTACACAAATCCCCACAATATCAAAGGCATCAATATTGAAATTCCAATAAAGCCTATATAACTACGCCATCTTCCAGTAATAACCAATAATTCATTATGAATTAAACTAAGCATTGACTTTACTTTTAATTCCTATCTTTGATAAATAAAGATCTTCTAAGCTAGTTTTAGGAATGATAGCCGATACTAATATCTTATTTTGTACTAATATATTTACAAGTTCAGCTATTTTATTTGGAGCAATACTAACCCTTAAAATACCATTTTTTTCATCACAACGATGTACCCACTTAAAATTTGATAATATGTTGATTGACTTTTCTGTTTGATCAACATGTATTTCTGTCATTAACATTTCTGAGTTTCTAAGTAGATCTTCCATTTTACCTGCTATTATAAGTTCACCCAAACTAATCATGGCGACATGTGAGCAAATCTTTTGGACTTCATCTAGCAAGTGAGATGAAATAAAAACAGTGATCCCTTCTGATGATAATTCACCAACTAAGTCTCTGATTTCTTTCATCCCTTCAGGGTCTAGACCATTTGTAGGCTCATCTAATATGAGCAATTTAGGATTCCCCATGAGTGCTTGAGCTATTCCAAGTCGTTGTTTCATCCCTTGGGAATAAGTTTTTACCTTATCATTCGCTCTACTACCTAGACCTGTACGATCTAAAACTTTTTGAATATTTGAAAAATCAGTCCCATCCATTCTTGCCAACATTTTAAGATTAGTTTTTGCTGATAAATGTTTATGAAAATCTGCTCTTTCAATTAATGCCCCAACATTTGATAGGGCTTTGCTACCATTCTTCTGAATAGATTTCCCATTGATAAAAACCTCCCCTACATCGGGAGATATTAGTGCTGTCATCATTCGAATAGTTGTTGATTTTCCACTTCCATTTGGGCCCAAGAAACCAAAAACAGATCCGTTAGGGATTTCAAGGTTTAAGTTATTTACAGCCTTACGTAAGCCAAATGATTTAGTCAGATTTTTCGCCTCAAGAATCATTTTTTCATCATATTTATAAATTGATCAAATAAATATCTACTATCATGTGGCCCTGGACTAGACTCAGGATGATATTGAACAGAGAACGCATCCATATCAGTACATCGAATACCCGCAGAAGTTTCATCATTGAGATTAATATGGGTTGAAATTACATTACTAGGAAGTGAATTTAGATCAACAGCGAAACCATGATTTTGACTAGTAATCTCAATTTGTCCGGTTTCCATATTTCGGACAGGATGATTAATACCACGATGTCCAAATTTTAGTTTGAATGTTTTTGCACCTAATGCTAAAGATAAAATTTGGTGACCAAGGCAAATACCAAAGATTGGCTTTTTTCCTAATATCCCTTGAGTCATTTCTATTCCGTATTTTACAGCTGATGGATCTCCAGGACCATTACTCAAGAAAACACCATCGGGGTTAAACTTTAATATCTCAACTGCAGATGTTTTTGCTGGGAATACAGTAATACTACATTCTGCCTGCTCTAATAATTTTAGAATATTATGTTTTATTCCATAGTCTATCGCTGCAACTTTATATTTTTTTGAATTGGAGTTATCTTTCCAATCGAAAGATGATTTTGTTGATACTTGCTTTGCTAGGTCAAGACCCACCATGGATGGAACTTGAGAAAGTTTATCTTTTAGACTATCTATATTTAAATCAATACATGAAATAATACCATTCATGGCACCTTCATCTCTGATATGTCGCGTCACTGCTCGAGTATCAATATCTCGAATACCAACAATTTTATTTTCTTTTAAATAACTCCCTATTGATAGATCAGAGCGCCAATTAGATGGGACTTCAGACTCTTCCTTGATTATGAACCCTGAAACTTGAATTCGGTCTGATTCTATGTCATCTTTATTAATACCATAGTTTCCTATATGAGGAGAAGTCATTGTAACTATTTGTTTACAATACGATGGGTCCGTCAGAATTTCTTGGTAGCCTGACATTCCAGTATTAAAACAAACCTCACCAGTAGTTTCACCTTCATATCCAAATGAGCTTCCAATAAAACTGCGACCATCTTCAAGTAATAAAATTGCTTTTTTATTATTATTCATGCTTTATCAACTTTTATTAAAGTAATTGAAAATTTATTCGTTAAAAAATATAGTATAATAAATAAATAATGGGTCAAATAAGTTTTCATTTGACCCTTCAAGATTATTTAACCACCCTAGTGGTAATATATAAAAAACGGCCACCCTTGAACAAAAGGGTGGCCGTTTTAAAAATATCCATGCTGGAAATTGTTAACTTTTTATGAAATATGAAACAGGATTAATTATAATTTTAATTTTTTTTCTACTACAATGGAAGCAATAACTAAATCCTGAATTGCATTGCCAATAGAATTAAATAATGTTATTTCAGATTGATGAGTTCTTCCAGTCAATTTTTTATCTATTAAATCACCCAGTTGTCCTTGAATATCACTCCAATTATATTTTCCTTCATTTACTGGTATAATGATATCTCCAGCTTCAAGCTTACTCGATGACAATTCGTCTATGAAAACTTTTGAGTTTTGAATAACTGTAGTCTCTAGTTCTCTTGTATTAGGTCTGTGAGCACCTACAGCGTTTATATGAACACCAGGTTTAATATTTTCTACGCCAAATAAAGGCTTTTCGCTTGTTGTTGCAGTACATACTATATCTGCCTCTTTTAGATCAGTAATTTTTCCAGGCTTGACAATATTACTGTATTCACTACAAAACTTTTCAGTTTTTTCTACCGAGCTGCCCATTATAAATATAGATGATAAATCTCTTACACATGAAATGGCTTCGATTTGAGATTTTGATTGAGCTCCGGTACCAAAAATAAAAGCACATTTAGAATCTTTATTTGATAAAATTTCAGTTGCGAGTCCTGAAGCAGCGCCAGTCCTAAGAGAGGTTACATATTTTCCATCGATAAATGCTAATGGGCTGCCATTTATAGAATCCATAACAAGAATGAGACCATTAATAAGTGGTAATCCTTTTTTAGGATTATTAAAATGGACGTTTACCACTTTTATTGTATTGTAAAGCCCACCTTTGATATATGCGGGCATAGATAGATTAAGTGCATTTTTATCTTCGAGAGCTAGGTTTATTCGATTGGGTACTACTGCAGTCCCATTACTCAATGCGATAAATGCTTCTTTCATGGCTTGGATAGCATCTGTCATTTGTATGACAGTATTTATATCCTTTTTACCGTAAAAGGGAAGATTCATTAAAAATTTTATTTTTTAGTTAGTGCCCAAGATCCATCCCAATCATCTCCGGGTGGATTATCTTTATAATGTTCACATCTAGGAATGTAAACTTGACTTGGGTTTGTCTTTCGGCCTGGGAACATATCTTCAAGTTTATCAGATGCTTTAAAAGCCTCTATTGCTTTTTCCCACTCTTGATTCCGATAAAGCTTTATCGCTTTATCATAAGCTGGTAAAAGTTTATCGTAGCCAGGCGGCATCTTATCAACTTCTGAAATGAGTTCAAATACTTGAGCTGGTTCCGTCTTACCCATAACAATTACATAGTCTAAATCTCTCCAAATAAATTTATCTTTACAGGAATTATAAGTTTCTTCGGCGACTTGAATATATACACCATATTGTTTAGCTGATGCTTCAAGCCTGGCCGCAAGGTTTACAGTGTCACCCATCATTGTATAATTCATTCGCATAGATGACCCCATATTACCTGTAACCATCTTTCCTGTATTAATACCAATTCTATTTTGCATATTATGTACTATCTCTGGCCAGCGATCTCCTTCAGCTTGCCACTTCTCTCTTAACTCTGCTAGTCTTTCTTGCATTTTTACAGCAGTCAAACATGCCCAATATTCGTGGTCCTTTACCGGTGCAGGTGCGCCATAGAACGCAACGATTGCATCACCTATGTATTTATCAAGAGTGCCTTTATTATCCAAAAGTATATCTGTCATTTCAGTCAGGTAATCATTTAATAATTCTACTAGATCTCCTGCTGTTAGCTTTTCAGAAAAAGCTGAGAAACTTTGAATATCAGTAAAAAATGCAGTATGAAAACCTTCTTCTCCACCAAGAGATGGCTCTTCTTTTGCGTCAAACATTTGGTCTATTAATTCAGGTGAGATATAGGTACCAAATGTATCTTTTAAAAATCGCTTATCTTTTTCGACAACAAGAAAATTGTAGAAGAAAATACCACCATAAGTGGCTACCATTGACAAGGCGGGTCGAATAACTTCCCACATAACCAAAGAAGAGAAAAACTGACTATACGTAAATAAAACCCAAGCAACAACCCCGACTATCGGAATTGGCAAAGTATATAATGGTTTTTCTGGAAAACTAACAATAACTCCTAAAAGTATACATATTGCAATTATAACTATAAAAGTATCAGCACGATTTTTTGGTTGCACAAATTCATTTTTAAGAAGACTGTTCATTACATTCGCATGAATCTCTACACCAGCAAATGTTTCTTGAACTGGTGTATTTCTTAAATCCATAAGCCCTGGAAGAGAGGCCCCCACAAGAGCAACTTTCCCTTCCCAATATTCAGGAGGGAGCATTTCAGGGTCAAAACAATACATATAGGGTAAGTAATAGAAAGTTTGAAACTTGCCATAATAATTAACATACATACGACCATTATCATCTATTGGAATTTCTCTAACAACCGTATTTGTTGTATCGATTAATCGTAAAATATTGTTATCAAAATCATAGTCGAATCCACCATCTTTTTTAATTCCCAAGATATCTATTGTAGCCGTCATTATTAGACTAGGATACACTCGATCTGGCCCTTCGAAGTAAATTGCTGTAGGTGCTCTTCTGATTATTCCATCTTCATCTTGAGGAAAATTTGCAGACCCTGCCCCAACCGAAGCAGATAGCAAATCTACATACGTATTACCGATACGATCTGCCTGTGGTAATTTATTTTTTGCTTCTTCAGAGACACCTTTTATAATGTGTTCTTCATAATAATAACCTTCAGGCTCATTATCCATTTTATATAAAAAGTTGAGTGTGTCTTCTTGTTCAAAAACTAATGCATGGTAGGCTTTTTGAGAATTGTACGTCGCCTCAACAAATAAACCTGGATTATTACTTTGTAAAAACTGTCCAGTTACTTTAGCCAATGCATCATTTGAAGGTGTATTTTCATTGGTAAGAGCATTCACTAAATCATAATTAAATGAGTTTTCTTTATCAAAAATAATATCAAAAATGAGTGCAGCTGGATTGCCAGAAGAAACCGTATTTATAAGCCGACCATGGTAAGCTTGTGGCCAGTCAAAGTAATGCCCTAAGCCACCTTCTTCTGTAGGGGCAACAGATGTATTATCAATATCAATAATGACAACATCATCAATTGACATTTGTTCTACATCTGCAGTCCTTGCTCTCATACGACTGTCATAAGATAAAAACTCATAGCCATCTAATAAGTTTTTTATAAAAGGGATTTCGTAAGACCCCCAACCAATCAATATTGCTGAGGCTAGACCAATAGCTCCACCAATTAGTAATCGTTTTAGAAGATCAGACATATTTTAAATCTAAATTAAACAGTAAAAATTAATTTTCATCTTTTGCATCTTGCTCTTTATTCCATTTCACAAAATCAAGTCCAGCATCGGCATCTTGATCAAACTTAAACATGGAAAACTTCCCATCTTTTCTGATATTGATCTGCATACCTTCAACTAAACTAACCCAATCCTCTAAAGAGACTTCATAAGGTCCAGAAACCTGATCGGGTGCTTTTACCTCAGTTACTGGCCCAATTTTAAATCTAGGTGCTCCACCTTGTGGTTGGAATCCTTGTCTTAACTGATTTTTTCTTGCCTCAACAACATTTTTTGCTGCATTTACATCTACTTTACCCTCATATACTAGGACAGAACTTTCATCACCACCTGCTTTTGCTCGATACTTTGTTCCTCGAATAGCCGCCACTGCTGTTGGGGTCCGTACAGCAATATTTTTCTTTTCACCAAATGCAGCTTTTGCGGCCACCCAGACATCACCCTTTTTTAAGGTTGCACCAAAATTCTTTTCCATAGGTTTTACATTAGCTTCTGTAATCTCTAATTCAGAGTTTTCACCAATTCGAAGCTTCCCTCCTCCAATCAAAGAAATTTCACAACGAGATTTTGCCAATGTTTTAATAATGTCTTTCTCATTAATTGACATTCGAGGCAATGCTTTTTTAAATGCACCTGTCCCACCCTTTTGAACTTGAACCCTGCCAAGTGGTAATGTTATTTTCCCAAATTCTTTCTGACCGAAAGCAATAGTTATTACAGAAAGAGCTAAAATTATTATTCGTTTTATCATTTCATTAAAATCATCTTTTTTGTGTTTTGGTAAACGGGACTACCATTATTTGTTATCACCTCTAATCTATAAAGATAAATACCAGAAGGTAATTGCTGACCATTGTCTGACTTGCCAGACCAAATAAATCTATGATTACCTTTACTCATTGGTTTATTCATAGCCAGTGAGTTTATTTCTTCACCTAATAAGTTAAAGACCTTTAGTGAAATAGTTGCATCTTCTTTTAGAGATATACGAATATTGGTAACTGGATTAAACGGGTTTGGAACATTCTGAGCTAATTCAAACTGATTAGGCACAATACCTTCTTTTTCAAGCTTATCACTTATGAGTTCATCTTTACCCACCATCAATTCAAAATAATGAGGATTTTCTGAACCCTGTGAGGCAAATTTAAATGATAAATTCTCGCGCATATCATGAACTATTTGCGTAACTGGGTCAAATAATTTGACCGAATGTTCATTTGGGATATTATTAATGCCTGGAATAGCTAATTCTAAGATTCCAGTTTGATTGGTTTTAACTGCCAAAGACCAAGAATAAAACGCCTCACCTTCATTTTGTATATCTTGATTAAGATTGCCCACCTCTGAATGCTTAAAATATGCTGATATATATTCTCCAATAACAGGTGGCTCATGAAAATCATATTTATCATATGCCGCGGTTGCATTTGGGTGCACTCCAAAGCGTGTAGATTGATCCCTTTGATCTCCATTTGAAACTTCCAAATTTACTATCCATCCTAGATTTTGTTTTTCTAATATTTTATCATTATTGTCTTCAAAAAATGGAAAGCCAAAAATAGTATTAATTTTGATTTGTCCATTACCATTAGAATAAACCCAATAGCCCTTACCTGGATTCATTACAGATGTCTGCATATAATTATCATTCCCAGTATATTGATATAGCTCTTGCTCAACCTCTGAAGAAACCAAGACAGAAAAATCATCATTAATATCAATTGGAAAATTATAGGGACTTCCTATCTGATTCCACCCATCTGATAAATTAATTTGAAATTCCTTTACCAGTTGAGTTGAGTGACCACTTCCTGCATATATTTCACCAACGTCTTTACTAATCAACCACACTGCAGAACCAGGGCTTAAGCTTCCTGCATTTTCTTGATAAGCACCATTTTGCCACTTAAAAGTTCTCCACATAGAAGGATCAGGATCTCCTAGCTGTTCAACAAAAACACCTTGTGTTGACATGTTATTTACTTTTGCTGGCACAGAAATCATGACATATTCTTCTGTAGGGAAAGAAGATACGAAGATCGACTCAAATTGAACCATTATATCATATGGACCCATAAATGAAGAAGCACCATATTCATCCATTGCATCTAACCAAATAACTATACCCTTATTTGTTATATCATTACTAGAAATATAGCATTCATATAATCCGTCTGATATCTCATTACACCATTCAGCATTGTAAATTGACCTATCTCCAGATTCATATGTGATATATACCCTATCTACTTCACCAGCAAGTGGGCTAATATTCTTATTTACATTAACTGAAAGAGTAAAATCTTCATTTTCATTCACAGTCAAGTTAGCTAACCCAGTATTTTCAATTACCGGCCCTGGTAATCTTTCAAGTGGACTAATTATAGCTTCAGCCATATCTCCATTTCTTACTTTTAAGAAGCCTGTTCCAATATGTTCGTAATAAGGATCAAATTCATGCTCGCCATATTCATCGTAAAAAGCAATAATTGGGTAATCACCATATGGAATATTTTGTAACCAGTCATCAATTATTAAATCTAGATCTTTTGGTGCATTTTCATAAATATTGGGTGAATCATAACTATGAATAGCGCCGGAGAATGAAGGTAATTCCTCTTTAATAATTGTTCCTTGGTCAAAGACTCTAAAAGAAAGAAAGCCAGAATACCCAGAAGCATTTGGAACGTTTACAGTGATTTTTGTTTTAAATGGACCCGTATAATTATTATTAGATTTATCTAAATAAATTTTATTTATTTCATCATCATTCAACGCATTATCCCAAATAGAAACCTCATCAATTTTGCCTTTAAAATGTTGTCTAAAGGTCAAACCGTTATCTACCGTTTCAGCTCCAATAAAAAAATCACTACTGGTTGTTTGGAATGGTCCAATAAGAGTTTGAGTTTCTTTAAGGTCATTAAGCCAAGCAGTAATATTTTGCCCATCATAGGCCATAGCAATAAAAACCCATTCATTTTGAGGTATTACTAAATCAGTCTCCCAATCTTGACAGCCGCCCCAAATGGAGAGCTTGCCATTTGTTTTTCCAAAGCCCCACATTTTACCATTACAGTCTCCATCACCCCAATGCATTATGGATCCCCAGCCATCTGGAGAATTATCATCTTTGATCCACGCGGAAACTGTTCGTGGTGAATTATCTAATGGCAAATCAGGATCCGTTATTATCTTTACATAATCATCATTACCATCAAAACTTAAAGAATAGTCATCACCCTCCAGGTTACCGACGCCAGGTGTATCTGTAGACCACGTTGCTCCAATACTAATACCATTATTAAGATTAGTTGTCATATCATAGACATCTGAACCTGAGCCCTCATTAAAAGGCCAATGGCCAACTAAATTCGGTTTGTTTGGATTTCCGCTCCAATCCATTAGGGCACCATCTTCAATCCATTTTTTTATTTTATTTTCATCAGAATTTGATAACGCTGTACTATTTTTAGGCATCCTATCACCAAAGGCAGCGTTCCCTACTATTTTTTGATGCATTACCGAGTTCATATGATCACCCGGTTTAACAAGCATAAAACCTGAATAACCTTTAGAGGCTACATTTACAATATTTGAATAACTTACCCCTTGGGTTAAGTTTAGATCACCACTAGAACCATGACATCTAGTACAATTTGCATCCCATATAGGTTGAATTTCACTATCATATGTATTTTGTGCGTAACAGAACGAAATAATTGTAGCAATAAAAAGCAAGCGTCTCATTCTCCACCTCCTACCATAAATATGCCATTAGTTGGTGGATCCGGTGGCTCAGGTAGATCAGCATCACCACCAGCCTGCATGGCAGCATAACCTCCACCTGCCAAGACCAATAGTATTAAAGTATTTCTTAACCACTTACTACTCTTTTTCTTTGAATCTTCTTTAGCTTCCTCTTTTGCTCCGAGTCCAGCAGCCGCTAATAAATCTGCAGGAGGATCAAGGCCAACTAACTCCCAAGCAACAATTCTAATTTGTGGTAGCAATCCATCAACCTCACCTTTATAGGTTTTGCTCACTGTTTTTTCAGTTTGGCCTGATTCTACTGAAAACATTCTTGCTTCAATCGTGTATGCATCCCCAATTTTTCCAAAAGATCCTGTAATCATTTTTTGCACACCAAGAATATTACCAATCTCTGCTGCGCATTCCTGAGAAGTACAACCAGACTGTTGGATTCCTTGCTCCTCCATAATCTCACTCATTTGGTTTCTTTCTACCATAATAAGTGCCTTAGTTTGAACAAGCTCTGACCCTAGTCTTTGGGTTAACACTTGGGCTTCTTGGATTGTAATACCTGAACCTTCAAAATCTAGAACGGCAGCCGTTGATTTACCTTCCTTTAATCCTGATTCGATCTCTTGTCCATTTACGAGAGTCAAAATAAAAATAATTAATAAATTAATTTTTATTTTATGCATGAGAAACTCCTACCATTTTTTATTCCTTAATGAAAAATACTCTTAAATATATAATATTAGCAATGAAAGTGTAGAATAAAAAAAAGAGGGATCAATACAGATCCCTCTCTTAAGTTTTAAAGATATTAAGCTTGAAAATTATTTCAAGAAAATCATTTTCTTGGTTTTATTCAAGACAACTTTGCCCTGTTCATTTCGTATTAAAGCATGATAGAAATAAACACCGGTTGCAACCTTAGCACCTATATTATTACGTCCATTCCAAATAAAGTTATAATAACCTGCTGGACGTCGCTCATTCGCTGCAAGCCTAGTAATCTCTTCACCTAACAAGTTGTAGATAATAAGATCAACATGTGCATCTTCCTGTAGACTAATCATAATTGAGGTCTGAGGATTAAATGGGTTAGGATAGTTTTGTGCTAAAGTAAATGCATCTGGGTAAAGATTTATGCCTGCATTATTATCTTCAACAAATTTCTTTGTACCCACAACTAAACGGAGATCTTGCTTTAAGTAATTTTCAGGTCCCGTATTAGCAAAGCGATAGGTGCTTTCCCATTCTAAATTCTTAGCCTGCTTAGTGGTTTTATTAATTAAGAATACATCATATTCTTGAGGAATATAACCTAGACCTTCAAAAGTTAGATAGGTACGTAACCCATTGGTTGGTGCATAAACTTGTAAATCCCAGTAATGACCTTCTTCATTTGGCTTACGAATATCTTTTGCATATAGATCTGGAGAAACTTCTCTTTCACGATTATCCACACGGAGGGTAAGGTTCCCTGGTACGACAGGTGGCTCAAATTCATCTAAACGGTCATAACCATCTTTTGCCATATGCCTAACACCCACCGCATTCATTTCATCGCGATGCTCACCTGTAGTAGCCATGATATCAATGACCCATTCATCTGAATCCATTGGAATATCATCACCATTTGCTAGAAACTTCGACATCTTGCTAAAACTTGATCCACGAGCATCAATATTCAATTCTGTCGCACCACCTGATTTAAAAATATAACCTTTCCAAGGCTGTAGATTCGAACCGGCGCTACTCCAACTACCATTCCAAGAGTAAATTGAACCCGCATCATTAAGACTGCTACCATCTTCTGTATAAACATTCGATAATGGAACATTAAAGTTGTAAGGCGATCCAATAAACTTCCAGTTCCCTGGAGATACATTTATTTTATATGGTGGGTCAGTTACCGTAGAAACACCTTGGCCAAAATCAAAACTAATTGGAAGAATATCTTCGTATTTTGATGGATCATAAATGAAGAAATAGCCATTACCCATGGTAACTGAACCTGGGTTCTCCTGCCAACCATTGTTATAGCCGTAAAGTCGATAGTTAAATTCATCAGATTGACCCATGACGGATGTAATAATATTCTTTGCATTACCTACATCAAAAGGAATAGAAAAGAACCAATAGTTTGTTGAGTCTGTACCCTGACCTGGAACACCCGATGCCCACTGTGATGCTGTAGATATGTTATTTTCAGATCGAACTTTTACTGATTGGAAGGCTTTATCCTGAGGCCAATAGCCATAGTTACCAATATTATCTTCAGTATCAATAAAATATTCAAGCCCATCTTTTTTAATATCACTGCCAGGTATATTTACTGGCCCACCAAGTAGATCTACTGAAACAAAACCACCTCCACTTCCAGCTCGACGATAATGTAAACGTCCAAAGTTCACACCTGAAGCAGCATCTGAGAAGCTCGCATTAATTGATGGTGAGGTTGTATTCTCATCAATAGTTATTAATGGACTTGGATGACTAATATCTGGTGGCGATAGATCTACGCCAAAGTATGCGGTATCAGATGAATAAGTAACATTTCCAGCCATATCAATTGCTTCCATCCACCAATCATAGTAACCGTCATCTAATGCATTTTCTGCATCAACATACACATCACCATTTTGAAAAGTAACGTCATTACCCGTATACGTTCCATATAGATTATTATTAATGAATATTCGCCACTCTTTAATACCAGACGGATAATCTCCTCTTTCTTGCCATATAAAACGTGGCTTATCTGATTCATAAGTAATATTACCATCAAAAGTTTTTGGCCAATATAATTGAAAATCATCAGGAGGAATATTATCAAAATAAGCCTTAGCTGACCTTGCGCTATCTTGATCTTCATTACCATACTCATCC
>JBJKZT010000010.1:0-19318 GCA_045569055.1 Fidelibacterota bacterium | reverse complement strand
GCTGGCTGTACCCCCACTGATCGTAAAAGTAAAATCAGAGGCTTCTAGTGAGCCACTACCACCGTTGGTATTATAAACGACTTCAGACATGGTTACCGCAATTGTACTGTTATCAGCAGCAATTGAAACACCTGTAATCGTTGACGGTGATTTGTCTTTTAATGTTTTTGCACCAGTACTTTCACTTGAGGCCATCGCCTGTCCTGAAGCATTATAAATACTTGAACCATTAGTAGGTGCTATTGTAATTGTTTCTACTCCACTTGGAGTGCCAGTTATATTTAAGAATATCCTAATAACTGTTTCACCCCCTGACAATGAAGTTGCGCTGCCCTCAGAGGTATTATCGTTCTTCTTAATACTACTAATACTGGCTGCTGTAGCATTACCATTGTTTTGAGCAAACGTAAGATTAAAATCTGATACTTCTAATGCTCCGCTTCCACCATTGGTATTGTAAATAGATTCACTAAGCGTAATATCTATATAATTATTATCCGATGATAGAGATGAAGAAACAATAATCGGTGTTGCAGCTGAATAGGTAATACTTCCATTCCATATTCGTGGAGAAAAGCCATAACCATTTCCACTCCAATTTCCTGTGTTTGGTGAAATATCACTGGTACCATAACCTTCATATATTTTTAAATCTGAATTTTGAGCAGCAATATTACCAACGCCTGTTCCATTTGTATATCTAAGGCTTGCTACACCACTCGCCCCTCCTGTGTTAGCAAAAAACATCGTGTAAGTACCTTGTGCTAAAGTAAAATTAGTTGAAAAGGTTTGTTTGCTTGTGCCTGAAATCGTTGCGCTAGCAACTTGAGTCCATCCTGTACCTGGCGCATTACCTATCGCGCCATCACGCACCCATACACCAGCTCCACCTGTTGTGCCAAAATTACCTGCCATGGATGAAACAGTTATACCTCCAGACTTTAATATATCTACCTGAAAGTAGTTACCACTGTAACCATTATTATTATTAAAAGTCGTTTCTAAAGTTTCAGAAAGATTATTTTGATTTATTTCCGCACCTGAGCTATTACTATTACTTAGATTTTTTTTATTTGAAAAATTTATTTCTGATTGAGCTTTGATTGATAAAGCCTGTTCCTCAACTTCAGATAAACTTTGACCTGAGTCATAATAAATTTCTACTTGTTGAGAAAAGATTGGCTTGAAGAATAAAAGCGTAAAGGCTAATATTCTAAAATATTTGAATATATTTATTCTATCTGGCATTGATTTTAACTTTACCAAGACCCATGATATCTATTGGGTTTGAGAACTTATCCAAAAGTAAACTATTCGCACTTACTTTAACTAGTGTTGACCCTTGGATTAATGATTTAAGTGTAATGGATGCGACTATACCTGTTCCCGAAACTGACTGGTTAGATCCAAGATAAGTTATGTAAATGATAATTTTATTAGTTTGATTTTCAACTATAAAAATCGGATTGGTGTCACCAACAAAAAAATCACCTAGTGAAACTGAATCAATGGAAATACTTGAATCAAAATATTCAATCTCTATTTGAGCTCCAGTTACACTATCAATTTCAAGAGCATATAGGTCAATATTCACTATTTCTCCGCTTACAATTTCAAGACTATCTGTTGAAAAAATAAGCGCTGGTGGATATATACCTTTAGCAGCATTAGCTTCAACGTCTAATGGATTTTCAAAAGACTCTTCGGGTATTTTACATGATAAAAGAAAAATGAAAACTAATAAAAGCCACAGAAAAGTAAATAAGTTTGTATTATTTTTAGTTAATTCAAGGTTCATACTAATCCAAATTTATACTAAATCTTAATTGAGGCTGTTTCACATTATGGTTATATACTAAATCAATAGATTTATTTTTATTCATATTTTCAATGTTTTTAGGTTTTATTATTGAAGCATGAAAAATATTAGCTATCCATATTCCTCCAAATGTGTATAGTATTGTTCTCATTTGATCATCTGAAGCAATCATCTTCTTTCGATATTTTTGAGCTTCTAGTCTAAATAATTCAATCTCTAAAGGATCCCTAGAAAGAAAATATTCATTTTCAAATTTTAGATAATTATCTAATGATGATTCATATGATCTATATTCTGAATAAGCTAATGTAGCTAGCAATGTTTCCGTTCCTAGCCATAACCACCCCCACTTTCTCTCTCCAGAAAAGAACTGACCCAAACCAGGTACAAAAATAGAACGAATTATTGTGGCATTTCTGTCATAATTCTGATTGATTATAACTTGGGCTATTTCATTTTGTTTTTGAATTTTTACATCTGGCGCTTTTAGGTCCATTAATTGCCAAGCCATTATTTCAATTGCATTTATAAATCCATCCGTATTACCCGTATAATTTATTTCTTTTGTTTTCAGTGGTGATATTTTTGATTCTTTTAATTTTTTACGAACAACTACTTTACCATCGACCAAGCTTGTTACAACCATTGGTTTCATAGCATTAGAAACTTCGTATATATTTACTTCTAAACTAAAAGAGTTATTCTTTTTCTTGACTACTCCATTCATGATCAAGTCAACACTTAAAGCAGCTCCTGCTTTAGAAATGCATGATAAAGTATTGCAATTGACTTGGTCTATACTTTGTTCTAAAAACGTTTCTTTTATAATTTTGCGATCGAGAAGTAAAATAGCTTTTGTTTTAATCAATTCATTATTAAAAATATTTGTCAATGCAACTGATTCAGTATTATTAAGACCTATACCTTTGAAGTTTAGTAGACCAATTTTTTTGCCATTTACTTGTGCTGCAACTAATGAAAAGTTTAGAAAAAATATAAAAAGTATTTTATTAAGCATTAATTTTCGTCATTTAATATTTTATTGAAAAATATATCATTAAAATCATCAACTTGTTCTTTGTTTGGTAAATGTCCTGAGTCCTTGATCACAAATAATTTTAGTTTAGGCATTATGCTTGATATTTTTATTTTTACTTTATCTAAGGGTAGTACATTGTCGCTATCACCCCAGATTGCATATTGTTTTAAAGAGCTCATTCCGATTACTTGATTAATTTCATCAAGAGAATAATTATTCCTTGTTGTTGAAATCAGTGCCCGAGCAAAACCTTTATAAGCTAAAAGTTGCTCATATTTCGTATCCCAACCTTTAAAATTTGAAGGATCTTTAAAGTCTTCCATTTGACCGCTTGCTATTGTCTTATAATTTTTCTTTATAAATTTTTTAATATCTGACTTTGTGACTTTACTATTGTCCGGTGACATCTTAGTATTGTGGAAACCAGCAGGAGCAACATAAATTAATCTTTTTATTATTTGTGGATAGTCATGAGCAATTTTTGAGATGACCCTACCTCCATTTGAAAGACCAACAAGATTTACTTTTTTAGTTACTTCTAACTTATTGAGTAATTCCACTACTTGGCTTGCGTAAAGTTGATCATTGTAAATAAGATCTGGATTATCAGAATAACCTCTACCATATAAATCTAATCTTATAACACCAAATCCACGCTTTATAGATTCAAAGAATGTTTCATCCCAAATATAGGATGGAACAGAAAAGCCATGAACCAAAACAATAAGTTCATCCTTTTCAATATTGCTTACTTCATAGTAAGTATAGCCATTTGAAAGTTTTACAAAATGCCCAGTGCTAATAGAACTTCTAAAAGCATCATTCTTTATTATCTGCTCATACATGCTTGAATCGTCAGCACAGGAATAAAAAATAAATACGATAAACGTAATTAGTTTAATTCTCATAAAATAATCTTACTCTTTAAAAAAAAAGTTAATAAACATTAAAAGTAATTAATTAATTGTAAAAGAAAAAAATACTGGTTGGTGATCAGAAATGGTATTTGAAACACTTGTTGATGATAACTCTGTTTCTTTCGGAGTATTTATAACACCTATAATTGAATTATCACTAAAAGGGAATAATGGTTTTGTTATAATTATATGATCAAGGTGAGCTGGACCATAAGAGCTTGTCCAACCTTGCCATGAATATTGATTTTCAGATCCAGTTAATATACTTAAATCCATCATTTTAAAATGCGCTGCATAATCATAATTATTAATATCCACAAAAGGACTTATTGCTGGATTTAAAGAGTTTTGTTCACCTACGTTATTAAAGTCTCCGAGTACAATAACATTGTCGGTTGACCTATTATTTACTATATAATCCGTTAATAATAGACTGGCGTGATGTCTTCGTGTTGTTTCATCCTCTGGATCTAAATTGTCATATTGATCATCGCCACAACATTTATAGTGAACATTTATTAAATAAAGATCAATTGATTTTGAATTACTTTTCCATGTGAGGTAATTCTCCATAGGGGGTCTTCCTGCGAATTGATATTGTGCATTATTCTTATAATCAGTATCACCATCATTTCTACTTGGTGTATCTTCCCAAAGTTCTTTTTTTGAAATATAAGTTACATATTGCTTTTTATAAACAATGACAAAATCAGCTTTGTCACTTATGACGTATGAATAATCATCCATAGCATCAACCATAATTTTTAATGAATTATTATCCTCAATCTCTTGAAAAAGGTAAATATCTGCATTCCATGCATTTAGTAAACTTCTCGTATAGGGCACTGAATATTTATTATCTTGTGGAAATCGTTTGATATTCCAAGTTACAATTTCTATTTGATCATTTTTATTTAGGCTCGTGGCATTTAAAAATTCAACTGGCTCAATAACATCAATTACCTTTTCTGAGACGTTGTTTTCTTTTTCACAACTCCAAAGTATTGATAGTGAGCAAAATAAAAATATGTTTAGGTATTTTTTTAACACTTATTCTATTTTTTTATATAATAATTAATTTACTAAACACAAAATTACATAATTTTTTGTAATATTTTGGTATCCTTATATATAAGATTATTAAAGTTAAATGATAGAGAAAATTACTTGGGAAAAAATAAAAGCTGAGACTAAATCAGTTTGGGGAGGTGAAACTGAATCATTCCCTGATGGTGCTACACAATCCCCAACGGTTAATAGCGTTGCCTTTGCATATAATGATTTAGATGAATGGATAAAAGTATCTAAAGGTGAAAAAGAAGGACACATATACGGAAGGAATACGAATCCCACTGTAAGCGTACTTGAAGATAAAATAAAGATACTTGAAGGCGCTGAAGCTGCAACTAGCTTTTCTAGTGGTATGGCTGCTATTAGTAACATCCTCTTCTCAAATCTCAAACCTGGAGATACAGTGGTCGCAGGAAAAGATACCTACGGTGGAACTAGCAAAATATTCTTAGAGTTTTTACCTAAATTTGAAATTAAAGTAGAACTTTGTGATACCACTGATCACAAGTTGATCGAAGAAAAAATAAATCAAAAGTGCCAGTTGCTTTATCTGGAAACACCAACAAACCCCACTCTTAAAATTCAAAACATAAAATGGCTATCGTCTGTTGCTAAAAAAGCAGGAGCATTGGTTGTTGTAGATAATACTTTGGCAACTCCTATCAATCAAAACCCTTTAAGTTTAGGCGCCGACCTAGTCATTCATAGCGCTACTAAATTTCTCTGTGGCCACTCAGATGCCCTAGGTGGTCTTGTTTGTGGTCACAAGGAACACATAGATCGAATATTTCATTTTAGAGAGATAAATGGTGCTTCTTTAGCGCCAAATGCTGCATATCTCATACTACGAGGAATGAAAACACTTGGCTTGAGGATTGAAAAACATAACGCTAATGCTTTAAAATTGGCTAATTGGTTATTCAATCACCCAAAAATTGATCAAGTTTACTACCCAGGACTTGAAACCAACTTTGGTTATGATATTGCACAAAAACAAATGAATGGTTATGGTGGAGTTCTTAGCTTTACTTTAAAAGGAGAAAAGAATTTAATCCCTAACTTTATATCAAAATTAAAATTTGCCCATGCAGCAGCTCACCTAGGATCAGTGGAGACCATTGTAGGTCCGCCAAAGACTACCAGTCATGTTGAAAATTCCCCGGAAGAGAGAGCTCTATTAGGGATACCTGAGAATATGCTACGCTGTTCGGTTGGAATAGAAAATATTGATGATATTATTGAAGATTTTAACCAATCTTTAGAAGTACTTTAATTTTTTATTCGACCTTTTTGTAATCATGAAAAAAATAGTAGTTCTAAGTGGTGCAGGAATTAGCGCTGAAAGCGGCTTAAAAACCTTCCGTGATAGTGATGGCCTTTGGGAAAACCACCATATTGAGGATGTTGCAACAATCCAAGCTTGGGAAAGAGATCCACAATTAGTATTAAACTTTTATAATGAAAGAAGAAAACAGGTTAACAAAGCCGTCCCAAATAAGGCACATCTATCACTGGTAACACTAGAAAAATACTTTGATGTTTCCATCGTAACCCAAAATGTGGACGATCTGCATGAAAAAGCTGGCTCTTCAAAAGTACTTCATCTTCATGGTGAATTGAGTAAAGCTCAAAGCAGTAAAGATTCCAACTTAATTTATAAGCTTAAAGATTGGGAAATGAAAATGGGTGACACTTGTGATAAGGGTCACCAATTAAGACCTAATATTGTATGGTTTGGTGAACCTGTTCCAATGATCGATGTAGCTATTCCTAAGTTTCAAGAAGCTAATATTGCTATTGTTATAGGCACTTCTTTATCTGTATATCCTGCCTCTGGATTGATTAATTACCTACCGCCCTCTTCAGAACGATACTATATAGATCCAAGGGGATTTGAAAATAAGAGTATTAAAAATTTTAAAATTATTTCTTCAAAGGCTGGAGAAGCTGTTTCAGAAATTTCTAATCAATTAATTAAGAAAATTTAAAAAATCAAGCTAGGTGATAAACGAGATTAAATTTGTTTTGTAACTATTTTTAATAAGCGCTCTATCTCTTGAACACTATTAAACATATTTGGTGAAACTCTAAGTGCATTCAGAGGTTTACTAAATGGTCTTAAATATATATTATACCTACTTTCTAATATCTTGGATAACTCTACCGCATCTTTATTTAGTACCTCAATCGACATAATAGCTGATGATAAGTCCCAAGAATTTGGTGAGTGCCAAAGAAGATTTTTATCGTTATCAACAATTTTCTTAGTCTCCACCCACAAAGACTTATAATAGTCGTACTTTTTCTTTTCACCTAAGGTATTTTGATATCTAATTGCATCTCCCAAGGCTACCACTGCTGGCCATGCGCGAGTAGAATAATCTTCATATTTTCTAGCAGAGCCATCGTGCCTTTCAGCAGGTGTTTTATACCACATTCTTGGTAATTGCTTACGAAGCCTTTCGTTAACATAAAACATACCAGTGCCTTTAGGTGCTTGTAACCATTTGTGAGGACTCATAGAATAAGCATCGATATTAGAATTTGATAAACTTACAGGTATCATACCCACAGATTGCGCACCATCAACAAAAACGAACTCCACCCCTTTTTGCTTTGCCCTATTTGCAATTTTGTTCATTGGATGTCTAAGACCAATTATATTATCAATATGAGGAAATATTAAGACCTTGGTGTTTGTCTTTATTTGAGAAATATGAATATCAACAATGGCCTTTTCATCCAAGTTTGATATTTTATTTGTAGGAAAATCAAAAGTACGCACTTGAAAACCTTTAATGTTTGATAAGCCTAGCCAAGCCATTGATGCACCAGCATGATTTAAAGAACTAAATAAAACCTCATCATTTTGTGATAATTTTAGCCCATGAGCTAAAATATTAAAGCCTTCAGTTGTATTATGCGTAATCGCAAGATCGTCGACATTGCAATGGATGAGTGATGATGCTAATTGTCTAGTATTTTCTGTCACCTCTTTCCATATATTTCCCCAAACATACATTGAAGGATTAGATTCACAAATTTCAAGATATTTTATATGGGCTTGATGAATAAGCTTAGGAACGGTTCCAATAGAAGCGTGATTTAAATAAGAACTTTTTTCTTTAAGTAAATATGTTTTTGCTAATTTCTGTGGATCATTTAATACGTTATGATTAAGGATTTCAGCAATTACATTATCAGTCAATAATAGAGAGCCACCTAATATTGATCCTAGTGAACGTAAAAAGTTTCTTCTAGTATTTTCCATTTTCATTTTTTTTTTATACATAAATAATTTAACTATATTGGAGTGATGCGATATAATTTACTAGGGCTTTCAGTTATAAAATATATGTATCCATCTGGCCCTTGAATTAGTTGACGGAATCTACCTAGATCCTGATAAAGTCTTTCTTCTTTAATAACTATATTATCTTCAATAACTAATCTATTTAAATGCTTTCCAGCTAATGCACCAATAAATAAATTTCCATTCCATTGTGATATAGTTTCAGAAAAATAAAAGTTCATTCCACATGGGGCAATACTTGGAGTCCAATAAAAAATAGGATCTTCAGCACCTACTAAACTTGTATCATCTGAAATAATTGAACCATCATAGTCAATTCCAAAAGTAGCTAATGGCCAACCATAATTTTTACCTTTTTTAATAATATTTATCTCATCTCCACCTTTTGGTCCATGTTCATGTGCCCATAGTTCTCCTGTAGTTGGATGAATAGCTAAACCCTGAATGTTTCTATGACCATAAGACCAAATTTCTGCTTTTGCATTGGGTGTTTTGAAAAATGGATTATCCTCAGGAATACCACCATCGTCTTTAATACGAATAACTTTCCCGTTGTGGTATGATAAATTTTGAGCATAATCTCGATCATTATAACGATCACCTAAACCTATAAAAATATAACCATTGTTATCTATAACTATTCTACTTCCAAAATGTTTTGATTCAGATTTTTCATAATCATCTGCTTGAAAAATAATTTTCAAATCTTCCAATTGACCATTAGTAAACTTTGACCTAAATAAAGCTGTGCTATAGTTTCCAACAAAACCAACTGAAGCTGTAAAATATATTAATTTATTATCTTCAAAGTTTGGATGAACAAAGATATCGAGTAGACCACCTTGTCCAGCAGAAATTACATTAGGAACGCCATTTACATTGCTGGAAATACCATTTTTGTAATGAAGTATACTCCCTGATTTTTCAGTTATTAACAATGATTCATCAGGTAAAAAAGCCAATCCCCAAGGTTTATTTAAATTATCAAGTAACGTTTCTAGATTAACATTTTTTTCTATAAGAACAGGGTTGTAAGCATCTTCTTCCTCACAAGAGACAATAAATAATAGAAAAATAATAAATGTAAGTGTTCTCATAACGCGAATAATAACTTTACTTAGAAATGGCAGTTACAAGCGGGATTCAGCAGCAATATATCCAAAGGCTGACCATTGGTTTCCTTTTGTTATCATCTCAAATAAAATTTGAGCTTTTGCTTCGTTACCAATAATTGAATAGTAATTACCTAAACCAAAGGCTAAGGTTGTATTGTTTAAAGATTCACCGTCGTTTATCTCTTTTTCTAGTAAAATAGGATCAATTGAACCTTGATATAGCTTCAGTATAGTGTGGTATGAATGATTTTCAATTAAATCCATGTCATCTTTTATTGTTTTTAAAAGCTTAACTGCCTTTTTGTCTTGACCTAGATGCCGATAAATAACGTAAAGCCAATTAGCTGCAGCAACGTAACTATCCGAATTTTCTGCAAGCTTTAAACATTTTTCATAGGCATATCTTGCCTTATGATATTTTTTTTGTAAATAGTATGTAAGGCCCAAATGATAATATATATTACCTTGCAAAGTCGATGTAGGAATACCTAATGCATTGGGTAACCCATCTGGCTCAACTTGATTATCTTGATAGCGTGTGAGTCCAGCAGCTTTCTTCAAATCTTTAATAGCTAAATCAAAGCATCTCATTGATATGTACCTATGACCACGATGGCGGTAAAAGCGTGCATCCTTTGGATATTTTTTTATTCCATCAGAATAGAGAGCTACTGCAGTTTCATAACTTCCTAAATACGCTTGTCTTCTGCCCAACCATATCAAATTATCAACACTTGGATCTTTTTTATAATCTGATATTGCTTGTTTTAGCTTATCTTCATAAAGGGTTCTAGCTTTTTTACTTATATAAATCGAAGGAATATTTTTTTCACATGATTGCGCATCTAGATTGGCTGAAAAAAAATTGATTAATAAAAATAAAGTTAATTTATACATAAATAATTGTTCTCTTATTTTAAGGAATCTTAAGATATTAAATAATTAATTATTTTTGATTTTTTGATTTAAATCTTATTAAACCCTTATTAGATAGAGCTTTATGTTTTGTCTTTCTTCCCTTTGTTCTTTTTCTCCAAAGTTCAAATGAATTTCTTTTGAGGTTTGCTCTCATAATTTTAATTACACCATCTTGAGATATACCAAATTGCTTTTCTATTGCTTCAAAATGAGTACGATCTTCCCATGCCATTTCAATAATACGATTAATATCTTCAAGGCTAAAATTATCTTTATTTTTTTTCATTATTCTAAAATTAACCAACTTTATTTAATTAAAACTGTTGTCATTGTTGATGCAATTGAGCCAAAAACCCCTAATGCACCTTGAATACCGACTGAGTACCCTGCTGTAGTTTCGCTACCTAGGAGGAAGTTATTATATTTACTACCTTCCCCTTTTATAAAATATTGATAATAATTATCATCCATCGTCATTAAACCAATTTTAAAAGGTAACATAATATCTAAGGGAGGATCATCGCAAATTTTAGCAAGAACTTTGTAACTACCTTCTTGAATATCTACTACTCTATCTAAATTTGGATTACAGTCAATAAATGAGTCAGATACTTCTCCATCTTTTACGCCACCCAATCTTCCTGTAAGAATACCCTTGCCACTATTAAGTTTTTCCCAAACAATATCATAATCACGTTTTATTGAAATTGTATCTTGAATAAGTGAATCAATCAAAACTGGGATTATTGGCGTCATTAATTCGCCTTTAACTAAAGGATATCCTGGAACACTAATATTCAGCGTGTAAATGGTTCCAGGCTGAGGAATAAATATCCCAAGTGTATCAATATAATAATTTTTTTCACGTTCATAGGGTTGACTGGAAACAAAATTGAATGGTGTCGTATTTCCATTTGATAGAATAGAAACTTCAGCATTCTTAATTAATCCTGCTGGTTCATAATTTGAATAAATATAAATATTGCCATTGCTTTCAATTGTATCATTATTGACAACAATTTCTGACTCTTCAGATAGCTCTAGTGTTCTATATACCTTGACAAAACTATCTACTTCAGGATCTAAAGATATTAATCCAAATACAATTAATTCTGGATCGTAATCTGCCTCTATTTTTTCCCAATTATTATCAACTTCACAGGCAGTTAAAAATATTATGAATATGAAAATAAATAATAAGATATATTTATTAAAACTCAAATTGCACCCCTGTAAAAATCATAAATGGAAAGGTGTTTATTGCAGCTCTTTCAACAACGCCTCTATTTCCTACGCTTGGATCTGTGTTTGTACGATAAGTGTAAGATAAGGCATTTTTATGATTGGTTAAATTTATGATCTGAAAATACGAATCATATTTCCATTTAAATAATCGCCTATTTTTTCGAGTAAGACCTAAATCAAACCGGAAATAAGGTGGATAACGATCGCTATTCTTTTCACCTACCAAGTATTTATTAGATAATTTCCATTCAAGGTTTACCGCTTTATTTTCATTTCTACTTCCATCTAGTCCTTGCTCCCAATCATATGATCTACCTTTAATGGGGGTATAAGGATTACCACTTGACGCTGTTAATGATGCATTCATCTCTAGATTATCAGAAACCCATTTTGGTAATTCAATAGATGAAACGATATTTAAAGTATGAGTACGATCATGGTTTGGAGCATACCAACCATTCGGCGGTGTGTAATTGAATGTTTTTGCGTACGTATATCCTATCCACCCTTTGAATTTTCCAGACGACTTTTTAACTAATAATTCAAGACCATAGGCATAAGCATCCGTATCCCAGAATTCATTCATTGTTGTAGTTTGAATATCATCTTCATTTTCACTATATACATCTTCTTGTTTTAATGAAAGTAAATTATCAAAATCTTTATAATATGTTTCAATCCTATACAAAATATCATCTGGTGAAAAATACTCAAGCCCTAAGATTGTATGATCAGATACACTTGCAGGTTTATCTTCAGGTAATCCCAACCAAAGGTCTATTAAGCGGAAATTCTCATCTGGATCATTTGCAGTAATCAAAAATTGATGATAGCGTCCCCAATTTATTTTAAATGACATATCACTAGAAAAATTATATTTCATTCCAATCCTAGGTTCAACATATAGCGTATCATGGAGATTATAGTGAGCTAATCGAAGACCACCTTGTAATTTTAAATTATTCGTAACACTCCATTTATCTTGAATGAATGCAGCCATTTCGCGAGTCTTATTCCTCATATCGAGTGGTTTTTCAGTAAATGTTGTATCTGGGATAGTAATTATAAATTTATTTACGAGCTCAAAATTAATATTTTTAACCTGGAAGCCACTTGTAATCGTATGTTTATCATTCGCTTTCCATATAATCTCAGTTTCTAAAGTTTGATCTTTAATAATATCTTTATATACCACGTCAAAGGCTAAACTATTTTGAAACGTTGAATCATTATCAATATAGGTTTCTTTAGTATCGAAATAAAAATCAAAATCATATCGATACCGACTACTAGCTAAAAATGTTTTTGCTACTATTTTTGGCGAAACAATCCATCGCCAAGTAAGACCATTCGTATGATTGCCCCATGGCCAATCAACACCATATGTATTTTTACTTGAACCACCAATGTCATTAGTAGATTGGTCAGAAGCTGAAAAACTCAATATATCATCACCGTAAAAGCGCGTATATGTTAAACGGTGATTTTCATTTAAATCTAGATTTGTTTTAAACTGATAATCATAAAAATAATATGGGAATTGCCCCTTAGTTCCTGTAACAAGATTAATGAATTGATCAAAATAAGTTCTACGTCCTGATAAAAGCCATGATCCCTTCATTCCTTTCCATTTAGGTAACGGACCTTCGATTAGCGCCTTACCCGTAACAAGTGAAATATTTCCAGACCCTGTTATTTTTTCAGTATTTCCTTCTCGATTTATCACATTTAGAATAGCACCCATGCGTCCACCATATCTTGCTGGAAATCCACCCGCATGAAAATCGGCTTCCTTTATTGCATCTGTATTAAAAGTTGAAAAAATTCCACCTAAGTGATAAGGGTTATAAATAGTAATCCCATCCAGCATAATCAAATTTTGATCAGGGGTACTTCCTCGAACATATAATGCGCTAGAAAAGTCACCACCAGATTGAACCCCAGGAAGCATTTGTAAGGTACGAAAGACGTCTGCTTCAATAAAACCTGGTACTGTATTTATTTCTCTAAGATCCAGAGAGATTTGACTACTCTCAATTGATTGCTGAAATTTAATTCGCTCAGCAGACACATTAACTTCTTGGCCCTCTAACGCAGATATTTCAAGTCGAAAATCAAGACGAATGTCATCATTCGAAACTAAAGTAACGTTATTGCTTATCATTTTATAACCAATAATGGAAGCATTCACATTGTAATCACCTGGAAATAAATCTGAAATAACGTAATACCCATCCTGATTAGTTGCAGAGCCTTTATATGAGCCTTCAACTACTACAAAAACATTTACATAGGAAAGTGGCTCCCCAGATGAATTGTCTCTAACAAATCCACTAATTGATGACATTTCTTGAGCATTAATGTTTAAAGAAATGAATAAAGAGAAAAAAGATATTAACAGACGAGTATTCATCTAAAAAAAAAGCCCCACGATTTGTGGAGCTTAATTTATCAAGAATAAGACTCTTTCGAACCCTATAATTTTAATTTTAATCGATTATTACTCGTCTACTTTGTTGGAATTCATGAATTTTACCATTTTTTACAAAATAGTACTCAACAATCTCCCTTTTGGGTTGAGTTGCACTTGCATCAACTAAAAACCATGCATTTACCCATTCTCCAGCTTCATCTCCATTTGCATCAACAGAAAAAGCACCTTCCATTGACCAATTTTGATCACCAGGATTATCGTTCATACCTTTCTTAACTTGCCCAATAAAACCATCTAAGGTCTCGAAAGTTTCTCCAGCTTCGAAGCTAGATTTTACTGTATCAACAAAAAATGTTCTCATTTTATCATAATCAACACCCCAGTATTTATCTAGCTCAACTACCAGATCTACAGAAGCTTGCGTACCCAATGAAATAAACTTTGATGGGTATCCATTTGATTTTGGGGCACTTTCACAACCAATTAAAAAAATTAAGATCGTTGATATGCTTAGTAATTTCTTCATTTACTGCTCCTTTTTTACTATTATTTTAATATTATAAATAAATAAATTACTTCAGTATAATCATTTTTGAGGTTTTTATGTAACCTTTTGTCTCAATCTGAAAAAAATAAATACCAGCTGATTGATGCAATTAACAAAATCAATTGTTGCATCTCACCCAATAGAATGATATGATTATCAATAACTAAACATAGATATATTAATAATATATCTTAATTAAAGGAGGGTTACAATTAATGAAATATAGCTGGCTAATTATTTTTTACTTTACAACTATATTTGGTCAAAAATTAGATAATCAATGGAATACTGTAGCACTTCAAAGACTTATGCATGAATGGGATGTAAAGCTTGAGAAGATGGAGCTTCATTTGCAGAATTCAATGCGTCGTTCAGGCGTTGATATGTGGATAATAATGTCTCGTGAGTTTAACGTTGACCCCATTCTACAAATGTTTGGGGACTACGGCATTTCTGGTTGGTATGGTCATCGGAATGCATATATATTTTTTAATCCTGGCAAAAATAAACCACTTGAAAGAACTCTAATTGGAACTCATCAGAGTGGTAGAATGCGTGAATTTTTTCCTACTATAATAAGCTATGGCGAGGAAGGTCTAAAACCACATCTATCCAAGTACATAAATAAGAGAAACCCTAAAAAAGTAGCTATTAATCGGTCACGTACCGTATCCATGTCTGATGGTATTACAGTAGAAATGTTGGCTTTTCTAGAAGATGCTATTGGACCTAATTATTCTTCTCGTCTAATTTCATCGCAAGATCTAATCTTTGATTATATTAGTCATCGTACACCAGCTGAATTAGAAATAGAAACTAATGCAAGTCATCGTACCTGGTATATTTTACGACGTGCTTTTTCTAATGAAATTATAACTCCAGGTAAAACAAAATTAATGGATATTTATGGTTTTATTTTACAGGAATGGAAAGATCAGGATTTGGAATTTAATTTTTCACCAGGAATAACAATATATCGTAAGGGTGTAAAAGGTGGTATTGATGATACAAGCAATCCGATAGTTGAGCCTGGCGATATTTTACATGTTGATTTTGGTGTTAGATTAATGGGTCTTGTTACAGATCAGCAACACGTTGCATATGTTTTACATAAAAATGAGAATGAACCTCCAATCGGTTTACAAAAACTATTTAAGGAATCTGTAATAGTTGGGGATTTCTTTGTTGAAGAATTGCAAGCTGGTAAAATAGGAACTGATGTAAAAACTACTGTGGAAAGGCGAGCTGCGATAGAAGGTATAAAAGCATCAATTTATGGTCATACCCAAGGCAATTGGGTACATGGAGCAGGTGCACGAACAGTATTTGATTGGCCAGATAGGTATGGTGATTTTGCACGTGAGCCAGTAAGAGCAAATGAATTTTGGTCAATTGAATATAATGTTCAAGGAAAAGTTCCAGAATGGAATGACCAAGTAGTTACTATTCCAAGAGAAGAAGATGCAGTAATTAAACCCGATGGAAGCGAAGCTCGATTTATTGTTGGCCCTCAGAAAGAACTTTGGCTGATCAAATCAAATTGATTTGATTAAATAATAAATCAAAGAATACTTTCATAAATATAAAAGCAGTAGTTTTTAAAGTCTAATTAAGTACTTAAATACTCCAATAAGCACTAAAACTCATTCTTCTGGACTATTCTTTCCAATCAATTTGTTTCAATTGACCTCTTTCTTTCTTTTGCTTTTTTACCATCATTTCTACATCTTTTAATAACTGCTTTGAATCATAAATAATACCATCTTTAATAGTATAGAGTACCCCTCCAACCAGCTCAGCCTCAGCTGTTTGACTATTTAAGCGTACGGCACCAGTTCCATAAAGAACTTTGAGGTTTTCAACAGGATTCTCACCAACGATTACCAAATCAGCTAGAAGGCCCGGTCGAATAACACCAAATTTTATATCTTCTCCTTTAGGCTCAAAGATTGCTTCCGCACCATGCTTTGTGGCGCCTCTAAAAACTTCAAGCGGGTGAAATCCTGCTTCTTGTAAAAGCTCCATTTCTTCTACGGTGGAAAATCCAAAAAGGTTATAAGTGTATCCTGCATCTGAACTTACTGTAACTCTTCCACCTGCATTTTTATAATCGTTCAAAAAAGACATCCATACACGATAAAAATTTTTCCAGGCTACTTCATCTGCCGTGGTCCAATCAAAATAATAAGCACCATGGTTATATCTGCTCGGCACATAATAATCCCAAAGAGAAGGCAGAGTATATTTTTCATGCCATACGGCAGTTTGGGCGCGCATAACATCCCGAGTAGCAATATATGCCGTCATGGTTGGATCAATAATAAAATTATATTCCAGTAATTCTTTAATAAGGACTTTCCATTCAGGAGACCCTCTTTCATGAATTAAATTCCATTGTCTGGCCACTTGACCAAAACGATGCTGTTCATTATTATAATTCATATCATAAGGCCAAGGTTGTACATCATTATTTTTATACAGTGCCTCAAAAAGCCCATAAAAGTGAGTTTGGTTTTTCAAACCTAAGCGAGCGGCGTCAATTAAATTCATTTCAGCAACACCTTTCTGTTCAAGATGTGCTACAGAGCCCATTTTATTGGCATTAGCCTCTTCTAAAAGCGCTTTCATAATTTTAGGCCTGGGTGAAGTCAGTTTTAATCCATCGATTCCTTTTTTCTTAGCATAACGTACCCATTTCTTAGCAGTTTCAGGATCATTGATAGGCCCACCCTTCCAGTCTGCTCCATTTCCAGGCCTATCATAAACATAAATTCGTGGAGCAACAATTTCATTCCTTGCGCTTCTTTTCTTTTCACTAAGTGCCCATTCTGTTGGTCCAAGAGCAACTCCCCCTTACAGTTGTGATGCCATGAGCCAACCACAATTTATAAGTATACTCCGCATCAGGCGCTTTAAACTGATTTCCAGTATGAATATGAAGGTCTACAAAACCAGGCAATATATACATCCCCGTGGCATCAATTTCATAATCTCCTTTTTTAGGTCGTTTTGATTCATTAATTGGAATACCAGGATAGCCTACATCTTGCACCTTGACAATCTTATTATTTTCAATAACAATATCAATTGGGCCTCGCGGTGGACCACCGGTACCATCGATTATCGTACCACCACGAATGACTAACTTTTTATAAGGGCCCTTACCTTCATTTTTTCTTCTATCTGGTGCTTCATTCGGTCCTTTTGAGCTTAGTCTAGCTACTTCAAAAATTTCTTTTTTCTTCTGGTCGCTCAAATCTTGACCAGATACTGACATAATAATCGATAGAAGAATCACTAAATATTTTTTCATATTAAAAAATGCTTTATTGATTTTATCATTTGTTGATTTATTCATCTTTATTCCTCTATTACTTGAGTTTTTTCATTAATAATAATTTTTTACTATTAATTTTTTTTGCATAATCTTGTTACCTGTTTGTAGTTCCAATACATATGTGCCAGGTTGAATATACTTTTGGTAACCTCTAAAATATGGGAGATCACTGTCTTGCGTTTCTAGTATTAGATTCCACCTAAGTTGATTCAAACCCATATTAGCCATAAAATTTATTTCCCAAATCGTATTTTTTTTGTTTGGATCTATAATTGAAATCTTAATCATTTCTTTTTGAGGTGACCAGAAACTGATAGGCAATTTAGTAATCGTTGATTGATCTATATCTTTACTAGTATCCATCTGCTTAGGGTATTTGGTCTGAGGTATATTAAATAAATGATATCCATCTTTTTCAGTAGTATTTAATTGAGAAGCCTGATGAATTGGGTTAAGACTTAAATAGTAGATACCCCTGCCATGCGTACCTACGACTAATTCATTCTCCCTTTTTTGTATTGCTAAATCAGCAACACTAACAGCAGGCATATTGTTACCTAAAAGGTCCCAAGATTTACCTCGATTTACTGATATGTAAACGCCTCTATGAGTTCCAGTATATAAAATATTTTGATGAAAAAGATCTTCTTGAATTACATTAGCTGGGTCGTTTGGTAAATCTGTTGTAATAGAATTCCAAGTCTTGCCATAGTTCTCTGATACGAATATATAATTATTTAAATCGTCATAATTGAGACCTGTCATTGTCAAATAAACTCGAGATTTCTTGAATTTAGAAGGCTGAATACTACGAATATATGCATTGGGTAACCCATCAGAATATTCTCTCCAGGATTTGCCACTATTTTTGCTGACCCAAAAAGCACCATGATCTGTGCCCACAAATAATAAACCAGGTTTTAGTTCAGACTCAGCTATAGCTCCTGCTGCCCATGATTTTTTTTCAGGATTTGATGATTCTGCAATGTTGCCGCTAATTATTTGCCAACTGTCTCCACGATCACTAGATTTAATTACATGGTTTGCACCGTGGTATAATGTTCTTGAATCGTGTGGAGAAATAAAGTAAGGTGATACAAAATTGTACCTTAAATTATTTTCTTTGGATACTTTTTTACGGCTGGGACCAATTGTAATCGATGTATCTGCATTCATATCTTTTCGCAGTCCATCACCATGCTGCCGACTGAAATAAACAGTATTGTGATCATTAGGGTCAACTTGAGTTACGCAACCATCTCCTCCGCTCCATGCATCAATCCATAGATATTTCCATGCATCTTGCCCATGCGGATTCCATTCTTTCGCTGGACCATATACTGTAGCATTATCCTGAACACCGCCGTAAATATTATAAGGTTTTTGATTGTCTAAGGTGATATCATAGAATTCACCTGTAGGTATATTATTAAGATGCAGCCAGTTTGCTCCCTTATCATATGTAACATATAAACCTCCATCATTACCCAATGCTAAATGATTTGGGTTTATAGGATTAATCCATAATTCACAATGATCCAAATGAAGGGTTTGTGCTGGGCT
>JBJKZT010000009.1:0-25349 GCA_045569055.1 Fidelibacterota bacterium | reverse complement strand
AGTTATAACAGGTTCTACTAGGTTGAAGGCAGGTACGGCAACTAAGATGGTATTAAATATGATTTCAACGACTACAATGATTCAACTAGGTAAGGTGTATGATAATTTAATGATTGATCTTATGGCAGTAAATGATAAGTTAATTGATAGAGGTATAAGAATTATTATTGAACTAACAGGTGTAGATTATCGATCAGCTAATTCTAAACTATTAGATGCAGACAAATCTGTAAAAACTGCTATAGTTATGATCAAATATAATTGTTCAAAAGAAGATGCGCTTTTGAAATTAAATAAGTATCAAGGTTTTTTAAGAAAGCTATTATGATTAAAATTCCCTCAATTGAGAATCTATTAAAAGAATGTCGAGTTGATACTTTTCGAGCTTCTGGAAAAGGGGGGCAGCATGTTAATAAAGTTGAAAGTGCAATTCGCCTAACTCATCATCCAACAGGAATTATAATAACTTGCCAAGATGAAAGGAGTCAATATCGTAACAAAGAAATTGCAGTTAGAAGATTACATAAAAAGCTTATTGAATTAAACCAGAAGCCTAAAAAAAGAATTCCAACAAAAGTGACAAGAGCTTCTAAAGTTAAAAGAATTAAATCAAAAAAAATTCAATCTTTAAAAAAAGCTTTACGCCAAAAGCCAAAAAATGATGAATAATTTAATTGAATAGTTTAAGGCCTGCTTTTTTATACTTAATTTTTACCTTTAAAAAATAACATATAATTTAAAATGACATTAAATAAATATATTTTCCGAGAGTACGATATACGCGGTAAGGTTTCAGAAGATTTTCCTCAAGATGTAGTTGAAAATTTAGGCAAAGCCTTTGGTACATTTATTAAAAGAGGCGGAGGTAAAGAGATAGCTCTTAGTGGGGATATACGATTGACAACACCTATGCTAATTGAACAATTTAAAAGTGGTGTATTGAGTACAGGGATAGATGTAATAAATATTGGTATTTTACCAACTCCTGTAAATTATTATTCGATGTATAAATTAGATGTTGCCGGAGCAGTTCAAATTACAGGTAGTCACAATCCTCCAGAATTTAACGGTTTTAAAATGTCGCGTAATAAAAAAGCTGTATTTGGTGAATCAATTCAAGAATTAAGAACAATTATTGAGACAAAAGATTTTGAAAAAGGTGAGGGACTTGAAGCTTCATATGATATTTTAAGTAATTATAAAAAGATGCTATTATCAAAAATTAACATTAATAAAACTATTAAAGTTGTAATGGACTGTGGTAATGCAGCTGGTGCTATTTGTGCACCAGAAATATTTAAAAACTTTAATATTGAATTAACTGAACTATTCTGCGATATTGATGGTACTTTTCCAAATCATCATCCTGATCCAACTGTTGAAGAAAACCTTTTGGATTTAATTGATAGAATGAAAACAGGTAAATATGATATTGGTATTGCCTTTGATGGAGATGCAGATAGAATAGGTGTAGTGGATGAAACTGGAAAAGTAATCTGGGCAGATCAATTAATGGCTCTTTTTTTACCTGAAGTAGTTAATAATGGTGATGAAATTCTTTATGATGTAAAGTGTTCTCAAGCCTTAGAAGACATGATTATTAAATATGGTGGAGTTCCTGTGATGTGGAAGACTGGACACTCACTCATAAAGCAACGAATGACAGAGCTAAATTGTAAATTAGGTGGTGAAATGAGTGGGCATATATTTTTTGCTGATGATTATTATGGCTATGATGATGCTCTTTACGTAGCTGCTAGAATAATTCAAACACTTTCAAGAACTAATAAAACATTATCACAGCTTAAAAGTGAGATACCTAAATATTATGCTACACCTGAAATACGTTTAGAAGCTGAATCAGATGAAGAAAAATTTAGAATTGCTGATGAGGCTGTTACATTCTTTAAAAATAATTATGATTGCATAACTGTTGATGGAGTTAGAATTAAATTTGGAGATGGGTGGGGATTGGTTCGCCAATCAAACACCCAACCAGTGATAGTATGTCGTTTTGAAGCAAGTACAAAAGAAAGGATGTTAGAGATTCAATCTATAGTATTAGATAAACTTCAAGAAATTGGTAGACTTAGTAATAATGCCAATCACTAGTTCCTTTGAAAAACATATCTCATTTATAAAAAGTGATATTGAAAAATCACTTAAAAAGATACCTTTAACAAATAATCCAAATTACTTATACGATCCTATTCGATATATTATTAATGGTAAAGGTAAAAGATTAAGACCAATATTAGTTCATTTAGCTGGTCATTCATATTCTGCTGATCCTGAAGATTTGATGAAAGCAAGTATTGCTGTAGAATTAATTCATAATTTTACTCTAGTACATGATGATATTATGGATAATGATAGTCTTCGTCATGGCAAACCAACAGTTCATAAAAAATGGGATGAAGCAACAGCTATATTATCCGGAGATGCAATTTTTGTTTTGTCACAACTTTTATTAAATGGTTTACCTCGAATAATACATCGAAGGTTTAATGAGGTTTCATTAAATATATGTGAAGGGCAAGGGATGGATAAAGAGTTTGAAAATGACCATTCTATTTCGATGGGAAAATATTTAATTATGATTGGTAAAAAAACAGGAGCGCTCTTGGGTTTATGTGCTGAGTTAGGCGCATTATTGTCAGGTAAAAAAAAGGAACAAGCACATATTTTATTTCAATATGGTCTAAACCTTGGCCTCGCTTTCCAAATTCAAGATGATTTATTAGAGATTTTTGGCGATGAGTCAACTATGGGTAAAAGTCTTGGAAGTGATATTTCTAAAAAGAAACAAACTGCACTTACTATTTTAGCTAGTTATCATAACCCAGAAGAATGGTCAAGCTTTTCTAGTAAATATTCTAAAATTACTGATTATAAATCTTATTTTGATAAAAATGGGATAAGAGATAAAATAGAAAAATCTATTGAACATTATATTAATAAAGCTAATTCAGCATTAAACTCTGCTCCAAAATCTGATAAAGATCATTTGCAAAAATTTACAACGTTGATTTTAAAAAGGAAGTTTTAATGAAATCATATAATTCAATTGATTTATCAAATATGTTTAAAGCTATTTATGATTTTCCAGATCATTTACGTGAAGCTAAAATTATAGGTGAGAATATTATCCTAAATAATAAATATTCTAAAATTAACAATATTATCGTTGCAGGTATGGGAGGCTCTGCTATTGGTGGTGATATAACTCGGTTAATATTGCAGAATGAACTAAGAATACCTATGTATATTTGTCGGAACTATAAACTTCCTAATTGGGTAGATAATAATTCTCTAGTTATATGTTCTTCATATTCGGGAAATACAGAAGAAGCTTTATCAGCCTTTGAAGATGCAAAAAAAAAGAAAGCTCAAATTGTTGGCATTTCAACGGGAGGAGTGCTTTCGGAACAAATTAAAGAATTAGGCTTAGATCTAATTACGATACCTTCAGGCTTACAACCTCGAGCAGCTATAGCGCTTTCTTTTGTACCAATTCTCTATTTATTTAAATCATTAAACTTAATAGAAATAAAAAAAATAAATGATTTAATTAAAGCAATTGATAAAATTGAATTGATACGTGAGATATATAATAAAGAAACAAATGAAAATCCAGCGTATTTATTATCAAAAAAAATATACAAAACATTGCCAGTTATTTATGGTGAAAATGAATCTTTGGCAATCCTAGCAGTAAGATGGAAAGGTCAATTAAGTGAAAATGCAAAAATGCTAGCATATCATAACGAACTTCCTGAGATGAATCATAATGAAATAGTAGGGTGGGAAAATAATTTAGAATTAATTAATAAAATTTCAATTATTTGGCTAAATGACAAAAGTGATCACCCAAGAACGAATATTAGACAAACTTCAACTAAAAATATTATAAATAATTTGGCAGGAAGACATGAAATTGTTTCTGTCGAAGGATCTACAAAAGTTGAAAGGTATTTAAATATGATTCATTTGGGTGATTGGGTAAGTTATTGGTGCGCAATTCTTCACAAAACTGATCCAACTCCAGTCAAAAAAATTGATGAACTTAAGAAAATTCTTTCTAAAAAAAGTTGAACTGAAGACTGTTCCTATCTAAGTTAAAGTAAGGATTTATAATGATTCCGGTAAAAGTTCAAAAAATTACATATTATCACCCAAATCGTAGCTATGCAGTTATATTAAAAGAATTAAATGGCGATCGAAGACTACCTGTTTTAATTGGGGCATTTGAAGCGCAGTCCATTGCGATGGCAATGGAATATATGGAAACTCCTAGACCACTTACCCATGACCTGATCACTAATTTAATATATGGCATTGATGCTAACTTATCTGCAGTTAAAATAATAAAATTAAAAGATGGTGTTTTTTATTCTGTCCTAGATATTCAATCAAGTACAATAGGCCAACGTGAAATTGACTCAAGACCAAGTGATGCATTAGCTATTGCGCTTCGTATGCATGCACCAATTCTTGTCTCAACTGAAATAATGAATGAATCAATTATATTAGAGAAAGATTTACAAAATATCGAAGATGAAATAGAACAGAAACCTATGATTGAAACTTTAGAGCAAGAACTTCAGAAAGCAATAGATAGAGAACAATATGAAGTGGCTGCTAGAATTAGAGATAAAATAAAAAATATATAAATTTAGTCCATTAATATATCAATAGCATTTTGAGCAGCATTTTGTTCAGCAGCTTTTTTATTAGATCCTATACCGCTAGGATAAACATTCTTACCAATTTTAACATGGACTTCAAATAGCTTTTGATGATCAGGTCCAGAAACATCTGTAATTAAAAATTTAGGATTAGGTAATTGTTTTATATGACAGAACTCGATTAAGTGACCTTTATTGTTAACTGACTTCCAAGCTTCGTGCCTATTGATCCAAATAGTTTTTAAGATTATTTTTTTAGCAGGTTCGATACCTTTATCTAAATATATTGCTCCGATCAAAGCCTCATATAAGTTTGCGGCTTGCTTAATCGCAATTTTATCTTGAGTTAGATCTACGGTTGAATCTATAATTAAAAAATCAAGAAGATTTAATAATCTACCCATTGATGAAAGAAATGACTTTTGAACTAAGGCTGATCGTTTTTGAGTAAGAATACCTTCATCGCTTTCAGGGAACTCTTTCATCAACTCTTTACTTACCACAATATCAATTACAGCGTCTCCAAGAAATTCAAGACGCTCATAGTTTTTCCTAGGATTACTTGTTATGGATCTATGGGTGAAAGCTTGTTTTAAATAACTACGGTTACGAAAATGGTAACCACATATTTTTTCTAATTTATAAAGCGGATCTGATTTAGATGATTTGAATAATAAATCAAATAATGACACTATCTATTCTTGATTCCACCTTTTAATTATTATAACGCCGTTATGTCCTCCAAAGCCAAATGAATTAGACATAGCAACATTAATATTTGCTTCTAAAGAATTATTAGGAACATAGTTCAATGGACATTCAGGGTCAGCTTCAGTATAGTTTATTGTAGGTGGAAGTAGATTATTTTGAATCGCTTGAACGCATGCTACAGCTTCTAGTGCACCACTAGCACCAAGTGCATGGCCAACCATAGATTTTGTAGAACTAACATTTAGATTTTCTGTATGATTTCCAAATAAACTCTTAATGGCAGCTGACTCAGTTTTATCATTAAATGGAGTTGATGTTCCATGCGCATTAATATAATCTATATCTTCAATTTTTAAACCTGCATCACTAATAGCATTTTGCATAGCACGTATTGCACCTTTGCCGCCTTCAACAGGTTGAGTTAGATGATAAGCATCATCTGTAGCTCCATAACCAGCTAATTCGCCTAAAATAGTTGCGCCTCTAGAGAGTGCATGGTCTTCTGCTTCAAGCACTATTGTAGCAGAGCCTTCTCCTAGAACAAAACCATCTCTACCAAGGTCAAATGGTCTACTTGCATTTTCTGGTTCTTCATTTCTTGTTGATAAAGCTTTAATATTTGCAAAACCAGATATTGTTAGACCTGTTATACTTGCTTCAGACCCACCTGTTATCATAACATCAGCATCACCATATTGAATTGTCCGAGCTGCACATCCTATTGCATCAGTACCAGATGCACAAGCAGATATAACAGTATGGTTTGGACCTTGAAAACCATATTTGATGGCTAAATTTCCAGCAGCAATATTTGCAATCATACGTGGGACAAAAAAAGGAGAAACCCTTCTTTGTCCTCTGCCCGAATATATACCGTGTTGTTCTTCAAGTGTTTGAATTCCACCAACACCAGTCCCAAAAATAACACCTACACGTTCCATATTTAAATTACTATTATCAAAATTAGATTGTGTGAGCGCTTCTTCAGTAGTTACAATAGAGTAAATAGTAAAAGGATCAAGCCTTTTAATATCTTTTCGATCAAAAAAGTCCTCCGCGTTAAAACCAGAAAGTTCACCAGCAATTTTAACACTTAGGTTTTGTGCATCAAATTTTGTTATGTATCCAATGCCACTTTTACCTTTTGAAATAGAATCCCAATACTCGGAAGTTGTATTCCCATTAGGAGCAAGAACTCCTAGACCAGTTATTACTACTCGACGTTTATTCAATTTTTTATTTATTTTTATCTATATAGTCAACTGCTGCTTGTACAGTTGTTATAGTTTCTGCATCTTCATCAGGAATTTCTATTCCAAATTCTTCTTCAAGTTGCATAATTAATTCTACTGTATCTAATGAGTCAGCACCCAAATCATCAACGAAAGATGCTTCAGATACTATTTTATCATCTTCAACGCCAAGTTTATCAATCACAACTTCTTTAACTTTATCGAAAGTAGACATTTTTATCTCCTTATTTTAATTCATGACCATACCGCCATCAACCGTTATGGTTTGACCCGTAATATATCCTGCTTCATCTGAAGCCAAGAAGAGGGCGGCAGTAGCAATTTCATCAGGATTACCTATTCGTCCTAATGGTATTTGTGAATGCAAGTTTTCTTTATTTTCATCTGTTATATTTGATGTCATATCTGTATTTATATAACCAGGAGCAATACAATTAACTGTAATGCCTCGTGATGCTAGTTCTTTAGCTGATGCTTTAGATAAACCAATTAATCCTGCTTTTGATGCAGCATAATTTGCTTGTCCAGGATTTCCTGTAAGTCCAACAACTGAAGAAATATTTATTATTCTACCAGAACGAGCTTTCATCATACTTCGAGTTACTGATTTTATACCATTAAAAGCTCCTTTGAGATTTATTTCAAGAACTTTATTCCAATCATCATCATTCATACGCATAATTAACTTATCAATGGTAATTCCAGCATTATTTACTAAAATATCTATAGTCCCATATTCTTTTACAATATCATTAATATTATCTTGAAACTCAATTGATTTTGATACATCAAAAGCGTTGATAGAAGCAGAGCCTCCATTTGAGATAATACTTTCAACCACATCATTGAGAGTATCTTTATTGCGACTTATACAAGAAACATGTGCACCGGCTTTAGCATAAATTTCAGCTATACTTTTACCTATGCCCCTAGAAGCACCTGTTACTACAGCCACTTTATTTTTCAAACTAAACATGCTTGAAATTTACAATTTGTTCATGTGATTCTACACCATTCATATTTAATGAACGATCAATTCTTTTTGTTAACCCTTGGAGCACGCGTCCAGGACCAACTTCAACAGCATTTTTAAAACCATCATTAATCATTTGAGTAATTGATTGATGCCAAAGAACAGGTCTATCTAGTTGATCAATTAAAGCATTTTTAATTTCATCTGAATTAGAAATTGGAAGGGCAGTAACATTGCTATAGATTGGGAAACTACTATCTTTGATATTGATTGATAATAATTTATCAGAAAGAATTTTTTTTGCTGAGCTCATTAATGGTGAGTGAAACGCCCCACTTACGTTAAGTTCAACAACTTTTAAAGCACCCGCTTCTTTCATTAAAGGAATTATTGATTTAATTGCCTTTGATTCGCCAGATATAACTACTTGCGCTTTAGCATTAAAGTTAGCTGCAACAACAATCCCTTCATTGTTATGAGATTGACATATTTTAATAATTTTATCATCTTGAAGACCTATAACAGCAGCCATAGTGCCTTTATTTAGAGCGCATGCATTTTGCATGGCCTCTGAACGAATTTTAACTAATTCAAGTCCCGTTGTAAAGTCAAAAGATTTTCCTAAGGCTAAAGCTGAATATTCTCCTAAACTATGACCGGCTGCACATGCAGGTTTAATACCTTTATTAATTAATAATTCACCAATTATTACACTCACAATATAAATAGCTGGTTGAGTAAACTGAGTTTGTTTTAATTGTTCTTCTGGTCCATTGAAAATAATATCTTTTATATCTACGTTCATGATCTCATTAGCAATATCAAAATATTTTTTTCCTAAATCAGTATTATTATAAAGATCGTAACCCATGCCTACTCTTTGAGAAGCTTGGCCAGGACATAAAAAAGCAATTGACACTATTTGTTGCTCCACTTAATTAGCATTGATCCCCAAGTAAATCCACCTCCAAAAGCTGCAAATAATAACATATCGTTTTTTGTTAATCTGTTACTCTCAACAGCTTCATCAAGCGCAATTGGTATTGTACCTGCTGTTGTATTTCCATATTTATTAATATTTATAAAAACTTTTTCATCATCTAAGCCACAACGCTTAGCGGCTGCATCAATAATACGTTGATTAGCTTGATGAGGGATAAATAATTTAATATCATCTCCAGTTAATTGATTTCTATCTAAGATTCTCTTACTGACTTCGGCCATATTCTTTACAGCAAATTTAAAAACTGTTTTTCCATCCTGATAAACATAATGCATTCTTTTATCCACAGTATCTTTAGAGGCAGGGTGAAGACTTCCACCTGCCGGAACAGTTAAATATTTACTTCCACTTCCATCAGCATGTAAAATAGAATCAATAATGCCAGTTTGATCATTTGAGGGTTCTAGAAGAACACCTCCACCACCATCACCAAATATTACACATGTATTACGATCAGTATAATCAACAATGGAACTCATCGTATCAGCCCCAATAACCATCACGTTTTTATATTGACCTGACTCAACTAATTTAGCCCCTGTCTCCATGGCATAAACAAAACCAGTACATGCTGCAACTATATCATATCCCCACGCATTACTAGCGCCAATTTTATCTTGAACCAGTGCGGCTGTTGAGACAACTGGATAATCTGGAGTACTAGTAGCGATAAGTATAAGATCTATGTCTTCAGCAGACTTATTAGATTTTTCTAATAATTGTTTAGCAATCATTGTGCACATATCTGAAGTTGCTTCACCTTCTCCAACCAAATGTCTTTTTTCAATACCTGTCCTAGATCTAATCCACTCATCAGATGTATCCACCATTTTTTCTAAATCAAAATTTGATAAAACTCTTTCAGGTAGATATCGGGCAGTATATGAAATTTTTGCTTTCAATTAATTACGCCTAAGTGTTGCTCAATTCCGCTAGCTATATCTTGAATTAAATTTTGTTTAATTGATTCTTGAGCTACAAAAATAGAGTTCATTATTGCTTTTGGTGTTGAACTACCATGGCTAACGATAGCTATTCCATTTACACCTAATAATGGTGTACCGCCATGTTCTTCATAATCATATTGGTTTTTAATATCTTCTAATGCGGGTTTAATTAAGCCCGCACCAATTTTATAACTAATTTTATCATTGATTTTATCTTTAATTAAACTTGAGAAAGTATTCATCCATCCTTCTGCAAATTTTATTAAAGTATTACCTACAAATCCATCGCAAACTAATACTTGGGCATTGCAATCAAATAAGTTGCGACTTTCAATATTTCCAATAAAATTTGGTAATTCACTTTTAAATAATTTAAATGCCTCTTTATAAAGTTCTGAACCTTTAGTTGGTTCCTCGCCAATATTGATTAAACCAATTCGAGGTTTTTTAATCCCTTCAACATGATCAAGGTATACAGAAGCCATAATTCCAAATTGCAAAAGTTGCTCAGGGTTAGCATCTGGGTTAGCACCCACATCGCATAAAATTTTACCACCAGTTTGAGTTTTAATGTACACACCTAGACATGGACGTTTAACATGGGGTATACGGCCAAGTAAAAATAAAGATGTTGCCATAACAGCTCCAGTGTGCCCAGCGCTTATAAATGCATCAGCAGAATTTTCTTTAACTAGTTTTAAACCTTTGACTATAGAAGAATCAGGCTTTGATTTAAAAACTTTTGATCCATCATCATCCATGGTAACCACTTCAGATGCATGATGTATTGAAATTTGATTTGGCAGGGTAGAGTCTAAAAAAGAATCAATTTTTTCTTGATGACCAACGAGTATGATTTTCAAGTCATCTGATGAATTATCAATTGCATCTAAAGCTCCTTTAATAATTGCCTGCGGAGCTAAGTCGCCCCCCATGGCATCCAAAGCTATTATCATTTTAAAAAATAAAAATTAGTCCGAAGTAGAAAGTACTGGACGTCCTTTATAATAACCACAATTTGGGCATGCCCGATGGGGCATCTTTGTTTGACCACACTGTGGGCAAACTGTAGTTGCTACAGCTGCTGCTTTATAGTGTGTGCGACGTTTCCTTCCTCTAGCTTTTGATTGCCTACCTTTTGGTAATGCCATAATAACTCCTAATTATTTTTATCTTTAAAATCTTTTAATGAAGCCCAACGATTATCATCATTAGAACTTAGACAGCTGCAATTCGAAATATTCATATTACTTCCACAAATAAGACATAAACCTTTACAATTTTTATTGCAAAGACGTTGAAAAGGCTCGGTTAATAAAATGAGGTCGCGAATCACAAAAGTAAGTTCTACGTAATCTTCAGAGTCTGAAAATTGAATAACATCAATATTTTTATCATTTATTAAATCTTTATCATTTGATAAAATAACATTGATTTTAGAAGCTCTTTCATCATCAAACTTTACAAGACATCGATCACAAGTTGTCACAATATTTGCATTCATATTTCCATGAATACGATAGCCACTAGCAGCAGTTTCTACTGAAACCGAACAAAGCAAGTTCTTACCTTTAACTTCAAGTTCATTCAGGTCTAAATCATCTACTGAGATTTCAAAGAGCTGATTGGAAATTAGTTTTTCTAAATCCGATCTAAACAACTTCATTTTAGACCTTAAATTTACCTTCTAAATTGGACGCTTACCAAGGCTATTTCAATCAGCATCAAATTCTTCTCCATCCTTATGAAGTAAAATATTATCATCGTTTGAAATTTTTCTAAAAATTATAAACATTATTGTTTCACCAACGGAAATGACTGACAGAAAATAGGAAATAAAAGAAATAGAAATAATTAGAAGAAAAAATGCAATAATAATAGCAGCAAAGCTTTCTGTAATCGAAATATTTGATGAACTGATTGGAATAAAAAAATCAAAGAAAGCATTCATATGTATCCCTAGATTACATGCACTATCACAAAAAATAGAGCAATTAGAAAATTTTTCAGCAATTGAAGTAAATAACTTTTGAGGCCAAACAATATTTGCAGCGAATCCTGTAATTTCGTTTAATTTTGATCCCATTAAGATTTCATGACCCATAACAACATTAATTAATTTTATGCCATAAAATGAAACAAGCTTAAAAATACCTGTAGAAAGACAAGCCAGTGGAATTAAAATAATATTATATATAACTATACGCCAAGGCTGTCCCCATGTTATCGAATAGTTATTAAAAACTGAACCCATAGTATCTTCTTCAATTGTTCCAACTATAGCTGGAGAATAAATAAAAGAAATAAAAAATACGAATCCAGTATAGATTGTAAAAATGGAACCGAATAAATATAAAAGATAAGGAATTGAAAATATTATTTCGCCAATAAATGGAATTTTTCCTATAAGTGCAAATAAAGCTGATATTAAAACAAAGAAAAATGTGATTGACCCAAGAGTTAATGAAGTAAAAATTAAAGGGTGCCAATGTTCTTTTATATAATTCCAAGAATCATTGATAGAATAAAATTCATCTCCTTTAAGCTGTTTATAAGTTATTCTTGAGACGGCAGTACTTGCCAATTGATTTGCATAAAACCAAAATAAAATACTAGTCCAAAATAATACTAATGAATACCAAGGACCGCCAGTAATTAATAAGCAAGGATATAGCCCTTGTGAATTCCATATATTAATAAATGAATAACCGGAAAGTGCTAGTGCTATATAGTTTAATATAAAATAGATTAGGTATGAGAATAAATTTGCAAATATAAAAATACAAATCTTTTTACCGCTTAGTGCTAAGCGAGGCGATTTAAATAGATCACGAAAATCAAAATTAAGATTGATTGGTTCCATAGTCTATTTAAAATTCAATATTCGTAGCGAACAAAATCAACCCATGCTTTCTCTTGACGGGTCTTTGATAATACTTTTGCAACAGCAGTGGCAGTTTCTCTTTTGTCATAACTACCTACACGAATACGATACCATACTTCATTTGTTTCTTTAAATGATGCCTTTTGAATATATGCATCATAACCAGAGTCAATTAATTGTGCTGCAAATTTTTTGGCATCACTCAAGAATTTTTTAGATCCAACCTGTATGGTAAATCTATCTTTATCAAAAGGAATTGAAGAGCCACGGACTACTTTAGACTTTTTAATTATTTTTTTACTGGTTTTTTTGTTTGGTTTAGTAATTGTTTTTTTAACTATTGGCTCTTCCTTGATCAATTCTACTTCAATATTTTCTTTTAAAGGTGTCTTTTCAACTTCATCTAGAACATCATCAATAGATTCAGCATCATACCATTTAGGTTCACTATAATCCACTAATAAATCTGAGACTGCAGATGAATCTTCTTCATCTATAACGATATTTTCTACAGTTTCTTCGTTTTTATTACTTTCTAAAGGAACTACATTATATGAAAATGATTCTGTGCTAATCTCATCATTATATTGAAATATTGATACTTCTAAACTATATGTACCAGGAATATCAGGAGTAAAGTCTATTGATGAATTAGTATCCCCAATTTGAATATTATTATTATCAATAAAGCTATTCTCAGGTACGCTAGTTAATTCCCAAATAAATTCTAAATCTTGACTTTCTTCGGGAATTTTAGCTGATACATTAATAGTTTCACCAATAGCGACAGTATTATTCTCTTTGCTACAAGATATAGCTAAAGCAGCTATTAGTATAAAATTGTATTTTTTAAGGTATATCATTTAAATTGAGCTTTATTCGCTTATATAAGAATTTGTATGGTATTAAGGCAATAATGCAACAGTTACTGATTGCTGATTAATTCACTATCAGTGAAGAAGAAACTTATTTCAATTTCTGCGTTTTCATCACTGTCAGCACCATGGACAGCATTTTCACTTAATGATGTAGCAAACTTTTTCCGTATGGTTCCATCTTCAGCTTCTTCCGGGTTTGTTGCTCCAATTGTTGCACGCCAAGCTGAAACAGCATTGTCTTTCTCAAGTGCAAGAACCATCGTTTGACCTGATGACATGAATGTGGTTAACTCATTAAAAAATGGTTTCTCTTTATGTATTGCATAAAAACCTTCAGCCTGTGCTTTAGTTAATCGAATTAATTTTGCTCCAAGGATTTTAAATCCTGCATTAATTGTATGATCAAGAATTTTCCCCATATAACCATTACGAATTGCGTCGGGTTTGATCATTGCATATGTTTTATTTCCCATTTTAAGAAGATCCTTAGTTAATTTTGTAATGCCATTTTCATTTTTTCACCAATATCAGCAACGGATTCACATACAGAAATTCCACACTCAGTCATTATTCTCATTTTTGCTTCTGCAGTATCATCACCTCCAGAAACAATTGCACCTGCATGTCCCATTCTTCTTCCAGGTGGGGCTGTTTGTCCTGCAATAAAGCCAACAACAGGTTTTGACATATTTTCTTTGATCCATCTTGCTGAATCATTCTCCATTTGCCCACCTATCTCTCCAATCAATACCACACCGTCAGTTTCAGTATCTTCTTCAAATAGTTTAAGTGCATCAATCATAGTTGTACCTATAATTGGATCGCCACCAATTCCGATTGCTGTTGTTTGACCAAGCCCTACATTCACAAGTTGACCAATTGCTTCATAAGTTAACGTTCCTGATTTTGAAAGAACTCCAATATTTCCTTTTTTACAAATAAAACCAGGCATAATTCCAAGTTTACATTCATCAACAGTAATTATCCCGGGGCAGTTTGGTCCGACCAACTTTGTTTTATTCTGATCAATAATCCTTTTTGCTTTAACCATATCATGAACCGGAACACCTTCAGTAATGCAAACTACTAATTCAATTCCAGCTTCGGATGCTTCTATAATAGCATCTGCTGCAAAGGGTGGAGGTACAAAAATGATAGATACATTTGCATCTGTTTCTTTAATGGCTTCTTCAACGGAATTGTATACTGGAACATTTGACTCAAGAGCCGTCATACCACCCTTTCCTGGAGTGACACCTGCAACAACGTTTGTTCCATATTCAATCATTTGAGTTGTGTGGAAAGTGCCTTCTGAGCCAGTTATTCCCTGAACGACAACTTTTGATTTTTTATTGACTAATATTGACATTTTAAACCTTAATTATTTATCGCTGCATCTACAACTTTTTGTGCGGCGTCTTTCATATCACTTGCTGGAATAATATCTAATCCAGACTTGGATAAAATATTTTTTGCTTCTTCTGCATTTGTTCCTTCTAGTCTTACTACAACTGGAACTTTTAAACCAAGTTCTTCTACCGCTTTTATGACCCCATTCGCAACGCGATCACATCGAACTATACCGCCAAAGATATTAATTAATATGGCTTTTACATGGTCATCAGAAAGAATGATTTTGAAGCCATTTTTTACTGTTTCAGCTGATGCAGCACCACCTACATCTAAGAAGTTTGCAGGTTCACCACCCGCAAGTTTAATTATATCCATTGTTGCCATCGCTAAACCTGCACCATTTACCATGCAACCTACATTTCCATCTAACTTGATATAGTTTAAATCATATTTACTTGCTTCTAGTTCGGTTGGGTCTTCTTCATTGGTGTCTCTTAGCTCAGCAATATCCTTATGGCGAAACATGGCATTTCCATCAAAATTAAATTTAGCATCTAAAGCTACAATTTCATCAGTTTCAGTAAGTATTAGCGGATTAATCTCAACAATTGAAGCATCGGTTCCCATGTAGCATTTATACATTTTAATAAAAACTTTTAAAGCAGTTTTGTAAGCATCACCTGTTAGTCCAAGTCCATTAGCTAACTTCATAGCATGGAAAGGCTTCATTCCTACTAATGGATCAATCCATGCTTTAATAATTTTTTCAGGAGTTTCTTCAGCTACTTTTTCTATTTCAACGCCTCCTTCAGAAGAGACCATGAAAACATCTTTAGCTAAAGAACGATCAAGCGTAATGGCGCAATAAAATTCTTTTTTTATGTCTAAGGCTTGAGTTATATAGACTTTTCTTACTTTTTGTCCATTTTCCCCAGTTTGATGGGTTACTAAATTCATTCCTAACATTTCTTTTGCATTATCGAGGGCATCATCAGTTGTAGGAGAGTATTTAACACCACCACCTTTTCCACGACCACCAGCATGAATTTGAGCCTTTACAACTACGGCCTCAGTATTGAATTCTTTTTGGACTTTTTCAATTGTTGGTAGGGCATCATCAATATGATCTATAACATATCCATCTTGAATTGGGATACCATATGATTTAAATATATCCTTACCTTGATATTCGTGAATTTTCATTAATATAATCCTATTTTTTACTTTTCATCCATAAATGGATAACCAAAATCTTTTGGCGGCTCAAATGTTTCTTTCACAGTTCTCATAGAAACCCATCTTACTAGATTAAACATAGACCCAGCTTTATCGTTGGTTCCCGAAGCTCGACCGCCACCAAAGGGTTGTTGTCCAACAACTGCACCGGTTGGTTTGTCATTTATATAGAAGTTGCCAGCAGAATGTATAAGTGCATCTTTTGCTTCTTTTAATGCTTTTTTATCTTCTGATATAACGCAACCAGTCAATGCATATTCTGAAGTTGAATCTACTAGTTTTAAAGTCTCATGCCACTTGGTTGGATCATAAAGAAAAATAGTTAGAACAGGTCCAAAAATTTCTTCACACATGGTACGAAACTTTGGATTACTAGTTAAAATAGTTGTAGGCTCAATAAAGTAACCTTTTTCTTCATTATATTTTCCACCAGTTAATATTTGAGCATCACTTGAGTCATTTGCAAAGTTTATAAACTCTGAAATTGAATCAAAGGCTGTTTTATCTATAACTGCATTCATAAAGTTTGAAAAATCTTCAGGATCTCCCATCTTAATTTCATTTACCTGAGAAATATATTTACTTTTAAGAGCATCCCAGATGGTAGTGGGAATATAAGCCCGAGACATAGCTGAACATTTTTGACCTTGGTATTCAAATGCTCCTCTAACCATTGCAGTCGATAGTGCATCAATATCTGCAGATTCATGTGCTATACAAAAATCTTTACCACCGGTTTCTCCTACAATACGAGGATAAGATTTATAATTAGCAATATTTTCACCAATGGTTTTCCACATTCCTTGAAACACATTTGTAGATCCTGTAAAATGAATACCGGCTAAGTTTGAATCAGAGATAACATTAGGCCCAACATCTCTACCTGATCCAGGTATAAAATTAATTACACCTTTTGGCAGTCCTGCTTCGATTAGTAACTGCATAATGAAATATGCAGGATATACAGCGCTTGATGCAGGTTTCCATAATGCTACATTTCCCATCATTGCGGGAGCGCATGGTAAATTCCCACCAATTGAAGCAAAATTGAAAGGTGATACAGCAAAAACAAATCCCTCTAAGGGTCTTAGTTCAAGTGAGTTTTTCATTCCCTCTGGGGAATACATAGGTTGATGCTCTGTTAAATCTTGTGCGTACCAAGCATTAAATCGAAAAAAATCAATTAATTCACAGGCGGCATCAATTTCTGCTTGATAAACATTCTTGCTCATATTTAACATAGTTGCAGCATTTACAGTGTCACGCCATGGACCAGCTAAAAGATCAGCAGCCTTTAAAAATATGTTTGCCCGTTCTTCTATACTTGTTTTTGACCAGTTTTTCCAAGCTTCCAGAGATGCATCAATCGCCATATTAACTTCTTTTAATCCTGCTTTATGATAATTCCCAAGTACATGTTGGTGGTCATGAGGAATGTACATTTCACTCAAATTATTAGATTTAATCTCTTCTCCACCTATAATTAAAGGAACTTCTATTGTTTTAGATTTTAAATCTTGAATGCAATTTTTTAAGCTTGTTTTCTCTGGACTGCCAGGTGCATAAGATTTAATTGGCTCGTTTATAGGCTTTGGAATAGTATTGTTGTTTTTCATATTTCTCTTATTTAATTATAAATATTAATCATAAAAAAAGCTTGCTAATTTATCTGAGAAAAAGCGAGGATTCAATAAATGGTTATTGTATTGAATCTAAAATTATATCTATCGATTTTTTATCAGGTGCACAAACAAGTGCTTTTCTATAAGGTGATGCACCATCAAATCCACGAATATACCAACCAAAATGCTTTCGCATTAAATTGGTCCCAATTCTTTCGCCATGCCATTCAATCATATGATCAAAATGACGACGACAAAATGAAATTTTTTCTAAAATAGAAGGTGAGGGTGGTGGCGTCTTGCCATTATATAAAGCATTTGCTTGTTTAAAAAACCATGGATTACCTAGCGCACTACGCCCAGCCATGACTGCATCACAATTGGTTGTTTCAAACATGCGCATTACATCATCTGGTGATTTAATATCACCGTTTCCTATAATGGGTAGTGAGGTAGATTCTTTCAATCGCTTTATTAGATTCCAATCTGCATCACCTGAGTAACTTTGTTTAGTAGTTCGTGGATGTAGAGCAATAGCTTTTATTCCTAATTTTTCTAATCGCGGACCTACTTCAGGAACTACAATTGAGCTACTATCCCACCCAGCACGCATTTTAACAGTAACTGGAATTTTGGGCACTGATTCAACTACAGCAGCTGTTATATCATCCATTAAACAAAGATCTCGAAGCGCTGCTGATCCGGCACCACGCTTTGTTACTTTAGGAACGGGGCACCCGTAATTAATATCCAAAATATCTGGTGAAAATTTATCACCCACCATTTGAGCTGCTTTGCTCATAACTTCAGGTGTATCTCCAAATATTTGAATACCAATGGGTCTTTCAAAATCAGTAAACTCAATCATTTGCCAAGTTTTGGCATTTTCTCTAATTATTCCATGGGCTGATACAAACTCAGAATACACAACGCTTGCACCTTGTTCTTTGCACAAAACTCTAAAAGGGTAGTCCGTTACTCCTGCCATTGGAGCAAGTAAAATAGGCGTGCTTATATTTAAATCACCAATTTTCATTGACTAAATTTATTATTTCTACATGACTAAAAAGGGAATAAAAATAATGCTATAATTATTATTTAAGTTTGTTCAAAATAACATATCATGTATTTGAAAATGAGAAATTCTATTGTTTTTACTTTCAATATCTTTAGATATGTTAAAGGTTGCTTGACATCTAAACTAATTTATAAACTCAAACTACCTTTATTTGAACATAACATAATGATAATTAATCAATCAATAAAACTAAAGAAGAGCCTTTTTTTATATATTTATATTCTTTGCATACCTTTTTTACTAAGCCAAGCAGAAGAAGTTTCTGAAGATAAAAAACCGATTATTGCCGTTCTTGATTTTGTACCCAAAGGCATTATCAAATTAGAAGCTGAAGTATTAACAAATGAATTTGCTATTGAATTAAATAAAACTGACAAAGTTGTAGTTTATGATAGGGTAGGAATGAGGGAGGTAGCTTCACAAAGAGGAATTAATCTAGAAGATTGTAATGATATCAAATGCTTTTCAGAGCTAGCTGAATTACTTGGTATTTCTCAAGTTGTTATAGGAAAAATTGAAAAATTAGACGAATTTGAATATGTCAATGGTTCACCTTTTGCCTTAAGCATTTCTATGCTCGATATTAAGGAGGATTCAATCATATCAAATAGAGATAAAAGATTTACAGGCGATGCTGAAGTGCTAATGAATGAAATACAAATATCAGCATGGGAAATTATGGGAGCAGAAATTCCTCGAGCGCTATTGAAAAAACGCAATGGTGAATCTGCTGTTAATGAAGATGCAACAATGTTAGGTACTGTTCTTCGTTCAGCACTAGTTCCGGGACTTGGTCAAATATATACTGGTCAAGATTTAGTTGGCTATCTATGGATGGGATCTGGCCTTACAATTGGATTTTTAGCTTACAATAGCTATGGTCAGTATAAAAAAGCATATGATGATGTTGATTATTATTATGACAATTATTTAAATGCCAAGGATCCACAGTCAGTTAGAGAATTTAGAAATTTATCAATCCAAGCAGAGTTAGATGAAGAAACTGCAGCTGAAGAAGCTGAATTTATGATAAATGTTGCAATCGGTGTTTATGCGGCTAATTTAATTCATGCCTATTGGACTGCCCCAAAATCAGGATCAACCAGTTCTTCAAATCAAAAACCACTATTTGATCTTGTTTATAATCAAAAATTAAAACAACCACAATTAAGGTTCTCCATTGCATTGGACTAAAAATAAATATCTTTTACTAATGTTTATATTTATTGGGTGTCAATTAGATACTCATAATAATCCTTACGACAGTCCATTCGATGTTGATGGCAACAAGAAACTTGGTATATTTCCGCCTGCTCTTACATTGTATCCAAAGGATACCAAGGTAAATGTTCAAGAATCTGTGGATATGAGTGTTTATGTAATTGAGGTTAATGATTTAAGCGGTGCTAATGCGGTTATTAATTATGATTTTACTAAGTTAAAAGTTCTTGATGTTAAGCCAGGTGATTTTTTTAAAAGTAGCCAAGATCCATTGTTTGTTTATGAAGACAATGAAGGAATTTTAAATATTTTTACATCATATCTGGGTTCAGAAAGAAAGGTTAGTGGAAGCGGTAATCTTGCAACAATAACCTTTGAATCGAAAGCTTCTGGTACATCTACTATTAATTTTAGTGATGATTCAGAACTTGTAGATAAAGATGATATTCCTATTACTATAAAAGGATTTGGTAAGGGGTCTATTAATGCGAAATAAATTCTTACTTTTTATACTTTATGGTTTATTTACTACTTCTTTTTCTCAATCTGTTCAAGAATTAAAGATCAACAAAAATGATCTTAAAGATCAAAAAATTAAATCTGAACTTTCAAATTTTATAGAATTTGAAAAAAATCCTTATGGCGATATAGACCAACCTTATATTAAAAAAATAACCAATGAAAAATTAGAAAAAAATATCCGGAATCTTTTATCAATAGTTCCTACAGGTAAGACCAACCAAATTTTAATTACTAAAGCTAAATATGATGAAGATTTAGTGGTCAAATCAGCAGCAGAGGCAGCAGGACATAGTGTAACACTTGTACCTGCAACTGCTGAAGATGATTTCCCTGATGACGTAAGTGGATATGATCAGATATGGATGATGGATATTTTAGATGGATCATTACTTGAAACAGAAAAAGCTAAACTTAAGACAGTTCTAGCGAATGGTGGAACAGTTGCATTTATTGCGGTTAGTTGCAGTCCCTGTCAGGACAGATTAGATTCATATGAATCATTCATTTCAGAGGTTGGTGGTGGTGATCTTTCAATTTCATCTGGAAGTTCTCCTACAGCAGATATGATTGTTCAAAGTAACTTTCGTCAACCCAATAATATTACGGAAGCTTATTTCAAATGGTCTCGTTATGTATCAAATATTGGTAATGGCACTGCAATTGTTAAAGCAGATAATTCTACAGGCGAGGTCACCTCAGCTATTTGGTCTGACCAAGCATTGGATACTGCATATTCTGATGGAAAAATTGCACTTGTACTTGACCTAGGATGGTTATTTCCAGAACATTTTAGTAAAAAAGACAATGTTAAATTTTTAGAAAACCTTATAGCTTTTTCAGAAAAAGAATCCGCGCCATCAATTTCTTCTAGTAGCTTGGCAAATGATAATAGTTATATTGATATCATTATTAGTGAAGCCATTTACAATACTAATGGAGGTAGTGGCGCCTTAGAAGCTTCAGATTTTACCCTCACATTTGCTCAAAATAGCGGTAATACTACCAATGTAACAATTAGTAGTATTAAGAAAAATGATAATATTGCTGAAGCTAGTGCCACAGCTTTATCAGGCGGGGAAACAGTAATTCGTATATTTTTAAATATTACAGGAACGCCAAGTGGTGTGGAAACAATAACCATTACTCCTTTAAATGGAACTAGCATTTACAACGGTAATGGTGGATCAATGGCAGCTTCTGAAACTTCAGGCGCAAAAATATTAAATGATAAACTCCCACCTACTATAACGGGCGTGTCACTGGCTTCTGATAATACCACCATAGCCGTAACGATGTCTGAAATAGTATACAATTCAAATGGTGGAAGTGGGGCCTTACAAGTTTCTGATTTTGCCTTTTCGATTAGTGGTGGTACCGCTACTCTATCTAGCGTGATACCAACTAGTATATCTGTAAGTGAAAATGTTTACACCTTAGGAATAAATCTTTCTGGTACTTCTAATGGCTTAGATACTTTATTTGTAAATCCATTAGACGACAGCATTTTTGATTTGGTTGGGAATGAAGCTGATACATTACAGAACAATAATTCAGCATTGTTAAATGATCTAACTCCACCTACCGTAATTTCAGTTTCATCATCTACAGCTGATGGACTTTATAAAATTGGCGATGAGATTTCAATTGAAGCCACTTTTAGTGAATCAGTGGTTGTTAATTCAGCTTTGTTTCAAGAAGATGGTACAGGTAGACCGCAGCTAATTTTAGAAACAGGGTCAAGTGATCAAATAATAAATTATAGTAGTGGAAGTGGAGGGGCAGTTCTAACATGGAGTTATACTGTAGTATCAGGAAATATTAGTAGTGACCTTGATTATCAATCAGAAGATGCTCTTATTCTAAATAGCGGTACGATAAAAGACGCAACTGGTAATACAGCGATTTTATCCTTACCAGCGCCCAGCGCTTCAGGTTCATTAAGTGCAAATAAGGCATTAGTTATTGATGGAATAGTACCAATGATAGATTCTTCATCTTTAGCGATTGATAACAGCTATATAGATTTGGCTATAAGCGAAGCAGTTTACAATGCTAATAATGGCAGTGGCGCTCTAGAGGCTTCAGATTTTACCCTTACTTTTTCTAAAAACAGTGGCAACGCTACTGCTGCATCAATTAGTAGCATTAAGAAAAATGACAATACCGCTGAAGGAAGCGCAACCGCATTATCAGGTGGTGAGACGGTTATTCGTATTTTCTTAAATATTGCGGGAACTCCAAGCGGTGTTGAAACCATTGCAATTACTCCAGTGAACGCATCGAGTATTTTTGATCTTGCTGGAAATGCGATGCCAACATCTCAAACCAACGGAATAGTAACGTTAAATGACAGGCTAGCTGCAACGATTATTAATGTATCCTTTAAAGGTGGTAGAACTTTTGAAGTAACATTTGGAGATTCTGTGTTTGGTGATTGCAGTGGTAGTCCTTTAGAAGTTGAAGATTTTGTTGTGGATTATGTAGAAGATTATTCTCATTCCAGCATTTTCTCTACACCTGCTAGTATTGCTGCTAGTGGTAATACTTACAGCATAGTAATAAATACAACCAATAGTGCTTTAGGTTCTGAAAAAGTTAAGATTAATCTGGCTGATGATTCTGTATTTGATGCTAATTGCAATGAATCAGTTATGGCTCAAAGTAATAATATTGGTTCTCTACCTGATGAAACACCTCCTGAGATATTATCAGTAGCTCTGGCATCAAATAATACATCAATTGCTGTTACAATGAGCGAAGCGTCCTATAATACAAGTGGTGGTAGTGGAGCATTGGAAGCCAGTGACTTTTCTTTCACAATTAATGGAGGTATCGCAACGCTTTCTAGCGTTACACCGTCAAGTATATCTGCCAATGGAAATATATATACACTTGGTATTAGTTTGAGTGGGATTCCAAATGGTTCTGAAGTTTTATCTGTTAATCCTGTAAATGATGGGATTTATGATGTTGTAGGAAATGAATCAGCAGTTTTTCAGATAAATAACTCAGTTTTTTTGAATGATGAAACTAGTCCAATTATTACAGGCGTATCTTTAGCTGCTAATAATACTACTTTATCAGTTTCAATGTCTGAAGCAGTTTTTAACACTGATGGAGGTAGTGGGGCATTAGAAGCTAGTGATTTTATTTTTTCTATCGCTTTAGGTGATGCAACTCTTTCGAGTACTACGCCAACTAGTATTTCAAAAAGTGGTAATATTTATACTTTAGGTCTTGGCCTATCAGGTACTGCCAATGGAGCAGAAGTATTGGTAGTTAATCCTGTAGATAATTCTATTTATGACCTAGTTGGAAATGAAGCGAGTACATCACAAAATAATAATAGAGTTAATCTAAATAGTAAAATTGTACCAATAATTACGGGTATTGCATTGGCATCTGATAATAGCTCTGCAGCTGTGACATTTTCAGAAGCAGTGTTTAATACTACTGGTGGTAGTGGTGCATTGCAGGCTAATGATTTTGTACTATCAATTACAGGCGGGAATGCAACACTTGGAAGTGCTACTCCAACAGATATCTCAATTAGCAGCAATACTTATACTTTAAGTTTTAGCTTAAATGGCACCCCTAATGGGAATGAACTTCTCGTAGTAAACCCTAGAGATGACTCTATTTTCGATGCAGATGATAATGAAGCCAGTACATCACAAAGCAACAATTCAATTAATTTAAATGATTTGACGGTACCAACTGTTACATCGGTAACTTCATCGACAGCAAACGGAACTTATGGGGTAGGGAGTGTTATTCAGGTCACAACAATTTTTGGGGAAGAAGTTTATGTGACTGGCACTCCACAGATAACATTAGAGACTGGTTCTACTGACGCGACAGTTAACTACTCATCTGGTTCAGGAAGTAATACTTTAGTTTTTAATTATACTGTCTCTGATGGACATATTAGCAGTGACCTTGATTATATGGCTACCACATCACTAACGTTAAATAGTGGAACCATAAAAGATGCCGCGGGAAATGTAGCTAATCTAACCTTGGCTTCACCTGCTGCCACTTATTCATTAGGAGCCAATAAAGCTATTGTTATTGATGGTAGTGCACCTACAATTACAGCCATAAACTCTTCAAAAGCTAATGGTACTTATTCAGAAGGTGACACAATAGCGATCAACATTGTTTTTAGTGAAGTTGTCACAGTTAATTCATCTCTTTTTGAAGATGATGGAAGAGGAAGACCAAGGCTTACTTTAGAAACAGGCTCTTATGATCAAAAAATAAATTATTCTAGCGGAAGTCCAAATGATACCTTAACGTGGAATTATGTAGTTGCTGCTGGAGATAATAGCCCCGACTTAGAAGTGCTTAGCGCTAGTGCATTGTCATTAAATGTTGGAACAGTTAAAGATGCAGGTGGTAATAATGCAACTTTAACCTTACCAACACCTGGTGGAACTAATTCACTTTCTGCAAATAAAGATTTAGTTATAGATACACAAGGACCTACTGTGGTTTCTGTGAGTTCTACAACTGAAGATGGCGCTTACAACTTCGGAGACACCATTAATGTAACGGTAACTTTTAGTGAAGCAGTAATTGTTACAGGTAATCCACAAATTACTTTAGAAACAGGTACTATGGATAGAGTGGGTGATTATAATAGCGGAAGCACTTCAGCTACATTATTATTTAAATATATTGTTAAATCGGGTGATCAAAGTAGTGACTTATCTTATGTAAATACTTCTTCTCTTATTTTAAATGCAGGCTCAATTAAGGATGCTCGTGGTAATTTTGCTACATTAACTTTACCAATACCAGGTGCTTCAAACTCTCTAAGTGCAAACAAAGCCATTGTTATAGATAGTTTAGTACCCTTAATGGCTGATGTGGCTGAGGGCAGTCTTGTTGCAAGCGTTGATTTAGATTTCCAAAGTAATAATACTAGTCTTGATTTAGCATGGTCGGGTTCTGATGATCATTCAGGTATTAATAATT
>JBJKZT010000008.1:0-27366 GCA_045569055.1 Fidelibacterota bacterium | reverse complement strand
TAAGGATATAATATCCGCATTCTTAAAAGGAAAAATATCAGATAAGCTCAAAAAAAACCTTTCAAAGTATCTAAATAAAATGAGATCCCCTATTGCTGTGAGGTCTTCAAGCTTGCTTGAAGATTCACAATACCAACCTCTTTCTGGTATGTATGCCACCTATATGTTGCCAAATTCAAATAGGTCAAAGAATCAAAGACTAGAAGAATTAATTAAATCCATCAAAATGGTATACGCATCTACTTATCTCAAAGAACCTAAGTCCTTAATAGAAAATTCTGTCCATCGACATGAAGAAGAAAAAATGGCTGTGATTATCATGGAGCTTATAGGAAAAAAACATCAAGATAGATATTACCCGAGTGCAAGTGGACTTGCGCAAAGCTATAATTATTACCCTGTTTCCTATATGAAAAGAAATGAAGGCGTAGCTTATCTGGCTCTTGGATTAGGCAGAACGATAGCTGAAGGAGAAAAATCTTTACGATTCTCTCCTAAATACCCCGATATCCTCCCTCAATATTTTTCTATTAAATCAACGATAGATAATTCTCAAAATCAATTTTATGCATTAGACCTTGATAAAGGGACGACTCTTTTAAAAGGGAGCAATGAGAATACTTCGCTTTATAGTCTCAAAACAGCAGAAAAAGATGGTGAATTAAAATGGGCAGCTAGCGTAGTATCTCAGTCAGATAATATCGTAAGACATTCTTTAAGATATGATGGAATTAGGGTAATCACTTTTCCCGACATCTTGAAATGGAAAAAAACTGGAATATTAGAAATCATTAAAAATATCCTTCGATCAGGCGAACAGGCTTTAGGCTGTCCACTTGAAATAGAATTTGCCATCAATTTCTTTGATGAAAAAATAGATGAATTTTGTCTTTTACAGATAAAGCCTATGCTAATAACAGGTATGGATATGAAAAAAGATCTTGCACTGAAAAAAAATCATCAGCTAATTTGTAAAAGCTCATTAGTGCTAGGCAATGGATTGATTGAAAATATCCAAAATATCATCTATGTAGATCCCAAAAGATTTGATACTTCCAAAACACAAGAAATTGCAAAAGAGATCGAAGCAATTAACGCTCAAATGAAGAGAGGTCAAAATTATATCCTGATCGGCCCAGGGAGATGGGGTTCAGCAGACCCCTGGCTAGGTGTTCCTGTGGAATGGGATCAGATCTCTAAAGCAAAAGTCATTATTGAGTATGGAATGGAAAACTTTCCTGTCGATCCATCTTTTGGGAGTCATTTCTTTCAAAATGTAACATCAATGCGAATCGGATATTTCACATTGAATCATAAAAATGAAGATGATGGCTTGAATACAAAATGGATCAAATCACAACCAATCAAGAAAAAGACAGATAATCTAATTTGGGTAGAATCAAATGATCCAATCAAGGTAATCATCAATGGCCAAAGTGGAGAAGGCATCATAACCAATAAAACAATGGCTAACGAGGACATCATGGATGAACATGAATCCTCAGGTATTTAGGTCTAAACCACGCCTTGATCTAGCATTGAATCTGCCACTTTAATGAAACCAGCAATGTTGGCACCCTTTACATAGTTTTCGTTCGAACTATGCTCTAAACAAGACGAGTGAATACTATTCATAATATCCTTTAATTTTGAATCTACTTCTTCTCTAGTCCAAGATATACGCATTGAATTCTGACTCATCTCAAGTCCAGAAACTGCCACGCCTCCAGCATTAGCTGCCTTTCCAGGTCCAAATAGGATCTTACTATCTAAAAAGACATTCACAGCATCGGGGTCAGAAGGCATATTGGCACCTTCAGCTACGACAAAACAGCCGTTTCTAATAAGCTCTTTTGCTTCTTTGGCATCGATCTCATTTTGTGTTGCGCAGGGCAATGCAACATCGCATTTAATGCTCCAAGGTCTTTTTCCTTCGATGAATTCAACGCCATATTCATCAGCATACTCTTTAATCCTGCCGCGCTTAATATTCTTTAAATTCATTATGAACTCAAGTTTTTCTTTAGTGATACCGTCTTTATCATGAATAGAGCCGCTAGAATCAGACATGGATACGACCTTTCCTCCAAGATCAAGTACCTTTTCAGCCGCATATTGAGCAACATTTCCCGAGCCAGACACCACTACGATCTTCCCTTCAAATGAATCACTTTTGGTTTTTAACATTTCATCTGCAAAATATACGCATCCGTAGCCTGTCGCCTCAGGCCTGATTAAACTACCACCCCAATTCAATGATTTACCCGTTAAGATACCTGTAAACTCATTTCTGATACGCTTGTATTGACCAAAGAGAAATCCGATCTCTCTACCGCCAACTCCTATATCACCCGCTGGAACATCAGTATTATGTCCGATATGTCTGGATAATTCTGTCATGAAAGATTGGCAAAAACTCATTACCTCATTATCAGATTTTCCTTTAGGGTCAAAATCAGAACCCCCTTTGCCTCCGCCCATTGGAAGGGTTGTAAGACTATTCTTGAATACCTGTTCAAACCCTAAAAATTTCAAGATACCTAAATTCACTGATGGATGAAACCTTAAACCGCCCTTGTAAGGACCAATAGCTGAATTGAACTCAACCCTGAATCCTCTATTGACCTCAACTTCTCCTCTATCATTTCTCCAGGGAACGCGAAATATCAATACGCGCTCTGGCTCAGTGATTCTTTCAAGGATTCTTGCATGAATATATTCTGGATGATCACCTAAAAACCCCCATAAAGAATCTGCAACTTCATGAACGGCTTGATGAAATTCTTTTTCCCCTGGATTTTTATTTTCGATATAAGACATGAAATCTTCAACAGAACTATACATGCTTCTCTCCTTATAATTATTCTAGTATAAATATTTCGCGAAAATTAAATGAATAAAAGTATAAATCTTACTATAAAATTGATTGTAGTAAGAAAAAGATTTGAGGTAATTTGGAGTAGTGTATTACACTTGGCGGAGTAGCTCAGCTGGTTAGAGCAGTGGAATCATAATCCACGTGTCGGGGGTTCAAGTCCCTCCTCCGCTACTATCTTTTATCATCGATAAACCACACTTTAATATCAATGCATCAGTAGCACTTTATTTGTTGATTTTACCCCAAATATTACTATTTAGTGCTACATATATGCTACACTAATTAAATATACTTCCTTAATCTTCAGCAATTGAAATCCTTTCTGATCGCATCATACATTTAAATGGGGCACCTTGATATCTAAGTATCGATGAGGCTTATTCCGCCAAAAATTATTAAAGAAGGTGCTCAATAGATTTTGCACAATCTAAGATTGTTTTTTCGAATGGAATTGGCTCCCAACCAAAGATTTCTTTAGTCTCCGTATTGTCAGAACTAACGGTATTGCCAACTATAGGCACCATTCCCTTAGCTTCCCTATCAAAAAGACTCATTAATTTTATCATAAATATTGGTGCTTTTTTTGTGCTAACCTTATTATAACCATTCTCCTTTAGTATTTTTGCAATTTTCATAAATGAATATGCCCGATCAGTAGTTGGTATTAATCGTTTTCCATTTGCTCTTTCTTCTGTCATCGCAAGCACGTGAAGCTTTGCAAGATCCCTTACATCGGACATTGGTATACCTGCTGGTGGAATCATTGCCATTTTGAAATGCCCAGTTAACATTTGATGAACTCCTTTTAGAGAAAATCCACTTAAATTACCCGTTAAAGAAGGTCCATATATACCCCCTGCACACATGACAGCCATTTCTATAGAAGAATCATCAGATTGATTACCATAAAATTCCCATGCAGCTTTTTCCATTAGCGTTTTTGCTTTAATGTAAGTATTAATATTTTTTGAATCAGGATTTGTCCAATCTTTAGTATCAACGGTTCCAGTATCTTGGTCGCTATCATATACTACACCCATCATAGTTACTGCACTTGATGTTAATACAAACCGTTTCACTTTTGCTTTTTGGGCAGATTTAAGGGCACGCATTGTTCCACCGCGAATAGGTTCAATGTATTCGTTTTCATCGTTTGGTTCTTTAACAGAAAAAGGTGCAGCGACATGTAAAACGTATTTGCAACCTACCATAGCATCATCCCAACCATCATCACTCAAAAGATCAAGCTTAACAAATTCTAATTTTTCACTTGGATCTATCTCCTTTTTTATACCATTCAATACTTCACTTTTTTTATTCATGTCTCGAACTGAACCCTTTACATAGTAGCCTTTTTTCAATAATTCTACTGCACACTGATGACCTAAAAAGCCAGATATTCCTGTTAGCAATACTTTTTCCATTATTTCCTTTCTTAATTTAAAACAAAAGCAAAAAACATTATTTTCAATTGCAATTTGCTAGTAAAAATACTACAACATTGTTTACCAAAATAATTAGTTTCCATTAATAAATTAGTTTTTTTTAAAGTATTGCTGTGTGTTAAAAATCGAATAGTTTGAAAATCAGGTCAAAGTGCCCTTTAAGCTGTTCTCTTGATATCTTTAGAGATAAATGGTCTCTTCTTATTTTAAGAGATATGGTATTTAAGAAAAAAAGATACTTTTAAGGATTTTGTTTCACCTGAAGAAAGAATACATCAAACATACTTTCCTCCCGATTATTTTTTATTTCTCGCAAATTCCAACTGATCTATTAACTCATATAATTTGCTTTCCCATGCTTGCACTGTTAATTGATCCCAAGTGTTTTTATCTTGAGCTTCTTTAACTACTGGCCTGATTTGATCTGACCAAGCTCTAAGTAAAGCAGTAACATTGCTTGCAGCAAAAGGTCCTTGTATAAACTTATTTTTTAATTCTTCATAAAGCTCTTTATGCATTGCCCAACCACCAGTTAATTTATCACATGATGCTGACCATTGGTATAAACCAAAATCTCCATAAGGAAAAGGGTAGCAATTATTACTGATCTGACCCCATCTATCAGCAATCGAAGTGACGGAGTTAACATCCTTAATAATGTTTTCAAAGGCATTATCTAAATCCCATGGTATTAAGTTAACTTTCTTATTATTTGGCTCTTCATACCAATAAAAATTATGACTAGCACAGCCATCTTGTTCACAGTACCAATGCAAAAAACCATCATCATGGCGTATTGCTCTATCAACAACTACCAAGGAAAGAACTTTATTAATATCCATATATTCTGAAATGATATTTGGTATATCTGATTCTTTTCCATTATATAATTTATCTGCAAATCCACTTATAATATCCGTAGATGGATTATCATCTTCATTCGTCTTTAATGCACTAATTAATGATTGAGAATCCATGGGTTCTCCATTCATATTAAGTGGCCATACTTCTTTATAAAGGTTACCATCTTTATCATCAAAATGATAATCAGTAAAGGCACCATCGATTTGTTCAGTGAGAGCATATAACCCTATAAATTCTCCATTGATAACTAACCTTGCATGAACAGACCTCGGAGCTTCAACGCCCATTGATCTAAATAACCAATAGCCTAACCTTTCATGCATTAGTGAAGGGTCAAGGTTTTGAGCATGAAATTGTAATTTTTTGAGGCCATAAAATCTTTCGTCTCTGCCCTTCCAGTTAATTTTAACTTTAGTAGAGAGCTTGGTACATATTTTTTTACCTGATGGTTCAAACCAATTCTCTCCATCTACACAGCCAACCCATGCTCCCACACTACCTTTATATCTTATACCAATAGGACTTATTGTATCACCTTCAAAAACCATCATTCCCTCCACATATTGCTCTGCAGTCGGGTCACTATCGATCTTTTCAAGATCTTTTTCAGAGAGTTTTAATTCAAAGGTGCGTAACTCATTTTGATCAAAAATAAAATCTGAGTTTGAATTTAAATATTGTTCACTTCCATCAGGTTTAATAATTGGGACTTTAAACTCTTCATCAATTTTTTCTTTTTCTTCATTTAAACACCCATTAAAAAATAGAATAGATAAAAGTCCAAAGGCATAGAACAATAAATTTTTAACTATTTTTCTCATTTTATAACATTTTATTTTTGTTTTAAATAGTCATCTGAGCCATCGATCCAATCTGCTCTAGGTGGAGAGAATGTATCGACCTCAACAACATCACCTATCATAAGTGCTTCGTGTGGAAGATTGCCTGGTATTATTAAAGATTCACCTGGGTGAACATCTATTTCTTGCTCTTTATCTTTTCCTAACCAAAAACGAATGGTTCCTGAAATAACTTGCGTGACCTGTTCATTCTCATGCTCATGTTGTGGAACAATACATCCATCACTTAACTCTAATTTTGAAATCATTACTTTATCTCCCCAGATCATTTTACGTTTGATCATAGGGTTTACTTGTTCTTCTTCAACATCATCCCAACATATTTTTTCTAGCATCTATTTAATCCTTAACTAAAATTAGTTCACTTGATAATTTAATAAAAAAAAAGCCTCCAATAAGGAGGCTTTTTAAATAATAAATTAATTCTAATTTAACTTAAAATGTCCAACCAAGTGATAATCCAGCCCACGGAGTGCTAAATCCTCCAAGGGATAAATAATATCCTTTAACATTAAATAAGAATCCACCTGTACCTCTTTGGTAACGATATCCTCCACCAAAAAAGGTCATATTTGCTTTTGCCTCTAATTCTTCATCTGAACCAATATCAAAAGTTCCACTAATCATCGTCATTCCCCCTCCAAATTCAAGTTTATGATTACCTGAACCTAAAAGATATGAAGCACCCAATGGTATGAAACTAATTGATTCATCGGTTTCTTCATCTGTTCCTGAAGCGTAACCTACACGTGCTAAAATATTATCAGTCAGCATACGTTCATAGTTTATTGTCGCTGTAAAACCAGCACCAAGAAGTTCAGCATAAACGTTATTTTTTTGAGCATAACCAATAGCTGAAAAAGTTATTGCGGAGATTCCTATTAAAGTTAGTTTTTTTAACATTCCGAGACCTTTCTTTAGTTAAATAAATATAGGCAAAATATTAGATTCAAACAATGTTGAATAAAATATAAGCTAAATAAGTATTTTGATGTTTATATAAAAAAAAGCCTCCAAAAGGAGGCTTTTTTAGTACCGATATCAAATAAATTGAATCGGAAATCAGATACTATCAAATTTTAGTATCGAGGGCGTCTTGGCCTATCTTCTCGAGGTTTGGATTCGTTTACTTTAATAGCACGTCCATCCAACTCTTTACCATTTAATCCTTCAATGGCTTTTTCAGCTGCACCTTGATCTGACATTTCAACAAAGCCAAATCCTTTAGAACGACCTGTTTCACGGTCAGTGATAATTTTAGCACTATCTACTGTACCATACTCTGCAAATGCAGCGCTTAGGTCTTCTTCAGTTAACTGCCAAGAGATATTCCCTACATATATATTCATTCATTCATCCTTCACAGGTGACTAACACCTGAACTTAGTTAATTAAACAACTTTGGCTAATTGTGAGATAAAGAGTTATAATTCAAGAAATTATTACAAATAAAACAGAATTAAACAAAGTATACGCTGCGAATATAATAAATAATCCATAAAAATGGATATCTTTCTTAAAAACAAAAAAGCCCCCAAAATGGAGGCTTTTTTAATTAGTTTTAACTTAAAAAGTTAATTATTCTCCAGCAACAGAAGCTTTACGATAAGCTGTAACAAGCTTTTTAATTTCACCTAAAGCTTTACGTGCACGACTGCCTGCAGCTTTATTACCACCTGCATTTTTTGCATGCTCTTCTTCAAATGTTGCGTAAAGGGCTTGAATCTGGTCATATAGTGAGTTTGTTTTTGACATTATTATTCTTTCTTTATTATGTTATTTATCAAAACTATTTCAAAAATAAGAGGCGAAAATACAATTTTTAATGTTAAAAGATATAGTTAAATAATTAAAAGTTTAATGATCAGGTTTATTTATTTCAGAATTAACAATTTCATTTAATAAACTTCGTTGATCAGAAGTGATATAATCTAAAGTCTTATGCTTTTGAAGCTCGTAGTAAGTATTGTTACCTGCAACACCAATAGAACCTAGAGACATCATATCAACTTCACCATTTTTTTGTATATTATCCTCATTAATGATAATATGTGATAATGCTCCTAAGATCATTATTACACCATTCTCTTTAATATCAAAATGTCTAATATAATCCACTCCAATTGAAGCATGAGACTCTTCTACAAAAGGAGCTCGAAAATTCTTAATAAACTTTTCTCTTAATCCACATTCAGTAAATTCAGATTCCTCTGCTGTAAATTTGAAAGCTGTACTATGTGAACGAGATAGAATATCTTTATTTACATGGTTAATTGTAAAACTCTTTTCTGAAATTATATTATTTAAAGTTTGTTTTGGAGGTTTTGTCATTGGACGTGTAAAAAGGCCAATCAATGCAGGGTTACTACCCAAGTGAACAGTTGAACTAAAAATTGCAAGATTAGTTAGATTCTTTGAATTAATGGTCCCGATAAGAGATGCTTGCTTAATCCCTACTATTGAGTTGAACAGGTTCGACCTATACCTAATATCAAGTTCATCAAAACTATTTTTAGATAAATACAATCTTGGTACCTTAATTATTAAACATCGCTAAACTAATATCTAATGAATCTTTATATGTCATTTTATTAAAAAATAATGATTTTTTTGGCTTAACGATAAGTGAATGAAGAGATTTCTTCTCAAATCCAAAATCATCTTTGCCCTGTAAATTTTGGCCTTGATAGCTCATTTCATTTACTATTTTGGTGACAGGCTTTGCTAAAATTGTTGAGGTAACAATATTTAACTCACGACTCTTAAATGAATCCATATTTGAATTTATTTTATATTGCTTAAATAAACCAAATTCATATTCAAATGTAATTAGGAAGAGGTCATTACCCCAGCCAAATTCTGCATAAGTATGATTACTTACATTAATTTTGTTTACCTTAGATCGATGAAAACTATACCCTTCTCCATAGTAATCATCATTATCAAATCCAGTAATAATTAATTGACTATCTTTATCTATTTTTAATCCTCTGACCTTATAATCTTTTCCAAAATCGGAGTAATCAAGACCAATATCTCCATCAATTAAAACTTCAGATAATGTTTTTCTTTGCTTTTCTTTCGCTAGGATTATTTCTTCGAAATAGATTTCTGAAAGCTGTTCAGCTCTAATTGTTACGATTGTTCCTCTTAATTCTGCAATTAACATCTTATAAAAAATGAAAAAGTATTAATTAGCTAGAAAAGTATATTCAATTCGAATTGAATCATCTATTTTTATAAACATAAAAGTTGGCCTTGATACATTGAAGTCAGATAAATTGATTATAAAACTTCCTTCAACCTTAAATCCATCAGAAGTATTGATAGCAGCTGTCGTCGATAAGCTTTTTGTTATGCCATGGAATGATAAATCACCTACTATTTTAACTGAATCTTTAACAATTGAAATTTCTGATGATTTAAACTTTACATTTGGATAGTCGATTGCATCTGTATAAAACAACATATTTGAATCTCTTCCTGAAACTTTACTATCAAAAGATTTTAGTGGTACTTCTAATGTGACGCTTCCATTTTTTTTTATTTGATCGTAAGTAACAGTACTTGTTGCTTTATCTGATATACCTATCCAACTATGAAGAAAATGATTACCATAATACTTTATTTCTGATGAAGTAATATCAATTTTTTGTGAAAAACTAACTGATATAAGCAGTATAAATACTATTCTGTTCATCAATAGGGTAAAATAGTTAACAATGCAGAAATACTCATACTTGCAAATGTAATGGTCGCAACATTTTTATGCATTGCTAGAGCTTTATCATAGTCATTAGAATTAGAGATATTTTTACCCAAGAAAGGAACGGCCATCATACCCGCAAAATGAATATAGGATAGCCAACGATGTATTTTCATTGAACTTACTCGTTTTTCGTATTTTTGAGCTGGAGGGGCAAAATAACTTAAAGAAGCCGATGTCATATAGAAGCTCCATGTTAAAGTGCTAAATTTTCTATGTCTGGAAAGTTTTGAATAATCACCTTCTGCAATATTATAGCCTAATGAAGACTGATAAGCCAACATACCCAGACTAAGTAAAGCTAGTTTTTGATGGTTTTGAAGCATTTTAACACGAAGCTTGAGCTCATCTTTTCTTGTTTTTGGACCAAAATTAATCTGCCTAAAAAACCCATTCTCACCCCAAAGTAGTTTGGTATGTAATGGCATTTGTTCAATATTTTGGATCTCTAGATCTGATTGAGATTTTGCAAAACAAATAAAAATAAATATGTAAGTGATGTACTTCACTATCTTAATCCATTGGTATCATATTTTGATACAAAATCCCATATTATTCGATTAGTATTTAAACCTTCATATTCAATATCTAGCCACCAATGCTCGCCACCTATTACCTTATAATGATCGATCGAAGTATTATTTATACCATTTTTATATGAATGATATTCAACTGTTTGTCCATTTGAATTAAATGAAGTTATATCAGGAACCTTATTAGTAACATTCTGATCTATCCAATATTCATGTATATCATCGATAGAATAGTAATAATTGTTTATTCCATCATATGGCCTATCCTGATCAGCTGTACCATGTATACTCATTATGGCTACTGGACCAGGTTTTGAATTTTCTGCAGTATGTTTATAGAGAAGTCCGCTCATTGAAACAATGGCTGCAATTTTATTACTCATCGCACAAGCTAGCGTATATGACATTCCAGCTCCATTGGAAAAACCTGTAGCGTATACCCTGCTCGTATCAACATTATAGGTAGATGCAATTTGATCAATCAACGTATTTATGAATCCAATATCATCTGTATTGTTTTTACTCTCTGAATCAGATGGCAATGACACATTCCAAAGACCATAGAGACCTTCAGGATAAACTAAAATAAAGTTTTCTGTATCTGCTAATGATCGCATATCTGAAATGTATAACTGCCCAGATGCATCCATACCACCACCATGGAAATTTAACAATATTGGTAACTTTGAGTTTCCATCATAAGATTCTGGAATGTATAAAATATATTCTCTTTCAATATCATTTACGAATATTTTTTCAGTATTTGCAGAATCCTCATTCTCAGAACAAGAAAGTGCGCATAATAGCATAATAATTGTAAAAATTTTAATCATGATTTGTTATTATTTTAGGTTTGGATATTCATTGATGAATTCTTGATACTCTTCATTTCCAAAAGACATATTTCTGATGCGCTCAATTACACTTTTTGTCTGACTAATAACATTATCTTCTGATGAAATATTGAAACTTGACCTATCCATAGATACCAGTATACTCCGATCGCTACCAATAAAGATATTAGTATAAAAATAATATCTTATAATAAAACCGCAACTTTTATTAGTTCCTGGATAAGTAGTATCAAAATAAGTACTATCTAAAATTGTTGTGTAGAAATCTCGCGTGCTATTAGTGAAACTTATATCTGATCTCTCACGCAATGCTGGAAGTATTAATTCTTCATCATTTATATTATCAAGTACTTTATCTTCACATGCAGCTAATATGAGATTTAGAAAAAATACAATTATTAGATATGGCTTAGTTGATTTGAAAATTTTATTCATTTTTACTACAATAAGTAGACAAAAACTTAATATTAAATTTTATTAATTAAAAGTTGTTATTCAAGCGTTTTGAGCGTTATATTTATCAATGAATAATTTTAAATTAGTTTCTTATTTATTAGCCTTCATTAGTGGTATTATTTTAATATTTTTAATTGATTTTGATCAACCATCAAAATCGGTATCAACACAGAGGTCAACTGATATAACATCGCAAATCAATACATCTGAACCAGTTGCATCTATTCCAGCTAATTGGACATCCATCAGACCCAGTTCTTCGATGAGAGATAAAGAATACGTAATAAAAAATTCAATTGGTGAATTTAATCTAATTGTTTTTAAGAATATTGGTGGATCAACTGAACAAAACATTACTCGATGGATCAATCAATTTAGTGGTGATGAGAACCCATTGCTTCCATTTCAAAAAAGAGAAATTGAGCAAAGTGGTAAGAATTTTATTTTTATTCAAAATTCAGGTTATTTTAATGGTGGAATGGGCCAAACCGAAGCATTTGACAATGCGGGGTTAATAGCTTTTATAGTTGAAGATAAATCAGATATATACTACTATAAGGCTGTTGCAAGTGTAGAAACATTATTAGAGTCAAAAGAACAAATAATTACTACTATTTTAAGCACTAACCTTTAGTTCTAATTCCTTTATAAAAAGTATAACTAAAAGTGATATATCTATAAAAGGTATAGAATTTTTAATTTTAAAAAAGATATCGATACTGAACACCCATACTTCTTCCGGTCTCTGGCATAATCGATTTTATTTTAGATAAATGATTATAATAGGTTTCATCAAATAAGTTATTTAATTGGAACACTATTCGATGTGATCCGCTATTGCTGCCAAAAGAATAACTTCCAAATATATCCACTAAGAAATATCCTGGTGTCATGGTCTCAAATTCTGAAAGCCTATTTTGATCCAAAACTCTAGTAAATCTAATTGATGCAGATAGAGCCTTATCTGATTTTGTAGATACCAATAGATTAATTTTATCAGCTGGCATGTAGCCAACATATTCATTGTTTGTTTTATCTCTTCCTCTAACAACTGAAAAATCTGCGGTGATATCAAACATTTTACCTTTATAGCCGAATTGTAATTCTCCACCACTTATTTCTGTTTCAATGCCACGCATCTGATATTTATATAGCCACCCACTTGAGCCACTCCCCCACTCGATCCAATCGGATCCTGGCACATAACCATCCCCCATCTTCATATACTGATGAAAATTTGGACTTTGATTAAAAAATCCATTTAATAAAAATGAAAATCGCTCTTTTTGATACTGAAGAGAACTTTCAAGCCCAAGCGTTTTTTCAAGTCCAAGCGTTGGGTTACCGATCTCATAACTATAACTACCAAGGTGAGGCCCATCTGAAAAAAGATCTTCGATTCCAGGCGTTCTTCCAGTCCTCATAATCGTCGTTGAAAGTTGCCAGTGGTCCCAACGTTTAATAAGTGCACCTGATAAAGAAAGAAAACCAAAGTTTTTCTTATTCACAAATTTTTCGTCAATATTTGAGAATTTTGTTCCTTTAATTTTAGGTTCTATAATTGAATATTCACCCCTGAAGGAAACCTGACTAGTAAGACCAAAGATTTCTTTCTCATTAAAACCAAAAAATGACACATTTGATTCAGATGTATTTGGGGTCCAGTAAAAACCACCCGCCTTAAACATGCGATATTGAAAAGCTGTACCTAATTCTCTTTTTAAACCTGTGATCTTTGACTGAACAAGCAGTATGTCCTGTCCTAATTTAACTGAGGCTATTCTCTGATCTGATTCAAATTCAGAATGAGAATAATTAATATACTTTTGATCCAAGTCAAAAGTCTCAAAGCCTCTAAAATCAATATCTTGATGATAATTAAACTTCTGAGTGGTTTTATTCATTTTCAGATCGACACCTTCAATGTGACCTTCAGGGCTTCCGGGTATACCATAATCCATTTCAACATGTTCAATAGAAACAGCGCCTCTTTTTCGATTATAGAATCTGGTTATTCCAAAAAACCCTTCCGTATTATTCATTGAAGTATTTTTTAATGCACCCAGTGGAGTGATCTGGTCACCGGTCTTTCTATTTTGTAATGATAATCGGATATTGTTTTTATTCATTGGGGCAACTAATGAGATATTATTGAACAATCCCTTATTTCCAGAATCATAACCGGATGTTAAGTAGGTGTGAAGATGGTCAAATGGAATCTCAGGCATAGAATTTTTTTCAACGTCAATGACCCCGCTAATTGTGTTTGATCCATAAAGAAGCGCACGTGGCCCCCTAATGATCTCTATTTCTTCTACCCCTCCAAGGTCCATACTAAGAGCATGGTCCACAGAGGTTTGCGATAGATCGCCCACCTCAAATCCATTTTCAGTGATCAAAAAACGATCACCAGAGTATCCTCTCAATATAGGACGAGTAGTACCTTGCCCCATGGATTGAATCGCTACACTCATCTCATTTTGAAGAGTCTGTGCGATAGACCCTTTCATGTTTTCTTGAATTTTCTTACCAGTCATAGAAAAGCTAGAAAGTGATGTGGTTGGATCTAGGTCGCTATGAACCTCTACGTTTATTTCATCAAAATGTAACACTTCAGGATTAAGAAAAATTATACCAACATCCACTAATGTGTTATTTATATCTATAGAAATTGTTGTATCACGATAACCAAGGATTGAAATATCTAACTCTATATTATCGAATGGAAGTTGATTTATTGAAAATTGACCATCTAGGTCAGTTGCTGAACCTATCTTTAGATCTTTTAAGTAAATATTTACATCTTCAAGGGGTTTAGAGTCTTCTGAAGAAAAGACTTTTCCACTTAACTTAGCATTTTGTGCATGCAGTAAATGCATTGGCATACTGCATGCACAAAGAATTATAAATAATAAGAGTTTATTGAACAGTTATTGACACGTTGTTTGTTGAAGTATAATCTGCATGCCCTTCATGCATTAACTCTAGTTTGAAGCTTGTTGAACCAGCGCTAACGCCTGTAATCTCTAAAGCCATTTCTTCTTCATGATCGTGATCACCGCCATCATCATGCCCTTCTTCAACTTCAACTGTAGCAATACTAGAATTCGCTCCAGAAACTCTCAATGAACCTTCTTCTTCTTCGCCTTCATGTTCTTCATGCTCTAGTTCTTTTCCGTCATCACCAAGGAAATGCACAGAAACTTCTAAAGTTGCTCCAACAGCTACAGTGACAGAACCTGTTGTAGTTCCTTTAAATTCTCTATAGATCTCGGTTCCTTCACTTTCTAAAATGAAACCTTCTGCATCAGTATGCTCTTCCTCGTGAGCATGATCATCATCTTCACAACTCACAACAAATAGTGCTAAAAAAATCCCCAAAACCGATACTAAAGAACGTGTGTTCTTTTCAATATTAAAAGTCATTTTTGACTCCCCTAAATTTTTATTTTTAAAAAACTGACTAGTTTTATACAGCTGTCAAAAACTGTGAAATGTGATTATGATATATTTGAAGGGGGAGCTCTTGTATTAAAAAGATAATTTAAATTATCAGAAGTTATAATTATATGATAGTTAAAAAATAAACTATTATGATTATTCCTTAATGATTTTTTTTTAGTAACAACAAAATCATCACGAACATTTTTATTACATAGATCACAATTATCATGCGAAACAAAATGTTCGTTATTTTCACAATCAACATCACAAATGTTATAATTGCCTACTTCAGTGAAATGCGCAACATCTGATATATGGATGTTTGAACCCATAAATACAAAAACAACTAATGATGATAATATTTTTTTTATCATATTCATCCTAAAAATTAACTATTATTACTTTACTGTAAAACTTTATTTATACAAAAAAAGGCACCTTTTCAGATGCCTTAGATTGTCGTTCCCACGAATATTATCAGAGCGGAGAGATTATAACTCCAATAATTTTTTAAATTTGAAAAAATATTTTTGTAATGTATTTCAATACTATCTTGCGATAGCAAAGATTTAATTTGCTAAGCAAACCCCATTAATTATTTGCGCGATAAAAAGCGCAAAGGTTAATTATTTAATTTTGATTATGTAGTAAACGCAGAAATGCGTACGAAGATTAGATGGCCAAAGGCCACCATCGAAGTGAAGAATTATTTATATTATTATAATTCATAGTAAAAATTATTAAATAAAAAATATTAAGTCAAAACAAAAATAGACCAACCAAAAAGGTTATTACCTACCGTTATAGTAGGAAAACTATGGGGAAGTTTATTTTAAAATAACAGTCTGCAACTTATGGAATAAAGAACTTAAAATTGACTTCAGAAATATTAAAAAAATAGATCAAAAATTAAAAAACAAAGAGAAAAAAGAATTTAATTCTAACTTTATAATGATGAAAAAAATACTAATAGCTTTAATATTTATTCCTATAACATTTGCTCAGGACGGAATAACTATTAGTGGAAAGATTATAGATAAAGTTTCGGGGCAGGATTTATCTGGTGCTAATGTATTTGAAACAACTACTGAGGAAGGAACATCAACTAATATTGAAGGTGAGTATTTATTACTTCTTCCGGAAGGGAATTACAAACTCAAAGTAAGTTATATCGGATATAATTCTATTGAGCGTGAAGTAGACCTAAATAAAAATATTACTATAGATTTTCAACTTGAGCCTGATCCAATAGCAATGAGAAGTATTAATGTTTCAGGAATTGCACCTGATCACAATATTAAATCAACTGAGATCAGTATTGAAAGGCTAAGTATTCGACAGGTTGAACAAATACCTGTGGTTATGGGTGAAACAGATATAATGAAAACTATACAACTTTTACCTGGGATTACTAGTATCGCTGAAGGACGTAGTGGATATATTGTTAGAGGAAGTGGGATCGATCAAAATTTAATTTTGATGGATGGAATGCCAATCTATTATTCATCTCATATGCAAGGATTGTACTCTGTGTTTAATTCTGACGCAGTTAAAGGATTAACACTTTATAAAGGTGGTGTACCAGCTCGATTTGGAGGACGTAGTGCATCGGTATTAGATGTCAAAATGAGAGATGGAAATATAGAACAATTCCAAGCTAGCATAAGTGCGGGCTTAATTACTTCAAAATTTTCTATAGAGGGACCAATTATTAAGGACAAATTATCACTTTTCTTATCTGGGAGATCAACACGACTTAGTGGCGGTAGTTTATATGATAGAATAAATGATGGTACGCAAACCGGTGGCCGTCTGAATAGTGACAAAGGAAGTGGCGGAAAAGGTGATGATAGTAAAGGCGCTAGTGATGGCGCTAATGATTTTCGTTTTTTTGCACCAAATGAAAGTTGGTATGATATTAATGGGAAAGTGGTATATAATATTAATGAAAAGCAGAATTTAAATTTATCTTTTTATGTAGGAAGAGATAGTGCCTATACTGTTGGCTTTACAGAATGGGGTAACCATGCAGCTTTGCTACGTTGGGAAAATCGTTTCGCAAATAAATGGTTATCAAATACTTCAATTGTATATAGTAAATATTATACAGCTAATATTTCAGGTATTTATTATTTTAACTCTGGAGTAAGTACTCAAAGTATCAAGCAAGAATTTTCTTTTTTCCCAAATATAAATAATGAGGTAAGGTTTGGGATCACATCAGAATATCAAGACTTTAATCATGGATCATTAGAAGACGCGACACTAGATGACGGAGGAAAATTCATGCCTGGAATGCAAGGACTTGAAAGTGCATTATATGTAGAGAATGATCATAAAATAAATGATAAAATTTCTTTATACTATGGAATACGAAATTCCTACTACCATCAATTAGGCCCTGGAGATCGATTCACTTATGATGAAGTGTCTAATGAACCGATTCAAGCAGAATTCTTTTCTAAAAAATCAGATGTAATGTCTTCTTATAGTAGTTTAGAGCCAAGGATAGCATTAACATATCTTCTTTCAGAGCAGAACTCTTTTAAACTTTCTTATAATCGCAACGCTCAATATTTGAGATTAATGTCTTTAGGTGCTGAAGTTGAATGGTATGATATCTGGATGCCAACAACAAAAAATATTAAGCCCATGTTAACGGATCAATTTGCCGTGGGATATTTTCACAATTTTAATAATAATGAAATAAAATTTTCTGCTGAAACATACTATAAAATACTAAATGGGGCGGCTGACTTTGAAGATGGTTTACATAATTATTTAGTTGATAACCTTGAAGCATATGTTGCAACTGGAGAAGGATTAGCATATGGTTTTGAAACATCTATTGAAAAACCAAATGGAAGATTAAGTGGCCGTGTTAGTTATAACTATGGTAAGAGTGATTATAAAATTGATGTGATCAATCAAGGAAGATGGTATCCGTATCGTTTTGATAAAACACATAGTCTTACCATGCTTTCGAATTTTCAGCTTACTAGCAATTTTTCAGTATCGAGCACTTTTTTATATTCAACAGGTCGACCTGTAACTCTTCCAGAAGGTTATTATTATGTTAGTGGTCTTCCATTTCCCTATTGGGAAGGGAGAAACAAGTATCGTTTACCAGACTATCATCGATTAGATATAGGCATTAAATATTCACCAACTTTCCTAAAAAAATGGACCGGTGGTATTAAGACGACAATTGATGTGGCTTTATATAATTTGTATGATCGCCGAAATATTCATACAATTAATTATGTTCAAGGTGAGAACAGTTTATTTGAGCAAGTGGGACAAAGCACCTATGGTTTTATGCCCAGTATTAATATTAACGTTGAGTTTTAGGCTATGAGAATTGATCGCATTTTATTTTTTATCTTATTTGGTTTTATCATTTCCTGTGATGGATTCCATGAAGAAATGGTCCCTATTAACATAGATGTAGAAGATGTTGAGACCATTTTAGTTATTAATGGTAAGATAGAAGAGGGACAAATAGCTTGGGTTCAAATTAGTTATTCTGAGGATATTAATGCATCTGCGAATACACCTATTAATTATGAGAAGAATGCGACCGTATCAATAAGTACTAATAGTGGTTCATCTGAAGAGATGCTTCATATATGGGATGGAATTTATATCGGGAGTAAAATTAAAGGTATTGTTGATGAGACATATACAATGACTGTTACAATAGGATCAAAAACCTATACTGCTAATTCAACAATGCTTAAACCCAGGGGTTACCAGGGGGCTTGGGTATATCAACTAGCTTCAAATGATAATGGAAAAGATTCCAGCGGTAAAGAAGGATCTAGTAAATATTCTGACGAGTGGATTATTAATGATCCTTCTGCTACTCGTAATCGTTATCTATTTGAATGGTGGGTAAATGGGGTTCATTATATTAGACAAGACTGGGCAATAGATGATAATCGTGTTGTAAATGCAAATGAAGGACTGAAGTTATTTACAGTAACGTTAGATCCATTACCAAATCAGTATATTCAGCATCGCACTGCAGAAATTGACAAGGTCACATACGACTATTACAATATGTATGAAAAAATTGTTAGGGGACTTGTCAGCGTGACCTCTCAAACACCATATAATCCTGTTTCTAATTTTGGCAACAACACCATTGGTAATTTTCGTGCGGTTGCATTTTCTTCCGCAATCTTATTGACGCCACCTGATATTTTTGTAATTGCGCAGAACAAACAAAATGTCTTGGCATTTGAGCCAAACTCTCTTTTCAAAAAATATAATTTATTTTGGAGCAATTCTTCAGGTGTAAATGAAAATTCAAATGTTGTCTCTGATCTTAGGTTAGGAATGACAAACGAAGACATCAATTTTCATGTGGATGATAATCTTAATAATGGTTCGACTTACTATTACCGTTTGCAAGTTGAAGATGGTGAAGGGAATATTTCAATATTATCTCCTGAGGTAAGTGCGATACCTGATCCAAATACTCCAGCTGATACAACATCGATAACCTTAGGTGATCTCCCCACAAATGTAGTAGCAACAGGAGGAAATGGCGAGATCATAATTTCATGGAAACCTGTAGTTGGTAGTAAACTAGTTCATGGTCTTTATTGGAGTAACCAAAAAGGTATTACTTTGAATAATTCGTCAAAAGGTAACGCATTTTGGAATCTTCAATCACCCTATACACATAAAGGTCTAGATCGTTCAAAAACTTACTACTATAGAGTTGCTGTATGGGATGGCGTCGAAATTCGTTTATCTACAGAGGTTAGTGCTAAACCAAATTAGATTAAAGTTTGTGTCCCTTATTGATCTATGATGCGATCTAATAAGATACTTAACACAAAAAAGCTACTGCGGCCCTGGCTCCAAATGTTGATCAAAGTGATCTATCAACTTGCCAAAGAGATAGCGAGCGTAATGCGTAGGACGTGTCCATCCATGAGTTGCTCCGGGAACGAAAACAAAATCAAAGTCTTTTCCTAAGCGAATCAACTCTTCCGCAAGCACCGCTACGGTTTTAAATGGCACAACGTGATCTTGCATTCCATGAATAATTAGTAAATGATCTTCTAAATTGTCTGCGTATTGCAAAGCACCTCTGGTAAATGCTTCAGGATGGCTTTCTGGGCGTCGGACTATAGCGACATCATCAGTACCAAAGAAGTACGGATCCACAGCTGCAGCCCCAGCGACTCCAGCTTTGAACAATCCTGGCTTTTTAAATAGTGAATAAATAGTAAGGGTACCCCCGTAACTGCTGCCCCATATGCCTATTCGCTCTGGATCTACGTAAGGTAGTGTGGACAGATAATTAACCGCGCTCTCAAGATCTTCAATATCATTACCGGCGAAGTCCATAAGAAACTCCTCCCTAAATTCCCGCCCATATCCAGTGCTTCCACGGATATCTACCTGAATCACGATGTAGCCTCGTTCAACTAAAAGTTGTTGAAGAAGGCCAATGGTCCCGGCCCAACGGTTTCGGACTGTATTAGAATAGGCAGGGCCAAAAATGACAGGATATCGCTTTCCCCTTTTAATATTAGCTGGCTCCAAGATGCGTGCGTGAAGTGTGTAATCATCAATTTGACTTTTAAAGGTTGCGTATCGTGGCTTAACCCAAGATCTGTCCATAAACTCAGAATTGGGTGAAATAGTGATCTGGGTCTCAAGTAAGCCATCCCGAGTATCCATCAGATATAGTTCTGTGGGGCTCAGGTCGCTATTATGAAGAAGCGCTACCCTCATGCCATCAGGAGACGGATAGGGTCGATGTTGACCTGGCAAATTAGTGACGCGTGTAGAAGCTCCACCTTCGTCTGAGATATGAAAGACATGACGCTCATATGGGCTCGGCTCATTAGATTGAAAGAATATCCTATTTGCAGGCGCAGTAATAAGGGGTGTGCCAGTAACATCAAAGGACTTGTTGGTCAGTAGATTCGGTGTTTCTTCTCCAGGAGTTAAAAGATAGAGCCCATAACGATCTCCTATATCGCTTAAAAATACCACTCGCTCACCATCTGAATGCCAAGCTGAGGCTATAGATGTATATATACGTGTCTCCCGGTGGTCGTGCCAGATCTCCTTAAGGCGTCCATCCGTTGGGTCTACCGTATGCAACCATCGGTCCGTTGCCGAATCTGACTCTTGATCAAGTAGTAGTTTTCCATTGGGTGACCATGAAAATCCGACAATACGGTTAGCTGTGGGACTGGGAAGATCTAACAACTTTAAATCACCATCCTCAACACTGAAGAAGCCAATTGTGCGGTATTCATTTGGGTCGCCAGGGTATCCACGGCGTATATTATTTGCATTAGTCTCTTCACCAAGATAATAAGGGAAAGGCACCTTTCGCATGTCACGCCGATCAACATAATGCACCGCAATAGTACGGCTGTCTGGTGACCATGCATATGTTGGCCCGCCCCAAATATACGACCCGATCTCTACGTCGGGACGATTATACCTTCCAAGCGGTACCTTAGAAGTAGATGGTACACCAACCCTCGTCTGCTGAGTTAGTTTGTTGCTTGCTAGATTAAAGAGCCAAAGATCGCCATCTTGTAAGAAAGAAGCATATCGCCCGTTAGGTGATACTGCCAGATTGGATTTATTTCCCCCAGTATTAGTGAGACGCTTCCCTTTACCACTCGCTAAAGAAATATGCCATAGGTCTCCAGAACGTAAATATATAAGGTCTGCAGCATTAGGAGCCCAAACGAACATTCTTACTCCTCCCTTGCCTTCTACTTCTGAGGTGATTTGACGTAGTCCAGATCCATCGCCTTTAACAGCCCATATTTCACGACGCGTTAATCCAGAATCGTTCCAAAGGAACGCAAGTTGTTGGCTATCAGCTGACCATGAAGGAGAGGATGGGGATGTACCCGCAATTGAAGGCTTTGATAGAATGCGATCAATACTGAGCGCAGATGCTTTCTTAGCTAAAGTGTTTTTCTCTTGGGATTGTTGAGAGCACCCAACAATTAGAAATAATACAATTAGTAACGATCGTTTCATGATTAAATCTATAGAATATTAATAATTCATAGGTACAGCAAATATAATGAACGGATACGGGGGCAATAAAGCCCCCGCCAGTTAACTTATACTTCAACTCCATTTGCTCTCATTATCTCAATCGGACTCTGCTTACCCGCCCTAAATGGATCATAAGATAGATGCCATTTTGAAAGGATTGAGCCAACCATCACTTTTCCATTTATCTCTTCAAGAAAGACCAAAAAGGGTGGATACTTCTGATAAAACAAAAGCCCCTCAATAAAGAAGGGCTTCTTGTCTATTAATAGAGGTTTCCCTCAAGTCGGGGTGAAAGGATTCGAACCTTCGACCCCCTGCTCCCAAAGATGAATGTGAGAGTATCAATCTTGCCTGATTTATACATAAAAAAAGCCCTCTCACGAAGAGGGCTTTTGCTTATTTGTAATAGTTTCTTATAACAAGAATGCCCCTACCAAAAGGGTCATTACCTACCGTTATAGTGGGAAAACTGTGGGAAAATTATTTGAGTAAGACCATTTTTCGTGTCTTAACAAAGCCCTTGGTTTGGATCTGATAAAAGTAAATCCCAGCTGATACTGGCGCACCTAAGCTATTCCTAGTATTCCAAATAACTGATTGATAACCTGCAGGTGTTTCTTCACTTACTAGCTTTACCACTTCTCTACCTAAAATATCATAGATCATTAGATTTACATAAGTTTGCTGCGGCAGATCATAATTGATCGTCGTTAAAGGATTAAATGGATTTGGATAATTCTGATGTAGGGCAAATTCTTGTGGAACAGGTTTTAATGTAATCTCTTTGGTACCCTGGCTTATAACTTCACCATTGGTATTAAACATACGGTATATAGCAGTGATGGTTACATCTTCCCTGCCATTAATAATATAAGGTACTTCAATCGATTGAAGCTTTTGCTCTAGATAACCTGCCGTTAAAACAAACTGTCCACCTAAACTATCTAAATGCGTGAGCATGATCTCTTTATCCGATGGACGTTCCTTAGATTCTTTGATACTGACTTTATGTTGTGGATAATCAAAGTAAAAATCAACTGCATTCACATCTTTAGATACTTGAATACTCAAGGTATTGTTTTCATTGATGTATGCTAATTCTTTACCCATGTTTGCATATCGAGAAAGTATTTTTCCGCTTTTGTTCAAATTCCAATGCCACATTCTTATCAAAACAGCAGCATCCATAATGTCAAACTTTCCATCTAATGATGGTTTTAGATTAGGAACGTCACCTGTAGTTGGACCCAACTCAAAACTATAATCTTTACTTGTCCATCCATTAATTAAAGTAGTTAAATCCGAAGCATCAATAGACCCATCCACATTATAATCGGCTATTAAAGAGATATTATAATTATAGACTGATCCGTTGGTAACATTTCCCGCGTAGTCAGTTAATTTATTGATAGTTAAGGTCAATTCATCACCACTAATAAATGGACCAACAAGATTGGCAGAAACATGAGTAGCATCATCTACTGTTAATATACCTGAAACTGAATCTCCCAGTTTTGACTCAAGTAGTATTTCTGCTCCTGTGACTCCTTCAGAAATAGTAAAGGTAATTTTTGAATCAGCTAAAACGGATAGGGTCCCGTTATCTTGAACTGAAGCTGTGGAAATCGTTGGGGCAATATTATCAATAGCGATATTTTTATTTGATGATAATGAACCTGACTGTCCTGGAACTGGGAGCGTTAGATCCGCATTTAATCCTACCTTATCTTTTATTGTACCACCATTTAAAATTAATGCAGTCGTACTAGTATAAGCTAAATCTGGTGAATTATGACTGGCGTCTACTGTATAGTTGAATGAAAGTGTTGAGCTCCCACTTCCGCTTGAATAAATTCCTAATCCATCTGTTGCCCCAGTCTCCAGTTCAATCTGAGGGTTTCCTGTAACAATTGTATTCTCGTTTAAGGTAACAGTAATCACTATGACGCCACCTGATTTATACGCACCATCATTAGTAGATGAACTGACTGAAATAACTGAAGGTCCTATATTATCAATGACTATATCTTTATTGGCTCCGAGTGATCCTTCAGCTCCTGGGTTAGGCAATGCTAAATTGGCTTTATTACCAACAAAATCATTTATAGAGCCACCATTTAAAGTCAATGAATTATCACTGACATAATCAAGGTCGCTTGTATTATGCTCCTCAGTTACAACATAGATAAAGTCTAATGTTTTTGGTACCAGAGCCACTTGAATAATTGGCGATTCCATCCAGGACCCCTGTCTCCAATGTAACCTGAGGTATTCCTTCAACGATTGAGATTTCATTGAAGTCAATGCTTATCATTATGGTATCCTTTGCAGTATATATTCCATTATTATTAGCAGAACTAATGTTAGATACAGCTGGTCCGATTACATCTGGAATACCCGTCATAAATGTTGAACTGGATGCTGCAATGGCATTATCTGCGACATCTTCTACGGTTGCACCTATGGCAACATAAACAGTGCTGTTTGGACTAAAATCAAAGAGAGGGTCAACTGTAATAATCGTTTTTTCAGTATTGATAGTTGCAGTGAAATTAAAATCACCCCCACTGGCATTGGTGGCTTTCAGACTAATCAAATCACCTACATTGCTATCACTTATTTCACTATTATCAATATTACGGATGGCTTCAGAAAACGTAAGTGTTATACTTCGATTTGCAGCTATATCTTGAGATCCATTTGCAGGATTAAATGATACAATAGGCGTAATGATATCAGCAACTGTGAAAGTGGCATTAGTGGAAGCAATCGCTCGATTAACACCATCTTCCAACCCTGAACTAATAGCAACATAAACTATCTGCTCACTACTAAAATCAATAGAAGGATTAATTGTAATTTCTGTTTTACCTTCATTAATAGTAGCATCAAAAGTAATATCTGTCCCGTTTTCATCTATATTTTTTAATGTGATTAACCCATCCACATTTGTATCAGATAATGCAGAATCATCTATATTTCTTACAGACTTATTAAAAGTAATGGTGATATTTGAATTTGAAGCTACTGCTGTACTGCCATCTGCAGGAGCAAAGGTAAGTGTTGGGATAATCGTATCAATTATGATTGCTTTATTCGCGCCAAGAGAATTTGGTTCACCTGGAGTGGCAAGTGTTAACGTTGAAACATTACCAGAAGCATCATTAATCGTTCCACTATTTAAGGCTAAAGCATTTGAACTAGTATAATCAAGATCACTGGTGATGTGTTCTTGAGCAATTACATAATTAAATATTAAGGTTGATGTACCCGTACCGCTAGAATAATCAAGAACGGCATCAGTGGAACCTGTCTCTAAAGTTAATTGTGGTGTACCAGTTACATTGACTAACTGGCTAAATGTGACCGTAATTGGAATTGTCTCTCCTACTGTTGGATAAAGACCATCAGATTTTGTAGAGCTCACAGAGCTTACCGTAGGCACATTCCCATCAATCACAAAATCTTTATTGGCACCCAGTGAGCCCGATGCACCAGGGCTTGCTAGAGTTAATGTTAGTGCCTGTCCCGCAACATGCTTTATGGTTCCGCTGTTTAGTTCCAATGCACTGGTAGATGTATAATCCAGGTCAGCTGTTGTATCACCAGAGACAACGGTATATGTAAAAATTAATGTATCATTTCCAGTCCCTGAAGCATAAGTAGCATATTGATCTGTCGTACCCGTTTCCAGTTGAATCCTTGGCGCCCCTGTTACAGTCACCGCATCACTTAAACCAACTATAATTGATATTGCATCACCAACTTTATAAGTACCATTGGCTGTTGTAGATGTTACACCCAATACTGTAGGTGTAATAGTTGCAGGAGTACCTAAATCATTTTCATAAGCACCCATATCAGGATTGGTGCCAGATGGTGTTGGTCTTGTCTTACCATTTATATCTATGCTATTATTATCAATACTCGAGCTATAATCAAAAATTGATGAACCAGAAGAAAGTCCTGTTCCTATTGATGGTGAATAGTTTTCAAGCCTATAGTCACCGCTAGAAGCATTTATGAAAAATGGGTTTTTATTTATCGTTCCTCCAGTTGGATATCCACCTTCAATATTGCAATACACAACACTTGGATCTGCGCTTCCATTTGTAATAGAAACGTTAAGAGGATTCGCATCACTTCTATTAGTTGTTCCCGATGTATTATTCCATATGATACTATTTTTTATTACTTGATCACCTAAGACATCATCATTGACATAAATACCTTTATCACCATTATCAGCGATTGTACTGTTAACGATTGCAAACTGAGGATAATTATTACAATTAATTCCAATTCCACTATTATTAACTATTAGCGAATTTTTAATAGTAACAGTGGCGCATGGTTTCTCATTATCACATTTATATCCAGAATCACCTATATGAATACCATCTCCAGTATTATTTGATATAATACAATTCTCAATTAATGGTGAAAGTGTGTTAGACCATTGACCTGCCTTAGCTATTTCTATACCTGCAGATCCTGAGCTTCCTGTTGCTCCTGAATTTCCACCTATATTGCTTTTGATAATACAATTCCTAATGGTTGGTGAGCTTCCATGTATTGTTATACCCCCTCCAGACCAATAGCTTCCAATACGTGAATCATCGGATGAGCTGCTTGTCACTTTTCCATTTTGAATAGTAAATCCATTTAAAATAGCAGCACTTGTTTCACTAGTATTAAATAAAACAGTAGTCTTCGTACCACCACCATCAATAATTGTAGATGAGATATAAGAAGTATCACTGGTTGTCATGTATAATGACCCAATCACAACATTCTTACCATCATAGTCTATATTTTCAGTATAAGTCCCTGCGTAGACTAAAATAGTGTCTCCAGTGGAAGCATTAGTTATAGCTGTTGAAATTGTTGTTAAATCACCTGTGCCATCTTTCTTAACACTAAACAATGTCTTTTTATCATTCAATGTTTTCGTGTTATTACTCTGGGAAGTGCTCGCCACATTTCCTGTGGCATCATAAATACTATTTGCAACTGGAACTACAGTCAAGGTTTCACCTCCAGTAGCTGTACCAGACAATCCAATTCCTAAAGTATATACATTGCCGCTAGCGGAGATACTTGTAGGAGTGCTACTGGATAAAGTTGCCAATCCACCGCTAATTGAAAATGCAAAATCACTGGCTTCTAAAGAGCCACTTCCAGAGCTAGAGTTATACACCGCTTCGCTCATG
>JBJKZT010000007.1:0-30067 GCA_045569055.1 Fidelibacterota bacterium | reverse complement strand
GATAATCGCGATTAGTCGTACTTATTGCAGCACCCGCAGCGCCACCATTATTAGAAGAGCTGTATACTTCATTACGGTTAAATATTGATTTAGAAATAGTTAAATCTAAACCTTCATTAGGCCAAATATTTATCGCGCCACCCATGGCGTCGCCACTATCTTGATTACCATTAACACCGTTAAATTCAAAGAATGAATTGATAATTTCAATTTTCACATCATGCGGACCGTCGCCACTATCATTATCCATGTGAATTGCACCACCGCCATATAAAGCAAAGTTGTTTTCAAATAGTGTATTCTTTATTGAGCTTGATGATTTAAAGAGTTCAATAGCTCCACCATACATCCCAGAATAGTTGTTTCTAAAAATTGAGTTTTTAATTATCAATTCTGCATCACTTGAACGAATAGACCCTCCACCCTCTTCTTTAGAACTATTTGCTAAGGTTATATTTTTAAAAGTCGCCTTAACGCCATTTAAAACAAAATGACCTTGAGGGGAACCATTTATTCTCGCATCTGATGGATCATTTGAATCACCCATAATAGTGAAATTCGTTAGCTGAGCATTATAAGACATTCCATCTACTTCTATGTAAGCAAGTTGATCTCCTTGATTTCTTGAAGCTTTAAATCCAGCCCCAGACAAGTGATAATCATCATTCGAAGCCATTATTCGAATAGTGTCGCCATCATTGAAAAAGGCAAGCCCATCTCCGCTTGACCCATCACCTTTGATATGACGCAGAGGCCAAACAAGACTTTGGAACGGATTCTCTTCTGATCCATCGCCAAACTCATCATCTCCATTATTTGAAATCCACCAATTAGGTCCGTTGTATGAAGGGATCACTTTAAGCTCTTTTGAAAAAGAGCCTCGATATCCATCACTATCAACAGCTGCAACTTTAAAATAATATTCTGCATTATTTTGAAGGCCTGTTACTAATAACGATGTCGTAGTTGATTGATCAACATAATTCTCGGTCTTTGTTTCAACATTTGGTGATGTTGACATATAAACTTCGTAATATTCTATATTGCTTGCCTCTAAAGCATCCCAGGATAAAGTTACCTCTCCACTATTAAGTTTAGCCGTTAAATTTAAAACCTGAGCTGGGTAAGGGGATGTAGCAAGAGCATTTTCATATGCTCCCAAATCAGGGTTTGAGCCAACCGGGTTTGGACGTGAATTGCCTAAAAAGTCGGCGGGAGGCGCATTAATACCTTCAAATGATGTAATGCCTAAGCCAATCATTGGACTTGCATCGCTTAAATTATAGTTTGAAGGACCAATAAACCCCGGACTAATATCGTAGGTATTATTACCAAATGTATAAAACTCTTGAGATAGCGCACCTTCAATATTATTATTACTATTATTTATTGTAAAAGATCCATCGCCACCATCAACCAGTAAGGCTCCAAAGTTATTATGTAGGTCACCGCTATTGCTGTTACTATAGCTAACATTAACATTGCCATACAAAATATTATTAAACCACACACCCCTTTGTTGGTCACTGCTCCCAGTGTTACTAATACGTATTCCACCACCACCTCCATCTTCAAATTGAGAGGATGCAATATTATTTACTATAGTATTGTTAAATAAGAAGTGATTTCCTTGAATGGTGCTGCCATTGTTAATTTTATTTCTAACATTAATATATAGACCTCCGCCCATACCTTGTCCACTTCCATTATTACTGTTAAAAGCAGCTTCATTACTATCCACGACCGTATTCCACATAGCAAACGGTGAAGTTGCATATAATGCTCCGCCATGTGTATTTGTATTCCCTCCGAACCAATCTACCATATTCTTACTAAATCTTGATTTAATAATGAAGACAATTGGTTGATATTTAGCACTCCAATTATCACTGATAAATATTGCTCCTCCATAACTTCCGCCACCATTCCCAAAACCACGCGCTTGATTCTTCTCAAAGCTTGAGCCTATTATGACTACATTGCCATGGCCATTCATCGCAATCGCCCCTCCACTTGTTTGGCTTTCTTGTGTAGAGGAATTGTCAACAATATTATTTTTAAATGTAGAATTTCTTACCCATAAAGTATCTTCTTTAAAAACATTCTCGCTAGAATAAAAACCGATAGCTCCACCCTCATTTTCAGCTTGATTATTTTCAAAAACACAATCCTCAAAGATTGGCATGGCATTTTGAAGATGCAAAGCGCCTCCACTATGAGCATGGTTCCCTTTAAAAATAACATTCTTAAACTTTATTTGGTTATGATTGGCAAAATTTTCTGAACCAACATTCTCAACCCCCGCCATTAAAATCATTGAACCACCAGGGCCATATTGTTCAATAGCTTGACCGCCCTGAAAAGTTATACCTATTATTTGACTAGTAGAGTCAATAGGATATTGCTCTGAGCTACTTATTGTAAAGTGCCTTCCATTGCGCTCAGCATCAAAAATAGTTTTTTCTGGTCCTTTCTCAGATTTTAAAACCATATTTTTGAACCCTCCTGAGCCGGAGTTCGAACCAGTATCTAGGTATATATCTCTATTCTCCGGACCGGTGTAAGTCCCTTCTTTTACCATAAGCGTATCGCCACTTGTGATAGTGCTTAAAGCATATTTTAGTGTCTGAAAAGGCCTAGCGCTGCTACCCTCATTTGAATCTGAACCATCTGTCGCCAACCAATAGACGGGACCAGAAAATTTTGGCGTAATATCGATGGTTGAAGACGCAGTCCCTTCAAACCCCTCTGAATTAACAGCTGTTACGCGTAAGTAATAGCGAGTAGTATTATCAAGACCCGTGAGTGTATAAGTTGTTTCCGTTGCTTCGCCTCCATAATAAGTAGAGGCAACATTAAAGGCACTGGTATGTTTATAAACTTTGTATTTAACAGCATTAGTTACGGCGTCCCATGAAAGTGTAATCTCTCCACTGCCACCAAAAGCTATTACATTCTTTACTTGTTTCGGATAAGGTGAAACCCCTAGGGCATTTTCGTAAGCCCCCAAGTCGGGATTAGAACCAGAAGGGTTAGGTCTATCACCACCCAAAATATCAGACAAAGGTGCTTTTTTATCCCAATCGGACCAGTCTGCAATACCGGCACCAATAGCAAGTGAGGCATCAGAAAGGTTAAAATCGCCATTTGCGCTATCTTTAAAACCAGGATCTGCATCCATTGAATAATCAAAATTAAAATAGTTGCCACTTCCAGGGCCATCTTTAAGCTTATCTAAATTATAAATTAAGTTATAATCATTTCTAAATACAGGCTCGCCACAATGGAGTTGTAGTTGATACTCTTCTGTTACCCAATCACTGCCATTTGAGTTTTTATTTCCATGTATAATATTGTTAAACGCAAAGACCTCAGGATTTTTATCATCTCCGTTATCATGGTTACAATAATATACCCCAGACATCATCCATGAATTAGAAGCTGCACTAGAAGATAAATTATTTACGATGGTATTATTCACCAATAAGGTTGTGGTTGGTTGCCAATTATTTGACGTATAGATCATCGGGCCTGAACTGTAATATATTACACCAAGAGCACTAGCTGAATATGTACTCCCAATGGAAGATCTTCCTTTATTGTTATAGAATAAGTTATTTACAATATCAACTGCCGCATAATTAATATAGATCGCTGATCCTCTAGCATCATATTTTGCATATGCCTGATTATTTTTAAACGTAGATCCTCGAACTATAGATTTTGATTGAGAATTATCAAAACTTAGAGCACCTCCCTGCGCGTAATTATTGTAATCTTCATTTTCAGTCGAGTTTGAAGAATACATGGACTTCCTATTACCGTCAAATACACAAGAGTCGATAATGACTGACCCTTGATCTGATACTAATATGGCACCTGCCCCTCTCCAATAGGTAGTCGAGTCAACGTTAGCTTTAAAAATCACTTTGTGAAATTTTGGGCTTCCTTGAGACACAATAATGGAGCCTCCACCTTCACTACTGCCCTCCATTTCACCATTGTATAAGGTAATATTTTGAATTACAAAATTTGAATCTATTCCACTTTGGTTAAATTTAAAATGGCGATCTCTCCCCGATGCATCAATAATTGTTTCCTCTGCACTGAAACCCAACTCACCTGTAATAACGAATTGTTTCTTATCAGAAGGATTAATACTTCGATTGTTACTACCTGTATGCGTTCCCTTCATCATGATGATAGTATCACCCGATGCGGCAATTTCTATTGCGTTTGACAAATGATTTATGGGTGAATCTTTTGATCCATAATTATAGTTCGAAGATGTATCTGACAAAGCTTTACCGCCAGAGGTAGCTACAAACCATGGCCCACTGTAGCGAGGCTTTATTGAAATAGAAGCAGACAACGCACTTTCGGTTCCAGTGCTTGTATTCTTTGCTGATATACTGAAAGCATAGCTAGTACCATTGGTAAGCCCCGTAATGCTAATTGAGTTATTTGATGTTTGAGCCACATTGGTACCATCTTGATATATCTGATATTCAATATCGCTAGCATCCGTAGAGCTATTCAAATTTTCTTTGACCTTTGACCAGCTCATTTTTACACCAGAAGATGCTGCCGTAACTACCAAATTAGAAACTGGCATTGGTGCATTGGAAGTTGCTAAACTATTTTCATATGCCCCCATATCCGGGTTACTACCTGAGGGATTAGGTCGAGCACTTGCTGTTACTACATTAAAAGCGTGATCATATTTAGCATTAATATCATCCGTGGGGGCGGAGATACCTTCATCATCCCAAGTTGCTACACCCGCACCAATTAATGGACTTTTATCGGAAAGACTATAGTCACCATTGGCTGTATCTTTAAAAGAAGGGGTCACATTATAAATGTAGTCACCCCAGCCAGAACCTTCTCTTGGTGCTTGGACGTTTGAATAGTCCATAGACAACTTATATCCGTCAGTATAACCTGCGCCTACGATAGCCCTTTTTTCATTGTCAGTACTACCATAAACAAATTTCTCACCACCGGCAAGGACCCGACTACCTGTAATCGTTGAATTAAAAATAAAAGATTTTGAATTTGACTCTCCGTAATAATCACCATAAGCTATTGTTCCACCATAGAGCTCCCAACCTTGTATCTCTTTAGTTTTAGAGCTAACATAATTACCGTGGAATGTTGAGTTAGCAATGGTCATCGTTCCACCCTCGTATCTTTGGCTGGAGCTATTCCACCATACTGCATTAAAATAGACAGCACCCCCACCCGTTCTATTATATGTCCCGTCTTCATTTGTTAATAGATGATTATTTATAAAAAGACAGTTTTCAATTTTTACAGATCTTTCGCTAGAAATTGCGCCACCATAACCATTATAGTCACTTTTAACATAATTATTAATGAATTTAGTATTTCTAAATACAACTGCTTCATCTAATTCATCCTTTGAGTGTGGGTATTTAATAGATACTGCACCACCAAAACCATTATTTGCAGGTATTTCATTGCCACTACTAAGTTCAGCAATTCTGTTGTCTTCAAAAGTACAAGAAGTAAATGAAGGGGTTGAACCATCATGAGCAACGACTGCACCACCACCACTATATTGTCTAGATATATTATTTTTGAAGACACAATCGATAAACTGAATGTCAGACCCATTGCTTAAAAAGATAGCACCACCACCGTTATTAGTATCATATCCATTTTGGAAGGTTATACCAATAAATTTTGTTTTATTTGATTGACCATCATCAATATACATATGTCGATTTGTTGACTGTGCATCAAAAATCGTTTTAGCCGCACCTTCCACACCAATCAAAACAAAATCCCTGCTACTAGAAGTATAGAGTGTCCCTTCATCTTTAAAATCATAATATCCATTAGGATTATCACTGTTAACACTTGGCATCACTTTAACCGTATCCACTTGCCCACTGGTAAGATATGAGTTGCTTTCTAAAACATTATGAATTGTTTTAAAGGCCTTTGCCGCTGTAGTGCCGTCATTAGAATCATTTCCATTGTGCATATCGACCCACCATACCTTTTGGCCAAGAAGCAGCGAGAAAGAAAAGAAAATAGTAAATATAATTTTTTTCATGGTCTAACCTTCAGGTAATGTTGGAGCTTCAGGTAAAGGGACAGGAGCCGTATCAAATAAACCTGCAGCGTAAGCTCCATAGCCACCGCCACCCAATAAGATTGTTGCCCATAAAAAGCGCTTCATACCTTTACTCATTGGTTTTTTAGGCGCCTGAGCTACTGCAGCAGGTGACCCTCCGGCATTTGCTAGAGCCACTAACTCCGCTGGAGGCTCTAAGCCTACTAGTTCCCAAGCAACAATTTGAATTATTGGCAATAGGCCATCAACTTCGCCTTTATATTCTTTGCTTGAAGTTCGAATTGTGGCACCCGTTTCTACAGAAAACATTTTTGCATCAATTGTATAAGTATTCCCCAGTTTTCCAAAAGAACCTGAAACCATATTTTGAACTCCTAAAAGAGCACCAACCTCTGCCGCACACTCTCCTGATGTACAACCAGACTGCTGCAATCCTTGTTCTTCTAAAATTTCTGCCATTTGGTTTCTTTCAACCATTATCACCGCATCGGTAGATACCATCTCGCTCATTAACCTATCTGTTAAGGTTGCTGCTTCCATTTGGTTAATTCCACGACCTTCGAAATCTAGGATAGCTACGGTCGACTTACCATCAGCAAGCTGCGCCTTCAATAACTGAAGACAAAGAATGCTGAATAGAAGCGTATAATTTTTTATTTTTTTAATTTTAATCATATTCTGCTCATCTTGGTTGAAAGTTTATCACTCAATTGATGTAAAAACCTGTGTGCTAGGGCACAATTTATTTTTTATCCTTTTTAGCTTCTGGGAGCTCTGCCAAAAGCCGTTCAATTTCTTCTGAAAGTTCATTTGAGAACTTCTCTTCTTCCCCTTCATGAAAACCGCGCCTTAAAAATGTTAGCTTACGATAACCATCCATTACAAATAACCTTGGCAACGTTTCCGCTTTATATTTTTTCATTGCTGTTCCTCTATTATCATTGAGGATTGGCATTGTGACTCCTTTCTTTTCCAAGAAAGGGCCTGCTTTAGGAACGTCTTTGTATGACATACCATATACTTCACCTTCATTGTTCCTTGTAGCCTCCGTAATGTCAACTAAAAAGAACTTAATACGCTCATCTTTATAATTTTGGTAAACTTCTTCTAAAATAGGTAACTCTTTCATGCAAGGCTGACACCAAGTAGCAAAAAAACTTAAGAGAACAGCGTGCCTATCAGGCTGCGTAACAAATTTTCTTAATTTTTTGTCTTCCACCTCTGACCAGTTTTTTAGAAATTCAAACTTTACAGTTTTATCGCCGGCCTTAAGATGATAAGGCGCAACAAAAGAAGGTGCAATATCTCCTGCTTCTAGCTCTTCTTTTTCAGAACTGTTTGCATCTTGACCTAAAGTAAAAGCAAACAAGAAAATGAAAGGCATAACGATAAATTTTAATATATTATTTTTCCGCATTTCTTAAAATACCTTTATTAATCTAATAGTATTAATACACGACAGTCTTTTAATACACTGTAGCTTCTATTTGCTGAATCAATTTTTGAAACATCCGCATTACTAACTGTAATATCCGTACGATTGGTCCCCGCTGTGGCGACCCCTTTGATAATTAAAGGATTGCCCATCACCCTGGCATCTTTTTGAGCCGCTTCTAATGATTTTGAATATCCGGCTACACCATTTGTTACCGCATATTCTCGACTATAAGTACCTGGACCATAGACTGCATTTCCATTTTGATCTAAAATTCTTGGGGCCATTGCAGGACGAGCCTTTAGTCCTCTCGCATCAATAATTACACCCGTAATACCACCTGCATTTGGTGAGGTTGGCGCTGCTGCAGCTTCGCCAGGAGCTGCTACTGGCAATGTTAATGGAGGTAAAATGATATCTGAGATACCACTCATAGGAACAGAATATTCAACTTCAACAGAAGTGTCGCTTAAATATTTAGGGTCGCCATTTTGCCGAGCACCACGAATAAATCCCCTTACTTTAGTATTGATTACATCATCCACCATTGCTCCACTCATTGTAGTTTCGCTGGTTAGAGTAACCCCATTTACTATCTCAATTAGCTGTCGAAGGGCGTCCTGCTTAGCGATTCGGAGGGCAAGCCTTCGTGCTTGACCAGCATTAATTGCATTTTGAGGTACGAAACCAATCCCTATTGCTGAAATAGTTTGCTCAGAATAATTAACGCTCCCTTTATCAAGCTGTGTTACCACACCTTGCGCAAAAGATAGCGATACTAATAAAAATGATAAACTAATTAATTTTTTCATAAAACTCCTCGTCATTGTACAATTTGTGCCGTAATTCGATTGCCGCTTAATCCTGTAACTTTAAACGTTAATCCATCTGGACTTGTTTGCGCTAAACCCATAGCTAATGCTTGTGATTTGCCTTCAAACTCTACCTCATACTCTGCCACGCCATCCGTTAAGCTTTTCGCATACGCGTTTCTAATCCCTGACACGGTTTGAGCTTTTAAAAAAGATTCAAACGTCATGTAGCTCATAAAATCAGCGCCGGTCAAAACAATAAAAACTTTCGTAAAGTTTGATTGCTGGGTACTCCATTTCGTTATTAGCTGGGTAATAATATTTTTACCCATCACTTCTGCAGCTTCATTCGCCGCATTCACGCCAGCAGTTGATGGAGAAATGTGCGGTTTTTTCCCTCGAGACTGAGGCACTACAGCTAAAATTTCACCTGTATCCGTTCTAATAATTTTTGCATTAATATCCGCTTGCCCAGAAGTCATATTATAAAATTTTCCACCAGAAGAAATTTTAGCTGTTCCAATAACAATTATTTCAGCCCCTAATTGAGAAGCAATTTTAGCAGCTGCAGATACATTCCCAGCCAAAGCCTCCGTGTAGTCAGCCTCTCCTTTTAAAGCCTGAACCATTTGACGATCAACAACATCAAATCCTTTTTCATAGAACATGGCTAAAAGTTTTGTTTCAGCAAAATCCGTAGGCGTGTTGTCAATCAGATTATCTTCTCTAACCATAAAAATAATCCGTGGTCTGTTCATTGCATTGAGTAACGTTTGTAGCGCCGCTTCATCAGCCATGACCTGGTCAATCATATCCGTAACTTCTGCTTCAATCGTAATCTCCCAATTCCCATCAGGGCCTTGGCTTTCTTTGGTTACTTTAAATGATTTAACAAACCCTTGGGCTTTAGAGTAAATATTGTCCTCAATAGAAGTTGCCGTAACTGTAGTATTTGAAGTCATGTAAGCTCCAAGGCCTTGCTCTACTGCATCTCGTTTTGCTTGCTCTGTCGCAGCATCTTTTGTTAGGCCATATCCAGTCCCTGAGGCTACCTGAACCTGTCCATATAATGCTGCAAAGCATACTAACATCAATACTAAGTATTTTTTAAATGAAATTCTTGGCATAATCATTGTTTATTTTTTGCGCTCCTTAACACGGTAAATTATTGAATTCATACCGCCTAAACAATAGTTATGATAATCAAGTGTGATACAGATCAACTATGAAAATTTCCTATATTTTTGCTTAATCCATTTTACTGTTTAAAGGTATATTCAGCGTGACAAAACTTTTTAAGGAATTCATTATGCTTAAGAAAAATCAATTATTACTAGCTTTCGTCCCTCTATTATTTCTGGCTTCATGTGCTACAAAACCAGAAAGCGATATGGATACTCCAGAATATCATTATAAAGCCGGTATGCGTGCTATTGACAATGAAGATTACCAACAAGCAATCAAATCTTTTCAAAGATCAATTGATCTAGATAAAAAATTTGCACTTGGCTATGGAGGCCTTGGGTTGGCTCATGCGAATCTTGGAAATAATAGTGAAGCAAAAGATAATGCCTCTAGATGCGCTAGTAGAGGGAGTAAAGATCCTGAAGCTTTAGCCCTAAGTGGTCAAGTATGGATTACAATGCGTGATTCAGAAAAAAGATGGTTTAAACGTGCCGAAGATCTCCTTGAAAAAGCTTTGAAACGTGACAAAGAACATGAAGGCTCCCAGTATTGGTTTGGGGTTGCTCATCTTTATAATTATCAATTTGATGAGGCAGAGAGCTACTTTCGTAAAGTTGTAAACAAGCGTGGTGACTATGCTGGCAAGGCTGATTCTAAATGGAAATTATCACAAAAGATCGTTCGTGCAATGCCTGGCACACCCGTAGGGAAAAAAGTTGCATTAAAAGAAAAAATCAATCGTGCTGACCTAGCCGTACTTTTTGCTGAAGAATTAAAAATAGGTGTTCTGTTTGATCGTATGCCGGCTGCTCAAAGCTCTGGGTTTCAAACCCCTGGTCAAGCAGCTCAAACATCTAGCATTGTTATTCCAAATGATGCTAAAGGACACTGGGCAGAAACTTGGATTAAAGATATGATTCGTTATGGCATCATGAATATTGAACCCGATGGAAACTTTTATCCTGATGATAATATCAATCGTGCGGTTTATGCCATGGCAGTTCAAAGACTGTTGGTTGTGGCCACACGTGATGAAAGTTTAGAGACACGTTATTTTGGTGAAGCACAAAGTAGATTTAGCGATGTCCCTAGCAGCCATTTTGCATATAATGCTATGGCGCTTTGTGCTGAGCGCGGAATAATGCAGGCCGATGTCATTAATGGTCGCTTTGAACCTACCGGGAATGTAACTGGGGCAGATGCCTTACTCATCATAAGGACATTGCAAACATCGTTGCGAATGACCTTCTAAACAAATCTCTGATGTTTACTATTTAAAGGGTCATGAAAGTGGCCCTTTTTGTTTTCTCAGCATAAAGATTCATGTAAATTCGCTTTATGTTGAATCCAAAAATATTAATTCTCTTTTTTGCAACATTTTTTTCATTTCAGTGTGTTGAGACATTGATTAGCGTAAGGGTGTTCCCCAGTGGGGAGTATTTAATGAAACTTCGTAGCGAAGGCGACGAGAAAGATGTATACAATGATGATTTTGTACTACCAAAAGATAATAATTGGGCAGTTGAGGCCAAAGAAAAGCAAAACCCTGATAGCGATGAGACTATTTTTATATTAGAAACTCAAGCATTACTTATAGGTGAAACCATATTTTATCCAAAAGATAAAGGTCCATCTCCTCAGCGCCATCCAATCAATGTTAAAAAAATAGATCATTTTTTTTCAACAACTTATGAAATGAACAAAGTTTTTAAAGGTCGCCATGTATCTCAAAAATATCCCTTACTTGCAAAAGCAATGGCAGATGCCGGCACAGATTCAATCTATGAAAAAGTTGAGTCAGAAATCATAATGTATTGTCTAAGTGCTGCATTGGAACAGATTGAAATTGAAGAATTGCTAAAAGATCGAATTTTAAATCATTTTAGAGGGGTATTTTACAAAGCGGAAGAAGAAGGAAAATTACTTCAAATTTTAGATGACTCTAACACTATCAATGATGAAAAGTTTTCTTTACCTGAAAAATTGATCCGTGCAAACTTTATACCCTTTGAACCAATGTTATATTCAAATTTTGTTGATAGCTGTATTAGTAAAATGAAACCATATATTAAAGAAGCAAACATTACTGTAGAACTTCATGATGATACTTTTAAATTTGCTGGTGTTCTTCCTGGCTTAATAACAAAATCTAATTCTGACTCAGTGAAGAATGATACGCTTTGGTGGATTTTTAGTGCTGATGACTTTTTAAATGATGATTATATGATTGAAGCTGCTTCAGTTATATACTACCCAAAAAGAGTTCAATTAATAGTAGTTATAGTTGCAGGAGTGCTTTTGTTGACATTATTTATTTATTATAGAAAAAGGAAATCAAGATGAAATTTTTAATAGTGCTTTTAATCTCTATTGCTTCTTTTTTGATAGCTAAACCAAAATTTACAGATCAGCAAATTGCAGGAATGACCCCTAAATATTTCAAGAGAAATCATACTGCACCTAAACTAAAAGGTTTAAAAATCTACAAAGAAGGAAACCAAAGAATATACTATGTTGAAATTATAGCTGATAGAAATAGGTCTAGCGAAGATTTAAGTTTTGCTATCTCTGCACTAGCCAATATGGGTCAATACGCAAAAAAACCTTTCAACAAGTATGTTGTTGTAATGCATTATAATGTAAGAGGAAAAGGTGTAGATATTTCCGAAGCAAATGCAAGATGTACGGCTGACTATATGATTCGAAAGCAAATCACCTATGATCAATGGTATAAAAAATGTTTAACGTTTACATCAACTTGAGGTATTTGTTATAAAAAAATTATTCATCTTCTGTGGTTTATTGCTGATCAATTTTCTTATGGCTTCCCAAAAAATTGATTCATCTTTAGTATCCACTGATAAAAAGCGAATCATAAATAAAAAGATAACATTTACACATAAGATCCTACACCAGCCAAATAAAGTGTTATTTAGCTCTAGGGAGTTTGAGCTTGAGGTCTTTACTGATTTTTCACAAAAAGAAATAGAATCTGTAAGCTTGTTTTATAAAGTAGATGACAAACCACAATTTACTGAAATTCCTTTTAACCTTAATGCTTTTCGCTATGTTTATAAATATAACCCAAAAATAAAACCAGCGGATCAAATTACTTATTTTTTTACAATTGCACTTAAAAATGGTGCCTTTTATGCAACACCAATTGATGAGGCTGGCAACCTAAGACCTATTACTCAAAGATTAGTTGACCCTGTAGAATACTACAAACAGCGCGCTGCCTATAAAAAATAATATGAAAAATATCGCTAATAAAATTAAAAGCCTTCGAGATCAACTAAATAATCATAATTATAGATACTATGTATTGAATGATCCTATTATTTCGGATGGTGAATATGATTTGATTATGCGAGAATTAGATAAGTTGGAAGATGAAAATAAAGAGCTTATAACTTTAGATTCTCCAACCCAAAGAGTAGGCGCTCCTCCTTTAAAAGAATTTGGTACAATTACACATCGTGAACCAATGCTTTCATTGGCAAATGCAATGAATAAAGAAGAATTAAGTTTATTTTATAATCGTTTAAAAAAATCCTTAGTATCTGAGGAAAATATAGAATTAGTAGGAGAACCTAAATTAGATGGGCTTGGTGTTGAGTTGGTTTATGAAAATAGCCTCTTTGTTAATGGTTCAACTCGTGGTGATGGGATAACAGGTGAAAATATTACTCAAAATTTAAAAACTATTAAATCCATCCCCTTAAGTTTGCGTTCTGATTTAAGACCTGCGCCTTCTTTACTTGAAGTTCGTGGAGAGGTTTTTATAAGTAAAGATGATTTTAAAAGATTGAATGTAATACGGGAGCAAGAAAATCTTCCTGCATTTGCTAATCCACGAAATGCAGCAGCAGGGAGCCTTCGCCAGCTGGACTCAAAGATTACTGCTAATAGACCTCTTTCAATTTATTGCTATGAGGTTAGTAATGTTTTAGGATCTTCATTTAATACCCATATGGAATTTTTGTCTGCTTTGAGAGATTGGGGTTTCCCAGTAAACCCTAAAATAAAATTAATATCTTCATCTGAAGAAATGATTCGCTATCATGATAATTTAGAGTCTATTAGAAATAATTTAGATTATGATATTGATGGCTCAGTTTTTAAAGTAAATCAAATAAAAAAAAGAACTGCTTTAGGAATTAGAAGTCGATCGCCTCGATGGGCAATTGCTGGAAAATTCAAAGCTCAACAAGTTACGACAAAAGTCACTGGCATTATGGCATCCATTGGACGAACCGGTGCCATTACTCCCGTTGCTCAACTTGAACCTGTAAATGTTGGTGGTGTTAATGTAACAAATGCAACACTTCATAACCAAGATGAGGTAGATCGTAAAGATGTGCGGATTGGAGATACGGTAATCTTACAGCGAGCTGGAGATGTAATCCCTGAAGTAGTAAAAGTGATTCTAGAAAAAAGGGATAAGAAGTCAGTTCAATATTTACTCCCCAAAGAATGCCCTAGTTGTGAAAAAACTATTTATCGCCCAAAAGGTGAGTCAGTTGCACGTTGCCAGAATCTATCCTGCCCTGCCCAAATTAAAGGACGAATTATTCACTTCATTTCTAAATCAGCATTAAATATCGATGGCTTTGGTGAAAAACTTGTGGATCAATTAGTTGAAAAGAATATTATTCAGCGAGTTGATGATATCTTCAAACTTACATTTGAAAAACTAGAAAAATTAGATCGCATGGCTGAAAAATCTGCTAATAATATATTAGGTGCGATCAATGATTCAAAAAAAACTACATTTGCACGTTTTATATATGCTTTAGGAATTAGAAATGTTGGCTATCATCTTTCAAAGGTTTTGGAAAATGCATTCAAAGGGAATATTGATAGTTTTAGGGAAAGCAATATTGAGACGCTAGAGTCAATTGATGAAGTTGGTCCAATTGTAGCAGAAACAATTATAAAGTTTTGGGAAGATTCTTCTAACGTTCAAATGGTTGAATCATGCTTAACTTTGGGGGTAGAACTTTCTCCATTTTCAAGCTTCATAGATGAAAAATTAAAGGGGAAAGTTTTTGTATTTACTGGAACTCTAAATAAGCTTAATCGAAACCAAGCAAAAGAGCTGGTTGAATTAAATGGGGGCAATACTAGCAACTCTATAAGCAGAAAAGTTGATTTTTTAATAGCTGGTCCAGGAGCTGGTTCAAAACTACAAAAAGCTAAAGAATTAACAATAGCGATATTAACTGAAGACCAATTTTTGGACATGATAAAATAAAGGCAACGCAATGAAAAAGATACTTATCTTAATTTTACCATTTCTTCTTCAAGCTGAAGAAATATTTTTATCTTCGACTTTGATTGCAGATGGATTTAAAAAACCACTATTTATAACATCTCATCCAAAAAATTCTAAAGTCCTTTATGTCGTTGAGCAAGCTGGAAAAGTTTTAATAATAAATAATGGTAAAAAATTAAATGAACCATTTTTAGATATTACAGATAGAGTTGTCCACCCTAGTCGACCTGGTGATGAACGTGGCTTATTAGGCTTTGCTTTTCATCCAAATTATGATAAAAATAAAAAGTTTTATGTCAACTATATAAACAATGATGGATATACTATAGTCTCAGAATTTTCTGCACAAAGCAACTTAGTTGCAAACTCGCTATCTGAGCGGATTGTCTTTAATCTTGAGCAACCCTATCGAAACCACAATGGTGGCCATATGCAATTTGGTCCAGATGATTATTTATATATTTCTATTGGTGATGGTGGAAAAAGTGGTGACCCTCTAAATGCAGGGCAAGATCTCAATACTTTATTTGGTAAAATAATAAGAATTGATGTGAACAAAGTACCATATGGTATTCCAAAATCAAATCCATACTATGGACAACAAGATAAACGCGGTGAAATTTGGGCTTGGGGGGTACGAAATGTTTGGCGTTTTTCTTTTGATAGTGAGATTGGTGACATTTACTATGGTGATGTAGGACAAAATAAGTGGGAAGAAATCAATTATGAACCTTACAATAGCAAGGGTGGGGTCAATTATGGATGGCGAATTATGGAAGCTTCTAAATGTTATAATCCAGAAGAAAACTGTGATGAGAAAGGACTAACTCCTCCTATTCACGAGTATCCTAATGATGCTAATTATATGGTTGTTCTTGGGGGAGGCTCTCAAACAAATTCTGATGGATGCTCTGTTACTGGTGGATATGTTTACAGAGGAAAAAAAATTAGTGCTTTAAATGGTTATTATATCTTTGGTGATTACTGCTCTGGTAACATTTGGACTTTCAAAGTTGTAAATGACAAAGCGACCGAGCTTACAAATCGAACTGAAGAAATAAACTTGGCGAATGCCGAATTCACTACCTATATATCTTCTTTTGGAGAAGATGCTGATGGTGAATTATATATTGTTGAATATAATGGTGGAATATATAAAATAAATCAAGGTAATTAGGAAGGCTCAGTGGATAAAATACCAATGAAAATTGACCAAGTCCTAGATGATGTAGTATTGCTTATACTAGATGGTCATGAACCACTAAAAGAACTAGGTATAGATAAAAATAAAATTTACGTAAAAGTTGTAGGTTATGATGAATATGGTATGTGGATTGACCATCCATCTTTCAATATTCCTCAAGTAAAAAATGGAAAACACAAAGGTACCAAAGATGTTAATGCATCCATTCTTATTCCTTGGGGCTTTATTGCTTCTGTGGTTCATTTCCCAGGAGCTGAGGGTTTTGATTACCCCTTCCCTTTTGATACTCCTATTGGCTTTGATATTGAGGAAAAATGAAAGCTGCTATTGAAATCCAAAATTTAAAAAAGAGCTATGGAGATACAGTTGCATTAAAAGGTGTTAGTATTTCAATAGGTGATGGCGAATTTTTTGGTCTTTTAGGCCCAAATGGTGCTGGTAAAACAACTACCATTAATATTTTAACTGGCTTAGTTAGAAAGAACGAAGGTGTCGCTAAAATATTTGATAAAGATATTATTTCTGATTACCGTTTTACACGCGCTCAAGTTGGAATTTCTGCTCAAGAATTTACTCAAGACTGGTTTTTTCCTCTAGATCGACTTCTTTATTTTCAAGCTGGTTATTATGGAATACCAAAAGAAAAAGCAAAAAATAAAGTTGATGAGTTATTAGCGAGGTTAGGCCTTGAAGAGAAAAGGAACTCTCGACTTAGACAGCTATCAGGTGGAATGAAAAGACGGTTTCAGATAGCAAAAGCGTTAGTCCATGATCCTAAAATTTTAATTCTTGATGAGCCTACAGCTGGTGTTGATGTAGAACTTCGCCATGAACTTTGGGAATATTTCAGAGAGCTTCATAATGCTGGGAAAACTATTTTACTTACCACTCATTATATTGAGGAAGCAGAAATGCTTTGCGATAAAGTTGCAATTATTGATAAAGGTCAAGTTATAAAAGAAGGTTCGCCAAAATCTCTTACTAGCCAATCTGGGAAATCAGGTATTAACATAAATTTATCTGATATTGATATAGATTTTGAAAGTATTCTAAGTGGCTTTACGTATACTAATAATGAAGGTCGGCTCCATTTTACTACACAAGAGCCAGAAGAAAATTTGCCAAAAATAATTAATTTACTTACGAATGCAGGCTGTCATATTCAACGAGTAGAAACGACAAAGTCTTCATTAGAAGATGTTTTTTTAAGTCTTACGGGCAAAGGAATAAATGAATGAAATCTAAAAAGGGTTCGCGATGAATTGGGTCGGCTTTTCAACTTTAACTTTTCGCGAAGTTGGTAGATTTTTTTCTGTTTATCGACAAACGGTCATTCCTGGCCTTATATCTTCAATTCTATATATTTTAATATTTGGATTTACACTAGAACGTCGAATATCTACTATTGACGGAATTCCTTATACTTTATTTATTATACCTGGATTAATCATGATGAATACTTTATCAAATGCAACTTCAAATTCATCATCATCAATGTTACAAATGAAACTACTTGGTCAACTTCCGGATATATTACAAGCTCCACTTTCTAGCTTTGAAATATCACTAGCTTATATCATAGGAGGAATGGTCCGAGGAACCGTAAATGGGATTTTAATTCTATTAGTTGGTGTCGCATTAAGTGATATGACCATCACTCAACCATTAGCAACTATTGGATTCATTATGCTTGTCTCATGGGCTTTTTCTAGCATTGGACTTATACTTGGTCAAATGGCAGAAAGTTGGGATCAACTAGCTACTATGCAAAATTTCTTTTTAACTCCTCTAAGTTTTTTAGGTGGTATTTTTTATTCAATAAAAATGTTACCAGAGTGGGCTCAAAGTGCAAGTTTTTTTAATCCTATTTATTATATGATTAATGGATTGCGTTATACTATTCTTGGGGTTTCAGATTCTAGTCCAAGCACAAGTTTCATAATTGCAACTATAATGACTATAGGGTTTACTATAATTGCTATAATGCTAATGGAAAATGGAAAAAAGATTAAACAATGAATGTTAAGTTAATTTTTCTTTTACTGGTATTATCAATTTCAAAAATTTCAGCACAAAAAGATTCAACTCTTACATGGAAGCATTATACTCGAGGTGGTTTCGCAAAGACAGATTCATCTATTGGCGGTTTTGGATATTATAGAATAAATCGTCAAACAGATAAAACATTTAGAGACCTAAGAGTCTTTAGCTATAGCTTAAAAAATGATTCTTTTATTTATATTCGTTACAAGACGAGTGATAAATATTCTACTCGTCCAAATTTTTATCGCTACACAACAAGTTCTTATAGAAAAAATACTCGAGCAAATGTCGCTCTTCAATATCATTTTAACCAAGGTTTTGGATATTTTATAAGAGACTACGAGAAGGGTTTAATTAATGTTGAGCTAGGACATGCTTTTGACATATCTGATTATTTAAATGCAACAAGAAAAACCTCATATATAAAATCAGGGCTTTTTTGGGATCATAACACAAAATGGTTTTCAACTAAAGTTGAAGCAGAGAATTTTCAACAAATTAGTGAAGTTGTCGAAAATAATTTATCTAGGAACCAATTTTTATTTGAAATGATTATTCCTTTAAAAAATAATTTTTCTATTAACATAAATTATGAACTAGAGGATTACCATATAAAAGATCAAATAGATGCATCATCAACTACCATCGCAATAGGATGGAAAGGCAACCTAAGTTGGAATTTTTAAGCTATTTTATTTAATAAGTTTATGGATTTGGAATAAAAGCTAAAATTGTTCTGGGGTGCTCGTCAACAATCATTAAAAACCCTTTGCCATCAACTCTAGCTAGACCCTCCCAATTCCTAGATTTTTCTTCAAGATACAATTGAATTGGCGGAGTAGATGTTCGGACTATTTTATTTCCAGAAATTTTATACTCAACTAAGCGTTCAACATGTTCATACTTCTTATGAGTATCTCCTTGCTCTACACCATTGAGGATTGAGTCTTTACCAGGATTTAATCTGTCTTTTTCTCCAGGCCAAAAATAATTTAATCCCCAGAATTTGTTTTTTGAGTCTAAGGATGTAACATCGGTTAACCTATATTCCAAATTAGGAAAAGTAATAGATGATTTAGGTTCTAGTGATGAGTTATATATTAAGGCTAATGGATTATTATTCACATTCACTCCATTAGCTTCATATAAGACCATTAGACCATATTTATATTTTAATATACTTTCAAAACCCATGTTCTTAATATTTATTGAAATAGGTATTTCTTTAATATCTATTGTATCAACTTCCAGCTTTCTATTTCTGAAATCCAACTTACCTTTCACTATAAAACTTTTCATTTTACCATTATTCTTAGATTCAATAACCATATATGCTTTATTACCAAAAAAAGTTATTGCTTCAAACCCTTGGAAGCCGTCTATAATATTTTCAAAATTTGGTAATTCAAGTTTTATTTTATCTGGCTCTAAAGGATTCTTTTGATCACCTTCAATCCAATTGATTATATTCTTTTTATTTAAATAATAAAAACTGGGTGCCTCTTTTTTTACATATTGAGGCATTAAGATAAGATTATCTTTGTACCAAGCTAGGCCTGACATTTCAAGAGATCTATCTTTTGCTTCTCCGGATAATGGTATCTCAATTGGAAAAACTTCTTGACTAAAAACACTTTGAAGGGAAATTAGTCCTGCTATGATAATCATTCTCATCTTATTTAAAATACTCCAATTTTTAATTATTCTTGCCCAGGTTGATAAGCTTTTTCTAAATTTAATTTAATATCTTCTAACTTCATCCACACTGGCTTCATTTTATGTTTTGCAAATAATTTAGCTTGATCATCATAATGAACGGAGTTTTGATCTTGAGTTGCAGTGCCAAACTGATGGATGCTTTGTGCAAAAACATTCCCTTCTGTATCCCATTCTACTATTTCAAAATAACAATCACCAGCTATTCCCATATTATTTTTGTCTTCTTGTTTAGAATAAACGGCTCTAAGGATATCTGGGCCACCACTTAATGCTAAGTTTGTCTTGCCTCTATTCAACCTTTGAATATCACCCCACTTTACTTCTATCTTACCAAAAGCTGCTTTTGTCCATTGTATTATATCTTTTAATCGAATCATGTTTTTATCGTAATCATATACATATTTAGCAGGATCATAAACTGGACGTATGGTTTCATAAGCTAAATGCATAGCTGTAGTTAAGCTGTCCGTATTTAAATCCCAATTTCTCATTAGTTTAAGTGCTTCATTGATATCTTCATCTTCGCTAATAGCTTCATCTAGAAATCTATTTAAATTTATTGCTAGGACTGAATTTTTCGAGTAATAAGTATCATGTTTATTAATATAGAATTCTTCTTTTGTAATGGAAGTGTCTGAACTAAAAAGCTCCATTGCTCTCAATGCTCGATTTGTTTGAAATGTCTCTATTCCCATATTTTTGGGGAAAGCTGATTCTATTGGATTATCATCACCATCTGTTGCCATGAAAGGTGAGCTATTACAATTTTGTAAGAATCCAGAAGTTGGATTAAGAACTTGAGGTAATTCTTCAAATTTATAATAATCTTTCCATATTAAAGACTCTTGATCGCCAGGTAAAATGCCACTCCAATTATAATTAATATTACGTTTAGGAGATAGAGCATTATAAACATAAAATATATTTCCAACTTTGTCAGCATAAACCGTATTGAACATAGGTAAAGCCATCATGCTCATGGCATTAGTAAAATCTTTAAGATTTTTTGATTTATTCATTTTAAACCATTGTTCTACATGTCGTACTTCACCATAACCAGAATAACGAATTGCAAAGGTTCCTTGATCATTTCTAATTACAGGCCCATGGATTGATCGAAGACCTTCACGTTTAAATGTCCAACTAAAGGGTCCAATTAATTTAACTGGGATTGATATTGTCTCTTCTTCAAGATCTCTCCATTCCCCTTCAAAAAAATATTTATTTTGATTTTCTGGGTCTATTTTTAATTCAAATACATCAACTAAATCTGGATTGTTTACTGTATGGCTCCAACCAAGGTTTTCGTTATGTCCTACAAGAACTACAGGAGAGCCTGGGAATAAACCTCCATTTACATTCCAACCTTCTTCACTATGAAGATGAGCTTCATACCAAGCTACTGGTCCAGTCCAAGGTTGATGTGAGTTAATCGCTAATCTTGTAAATTTATCAGCAGATCTAGTAGGGCTTACGGCTATTACATTTGAGCCAAGTAAAGTGTAATCAAAAGGGTCTTTTTTTTCTATTTTATTATTTAATGCAATAGTTGGATCTTCACTCACTGCAAGCTTACCTAAAACTCTATCAAGGCCAAACATTAGTGGGGTTCGATGCACAAATCCAGCTATTACATCTTTTCCTTCTACGGGAAACATTCCTCGAATAACTTTTTTAGGGTTAAGTAATGCATAATGATTTAAGCCATCTGCATAAGCTTCACAAATCGCTTGTACTTCTTTAGAAAGATCTTTTACATATCCATTATCAACAACTTCCCATATCTTTAGTAATTGAACCATATAGTCATTTGGTGCTGCATCTTTACCATATTCAAAAGCCAAACGACCTTTAAGTGCAAGCATAATATCTTGAATAGTTTTAAAATCATCTTCTGCGTGAGCATATGCGAGACCATAGGCAGTATCTCTATCTTTTTGACCAAATATATGTGGCACTCCCCAGGTATCCCTATAAATTGTAACATTATATTTTTTAAATGTGCTTTCTCTAATTTGTTCATGGAAAAGAGGCGTGTAAAGTTTTAAACCGAGGAATGAAGTAACTGTTACTACAATTCCTATAAATATTTTAGTTACCATAGTATTAATTTAACTCCGAAGTCTCTATGCCTAGATAATGCAATTCTTCTTTTAGAGAATTATAGCTTTTATAGTGAATTGTATTCCAGCCTAATTTTTTAGCTGACTCAATATTTTCTATTAAGTCATCAATAAATAATGCTTCTGTAGCGACCGTGTTTGATATTGATAGTGCTTTACGGTATATGCTTGGGTCCGGTTTTCTTAAACCAACTTCAAAAGAAAAAATTGAACCATTGATAAAATTAAAAAAATTAGAAGATGGTTTTAATTTATTTTTAATATGCTTGGGATTAGTATTTGAAAGAAGCCAAATATTATAATCCTTTGAAAGAGTTTCTAAAATTTTAACTGTTTTTTTTTCTTTTCCTAAAAGTTTATCCCATCCTCTCCAAAAATCACTTTTCTTTAAACAACATGGCTGTGGTAAAGCATTTTTAAAACCATGGAAAAATTCATCATTAGAAATTTTCCCGGTTTCATAATTGTTATGTAACCTAGTAGAAAAAGCTTTAATTATTTCTTCTTTTTTCAAATCTGTACTATCAGACCAGTATTGAATACAGTGCTCGGGATAAATATCAATAAGCACATTCCCAATATCAAAAAAAATATCTTTAATCATTCTATGCTTTTGAGCAGATATATAGTTGAAGCAAGCTTTCTTCATCAAAAGGATCTCCATTATAATCGCCTTTTTTTTCATTAATAGTAAAGCCAGCGTCGGTTAAGAGTCGGTCCATTGTATCTGGGTAAATAATATTCATGACAAATTGATATTCATACACTATATTTTTTTTTGCATTTTCAAAATACCAATTAATAGAACAAATCTCTTCTTGTTGATCGAATTCACTAGTTTGCCAAATGGTATATTCACCTTCAGAAGGATGATCTATATTCATTTCTTTATATTTTTTAGCTGGATCTCTATAAATGAATTCGGGGTCTGGAATAAATATATCTAAAATAAATAAACCCTTTCTAGAAAGATGTTTTTTAATCGATTTTAAGCAAGATTTCAAATCATCTTCATTCAATAAGTGGAGGAAAGAATTAAATGGGAGGATTATTAAATCAAATTCTTGACCTAACGAAAAATTTCGCATATCACCCAAAATAAAATTACCTTCTGAGTATTTTTTTTGCGTATAATCAATAAATCTTGAACTTAGGTCTAATCCGGTATAATTATATCCAGCATTAATGAGGGGCTCTGCAAGCCTACCTGTTCCACTAGCAATTTCTAAAATATTTCCTTTGCAATTATTTGCCCAAAAAAGGTAAAAGGGAATATCATCTTTTTTTTTCTTAGTACATAAATCATAGAAAATTGGATTACTATACATTTGAATTTTCATTGAATTGCCGATTAATATTTAATAATAGAATGAAAAAAATTAAGGGATAAATCCCCAGATATTTTATAGCTCAGCCTTAATTAATTTTCGCTCTTTCGCAATTTGTTTTTTATCTTCACCTCTTTGAGCAAGTATATCTAAGATATCTAAAGCTTGATAATAAAGACCTTGGCTTTTTAGCACATTTACTAATGTAAAAGTTGCTAATCGAGGGCTAATTGTTATGTTCTCTACATTTAAATCTTTTTTGATTTTATTTGAAGTTTTTTCTTTATTAGTCTTTTTTAAAACTGTATTTTTTTTGTTAACTATTTTTTTTGTTTTTGAGGTTAAATAATCTTTCGCAAATTGATTATCTGGGTCAACTGCAAGAGCTCTTTTCCAGCTAGTATTAAGAGTGACAGTTGATCTCTCAAGTTGTTCTTGAACCATAGGTAGCCCTGAAGCTGCTGATTTATGACTAGAATCTTGCTTTAGTACTTTTTTCATCCATTTCTCAGCAGCAGAAAGATTTCCAAGGCCCATTTCAGCTTGGGATAAAATGTAATAACCATCTAAAGAATTAGGATGATGATCTAAACCTATTTCACAAACTCTTTTAGCACGATCATATTCACCTTTAGATTGGTAGATATCAGCTAAAACAGGAAATAAAACTGTATCAAAATGATTAGCAAAATAGAGTTCTAGTTCTGTTAAATTCTTTAAATCCATTTATCTTCGGTTGTCCTCAACCCATTTATTAATATATTCTACAGTCTCATTGACTGGGGTACCAGGACCAAATAATTTGCCCATTCCTAAATTTTCTAATTCTTCAATATCTTTTTTTGGAATAATGCCACCACCTACTAATAAAATATCATCTAGTCCTTTTTCTTTCATAAGCTTAAGAACATTTGGGAAAATTGTCATGTGAGCATTATTTAAGCTAGATAATGCAATAACATCCACATCTTCTTGGAGAGCAGAGGAAACAATCATTTCTGGTGTTTGGCGCAATCCTAGATAGATAACTTCCATGCCGGCATCTCGATATGCAGCAGCCAACACTTTAATTCCTCGATCGTGTCCATCTAGGCCTGGCTTAGCCATTAAAATTCTTACTTTACGATTCATAATTTCAATCTAATTTATGTTAGAAATTACTATATAAGGATGTTTTAGTTGATAATAGAGTTAAACTTGATTGCTATCCAAAACTAACGTTACAGGGCCATTGTTTACTAAATCAACTTTCATTTCTGCACCAAATTCACCTGTTTCTACAGGTATTTTTTTTAGATGAATTTTTTCAATAAAATATTGATATAAATTTTTAGCCTTATTTGGCTCTGCAGCATTTATAAAACTTGGGCGCCTCCCTTTTTTTATATCAGCACATAATGTGAATTGACTAATTATTAAAACGGACCCTTTTACTTCTTTGATTGAAAGATTCATTTTTTTATCGTGGTCATTAAAGACTCTGAGATTAATAATTTTTTCAACTAAATAATCAGCATCAGTTTCCTTATCTGATTTTGATATACCTAATAAAATAACAAACCCCCTACTAATCTTGCCTACTATTTTATTTTTTACTTTAACTGAGCCTGAATCTACACGCTGTAAAACAGAGATCAATCTGAAACCCAAATATTTTCTTTACCGTATGTATCACGTAGTTTCTTTAAAAATGATGAGTGGGCTGATACTTTAACATTGTGTGCATAAATTCGTTGTTTTTTCCCTCGATCAGATATCAAATGGAACATTAAGCCGCAATTACCTTTATGTCCTTTAGCTATATCAAGCAAAGCATCAACGTCTGCTGGTGTCATCTGGTTAGGTTCAAGACGAACGTTTACATTTTTTGAAAAAATTTCTCGTGCTTTTTCAACAGAAATAATTTCATCTGCAATTAATTTTAAATCTGAAAAGTCTGTATCATCTGTTGGTTTACCCGTAATAAAAACAACATTATCATTTATTATTAATTCTCTGTATTTAGAATATGTGTCACTAAATGCTAAAATTTCAGCCTGTCCGCCAAGGCAGTCTAGTTTAAAAAAAGCCATTTGATTATTTTTACGATCAAAGTGCATCTTTAATTCTGTTATCGCTCCACCAACTCGAACTTTATCTCCATTCCCGCCAACTTTTTTATCAATAAAATCAAAAGTTGAATATTCTTCTAACTCTTCAGCATGTTTTAATAAAGGGTGTCCAGATAAATACATACCTAAGACTTCTTTTTCTTTTTCTAATAGTTGACTTTCTGACCATTCATCAATACTGGGCAGTGCTGGGATCATTGACATATCTTCACCACTATTATTTGTCCCACCAAATAAATCAACTTGGTTTCGCGCCTTATTATCTTGAATAGTCTGCCCGTACTTTAATGCAGTCTCAATTACTGCATTTTTTTGTGCTCTATTTCCATTAAGTCCGTCCATTGCACCAGACATATTTAAACTTTCTAAAACTCTACGATTTACTGATTTCAAGCTTACATTTGCTGTAAAATCAAATATTGACTCAAATTTTTTATTTTTTAAGCGTGATTCTTTTATTTGCTCAAGAGCTTTTGTCCCCACATTTTTTATTGCATTAAGTCCAAAAGAAATAACTTTTTTATTAACCGGTCTAAAATTTATATCTGAAACATTAACATCGGGAGGGTCTACTTCAATTTTTAGTTTTCTACATTCATTGATTAAAATTACTATTCTATCAATATTGGACATTTCACTTGTTAAGTTTGCGCTCATAAATTCAGCTGGATAATGAGTTTTCAGCCATGCAGTTTGATATGCTACATAAGCATAAGCAGTTGAATGGCTCTTGTTAAATCCATACTGTGCAAATTTTTCAATTAATTCATAAATCTCTTTCCCTTTTTTATTTGGGATGTTATGTTTTTTTTCTGCTCCTTCAATAAATTTTATTTTTAATTCATCCATTAATTTTTTGATTTTTTTCCCCATTGCACGTCTCATTATATCTGCTTCAGCTAATGTGAAGCCTGCAACTTCATGAGCTACCTGCATCACTTGTTCTTGATAAACGATAATTCCATAAGTTTCTTCTAATATAGGTTGCATTACTGGGTGAGGATAATCAATTTTTTTCTTACCATGTTTACGAGCAATAAAGTCGTCAATGTTATCCATTGGGCCTGGTCGATATAAAGCATTCATCGCAATTAAATCTTCAATAACTGTTGGCTTTAGTTTTTTTAGAAATTCACGCATTCCAGAAGATTCAAATTGAAAGACACCTATGGTAAGACCTTTTGCAAATAATTTATAAACTTCTGGATCTTCTAGAGAGATTTTTTCAATATTTATTTTTTCGCCTCTCTCTTTTATAAGGTTTACAGTATTATCAATTACTGTAAGATTTCTTAAACCAAGGAAGTCTAATTTTAAAAGCCCTAATTCTTCGAGACCTTTCATATCATACTGTGAAGTGATATCACCTTGAGGTGAGCGATACAGTGGAACAAAATCTGTTAAGTCACCAGGCGCTATAACAACTCCAGCCGCATGTATAGATGCATGGCGGTTCATCCCTTCCAAAATTTTTGAATAATCCATTACTTCTTTAAATTGGCCATCTGCTGCTTCTTTTAGTTCAGGACTTTGAGCCATTGCTTCTTCTAGTGTAATATTTATTGTTGTAGGTATCATTTTTGCTAAATGATCAATTTCTCCAAATGAATAGCCTAATACACGACCTACATCTCGAACTGCTTGACGAGCTTTCATTTTTCCAAATGTAATTATTTGTGTTACTGAATTTTCACCATATTGGCTTTTAATATAATCTATTACCTCGCCACGACGCTCAATACAAAAATCTATATCTATATCTGGCATCGATATTCTATCAGGATTCAAAAACCTTTCAAAAAGTAATTTATGTTTAATGGGGTCAACTGTAGTAATACCTAATGAATATGAGACTAAGCTTCCAGCTGCTGATCCACGACCTGGACCAACGGGAATGTTATTATCTTTAGCATATTTAACAAAATCTGCAGTAATTAAAAAATATCCAGCAAAACCCATTTGATCAATCACGTTTAATTCATGATTCAATCGAGTCTCTAATTCAGGACTTAAATCGCCATATAAATCCTGAACTCCTTGTTTACATAAAATTTTTAAATATTCATCTGGCTTATCACTAGGGGCATCTTCAGGTAGCGGGAAATTTGGTAAATGATAATCTCCCATTGGTAGCTCAATGTCAATACTATCTGCTATTTTACGGGTATTTTCTATTGCACCTGGTACATCCTTAAACATTTCAAACATCTGGTCTTGTGTCTTAAAATAAAATTCTGGGGTGGCATATCGTAAACGATTAGGATCATCTCTATCTTTACCTGTCCCTAAGCATATATGAACATCATGAGCTTCCCAATGCTCATGTTTAGCATAATGCGCATCATTTGTACATACCAGTGGTATATCTAGTTCAGAGGAAAGCTTCTTCATATTTTGAATATTTTGAATTTCATCTGGAATCCCATGATTTTGAACTTCTAGATAAAATCTTCCATCAAATATTTCAGCAAAACGTAATGCTGCTTCCTTTGCTCCTGCCCAATCATCTTTTAACATTTTTTCTGTAACTTCGCCCTTCAAACATCCCGAAAGACAAATTAAACCTTCACTGTTTTCTCTTAGAAGGTCGACATCTATTCTTGGCCGATAATAAAAACCATCAAGGTATCCATGAGTTACAAGCTTCATTAAATTTTGATAGCCTTTATAATTCTGAGCTAATAAGACGAGATGATTATTGCCCCAACCTCCTTCTGGACGAGGTTTTTTATCAAACCTACTTCCTGTAGCAACATAGGTTTCGCATCCAATAATTGGCTTAATACCAGCTTTTTTTGCTGCCTTATAATAAGGGATTACACTAAACATATTGCCATGCTCAGTTAACGCCACAGAATCCATACTAAGGTCATCGATTGTATTAACTAATGTTTGGACAGTTTGAGCCCCATCTAAAAGGCTATAATCCGAGTGATTATGCAGGTGAACAAATTCTGAAGTCATGTAATATTAAATTGATTGATTAGTTATTGAGGTTAAAAATACAGAGCGTCTCAGATACTGGCAATAAATTGTATTAAATAATTTCTCTTAAATATAAATTTTTAGTATTCTTTCATTTTTATTAAAATCTTTTATTAACTCTAATTGATTAAAACCTGCTTCTTTAAATAAAGAAAGTACTTTTTGAGGGTGCCCCCCTAAACCAACTTCAAGCAATATTACCCCTTTAGGCGTTATTAAAGTTTTTACTTTTTTTGCAATCCGATGGTAAAAAGCTAGGCCATCTTCATTATCTGTTAATGCAATCCTGGGTTCATAGTTTTTTACTTCAGGCATAATGCCTTCAATTTCTTTTAAAGGTATGTAGGGTGGGTTTGATAGAAGGATATCAAATTTACCTTTCGGAGTCTCATTTAGAAAATCCATTTCTAAAAATTTAATATTTTTACAATTATTTAATTCAGCATTTATTTCTGCTAATTCTAGAGCATCCTTCGATATATCTAAAGAAAGAATGTTTAAACTAGGTTTTTCCTTACTAATAGCTATCGGAATACAACCTGACCCAGTGCCAATCTCTAATAGTTTTAAGTCAGAATTTTCCCCAATATTATTTAGAGCTATTTCAACTAATCGTTCTGTCTCAGGACGAGGAATTAAAGCTTGAGGAGTCGTTTTAAATTTTAATCCATAAAACTCTGTTTCACCAGTAATATATTGAAGTGGTTCCCTCTTAACTCTTCGATTAATCCAGCTTTTTAATTTATTAAGATTAGCATCATTTATTTTGTTTTCAAATTTAACATATAAGTCAATTCTTTTTAATCCTAATAAATCGCAAAGAAGCCACTCTATTTCTTGTTTTGGGTTCTCAAAGTCTTTTGTTTTAAAATAGTCCTCACCCCATTTTATAATATCAATTATACGCCAAGTTCTTTTAACACCATTTGTTGATACTTTCAATTATTCAACAACAGATGCCAACTGAGCTTGCTGATCTGCAAGTTTTAAGTTTTCAATAATATCATATATATCACCATCCATAACACCCTCAAGATTATAAGCTGTAAAATTAATTCGATGATCAGTAATTCTTCCTTGAGGAAAATTATATGTTCTGATTTTCGCTGACCTATCTCCGGTTGAAACCATATCTCGTCTTGTAGCAGCCCGTTCTTTTGCTAGTTTATCTTGCTCAGCAGCTAATAACCTAGAGCGCAAAACTTTTAAAGCTGCAGCTTTATTTTTGTGTTGTGAAGTTTCATCCTGACAAGTAACTACCAGGCCCGTAGGAATATGAGTAATCCTAATAGCTGATTCAGTTTTATTGACATGTTGACCACCTGCTCCACTTGCTCTATATGTATCGATTTTAATTTCTGCATCTACTACTTGAATATCTGCTTCTTCTGCTTCAGGTAAAACTGCTACTGTAGCAGCGGAAGTATGCACTCGCCCACTTGTTTCTGTCTTTGGTACTCTTTGAACTCTGTGTACCCCACTCTCAAATTTCATCATCCCATAAACACTTTCACCTTTTACAGAGAAAATAATTTCTTTAAATCCTCCAATACCAATTGAATTGGATTCCATTACCTCATATTTCCAGCCATTTCTCTCTGCAAATCGAGTGTACATCCTATAAATATCCGCAGCAAATAGAGCTGCTTCATCCCCACCTGTCCCTGCTCTTACTTCAATTATAGTATTTTTGTCATCTGTTGGATCATGCGGAAGAAGAAGAACTTTTAATTCTTCT
>JBJKZT010000006.1:0-38387 GCA_045569055.1 Fidelibacterota bacterium | reverse complement strand
AATATCTTTTAAAAAAGAATGAAAGTATAGAAATGTGGGCTCGTCGGATGCGCCAAAAGTATTTTGAATTAGCTCGGGAAAATTTTAAATGTGATTTTATTTTTACAGCGCATCATTTAAACGATAAAGTTGAAACAATATTAATGAATTTAGATAAGGGTTGTTCAATTGAAGGTTTAAGAGGCATACCAAAAAAAAATAAATTTATTTTGAGGCCTCTTTTAGACTTTAAAAGAAAAGACATAGAATTATATATAGATAAAAATAATTTACCTTTTGTTGAAGATTCTTCAAACTATGATATTTCAATTAAAAGAAATTTAGTTAGGCACAATGTTTTAAATCCTTGGCAAAAACAATCATCCAATCTACTTATACAATTAGATAAAATATCGAAAGATGCAGTATCTGCAGTCAAGAGAATGAATTCATTTATTCAAGTTTTAAGTGAAAGTTTTAAGACCAAAGATAATTGCATTTTAATAAAAGATGAAGAAGTTACTTTTTTATCACTAAATCAAAAAGTACGTCTAATTAAATATTTAATTGGAGATGAAAAAATTTCTTGGCGATATAATAGATGGAAATCATTGGAGAAATGGATCGATAATGCAAAAATAGGTTCACACCTTAAATTAAATTTAAAATGGAAACTTTTACATGATAGATCTAAGCTTATATTAAAAAAAGATAAAATAGACACTGATGGATTTAGTCTAATTTTAAAAGAGGTTGATTATTACAAAAAAAGCAATAATTCTTATAAAGAAATAATAGATGGATCTTCAATTGAAGGTAAAAAATTAAAACTAAGAGAATGGAGACATGGTGATTCATTTCAACCATTAGGAATGACTGGAAAAAAGAAAATTAGTGACCTTTTGATTGATAAAAAAATTGACTTTTTTCATAAAGAAAAACAAATGGTGGTCACTGCAGATAAAAAAATTATTTGGGTATGTGGACACCAAATTAGTGAAACAGTTAAAGTTTTAGATAAAACTACTAACTTCATGGAACTTTCTTTAAAGTAGGAGTTAAAACATTAATGCCTAACAATAAAGAGAATTTAAAAGAATATATTTCTGAGGATCAAATTTTATCTCGTGTAAAAGAAATATCAGTAGAAATTTCAAAAAAATATTTAAATGATCCTCCAATCTTTATATGTGTTTTAAAAGGCAGTTTTATCTTTGTTGCTGATCTCATAAGAGCAATGGAGATAGATTGTGAAATTGACTTTATTCAGGTTTCTAGCTATTCTGGGACATCATCGAACCAAAAAATTGATTTAATAAAAGATATTTCTTTAAATGTTAAGAATCGAAATATTGTAATTATTGAGGATATTATTGATACTGGAATAACAATTAAATTTTTAAAAAAATGGCTAAATAAACTTGAACCTAAATCGATTGCTATTGTAACTCTTTTAATGAAACCGCAAATAGCAAATATAGATTTTAAAATAGATTGGGTAGGGTTTGAAATTACACCTGAATTTGTCGTAGGATATGGGTTGGATTTTGATCAAAAATTAAGGAATTTAAGAGGTATATATATCCTCGGGGGAAACGAAAGTGAATAAAGTGAATTCAAAAAAGAATAATTCAAAAAAAATATCAGATAATAATAAGTCTAATAATAAGAAAGAGCCAGACCAATTTAAATGGCAAAAAGCTGGTAAGACTAGTTTTGTTTGGGTCTTAGTTATTATTTCAGCTGTATTTTTGTCAAACCTTTTTACTAATCAGAGTGAACAGGAAATTGAAGTTCAATATTCTGAATATCGTTCATTTTTAACTGACAATTTAATTGCCAAAGCTAGAGTAGTAGATCAAGTCTTTCATGGTGAATTATCAGAGCCAAGGATGATTTTAAATTCAGGTGGAATTTCTCGTGAGGTTGTTAATTTTCGTTTAAAACTCCCTTTTGTCGATCGTGAAGTAATGAACGAATGGGATAGGTATGATGTAGATTATACCTTTAAACAAAAGTCGGTTGACTGGACAGGGTACTTTTTAAATTTTTTACCATGGATAGCAATACTTGCTTTTTGGATTTTTCTTATGAGACGCATGCAGGGTGGAGGAGGTGGTATGAAGTCAATTTTTAACTTTGGAAAAAGCAAAGCAAAAATATGGACTTCTGATATGCCTAAGGTGACATTTAATGATGTTGCAGGTTGCGTGGAAGCCAAAGAAGAACTTAAAGAAGTCGTAGACTTTTTAAAAAAGCCTAAACGCTACCAAAAATTAGGTGCAAAAATTCCAAGGGGTGTATTATTAGTTGGTCCTCCAGGAACTGGGAAAACATTGTTAGCTCGTGCTATAGCAGGAGAAGCCAATGTCGCATTTTTTAGTTTGAGTGGTGCTGATTTTGTAGAAATGTTCGTTGGTGTTGGGGCTTCAAGAGTTAGAGACCTTTTTGAGCAAGGTAAAAAAAATCAGCCATGTATAATTTTTATTGATGAATTGGATGCAGTTGGAAGACAACGTGGTGCAGGTTTGGGAGGTGGCCATGATGAAAGAGAGCAAACTTTGAATGCACTATTAGTAGAGATGGATGGTTTTGAAGCAAATGAAGATATTATTTTAATGGCAGCAACAAATCGCCCAGATGTTCTTGATGCTGCTCTACTTAGGCCAGGTAGATTCGATAGACAAGTCATTGTAGATGTACCAGATCTAAAAGGTCGATTAGGGATTTTAAAAGTTCATACTAAAAAAATTGTTTTAAATAAGAAAAAAATTGATTTAAATGCTATTGCTAAAGGTACTCCTGGTATGGTAGGTGCTGATCTTGAAAACATTGTAAATGAAGCAGCTCTATTAGCTGTAAGAAAGAAAAAACTTTCAGTTGATATGGATGACTTTGAAGAAGCAAAAGATAAAGTAATGATGGGTGTTCAACGTAAAAGTGTTGTCCTAACTGAAGATGAAAAGAAAACTACTGCTTATCATGAAGCAGGACATACTTTGGTTGCTGCATTAACAGAAGGTGCCGATCCTGTTCATAAAGTAACTATTATTCCTCGTGGTCAAGCACTTGGTGTAACTATGCAACTTCCTATAGACGAGAAGCATGGATATGCAAGAGGTTATATTGAAGGTCGTTTGGCTATTCTAATGGGTGGGCGTGCAGCTGAGGAATTAATTTTTAATGAATTAACTACTGGAGCGGGAAACGATATTGAACAAGCCACCCAAATTGCAAGAAAAATGGTTTGTGAATGGGGGATGAGTGATGTGCTTGGTCCAATGACTTTTGGAAAAAAGAATGAAGAAATATTCCTTGGAAGAGAAATTCAGAGTCATAGAGATTTTTCAGAAGTTACAGCTAGAATGATTGATGAAGAAGTTGTCAGAATTGTAAGAAAAGCGCAATCTACTGCTGAAAACACTTTGGATAAAAATAGTGGTTTACTACATAATCTTGCAAAGGCCTTGCTTGAATTTGAAACTATTGATGGAAAAGAAGTGGAAGCTATAATGGCAGGAAAAGCTATTAAGCGATCAAAGAATGGTTCAATAAATAAAACAAAAACTAAACCCACAAATAAAAAACCACAAAAAAATAAGCAAGCTTAAATGATAATTATTTTCCCAAGATTTTTTGAATAATAAAAATTTTAAATCTTGGCTTAATTCTCCCTCTAAAAGTCTTATAATGGGTATTCTGAATGTAACACCTGATTCGTTCAGTGATGGTGGTCAATTTACTAAAGCTCAGCAAGCAGTAGATTTTGCCCTTAAGATGATTAATGATGGTGCAGATATAATTGATATTGGAGGAGAATCAACACGACCTGGTGCAGTACCTGTTACCCTTGATGAAGAGTTGAAACGTATTAAGCCTGTTATTAAGGCTATTAGAAATCAAACAGATTGCCTTATCTCAATTGATACTTATAAAACTTCTGTTGCAGAGACAGCATTGGATCTTGGAGCAGATGTAATTAACGATATCTCAAGTTTATCTTATGATCAAAATATGGCAAACCTTGTTTCAACAAGAAAAGTTCCTGTCATATTAATGCATATGCAAGGTTCGCCTCAAAACATGCAGTTAGCTCCTAGTTACAATAATTTAATTCCAGATTTAATCTCTTTTTTTAATAATAAAATTGAAATTGCAAATAAAGCGGGAATTTTAAATAATATGATTATTTTGGATCCAGGAATTGGCTTTGGAAAACATATTGAAGATAATTTTGAAATTATCCGTGAATTAAAGCAAATTAAAGCTATGGGATATCCAATTTTATTAGGTCCTTCAAGGAAATCTTTTATTGGTGAAGCGCTACAGCTACCAGTTGAAGATAGATTGGAAGGAACGATGGCCTCAGTTGCTGTTGGTATAATTAATGGTGCCAATATTGTTCGTGTCCATGATGTACTTGAAACAAAACGTACGATTTCAATAGTAGAAAAATTATTAGGTGAAAGCTAAATGGTTTTATTTCAAATAGGCTTTTTAACAGTTACGCTAATTGATCTGATTGATTTACTTTTGGTCAGCTGGTTATTTTTTAAAGTCTATATTTATTTTAAAGGTACACGTGCTGGGCAAATGCTAGCTGGTCTAATTTTTTTAATGTTATCTTCATTTTTATTTAATGCATTTGGACTAAGTGCCTCATCTTGGTTGGTTAATCAATTTCAAACAGTTTGGGTAGTAGCATTTGTTATTTTATTTCAGCCAGAGTTAAGACGATTATTAATTTATGTAGGACAAACACGTTTTTTCCAAAGAATCTTTCGAGTTGGTACATCTCGAACAATTTTATCTATAGTTGAAGCTTCAGTTCAATTGCAAGAAAGACATTGGGGTGGTTTAATAGTTATCCAAAGAGAGACTGGCTTAAGGTCTTATAAAGAACAAGGAACACAACTTAAGGCAGAAGTAACAGCTCCACTTCTAGTTTCAATATTTAATCCGACTTCTCCACTTCATGATGGTGCTGTCATTGTACAAAATGATATTATTGACGCAGCAGCTTGTATTTTGCCTCTTACCGAAAGTAAAATGATTGATCCTGAGATGGGTACAAGACATCGTGCAGCATTAGGTATCTCTGAAGAAACTGATGCTATAGTAGTACTAATTTCTGAAGAGAAGGCCAGAATATCTGTTGTTGAGGATGGTAGAATAGCTCATATAAGTGTAGATGAAATTGGATTGCGTAAATATTTAAATGATAGAATGTTTATCGCTTCTGGTGACTAATTATAATAATCTAAATCAACTTTAAACATTTTATCTACGAGCATCAAACGAATGATGTAAATTTTATATATGGAATTAATTGAACTAAAAGATAGATACAAGATCGCAGAGAAAAAATATTTAGAATTGCGGAGGTATCTTTGACTTTACTCTTAAGCACAATAAATTAGAAAAATTACGAAAAGAATCTTCTTCTCCAGACTTTTGGAATGATAATATATCAGCTTCTACCCATTTAAAAAAAATCTCGTTATTAGAAAAAGAAATAAAATTATGGAAAGATTTAGAGTTAGGTAAAGGTGATGTTGAAGTACTTTTAGAATTTGCAGAGTTGGGTGATACTTCACTTGATGAAGTAAATAGTGAATTAGAAAAATTCATTAATACTATTGAAGACTTAGAATTAAAAATGATTCTTGGAAAATCTGAGGATAGTCAAGGAGCAATTATTACAATACATCCTGGAGCTGGTGGAACTGAAAGTCAAGATTGGGCAGAAATGCTTTATAGGATGTATTCACGATGGATTGAAAGAAAGGGCTTTAATAAAGAAATCCTAGATTATCAACCAGGTGATGAAGCAGGTATCAAAGATTTAACAATGGAGATAAAAGGTGATTATGCTTATGGACTATTAAAAGCAGAGGCTGGAGTTCATCGATTGGTTCGAATTTCACCTTTTGATTCAAATAGTAGACGTCATACTTCGTTTGCTTCAGTTTTCGTTTATCCATCTTCAGATGAAGAAATTGAAATTGAGATTGATCAAAGTGAATTAAGAATTGATACTTATCGAGCTAGTGGAGCTGGTGGCCAACATGTAAATAAAACTGATTCAGCGATTAGGATTACACATATTCCTTCAGGTATTGTTGTTCAATGTCAAAATCAGAGAAGTCAACACAAAAATAAAGCATCAGCTCTAAAGGTTTTAAAAGCCAGGTTATATCAAGTGGAGGTTGATAAAGAAAAAGAAGCAATGAAAAATTTAGAAAATTCAAAAATGGACATTGCTTGGGGAAGTCAAATTAGATCATATGTTTTTCATCCGTACAATATGGTTAAAGATCATAGAACAAAGCAGGAAAGTGGAAATGTTTCAGCTATTATGGATGGTGATATTGATAAATTTATTAGAGCCTACTTAATGAATCAATTAGGAAAAAATGTAGAAAAAGAGAAAGTGTAAAATATGTCTGAAGAACATAAAAGCTTAAAGCAAATAATTGATTATCGAATAGAGAAACTATCTAAATTAAAAGAAGCTGGGGTTGAACCTTATCCACAAAATTTCACGCCAGATCATTTTAGTCAAAATATTATTGATAATTTTAACGAACTTGAAAATAAAGATGTTATTTTAGCTGGCCGTATAATGTCAATTAGAAAAATGGGAAAAGCATCATTTTTTCATTTACAAGATCAATTAGGAAAAATTCAAATTTTTATTAAACGTGATGATATTGGAGAAGATAATTATAGAAATTTTAAATTATTAGATATTGGTGACTTTGTCGGAATTGAAGGTCATGTTTTTAAAACAAAAGTAGGTGAAATCTCCATTCATACTAAACTATTATCAATACTTTGTAAATCAATTCGTCCTCTACCTATTGTTAAAGAAAAAGAAGGAGAAGAGTATGATTCATTTATTGATAAAGAGCATAGATATAGAAACCGTCATTTAGATTTGATTGTTAATCCAAAAAATAGAGAAATATTTATTAAAAGATCAAAAATAATTAAAGGTCTTAGAGAGTATTTAGATAAAAAGAATTTTTTAGAAGTAGAGACTCCAGTTCTTCAGCCAATATATGGAGGTGCAAATGCACGTCCTTTTACAACTCATCATAATGCATTAGATCAAAAATTATATTTAAGAATTGCTGATGAGCTTTACTTAAAACGTTTAATCATTGGAGGCTTTGATAGAGTCTATGAGATAGCTAAAGATTTCCGAAATGAAGGAATGGATAAAAACCATAATCCTGAGTTTACAATGCTTGAATTTTATTGGGCTTATGCAGATTATGAAGATAATATGAACTTGGTCGAAAAAATGTTACGCTCAGTTGCAGACAGTATTGGAAAAACAAAAATTAATTGGGGAGAGATGACAATTGATCTTTCTAAGCCTTTTAAGAAACGCCCAATACTTGAATTGTTGAATGAAGCAACAGGTGAAGATTTAGCTGACTTCTCTGAAGAGAAGTTAAGAGAAGTTTGTAAGTCAAATAATGTAGATATAGAAAGTAATTATAATTATGGACAAATGTTGGATAATCTGATGAGTGAACTAGTTGAGCCAAAATTAATTCAACCTACTTTTGTAACAGATTATCCAAAAGAAATATCACCTCTTGCAAAAAAGCATCGTAATGGTAATCAAAATCTTGTTGAAAGATTTGAATTATTTATAGGTGGAGCTGAATTTGCAAATGCATTCACAGAGCTTAATGATCCAATAGATCAAAGAGACCGATTTGAATCGCAGGCAAGATTAGCTGAGGGTGGTGATGATGAAGCTCATCCTATAGATGAAAATTTTCTTGAAGCGATTGAATGTGGTATGCCACCTACAGCTGGAGTTGGTATTGGCATTGATAGATTAGTTATGTTACTAACTGAGAATGTTACAATCAAAGAGGTTATACTTTTCCCATCAATGCGTTCTGAAGAATAGGTCGATGTATTTCCCTTTTTATTTATCGACTCGTTATTTGAGCTCGACTCGAAAAGGTAGTTTTACTCGCATTTCTGGTATTTTATCTACTGCTGGACTAGCAGTGGGTGTATCTGCTTTACTTATAACTTTATTTATTTTAAACGGCTTTGAAAGAGTAATCTCTGAAAAAATTTCTCAATTTGATGGACATATTCGTATTTCACACTTCTTAAATGAACCTATTGAAGATGAAATAAATGTTTTAGATAGTTTAATGCATGTTTATAGAGCAGATTTAAGTAATGCTAAATTTATTCAAGGTCCAGCACTTTTAAGAAAAGGTAAATCTGCTGAAGGAATAATCTTGGAGGGTATAGTCATAGAAAGAGTTAACCACATTAAAGATATAGTGGTTGAAGGATCTTTTAACATAGATAATAATCATATAATAATTGGTCAAAGTTTAGCAGAAAAATTAAATCTCAATATAGAGGATGAGATTATTTTATTTGATGCATTTACATTAAAAAGTGCAAATAAAAGATTGAAAAAATTTAAAATTATTGGTTTGTTTCATTCTGGAATGTCTGAGTATGACAATTCTTTAGCATTCACAAATATTAAGAATGCTAATTACTTATTTTCAATGAAAGACAAAGTTTCTGGATATATACTAAATCTTAATAATTCAAATAATTATAATTTCTTTTCAAGATTGCTTGGTGATGAGCTTCCATATCCATTAATGGTAATGTCATGGAAAGAAAAAAATAGAGCCCTATTTAAATGGATGGATATTCAAAGGCTACCAATCTTAATAATTTTTGGCTTGATTACCCTAGTAGGTTTAGTAAACATTATTTCTGCTTTGGCAATGATTATAAATGATAAAACCAGACAAATTGGTATACTAAAATCATTAGGACTTAGTAAAAGAAAAATTAATCAAGTATTTTTAATTAAAGGATTAATTATTGGTTTAGCTGGTTCGATTATCGGCTCATTTTTCGCATTATTAATAGCATTTTTGCAAAATAATTATAAATTAATTAAAGTTCCTGAAGATGTTTATTTTATGGACTTTATTCCATTAGATGTTAATATTTATGATATATTAATTGTCTCTATAGCAGTTAGCATAGTTTGTGTGCTCGCTTCTTTATGGCCTTCTTTTAGAGCTGGAAAGATTAAACCCTCAAACGCACTAAAGTACGAATGAACTTTTCATTAAAAATTGCAAGAAGGTTTATGTTGGGAGGAAAAGGGTCTGGGCCAAGTCGCTTAACTGGATGGATATCTATTATTGGCTTAGCTATTGGTTGTATGGCAATGATTTTATCAATTTCAATATTGAATGGTTTTGAATCTAGAGTTATAAATAAAATTATAGGTTTTGAAGGTGATATCAGAGTTGCAAATGTTTCAAATTGGAATAATCTTGATTCGTATATATCGTCATTAAGTGATGTTAAAAGTTCGATCTCTTTTCAAGAAAGAAAAGGATTGTTAATTGGAAGGAATGATTCACAAAGAATGATAGAACTGAAATCATTAGATATTGATAAAATTTCAGAATTTTATGATTTAAATATTAAACAAGTCAAATCATCAAGTCTTCCTCAAGTTTTTTTAGGAGAAATGACAGCAAGACGTTTAAATCTAAATTTGGGAGATGCTGTAAGACTTTTAAGTCCAATTGATAATGGATCAGCATGGGGTTTGCCAATTCAAGCTCAATGCGTAGTAGGTGGAATTTTTAGTATTCAAGTATTAGACCTTGATGATAAAGTTGCTTTCATACCAAAAAAGATTGGACAGAAATTATTTTTACGTAAAGATGGTCCTGATGGTTTAGATATTAGATTGCATGAAAATTCAGATATTCAAATGGTAGTCAATATGATAAAAAGTAATTTTCCTGAAGCAACAATTAAAAAATGGAGTGATTTACATACAGAATTATTTAATGCAATGAAATTTGAGCGTTTTGGTGCACTTTTTGTCTTAAGTCTGATAATAGTAGTTGCATGCTTTAACTTAATTACAACATTGATTTTAGTTTCTGCTCAAAAAATAAGACAAATTGGTATTCTTCAGGTTATAGGTTGTTCTAAAAAAAGTATTAAATCGATAATTATGAACCAAGGTCTAATGATTGGTTCTATTGGTATTTTCACTGGTTCATTTATTGCTATCTTTTTTATTAAAATACAAAATAATTTTGGATTAATTCCATTACCTGAGGATATTTATTTTATCTCATCTCTACCGATGGATATTTATTTCTACGATATATTTACTATTTTATCTATATCATTTGGAATGGTTATTTTATCAGTAATCATAGCAGCAAAAAGAGCTACTATGATTTCAACTTTGGAGGCTGTTTACTTAGAAAAATGATTTTAGAAGCAAAAAATATATCGAAGTCATTTAAAAATGGAAAAAAGAAGTTATCTGTATTCAAAGATCTCTCTTTAGTAATTAATTCAGGAGATTTAATCACTATTATGGGGCCTAGTGGTGCAGGTAAGTCAACATTATTAAATATTTTAGGTACATTAGATAAATCAGATACAGGAAATGTGTTAATCGATGGAAAAGATACTTCATTATTATCTTCGACTGAAATTTCAGAAGTAAGAAATAATCAATTAGGTTTTGTTTTCCAATTTCATCATTTATTACCAGAATTTACCGCGATTGAGAATGTACTAATCCCTAACCAAATCAAGGGAGAGGCTGGAAATTTAGACAAAGGTAAGGAGCTCTTAGCTTATATGGGTCTAGAAAAACGATTTGATCATTTTCCTTCACAGCTATCAGGAGGAGAGCGATTGAGAGTTGCAGTAGTTAGAGCATTAATGAATGACCCTAAAATAGTAATGGCTGATGAACCTACAGGAAACCTTGATAAATCAAACTCTGATAAATTAATTAAATTATTTAAAAGAATTAATAATGATTTTAAGCAAGCTATTATTATTACTACTCATAATCCAGATGTGGCATCTATAGGCAATAAAAAATATAATTTAGATAAAAGTTCATTATCTTTAATAGATAAAGTTTGAAGTTTTATATACACTGTTTAACTTCAAAGTAGTATGAAAGAGAATTTTTCCAAGCGTGTTCAAAATATTTTAAAATTAGCTAAAGAAGAAGCTATACGCCTAGGTCATAGTTACGTTGGATCAGAACATTTATTACTGGGGCTTCTACGATTGAATTCTGGTCTTGGTTCTAAAATCTTTGATATATATGATTGCGATATAGAAGATATTCAAGCAATGATTGAAGACCTAATCAAAACTTCAGGTGGAACAATGACATTGGGGCATTTACCCTTAACTCGTAGAGCAGAACGTATACTTAGGAATGCTTTTAATGAAGCTGCTTCTATGGGTGCAACTATTGCAGATGATGAGCATTTATTGCTTGCTATTTTAAAGGAAACTGATGGTATAGCATTTGAGGTGCTAAATTCAAATAATTTAGACTATGATAGCGTTGTAGAGCTGGTAAAAGATGATTCTGAAAAAGAAGAAGATGGTGTTGATCAACCTAAGAAAAAAGAAAAACCTTCTAAATCTAAAACTCCAGCTTTAGACCATTTCTCTCGTAATATAACAGAAATGGCTGAAAATGGTGAATTGGATCCTGTTATTGGTAGAAATGGCGAAATTGAAAGAGTGGCTCAAATTTTATCACGTAGGAAAAAAAATAATCCAGTTTTGATTGGAGAGCCAGGAGTTGGTAAAACAGCTATAATTGAAGGCCTTGCTCAAAAAATTATTATAAAAGATGTTCCCAGACTTCTATATAATAAAAGAATTTTATCGCTAGATCTTGCAGGCTTAGTTGCTGGCACTAAATACAGAGGCCAATTTGAAGAGAGAATGAAAACAGTTATGCTGGAACTAGAGAAGACGGATGATCTAATTTTATTTATAGATGAATTGCATACTATTGTTGGAGCTGGAGGTGCCTCAGGTTCATTAGATGCTTCAAATATGTTTAAGCCGGCATTGGCAAGGGGTGATATTCATTGTATTGGAGCAACTACACTTGATGAGTATAGAAAACATGTTGAAAAAGACGGAGCCTTAGAGCGGCGTTTCCAAAAAGTGAATGTTTCACCTCCTTCTACAGATGAATCTATAGCAATTTTAAAAGGTCTTCAATCTCGTTATGAAGACCATCATCACGTTATCTACGACCAAGAAGCTATTGAGGCCTGTGTTCATTTATCAGATCGCTATATAGCTGACAAATTTCTACCAGATAAAGCCATTGATATTATGGATGAAGCAGGTTCTAGAGCTCATATGCTAAATATGAAAGTTCCTCAAGAAGTCATAGACTTAGAATTAGAAATTGAAAAAGTTAAATTAAAAAAAGATAGTGTTGTTATTGAACAAAAATTTGAAGATGCAGCTAACTTACGTGATACTGAACAGAAATTAATTAGAAAATTAAAGGGTTTACAAAAAGAATGGCAGGTAGATGAAGCATCAAACCCTATTAAAGTAACAGAAGAAAATATAGCTGATGTTATTTCAATGATAACAAGAATTCCTGTAAGAAAAGTAGCTGAATCAGAAGGCCAAAAATTATTAAAAATGAAGACTGAAATGTCTTCTAATATCATTGGACAAGACAGAGCCATAGAAAGTTTAAGTAAAGCTATTCAGCGTTCCAGAGCTGGCTTAAAAAGAAATGAAAAGCCAATTGGAGTTTTTTTATTTTTAGGCCCAACAGGTGTTGGAAAAACAGAAACTGCAAAAGTATTGGCTAATTATCTTTTTAGTCATGGTGAATCTCTAATTAAGCTTGATATGAGTGAATATGGCGAACGTTTTTCTGTGTCTCGAATGATTGGTGCACCACCTGGATATGTTGGATATGAAGAAGGTGGCGAATTAACAGAAAAAGTTAGAAGAAATCCTTATTCTGTAATTCTATTTGATGAAATTGAAAAAGCCCATCCAGATATATTCAATGTTCTGCTTCAATTATTTGATGAAGGTATCTTAACTGATGGTCTTGGCCGTAAAGTTGATTTTAGAAATACTATAATTATTCTTACATCAAACATTGGTACAAAAGAGATCCAAGGTGGCAGCCTATTTGGTTTCTCTAAAAATACTGATGATGAAAACTATGATTCTATAAAAAATAAAATTCTTGAAAAAGTTAGCAGCGTATTTAATCCTGAATTTTTAAATCGTTTAGATGAAACAATTGTTTATCATCCATTGACTAAAGATAATGTTTTAAAAATAACGGATTTACAGTTGGTTGATCTTCGTGAAAATTTACTCAAAATAGGTTTAGGCTTAACTGTGACCAAAAAAGCTAAAGTTTTAATAACTGAAAAAGGATTTAATCTTGAATTTGGAGTGCGATTTCTTCGACGTGAAATTCAATCTTTGATTGAGGACCCACTTTCAGAGCTACTATTAGGGAAAGCTTTTTCAAATGCTAAAGGTATAAAAATTGATTCTATTAAAGATCAATTTGAGTTTTTACCGATTATTCAAAAGCCGAGAAAAAAAACTTCAAAAAAAAGAGTTAAAAGCTCTAACAAAAAATCCCAAAAGTCTATCGACTCATAATTAGTTTATGCCATAATGCTATGATGAAATCATTTATTATGACATGTTGGCATAATAAATGCCTTGGCATAAATCTTGTGATATTATAGTTTATAAATTTATTTTATTTATTTAAGGAAAATTATTATGGGAAAAGTTATTGGTATTGATTTAGGAACTACAAATTCATGTGTATCAGTATTAGAAGGTGGTGAACCCACTGTTATTAATAGCACAGAAGGTGGTAGGACTACGCCTTCAATTGTTGCATTTACCAAGGATGAAGAACGTTTAGTTGGTCAACCAGCAAAAAGACAAGCTGTTACAAATCCAGAAAATACTATTTTTTCTATTAAAAGATTTATGGGGAGAATGTATAATGAAGTTGGGACTGAAATTAAAGAAATACCATACAATGTTGAAAAAGGTGAATCTGGTACTGTAGTTGTTAAAGCTTCTGGTAAATCCTATACTCCACCTGAAATTGGAGCAATGGTTCTACAAAAATTAAAACAAACAGCAGAAGAGCATCTGGGCTCATCAGTTTCAGATGCGGTTATTACAGTTCCAGCTTATTTTAATGACTCACAAAGACAAGCAACAAAAGATGCCGGTAAAATTGCAGGATTAAATGTTTTAAGAATAATAAATGAACCAACTGCAGCAGCTCTTGCATATGGAATGGAAAAGCAAAAAGATGAAATAGTTGCGGTTTTTGATTTAGGTGGAGGAACGTTTGATATATCAATACTTGAATTAGGAGATGGAGTATTTGAAGTTAAATCTACTAATGGAGATACTCATTTAGGTGGTGATGATTTTGATCAAAAAGTTATTGATTGGATTGCAAAAGAGTTTAAGAAAAGTGACGGTATTGATCTTAAGGCCGATCCTATGGCATTACAACGTTTAAGAGAAGCTGCTGAAACTGCTAAAGTTGAACTTTCTAGTTCGAAACAAACAGAAATTAATTTACCTTTTGTTACTGCAGATTCTTCAGGGCCTAAACATTTAAATATGACATTAACACGAGCTAAGTTTGAAGAATTAGTATCAGATTTAATTTCAAGAACTATTGACCCATGCTTACAAGCAATTAAAGATGCTGGACTTAAACCATCAGATATTCATGAAGTTATAATCGTTGGCGGTTCTTCAAGAATTCCAAAAATTCAAGAGAAAGTAAAAGAAATTTTTGGAAAAGAGCCAAATCGAAGCGTTAATCCAGATGAAGTTGTTGCGCTTGGAGCTGCTATCCAAGGTGGGGTACTTGCTGGAGATGTAGATGATATTTTATTGCTTGATGTTACTCCCTTATCTTTAGGAATTGAAACCTTAGGAAGTGTATCTACAAAATTAATTGAGAGGAATACAACTATTCCAACAAAAAAATCTCAAGTCTTTTCAACTGCAGCAGATAATCAAACAACTGTTGAGATACATGTTTTACAAGGTGAACGTGAAATGGCAGTGGATAATAAGACGATAGGCAGATTTCACTTAGATGGTATTCCACCAGCACCGCGAGGAGTTCCTCAAGTAGAAGTGACATTTGATATTGACGCAAATGGAATTTTAAATGTAGGTGCCAAAGATAAAGCAACAGGTAAGGAACAAAGTATTAGGATTGAAGCCTCAAGCGGATTATCAGACAATGAAGTAGAAAAAATGGTTAATGATGCAAAGAAACATGAAGGTGAAGATAAAGAAAAGCGTGAAATGATTGATTTACAGAATCAATCAGAACAACTTATTTATCAAACAGAAAAAAATCTTGATGATTATAAAGATAAATTAGATAAAAACGAGAAAAAATCACTTGAAGAAGCAGTTGCGAAACTCAAGTCATCTAAAGATGGTACTAATCTTGAAGATTTAAAATCATCTCTTGAAGAATTGAATACTGCTTGGAACGCAGTTGCTTCAAAAATGTATGAAGCAGCAAAAGAAGAAGGTCCTGAACAGTCTACTCAAACCAAAAATAATAAGAAAAAAACTAAGTCAAAGAAAAAAGATGATGCTGAGATAGAAGATGCAGATTTTGAAGTTGTAGATTAATAAATTTCTAAATTTTGATTAAAATAAAAAGCGTCTCATATTTGAGACGCTTTTTTTGTTTATGGAACTCAAGTCATGTAACTTCATATGATAATCAAAGCATACTTTAAATAAATGATAGATCGTCAAAAATTAATAATGATTCTTATTCCTGTAATTTTTATTGCTGGATTTTTTGTATTTAAACCAAGCTTATGGCAAAGTCGTATTGAATCATACTTAAACCGCCAACTAGATAATGGAGGCTGGAGAATTAAAATTAATAAATTTTCTGGTCATCTCTTTTCAAATATTTATACTAATGATATTTTACTAACAAATGTTGATGGAACATCTGTTTTACTGCCAAAAATTTCTGCTAAGATTATGATTTTTCCGTTAATTAAGGGAGAAATTAAATTATCTACACTTTCATTGAAGAATGTTTCAATATTTCCTTTTATTGATATAATAAAAGAGGAAAAAGATGATTTTAAAAAAATGAATTTTTTTCCAGAAAAGATACCTCTTAATATTAGACAACTCCATGTTGATGGTTCAATATTTACAAGTAAAGAAGATTCTACTCAAATTTTACATTTTTTAATAGATGGAGCAATTAAACCAGATACTAATGCAATGAACATTGATCTGTCAAAATTAGAATTGTTTTATTCAGAGCCTCGCGTTGATATCGTAATAAATAATATTAAAGGAAACTTGTCGTCAAAAAGAATTTCTGTTGAAGTTGAGAAAGCAAATGTAAATGGTTTTCCTTTGAGTGGAAATTTTAAATATGAATTTGGTGATACTCCTAATATGAACGGCAAAATTTCTCTTTTAGATTATAATCTACCCAATAAAATATTTTCTCAACTCCCTCTTCAACCTGAATTATCTAAACTTTCAGCAACTTTTCAATTTGAATCTGATATGATGAATTTCATTGGAGATTTAGATATAAACAATGATTTAGGATTAAAGATGAGTGGCGATTTTAATCTAGAAAATAAGATTAATCATTTTCAACTCCACTCTTTAATGCTTACAGGAAACGAAGCAACATTAAATATTAAGGGAATATATGAAGATAATGGTCACTTTAATGGAACAGTCCAACTTGATAAATTAGATGTAAGTGAATGGATTACCAAAAGTGATAAAACAAATCTATCTGGTTATATTTTATTAGATGGTGATTTTATTAATAATCAAATCTCTGCACTTGATATGAATGTAGAAGTAGATGAATCTATTTTATTTGAAAGAGAACCTTCTTCAATTTCTGGAGGTATTTCATTTAGAAATTTTCAATTAGAGATTACTAGCCCTTTAACTCTAACAATTGGACCCTCAATAGTTGAAGTGAAAGGTGCTTCTGATTTCAAATCTAAAATTCTAGATTTGAATCTATCATTAACTGATGCCTCAACATTTTTAATAAATAATTTTTGGGAAGATTCACTTTCAAGTGGAAGGGCAACAGGCTCAATGTATTTGAAAGGACCTTTTGACTCTCTAGGTATTAATGCAGATTTAAAAATTGATAAGTTTGGGTATAATAATATTTTATTAGAATCCTTTGAATTTATTGGAAATATAGAGGACTTAAATAATTTTACTCAAGGGGCTTTTAAGCTCAAGTTTGGAAAGGGCACTTGGAATGAATATGGTTTTGAGAGTGGAACTGGTGAATTTTTATTATTAGATACCTTAGTAGAGGTATCAAGTTTTGAATTAAAGAATGGAAATGACTATTTACAATTCAATGGATCTGTAAATAAAGATAGTCTTATAAACTTAGAACGTTTTCAAATAGCATATCGTGGACATTATTTAATTAATCCTCGTCCTATATTAATTTCATATTCAAACAATAGTTTTTCATTTAAACCATTTGAAATTCATGTTGATGATGGAATCATTGAAGGCTCATTAGCATCAAACCCATTACAAGGTCATATTAAGTTTTCTAATGTTACATCTGATATAATGTCATTATTTGAATCAAACTATTCACAAAAAATCAAAGGAAATATTTTTGGGGAAATATTTATAGATAAAAATTTAAAACAAGATAAAGTAACCTTAGACCTTACTCTCAAGAATGGACAGCTGGCTAGACAGTCATTTGATGATTTTTATATTTCTGCACTTTATAAAAACGAAACCATCTTTTTAGAAGAAATGACATTAACACATGGTGATAAAACTGCATTTCAGATTATGGGAAGGATTCCTTTTTTAACTGATTCTACAAAATCAAAAATTATTGACCTTCAATCTAATTTTAAAAATATCGATATCACATTTTTTACCCAATTTATTCCAAAATGGGAAACTTCTCTTTTTGGAAATTTTACTGGAGTTTTTAATATTTCAGGAAGTACAAAAAAAACAATGATGAGTTTAGATGCAAGTATAGAAAATACAGTTTTTCGAAAAATTCCACTTGGATTGGTAAAAACTTCAGGAATCTATAATTCTAAAAAATTAATTTTTAAGAATTTTACTTCTAATTGGAATGGAAATTATATTAAAGGTTCAGCTTCCTTGCCCATAGATTTTAATATTGCTTCACCAAATATTAATAAATGGAATCTCAATGACAAGATTCTTATTAGAACTGATGGAACATTTAATTCATTAGTATTCTTATCTGAAAATATTTCTCAAACGGATTCAATTATTGGTGATATTAGCATTAGTTTAAATGTTGAGGGTACAAAAGATAAATTAGTAAGGAATGGCAGCATTAATATCAAAAATGGAAAAATTCACACCATACTTATCGATGAGCCAATAACAAATATTTTTGCTTCAGCAGAACTAAAACAAAATAAAATGTCAATAAATTCATTTAATGGTTTATTATTTAATTCAAATAATAAAGTTCAGCCAGATAGGAACCTTTCAATTAGTGGTGTAATTGATTTTACTAAATTTTTTGAGCCTCGCTATAATATTAAGGCGATAGGTAATGATGTTTTTTACCGTTCATTAGATGGTGATATCGAAGCTTATTCTGATTTAGATATTTCAATAATTGGTAAAGATACAATTGATATAGTAGGGTCAATAAGTGCTCGGAATGGTGCAATATACTCAGAATTTAATACTGATCAGATCCCTGAATCTTTTGATCAAAAAAGTAGAATAATAACAAACTATAACATCCGTTTTCCTATTCAAGAATCATTTGCTATTAGAAATTCACAAATAGATGCATCAATTTTAGGTGAAATAGTAATGAACCGACAAAATGAAAGTGATTGGAATTATTCTGGTGAGATAGAATTAATGGAAGGTGAAATTTATTATTACCTTGGTGATGTTTTTAAAAATCTAAGAGGGACAATGATAATGGATGGCGAAGGCTTCAATCCATTTTTAGATTTAACTGCTTCAACTAGAATTGGTGACGCAGAAATTATGCTTGGTGTCTTTGGTCCTTTTGATAATCCTGAATGGACATTTGACAGTGATAAAGGATATACTGAGAGTGACATTCTTCAATTACTTACTTTTAATACCAGAGTTGCAGAAGAAGGTTTTACAACTGAAGGTTTAGGTTCTCAGGCTCAGACAATTCTCGGAGCATACTTAGAGCGACAATTGGAAAGAAATTTTGTTAGAGCAACTGGTTTACAATCAAGCGGAATATTAGAAGATGTTGAGATTTCAGGAACCTCTGAACTTATTAAACCAGGTCAAGGGGAAGAATTTAGTATAAGTGCTAAAGTTAATCGTAACTTTAGTTTAAGCTATCAAAGATCATTCTCATTAGAAGCTGCATACAAAAACAAGGTAGGCGTTGAATATAAATTAAACCCTAATTTCTCTGTTATTGGAAATGTAGATGAGAAAGGTCAAGTGCATATGAAGTTTCGAGTTCGTCGCGTTTATTAGTAAAAATAAATGAGAAAAATAAAATTAATTCTAACAGTCTTTGCTGTTTCAGTATCATTATTTTCTCAATCTTTGAATAATAAATCTGTTAGTAGTGTAAACTATATTGGCAATGAATCATTCTCAAATTCCAAATTAATTAAGTTTTCAGAGCTCAAACCACCATCAATATTACTATTCTCAAGTACACCTTTCGACCGTCGATTATTAAAACTGGATGCGATTGCTTTAAAGAATTTTTATCAATCTGAAGGATTTCTAGAAACAATAGTTCAAGACTCTTTTTCTGTTGATGGAGATGAAGTTGATATTTTTTTTATAGTGAATGAAGGAAAGCGTTATTATCTAAATAATGTAATAATTAATGGATTAGAGTCACTTGAAGAGAAGTTTGTTTTATCAACGCTGGGCTTAATAAAAAATAAACCCTATAACCCCGTTCAAATTAATACAAATTTATTTTTAGTTGATGAAGCCTTCCAAGAGGAAGGAAAACTTTTTGCTCGATATGATATTCAACAGGATATTAGAGATTCAGTTTTAATTACATTGAATATCGAAGAAGGTCAGAATATATATATCGAAAATTCATGGGTAAGTGAAACAGATTTAATTGATTCAAGTTATGTTAGAAACGAATTTGATTTCAATAAAGGTGATTTATTTCGTAAAAGTTTAATGGATAAAACAAAAAGAACTCTGCTTCAATCAGGTTTCTTTTCATCAGTTAGTATTATTACTCATCCTATTGAAGATCAAGATAGCTTAATAAATATTGAAGTTAAAATACGTGAATTTCAAAATAGAGGAGTGCAAGATTTAGATATTGGATATGAAGATATTGAATATGTGCCTGGTGTAAAATCTTTAGTGGGGGTTGGAGGATCAATCAGATGGACTGATCGCATGATATTTGGCACAAAGAATAGATTTGATGCAACGGGCTCTGTTGTAATACCTTCTGAAGAAGGATTTATTTTTCCTCGATTCAGTTTTGATACTAAATTTTCTAATCAACGGCCGTTTTCATTAAAATTGCCCACTCAAATAAAAATATTTTACCAACAGTTCAAAAACTTTGGTGATGAAAATGGACCTTATGTTAGAAGGTTTGGATTACAATACTCAAATATATTTCGTTGGAATAAACAAAGGTCTTTTTTTGATATTGGATTCAGATTCGAATTATTTGATGAGTCTGATGAATTTCAAGATCAAATAGAACAAAGAAAATTTAAGATTCATTTACATCAAGATAACCGTGATAACCCAATGAATCCTAAAAAAGGAAATGTTTTAGTGTTTCAATTAGATGCTTATGGAGGGCCACTTGGAGGTAATAGAAGCTATACTAAATATGATTTAGATTTTCGCCAATATGCATCCTTCTTAAAAAATATTACAATTGCAGGTCGTATAAATGCTGGAACTATTACAGGTTGGTCTTCTGATTATGATCAATATGAAACTATTCTTTTTGAGAAATTTTATTTAGGTGGAAGTAATACTCTAAGAGCTTGGAAGCCACTTCAATTCATGACTTTGAAGAATACCCAAGGTTTAGAATACCCTCTTGGTAAAACTGCAAAAATATTGACAAATTGGGAGATTAGATTTCCTTTATTTTGGAAATTAGGTGGTGTACTATTTTACGATGGGGGATTTATATCAGATAAACTTGAAAATATTAAAAAAGAAAATATTGAATGGAATAGAGGTTTAGGTTTGACTTTTAACTTACCTTTTGGACCTATACGTATTGATTATGCTGAAAGCTTGAATAATCCATCAGTCAAACAATTTCATTTTGGTTTTTTATATTCTTTCTAATCAACATATTATTATAAAGAAAGTATTCAATAATTGTAGGTGTTAAGAAATGTTTAATTTATATATATTTGCATCTTAAATCTCTACAAAACACATGAAAATAAAGCAACTTATAACCATTCTTATTGTGATTTTAATCACTGGCTGCGACATATTTAAATCTGCCGAAGACCTGTATTTAGAAGCTGAAGCAAAAAGAAATATAGGGGATTCAAAAGAAGCACTAGTAAATCTTAAAAAAATCACAAATAAATTTCCAAACCATGATAAAGCTTCAAAAGCTCAATATCTCATTGCTGAAATTTATTATAGAGATTTGAGAGATTTCTCTAAAGCAATTAATGAATATGGAATGTTGAGACAAAAATATCCAGAATCATCACAAGTGCCTTTTTCATTATTTATGCAAGGATTCATTTATGCAAATATGCTTTCTAACTTTGAAAAAGCACGAAACCATTATAAAGAATTTTTAAATAAATTTTCGAATCATGAGTTAGCTCAGTCAGTACAATTTGAATTAAAGTATCTTGGTATTGAAATCCAAGAGATTCCAGAACTTAAACATCTAATAAAGTAATTAAATATGTCAGAATTCAGTTTATCAGAAATCAACGATCGAATTGCAAAAGAATCTAAGTTTATTGATCCACTAAAAGCTTCTATTGGAGAAGTAATTGTTGGTCAGGAAGACCTCATTAATAAAATATTAATTGGCCTTTTAGCCAATGGTCATATTCTATTAGAAGGTGTGCCAGGTCTTGCAAAAACACTAACAGTTAATACTTTAGCTAAGGCTATAGATACTAATTTTCAAAGAATTCAATTTACCCCCGATATGTTACCAGCAGATTTACTTGGAACTTTGATTTTTAACCAAAAAAAAGGAACCTTTGAAACAAGGAAAGGCCCTATTTTTTCAAATATAATATTAGCTGATGAAATAAACCGTGCTCCTTCAAAGGTTCAAAGTGCTCTACTTGAAGCAATGCAAGAAAGACAAGTTACCATAGGGGAAGACACCTTCAAATTAGATGCTCCTTTTCTAGTTTTAGCTACTCAAAATCCCATTGAACAAGAAGGGACTTATCCTTTACCTGAAGCTCAAGTAGATAGATTTATGATGAAATTAGTTGTTGATTACCCCAAGAAAGAAGAAGAAAGACTTATATTAAGGCAAGCTGCTAAAACAAATGAAGATATAGAGATAAAGCCTTCTATCAAGCCTAAAGACATACTCAAAGCACAATCAACGATAAATGATATTTATGTAGATGAAAAAGTTGAAGATTATGTTTTAAATCTAGTTTTTTCTACTAGAAACCCAGATCAATATGATTTAGGAGAAATATCGCAACTTATTGAATTTGGTGCTAGTCCACGAGCTACAATTAATCTGATTCTTGCTTCAAAGGCTAGAGCTTTTTTAGAGCATCGTGGTTATATAACGCCTGAAGATGTTCGTTTTGTAGGAAAAGATATACTTCGACATCGTATTATTTTAACTTATGAAGCAGAAGCTGAAGAATTAACTTCAGAAGATATAATTCAAAGATTATTTGATTCCATTGAAATCCCTTAATAAGTTACTATTATCCTTTTTTATTTTAGCTGATGATTCCTAAAGAGATCCTCAAAAAAGTTCGCCAAATTGAGATCAGAACAAAAAGTTTAGTTAACGATCTTTTTGGTGGTGAGTATCATTCAGTTTTTAAAGGTAGAGGTATGACATTTTCAGAAGTTAGAGAATATTCTCCAGGAGATGATATTCGTATGATAGACTGGAATGTAACCGCTAGATCTAATTCACCATTTATTAAAATTTTCGAGGAAGAAAGGGAATTAACTGTTTATTTACTTGTTGATATAAGTAGATCTGGTCATTTTGGAACAACAAATCAATTTAAATCTGAACTAGCTGCTGAAATTGCAGCCGTGCTTGGTTTTTCAGCTATAAAGAATAAAGATAAAGTAGGCTTAATTTTATTTTCTGATCATGTTGAAAAATATATTATTCCTAAAAAAGATAAATCTCATATACTAAGGGTAGTAAGAGAGGTACTGTTTAATGAGCCTCAAGCTAGAAAAACTTCTTTGAAGTCTGGATTAGACTTCCTTATGAATGTTGCAAAACGAAAATCAGTTGTTTTTTTGATTTCTGACTTTTTAGATAATCAATTTTGGAAATCATTAAAATTAGCTAACCGTAAACATGATATGATTGGTATTCGAATATCAGACCATGCTGAAGAAAACATACCAAACTTTGGTCTGGTTAAAGTTCAAGATACAGAAAGTCAATCAGAGTTTTGGGCTGATATGTCATCAAATGAACATCGAGAAATATTAAGTAAAAATATTAATGAAAAATGGAATAATTTTCAAAACAAATGCCTTAGTAATCAATTTGATGTTATTAATGTTAAAACAAATATGGATTATGTCGAACCATTAATGAACTATTTTAATAAACGTGAAAAACGTAACTAATTATTTATTAAAATTTATTTTTATTCTTTTATTCTTTCTTTCATCGTGTAAAACAAATGAAAGGATTCTGAATGCTGAAATATTAGTAGAACTAGACACTACTTTTACTACTATTGGAACTCCTATAAATTATAAAGTTACTGTTAATAGTCCCTATCAAAGAATAGTTCAATTTACTGATTTGAGTCTAGAAAATATTTTAGAAGTTCGTTCTTTTTCAGTTAAAGAAACTGATTTAGGGAAGATAGGTCAATATGAGTTAGTATTTTGGGATACTGGTAAAGTATCGATTCCAGGAGTAAAAATTAATTTCTTAAATATTGATAGTACATTTGACTTTTCTTTAAATACTGACTCATTGAATCTTGATGTGATTTCTATTAATGAGAAAGAACCTACGCTTCAAATTTCCAGTAATGGTGATATTATGCCAATTAAAGACCCAGTACCAATAAAGTTATCTTTACCATGGAAAAATATTTTTCGTTTGCTTGCTCTATTAATAATATTATTATGTATCCTTTATATATGGAATAAACGTCTTAAAGCGAATGTAATTTTTGAAGAAAAACAAAAATTTAAAGATAAACCGAATATTATTGCTCTCACCAAATTAGAAAAACTAAATGAATTAAGTTCATCTAATAAAAATAATATTAAAGAATTATATGTTGAACTTTCACACATATTAAGAGAGTATATTGAAAATAGTTTATTTATTAGAACTCTTGAAATGACAACTGAAGAAATTAAATTTTCAAATAATAATTTTCCTTATAATGATATAGAATTTATGAGTCTTCTTGAAATACTTTCAAATTCTGACATGGCAAAATATGCTCGATATAATGCTAGTGATAAAGAATTGAGCTCGGATCTTAAAAAAACAATAGATTTAGTAAATGACACAACCCATTATTGGAATTTAGAATTTTCTTAATTGGGAGTTAACATAAATTTTATCTTAATTGTAAATTAAATAGATAAATAAGAGGTAATAATGGCGACAACATCTGATATAAAAAATGGTGCAGTAATACTTCATAAAAATAAAAGAATGAAGGTTGTAGAGTTTTTACACGTTAAGCCTGGAAAAGGTCCAGCATTTGTTCGAACTAAGTTGAAGGATATTTCTTCTGGTAAAATAATTGATGAAACATTTAATGCAGGTATTAAGCTTCAGTTCTTAAAAATTGAAGCGAAAGAAATGCAATTTTTATATGACGATGGTGATAGTCATATTTTTATGGATAATATTAGCTATGAGCAAATTAATGTAATTAATTCATTAGTAGGTAAAAGTAAAAACTTCTTAAAAGGCGGAATGAATGTTGACCTTCTTTTTGATGATAATGAAGTTTTAGATATAAGATTACCTGCACATGTTGCCTTAGAAGTAAATCACACGGAGCCTGGAGTTAAAGGCAATACAGCTACGGGAGCAACAAAACCAGCAACGTTAGAAACTAACTATACATTAAATGTACCATTGTTTGTTGATGAGGGTGATGTTTTAAAAATTGATACTCGTTCAGGAGAATATATTGAACGAGTCAAATCTTAATCGTAATTTCATTAGTTATACATAAATAATAAAGAGTTAATATGTGGCAAGATAAGTTAAAAGAAGTAATCTATATTTTAGAAAACAGTAACATGAATGAAATAGATGTTACGTTTTGGGGTCGACGATTTCGAGTTGTTAAGTCTGCAGGATTTAATATTAACACTGATTCACAACCAGTGCCTAATTCTTCCAGTGATCAATCTAAAACTGATGAATCAGAAAAATCAGAAAACATAATAAAAAGTAGTAATAAAGAAATTTTATCTCCAATGCCAGGAACTTTCTATTCAGCATCCTCTCCTGATGCAGCACCTTTTATTAAAGAAGGTGACAAGGTATCTAAAGGCGATTCATTGTGTATTATTGAAGCAATGAAAATCATGAATGAAATAGAAGCTGAGGAAAGCGGTACTATCTTAAAATTGTTAGTAGAGGATGGTAACGCAGTTGATTATAATCAACCACTATTTTTAATAGACCCCTCCTAATCGAAGGTTCCTTGTGTATAAAAAAATTCTGATTGCGAATCGGGGTGAAATTGCTCTGCGTATTATTAGAGCTTGTCATGAGTTAGGTATAGGCTCAGTAGCTGTTTATTCAACAGCTGATGAATATTCATTACATGTAAAATTTGCTGACGAAGCAGTTTGTATTGGTCCTCCTCAAAGCTCGGAGTCCTATCTAAATATACCAAGAATAATAGCAGCTGGAGAAATAACAAATGCTGATGCTATTCACCCAGGGTATGGCTTTTTAGCAGAAAACTCAGAGTTCTCTAAAATTTGCAAAGAAAATGGTTTTGCTTTTATTGGTCCAAATTCAGAAATAATTAATTCTATGGGTGATAAAGCTCAAGCTAAAAAGACGATGAGTAATGCCGGCGTTCCAGTTATACCTGGCAATGAAGGAATTTTAAAGAATCCATCTGAAGCAATAGATTTAGCAAAAACAATAGGTTACCCAGTAATGTTGAAAGCATCTGCTGGTGGCGGTGGAAGAGGAATGCGTTTAGTTCATAAAGAAAAAGATTTAGAACAATTGTATACAACTGCAAGCAATGAAGCTTTAACTGCTTTTAATAATGGTGATATGTATATAGAAAAGTTTGTTGAGAATCCTCGTCATATTGAAATTCAAATATTAGCTGATTCTTATGGCAATGTAGTTAGCCTTGGTGAGCGTGAATGCTCAATTCAAAGAAGGCATCAAAAGCTAATAGAGGAAGCACCCTCACCTGCCGTTGATAAAGACTTAAGAAATAAAATGGGAGAAGCGGCTGTAAAAGGTGCCAAAGCTGTAAATTATATTGGAGTTGGCACAATTGAATTTTTATTAGATAAAAATAAAAAATTCTATTTTATGGAGATGAATACTAGAATTCAAGTTGAACATCCTATTACTGAAATGGTTACGGGTGCTGATTTAATTAAACAGCAAATTCGTATGCACGCTGGAAAAAAATTTCCTAAATACTTGTATGATTTTAAATTAAGAGGACATTCTATTGAATGTAGAATTAATGCTGAAAATCCAGATATGAACTTTGCTCCTTCACCATTGCCAATAACAAGCTACCATATGCCTGGAGGAAAAGGTGTTAGAGTAGACTCTCATGCCTATGCTGGGTATAAAATTCCTTCCCAGTATGATTCACTTATTGGAAAAATGATAGTTCATTCTCCAAATCGTGAAGATGCGATTAATCGTATGGAACGTGCATTAGAAGAAACAATTATTGAAGGCCCCAAAACAACAATTCCATTTCATCAAGAAATTATGAAGAATGATAAATTTAGATCGGGTGACTTTGATACAAGCTTTCTTGAGTCATTTGAGTATAACAAAAAGGATCAAAAAGAATGAGTTCGCTAAATGAATTAAAATACACAGAAGATCATGAGTGGGTAAAAATAGATGGTGATATAGCTTTAATTGGTATAACAGACCATGCTCAAAGTGAGCTGGGAGATATTATATTTATTGAATTTCCAGAAATAAACGATCATATTGAGAAAACTGAACCCTTTGGTACCATAGAAGCTGTAAAAACAGTAGCAGATTTATTTGCACCACTAAGTGGTAAAATACTTGAAATTAACAATTCTCTTGAAGATTCTCCCGAGCTAGTTAATTCAGATGCTTACGGTGAAGGTTGGATAGTAAAAGTATCTGTTGACGATCCCAGTCAGTTAAATGATTTATTATCATCAGAAAGTTATGAAAAACTCATAGGCTAATTTTGAATATCTCACAAATTATTAAAGAAAGTGCTGATATTAAAAAAGCTATGTTAATATCATGTCTTGGTGATATTGAGAATGCAGTTAAAATTTTGATTAATGCTTCTACAAATAATAAAAAAATACTTTGGTGTGGTAATGGAGGATCTGCTGCTGATGCTCAACATATGGCAGCTGAATTAATGGGAGGGCTAAACAGTCATAGCCGACCACCAATAGCTTCTATTGCATTAACAACAGACTCATCTTTTTTAACAGCTTGGGCAAATGATATAGACTATGGATCTATTTTTTCAAGACAAATTGAAGGAATAGGTGAATCAGGGGATGTTTTAATTGCTATCTCAACAAGTGGTAATTCAAATAATGTAATTAATGCAATTAGCATTGCTAAAAGTATGGAAATATCTGTGATTATCTTAACAGGCGAAAGTGGTGGAAAAATGAATGAATCTGATAGTGATGTAGTAATAAAAATACCAAGTAATAATACTCAACGTATTCAAGAGGGTCATTTACTAGTTGAGCATATTTTATGTGAATCTGTTGAAGAAGCAATCTTAGGAAAATGATGGAACAATTTATTGATGAATATATGACTGTGCTCAAAGTAGAGCGAACATTGGCCAGAAATACGTTAGAATCCTACCAAAGAGATTTAAATCAATATCATTCATTTCTTAAGGATGATATTAAAATTAAATCCATAAGGAATGTTACTTTAGGACATATTCGAACTTATGTGCGTTACCTAAGTGATAAAGCTATGGCAGCTAGCTCTGTTAAACGTGCTATATCAACAATTCGCACTTATCACAATTTTTTATTAGCTGAAGGTAGAATGAAAGATAATCCAGCACAATTACTTGAAGCTCCAAAAATTCCTCAAAAATTACCAAATATTCTTACAATTGAAGAAATTGACACTATTCTAAATATCATACCTAATGACAAACCAATGGCTATTCGTGATTTAGCAATATTTGAAATGATGTATTCATGTGGTTTAAGAGTCACTGAATTATGTGATATTAAAACTACGGATATTTTATGGGATTCAGAGTTAATCAGGGTAAATGGAAAAGGAAATAAACAACGATTTGTTCCAATTGGTCCAATAGCAAGAGATAATTTGAAAAACTATCTTAACCATAAAAGACCATCGCTTGCTGATAAAAATCATAATGTAGTTGAACTGTTCCTGAGTCAAAATGGTCGAAAGCTAACAAGAATGATGATTTGGATTCTTTTAAAAAAATGGACCGATGCATCAAATTTACAAAAAAAAGTAAGTCCACATACTTTACGTCATTCTTTTGCCACGCATCTACTAGAAGGAGGCGCAGATCTAAGATCTGTTCAAGAAATGTTAGGACATGCAGATATTAGTACAACCCAAGTTTATACCCATCTTGATAAAGAACATCTAAAAGAAGTTCACCGCACTTTTCATCCAAGGTTTGATTAATGTTATTTAGATTACCACCAGAAGTACTTGTATTGTTAATTCCAGTTTTACTATTTGCTTTGGTATTTCACGAATTTGCTCATGGTTGGGTAGCTAATAAATTAGGTGATCCCACTGCTAAATACGCTGGAAGACTTACATTGAACCCAATGGCACATTTAGATATGTTTGGTTCTTTAATGATTTTATTTGTTGGTTTTGGTTGGGCAAAACCTGTTCCTGTTGATTCTAGATATTTGGCAAACCCACGAAAAGATATGATGAAGATTGCATTTGCTGGACCAGCAGCAAACTTATTATTGGCATTTATTGCTGGAATTCTAATTAGAACAACTGGTTATCTTGGTCCTTTTACAACAATGATGATAATGTTTACTCAAATAAATATCATGCTAGCAGTTTTTAACATGATACCAATTCCTCCATTAGATGGTTCGCAAATCTTTTCTGGTATGATGATACGAAAAAATCCGGATTTAGTCATGAAACTTCAAATGTATGGTCCTCAAATTCTGATGGGTCTAATTCTTTTTGGAATGTTTACTTCATTTTCACCAATATGGATGATAATTAGTCCTTTTGTTAATTTCTTTATGCTTCTTTTTACTGGTATGTAATGAACCGCTTTTTTAAACAAATAATTCCATCTCGTCGAAGTAAAAGATCATTGATTAGTACAATTGCTATTTTGATTGTTGTCTTATTTTTAATTAATTATTTAATGAAAGTTGCTCAGGTTGGACAATGAGACTAATTGAATGTGTTCCAAACTTTAGTGAGGGACGAGATCTAAATAAAATTAAATTAATAATTAATGCAATAGAATCAGTTGAAGGTATCACAATATTAGATGTTGACCCTGGTTCTGATACTAATCGAACAGTAGTTACATTTGTTGGTTCACCAGAAATAATTGCTGAGGCTGCATTTCGAGGAATTAAAACTGCATCAGAACAAATTGATATGTCTAAACATAAAGGTGCACATCCCAGAATGGGTGCAACAGATGTTTGCCCTCTAGTTCCAGTTTCTAACGTGACTAAAGAAGAATGTATAGAAATTTCTAAATTATTAGCAAAACGAGTAGGCGATGAATTAAAAATACCAGTATATCTTTATGAAGATTCAGCCCAAGTACCAAAGAGAAAAGATTTATCATTTATCAGAGAAGGTGAATATGAAAGATTCTCAAAAAAAATAAATGAATCAAAGTGGAAACCTGATTTTGGTCCAACTAAACTAAATATTAAATCAGGTGCTACAGTAATTGGTGTTAGAGGATTTCTCATTGCATATAATATTAATTTAAATACTAAAGATGAGCGTTTAGCCACAGATATAGCTTTTGAATTGAGAGAGAGTGGTCGAAGTAAACGTATTCCTAATCCAGGTTCTCCAAATTTACTTGATGGAGAAATTGTTAGAACAAAAGATGGCAAACCTGTAAAAGTCAGTGGGCTTTTCAAGCATCTCAAAGGCGTTGGTTGGTATCTTCCAGAGCTTAAACGTGCCCAAATTTCTTTAAACTTTAACAATTATAGTAAAACTACATTACATGAAGTATTTGATAAGGCATGTGAATTGGCCCAACATAGAGGTATTAGAGTAACTGGAAGTGAATTAGTGGGCTTAGTCCCAATGGATGCATTACTTATGGCTGGTGGGTATTATCTTAAAAAACAAAGATATACGATGGGTATACCTGAAAATGATATAATTGAAGTAGCTATACAATCATTGGGCTTAAATGATATTGTTCCATTTAAACCTAAAGAAAAAATTATTGAATTTGCCGTTAAAAAGTCTTCAAAAGAATTAATGTCTCTAAAAACACATAATTTTATCGAAGAATTATCAAGCAACAGCCCTGCTCCTGGTGGTGGTTCAGTTTCAGCTTTAGCTGGATCATTGGGAGCTGCATTAGTATCGATGGTTGGAGCATTAAATCATGAAAAGAAAGAGAATATTAATATTAAACCTGAGTTTGAAAAGATTGGAATTGAATCACAAGAAATTAAAGACAGACTTTCCTTTCTTGTGGATGAAGATACCAATGCTTTTAATGAATTAATTGAGGCAAATCGTTTACCTTCTAATGATGAGGTTGAAAAAAAAGAGAGACTGAATGCTATCAAGCAAGCAAATGAATATGCAATTGAAATACCATTAGAAGTAATTTATCATTGTTTAAGAGTCATCGAATTATCAGAAAAATTAATTGATAATGGAAGTAGTAGTTTAGTCAGCGATGCTGGGGTCTCTGCAGAACTAGCTTTAGCTGGCGTAAGAGGTGCTGCGATGAATGTTTTGATTAACCTTTTAAATATTAGTGATGATAATTATTGTTCAGAAAAAAGAAAATTAGTACAAAAATTGATTATTGATTCTGAAAAAAAGTGGAAAATTGTTTTTGATAAAACAATGAATAAAATTGTAGCATGATAAAAAAATTATCTGAAAATTTAAAAAATAAGATTTCTGCTGGAGAGGTCGTTGAAAGACCAGCTTCAGTAATAAAAGAGTTAGTTGAAAATAGTATTGATTCAGGTGCTGATGAAATCAAAGTAATTGTTGAAAAAGGAGGTAAACAATTAATTCAAGTCTGTGATAATGGGTCTGGAATTAACAGTAAAGAATTACCCATAGCTTTTGAACGTTTTAGTACGAGTAAAATCAGTTCTTTTGAAGATTTATATAAGATTGACTCACTTGGCTTTCGTGGTGAAGCACTTGCAAGTATTGCATCTGTATCTGAGGTTAAAATTATTTCTAAGATGGAAGATAGTGATGGAGCTGAAATGCTAATAAAAAATGGAATCTCAGGTAAGGTAGAACCGGCAGCAGCACTTAAAGGTACAAGCATAACTATAGAAAATTTATTTTATAATACCCCTGCACGAAGAAAATTTCTTAAAAGTCCAAGGGTTGAATTTAGAAAAATTGTTGAAATGATTAGAAGATATGCGTTATCAAATCCATCTGTTTCTTTCAATTTAGTTTCTGACGAAAGAGATATCCTCAACGTAAATAGTGAAAGTCTTGAAGATAGAATTGTTCATGTAATGGATCCTGCTTATAGAGATCAACTATTAAAATTAAACTTTTTAAAAGGAGATTATACTATTAGCGGATTTCTTGGGAACTTAAATCTTGTTAGAACTAGACCCGGAGAACAATATATTTTTCTTAACGGTCGTTTTATTAAAAATCGGTTACTCAATTCAGCTGTCTATAATGCATATAAATCTATTCTCAACAGAGGAGAATATCCATTTTTTGCATTGAATATAATTTTGCCACTAAATGAAGTAGATATCAATGTTCATCCAATGAAAACAGAAGTACGTTTCAAAGATGAGTGGAGAATATATCATGTAATAAAATCTTCTGTTGAAGAAGCTATTAGTCTAATTCTAAAGACAATTCCAGATTTTGAAAAACCATCTTTTGATAACAAATTTGATTTCCCAACGACATTTATACCAAAAAAAGGAGAACCTAACCCTAATCAAGAAAATTTTAATTTAAATTCAATATCAAACACAGATATTGAGTTTAAACCTGCCATTGACCGCGCTAAATCATATGCTTCTCAACTTGCATCTAGACCAGAACCAAATTCTGGCAAAGTAGATTTAGAAAATATTTGGCAAGTCCATTCAAAATATATTGTATCACCCATTAGTAGCGGATTAGTAATTATTGATCAACATGTCGCTCATGAAAGAGTGCTTTTTGAAGAAGCCATGGCAGCTTTTGATAATAATCCAATGGCTGGACAAACTTTACTTTTTCCAGAGGTTATGGAATTTTCTTCTGATGAATTCTCAATTTTATTGGATGTTTTACCATCTTTAGAAAAAATGGGTTTTCGATTAAAAGAATCTGGTAGTAATTCAATAATGATTGAGGCCATTCCTTCAGAAATGTCTTGGGGAAATGAAAAAAATATTATTAAAGAAATGCTTGATAATTTTTTAGAGAATCAAAAAAATTATTCTTCTTTTCAAGAGGCTTTGGCTGCAAGTTTCTCTTGTAATGCTGCTATTAAAGCCGGCGATGTATTGAATACTCAAGAAATGAGAGAATTAGTAAACCGTTTATTTGGCACTAAACATCCTTACTATTGTCCACATGGACGTCCAATTATTATACAACTTTCAATGGATGAATTAGATCGAAGATTCGAACGAATTTAATTTTTATAGTTTAGTATGTTAATTGATTGAAAAAAACTTTAACAATTATCGGACCTACTGCGAGTGGTAAAACAGAATTGTCTATTAAGCTAGCTAAAAAATTAAATGCTGAAATAATTGGATTGGATTCTAGACAAATTTATAAAGATCTAATTATTGGTACAGCACAACCCTCAATATCAGAACAAGACGGTATACCTCATCATTTAATTAATACTATGTCTCCTAGAGAAACAGTATCGGCTGGTTCCTATTCAGCTCTTGTCAAAAAAACTATTTTAGAAATTAAATCACGATCTAAAACCCCTCTTATTTGTGGTGGTGCTGGTCTATACTATCGTGCATTAGCAAATGGTATATTTGCAGGAAGTAAGACTGATACTAGAATTAGAAAAAAACTTGAAGATGAGTATGATAATATTGGTCCAGAAAAAATGTTGTCAAAATTAAAAAAATATGATCCTGATTATGCTAAGCTAATACACCCAAATAATAAAAAACGTATAGTCAGAGCTTTAGAAATATTAAAATCTACTGGAAAAGCACCCTCTTTGAATTTTAAATCTCAAAAACAAACTAGTGTTCCTAAATTGAATATGTTTACTATCTATTTAAAATGGGACCGTTCAACTCTTAAAGATCGTATTGCGAATAGAACTAGAAATATGTTAAAAAATGGTTGGATAGAAGAAGTAAAAGAAATAATTAAAAAATATCCAAGTGAAGACTTGCACCCATTAGATTCAATTGGTTATCGTGAAATAATTTTATATTTAAAAAATGAATTAACACTAGAAATTCTAGAAAAAACTATTACAATAAAGACACGCCAATTTGCAAAAAGGCAAATTCAGTGGTTTAAAAATGAGAAGATCGACATGTTAATAGATATGAATAATTTCCATATTAACAAAACGGACGATATTTTAAATATTATTAAAAAAGAAATATTTTAATTAATATAAAAATTTATCGGCTTGTTCTTTATTAAGTAAAATATGTAATTTTATTTGTCTTTTAAACCGTTCCTGAGAGATGGTAAGGACAGTAAATCAACCTCCTATTTTGATTTCCAAGGAACGGAATCTTACTGTCAGGAGGTTTTTTTTTATAAGGATGTGCCTATGGCTTCACCTAAAATAAAAAATATAATGAATACTAAGTCTATCGAAAGATCTATTATTCGTTTAGCCCATGAAATTTTAGAGCGAAATCACGGAGCTGAAAAACTAATGCTTGTAGGTATTCTTTCCAGAGGTGAGCCACTTGCCGTTAGACTGCAATCATTAATTAAAAAGATTTCTGGTACAAAAACTCCTATAGGTTTTTTAGATATAACTTTTCATCGTGATGATTTTAGAGATCGTTTAGTAGTTCCTCAAGTAAAAGGAACTGATATCAATGAGCCAATTGATGAAAAAACTATTATTTTGGTAGACGATGTACTTTTTACTGGAAGAACAATAAGAGCAGCTATGGATGAATTAAATGCTTTCGGTCGTCCACAAAAAATACAATTAGCTGTTCTAGTTGACCGTGGCCATAGGGAAATTCCAATAAAAGCAGATTTTATTGGAAAAAATATTCCAACTCATGAAGGTGAACATATAAAAGTTTTATTAAAAGAAATTGATGATAAAGATAGTGTTTTATTAACTCAATCAAGGGATTAGAATTAATTATGAAACATAGGCATTTATTAGGTTTAAAAGATTACCCTGCTGAAGACATTAAATCTATAATTGATACTGCATTTAGTTTTAAAGAAGTACTTGAACGTCCAATTAAAAAAGTTCCTTCTTTAAATGGGAAAACAATAGTAAACCTCTTTTTTGAGAACTCAACAAGAACACGAATAAGTTTTGAGTTAGCTCAAAAACGTCTTAGTGCTGATACTGTTAACTTTTCAGCTTCAACCTCAAGTTTGAAAAAAGGAGAAACTTTTAAAGATACAGCACAAAACTTAGAAGCAATGAAAATAGATGCTGTCGTTATGAGACATCCAACCCCTGGAGCACCTCTTCACTTAACTAAACATATAGATGCTATAATAATAAATGCAGGCGATGGAACTCATGAGCATCCCACTCAAGCTATACTTGATATGACAAGTCTATATGAAAAGTTTGGTTTCCTAAAAGGACTTAAAATTGCCATAATTGGAGATATTTCTCATAGTAGAGTTGCACTTAGTAATATTTATGGACTTAAAACTATGGGTGCTGAGGTTACTTTATGTGGTCCAGCTACACTTATACCACCATTTGTTGAAGATCTTGGTGTGAATGTTAATTATAATGTTGATGAAGTTATTGAATGGGCTGATGCATTAAATGTGCTAAGAATTCAACGTGAAAGGATGGGGGGCGGGCTTCTTCCTTCAATTAGGGAATATAGAAATCTTTTTGGTATAACAACAGAACGTTTATCTCAACATAAAAAAGAAATAGTTATTATGCATCCTGGTCCAATGAATAGGGGTGTTGAGATTGATAGTTCAGTTGCAGATAGTGACCAAGCAATTATTTTAAATCAAGTGTTGAATGGTGTTGCCTCAAGAATGGCAATATTATATCTACTTCTTGGAGGTAAACTTGAAGAGGGTAAAAATTAATATGAATTTTTCAAAACTAAAAAAACAGGTTATTCTAAAAGGTGGTCAAATCCTAGATCCTCTTGCTAAAACTAGCATAAAAAAAGATATGCTAATAGAGGATGGAAAGATTAAAGCAATTGGTAAAATTAAAAGTAGTAAATCGGTTCAAATAATTGATTGTAAAAATTTAATTATTACTCACGGCTTTTGTGACGTTCATGTTCATTTTAGAGAACCTGGCAGGGAAGATAAAGAAACTTTAGAAACAGGCTCAATGGCCGCTTTAGCTGGTGGTTTTACCAGAGTTTGTGTGATGCCAAATACAAAACCTACAATTGATTCACCTGAAGTAATCCGTTATATTATTGATCGTTCACAAGAGTGTCCAATTTATATACATCCAATTGGCGCAATTACCAAAGGACAAGATGGAGCTGAGTTAACTGAGATGGGTGCAATGTTAACTGAAGGAGCTGTTGCCTTCAGCGATGATGGTTTACCAGTTACAAATAGCTCAATGATGCGTAATGCTTTGGACTATGCAACAATGTTTGATATTCCTATAATTAATCATGCGGAAGACCTTTGTTTGAAAAAGGATGGTGTTATGCATGAAGGAATTGTTTCAACGAACCTAGGGCTACCATCTAGTCCAGATATAACAGAATCAAATATGGTTCATCGTGATTTATCATTAACAGAACTTACAGGTGGAAGGCTTCATGTTCCGCATGTTAGTTCAGCAAAATCGTTAGACCATATTCGTTTATCAAAAAAATCTAACAAGAAAGTAACAGCAGAAGTAACACCTCATCATTTATTTTTTACAGATAATGATCTTCAAAGTTTTGATACTAATTTAAAAGTTGCTCCCCCAATCCGTACAATATCTGATAAAAAAGCGTTAATTAAAGGAGTAAAAGATGGTACTCTTGACTGCATTGCTACTGATCATGCACCACATACTATTGAAGAAAAAGAAGGAACCTTTGATTTAGCTCCATTCGGAATGATTGGCTTAGAATCATGTTTTGGTGCTGTAAATAAAGTATTGGTTAAAGAGAATAACTTTAAGTTATTGAGCTTGATTGAAATGTTAACAACTAATCCTAGAAAAATCATGGGGTTTAATAATAATTTACTTGAAATAGGTACATCTGCAGAATTAACAATCCTAGATCCAAAAGAAGAATGGATATTTTCTAAAAAAGATATCCAATCAAAATCTAAGAACTCCCCATTCGTTGGAAAAAATATGTATGGTCGTGTAAAGTTCACCATAAACAAGGGTCATATCTCATCAAAATAGTAATCTGTTAGAATATGATTTATAGTTGACTATGATGAATATATCAGTCTAATTTTGTTGGCTAATTCGGAATCAATAATTATGAAAACAAGATCATTAAAAGCAGCTGAAATACAAAAAGATTGGTATATAGCTGATGCCGAAGGAAAAACTTTAGGTCGCTTTGCTAGTGAAATAGCTAAAGTCCTTCGTGGTAAGCATAAGCCAACATTTACACCAAATTTAGATATGGGTGATTTTGTAATTGTTGTTAATGCTGATAAAGTAAAATTATCCGGAAGTAAAGAAACTAATAAAACTTACTTTAAACATTCTGGTTATATTGGTTCAACCACATTCACAAAAGTAGATCACATGCGTAGGACACACCCTGAAAGAATTGTTGAAAAAGCTGTCTGGGGCATGTTACCAAAAAACCGTTTGGGGCGAGCTATCATTAAACATTTGAAAGTTTATATAGGTGAAAATCATCCTCATTCTGCTCAACAACCAAAAACATTGGAATTTTAATGGCAAATGCAGTTTATAATGCAGTTGGTCGTCGTAAGGGCTCAGTTGCAAGAGTTATAATTTCACCTGGAAAAGGTAATATAGTTATAAATGGGAAAGATTTTAAAGAGTATATATGTCGTGAAAGTCTCGCTATAGTTGTTACGCAACCATTAGATTTAACAGATCAAAGAGAATCTTATAATGTTACCGTAAATGTAAAAGGTGGGGGATTGACTGGTCAAGCAGGAGCTATTCGATTAGGTATTGCTCGAGCATTGAATGAAGTGAGTGCTGATTTTAGAATCTCCATTAAAAGCAGCAGGCTTTTTAACACGTGATTCAAGAGAGGTTGAGCGTAAAAAATATGGTCAACCTGGCGCACGTAAAAAATTCCAATTTTCGAAGCGATAAAACTTATGGCAAATATAAAATTTGAAGACTTATTAGGTAGTGGTGCACATTTTGGTCACGTTACTAGAAAATGGAACCCTAATTATAAACCTTATATACTTATGGAAAAAAATGGGGTTCATATAATTAACCTAGATGAAACGATTCGCAATTTAAATAAAGCACTTGATTTCATATCATCAAAGGCAAAAAAATAAAGGCGAGTTTTTATTTGTTGGGACAAAAAAACAAGCTAAAGATATTGTTCAGCAAGAAGCTGATCGTTGTTCTATGTTTTATGTTGTTGAAAGATGGTTAGGCGGTACATTAACTAATTTTAGTACCATTAAAAAAAGTATTAAACGATTA
>JBJKZT010000005.1:0-40964 GCA_045569055.1 Fidelibacterota bacterium | reverse complement strand
ACGTGTTTTAAAACAGTTCAGAAAAGAACATGAATTACCAGACGTTAAAGGAATAATGTTTGATGGTGAAGTACTTGAAGGAAAAGAATTTAAAAGAATTGCAGATTTACCAACAAAGGATCAATTGCTTGCCACTTTTGTAAGCACTTTGAGTTCTCCAATGACCAAATTAGCGTTGACTCTAAAATCATCAATGACTGATTTAGGTAATACATTAAGCAATTTAAAAGATCAAAAATCTAATTAAGACTAAAAAGGAGCTATGATAATGGCTGATACAAGTAGAGCCGATGTGCTAACTTATCTAGAAAATGCGAATATGATTGAAATCTCTGAATTAATCGGAGAAATTGAAGAAAAATTTGGTGTTACCGCTGCGGCGCCAGTTGCTGCCGTTGCTGCGGCGCCAGCTGATGGTGGTGGAGCTGCAAGTGATGAGAAAGAGGAGTTTGATGTCATTTTGACATCTGCAGGATCATCCAAAATAAATGTAATTAAAGTCGTTAGAACGATCACTAGTCTTGGCTTAAAAGAAGCAAAAGAGCTGGTAGATGGTGCCCCAAAGGCAATTAAAGAAGGTGTGGCGAAAGCAGAAGCTGAAGAGTTAAAAAGTCAGCTAGAAGAAGCCGGTGGCTCAGTCGAATTAAAATAAATCGACCGATTTACTTACATCTTAATAATTAATAATTTGCCCATTACAACTTTTAGAATGGAGGCTTAATTGGCTGCCATAAATAATCCCTTTGCTATTCGTACAACTTTTGAAAAAACTAAGTCTGAAATTGAATTCCCTGATCTTCTTGCAGTCCAGGTTGATGCGTTTCAATCTTTTATTCAAGAGAACTTGCCTGAAGACGATAGGCTAAATATTGGTCTTGAAGAAGTTTTTCAAAATGTTTTTCCAATTGAAGATTCTCATAAAAATTATATTCTTGAGTTTAAGAGCTATTTCCTAGGTCTGGCTAAGTATACACCTGAAGAATGTATGGATAGAGGGTTGACTTATTCAGTGCCCTTAAAAGCTCGTTTGGTGTTGCATATCACTAATGAAGATGATAGAAGCAAATACGATCAATCAATTGAACAAGAGGTTTATTTTGGAAATATTCCAAATATGACCAATAAAGGAACATTTGTTATTAATGGTGCAGAGCGTGTTATCGTTTCACAACTTCAACGCTCACCTGGTGTTTTCTTTGATCAGTCAGTTCATCCTAATGGTACAAAATTATTTCAAGCTCGAATTATACCATTTCGTGGCTCTTGGGTTGACTTCACTACTGATATCAATGATTGTATTTTTTCAATTATTGATCGAAGACGTAAATTTCCAGTTACAATGCTTTTACGTGCCCTTGGTTACTCTACTAATGCTGATATTTTCCGTGCTTTTAATTGTATTGAAGAAGTGAAACTTGGTAGTAAGAATATTTCACAATCAATTGGTTCAACAGTCGTTGAAGATATAATTGATCAAGAAACTGGTGAAATTTTTATGGAAGGTGGCTCTGAGCTAACTCAAGAAATTATAGACTCATTAAAAGAAGCAAAAATAAAATCTGTTGAGTTAGTTAATCAAAATAAAGATTTTCACTCAATGATGTTGCTTAACACAATGATAAAAGATCCAAGTAAGAACACAGAAGAAGCATTAAGTATAGTTTATCAATTACTTAGGTCTGGTGAACCACCAAACTTAGAAACTGCCCAAAAATTCATTGAGCGTATTTTCTTTAACCCAAAGAAGTATGATTTGGGTGAAGTTGGTCGTTATCGCTTAAATCAACAGTTTGGTTTAAAAGTGCCAGTTGAAGACACGGTTCTTACCATGGATGATATTATACAAGTTGTAAATTTTCTTGTTGATATGCGCAAGGGGGAAAGAGGTTCTGACGATATTGATCATTTAGGAAACCGTCGTGTTAAATCTATTGGAGAACAGCTCACTAATCAATTTTCAGTAGCTTTAAGTCGCATGCTCAGAACAATATATGAAAGAATGAATCTTCGCGAACAAGAATCAATTACGCCGCAAGACCTAATTAATTCTCGAGTTGTTACAACTGTTATTAATACATTCTTTGGCACAAGTCAAATGTCACAATTTGGCGATCAAACTAACCCGCTAGCTGAAGTAACCCATAAGCGTCGAATATCTGCTCTTGGTCCAGGTGGCTTGACAAGAGAGAGAGCTGGTTTTGAAGTGAGAGATGTGCATTATACGCATTATGGTCGCTTATGCCCAATTGAAACTCCAGAAGGTCCAAATATTGGTTTGATTTCATCTTTGGCGTTGCTGGCTAAAGTAAATCGTCATGGATTTATTGAATCTCCATATAGGAAAGTAAATGTAAAAGAAGGCAATGCTTTTGCAACTCATTCAATTAACTATTTATCTGCTGATGATGAAGATCGAGTTATGATTGCTCAATCTGATGAAAAACTTGGAAAAGATGATAGATTGGTTAGTGAAAATGTTAGAGCCAGAATCAAAGGTGATTTTCCTATTGTTTCACCTGATCAGATTGAATTTATGGATGTTGCTCCTAATCAGATTTTATCTGTAGCAGCAGCTTTAATCCCGTTTTTAGAGCATGACGATGCTAATCGTGCTTTAATGGGCTCGAATATGCAACGTCAAAGCGTTCCCTTGATGAACCCTGACGCTCCAATTGTAGGCACTGGTTTAGAAACTAAAGTCGCTGTTGACTCAAGATCTGCAGTTGTGGCTCCTGTTGGTGGTCGTGTTCATTATGTTGATGCGGACAAAATCGTTATAAGAACATATGATGTTCCTGAAGATTTAACATTGATTGAAGGTGAAAACCTTGTTGCTATAAAACTTAGAAAGTTTAAAAGAACTAATCAAAATACATCTCAGAATCAAAGACCTATTGTATCAGAAGGTGACAGGGTAGAGGTTGGCCAGCCAATTGCTGATGGCACATCTACTCAAAATGGTGAATTAGCTTTGGGTAAAAATGTAACTGTAGCTTTTATGCCATGGAGGGGGTATAATTTTGAAGATGCAATTGTTATTAGTGAGCGTTTGGTTAAAGAAGATCTTTTTACCAGCGTTCATGTAAATGAAATTGAGCTTGAAGTTAGAGATACCAAAAGAGGTGAAGAAGAGTTAACTCCTGAAATACCAAATGTTGGTGAAGATGCAACTAAGGAATTAGATGATCGTGGTATAATTAGAGTCGGTGCAAAGGTTAGAGATGGAGATATACTTATTGGTAAAGTTACTCCAAAAGGTGAAACAGACCCAACTCCAGAAGAAAAACTTCTTCGTGCAATTTTTGGAGAAAAAGCAGGTGAGGTAAAAGATGCTTCGAAAAGAGCGTCTCCTGGTGTAAATGGAGTTGTTATAAACACAAAATTGTTTGAAAAGCGTAGCAAGTCAGCACGGGCCGAAGAAAGGCAAAATATTCTTGCATTGCAGAAAGCAAGTGCTATTCGCAAAAAAGAGCTTAAAGACTCAAGGGATGAAAAGCTAATTGCTTTGCTGAAAAATCAAACTTCTGATGGTATTAGAGATATCTCGTCTGGTAGAACTTTAATTAAAAAAGGTACTAAACTAACAGGAAAAAGAGTAGATAGTTATAATTTAGAGCGTTTTGCTCAAGATGCTTCATGGGTTGAAGACAAGCAAGTTTGGCGTAAAATTAAAGCTGTTTGGCGTTCCTTTTGGAAAGAATGGCGTGTAATTGAAGAAACTTTAGATAGAGAAGTTTTTAAACTTCGTATTGGAGATGAGTTGCAGCCAGGTATCTTAAAACTTGCAAAAGTTGATATTGCTAATAAAAGAAAGATTCAAGTTGGAGATAAAATGGCAGGAAGGCATGGTAATAAAGGTATTATTGCTACGGTAGTTCCAGAAGAAGATATGCCTTTTTTAGAAAATGGTGAGCCTGTAGATGTTGTTCTAAACCCCCTTGGTGTTCCTTCAAGAATGAACCTAGGTCAGCTCTATGAAACAATGTTGGGATGGGCGGGGAGTATTCTTGGAGTAAAATATTCAACTCCTGTTTTTAATGGTGCTACTCCAGATGAAGTTGAGAATGAATTAAAAAAAGCAGGATTGCCGTTAACTGGTAAGACAGAACTTATAGATGGTAGGACTGGTGAAAAATTAGATAATCCAGTTACAGTTGGAACTATTTATATGATGAAATTAAGTCATATGGTTGATGATAAAATGCATGCTCGTTCAACAGGCCCATATTCCCTTGTAACACAACAACCACTTGGAGGTAAAGCTCAGTTTGGTGGTCAACGATTTGGTGAAATGGAGTGCTGGGCTTTAGAAGCTTATGGTGCTGCGCATACTTTGCAAGAGATCCTTACTGTGAAGTCTGATGATGTTGATGGTCGTTCTAAAGTGTACAATGCAATTGTAAAGGGTGAGGATTTACCTCAGTTTGGTGTACCTGAATCTTTTAATGTCCTCATTAAAGAATTACAGGGACTTGGCTTAAATATCGAATTAGATTAGGGAGAAATACTTTGACCTTCATACAGACAAATAAAATAGACACTACAAAAGGTTTTTCATCTATAACCATAGGTTTAGCATCTCCTGAAGGTACGCTTCAGAGATCATATGGTGAAATTTTGAAGCCTGAAACCATAAACTATCGTTCTTATAAACCAGAAAAAGATGGTCTTTTTTGTGAAAAGATTTTTGGTCCAGTTAAAGATTACGAATGCCATTGTGGTAAGTATAAAGGTATAAGGTATAGAGGCATTATTTGTGATAGATGTGGTGTAGAGGTTACTCGTAAAAAAGTTCGCAGGGAAAGAATGGGGCATATAACTCTTGCAGTTCCTGTTGTTCATATTTGGTATTTAAGATCAATTCCTTCAAAATTAAGTTATTTAGCTGGAATTAGTACTAAGCATCTTGAAAAAGTTGTTTATTATGAATCTTTTCTTGTAATAGAGCCAGGAAAAAGCGGTAAAGAGCAGTTTGAAATGATTGATGAGTTTGAGTACTTAGAATTAGAAAGGCTTCACGGCTTTGATGCTGTAAGCGAAGAAGAGCGTGACAACGAAGATTATTTCTATGCAACTATGGGAGGCGAAGCATTGAAAGAAATGCTATCAAGAATGAACCTAGTTGAGCTTCGTCGTGAATTGGAAGATGTCCTTAAAAATTCTAAATCTAAACAAAAACGTGAAGAAGCTTTAAAGCGCCTAAAGGTTGTTAAGTCTTTTCTTGTGGATTTGTCTAGTGTAAAAAGAATAAATAAGCCAGAGTGGATGGTTGTTTCTATTTTGCCTGTCATTCCACCTGAACTAAGACCACTTGTTCCATTAGATGGAGGTCGTTTTGCAGCTTCAGATCTAAATGATTTATATCGTCGAATTATTATTCGAAATAATAGATTGAAACAGCTAATGGAGATTAAAGCGCCAGATGTAATCTTACGTAATGAAAAAAGAATGCTGCAAGAATCAGTAGATGCACTATTTGATAATAGTCGTAGAAAAACTGCAATTCGTAGTGGTACAAGAAGGCCTTTAAAATCAATCTCCGATATGATTAGAGGAAAGACTGGTCGTTTTCGTCAAAATTTATTAGGTAAAAGAGTTGATTATTCAGGTCGCTCCGTGATTGTTGTCGGGCCAGAATTACAGCTTCATGAATGTGGATTGCCAAAAAATATGGCACTTGAATTGTTTAAGCCTCATATGATTAATGAATTAATGGCTCGTGGATATACCCAAACTCCAAGAAGTGCAAAATTAATGATCGAAGACAAAGATCCTATTGTTTATAAGGTTCTTGAATATGTTGTTAAAGATCATCCAGTTTTATTAAATCGAGCTCCAACATTGCATCGTTTAGGCATTCAAGCTTTTCAACCTGTTTTAGTTGATGGTAAAGCTCTCAGAATTCATCCTTTGGTTTGCTCAGCTTTTAATGCTGATTTTGATGGAGACCAAATGGCTGTTCACGTACCCCTTTCTCTAGCTGCACAAATGGAAGCAAGAATACTTATGCTATCAAGTCATAATATTCTGCATCCAGCAAATGGAAAGCCATTAGCACTGCCTTCTCAAGATATGGTTCTAGGGACTTATTACCTTACTCGTGTTCGAAAAGATGCAAAGGGCGAAGGTAAATCCTTTGGTTCTTTTGATGAAGTACTTCTAGCATACGAGAATAAATCAGTAGATGTAAATGCTATTATTAACGTCCGTCATAATGGTGTTTGGCACAAAGAAACTACAGTTGGTAGAGTCATAATTAATTCAATCTTGCCTGAAGAGATAGAGTATGTGGATGATATAATAGATAAAAAGCGATTGAGTAGGTTAGTAAATGAAACCTATCTAATTGCAGGAAATCAAAAAACAGTAGAATTTTTAGATAAGTTAAAAAGTGTTGGTTTTGAAGCATCCACTAGAGCTGGTCTATCTATTGCAGTAAGCGATATTTTAATTCCAGATACAAAAGATACAATTATTGATGCTGCCCAAAAAGAGGTTGATGCTATTCAAGATAAGTTTAAACGTCATGTGTTAACTGATGGAGAAAGGTATAATAAAGTTATTGATATCTGGACTCATGCTACTAATAGCGTAGCTGCTACAATGATGGATGGACTTCAGTCAAACGACCAAGGATTTAATCCTGTTTATATGATGGCAGACTCTGGTGCTCGTGGATCGCAGGATCAAATAAAGCAGCTAGCTGGCATGAGAGGTCTTATGGCAAAACCTAAAAAGTCAATGACTGGTGGTAAGGGTGAGATTATTGAATCTCCAATTACTTCAAATTTTAAGGAGGGTCTATCTGTCCAAGAATACTTTATTTCTACTCATGGTGCTCGTAAAGGTTTGGCTGATACTGCTTTAAAAACAGCTGATGCAGGATACTTAACTCGCAGATTGGTTGATGTCGCTCAAGATGTAGTCATATCTGAAACAGATTGCGGTACTATTAATGGTATTTTAGCTGACGATCTTAAAGAAGGCGAAGACATAATAGAGCCACTATCTGAAAGAGTTTTAGGCAGGACTTTGCTTGAAGATTTTATTGAAGATGGGGAAGTCAAAATAAAGGCTGGAACTATGATTCGTGATGAGGAAGCAAAAATTGTTGCAGAAAGTAATATTGAATCTCTTAGAATTCGCTCAGTATTAACTTGCGAGTCTCTTAGAGGTGTCTGTGCGAAATGCTATGGATGGAATCCCTCTAATCATAAGTTGGTTGATTTAGGAACTTCTGTTGGTATTCAGGCAGCTCAGAGTATTGGTGAGCCTGGTACCCAGCTAACTCTTAGAACTTTTCATATTGGTGGCACAGCTACTCGAATCATTGAGCAGTCTGAAATGAAAACTAAAAGAGCTGGTAAGGTCAAATATTCAGAAAACTTAGAGGTTGCTGAAGCAAAAGATGAAGCAGGTGTGCTTGTAACTCGCTGCATGGTAAGGCATGCTAAGCTTTCTGTGCATAATAATGATGGTAAAACTGCTGCAGAATACAATGTTCCATATGGCGCAAACTTAAATGTTGGAGATGGTGAGAAAGTTGAAGCTGGAGCTAGCTTGTTCCAATGGGATCCCTATACAGATGTTATTCTTGCTAGGCAAACTGGTATTGTAGAATTAAAAGACTTTATTGAAAATGAAACATACCAAGTTGAATCAGTTGAAGGTGGAAAAAAACAAATGGTTATTGTCGAGTCCAAAGATCGCAATCTAAGTCCACACGTTGAAATTGTAGATAAGGATGGTTCTATACTTGCTGGTGGAACAATTCTCCCAGTTACGGCTAATCTTGTGGTGCGTAAGGGTGACTCAGTAAAGCGTGGTCAAACGCTTGTAAAGATTCCTAGGGCCATTGGTAAAACTCGAGATATTACTGGAGGCTTACCGCGAGTAACAGAATTATTTGAAGCACGAAAGCCAACTGATCCAGCAGTTGTTTCTGAAATAGATGGTCTAGTCAGATTCGGAGAAACAAAGCGTGGAATTCGTAAGATTATAGTTGAAGGTGTTGATTCAGTTGCAAAAACTTATTCAATTCCATATGGAAAGCATGTTGTTGTTCACGAAGGAGACAAAATAACAGCTGGAACATCTTTATGTGAAGGAAGTATTTCTCCTGCAGATATATTAAAAATACTGGGTCCAAATAAAGTAAGAGAATATTTAGTAAATGAAATTCAGGAAGTGTATCGCTTGCAAGGTGTAAAGATTGATGATAAACACATAGAGGTTATTGTCAGGCAAATGATGCAAAAAGTGAGTATCGATGACGTTGGAGATTCGCAATTTTTACCTCAAGATCGCATAAACAGAGCTGAGTTTTTGAAACCAATGAAAAGCTAATGTCTATGGTCGTAGTTACTGATTCAGGTGATTCAGAACTTGAATCAGATACTCTGGTTAATAAAAAAGATTATTTAGAAATCAATAAAACATTAAAAGAGGAAGGTAAAAAGCCTGCTAAATCAACTAAGGCTAAGCCTGCTACTTTTAACCCACTGTTAATGGGGATTACTCAAGCTTCATTAAATACTGAAAGTTTTATTTCTGCCGCATCTTTCCAAGAAACCACTAGAGTATTAACTGATGCCTCAACTTCAGGTAAAACTGATTATTTAAGAGGATTGAAAGAGAATGTAGCTGTTGGGAGACTTATACCAGCAGGTTCAGGGTCACTTCATTTAAAAGATCTTTTCGTCATAGACCCTGAAAGTGAAAAAACAGATCAGCCAAAAACTGAAGAGGCAACTGTGCCAAAAGAAGTAATTTAGCAATTCAAATTAAGTTATTATTTAATTGCCATACTGTTTAAAACAATTGTAATTTTAAAGGCTTTAATGGAAATGAAATGCCGACGATAAATCAATTAATTCGCCAAGGAAGAAAGCGGGTAAAGAAGAAAAACCCTACACCTGCTTTGAAAGGCAACCCGCAGAAGAGAGGTGTCTGTACCCGCGTATATACAACTACACCAAAGAAACCTAATTCTGCTCTTCGCAAAGTAGCTAGAGTAAGGCTCACAAATGGTAAAGAGGTGAACGCTTATATTCCTGGTGAAGGTCATAACCTTCAAGAGCATTCAATTGTTCTAATTGAGGGTGGTCGCGTGAAGGATTTGCCTGGTGTGCGTTATCATATTGTTCGTGGTACTTTAGATACTGCTGGAGTTTCTGATAGAACTACTAGTAGGTCTAGGTATGGAACAAAAAAGCCTAAGGCGTAGATTATGAGAAGAAGAAGACCAGAAAAAAGAAAAATTTTACCAGACCCAATTTTTAGCGATTTAGAAGTCGCCAAGTTTATGAATTTTTTAATGATTGGCGGTAAGAAAGGTGCTTCTGAAAAAATTTTTTATAGCGCCATTGATATTGTTAAATCAAGAACAAAAAAAGATGGTATCGATATTTTCAAATTAGCTGTCAAAAATGCAGCACCTTTACTCGAGGTTAAGTCACGAAGAATTGGTGGCGCTAACTATCAAGTTCCTATAGAAGTTGCCAAACATAGACAGTTTTTTTTAGCAGCACATTGGATTATTAACTCAGCACGTAAAAGATCTGGACGAGCAATGTCAGAAAGATTGGCTGCCGAGTTAATTTCTGCAGCAAACAATGAAGGTGGTGCAATTAAGAAAAAAGAAGACACTCATAGAATGGCTGAGGCAAATAGAGCCTTTGCGCATTTTAGATAGCACAGTCTACTCTTAAAATTTATATGAAGAAGATTTCTCTAAATAAAGTTCGAAATATTGGTATAATGGCTCATATCGATGCAGGTAAAACTACATTAACTGAGCGAATACTTTATTATACTGGAAGAACTCATAAGATTGGTGAAGTTCATGATGGCGGTGCAACTATGGATTGGATGGAGCAAGAAAAAGAACGAGGGATCACTATCACTTCTGCAGCGACAACTGCTATTTGGGAAGATCATAGAGTTAATATTATTGATACACCAGGCCATGTTGATTTTACAGTTGAAGTTGAACGGTCTCTTCGTGTTTTAGATGGTTCTTGTGCTGTATTTTGTGCTGTTGGCGGTGTAGAGCCACAAAGTGAAACTGTTTGGAGACAGGCTGATAAATATGGTGTTCCTCGAATAGCCTTTGTCAATAAAATGGATCGTACTGGAGCAGATTTTTTTAATGTAATAGAGATGATAAAAGAAAGATTGGGTGCAAATCCGCTACCTGTTGTTTTGCCTATTGGTGCAGGTGATATTTTTACAGGTATTATTGATCTTTTATCCATGAAAGCTATTTTATATAATGAGTCGTCTTTAGGTGCTCATTTTGAAATCGGTGATATACCAACCGACATGGTGGAAGAAGCAGAAAAATGGAGGCACCATCTAATTGAAGAAACAGCTAGCTATGATGAGGATCTACTAGAAAAATATTTAGCAGAAGAAGAAATTACAGTCGATGAGTTGAAAGCAGCTATAAGAAAAGGCTGTCTGGATAATACTTTTGTACCAACTTTTTGCGGATCTGCATTTAAAAATAAAGGCGTTCAACGATTATTAGATGCAGTAAATGACTTTCTTCCCTCACCTCTTGACATTGGTGAAACTACGGGTTTTAGCCCTGATGATTCAGATATTGAAATGTCTCGTATGCCAAGCGAAGATGAGCCGTTTAGCGCTCTTGCTTTTAAAGTAATGACTGATCCTTATGTCGGCAAATTGACTTTTATGCGTGTTTACTCTGGCACTCTTAATGCTGGATCTTATGTTGCTAATCCAAATACTGGTAAGCGTGAAAGAATTAGTCGTATTCTTTTAATGCATGCTAATAAAAGAGAAGAGCTTGACAAAGTTTCTGCCGGTGAAATCGTTGCAGCTGTTGGCTTAAAAAATTCTCACACTGGTCACACTCTATGCGAAGAAAAAAAAGAAATTATTTTAGAGTCTATGGAATTTCCTGAGCCAGTAGTTGAGGTTTCTGTAGAGCCAGCTACAAAAGCAGACCAAGATTCACTCTCTAAAGGTTTGGGAAAACTATCAGAAGAAGATCCTACTTTTAAAGTTTCAATTAATCCAGATACTGGGCAAACAATTATTGCTGGTATGGGTGAGCTGCATTTAGAAATCTTAGTTGATAGACTTCTAAGAGAATTTAATGTTCAAGCTAATGTAGGAACTCCACAGGTAGCTTATACCGAAGCTATAACAAAGCGTGTAGAAAAAGTTGATGTAAAATTTGTTCGTCAATCTGGTGGACGTGGACAGTTTGGTCATGTAGTTATTAATGTAGAGCCTAACGAAGTTGGCAAGGGATATCATTTTGATAATAAAATCGTTGGTGGTGTTATTCCTCGAGAATATATAAATCCTGTTAGCGAGGGTATTCAAGAAGCTATAAAAAATGGTGTACTTGCTGGATATCCAATTGAAGATGTTCGAGTGGAATTAGTTTTTGGTTCTTACCATGATGTTGATTCATCTGAAATGGCTTTTAAAATTGCTGGTTCAATGGCTATTCAAGAGGCATGTAAAAAAGCTGGTCCAGTTCTTATGGAGCCAATGATGAAAGTAGAAGTGGTTGTTCCAGAAGAATATCTAGGCGATGTTATGGGTGATATTAATTCACGCCGAGGAAATATAGAGAAAATGGGTCAACGTAAAGATGCACATGTTTTAAATGCTGTAGTTCCCTTAGCTAAAATGTTTGGTTACGCAACAGACTTAAGATCTATAACACAAGGTCGCGCGGTTTTTCACATGGAATTTTCGAATTTTAAAGAAGTGCCAAATTCAGTAAAGGAAGAAATTATTGAAAAAGTGCACGGCAAAGCTTCATAAAGAAATAGGATTAATATAAAATGTCTAAAGAAAAATTTGAACGAAGTAAACCCCATTTAAATATTGGTACTATTGGTCATGTTGACCATGGTAAAACAACCTTAACTGCAGCCATTACAATGACTCAGGCAAATAAAGGTTTGAGTGAGGTGCGGTCCTTTGATAGTATCGATAATGCTCCTGAAGAAAGGGAGCGTGGAATTACTATCCAAACTGCTCATGTTGAGTATGAAACACCTAATCGTCATTATGCTCATGTAGATTGCCCTGGCCACGCTGATTATATTAAGAATATGATTACTGGTGCTGCGCAAATGGACGGCGGTATTTTGGTTGTATCAGCAGCTGATGGTCCAATGCCTCAGACTCGTGAGCACGTTTTGCTTGCCCGTCAGGTTAATGTGCCTTCAATTGTTGTTTTTATGAATAAAACAGATCAGGTAGATGATGAAGAGTTGGTAGAGTTGGTAGAGATGGAGTTGCGTGATCTTCTAAATGAGTATGATTTTCCTGGTGATGATATTCCTATCATTAAAGGTTCGGCTTTGAATGCACTTAATAATATAACTGATGAAGCAGCTACTAGCTGTATTACTGAGTTAATGGAAGCTTGTGATAGTTTTATTCCAGAGCCAGAGCGTGATATTGATAAGCCTTTCTTAATGCCGGTTGAAGATGTTTTTTCAATTACGGGTCGTGGTACCGTAGGGACTGGCCGTGTGGAAAGTGGAATTATTAAAGTAGGTGATGATGTTGAGATGATTGGTATGGGCGAAACAAAGAAGACCACTGTAACGGGTGTAGAGATGTTCCGTAAACTTTTAGATGAAGGTCGAGCAGGAGACAACGCAGGATTGTTACTTCGAGGTATTGATAAAGAAGACTTGACACGTGGTATGGTTTTGGCTAAGCCTGGATCTATTACGCCACATACAAAATTTAAGGCGAGCGTTTATGTCTTGAAAAAAGATGAAGGTGGTCGTCATACGCCATTTTTTAACGGATATCGCCCTCAGTTTTATTTTAGAACAACAGATGTAACTGGAGTGGCAACTTTGCCAAGCGGAACTGAGATGGTTATGCCAGGTGACAATGTTGAATTAGAAGTTGAATTAATAACACCAATTGCGATGGATAAAGAGCTTCGTTTTGCGATCAGAGAAGGTGGCCATACGGTTGGCGCTGGTGTAGTAACAGAGATAGTAGAATAGATTAGGATTAATTTTGGCTAAACAAACAATACGAATTAGTTTAAAAGCTTACGATCATTCATTGATTGATAAATCAACTGAGAAAATCGTTAAAACTGCTAAGTCAACAGGCGCAGTCATCTCTGGCCCTATTCCTTTGCCAACTAAAAGAACTATTTATACTGTTCTTAGATCACCATTTGTTGATAAAAAATCTCGTGAGCAATTTCAAACTAAAATACATAAGCGTTTAATAGATATTTTAAACTCTACACCAAAGACAGTTGAAGCTTTAATGAAGCTTGACTTGCCAGCTGGCGTTGACATAGAAATAAAAGTTTAATTATGCGTGGATTAATTGGTAAAAAGATTGGCATGACTCAAGTATTTAATAATGAAGGTCAATCAGTGCCTGTTACAGTAATAGAGGCTGGTCCTTGTGTAGTTACGCAAGTTAAAACACAGAAAAATGATGGCTATGAAGCTATTCAAGTTGGTTATGGTGCTCGCAAAGATAAACATTCGAATAAAGCATTGAATGGACATTTTAAAAAAGCAGATACAGAGGCAAAAAGGTTTTTAGCTGAATTTGTTCCAGTTCCCGATTATGATTATAAAACAGGTCAAAAGTTTAGCGTTTCTTTGTTTAAGGAAGGCGAGTATGTTGATGTATCAGGCTCAACAAAAGGTAGAGGTTTTTCAGGCGTTATGAAAAGACATGGCTTTGGTGGTGGTCCTAAAACTCATGGCCAAAGAGAGCATCCGCGATCTGCAGGTTCTATTGGGCAGGCATCTGATCCTTCTAGAGTTTTTAAAGGCATGAAGATGGCTGGACAATATGGTAATAAGCGCATGACAGTTAGAAATTTAGAAGTTGTATCAATAAATAAAGAAAAAAACTATCTTTTGCTAAAGGGTGCTGTTCCTGGAGCAAAGAATGGAATTATTTACATCACTAAATAAAATGAAATTAAACGTATTAAAAAAAGATGGCAGCAAAGGGAGCTCGATGACAGTAGACAAAACTGTTTTTGGTATAAAGCCAAATGAGAGCGTTGTTCACCAGGCCGTAATTGCTGAATTAGCTAATGGTCGTCAAGGAACACATTCTACAAAAAAACAGATCAGCTGTTAGAGGTGGTGGTAAAAAGCCATGGAAACAAAAAGGGCGTGGTGTAGCTCGTGCAGGAACTACTAGGTCACCTATATGGAAAGGTGGTGGGACAGTTTTTGGTCCAGAGCCGCATGGTTATGATACCAAGATGCCAAAAAAAATGCGACGTTTAGCACGAAGATCGGTTTTATCTGATAAGTTGGGCGCCGGAGATTTAGTTGTTGTAGATGAAATCGCTGTTTCTAGCGGAAAAACAAAAGAATTTATTGAAATATTAAAAGCCTTGAGCCTTGAAGGTAAAAAACTTACTATTTTAGTTGCTGCTGATAATGAAAAACTTTTTCTAGCTGCTAGAAATATTCCAAATATCTATATCGTTGAGGCTACATCTGCAAGTACGTATGACTTATTGGATTGCGAGATTCTTTTATTTGATAAAGCAGGTTTGGTATTGTTAAATGATTCACTGATGGTTAAATCTTAATGTCTTATCAAAAAATTATTATTCGTCCACTTTTTACAGAAAAGTTAAGTCGCTTAGAAGAGTTAGAGCTCAAGTATGCTTTTCAAGTAATTAAAGGTGTAAACAAAATTGAGATTAAAAGAGCAATTGAAGAAAAATTTGATGTTGAGGTAAAAAAAGTCGCCACAATGAATCGTATTGGTAAATATAAAAATATGACAGTTAGAAGTGGTGGTCGTACTATACGTACACAAGGTAGTAAATCTTGTTGGAAAAAGGCAATCGTGACATTAAAAGAAGGTAGTTCAATAAATCTTCTGGAAGGTGATACGGTAGAATAATGGGCATAAGGACAATAAAGCCAACAACTCCAGGTAATAGATTTGCAACAAGATCTGATTTTGCTGAGATAACAAAAAGTACGCCTGAAAAAAGTTTAACAGTTGCGTTAAGAAAAACAGGTGGTCGTAATAATAATGGTAGAATTACTGTCAGGCATCGTGGTGGTGGCCATCGCCGAAGATATAGAATTATTGATTTTAAAAGAGATAAATTTGATATACCTGCAAAAGTAGCATCTATAGAATATGATCCAAACCGTTCTGCAAATATAGCCTTACTATTTTATGCTGATGGAGAAAAAAAGATATATTCTTTCTCCATTTGGAACGAAAGTTGGAGATGAATTGATTTCAGGTGAAAACGCGCCACTTCGTGTTGGCAACCTCGCTCCCAATCAAAAAAGTAGCTACAGGAATGTTCGTCCATAATATTGAACTTGCACCTGGAAAAGGTGGTCAATTAGTTCGTAGTGCAGGTGCGGCAGCTCAAATAATGGCTCATGATGGTGGTTTTGCAACTGTTAGGTTGCCTTCAGGTGAAATTAGACAGATAATTGATAATTGCTTTGCTACTATTGGAGAAGTTGGAAACAAATCTCATGAACAAATTATTTCTGGAAAAGCTGGTCGTAGTCGTTGGCTTGGAAAAAGACCAACTGTAAGAGGTGTAGTTATGAATCCAGTAGATCACCCGCACGGTGGAGGTGAAGGTAAAACCTCTGGTGGTAGGCATCCTGTCTCTCCATGGGGCCAACCTACTAAAGGCTACAAAACTAGAAAAAAGAATAAAAAATCAAATGATTACATTGTGAAGAGGAGAAGATAAAATGGCCCGTTCATTAAAAAAAGGTCCATTCGTTGACGCTAAACTTCAAAAAAAAGTTGATAAAATGAATGAAGGGAGTAAAAAACAAGTTATTAAAACCTGGTCTCGTCGTTCTATGATTACTCCTGATTTTGTTGGTCATACTTTTGCTGTTCACAATGGTAACAAGTTTATCCTGTTTTTGTTTACGAAAATATGGTCGGGCATAAATTAGGTGAATTTTCACCAACTCGTACTTTCAGACTTCATTCTGGCGATAGAAAGAAATAATATGGAAGCAAAAGCAATTACTCGTCATATACGTCAATCACCTCGGAAAATAAGAATAATTTTAGATGAAGTAAGAGGTCGTGGAGCTGAAGAAGCATTAAACTATTTACATTTTTCAAAGGCTAAAGCTTCGGTTTATATTGAAAAAACCTTGCGTTCAGCTATTTCTAATCTCTTAAATAAAACTGAAAATTCAGATTTAAATACCGAAAATATTAAAGTAAAAGAATGCTATGCTGATGGTGGTCCTCACATGAAACGTTTTAGAGCTGCTTCCAATGGGTAGAATTTCTAAATTAAACAAGCCAACAGCTCATTATAACTGTTGTTGTCGCAGATAATAATAATTAGGAGGACTGTTTGGGTCAAAAAACACATCCAGTAGGATTTAGGTTGCAAATCAATAAAGATTGGCGTTCTACATGGTTTGCAGGTAGCTCATTTGCTACTGGCTTAGAAGAAGATGTTCGTATTAGAAAATATCTAAAGGCTAGATTGCCAAATGCAGGTATTTCGCGAGTTGAAATAAGTAGGTCTTCCAAATCTGTAACTGTAACTATCCATACTGCAAGACCAGGTATTGTTATTGGTAAAGGTGGTGAAGAGGTTAACAGACTAAAAGATGAAATTAAACAGCTTACAAAAAAGAAAATTCAAATTAATATTTCAGAAGTTAAGCGTCCAGAATTAGATGCAGCATTAGTTGGTTCAAAATATTGGCCATCAATTGCAAAAAAAAAGTTTCTTATAGAAGAGTTGTAAACAAAGTCATTCAATCTACTATGCGAATGGGTGCAGATGGAATACGTATTAATGTTGCAGGAAGGCTAGGCGGTGCAGAGATAGCTAGAAGTGAAAAATTTTCTCAAGGAAAAGTACCTTTACACACTTTAAGGGCGGAAATAGATTATGTTCTTACTGAAGTACCAACACAATATGGAATAATTGGAATTAAAGTTTGGATTTGTAAAGGACAATCTCTCAATTAAAAATTATGCTAGAGCCTAAAAAAACAAAATTTCGAAGACACCATCGCGGAAATCGTAAAGGTATGGCCAAAGGTGGCGATTACGTAGCATTCGGTACATACGGATTAAAAGCCGTAGAGGCGGGATGGATAACTAGTAGGCAAATTGAGGCTTGCCGTATATCTATTACGCGAGTAGTTAGAAAAATTGGTAAAATGTGGATTCGTATTTTTCCAGATAAACCTATTACAAAAAAACCAGCTGAAACACGAATGGGAAAAGGAAAAGGTTCTCCTGAATATTGGGTTGCAGTGGTAAAGCCTGGACGAATTCTATTTGAAGTTGAAGGTGTTGATAGAGCAGGAGCTGAAGAAGCATTCCACAATGCTTCACATAAGCTTCCAATTAAAACAAAAATTGTAGGTAGAAGAGAAGTATAATGAAGAAACAAGCTTTGAATGACTTAACTGTTTCAGATGTTGATGAAAAATTGAAAGATAATGAAGAAGCTCTTCAAAACTTACGTTTTCAAAAAAGCTCTCCAACAGCTAGAAAACCCAATAAAAATTAATCATTTAAAAAAAGAAATTGCTCAATTGAAAACAATTAAAAGAGAATTTGATCTTGGTTTGCGTAGTGGAAAGGATGGTCAATAATCATGGTCGGTAGAAGAAAGCAGTCTATGGTTGGTGAAGTTGTCAGTGATAAAATGGATAAAACAGTAATAGTCCAAGTCACTAGAAAAATTCCTCATCCGGTTTATAAAAAATTTGTTAAAAGATTTAAAAAAATTTCAAGTACATGTTGAGTCGGTTCAGCCAAAGTTGGGTGATGTAGTTAAAATTAGTTCGATGAGACCAATGAGCAAAAATAAAAGATGGCGTGTTAGTGAAATAGTACGTGAATCTGTAAAAATTGGGTAAATAAAGTGATACAACAAGAGACTAGACTTAAGGTAGCAGATAATTCGGGAGCACGAGAAGTGCTTTGTTTTAAAGTATTAGGCGGTAGCCGCCGTCGATATGCATCATTAGGAGACTTAATTGTTGTAACTGTAAAGCAAGCAATACCTGGTGGAATCGTTAAAAAAGGCCAGGTTACTAGAGCTGTTGTTGTTAGAACTAGGAAAGAAGTAAGACGTTCTGATGGTAGTTATATTAGGTTTGATGATAATGCTGCTGTCCTTTTGAATACTGCAGGTGAGCCAAGAGGAACGCGAGTGCTTGGACCTGTAGCTAGAGAATTACGTGATAGTGGATATATGAAGATTGTATCCATGGCTCCGGAGGTAATCTAATGCATATTAAATCGGGTATGAATGTTAAAGTTATCAGAGGAAATCATCGTGGGCAAGAAGGAAAAGTGTTATATGCTTTTCCAAAAAAAGATAGAGTAATTATTGAAGGGGTTAATTTAATCAAAAGACATACAAAACCTTCTCAAGATAATCCTAAAGGTGGTATTGTTGAAAAAGAAGCCTCTCTGCATATTTCGAATCTGATGGTGTTGCATTCTGGTAAACCAACAAGAATTGGTTATAAAAAATTAGACGATGGTACAAAAGTTAGAATTGCTAATAAAACTGGTGAAGAAATTGGTTAAGTAAATGCCAAATAAGAATAAAAAATCAGCTATTTCAAACTTAAAAGACAAATATTTAAATAAAGTGGTGCCTATTATGATAGATCACTTTGATTATAGTAATAAAATGGAAGTTCCTAGTATTACTCATATTTCAATTAATATGGGTATTGGTGATGGAAAGGATAATCCAAAAAAATTAGAAAGTGCAATTCAAGAATTAACATTAATATCTGGTCAAAAACCTGTAATTACAAAGTCAAGACAAGATATATCAAATTTCAAGATTCGCAAAGGCTTTCCTGTCGGTTGTAAAGTAACATTGCGTGGAAGTAGAATGTATGACTTTATGGAAAGGTTGATTAGCATTGCGCTTCCTCGAACTCGTGACTTTAGAGGTCTATCATTTAAATCTTTTGATGGTCGTGGCAATTATTCATTTGGTGTCAAAGAGCAAATTATTTTTACCGAGATTAATTATGATAAAATTGATAGTATTCGTGGTATGGATATAACATTCTGTACTACAGCAAAAACAAATGATGAATCATATATGTTATTAAAATTGATTGGTCTACCCTTAAGGGATAAGCCGGTTAAAAAAGAAGAGATTGGTGAGGCTGTATAATGGCTAGAAAATCATTAATAGTTAAAGCAAAAAGAAAGCCAAAATTTAGTTCCAGATCATATAATCGCTGTTTTAACTGCGGTCGTGCTGATGGATATCTAAGGAAATTTGGGCTTTGTAGAATATGTTTTAGAGAAATGGCACTAAAAGGTGAAATCCCTGGTGTTACAAAGGCTAGTTGGTAGGAGAGTAATTTTATGTCTATGACCGATCCAGTTGCTGATATGTTAACAAGAATTAGAAATGGTATGTCTGTTGATAAGCGATTTGTTGATATTCCATCTTCTAATCTTAAAAAGCGAATTGCATTTGTACTTAAACAAGAAAATTATATAGAAGATTTTATGTTTATCCAGGATAAAGTTAAATCTTCAATTCGTATTTTCTTAAAATATGACCTTCGTGGTAAAGCAGTTATTACTGGTATTGAGCGTGTAAGTAAACCAGGTAGAAGGGTATATGTTGGTGGAGATCAAATTCCACGTGTTTTAGATGGTTTAGGAATCGCAATTTTATCTACATCCAAAGGTGTTATCTCAAATAAGGCTGCAAAGCGTATGCACATTGGTGGCGAAGTGCTTTGTAATATTTGGTAAAAATATGTCAAGAATTGGTAATAAAATTATTGAACTTCCTGATGGAGTAACTTTGAATATTAATAATAGCACTATCGATATTAAAGGTCCAAAAGGATCTTTGGTAGTACCGTTTCACAGTGAAATGGAAGTTAAAGATGATAATGGCTCTATAACTGTTACAAGACCATCAGATTCAAGGCAACACCGATCATTGCATGGTACAGTTAGACAGTTAATATTCAATGGTGTTCAAGGTGTTTCGGAAGGTTTTTCAAAAGAATTAGAACTAATAGGCGTTGGTTACCAGGCCAATATGCAAGGAAAATACCTTGTTCTTCAATTAGGTTTTTCTCATGATATATATTTTGAACCACCTGAAGGAATAGATATCAAAACAAATAGAACAGAGATTACTGTAAATGGCATAAATAAACAATTGGTTGGTGAAGTTGCCGCAAAAATTCGTTCATTTCGTAAACCTGAACCCTATAAAGGTAAAGGTGTTCGTTATAAAGATGAATATGTTCGATCTAAACAAGGTAAAACAGTTGGTGGTACTGCTTAATGAAAAAAATGTCAACAGATGAAATACGTAATAATAGGCGTCGAAATAGAAGTAAGCGTAATAATGTTGCTCACCCTAATCGCCCTAGACTAGTAGTTTATCGTTCAAATAAACATATAAGTGCTCAAGTGATTAATGATCATGATGGAAAGACTTTAGCGTCAGCATCATCGCTAGATAAAATTATTGAAAAATCAATTTCAAAAGCTAAGTCAAAGATAGAAGTAAGTACTTTAGTTGGAACTGCGTTGGCAGAGCGAGCTAAGAAAAATAAAGTTAAAGAAGTTGTATTTGATCGTAATGGTTATCCATATCACGGTCGAGTTAAAGCAGTTGCTGATGCTGCTAGGGAAGCTGGTTTAGAATTTTAAAAATAAGAAAATAATATGATTAATCCTGCAGAATTAGATTTAAATGAAGAAGTAGTAATAAGAGTTACTCGAGTATCGAAAGTTACATCCAGAGGTAAAAACTTTCGTTTTGGGGCTTTGGTGGTTGTAGGTGATGGAGCTGGACATGTTGGCATCGGTCAGGGTAAAGCTGGTGAAGTGATGTCTGCTATAAATAAAGCTAAAGAAGATGCAAAACAGAACATATTAAAAATCCCTTTAATTAATGGTACAATACCACATAAAATTATTTCACGCTATGGTTCTAGTCAAGTAATGCTAAAACCAGCTGCTCCAGGTACAGGCATAATAGCTGGCGCTGCAGTCCGTGCGGTTGTAGAGCAAGTGGGAATACAAAATATTTTAACAAAAAGATTTGGCTCAAATAATCAAATGAATGTTACTAAAGCTACAATTAAAGCATTAACAGAATTACAAGATGCTTTTAGTATAGCTAGTAAACGTGGAATAACTGTTAAAGAAGTTTTTAATTAGTATGGCTAATAAAATAAAGATTACTCAGATTAAAAGTTCAATAGGTTATAAACAAAAAGCTAAATTGACATTAAAGGCGTTAGGTTTACGTAAAATGCATCAATCTGTAGAACATATTGATACACCTTCAATGAGAGGTATGTTGAGTAAGGTTGATTATCTGGTAAAAATTGAGGAATGCTCATGAAATTAGGTCAATTAAAGCCAGCAGAAGGAGCTACGCATTCCAAAAAGCGTGTTGGAAGGGGGCATGGCTCTGGTTTAGGTAGAAATGCAGGGCGTGGTGATAAAGGTTATCATTCACGTTCTGGATCAAAGCATAGACCTTGGTTTGAAGGTGGGCAAATGCCATTGCATCGACGTGTTCCTAAGCGCGGATTCTCAAATTTTTTATTTAAGAAAGAGTTTCAAGTTGTTAATGTTTCTGATTTAGAATTATTAACTGCTGATACTATTGATTCAAATGTTTTAAAAGATAATGGTTTAGTAAAATATTCAATGCGTCCTATTAAGATATTAGGTACTGGAGATTTAACCAAAAAATTAAATGTAACAGCAAATTCATTTAGTAAATCAGCAAAAGAAAAAATTGAAAAAGCAGGCGGTTCTGTAACTGAGCAGTAAATTTGATAGATAAATTTAAAAATATATTTGCTATTCCTGAGCTGAGAAGAAGAATTTTATTTACCTTAGGTGTCCTTATCTCTGTTAGATTGGGAGCGCATATACCTTTGCCAGGGATTGACTCGGATGTTTTATCTGCTGCATTCCAAGGGTACCAAAATACACTTCTTGGGCTCTACAATCTTTTTGCTGGAGGTGCTTTTGAAAAAGCAACTCTTTTTGCATTAGGTATAATGCCATATATTTCTGCTTCTATTATTATTCAGTTGATGAGCACGGTTGTACCTTACTTTCAAAGGTTGCAAAAAGAAGGTGAGGCTGGTAGAAAAAAGATAACACAAGTTACTCGTTATCTTACAGTTCTAATTTCTGCTATGCAGGCTTATGGTATAGTTGCTGTTTTTCTTCCATCAATGTCTGCTGGTGGACAATCAGTTGTTATTAATCCAGGTTTAGGATTTATTTTCACCGGAACAATATGTCTAATAACTGGAACTATACTATTAATGTGGTTAGGCGAGAGAATTACAGAACGTGGAATTGGAAATGGAATTTCATTAATAATTATGGTTGGTATCGTTTCACGTGTCCCAAATGTAATTGTAAGTGAAATCACACTAATTAATGAAGGTGTAAGAGGAATTTTAAGTGAAGTAATTTTAATTGGAATTATGTTTGCTGTTATTGCATTTGTTGTTTTATTGACACAAGGTACTCGTAAAATTCCCGTATCATATGCTAAGCGCGTAGTAGGAAGAAAAGTTTACGGTGGGCAATCAACGCACATACCTTTAAAAGTTAATACTGCAGGAGTTATGCCTATTATTTTTGCTCAATCAATTATGTTTATTCCAAGTACAATAGCCACATTTTTTAGTGAGAATGTTTTTATGCAAGGAGTTATGCGTTGGTTTTCTTTTGATCACCCATTTTATTGGTTAGTATTTGGTTTGATGATTGTCTTTTTTACTTATTTTTATACAGCTATAGCTTTTGATCCTACTCAAGTCTCATTACAAATGAAACAACATGGAGGTTTCATCCCTGGTATTCGACCTGGTAAGAAAACTGCTGAATATATTGATAATATTTTATCAAGGGTAACATTGCCAGGTTCTTTTGCTTTAGCGCTGGTTGCAATATTCCCTTATATATTAATGCAAGCAATGGATGTAGGGTATGATTTAGCATCCTTTTTTGGTGGAACTAGCCTTCTAATTATTGTAGGTGTAGCTTTAGACACTTTACAGCAAATAGAGTCACATTTAATGAGTAGACATTATGATGGTTTTCTTAGTAAAGGTAAGATTCGTGGTAGGAGGCGGGTTTAATGGTTAGAATTCGTACTAAGCGTGAAGTTAGTTTGATTGCAACTAGTTGTCAAATTGTTGCTGATACCTTAAATATGTTAACTGAATATGTTAAGCCAGGTACCAGTATCTTAGAACTAGATTCTAAAGCAGAAAATTTTATTCGAAGTAAAGGAGCTAGGCCTGCTTTCAAGGGGTATATGGGTTTTCCGGCAACACTATGCGTTTCTGTAGATGATGAGGTAGTACATGGAATTCCAAATAATAGAGTCCTTAAAGAAGGTCAAATTGTCAGTATTGACTGTGGTGCTGAAAAAGATGGTTATTTTGGCGATCATGCAAAAACATTTTCAGTTGGTAAAATATCAGAAGAAAAACAAAAATTAATGGAAGTTACCCAAAAATCATTAATTATGGGTATTGAAGCTGCTAGGCCAGGGAATTATGTTTCAGATATTGGTTACGCAATTCAAACATATGTTGAAGGCTTCGGTTATTCAGTTGTGCGTGAGTTAGTTGGGCATGGTATTGGAAGTGAGTTACATGAAGAACCTCAAATACCAAATTATGGTCAGCCAAAACAAGGCCATATACTCAGGGAAGGTATGTGTATTGCAATTGAGCCAATGATAAATTTAGGTAAAAAAGAAGTAAAGACAGATTCAGATGGTTGGACAATTAGAACATTAGATGGACGAGCTTCTGCTCATTTTGAGCACACAATTACAATTACTTCAGATGCGGCAAGAATATTAAGTCAAAGTGTAGATAATGGCTAAAGAACAAGCTATACAGGTTGAAGGAATAATTAAAGAGACATTGCCAAATGCTATGTTTCGTGTAGAAGTTGAGATTGGTGAGACTACTCATGAAGTTTTAGCACATGTTAGTGGTAAAATGCGCATGCACTTTATAAAAATTTTACCTGGTGATGTAGTTAAACTTGAAATTTCTCCATATGATTTGACAAGAGGCCGTATTACTTATAGGAATAAGTAGGGAATTATGAAAGTTAGATCGTCAGTTAAAAAGATTTGTGCTAAATGCAAAATTATACGCCGTAAGGGTGTTGTTAAAGTAATTTGTGAGAATCCAAAACATAAACAGAGACAAGGTTAGGAGTTTTTTGTGGCGCGTATAGCAGGTATTGATATTCCTCGTGAGAAAAAAGTCCCATTTTCTTTATGCTATATCCATGGTATTGGTATAACTACTGCAAATGAGATTTGTGACAAAGCAAAAGTGGATAAAAATTTAAGAGTAAAAGATCTTTCTAATGACCAAGTTACATCAGTAAGGGATGCTATTACTTCCTTAGAGCTTAAAGTGGAAGGTGAGCAAAGAACTTTGGTCTCAATGAATATTAAAAGAAAAAGAGATATAGGTTGTTATCAAGGATTAAGGCATCGTAGAGGTTTACCAGTTAACGGTCAAAGAACAAAAACAAATTCTAGAACTCGTAAAGGTAAGCGTAGAACAATTGGTCTTGGTAAGAAAGTATAGGTATAATAAATGGCTAATCAATCCAAGGATAGAAGAAAGAAAAAGAAAAAAGGTAGTATTGATCAATTAGGTGTTGCTCATATTAAAGCAACATTTAATAATACTCACATTACTTTAACAGATAAATTTGGAAATGTAGTTGCTTGGTCAACTGCAGGCACTAGTGGCTTTAAAGGTTCAAGGAAAAGTACTGCTTATGCAGCAACTTTAGCTGCAGAAAAAGCAGGCCAAGAAGCAGTGCAGTTAGGTATGAAAACTATCGAAGTTAGAGTTAAAGGTCCTGGTTCAGGTAGAGAATCAGCAATTCGCGCATTAGCTGTTGCAGGTTTAGAAGTTATATCTATTCGGGACGTTACTCCTTTACCTCATAATGGTTGTCGTCCTCCTAAAAGAAGAAGGGTTTAACAAGAAATTTTATGGCAAAATCTAGCGTACCAAAAGGAAAATTAGTTCGAAAGTTTGGTGAGAATATTTTTGGTAATCCAAAATATGATAATTTATTAAATAAGAAACCTTACACTCCTGGACAGCATGGACCAAATCGTAGAAGGCGTTTGTCAAATTACGGTGTTCAATTAAGAGAAAAACAAAAAATTAAAGCCATGTATGGAGTTTTGGAGCGTCAGTTTAGAAATTATTTTCATAAAGCTGAAAAGATGAGCGGTGAGACTGGAACAAGTTTATTGCAACTTCTAGAATGTAGAATGGATAATGTTGTCTACAGATTAGGTTTAGCATCAACTAGGGCCCAATCACGTCAAATGGTAAGTCATGCTCATTTTCTATTAAATAATAAAAAATGTAATTATCCCTCAGCGTCTCTAAAACCAGGTGATACAATAAAAGTCCGCGATAAATCAAAAAAAGTTGATTCAATTATGCAATCTATGAAAAGAATTAAAGGTGATATTGAATTACCATGGCTTGAACTAGATAAAGCAAAGATGACAGGTACGTTTTTAGCAGTACCTGAAAGAGATGAGATGGCACTAACAATTAATGAACAATTAGTAGTAGAACTCTACTCTAAGTAAAAAAAAGGCATTATTCATGGGTAAAAAAGAATATGATCTAAAGATCAAAACAGATAATAAATCTCTTACTAATACATATGGTAAGTTTATTGTTCAACCTTTAGAAAGAGGTTATGGTGTAACAGTTGGCAATGCACTTCGTCGTGTTTTACTCACTAGTCTACCTGGAGCAGCAATTACTAATGTTAAGGTTGAAGGAGTTCTTCATGAATTTTCAACAATACCAGGTGTTAAAGATGATATGGCTGACATTATTCAAAACCTAAAAGGCGTACGTTTTAAATTAACTGATTCAGATGTTGATAACGTAACGATTACATTGAAAGGTAAAAAGAAATTGACAGCGGCTGATATACAGTCTAAAACCGATGAATTTGAAGTATTAAATCAAGATCATTATATCACTGAGCTTAACGCCAAAGGCTCAATTGAAATGGAAATTCGCGTTGGGGTAGGTAAAGGATATGTTCCTTCTGAAGAGAATGAATTACCTAATGCACCTATTGGTACATTGGCAATTGATAGTATTTTTAATCCAGTAACAAAGGTGACATATAATGTGCAGCCAGTTCCTGGAGCTAAAGATCCAATTGAAATTTTAAATATTGAAGTAGAAACAGACGGCTCCGTAACTCCTGAAGATGCAATTAGTTATTCAGCAACTGTTTTAGTTAATCATTTACGTTTGGTCGAAGCAATCGCAAAGCCTGAAGTTCTTGAGGTTACTGAAAAAATTAGTGAAGAGATTATTAAAATTCGTAATCTTCTTAATTTGACTATTGATGAAATGGAATTATCTGTTAGAAGCCATAATTGTCTTCAAGCGGCAGGTATAAAATATATTTATGAATTAGTTAGCAAAGAAGAGAATCAAATGTTGAAGTATAAAAACTTTGGTCGTAAATCATTAACGGAGTTAGTTGAAAAACTGGATGAAATGGGTATTAGTTTTGGTATGGATGTTGATAAGTACTTAAAACTAGAAGTTTAGTAATTTAATGAGACACCAAAAAAAAGGTAGAAAGCTTGGAGTAAATCCTCCACATAGAAAAGCAATGCTTCGTAACTTAGCTGCAAATTTGATAGAGCATAAACGAATTAAAACAACAGATTCACGCGCTAAAGAATTAAGGACTTTTATTGAGCCTCTAATAACTAAGGCTAAAAAGGGAGATTTTAATTCAATTCGTCAAATAGCAAAACACCTACCTAAAAAAGATGTAGTTCATACTTTAGTTCATGAAATAGCACCAGTTTTTTCTGAAAGACCAGGTGGATATACACGAATAATCAAACTCGGTTTTAGGGATAATGATCGCGCAGCTGTTTCATTGATTGAATTTGTTGATTTTAAAATTGCTTCTGAATCAGAAACGGCTGAAGCATCTTAATAGTTTTTTGGGTGTAACATTCACTAAATTTTATTTAAGGGCAACGGTAACCGTTGCCCTTCTTTTTTCAATTATATTAGCTATTCCTAACCAAAGAGGGGAATTTCAATCTAGATATCTTTGGGTTGTTCGTAACTCAATGACAACAAAAGCAGATATTGATAATATGATTGAATTTGCTACTTTAAACAGATTTAATAATTTATTAGTTCAAGTTCGTGGTAGAGGTGATGCATATTACGAATCTAATTTGGTTCCAAAGTCAAACCTTATAAAAAATGTAGATTTTGATCCTTTAGCTTATATCATACCTTTAGCAAAAGAAAAAGGTATTCGTGTCCATGCATGGGTTAATACATACCTATTATGGTCATCAAGAGTAATGCCTGTTCAAAAGAATCATATTCTAAAGACTAATCCTGAATGGATGGATCAAAACACCAAAAAAAAAATAAATATTTCAATAGAAATGAAAAAATTCAATGGTGGTAAAAATGGTATTGAAGGATTTTACATGGCACCGAATCATCCAAAAGTGAATTCATATTTACTAACTATTTTTAATGATTTAATTCAAAACTATGATTTAGATGGTTTGCATTTAGACTACGTAAGGTTCCATGATTCAGATTACGGCCAAAATCCTGTTGCACTTTCAAATTTTCAAAAAGAATTTGGTATTCCTGATTTGAATAGCTTTAATGCCTCTCAATCATCTAAGTGGAATGATTATCGTAGAAAAGCTGTAACTGATCTTGTTAGAGAAACAAAAAATTTGATTCAATCAGTAAAACCAAATATTAGTCTAACAGCTGCGGTAAAACCTAATTTATATCAAGCAAGAGAACGATTTTTTCAAGAATGGGATGTTTGGTTAGCTGCTGGATATTTAGATAAAGCAATTGCTATGAATTATACTAAAGACTTAAAAGATTTTGCCGCTAATATTGATATTATGTATGATAATCTACCTTCTAAGTACAGAAAAAAAATCGTTATGGGTATTGCTACTTATAATCAGTCACCTAAATATGTTATTGATAAAATAAAATATACCCGTGTGACAAGATTTAATGCTGTTTCTTTCTTTTCTTATACAGTGATGCAAAAAGATCCACTGTATTTTAAATCTATTAAAAGTGCTCTATATCCAAGAAATTAATAGTTAAATCACTTCTATATTATCGTATCTATATGATTGCCTATATTTAGTCTAATATTTAGAGTTTTGAATAATAATTAAATGTCAAAAAGAACTATAATTTCTCCAAGAGGCAGTAACCTTAATTGTAAAAATTGGCAAATTGAAGCGCCATTCAGGATGATTCAAAATAACCTTGATCCTGATGTAGCTGAGAACCCTGATGAATTAGTGGTTTACGGAGGGAAGGGAAAAGCTGCTCGTTCATGGGAGTGCTATGATAGTATTCTAAATACTTTGAAACGTATGAACCCTGATGAAACACTTCTTGTTCAATCTGGTAAACCAGTTGGAGTTATAAAAACACATTTATGGTCTCCCAGAGTTTTAATTGCAAATTCTAATATTGTCCCAGATTGGGCTACCTGGGAGCACTTTAATGAGTTAGACAAGCAAGGTTTGATGATGTATGGTCAAATGACTGCTGGTTCTTGGATATATATTGGTACACAAGGTATTCTCCAAGGAACATTTGAAACTTTTGCTGCAGCTGCAAAGCAACATTATAATTCTGATCTTACTGGTAAATTAGTCGTTACTGCTGGGTTGGGTGGAATGGGTGGAGCGCAGCCATTATCAGTTACTATGAATAATGGTGTGATCATATGTATAGAAATTGATAAGAAAAGAATTCAAAGGCGTTTAGAAACTAAGTATTTAAATGTAGCTACAGATTCACTTGATGAAGCTCTTAAATTAGCCGAAGAGGCTCAAAGTAAAAAGATTCCTTTATCTATAGGTCTTGAAGGAAATGCGGCTGATATAGTGCCAAAGTTAGCTAAATCATCAATTGTTCCAGATATGATAACTGATCAAACATCAGCACATGATGAGTTAGATGGTTACATACCTAATGGAATAAGTTATAAAGAAGCTCTAGAACTAAGAAAATCTGATCCAAAAAAATATATAAACGAGAGTTTTCGTTCAATGGCAGAGCATTGCCAAGGCATCTTAGATCTAAAAGCTCAAGGTGCAATCGCTTTTGATTATGGTAATAATCTTCGTGGACAAGCAAAAAAAGCTGGAATTAAGAATGCTTTTGATTTTCCTGGTTTTGTTCCAGCCTACATTCGGGATCTTTTTTGCGAAGGTAAAGGACCTTTTAGGTGGGTAGCTTTATCAGGTAATAAAGATGATATTTATAAGACAGATGAAAAAGTATTAGAGCTATTTCCGAAAGATAAAACACTCTCAAGATGGATTAGTATGGCAAAAGAGCAAGTTCAGTTTCAAGGATTACCATCAAGAATTTGCTGGCTAAACTATAATCAAAGAGCCAAATTTGGGGTAGCCTTAAATCAAATGGTTGCTAGTGGTGAGTTATCTGCTCCAATTGTAATTGGGCGCGACCATCTTGATTGTGGCTCAGTTGCTTCACCATACAGAGAAACAGAGGCAATGAAAGATGGTTCGGATGCAATTTCTGATTGGCCGTTACTTAATGCGCTTACTAGTTCATCTAGTGGAGCTACTTGGGTATCGATACATCATGGAGGTGGTGTTGGTATGGGTTTATCTGTTCATGCTGGTCAAGTAATATGTGCTGATGGTACGCCAGAAATGGAAAAACGATTAAAAGCTGTGCTAACTAATGACCCAGGTTTAGGAATCTTAAGACATGCGGATGCTGGCTATGATTATGCTAAAAATAAAGCTAAAGAATGGGAAGTGGATATCCCAATGTTAGATAATAGCTAAAGACATAGTGAGTGACTCTATTTCTAAAATGAATAATAAATCAGTTTTACTTGATAACATTGGAGAACTTATTACTGCTAATGCAAGTAGTGTAAAAACAATCAAAAATACATCAATACTTATTCAAAATGGTAAAATAACATCCATTGGAAAAGGAAATGCTGATAACGTAATTAATTGCGAAGGTAAAATGGTGACTTGCGGTTTTATTGATTCTCACACGCACCCAGTTTTTTATAGTAAACGTGATAAAGAATACGCTATGCGCTTAGCTGGATTATCTTATGAGCAAATTGCAGAAAAAGGAGGGGGAATTGTATCGAGCGTGGAAGGGGTCAGAAAAACTTCTAAAAGTCAGTTAATTGAAAAAGTTAAAGAAAGAATGGATAGATTTATTGCTAACGGAACAACCACGATTGAAGCTAAGTCGGGTTATGGGCTAAATACTCAATCAGAACTTAAATCTTTAGATGTTATTGGAGAGGTTAATAAGCTTCATGCTATTGATATGCTACCAACTTTTATGGGTGCCCATGCATTTCCTAAAGAATTTGAATCAAGGCGTGCTGATTATATAAAAACTATTTGTGATGAAATGATACCTGCTGTTGCTAACCAGGGAATTGCTATCTTTAATGATGTATTTTGTGAAGATGGTTATTTCTCGGTTGATGAATCACGAATTATTTTGGAAACAGGTAAAAAATACGGTTTAAAAGCTCGGTTACATGCAGATGAATTTTCTAATTCAGGTGGAGCGGCTTTAGCATCTGAAGTGGATGCCTTTTCAGCAGATCACTTAATGGCAGTGAGTGATGAAGGTATTTCTAAACTATCAAAAAGTAATGTGGTTGCTACATTGTTACCAGGCACTACTTTTTTTCTTGGTAAAAATACATTTGCTCCTGCGCGTAAACTTCTTGATACTGGCATTACTGTTGCATTAGCAACAGATTTTAACCCTGGTAGTTCTCATATTCAATCTATGCCATTTATAATAACATTAGCATGTATGCATATGGGAATGACGGTTGAAGAAGCATATCAATCAGCAACTTATAATGGTGCAAAAGCTCTTGGCATTGAAAAGGATGTAGGCTCAATTGAAGTTGGTAAGAAAGCTGATCTAATCATATGGAAACTAGATTCACTATTAGATATTCCTTATTATGTTTCTAATCATCCTATAGGTAAAGTAATTAAGAATGGAAAAATTGTATTTGAAGCTTGAAAATGCCATCTATTATCTTGTAAAATCTTGTTCTATAAACATCGATAAATGGAAATTAAATGAAAATTAAAAAAATACTATCATTAGCTATTGTTATTATTATGAGCACTCAATTTGTATTTGCAAATTATGCTTTTTATAGAAAAGTATCTAATACATGTAAATTTTATCGTGTATCAATTGATGAGAAAAAAATGTCTCTCATCAAGAATAAAGATGGTTCTTATAATTTTTCGATAGAAATGGAAAGTCTTAGAAATAATTTTGAAATGGTGATGCTTGTAGGATTTATTTCCGTAGGTCAAGCAATGTCCCATCAAGAATCATTTGCTAAAAAGAAGCCAGGTTATAGTGCAATAATTCCTGGAGATACTGAAGTAACTGTAACAGTACCAGTATCTAGACAAAATACTATTATTACGGCAAAGGCAACTGCAGATCAAATTCGCCAATTAAGTGATGGAAAAGTTGATACTGCTGCGTTTATGCGTTTAATAAAAGATTCAATTCAAACACTCTAAAAGGAGGAAGAATGTTAGATCCTACTAGTTGGAGCGGTATGTTCGCTCAATACGGTCGTTCTTTACTTTGGGCGATTACAGCAGCTATTGGTTTTGGTTTAGGTGTTGGTATCTCATTGAAAGTTTTTGATTGGCTATCAACAGATATTGACGAATGGGAAGAAATCAAAAAAGGAAACATGGGTGTTTCTTTGATTTTTGTCTCATTGATTGTTATGGTTGGCTTAATCGTATATAAAGTCATTTAATAAGACCAAAATACCATTTTAAACCCCGCTTTTAGCGGGGTTTTTTGTTTATACAAGTAAAACTATCTTTTCAAGATATGATTGGTCGGTTGAATCAAATTGACTTTTCGTATCCCCATCAATATCTAAGACAGCTAATAGTTCATTATTTTTAATTACTGGAATAACAATTTCAGAGATTGTTTCACTATCACATGAAATATATCCAGGGAATGTTGATACGTCGTTTACTATAATAGTTTTTCTTTCTCTAGCTGAAGCTCCACAAACACCTCTGTTAAATGCAATATGACCGCAAGGTATAATATTGCCCTGGTAAGGCCCTATTTCAAGTAACTCTTTATCCACAGAACGATAAAAGCCACAAAATATCCATTCTTGAAACTCATTCATTAAAATTGAAGAAATAAATGACATTTTACCAATTTCATCAATTTTGTAGTCTTTTAGAATATTCTGAGCAGAATGAAGTACTTTTAAGTATCTATCTTTTTTATCCATAAAACATCCATAAGTAATAAGTAATTGTTGCTCCAACTATCGTATTGATAAAATTAACCATATCATTGCCAATGAATTTAGATCCAAAAATTAGTTTTGCTTTTTTATCGCAATGATACCTGTCTTCGGTCTTAGATCCACATATTGAGCATTCGAATTGAGCTTGAATAAATCGCCCTAAGATAGAATCAGTGGCAGAGCCTGCGAGTCCACCGATTGCAATAGGTAAGAGGAGATCATTCATACCCAATATCTTTTCTCCAAGAATTCCCACAATAAAAGCTCCTAACATTGAAGCGGCAAGGCCCAATATTGTAATTCCTCCTGAAACACCACGCTTTACTATTGTTTTTGAAAATATAAGTTTTGGCTCTTTTTTAGAATAAAAACCTATCTCGGTTGCCCATGTATCAGCTGTTGCAGCACCAATTGCTCCGAGATAAAGAATGATTGCTGGAGGAAATTGGTAAAAGAAATAGATTGAAGCAAAAAAAGCACCAAGACTGCCATTAGCTAAAATTTGGAGTATGTTTCTTTCAGGATATTCTTTATGATTTAAATGGGATAAAATAGAGGAGGAAATAAAGAAAAATACTAATGGTATAATCCAAGGCCAGCCACCGGAACCAAATATAATAATCCCAATAAGGTATCCACTTATAGCTCCACTTAGAGACAATGAACGTTTATACCAGGAATAATAAAAAATCAATATGGAAAGAAAAGACCAAAAAAACAACGGAACTAGTGTACCATGAGTATAATTGATTAAAAATATTTCATAGGACAAAAATGTAACAATTGGGACAGAAATATTATCAGAACCTTTAAAACTTATTGACTCTGCTAATGTTGATGACAAAGCAGTAAATAAGCTACAACCCAACAATACAGAAAATGGTATATAGAAAGATGCGCTATAGATACGTGCTAACAAATCAGTACCAAGCATGATAATAAGTAAGGTTGAGGCAAACATTGACAGGGAACCCCTTCGTGATTTTTTATCTTTCCAAGGTCTAAAAGTTGTCTTCCCCTGATTTCCAATAATAGTAGCTAGCGGATCTGCTAAAGACATAACCAAAATGGATAGTATTAATGATATTGGTTTCTCCCAGAAAAAGAATAATAGAAGAAATATTGATAAGGGAAAGTAAACAGTTCCATAACTCTTTCGATCGGTATTATTGATGGATTGAAACATATTAAGCTTTAATGTAGTCAAGTTAACTCCAATAAAGATTAGAGATAAAAGAATCAGTTGAATATTTGATTTAAATATATAAATACAAAGAGAAACTACTAGTCCAATTAAAACATGAACAAAAATTCGAATAGTCTCAGATTTTATTTTAAATTTAATTTGAAGCCAATTAGCTGCAAGCACAACAGCAAAAATACCAATTAGAATCCAAAGAAATAATAACCACTCATTCATTGTTTAATTTTTTCATTTTGTTATATAAAAAAACCCTCAACAAGCTGATGAGGGTTTTTATAAACAATATATATTCTTTATTTTACAGGATCACCGTACTTATCTAACTCAATTGGCTCTCCATAACCTAAGCTCCTAGCTCCGTCGAGCTGGGTGGCTGCATCACCAACAATGAGATAAATCATTTTATTTGGGTCAATATACTTTTGTGCTAATTCATTATGTTTATCTTGAGTCATTGACCTAACTACTTTTTCTTCTTCTTCAATATAATCAAATGGAAGTTCATATAATGCTATATCTGATATCATTCCCCTGAGGGCGCCTAATGTCTCAAATCGACGTGCATTTGATTTTAATGTAACATTTTTAGTGAATTGTAAGTCATCTTCAGATATGGTTTCTCGATATGATGATAATAGTTCTTTAAACGTTATTAATGACTCTTCAGTTGCATTTGATTGAACGGCAGAATATGCTGTAAAAGTTCCTGGGTATTTATATCCATTAAAGAAGGAGTAAGCACCATAAGTATAACCTTTTTCTTCACGAAGAACCTGAAAAAGGTTACCACTTGCATTTCCACCAAGTTTAGTATTCATGACTTCAGCGGGGTAAAATTCAGGGTCTTTACGTGTTAGACCTAGGTAGCCAATACGAATTTCAGATTGCTTGGCATTTGGAACATCAACAAAGTATACTTTTGCTGATTCATTTCTTTCAGGGAAAGTATATTCTGGAAATGACACTTCAGATACCTCCCAACGAGAGACTATACTTTTAAAAGCTTTTACAGCTTCACTACGGCTAATATCTCCTGCAATGCTAACCTTGGCTAGATCTGCTGAAAAATTAGCCTTATAATAGTCTTTAACATCTTTTAATTCAATGGTCTCCACCGACTCTACAGATCCAAGGGTTGAATTCTCAAGTATATGACCATCGTAGTTTAGCTTTCTAAAAACATTAGCTGCTATTGATGAAGGGTTAAATAATCGCCTTTTTATATTTTCTATAGTTTCACTTTTAATACGAGTAAACTCGCTTTCATCCCATCGAGGTTCAAAGAGTATTTCTTCTACGAGTGCTAACGTAGGAATAAAGTTCCTTTTTAAAGTGTTTACTTCGATATTTATAAATTGTTGGCTTGTAAACATAGAAATGGATGAACCAAGTGCATCAATTGCTTGCTCGAGCTCAGTTGGAGTCTTCGAAGCTGTTCCTTCCATTAGCATATCGGTAACAAGATTTGCTACGCCAATTTTATTAGGATCATCTAAAAGCATTCCTCCTTCAATAGAAATACCAAAGTTTATTAAAGGAAGCTCATCTTGCTTGACGCCATAGATAGAAATACCTTTATCAAAATCATGTTTCCATATTTTTGGTAGATTTAAACGGGGTTGAGGGCCATCAGTTGGTCTAATAGAACGATCGAAAGTTGAGGGTATTTGTGCGATATCTAATTTCCCTTGTTGATCATCTATTTGAATATTTTTACTAATTTCTTCTTCTTTAATAGGGTAGAGCGATGACCCTTCTGCTATTAATTCAACTTTACCTTTAGGAACAAAACTTGTTAAAATATAATTCTGACCTTTAATATATTTTTCATAGACTCTTTTTATATCACTCATATTGACATCAAGTACTTTTTGGAGTTCTACTCCAAGAGCATCTGGGGAACCATAGTATTCATTATATCTTGCTAATTGAAAAGCTTTATATAAGACGGAAGAAATACTTTGGTAAAAATTAGTTTCGTATTTAGCCTTTAATCGCTCAAGATCTTCGTTTGTAAAACCATCTGTTTCAAATTTATCTAATGCTTCAAAAATAGAATTTTCAACATCTGTTAAATTCGTAGTTGGTAATCCAGTACTCGCAATAGTGAATGTACCTGCAATTTCTAAAGCGCTATTGTAAGCACGAGCATTGGGTGCTAATTTATTTTTTTCTACAATTACTTTATAAAGAGGAGAGTCTTTTCCATCACTTAGTAATTGACCTAAAAGTTCTAATGCGGGTGCATCAAAATGTCTTTGATCTACTGTAGGATAAGTCATCGTTAACCGAGGTGATCTAGCAAAGTTATCCTCATGATATAGTTTTTTCGTGTCATAAAGTTCAACCGGCATTACTTCTGGATCTTTATTATTTGGACCTTGCTTTATCTCTCCAAAATATTTTTCAACCATCTTTTTTACATTTTGCTTATTAATATCTCCAGCAATGACCATGGTTGCATTATTTGGTCCATACCATTGTTCATAAAAACTGCGAACATCTTGTAAAGTAGCATTCTGTAAATCTTCTAATTCACCAATGACAGCCCAATTATATGGGTGATCTTCTGGATAAAGGTTTTTTATTATCATGTAGTTATTATGACCATACGCACGATTATCGACTCGTTGTCTTTTTTCATTCTGAACCACAGATTGTTGATTTGAAAAAGAGGCTTGATTAACAGTAGATAACAACCAACCCATACGATCTGATTCCATCCAAAGAATTGTTTCAAGTGCATTCTTTGGTATTACTTCAAAATAAACAGTTCCATCTTTATTCGTTCCCCCATTTAAAGTACCGCCTGCATTTTGAACGATATTAAAAAATTGATCTTCACCTACATGTTGAGAATTTTGAAATAGCATATGCTCAAAAAGGTGTGCAAATCCAGTTCTTCCAGGAACTTCTCTATTTGAACCAACATGATATTGTATTGCAAGACTGACAATAGGATCTGATTTATCTTCATGTAGAATGACTGTTAGACCATTATCTAATTGATACTTTTCATAATCAATTTTAAATGGTGTTTTTGGATTCTCATTGCATCCAGTCATCATGAATAAAAGTGAAAAGCATAAAATTAGATTTCTATTTAACATAAATCTCCTTGTTGTAGTAAAATTAATTTTTTATTTAAAAAAATAGCTTTTAAAATTAAGGCTTATTGGTATCTGATAAAAGAATGATAGTAAACAATTAATTTAAAAAACATAAAATGAAATTATTAAAAAGTATAGTTCAATTATTTATTCTAATTACCTTTATTTCTGCTCAGGAAAAAATATTATTTATTGGCAATAGCTTTACTTTTTATTGGAATCTTCCTTCATTAGTTGAATCAATGGCCCATGAAAAAGGAATTTCACTTGATATCTATCAATCTACTGTTGGAGGTGCTACTTTAAAAGATCATTGGGAAGGTAAAAAGGGATTAGAGTCAAAGAAAGTGTTAAAAGAGCATGTCTTCTCAACCATTATATTGCAAGATCACAGCACCAGTCCTTTATTAAAGACAAATGAGTCAAAAGAATATTTTAATCGTTTTATAAAACTCATAAATAAGAAAAAAAGTGAAGTTATTTTATATGGAACTTGGACCTACCCAGCAAGTCCTTTAATTGGAAAAAGTTTTAACGGCACTGATCCAATTCAACATGTATTAAAGCCAATTGCAGATCAAACCAATTCTAGAATGGCACCCGTTGGAACAGCATTTAGATTATTTCAAGATAAGCATTCAGAAATATCTGTTTTTACAAGTGATAATAAGCATCCTTCTGCTGTTGGCACCTATTTAGCTGCATGTGTCTTTTTTAAAATGTTAACAGGAGAATCACCTTTAGGACTTGAAAGAAGGTATGAACGAAAAGATGAGTATGGTAAAAAAGTATTTTTAGGAATGGTTGAAAAGGGTGCAGCACTTAAATGTCAAAAGCTTGTAGATGAAATGGAAATAAAATAAAAAAGGCCCAGTAATTAGCAGGGCCTTTTTTATTATAGATTAAACTAATATTTAGAAAGAGTATGTGGCTGTAATATTTATTATTTTTGATTTTTCCTCAAATTCTAATGCTTCTCCAAGTCCCATCTCATCATCTTTGAAAGCTTTAGATTCTAATGAATGGATACTATACAATGCTTCAACTCCGATTGGCATTACAGGCATTTTAAATCTTACACCAAAACCATATGATAATCCACCGTCATACATTTCTTCAAAATCACCCATTATTTTAGAGTATCCTACTCTAACGATTCCTCTGAACATAGGAAGACCAACTGGTATCTTTGCAACAGCATAGCCTTGTATTCGATCCATATAATCACCACCTAAAGTAAACTCTCCGCCCACACCGACTAAGCTTAATAGCATTTGTTCGTACCCTAATGTAAAACCTACTCCATCTATTTTTTCATCCGAGCTTATTCCAAGCACTTCCATGCTGTGTGTACTGGACATATCGACGCCAACTCTTAGCTGAGCTGTCGCTAAAGTCGTAAAAGCAATTAATAACAAACTGATTTTTCTCATTTCAGTTTTCTCCTTTGGTATTTGTTACTATAAATATAATTAAAATTTATATGATTATTCATAAGATAATCTTAAAACGCTTGTCCAAAGAAAATGGCATTGAGAAGTAACCCATCGGTTCCATACCAGAAAGCTCTAAATGATGGATTATCAGCAAATAATACCACATGCCCACGACCTTGACGTCGAGCAATAATAGAAGCTGTATTTTTAATTTCAGCTGTTTTTTCTTCAGAAATATAACCACTAACTAAGGGATCATTAGAATAACGACCCACATTGGCTGAAGGAGCTCCTGATAGTTCAAAAAAGTGCGTACCTCGTCTAAAGATTGAAGCTTTTTTATTGTATCCAAAAGCAATTGGATGCGTATTATCTAATTCGACTTCAAAGATAGCACCGCCAATTCGTTGAGCGCCGGTAACGTTTCCTAATTGATCATAAGCTATATCTAATTTCATGTTTTCAGTTTTTTTAATTTTTTCATTTATGATCTTCTTATTTATTATCCATTGAGAGCCAGTTTGAGTTCCAATGAGAGTACCACCTTTGACAACCCATTCTTTTAGGTTCTCAATATCTGTTGGATTTAATTCTTGATAGTATCCATCAGGTATAATGATGGTATTATACGTAGCAAGTTTTGATTTATTTAGGTTGCTTGCATCAATTAAAGAAGAGGGTATATGCATTCTAAAATTAGTCACGTGCCAAATTTCACCAACACCATATGAAGAGCTACCAGGACCAGAGAGTATAGCAACTTCAGGTTTTTCAAGCACACTATGTGAAGCACCACCTAAGAATGAGCCTGTGGTCGTAGCTGCTGAATTAGTTGCATATATTTGAACATGGTCTGATTTTGATAAGTCAGCCATCATTTGATATATTTCTCTTGGGGTTATTTTAGAATCAGCATCACGTTGGTTTACGGGTACTATAATTGACCCTCTTTCAAATTTTACTTCATTTCCATTGATCATCGTACTAAATGGTAATTTACTCAATCGTGGCTTAATGCCTGCATCAAGGATTTTATATAAGCTTTTTGGTGCATAATATCTATTCCATTTCATGATATACGCAGATCTTGCTCTACCACCTATAACTTCACCACCATTAAGAACTATTTCATCTAATTTTTCACCCATATGTGTTTTTGGATTTTGCTTTAATTCAAATGATTTAACACCATAAGCATGAGGCAAAGACCAAGCAGAAACATCATAAAATAATGAATCTTCAAATTTGGTGACTTTTTCCATTATTCCTTTTAAAAAACGTGTCTGAGGCTGGTCACTCGGAATAATAATTGCCTCTGAAGGATTAAATTTATTTTGTTTGACAGTAATGGGTTTTTTTAGTGCATACGCAACAATACGATGTTTTTGTAGGTTTTGTATGAGCATTTGAGCTCGAGTACGATTTTCTTTTAAGCTAATCAAATAACCTTTTACTGGATTTTTCTTAGCCTCAATCGAAGATGTAGCATAAAAATCCCTATGATACTCTAAGAACTCATTACGTAATGCTACTAATCCATCTAATGTTCCTAAAGTAGACATGTATTGATTTCGAATACCAAAAGCATAGGTTAATATACCTTGATTTGTTTCTCTATGAAGTGCTCTTGAAGAAGCCTGCTCAAAAAGAATACCTACAGATCCATGAATATCAGAAAAGGTAGATCCTTTTCCATAGTAAAAATCATCATAAGATTCTTTGGTATAATACATAGATTGAATACTATCTAATCTTTTTGAGTGGTAAGGAACCAGTTTATTTGTCAAATCAAATGTTTTTTGCGGTGTATTAGGATTATTTCTACTTGGAATACCAGGTTGAAAAAAGAATGTAGCATTTCCACCCATTTCATGAGCATCTAAAACAAATTGTGGACGCCAATGATGAAATAACTTTATTCTACCATTTGACTCAGGTTGTGTAACAGGCATCCAATCACGATTCATATCAAATAGATAATGGTTTGTGCGACCGCCAGGCCAAGGTTCATTGTGCTCTCTATCTTGTCCATCTGTGGTTGCAACAGCGCCACGGTTACCATTTACCCAATTTACAAATCGATCTCTACCATCTGGATTAAACATAGGGTCAATTATAAGAACGGTGTTTTTTAGTATTTGATCAATTTCTTTTCCGTTACCAGCTACTAAATGATATAATAATAATATGGCAGCTTCTGTTCCAGTTGCTTCATTTCCATGTATTGAAAAACCTAAATAAGCTATCATGGGCATACTCTCAAGATCTCGGTTACTTGTTTTTTCTGGAGAATCCGAAAGACCGAGGTTTGCTTTTCTAATCGATTCTAGTCTTTTATGGTTATCAGGGTGAGTAACAATTGCATGAATTAAACGACGACCTTCATGTGATACAGCATGATCATTTAATATTACACGATCACTTTGGTCAGTAAGAGCTTCAAAATAGTCTAAAACTTGATCAGTTCGAGTATGGCGTAGGCCTATTTTATGACCTAAAATTTCTTGGGGTAAAGAAATACTAGAATTATAATTCACTCCAGGTATTTTATTGGGTAAATCTATTTCTTGACTAGATGCTGAAATAGAAAAAAATAATACAATTAAAATGGTCTTTATCATGAAACCCTCCTCGTTTGATCTCAAATAAAAGTTTTAAATCTTTATATAATTTAATACCTAAAAAGCAATTATTCTTTTTCTTTTAATTCAATTA
>JBJKZT010000004.1:0-47374 GCA_045569055.1 Fidelibacterota bacterium | reverse complement strand
AGCATTACTAATAGTCTCAATACTTAGTGAAGGTAATATATATCCTGTTTTTCTATGATCGATTAATTCAGATACACCATTTACATTAGAAGCAATAACGGGCTTACCTAAAGCCATACTTTCCATTGCAACATTTGGCATTCCCTCATGACGTGATGGCATTATAACAAAATCTGCAGCATTTAAAATACTTGCTAGTTTATTCTGAAATCCAATGAGTTTTACAATTCCATTTAATCCTTTTTGTTTAATTTGTCTTTCTAAATTATTCCATTCTTTGCCAACACCAGAGATAAGTAGTGTAAAAGGATTAGTTTTTTCTTTTAATTGAGAAACAGCATTAATTAATAAGTCAAAACCTTTTTGATTAGTGAGGCGACCAGCAGCTACAAAAACAATATGATTATCTGGTATATTCCATATCCTTTTAATATTGCAAGGTTTACAATCATTATTAATATTTAACCCGTTATATATAACTTTAGTTTTCTTTTTATCCATCCAAGTAAAGTTATTGTATATATCACTAATAGATTTTGTATTTGTAATAATTCCATCTACCAAACCAGCTGTTTTTTTATGTTTCCAAATATCTCTAAAATGCTGAATTCCACTACGAGAAATAATTACAGGTACCTTAGCTAATCTTGCAGATATTCCAGCTACTCGAATATCTTTTTTTAGATTAAGAATAATTACATCAATATTTTTTTCTATTAATATCTTTTTTGTATACCATATTTTGAGGGGGTTATAATCTTGAAAAAAGTTGAATGGAATAGTATTTAAATTATTTTCTTTAGCTTTAAATAAGAATATCGAATTAGACTTGCCAGAGACCATCACATTATGACCTCTATCACTTAAACCTTTTGCAGCAGTAATCATCCATTTCTCGCCACCACCCCATTTATGTGAAGAAATTGAATTGCTAAAAAATACGTTTAATTTTTTTTCCATCAATTAAACTTAGTCAAATTGGATATCATATAAACGTCTATATAATCCACCATTTTCGTATAATTCATTATGGGTTCCAATTTCCACAACTTTCCCCTCATCAATGACAATAATTTTATCTGCATTTTGAACAGTTGATAATCGATGTGCAATTACTAAAGCAGTTCTATCCTTCATCAAATTTTCAATAGCATTTTGAACTTTTTTCTCGGATTCTGTATCTAATGCAGATGTTGCCTCATCTAAAATTAAAATTGGTGGATTTTTAAGAAGTGCTCTTGCAATTGCTAAGCGTTGTTTCTGTCCTCCAGATAAATTGACACCTCTTTCACCTATCAAAGTATTAAAACCTTCTGGTGTTTTTTCAATAAAATCTAAAGCATTGGCTGCTTCAGCAGCCTTAATAATAGCTTCGTCGGTAACATTTGGTTGAGCATATGCTATATTATTTTTAATTGTATCGTTGAATAAAATTACTTCCTGAGTAACAATTCCCATATTACCTCTTATTGAAGCTAAAGTAGCTTTACGAAGGTCATGTCCATCTATTTGAATAGAGCCTGTTGTAACATCATAAAATCGTGGAATCAAATCTGCTATTGTTGATTTACCAGATCCACTTGGACCTACCATTGCTACCACTTCACCTTTTTTTATCGAAAAAGTTACTTGATCTAAGACAAGAGTATCACCATCATTATATTCAAAATGAACCTTATCAAATTCTATAGAATTTTTAAATACTTTCAAATCAACAGGATTTAAATCTTCAACAATTTCTGGCGGGGTGTCTAAAAGTTCAAAAATTCTTTCAGCTGATGCCGCGCCAACTTGAATTTTTAAATTAACATTACTCATTTGTTTTATGGGACCAAGAATCGAAAATAAAATCACAATAAATCTAATAAAATCTTCTGCACTAACACCTTGATTCGATAAGACTTCTAATCCACCATACCATAATAGTACCACACCAATAATAACACCAAAACTTTCAGTTACTGGAGCGGATATTAAATCTAGGCGAGCTCTTTTTAACAAAAGCTTAAAATAATTTTGACTTTCACCCGTAAACTTTTTGACTTCTTCTTTTTCATTAACAAAAGCTTTAACAATACGAATGGATGATAATGTTTCGGTTAAGATCTGCATAATCTCAGCAATTTTTGCTTGAGTTCTTCTTGATTTACGCCTGATACTTCTTCCAATACTTATTATAGCTATTCCAGCTAAAGGAATAATTACAATTGCAATCAATGCTAGTTTCCAGCTAATAATAAAGAGTAGAGTTACAAATGTTAGAATATTTATAGGCTCAACAAATAAACGTTGAAACACTACCGCAAGAGCAACTTGAAGTTGTTCAACATCGTTCATTACAATTGAAGTAATTGAACCTGTTTGTTTTTTGTGAAAATATCCTAATGAAAGAGTTTGAATATGTTTATACAGTCTGTCTCGAATATCTTTAACAAGTTTTAGTTCTACAATCCTTAGAAGAATATTTTTAATATAAAGGAATATATTTTTTGTAAAGAAAACACTTAATAATGTGATGCATAGTACTTTTAAAGAATTTGCAGGTGTGTCACGCAAAATTAAAACATTAGTCCAATATTTTAGTTTTTCATTCATTGTTAAGTTAGATCTAGATGCCCATTCCATTTGAGATTCTACTATTTTATCAAAATCTGTTAAAACATTATTAATTAAGGAAGCAACAAGCCACATTGAAGTACTATTAAGTAAAACAAAAATAATTGCAGATATAGATGAAATTATAATATATGGCCAAAAATGAAATAATAATTGAGCCATACGTTTATATAATGAACTTGACATTAGTCTTATTTATTTATCTATTTGATATTTAAAATCACAATAATTTAATACAGAATTTAAGAAGGAAATAAGTCTGCTTTCTTACCTTCAAAATCATAAATCATTTCTTGGTGTTTTATTCCTACTTCTTTAAAAAGGCTTCCAATTGATTTAAATCCTAATTTTTCATAAAACTTTATTGCAGAATCTTGAGCATATAAATATATTGGTTGTGTTTCTTTTAAATTCTTCAAAATAAATTTGGTCATTTTTGCTCCAATTCCATTTGATCTATATTTTTCTAAAACCGCGAATCTTTCTAGTTTTATACCTTTTTTAGTCTTTCGCCAACGAGCTGTGCCAACAGGTTTGTTTTTTACATAAGCCAAAACATAGGTGGCCATATTTTCATTCTTATCAATTTCTAAATATTCTGGGATATTTAATCCTCTAATAAATACATCTTTTCTGATAGATAGAACTAATTCTTTTTCTGAACGACTTTTCACTATCTTTACATTAACATCCATTTAACAAATTTCGTTCGTTTTTTTTCTAATTCCAATGTTTTCATCATACTTGTTTGAACTGATAAAAATCACCTAATTTCCACTATGAAAAGTAAAAATAAACAAATTCTTGTAGTTGGTGACCGTGTTTTAATTCGACCTGATAAAGGAGAAAAAAAATCCAAAGCAGGTCTTTATCTACCTCCAAGTGTAATTGAGAAACAAGAAGTCCTCAGTGGTATTGTTGTTGAAGTAGGACCTGGCATTCCTCTAGGAAGCCCTGAAGAGAATATGGATGAGCCGTGGTCTGTAAATGATAGTAATTCTGTTAAATATATTCCACCACAAGCTGAGGTTGGAGATATGGTTTTATTTGTAAATAAAGCCTCTATTGAAGTTAAAATAGAAAATGAAGACTATCTTATAATGCCTCAATCAGCAATACTCATTCTAATTAGAGATGATCTTGATAGTCTTGCACAGTAACTTCAAATTACTTAATGCATAAAGCTGGCATTTACATTCATATGCCTTTTTGCAGGGTAAAATGTATGTATTGTGATTTTTATTCAGTAACTGACAAAGATGAGTTTATGCCAATTTTTTTTGATTCTCTTATCAAAGAGATTCAAATGTGTCAATTAAATACTAAAAACTGGGAAATTGATTCGATTTTCATAGGAGGCGGTACACCAAGCTTAATGAGCTCTAAACAATTAGAAAATTTAATTAAAGAATTAGATGACAATTTTGATCTTAGTCATATAAAAGAATTTACAATTGAAGCTAATCCAGGTGAAGCTCCTGAAGAACGACTTAAATCATTTAAAAGCTTAGGCGTTAATCGTGTTTCAATGGGAGTTCAATCACTAAATGAAGATTTACTCAAATTCTTGACACGAATTCATGGCAAAGATGAAGTTTTAAAAACATTTAAAGCATTAAGAAAAGTAGGTTTTGATAATATCAATTGTGATTTGATTTTTAACATTCCTAACCAAACTTTACAAATTTGGGGAAATGATTTAAAGGATATTCTACAACTTGAGCCTGAGCATCTATCTTGTTACTCTCTGACAGTTGAAAAAGGAACTCAACTTTATAATTATGTTAATAGTGGAAAAGTAAAAATGCCAAGTAATGATAAAAGTAGTGAACTTTATCGATATACTCAATCATTAATGAGTGATTATGGTTATGAACAATATGAAATTTCTAATTGGTCAAAGCCCAAACTCGAATGTAAACATAATCTTCACTATTGGGAGATTGATCCTTGTTTAGCATTTGGCCCATCAGCTCATGGATTTGATGGAAAATCACGCTTTTCAAATATTAGTAATTTAGATATGTATATTAATAAAATAAAATTGAATAAAAGTCCACAGATTCAAACACAAGAGTTATCTGATAAAAACTACTCTAATGAATTAATTGGATTTGGATTAAGGATAAAAAATGGAATTAATCTTAATAGAATTTCAGATGAGTTAAAGTCAAACTTTGAAGAAATATTTGAAAAGAATAAAGATAAATGGGGTAAATTTCTCACTAGAGAAAATAATCGCTTAAGATTAACAAAAGAGGGTTATGCTTTTGCTGATGCCGTTGCTGTTGATTTTTTATTATAGAAAAGTTTTTAAAGGCCTGACTCTTTTAAAGTGATAGATACTGGACAATGATCTGATCCCATAATTTCATCATGAATATCAGCATATTCTAATTCATCAATAAAACCTTCATTCACAAAAAAATAATCAATGCGCCATCCTACATTCCGTGGCCTTGCACCAGTTCGATATGACCACCAAGAATAACGATTTGGGTCAGAATTAAAATGACGGAATGTATCAACCCACCCATGAGACTCGTATATATCCAATTTTTCTCTTTCAATAGGCATGAAGCCTGAAGTTTTTTCATTCTCTTTAGGCCTGGCTAGATCAATGGCATGATGTGCAGTATTCCAATCTCCTGCAACAATAACATTAGCACCACTATCAACTTGTTCATTAATGATAGGTAGTAGTTCATCATAGAAATCTAGTTTATAGTTTAGTCTAATATCATCTTTCTGACCATTTGGGAAGTAAATATTATAAAGGAAGAAATTATCATGTTCAGTTATTAAAACTCTACCTTCAGCATCAAAGCGATCAATCCCTAGTCCAACTTGAACATTATGTGGTTCTTTTTTGCAAAAAGTAGCAACACTACTATAGCCTTTTTTTTGTGCAGAATGCCAATAGGTATAATATCCGTGATCTTCAATTAAAGAAGAACTTAATTGCTCAACATGGGCTTTTGTCTCTTGAATACATACTATTTCTGGCTGTTCCTGGTCTAACCAATCCAAAAACCCTTTTTCTCAACAGCCCTAATTCCATTAACATTCCACGAATATAATTTCATTTTTTCCTCAAATTAAAGGTTTGAAATTGATAAATAATCATGAGATAAAAAAGAATGGTATTATTAAAGTCTAGAATAGATTTTTTAATATTTTTCAAATAAACAAGTTGTAATTTTAACTTCCAAATTAAAGTAATTATTATGGAACCTAACGAATTAAAAGCACTAATAGAAAAAGGCATCCCAGATGCTAAAGTTGAAGTAGTTGACACTACAGGAACAAAAGATCATTTTAGTGCAGTTGTAATTAGTAAATCATTTGAAGAGTTATCTCTAATAGAACAACATCAATCCGTTTACAAAGCAGTAGGGGCATTTATGACGAAAGAAGTTCATGCACTACAATTAAAAACATACTCGCCTAAGAAATGGGCAGAACAAAATTCATAGGAAATTATCATGGAATTATCTGATCAAATAAAAAATGACATCTCACAAAACCCTATTCTTTTATATATGAAAGGAACTAAAGAAATGCCCATGTGTGGATTTTCAAATCAAGTAGTTCAAATATTAGACCATTATGGTGTTGACTATAAAGATATTAATATTTTAGAAGACCCTGAAATTCGAATAAAATTATCAGAAGAATCAGGATGGCCCACAATTCCTCAATTATTTGTTAAAGGAAAATTAATTGGTGGTGCTGATATAGCTATGGAATTACACCAAAAAGGTGAACTATTAGATATTCTAGATGTATCATAAAACAATTATATTTGATTTGGTGATTTTCATATAGACACATAAATTTTCTATCGCTTATTTGATAAATTAAATAATCTTTGGCCCGTTCGTCTAGTGGTTAGGACTCATGGTTTTCATCCATGCAACAGGAGTTCGATTCTCCTACGGGCTACATATAAAACCCTGCTTGAAAGCAGGGTTTTTTGTTTTAATTTTAAACTATGAACTTTCCATATCATCCCTTTTTAGTCCATTTCCCAATTGCTTTTTTATTGGGAGCTTTCCTTCTACAAGGAGTACACCTTTATAAATCTAATTGGATTTGCAGGGTTGTAGGAATGTGGCTTTTAGGTTTTGCTGCCTTTTTTTCTATTTTTGCTGCTATAACTGGGCAGTGGGAATTAACAAAAGCTGGAGCAATTGGTTATGATATGAAAGTTTTAGAAATAATTAATTTACACGAAACTATGGGAAATATTGTGACATGGGGTTCGACATTAGTTTTTTTAGTTTGGGTAAATCTTTTTTTTAAAAATATGCAAGATAAACGTATTGATAAATTAGCATTCGCTTTTCTATTCATTCTTACATGCTGTGTGTTTTTTACTGCTTATCTTGGAGGGCAACTTGTCTGGGTTTACGGTGTAGGTATACCGTAGCTAATTTATTTTATCATCTTTTTTATAACTGAACCTACATTCCGATTACTTTTAAATTCATAACCTAGTAAATGACTTATTGTTGAACTTATTTGATTTATACCAACAGTATCTATATTACTTAATTCTCCAATTGATGGTGTGTCAGGACCAATAATGGCTGCCCATACAAATTCAGCACCTTTAACATCTTGACCATGATCACCCCATCGATCATTAAGATAACCACCTCTCCCATGATCTGTTGTAATAATTAACGTTGTTTTATTTCTATATATATCTTGTGATTGAGCCCATCTCCATATTGAGGAAATATATTTATCTAAACGATTAATAATTGAAAGGTACTCACCATACTTTTTTTGATGAGCATATTCATCTGATTCATCATATGCTATATAAAGTAGCCTTGGCTTATTTAATTTTAAATATTCAAAAGCATACTCATGAGTTAAAGCATCCCATCTAACTCCAGTACCATAACCTTCATAGGGTAAATCTGAAATAAAATTATTCATCCATTTTTGTTTTTTTGTTAAAAGATTATCCGTTAGTGGAAAGGCACCAGAATTAATGGTGAAATCATTTCTTTCTTTATTTATTATCCAATCAAACACATCCCATGAGGCAAATGCAGCTACTCTATCCTTAAATCCTTCTTTTGAATTCATGAATTCTAGTATATTTAGATTAGGATTGTAGATTTTAGAATTACTCTTTACACTATCATCATTAAAACCCACAAGTAACTCATTATAGCCAGGATAAGAAAAGAAATATGGATTAGTCACTTTCATGACACTGCCCTTAGTCTTGTTTCCATAAAGTTGTCCCTTTAATGCAATTGTATTCCATATAAAAGGCATAAGAAGATTTCTTCTTTGTGTTTCATTATCAACCCAAAAAGATTTGAATGCGGCCTCTTTTTTGATATCATCTTTAATATTATTAATAATTCTTTTATCTGCTCCTTGAAAAACTTCTTGCCATCTTACACCATCAAGGGTGATGAGAATTACATTTTGTGTTTTTAAACCATTTTTATTTACAATGGAGTTATTATCACATCCTATAAGGAACAATAGAAGTAAGGTTATTTTTTTCATCAATCTTCCTGTTTGATTTATAATAGAAATAATATTAGGAAGATAGCATTTTTGAGCAATATATAATAAAAGTTATTAGTCTTTTGTGTAGTCCTTGCCTCTTTTTAAATAAACATAGAATGATTCAGAAATATCAGAGGAGAACATTCCATATCCTCCTTCAATATTTGACCCAGGTAGGGTGAAAATATTTTGAGAGAAAGGGTCACCTTTAAAATATTTATAGAAAACGTTATCAGTTGCCTGAACAGTAATTTTTTGGAGACCATAGTAGTTAAAAAATAACCAACTCATCCTAATTGGGCTTTGCTCTGAAGACCAAACATAAGGATTCTCTCTGTATGGATTATTATTAATATCTCTTAGATATGGTCCTTTCCAAATTCCATTAGCAAATGTAGTATCATAGATTACATTTATAAATGTACTATCTTGCTTATTGTTTCTATTATAATCAAAAAAATCATCAGGTGATCCTGGTTCAATCCCAATTTCTTCACTATCTAAGGCATAAGTTAATGTTCTAACTATTTTAGACTCATCATCTGATTTAAAATCAATCATAAACATTGGGTATGAAGCAAAACTTCCGGTAAAACATTGACCATAATTATAAAGAATAGTGTCTACTTTCTCAACTATAGGATCACCATTTTCATATATATTATCTACATTTATTTGAGAGATAGGTAAGGTGATACCATCTCGACATGTATAATCTTTTATTTCATTACTCGATGCAATATCTAATGATTTTGGAATACTTGTTTTTGCAGTTAATGTTTGGTCACCTACTTCAACAGTCAAAGTATAGGTTGTACCAGGATAATAAATAAATGTTGTATCAGTTTGGTATCGTCCTGGCCTTCCTTTCACTGGATATGCAGTAGTAAATAAATCATTTTCTCCAGCTATTGTTATTTTTGCATTACTTACCCATAATTCTTCAGCATCAATAGATTCATCTAATGAGGCTGTTCTAGAAACGAAAACTGTATCATCAATCATAGGTTTGTTTGCAGAAATATTTGCAAAAACTACGTATTGTTCAATATAAGGCGAATCAGGGTCATTGAATCCTTCACAGGCAAAAACTAGTAAAGCAAAAATTAAAATATTTATTTTATTCATTAGAAGTTCCAAGTTATTCCGATTGTAGGAAGTAATGGAAAAAGGCTTAATGCTTTTCTTTGTATTCTAGCTTCATCATCTTCATCAATATTTGGTTCACCTCTATCAGGTCTTAAATTACCGTTAGTATCATGTTTTTTTACATCCCAATCATTGTCATCATCAATTCCATTAGACGTATTACCCAAAGGATAAGAATATCTAAATACATTCTCTCGATTATATAGATTAATTACTTGGAAAAATATATCATATTTTTTCCGGTGCCATACAGCACCAATATCTAGTCGATGATAGGAAGGATATCTTCCACCATTTCTAACGCCAGGAATTGTTCGATAGGTTTGTTGAGAACTACCTGGTAAATTTTCTAAGAAATAACCATTTATTGGAGTAAATGCTTGCCCAGACTGTAAAGTGAATTTCAAATTAAGTTCCCAAGATGAACTAATTTGATAGTTTGTTAAGACATTAAATACATGAGATCTATCCCAATTTGTAAAATATTCTTTTCCATTCATTTTCTTACGACTTACTGACCAAGAATATCCTGCCCATCCACTAAGTTTACCAACAGATTGCTGAGCAAAAAGTTCTAAACCATAGGCATATCCATCTGCAGGTGTGAGTAAATCAATTAGACTTTCACTTTCTACACCGCCATCAGCCGTGCTCCTTTTTTCTTCGTAAGTGAGCATATCTGTAATATTTTTATAAAAGCCTTCGATTTGAACTTTTAAACCTCGGCCTATAAATTGCTCATAGCCAAGAACTATTTGGTTAGCTCTAGAAGGTTCTCCTTTTTCATCTACTGCAAACCAACTATCTAAAATTGGAGGATTGAAATCGTCTTGAAAAGTTGAAATAAATTGATGATAATTACCTATAGCAAAATTTATAAATCTATTCTCATCAATAATAAATTTTGCACTTAGCCTAAGGTCTGGATAAAAGCCCACTACTATGACTAGAAAAAGAACTTATCCTTAAACCTGGTTCAATAATAAATCTTCTATTGGGCTTCCATTTTAACTTAGTGTACACTGCTAACTGATTGGGATCAGTTTTTGAATAAAATATAGATTCATCATTAAATCGTGATTCATATTTAATACTTAATTTTTTATACTCTGCTCCAAAAAATACATTGAAGTCTTGGTTCATAAAATATGAAATATCTCCCGCAAAAGTAATATCTCTAAGAGGGTTATATTCATTGATACCTGCATCTCCACCCAGGCCAAATCGAGTGTAAAATCGACTATTAGCTACTAAAAAATTACCAATCATTTTTTCACTAAAAACATGGCGGTAAGCAAGACTCATCGTCTCGTTACCCCAATCTGAATTAAGGTCTAGATCTGTATATTGAAGATCATCAACACCACGATAAAAGCTTAAAGACAATCTATCTTTTTCATTCAAATCTGTAAAAACATGACCCTGTAAGTCATAAAAATAGTATGGTAGATTAAAATCAGAAACCAAAGGTAAAACTTTATCGAAATAAGTTCTTCTGCCGGCTAACAACCATGCTCCATTTAAAAAAGGCCCTTCAAGAGTTGTTTGAGCTGATAAAAGAGAAATACTACTACTTCCTTCAAATTGATTTCTATTCCCCTCTCGACTTCTAATATCTAAAACAGCAGAAAGTCTCCCACCATATTCTGCATTGTACCCACCTTTAATTAATTCAGCTTCTTTCACCGCATCGACAATAAAGTTTGAGAAAAGCCCTCCAAGATGCGATGGATTATATACGGTAATCCCATCTAACAAAATTAAATTTTGATCGGTGTTTCCACCACGAATAACTAAACCAGTACTGAACTCTGAAGTAGTTAAAACGCCTGGAAGGGACTGTATTGTTCTGAAAATATCTGGTTCAGCTAAAGATGGTTGTGCTTTTAGGACGCGGGGAGATAAAGTTATTCGACTCGGCTCTATTTTGTTTAATCTTTCAATTTCTTCTGCCGAAACATCTACTTGCAATAACTCAATGACATCTGGTTTTAAGGCAACGAGTAAATTTTGAGATGAGTTATCTTTAAAATCTATCTTTCTTTGATATTGTTCATAACCAACATAGGAAACAATTAGAGTAGCTTCATCAAGTTGAATTTCTGATAGTACATAATAACCATTATTATCAGTAGCCATACCCTGCCCTGTTTCTCTGATGAAAACATTGGCTCCGATTAAAGCTTCTCCTGATGTACTATCAGTAATAAACCCATAGACCTGATTCTCAGAATCTTGAGCAATAGTCAAAGTAGTAAACAATAAGAAAACTAGACTATTTTTTTGGAAATAAGTCATCTAAAATTTGCTCCGCATGAGTATTAACATTCATTTTATTATAAATTTTTTCAATTTTACTATTTTTATCTATTATAAAAGTTATTCTTCTTGGCCATCCAGTACCTGCTGCACCATATTTAACAGCTACTTCTTTTTTTGAATCTGAAAGAAAATCAAAAGGAAGCGCATATTTGTTTTTAAACTTTTTTAATGATTTTTGAGAATCATAGCTGATACCAAATACTTTTATTCCTGCTCTTTTATATTCTGAGTATATGTCGCGGAACCCGCAAGCTTCTTTTGTTCATCCTGGTGTATCTGCTTTAGGAAAATAATAGACTACTAACTTCTGACCTTTATAATCTGATAATTTATGGAGTTTATTGTCCTGATCATAAAGTGAAAACTCAGGTGCATTATCACCAACCTTTAGTTCAATCATTTGATTATTAGCATTTAGAATAACAGTAGTTATCATAAAACCAATGAAAACTAGTAATAAAGCAATTTTCATAAATTCAAATTATTTATTTAAATAGCTTAAAGTATCCGTATTAAACGGCGTTGGCTCAATTTTAAATAATTTAAAAAACTCGTCTGACTCACATACATTTCCTTCAACGAGCATTGTAAGTTGATCTTTTGTAATTGGAAACCATGAAAACCTTCCTAAAAAACTTGCAATAATTTGCACGGCTAGAGCTGGTGCAGGAATAGTCCATTTGTTTTTTCCATATGCTTTAGCGATTGTTTGAATAATATCTTTCCAATAATAAGCAACACCACCTAAATGGTAAGTCTTTTTGGAAGAAGCTTCCATATCAACTGCGTTTACAAAAAAAGAAGCAACGTCTTTAACATGAATAGGAGACATAGCAAATTTACCTGCATCTAGAGGATTTAAGCCCTTGTGAAAGTTAGGGGCAGGAATCGGTAGGTTTAACATATCTTTTTTTAATTGAGTACAAAATTCAGGACGATTATTTCCTCTAGGATCTCCGAAAACCAGCGATGGTCGAAAAATTGTCCAATTTAATTTAGTATATTTAAGATACTGCTCTGATAAATGCTTAGTTTTCTGATAGCCAGTTCCATCAATCTTTACACCATTTGCACTCATAAGGATGAATCGATTAACACCTGTTTCTACAGCTGCATCAATACATCTTTTTGCACCTTGAAAGTGAAGGTTGTCATACGTGATTCCTTTACTTTTAAACTCACGTATTATTCCAATACAATAGATAACTGCATCCGCACCTTGGATAGTTTTATTAATTGCCTCAACATCATTAATATCACCAATGACTATTTTACATTTTGATGATTGTGGTAATTTTTTTTCAGAATCTTTACGAACTAATACAATAGGCTTATGACCTTGATTCAATAGTTCATCAACAATATATGAACCTACAAATCCTGTTGCTCCAAAAAGTGCTACTTTCATGGTTTAATGATTCCTTCTTGCTTTCATTATTTAAATACTTTCTTGACCTTATTAGCCTGAAAAAACATCATCAATTACTGTTTTTCGATGAGCAAATATTTTTTTGAGGTCATTTTTAATGTATATCGCATGAATAAATCTACCGAGGAATCCCATTGGTATTGCATACTTTACTTTATCTTTTATTTCTACACCACCTTCAACTTCTTTAAATGTATGTGTATGATGCCAAAATGAGTAGGGACCTTTAATTTGTTGATCTACAAATTTATGAGGCGGATCATAGTCAGATATGTAAGTTCGCCAATGAATGGGAACCACAATTATTTTTATCGTGTAGTCAATTAATGCACCTTTTTCCATTTTAATTGGTGTGGGCGTTAGTATTTTGAACGATAAGTTTTTAGGCGTAATGCGCTCAAGATTCTCAGGTTTAGAAAAGAAATCGAAAACAACCTCAATAGGTTTTTCGATGAATTGGGTTGTGTTTATTTCATATATTTTCATGTAACAAAATTATGAAAACTATAATTACTGGTCAAGCTGAATATGAGCGTTATGAGCTTTTTTTCTATTAAATATATTATCCAGTAAAAGGTATGCGGAGGGTACAATAACAAGAGTAATTAATGTCGCAAATAAAACTCCGAATGCCAATGATATTGCCATTGGAATTAAAAATTGAGCTTGAACACTTTTTTCCATTAATAACGGAAATAAACCAAAGAAAGTAGTGAGTGATGTAAGAAGAATTGGCCTAAATCTTCTTGGACCTGCTTCAAGTACAGCATTAAAAACATTATGACCATCTTGTCTATATCTATTTATGAAATCAACCAAAACTAATGAGTCATTTACTACAACACCTGCTAGAGCCACAATTCCAATCAGCGATAGTACAGTTAAATTTTGACCCATTATTATATGTCCAATAATTGCTCCAGTTAAACCAAACGGAATCGCGCCCATCACAATTAGTGGTTGACTATATGATCTAAATGGAATTGCAAGTAAAGTATAAATAACGATCATTGCAAAAATAAAATTTTTAAAAATTGAACCTAAGCTATCATTTTGTTCTCTCTGTTCTCCTTCAAGTGAGAATCTTACTGATGGATATTTTTCTAATATTTGAGGTAAGTCAATTTCTATAACTGTAGCTAAAACCTCATTTGCTGTTACTTTTGAAATATCTACGTTGGCAGTAATACTAACCGAACGCTGTCTGTCAACCCGACTAATTGTGGAGAATCCTTGCGAAAAGTCCATATCTACTACTTGTTTAAGAGGAATTTCAACATTCTGATTATTACGGATTTGCAAAGATTCTAGGTTTTTTATGGTTTTTCTTTCTTTTTCTGGATATCGAATAAAAACTTTAATTTCATCACGACCTCTCTGAAAATTTTGTACTTCAAATCCATAAAAAGCTTGACGAACTTGGTTAGAAACATCAACCATTGTGATACCATAGTTTTTTGCTTCTGGCTTTAGTAATAATTTTATTTCTTCTTTACCCAGGCTAAATGAATCTTTAATATCAATAACGCCTGGATAAGTTGATAAATTTTCTTGTAAAAGGGCACTCACAGCATTCAAGTCTTCAATGCTTTGACTTACTAATTGAATATTAATTGGGTCACCTGCCGAAAATAATTCAGAAGTGAAAACAACTTCTTTAGCACCGATAATTGTAGGTGTCAATTCTCGCCATCTACGAGCAATTTCTGTTGCGCTCACAGAACGATTTTCGCCTGGCGAAAGTTCAATTGCATATTCTGCAAAATGAGAACCTGTAGCTATACTTCCACCTGCTCCAGGCCCTTGAGTACTTTTATTTTTCACCGGTTGATCACCAGCTGTTGCTAAGATATTTACAAATATTTCTTCATCTGGAAATTCGAGCTTTAATTCTTTTTTTAATTTTTGAGCAGAAGTTTCAATTATATTTAAACCTTCCATCGACATTTTAATTGGAGAACCATCTGGGTAAGATATCGTTCCATTTACAAGATCGGCTTCTAATGGTGGGAAAAAAACAAATTTTATCCATCCTCCAGCTATTAAACCAATAGTTAAAATAAAAACACCAAAGGATGTAGAAAGAGTGATACCTTTATTTTTTAATGTCCATGAAAGAAAAGGTTTATATTTATTATTGATAAAATCATTTAGATATAATTTGATTTTATTTTGAAATACTTCCCATTTTTGGCTGAAAGTATTGATTATAGAGAATCTACTAACAGATTCATCATTAACATGGCCTAAATGAGCAGGAAGTATTGTTAAAGATTCAAAAAGTGAAAAAATGAGGACAATTATTGTAACTAATGGAATAATTCTCCAAATTTGGCCAACATTACCAACGACTGACAACATTGGTGAAAAGGCAGCAATAGTAGTTAAAATTGCAAAAAATACAGGAATGGCAACTTGAGAAGCTCCTTTGACAGCAGCATCAATACCATTCAATCCTCTTTCTCTCCATAAAAAAACATTTTCCCCAACAATTATTGCATCATCAACTACAATTCCTAATACTAAAATAAAAGTAAATAAAGATAACATATTGATTGAGACGTCAAAAATTGGCATCAACCAAAAACCACCCATGAAAGAAATTGGAATACCTAATGATACCCAAAAAGCTAATTTTGGCTTTAAAAAAATTGCAAGAATTATAACTACTAGAAATAGTCCTAAATAAGCATTTTTAGTTAAAAGGTCGATTCTTCCTTGTAAAATAGTTGCTTCATCATCCCAAGTTTTAATTCCAATGCCCAAGGGTAAAGATTCTGAAATATTATCAACATATTTTTTAACAGCATTTGAAATATCCAACGCATTTTGATCTCCCACTCTAAAAACTCGAATGAGGATAGCTGGACTACCATTGAATTTTTGACTAAGGTCAATTTTTGCGAAACCATCCTTAATTTCAGCAATATCTCCTAATAAAAGATTTGCTCCATCTTGTCTAGAAATGATAGGAATACTTGCAAAACCACGTTCATTATAGACTTGGCCCTTAGATCTAATTAGAATTTCTCCCATATTGGTTTCAATTGCACCACCTGGAATATCCATAGAGTTTAATCGAATTGATCTTGCTACTTGTTCAATAGATAATTGATGCTTCTTAAGGGTTAGTTCAGAAATTTCAATTGAAATTTCTCTGGGCTTTTTACCTATAATAGTTGACAAAGATATTTCTGGAAGGGCATCTATTTCATCTTTAATATTTTCAGATATTGCAACTAAGCTCTTTTCTTCAATATCACCATAGACTGCTACAGTTATAACATCTGAAGTTCTTGTCATATTTTGAATCGTTGGTTTTTCAGCATTATCTGGAAAGGTATCTATTGCATCTATTTGGGTTTTAATTTTGTCTTGAATTTCGTTTACATCTTCACCAGGCAAAATCTCAACAGTTGTAACACCAATATTTTCTGAAGCAGATGATCTAATTCTTTTAATACCCTTTAAACCAGTTAATTTTTCTTCAATTCTATAGCATATACCTTCTTCAACATCTTTGGGTGATGCACCTGGATAAATAACTGAAATAGAGACAACATCAACATTTATATCAGGAAAAACTTCCATACGTATTCTTGGAAGTGTAAGTAGGCCTGCAACCAAAATGAATAACATTACCATATTAGCTGCAACAGTATTTTTAACGAACCAGCGTATTAATCTTTCCATAATAAAGATCTCAATTTTTTTTCAATTTCATACCCTTAATTAAAACTGCAAGTCGGGTAAGTAATACAGAATCAGATGAATCAAGACCTTCACTAACCAATACAGTATCATTCTCATATCTTAAGATTTTAATTTGTTTTTGATCAAGGATGCCTTCCTGATTCACTACCCAAACTTTATTATCTCTTACAGTAAAACGAGGAATTTTTATAATATCATTGAAAGTTCTTCCTTTGATAGCTGCTTTAACAAAAATTCCAACTTTTAAAGGTAGCATATTTGATGTTTTCTGATAAGGGTCTGAAACTTGTGCTATCACAGATAACATTCTTGTTTTAGAATCAATTTCTGCGGAAGAACGAACAATTGCTCCACTCCACGATAGTTGTTCACCACCAAATTCAGTAAAAAGCTCAACATATGGTTGAGATTTTTTTTCAATAAAACTACCATCTAAAGGAATGCCTAAGAATGCTAGATCTTGCTCAGCGATTGGTAATGATATCTCGACATAATCTGTAGCGTAAATCTGAGCAATTGCTAAACCTGGAGATATAACCATACCTACATCAACCATCTTTTGTCTAACTCTTCCCTTAAATGGTGCTCTTATAGTAGCTCTACTAAGGTTTCTTTCAGCTTGCTCATAAACTGCTTCAGCTGCGGCTAAAATAGCTCTGGCTTGTAATAACTGTGGTTTTCTCAATGTTAGGTCGCTTGCCTTACCACCATTTATTTTTTCCCATTCTTTTGCTGCTAATTCAGATTCTGCTTTTTCACGCTCATAATTAACTCGTGCTTGTGACAATGAAGATTCAGCTGAAATAAGTGACAATTCGAAATCACGTTTTTCTAAATAGATTAGTGGATCACCCTTATCAAATTTTGCTCCTGTTTGCAATTTAGAGGAGACTCTTTGTATTTTTCCAGATACTTCAGACATTAATTGAATTTCAGTCCGTGGAACAACTGTGCCTTGAGATTCAACAGTCACTTGATATTCCTGAGATATAACAGTTTGTGTTTCAACAACTGGTGGAATAAATTTTTGAATATTTGCTTTAGCTCTAGGCTTCGCACTAATCATCATTGTTGCTACTAATAAAGATCCAAGTATGATCCATAATGGTAAGTATTTTTTAAATAGTTTTTTCATTTTTATTCTCAATTTTTAGAAATATCAAAATCACCACCCAAAGCTAAAAATAAATTAACCCTAGCTTGGATTCTTTGATTTTGAAGTGAATATTTTAGGGATTTAACTGAGAATAATTGCTGCTGACTATTTAGAACAGTTATTAAATCAGAAATACCTTTTTCATATCTTCCAACTGCTAGTTCATACGCAGCCTCAGATTGCTTTTCCGCTTCCAAAATAGCAACATATTGCCTTTGAATAGAATTTTCAATTGCTAGTGATTGCTCTACCTCAGAAAATGCCTGAAGTATTTTTTTCATTGCATTAATTTGAGATAATGATAATTCACTTTCATTCATGGCAACATTTGCTCTGAGTCGTCCACCTTGGAATAGTGGGACGGTAATATTTGTTGCGATATTCCAAACAGAATAATCTCCATTTAAAATATCTTTTAAATCTTGACTAGAAGTTCCAACAGAGGTGGTTAATGAAATTGAAGGTAATAATTCTCTTTTGGATTGAGCTAATCTATATCCTGAAGATTCAATATTATTTATAGCAGCTTGAATATCAGGTCTTCTCTCAATAAGGTCGACTGGTAATTCAGGTGGAATCTTTGGATAGTTTACAGGGAATGAGTCGCTTACAATTAATGAAGCAGATGGATATTTACCCATTAATATTTCAAGATTTCTTGTAATATTTGATTTTTGGATAAATCTATTCTCTTCCTCAACTCTACTAATAGCAAGAGAAGATTCTGCTAGTCTAAGATCTAAACTTGAAGATAAACCATTATCATATCTGTTTAAAACGATATTTTTAACACGAACTAGTGCTTCTCTTGTTTCAATAGATAATTCATGTTGAATGTTAGATTCAACTGCTGCGTAATAAGCATTAACATATTGAACACCTAAAGAAAATTTTAAATAAGCAAGATCATTTAATGTGGATTCATAATCTTTGTATGCTGCTCGTCGTGCATTTAGCAATCTTCCCCAAACATCTACTTCCCATTGCATTCCAAGATTTAATCCTGAATTTTCTGATGAAAAGCTAACAACAGAATTTTCAGAATTATCATTTGAATTATTTTGATCATCTAGACCAAGCATACTACTAGAAAAACCAAATGCAGCTAGGTTCTGCTTACGATTAGAATTAGAAGCAGTAACGTTTAAGCTGGGAAAAGAAGAAGCAGATATAATTTTAGCAGAATTTTTTGCCATAGTAGATTGATTAATGATTGATTTTAAATCAGGGCTAGCACTTTGAAAATCACTAAAAAAGCGAACAAAAGTTGTATCTCCAAATGACTCCCACCAATTACCTGTATACCTTTCTACTTGCTCAACATCTACAGACCACGTATCGGGTATAGATTGAATAATTTCTGATTTATAGTTTGAAGGTTGAGAGCATGACAAAAGAATAGAACAAGAAATAGCCAAAAAAAGAAATTTTATTATAGTTGTAATTTTAACCATTTTTAGGATCTAGTCCTTAAAGGATTTTTCTAACTTTTAAAATTTATTTTTTTAAACGATTTTTTGGAGATTATTATATGTTAGAAAAGAATTATCAACAATATCGTGAATATCCTTTAAAAGTAAATAGCCTTCACCCCCAAAAAGAACTTTTACATTAATCTTTTTCGCCTCTTTTACAATATTCTTAATATCTTCTTTTGTCTTTTCAATATTCTCTACAACGACTGCATTACAGCATTGAAGATTACATAAATAAAATAATACAATATCTATATTCTTCTTACGAATAACACTTGATAAATTACCAAGTTCGGCATGTGAGCCTGCATTGAAGACATTATAACCCGAATGTCTAAGTACAACCTCTGACATTACTACACCAATGTCTGGAAGGTTATCTTCAAAGTTTACACACAAAGCACTTTTACCATTAAATGTTCCATTTGGTTTTTCAGAACACAAACCATCAACAACTCTTGTCAATAGCTGTCTTGAAACATAAGCTTCGGTATGGACAATTTCTTTATTACTTAATTTAGTTTCAACTATATGGCCTGCTACATCAACAACATAGTCAAGAAGATCAGCTACAGGCACTCCATTCATATAGAGTCCATTAATAATATTACTTACTATCACTTCATCAGTATCTAGACTAGATTGAGCTAGTTTCTCTGCAAGTTTTTTAAAATCTCTTTTTTGGATTAGACCAAATAACTGTTTTTGACTTATGTCTTCAATCTTTAAATCTGTATTGTTATTTGCATCAGGATTATTTCTATAATAATCTCGGATATGATTCATTGTGAACTTTCTATGTCCACCAGCTGTTTTATCACAGCCAAGAGTACCATTTTCAGTCCAACGTTTAAGAGTGGAAATATTTACTCCGATTATATCTGCAACTTGCTTTGAGTTTAAGTATCTCATGTAATCAAATTAATAATCATAAAAAAATTAAACAAGAGAAAATTGAGCGTTATGAGCTTTTTATATATCATTATATAATTTTATGTAATTTTTTTTAATTTTTTCATCTTTTTTATCATATAAAGTAACCATCATTTTCATTCTATAGTTTTTATTAAAGAATTCTCTATGGTCATCTATGAATCGCCAATATAATGCATCCCATAATTCACACCAGGATTCTCTCTTATAATTACTCATTTTAAGAATGTAATTACTTCCACTTATATAAGGTTTCGTTGACATAATACCGCCATCAGCAAATTGACTCATGCCATAAACATTTGGAACCATCACCCAATCATATGAGTCAATAAACATTTCCATAAACCATCTATAAACTTCATTGGGATCAAACCTCATTAAACACATAATGTTTCCAAGTATCATTAAACGTTCAATGTGATGAGCGTATGCATTATTATTTATATTTTTAATTAAATCATCAACTGGTGTAATTCCAGTCCTACCATCATAAAAAGTCTCAGGTATTTTTTTTGAAAAATTCCAAAAATTCGAAGTTCTTTGTTTGGAGCCTTTAGTATGATAAACTCCTCTAATAAATTCGCGCCAGCCAATAATTTGACGTATGAACCCCTCAAGAGAGTTTAATGGAATATTGAATTCTTTAGAATAATCTAAGGTAGACTGAAGTATTTCTTTTGGTGTTATCAATCCGATATTTAACGCGGGTGTCAAAACACTATGAAAAAGATATGATTCATTAATTAATATCGCATCTTCATAATCTCCAAAATACTTAAATCTCTCTTTTAGAAACTGATCAAAACTAATTTTAGCTTCTTCATGAGTAACTGCATAATTGAAATTATTAATTTCACCTGGATTTAAAGAAAAATTTAAATTGATATTTTCTTCTAGTTCATTCCTTAATTTTTCTTTTTTATTAAATGTGTATATAGCTGGAATCTCTAAATTTTTAGGGATTCGTTTCCTGTTTTCAGCATCAAAACTCCATTTGCCACCAATTGGTTTTTGATTTGAGTCAATAAGAATATTAAATCTTTTACGTTGTTTTTGATAAAACTGGCCCATCATAAATTTATTTTTGCCTTTAAAATCTTCTTGAACCTGATCAAGGTTAAGTAAAAAACCTGGGGTATCACAAACAACTGTCTTTATTTTTAATTCTTCAGTTATTTTTTTTAATCTTTGATTTAATTCGTAGTCATGTAAGTCAGCATAAAAGATTTTATTAATAGAATTTTTAATGAATACTTTTTTTAAATATTCTTTATCACTAAATGATTTGTAGGATAAAATCTTTACATCGTAATTATTGTTTTTTAAGATTTTACAGTAATTATCAATTGATAATTTGTGAAGTAGAATTTTTTGTTTATGAAACTTTACTGGAAATTCTTGATCTCCAAAAAAGAGTGGATCTTCAACTATAAAGATTTGTCTGCTTCTGGCTATAGCTGGATGAAAAGAGAAAAGCTGATGCGGAAATATTAATGTTACTTCCATTATAATTAAATAAAATTTATAACTCTGTTAAGTATTTGAATTAATATAAGAATTAATATCAAACTTATTTTTACATCCACCATAGCTCATATATCTTACTTGACCAAATATTGGTCTGTCGAACCAAGGCCTATCATGAACACCACCAATGGACCATGCAATTCCTGTATAACCATTTGGATCACGACCATCTAATTCATATTTATCATTTAGATTGATTGCATTTTGTAAAGCATCCTCAGGAGTAGGGCTCCACTCTAATATCTTTTTCGCCCAATACATCCTCATATAAGTATGCATTTTACCAGTTTTAATCATTTGATTTTGAGCTGCATTCCAAAGTTTATCATGGATATTTGATTCTTCAAGTTCAGATATTGAATATAAATATTCTCTTTCATCATTTCGATGTGAATCCAGAGACTTTTTAGCCCAATTAGGAAATCCATCATAACTATCATATGTTTTATTAAAATAGCAAAAATTATCAGAAAGCTCTTTTCTAACAATTAATTGTTCTAAAAAACCTTTTGATTCAATTGCTTCATTTTCATATAAAGAAAGAGCAATACGCTGAGATGAAATATGCCCATAATGTAAATAGGGGCTGAAATTTGAAGTGCCATCAATATTTGGATTATTCTTGTCATCTCCATAATTGTGATAACTTTGATTGATAAACTTTTTAAAGATTGACTCAGCTGCACTTTCACCAGATATCAACCAATTAACTTTTGGTACAGAAAAATCAATTTCTAAATTATTAATTACTTCTTCCCAATTAATTAATTTTAATTCTATTGATGGCTTAATTGGATGATTAATTATTTTAGGGAAATCAGTTAAATATTCATCGATTTTTTTTAAAACTTTTGGTCTAAATGTATATGCTGCATATTCTTGCTTTTCACTTGCTAACCAAGTTGGTATAATATTATGTGCATCTACTTGATGAAACTGTATACTTATTTTTGAAGCTACCTTATCAATTCTATTTTGATAGACTTTAAGTGGAGAGAAGTCCGTGACTAAACAACCGATATTATTTAATTCTATAAATTTTGATATTTCATCAATCGGGTTACCCTTTAATAAGTAAAATGGTATATTTTTATTATTTAGTTTTTCAGATGTTTCTTTTAAACCATCAAAAAGAAATTGATACTGCCTTATGTTTGCATCTTTAAATTTTCCTAAATAAGTAAAACAAACATAGAGTGGAACTTTGTTTTTTAAAGCTAAGTCTTGTGCGTGGATAAGAGCCCAATTATCCTGAACTCTTTTGTCTCTCTGCATCCAGTAACAAACACTACTACCATTAAACTTTAAATTATTTAATGGTTTAATTCGATTGGTATTCACTATTTAGTGGTAGACATACCGCCGTCTAAACTTAAAGTTTGGCCAGTAATCCAATTATTTTTTGGGTTGATTAAAAACTGGATTGCGTTAGTAATGTCTTTAGGCTCACCTATTCTTCCAACAGGGTGCATTTTCTCACTAGCTTTCAAACTGATTGGATTGTCAACTATACTTTTTGCTAATGGTGTATTTGTCAAACTTGGAGCAATTGCATTAAATCTAAGTCCTTTTCTAGCATATGTTTTGGAGGCAGATCGAACCATTGCTTCAATACCTGCCTTGGAAGCTACAATCATTTCATGATTCCCAAGCCCAATCGAAACAGCTGCAGTTGACATTAGTAAAACTGAAGAATTTTGCATTAATTTACCAGCAGCTCTTACACAAGCAAATGCTGATTTTAAATTTATATCTATAGTAGAATAAAATTCATCTTCAGAAATAAGGTGGGGAGGTTTTAAAATAATAGATCCAGGTAAATTAATTAGACCATCAATATCCCCAAATTTATTAACACCTTGTTCAACTAAAGACATAACTGAATCAAAATTAGTAGCTTCAACTGGCGCAAATTCAGAGTTTCCAGAAATTGCATCTAGTTTTTCTTTGTGGTAACCGAGCAGTAGGTTATGTCCACAAGATTCTAAATCTGCGACCAGTTGAGAGCCAATTCCCCCGCTAGCTCCGATAATGATATACGATGAACTCATTGCTTGCTCATCGATTGAAAAAGTTTGTTATTAGAGGCTGAAACACCACCTTCCAGTATCCAGCCCTCTGACTTTAACTTTTGTATTTCTGAAATAAATTCACTTGTATCTTCATCAAAAGCTGATATGATACAATAATTTTGAGTTTTATTAATTATAACTTTTGGCATGAGTAACTTTCTATGATCTACGATCTACTAATTCAATAACGTTATTGTCTATATCATTACTATAGATATATCCTATACCATCACGATGATATTTAATTTTTTCATCTTTATTTAGAGATTCTTTAACGATTGCAAAGTGAGCTGGGTGCTCCCCTGGAGTGACCAAGGCAATTGAAATATTTTGAAAACTCAACATTGCCCATGTATTATCTTGATATTTGATTTTGCAATTAAATTTTTCAGAATACCATTTTACGGCAGCATCAACATCTTTGACTTCAACCGCAATATGATCTATAAAATCTTTTGTCATAATAACCTCAATTAGCTATTTAAATAAGTATAACTAATCAAAGTATAAAACAACTAAGTTAAAAAAACAAGAAAAATGAGCGTTATGAGCTTTTTATACTTAATATTTATTTTAATTGGATTAATATTTCATTTTTTCGGAATGGAGGGATAGCCCATGGTGAATTATATTGAGCCACTAAAAAATCCCCTTTACTCTCTAAGCCCATAGCAGTAATTGATTTAATTAAATCAGTTTGATATCTCTCTACTCTTTTTTCAGTTGCCCAACCACCAAACTTAATACATATAACTTTCCCTAAATTTGCTTTTTCTAGTTTCACGCTAGAAAAATTTGGTTTAGGTAAATCTTCAAGAGTATATTTTTTAGGCATAACAAATGATACTTCATATAATCCTGGATTTTTTTTTGACTTTTTGGAAATAACTGGTGCCGTCATTGAAATACTCATCTCTTTATCATTCCCACCAAAAATATAATTTGCTATTCGTCTAAAACCTTTACTTAGTGCTGAATCATAGCTTTCCTCTACTAAAGTTTTTGCAATTACCATCGGGTCATAAACTCTTATTTCAATATTGCCATTTTTTTCTAATAATTTAAATGTTGGTTTCTCTATGGCCATTATTAATCCTATGGTTCCTAAAATTGTGATGATTTTTTTAAACATTTAATATTTACCTTTTACTTCCTAGAAAGGGTATTAAAACCGAGGTTTTATCTTTGTAATCTTGATAATTTTTATCTGCACCCCACTTATCGTTTGCTGATGCTTCAAGTAAGTTTATTCCGCTTACTTTAGTTAATAGAAAAATGACAAAAATAGGTGATATCAAAGTAATAAATTGCCATCCAATTAATATTGGAATTGTAACAACACTCATGCCGACCCAAATCATCATTTCACCAAAATAATTTGGATGTCGAGAAATACTCCACAATCCAGAACTAATAAACTGACCTTTATTAGAAATGTTTGTACGAAATTTTCTTTTCTGCATATCAGCAACTACTTCTATAATGAAGCCGATTATTGCAATACTAACACCTATAATAAAAAATAAATCTGTAACGGAATCTGAGTTATTAATAATCATTGTTAGTACATTGACAATTGTTAAAAACACCCAAAGTGCTGATATATTAAAAAACATCAAAAACTTTGAAAATGATTTTTTTGCATGTTCAAATCGTTTATCCTCGCCAACTTTAATGACTCTTTTGAAAAGGAATATTCCCAACCTAATTGCCCAAATCATCACAAAAATAATTGATACAATTGATCGTAATAAGATTCCCTCATCGTTAACAAGGTTTATTAAATATGCTGTTGTTAATAAAATAGATAAGTATGCAACTGTTCCCGTAATATCATAAAACTTTTCGGTTTTATAAAAATATGAAGGAATAAAAACAAGCCAGTGAATTATAAAACTAAGTGCCATACATATAATTGATATTGGATAATTATTGTAAGAAACTCCATTTTGTGATGAAGCTAAAGAAACCAAGAATGCAATTAAAACACAAATTAAAGAAATGGAATATTCTTTAATATTATGATTCATTATACTAACCTAATAACTTTTAATGTATTCAAAGCTTTAATAAACAAATAACCTAGATCAAGCTCAAACCAACGATGTGAAAACTTAGGTTTATTTGGTGATTTATGATGATTGTTTTGGTAGAGTTCTCCCATCATAAGCAAATCTACGGGTAGAGTATTTTTTGAATTATCAGATAATTCTGGATGGTTTCTGTATCCATTTTTATGACCAAACCAATTAACGATAAAGCCATGGATAGGACCCATAAAAATGTGAAATGGGATTAATAAGAAAAACCAGGCTGAGGGTGCATATGTCCAATAAAACAATGAATAAAGTGAAACAAAAAATATTCTAACTATCATTGACTCACCTAGAACTTCGATAAATCTCCAACGAGGTAAATCTGAACTTTTAGATTCGTCGATTAAAAACTGGGTCGATAAGTTTCTATACTCTTTAAAAGTTTCCCACATAAATGAAAAAATATTATTTGACCAAACTGGAGAATGAGGATCTTTTTTAGTGTCACTAAACGAATGATGTTTGCGATGCATAGCACCATAAGCTGCTGGCTGTAAAAAAGAAGAACCCTGAACTAAAAAGGTAAGAAAAAAGAAAGTTTTTTCCCAAAAATAATTCATTTTAAACATTCCATGTGATGTATAACGATGCAAAAAGAACGTTTGGAAAAAAAGAGATAAATACCAGTGCCCAAGAAAAAATAATAATATAATCATCAGTTAATTCCCAGGCTTTTCAAATCGATAATGTGAGACTCCCCACTCTAATCCATTTCTCATACCAAAAAGTTCAGCACAAGACATAAAAAATATTCGCCATCTTTGCCACCACATTTTTGCATTCTCTTTTCCATATGTATCAGAAAAAATTTCTATAATTTTTGATTTATTTTTGTCCATTTTATTTAACCAAGCCCAAGATGTTTTACTGTAATGTTCACCTGAGAAGTGCCAAACTTTATCTATCTTTAAATGGTCTTGAAAATACAATAACAGTTTATGCGAGGGCATAATTCCACCGCTAAAAAATTCACGAGCCATCCAATCTCCATCCCCTTTATCCTCAAATGGGTAAACCATTTGATTGTGTGAAAATATATGAACAAATAACTTTCCACTGGGCTTAAGGAACCTATCAATCTTTTTTAATAGTTTTTGATAATTTCTCATATGTTCAAACATTTCAACTGAAACAACTCTATCAAAATTTTTATCAATATCGAAATCATTCATATCAGCAGTAATTACATTTACATTTGCTAAGCCTTTGCGCTTACACTCATTCATAATAAATATTCGCTGATCATTGGAGTTACTTACTGCAGTTATATTACTATTTGGAAAATTCTTTGCCATTAGACATGTCAATGAACCCCATCCACACCCTAACTCAAGAATATCCATACCATCAGTAATTTCTGCATGTTCTAATGTTATATTTAACATAGCTTTTTCTGATTCATCTAGACTATTTACACCATCAGGCCAGAAGCCTGAGCTATATTTTAAATATTTCCCCAATACAGTCTGGAAAAATATAGGAGGAACTTCATAGTGCTGTTCATTCGCTTTTTCCGGAACAAGAGCTATTGGACTATTTTTTAATTTCTCAACCCACTCTTGATGATGATTTTCAAGTGCCTCCGGACCAATTTCTTTAACCCAGTTTAAACGAACACGACATAACTTTCTAATCCCTACACGAATTAAAGAGTCAGGTAATAAACCTTTTTCAGCATAACCAATTAATGACTTCAACATTGAACTAGTACCTTATATTAATATCTCTTGTATTAGATTTTGCAAATATTACTTGATAGTCTCCAATATTTCTTTCTAAAAAGCCTGCTTCACAATAATGAAAATAAAATTCCCACATATTAATAAAGGCATTAGAAAAACCAAGCTCTTTAATAGCTGGAATTACTTCCATAAAATTATTTCTCCATTTATGAAGAGTTGTTGCATAGTGCATTGTTATATCCTCAAGATTAACAATAGATAAATCTGTTTTCTTTTTGATTGCATTTGTAATTTGAGAAATTGAGATTAGACATGATCCTGGAAATATATATTTCTTGATAAAATCTACAGAATGCTTGTAATCATCAAAATTATGATCATTATATGTGATTCCTTGTAAAGCAAAAAGGCCATCTTTTTTCAAAAGTTTAGATACTTTTTGAAAAAATAAAGGTACATACTCGTGACCAACAGCTTCAATCATTTCAATTGATACAATTTTATCAAAAGTACCAGTAAGATTTCTATAATCTTGATTTAACAATGTTATTTTATCATCTAGACCTTCCTCAAATATTTTATTTTTTGCGTAATCATATTGTGCATCAGAAATTGTAGTAGTGGTAATATTGCAACCATAGTTTTTTGCAGCATGAATAGCGAAGCTTCCCCAACCAGTGCCAATCTCTAAAATACTATCATTTTCACTAAGATTTATTTTTCTGCATATTCTATCTAATTTTTCAATGGAAGCTTCTTCTAAGGTTGTTGTTTCATCCTTAAATACACCACATGAATAAGTCATACTATTATCTAACCAAAGTTTATAAAAATCATTACTGAGGTCATAGTGTGCTAAAATATTTTCTTTACTTCCGGTCAATGTATTTTGTCTTTTTCTATGAATATAATTATTAATAGGTTTAAGAAGTTTTGCCCAACCAGAATCTAGTTGCTGCATTATATGACTATTTTTAATCATGATTCTGATGAGCGTAACAATATCATCAGCACGCCAAAAACCAGCTGTATAGGCTTCAGTTACACCAAGCAGTCCGCCACTTCCAAGAAAAACATAAAACTCTGAGGATAGTATTTTAATCTTAGCTCTAATATCACTTTTTTTATCACCAAATTCATATACGTCTTTTCCATCAGTTAAATGAATGTATCCAATACTAAGATTATTGAATTTTTTTAAAATAATTTTTTTAAAAATATTAACTAAAAAAGTTGATTTTTTTAATTCATTTAATCTATTCGCACTTTGATCAACACGAATCTGTTTTTTCATTGTTTAATTAACTCTCAATTTTACTTGGATGAACAAAAAATGGCGCTTTTTTAATCCAAAGTTTTAGTGCTTGCCAGTGGATCCGATAAACCACAATTAACGTTATAAATGGAAATCTCAATACAGAAATTAATAAATTTTTTATTGTTAAAGCTTTTCTTTTCATTGTTAAGGTTGCATCAAAAACTTTGACCTTTGACTTAAAATTTTTCATATTAACAAGCAATGATTCATCTGGCTCGGAGAATAACCATTCATATTGATGGTCCATTCCCCAAAAAGGACTAACGTGCAATTTCTTTTCAAGTTCCGCTACTAAATTTTTTTTTGAACCTTTTAACATTTTCTTATCAATTATATAAGAATGCCTTTCATTCCATGGAGTATTAGTGACTTCAGCCATAATCATTTCTAATTTTGAATCTGTAGCGTCAAAACAATAATAAAAGCTGACCGGATTAAAGCAGAATCCAAAATATCTCAAATGCGTAAGAATTCTAATTGGACCATTTATTTTTTTACCTGTTTTATTATAAATAGTATCTCTAACAGCTTGATCCAACGGTTTACTAGAATCTCCATGATAATCTTTTCTATAGAAAGAAATCAAAGCTGGTTTGTTAACGTTCCAAATAAGAGAATGCTTTAAAATTTTACTGACTTTTGATATATCTACATATACCATAAATAGCGGATATGAAAAGAAATGCTCAAATGGCGTATAACGCCTATGCCTTATAACTCCATTATAAATATAATTTTGCAAAGATAAACTCATAAAGAAATACCAAACTGCTCAGCAACATTTAAAGCACTTACAACACCATCTTCATGAAAACCATTTCTCCAATAGGCACCGCAAAAATAAGTATTGTTTATACCACTTATCTCGTGTTTACGTTTTTGTGCAGCAATCCCTTCAACAGTAAATAATGGATGATCATATTTTAATTTTTTAATTACTTTTGAGGGATCAATTAATCCGTTGCTATTCAATGTAACGCAAAACGTTTCTGGAGCATTTAAGCTTTGAAGAATATTCATATTATAAGTCAGAGCTACGGGCTTCTCAGAATCTTGATCTAAATTATAATTCCAGCTTGCCCATGCTAGCTTATTTTTTGGTAAAACCGTATGATCAGTATGCAATAAAGCTTCATTTTTTTGGTATGGTAAAGCATTCAAGATTTCGGTCTCTAAACTAGTCTTATCTGACAATAGTCTTAAAGCTTGATCGCTATGTGTAGCTATAACTATTGCATCATAAGTTTCAATTTGGTCATTACCATTTCCATATTTTATTTCTACTTTTTCATCTTTTCGAGTAATTGAGGTCACTGGTGATGATAACCTAATTTTTTCTTTAAAAGAACTGACTAATTTCTTAACATATTCTTTTGAGCCACCTTTAATAACCCACCAAGTAGGTCTATTTTTTATTTGAAGCAATCCATGATTGTCAAAAAAACGTATAAAAAAATAATGCTGACATATCTAACATATTTGATGCTTTTGTTGACCAAATAGCTGCTCCCATTGGAACAATGTAATTGTAAATAAAACCTTTAGAGTAATTATTTTTTTTTAAATATTCGCCTAATGTTAATTTGGATGAAATAGTAGAGAGGTCTTTTTTTGCATTTTTATTAAATGAGAGAATATCTCTAATCATCAGTAAGAATGATATACTAAAAATATTCTTTTTTTGTGAAAAAAGAGAACTAAGAGAATTACCGGCGTATTCTAAATTCTTTTTTTCAGATTTAACACTAAAACCCATTGTTGTCTTTTGACTTTCAACGCCTAGTATTTTTAACAACTTAATAAAATTAGGGTAAGTGTTTTCATTGTAACAGATAAAACCTGAATCGACTGCATAATTTTTTATCATTAAGAATTATGTCATGTGTATGAGTATGTCCACCAATGTATTCATTTTTTTCAAAGACTGTCACATCATACTTTTTATTTAAAAGATATGCTGTTGTTAAGCCTGAAATTCCAGTGCCAATAATTGCTATTTTCATGAGTTAAGGAAGTTTACCATTCCTGTTTAATCATTTTAATCTTGCTAATGTCGTAGCCAACTTCTTTGAGTTTAGTTATTATTGTTTCATAGATATCAGAATTAATAAATGGCTCTCGAGACATTATCCATACATAGTTACGATTTGGAACACCAATGACTGTGAAACTATAATCTTCATCAAGATCTATTATTAAAAATGGCATTTTAATCGGCCACAAAAACTGCATTCTCCACTCTGCATTTGTTTTTGTATTATAAATGAATCCTTTTGGAGAGTATTTCTTTTTTTCCCCTCTGGGTGAATCTTCATAAAATGTAAAGGTTGTTTCTACTTCACCTTTATCATTTAGTTTATATGATTCAATTGCATTTGTTGCACGTTTTTCAATAAAAGTTGGAATATTTGCTATAACATACCAATCACCCATAAATCTTTCAATATCTACGTAGTCAACTGTTTCTAATGGAGCATATTCTTTATCAATTCCTAAGTTATCTCCATTACATCCATAATTGAGCAGAACTATTATTAGTAAACTTAATTTAATATTCATCAACTTGTTCTTCTTTCTGCTTCAGCAATGACATCTTTGAAAAGATTAATTATACTAATTTCATTTATTTTTTCTGTAAGAAAGTTAGGAATGGAACCACCTGGGTCCATAAACAGCCTATACGATATTTTGATTTTACTCTTATCAATACTGTCTACTAACCAAAGACCAGCTCCATATTTGAGATATATTGGATTAGTCTTATTTGATGATTGAAGATCTAACAATTCTTGATTTTCATCTAATAAGAACCATTTTACTAAGGTTTTTGAATTTTCAACATTTATTTCATTTTTAATTAGTTTGAAACAATAGTGCCTATCATTCATAAATGGAAAATTAATTGGTATAAATTGATATCCTACTACGGCAGTATCATCTTTTTTTAACTGCTTGGTAACCATTTTGCTAGAACTACTTAAAAAAGATTCGTAATTCTCAACATCCATTAGCACTTCTTGAATACCTAATAGAGGAATAGAGGTTTCATAAGTAACCATTACAGCACTCAAGTCTTGATCTTCAATTTTTTTAGAAAATAATTTATAGCCTTCAATTTCATCATTCATCACCCAACCTTTAGAAGCTTCAAGTAATCTGTAAAGCTCTTTAGGTTCAATATTGTTTTTTTCTGAACGAGCAAAAACTAACTGAACAACAAAAATTAATAATATTCTAAAAAAAGTCATTTATTACTGCTCCAATGAATATTTAATCAAAAATTATACATCGGATAATAAATAATTAAATCAAATAAAACAACGAAAAAAAGCGTTATGAGCGTTTATAAGTCATTATTTTCTATAATCTAATGGTGGATCTCGTTCGCCAAGCAGTGAGTAATAATTAAATTCAGGTCCACGGCGTTCTATCAACTCTTTTTTTGCATTTTTGATGGTTTCAGGATCGTTATACAAATCAAATGCAGCTCCAGCAATAACTTTAGCTGCATTTACCATGCCTTTCATTCCAATACTCATGCCTCCAGCTGAAACAGCTTGCCAAGTATGTGCAGAAGTGCCAGGAACCCAAGTAGCTATTCTGAGCCTAGCTGTTGGTACCATCCAGCTAACATCTCCAACATCAGTTGAACCTTTGCCTTTTCTAAATCCATAAGGTTGTACTTCACCAGCAGATTCTAAGTCTAGACCGGGATTACGAAGTGTTTTATAAATTTCATTAGCAAACTTCATTTCTGTTCGGTTATAATTAATGCCACCAATAGTTTTTAAATTACTATACATTATTTTTTGTGCAACATTATTTGCCAAAACGGGCCGATTTCCATGTATAATTTCATATTCTAAACGTGTATCTGTACCCAACGCAGCAGCCTGAGCAGTTTTTAAAAGTCTTGACCAAATATCTTCCAATATATCTACATTGAAATCTCGAACGTAATAGAATACTTCTGCAAAATCAGGTACAACATTAGGTGCATTCCCACCTCTAGTAATTACATAATGTATACGAGATCCATCTGGTATATGTTCACGTAAAAGATTAACCATATGATTCATGGCTTCAACTGCATCTAATGCGGATCGACCTTTTTCTGGTGCTCCAGCAGCATGAGCTGAGTATCCATGAAATCTAAATTTTGCAGACCTGTTAGCCATGGAAGTACCTGGGTCTGCTGCATTTCTATCGCTCGCATGCCAATCCAAAACAATATCTACATCATCAAATGAGCCTGCACGTACCATATAAACTTTTCCAGAACCTCCTTCTTCAGCTGGAGTTCCATATAATCGTATAGTGCCCTTCTTTTTTGATTTATCTAAATATTGTTTTACTGCTATTGCTGCTGCAGTGGATGCAGTACCAAATAAATGATGACCACAAGCATGCCCACCAGCCTGACCTAATATGGGTTTACGCTCAGTGGCAACTTCTTGTGAAATACCAGGTAGCGCATCAAATTCTGCAAGAATTCCAATAATTGGTTTGCCAGAACCATATTCTGCAACAAAAGCTGTGGGAATTTCAGCTACATTAGATTTAATGCTAAAACCTTCATCCGATAATGTTTTTTTTAAAAGAGCAGAACTTTTTTCTTCTTGGTATCCCAACTCTGCCCAATTCCAAATTGATTTAGCAATACTCTCATACTCTTTTGCTCGTTTTTCAATAGAATTTTGAATATCTTTTTTATTTTTTTGCGCCAAAATAAAGTTTGGTGACAAAAATATAATTAATAATACTATTCTAACTAATTTTATTTTATTCATAACAACCTCTACGAGTCAGTGAAAAATTAACCATTTAAATATCAATGGGATTATCCAATCTTTTATTCATCCAATTATTTAACCCATAAAAAATAACAATAACAAGACCCCATTGGACTAAACAGGTTGCAACACTATAGTAACTTGTTGGATCATACCAATCATCTGGTGCATATACGGTAGCTGACAGCCACATCCACCAAGAAAAAATAGTTATTCCTATCATTGGAACGATATAATTAATTACAGGTGCCCACCACATAGGGAAAGACCAATCATTTTGACTTTCTGAACTAACTTCAATAATTATACGACTTAAACCATATTTAATCGCAGCAAAGGCAACAAAAACACCTGCTAGCATGAGCGCAATTCCCCATACAAAATCTTGATTACCTAAAATTTCTAAATTATTTGCAGATGGAATACCCATAATGAAGCATACTCCTACAATCCAACTAACTGCTGTAGCTCTCTTAACTCCAAAATCAATTAAGTTTCGAACAGCCAATTCAAGCATTGAAATCAATGAAGAAAAACCAGCAAAGGTCAATCCTAGAAAAAATAAGATTGCCAAAGGTTTACCAAATGACATTTTTGCGAAGAGTTGGGGCATCCAAATAAACGTTAAACCAGTAGAACCAGGACCAGAAGTTTTCATAACCTCCAAAATTTCTGGTTTAGACATACCCATATCATTACCAAGAATTGAAAAAACAGTACTAAAAATCATAATTGCTGCTAATAGCGATACCATATTATTACCAATTGCAGTAGTGAATGCATTTTTAATTATTCCATAACGTTTTCTAATATAGATAGCATAAGTCATAAATAGCCCCCAGCCAGCGCCTGTATCCCACGCATTTTGCGTCAGTGCATCAAGCCAAATTCTAGGATCTTTTAGCTGGGACCATTCAGGTGTAAATAGGTAAGATATTCCAGCCATGGATCCCGGTAAAGATAATGCTCTAAATACACAAAGTAATACGATGGCTAAAAGAGTAGGAATTAAAATTTTATTTACTTTCTCTATTGAAGAAACACCTTTATAAATAGCAACCCCTCCAACGCTCATAGCAATTGCATGAAACAAAATTGGAAAAGAACTATTTTGAAAGTCATTCCATAGTTTCCATGATCCATCAGTCGTTACTGGAAGATCTGTAAAAGTCATATTTCCAAAATAATAAATATTCCAACCCACAATTACTGAATAATAGAAAGCAATAGCAGCCGCAACAAAGCCGATAAATCCTCCTAAAAATGAAAAAGGCTTTCCCATAAAATGTGCAAAGGCTCCCACTGTTCCTTTTCTTGAGGTTCTACCCATAACGTACTCTACAATTATTAGTGGAATACTCCATAAAAACAGAAAAGTGATCCAAGCTATAAGAAAACTTCCCGCACCATCATCACCTCCATTTGAAGCTGCAATCCTTGGAAACCTCCAAATATTTCCGGTGCCTACAGCAATACCTAAGGCACTTAATAAAAAACCCCAACGAGAAGAAAAGCGTGGTGTAGATTGACTCATAATTCTTCCTATACTATTTTTTTTCTGATACCCAATTTTTAATATTCTCTTCCAATAAATCTAAAGGTAATTCACCATCCCATAATATAGCATCATGAAACTCCCTTAGATCAAACTGGTCTCCCAAATTTGTGGTAGCATAATTTCTTAACTCTTTAATTTTTAATTCGCCAATTTTATAAGCAAGCGCTTGCCCAGGCCAAGCAATATATCTATCAGTTTCTGTAATGCATTCATGGATAGGCAATGCTGTATTATTTGATAAATAATTAATTACTTTTTGACGAGACCATCCCATGGCATGAATTCCTGTATCGACAACTAAACGACATGCACGCCACATTTCATAAGTTAGCCTTCCAAAATTACTATAAGGGTTTTTATAAAATCCTGCTTCTAAGCCTAAAAATTCACTATATAACCCCCATCCTTCTCCATATACAGAAAGCCCTAATTCTTTTCTAAATTCAGGGACATTTTCTAATTCAGCTGAAATTGAATTTTGTAAATGGTGGCCTGGAACCCCCTCATGTAACGTGAGTGCCTCAAGATTATAAAGTGGTCTTACATCTAGTTTATAAGTGTTAACCCAATAATAACCTGGCTCAATACTTCCTTTACCAGGTCCAACATAACGACCACCAGTGTATTTGGGCGCTAAATCATCTGGTACCGGTGCAACGCCATATGGTAAGCGAGGTAAGGTTTTAAATAATAATGGAAGTTTTGCATCCATTTTTTTTGCAATAAAAGATGCCTCTTTTAATAACTCTTCTGGAGTATCAGCATAGAACTGAGAATCTGTTCTTAAAAAATCAAGGAACTCTAAAAAACTACCCTTAAAACCAACTTCTGAAATAACGTTTTCCATCTCAACTCGAATACGTTTGACTTCAGCTAAACCAATATTATGAATTTGTTCAGGATTCAAATCCAAAGTTGTAAAATGATTTATTTTATATTGATAAAATTCTTTACCATTTGGTAAGTCATAAGCACCTATTGTTTTTCGTGCATTTGGATAATAATCATCAAGAAAAAAACTTAGAAAAGATTGAAAAGAAGGAATAACACTGCCCATTATCACTTTTTTCCCTTTATCAATCAATTCTTCTTGTTTTTCTTTAGATAATGTCGATGGAATAGATTTAAATGGTTCATAAAAAGCACTCTCCTCAGGACTACTAACAACATGTGTTGAGATTGTTACTTCATATCCATTTAGAACAACTTGTGGAAGAGTTCTTCCCTCCTTAATTCCTTCTTTCATCAATAAAATATATTCATTAAAAAAGCGTGGAAACTCACTTAATCGACTAATGTAATTCAGATAATCTTTTTCATTAATAAATGGCATTGCTTTATGTAGACGTGATAACCCTGTATGGAATCCAGAATCAGCATTCAACGGCATCTGATAATCTTTATAAGTAATACTATTTATACGACTTTGGATTACACGTTGAAAAAGTTTATAGTTTGTTTGGTCCTCTTTTGATAAACTATTAAAATTAATTTTTTCTATTCTATCAATAATGGATTTCCAAAACTGTAGTCTTCTATTTAAATCTTCCATTTTCATAGAAGGCATTCTATGATTATTTGAGTTAATACCCGAATAAGTTGCTTTTACAGGGTCTTCATTAAGCATGAACTCTCTTGAATCAGAAAAAATTTGATACAATGAAGCTCTTGTATCATTTGATGAGCATCCAGCAATAAAAATAGCTAGAATAAATAGTATATTTTTTTTCAAATCTAATTGTGTTCTAATCAAAACCATTCCTCAGTAAGTTTAGATTGTACAATAAATTTGAATTTTACCCAAAAACAAATTATTATTATTTATTTTTAAGTTTTCTCATAATATTTTTTGAAATACATGTTTGTTGAACAAAATTATTTTTTTAATTATTTAATATCTAAGTCAAACTTGTAGGCCTCATAAACCTTACGAAAAAGATTGATGTCTGCTTCAAATGTCTCTGGTAAAAGTGGTCCGAAAGAGAAACGAAAGAATCGTGAATAGGGTGTTTTGTAGCTAGTATCTTTTGAATGTGGACGACCCATATCACAATCAAAAGCGCAGAGGATAGCTGCTCCTTGCTTAAACAATCTCTTGTTTAGTTCATTACTAGTCATTCCTTCAGGCAACTCAAGCCAATGATAAAAACCTCCATTACCTGTATATACACCTAGACCCATTTCCTCAAATGCCTTACCATATCTTTCCCGCTGCCAATTATAATGTTGCTCTACTGCTTTGCGCGCTTTTTTGACACGACTGGATTCCAAAAGTTTGATTGCATAATGTTGAGAAGGATGGCTCACACCACCCATGCCAAAGCTAGAGTAATTTGATAATATTTCTATGTTTGTCTTGCTTGCAATAATCCAGCCAATACGAATACCGGGAGATTGAAGGCCCTTCGTACATGCACCAGAAAGAAAAATATTGCTAGAATCTAAATCTTGCACAAATTCAATTCCACTTACCGAAGGGGAATGAAACATCTCATAGGCCTCATCAAGAAGTATTCCATTATTTGGCTGTTCCGCCATTTCTATCAATTCACGAAGCTCCTCACCAGAACGTGTTTGGCCTGAAGGATTTTGGGGGTTTGAAATAATTGGTAGGATTGCTTTACCTTCATCAAGATTCTTTCGGTTGTAATATTCTGCATTATTTGGATGAAAGTTATTGTTTTTTGTGAAAGGAACAGTCTCGTAATCGGTCCCAGTTTGGGTCATGATGTCAAGGTAGGCAGGCCACTCAATATTTCCAATTCGTACCTTTACATTCTTTTTCAAAAAAGCCATAATAGTATGAATCCCTGGACGACCTCCAGCGAATACCATCACATTCTCAGGTGTAATTGTTGATTTGTATCGTGAATTATAATAATCAACAATTGCATTGCGCAATTTGGGATGACCCCAAGCTTTAGGATAAAATCGGTCCTCCCAAGTGACCTCTACACTTTCTGGTAATTCTGGTCCATCAAACTCTTTCAGTGGTGTGGTTAATGGAAATCCCTGAGACCATGGATGTGTACCTTTAGTACCCATAAAACTACCGAATGTATCCCTAAATGCATAGAGTGTCTCATAAATACCCATAGGTGGTACATGATTTAAAAAATTTTTCATCATTATTTACAATAAATTTTTCTAGGTATGGATTTTGATTAATTCGTCATACCCACCAATGGCCAACCCATCAATTACAATTTGAGGTACAGTTGTAGATTTGCCAACCTCTAAAAGCTTAGATCGATCCCAGCCCAGTTCTTCAATATTAATCTCTTCATAAGCCCATCCCTTTTCATCAAAAAAACGTTTTGCGAGATCACAATAACTGCACCAATTGGTAGTATAAATTTTAATTTCTTTCATTTAATGAAAAATTTAATTAGTGTTAGTTATCATGTTTTTCTGCAATAAGTAAGATTTTATGAATAGCATAAAAACCACCTAGAGAAAGAACCCATCCAATTAAAAAATATAAATACTCCATATAAAAAACCTTTATAGTTGTTTAAACATATCAACAATTTAGCTCTTTCGAGATTTTTTCCAATACTTGAAAGTTGAAGCAAGCTTTAGGTAAACTCCAAACATGTATAATTACCTTAAATTTGCATCAACTCCACTTTTAGTGGCTTTTGGTATTTTCTTTGCTTTAAAAGGTGAATACTGGATGTGGGTTTATCAGGCACTTTTCACTTTTGTTATTATTGGTGGAGACTTGATGCTAGGTGATGACACCTCTAGCCCTAAGGTTAACTCTACAAAACTACTTAACTTTTTCCTTTATATAAATTTACCTCTGGTTTTTACTGCAGTAATTATTTCTATATGGATGGTTGGTAATATGCCACTTCCCCAATGGGGAATTGGCCTCATGACTGCACGGGATAACACAACTTTTATCCACTATATAGGCTATATTTTGGTTATGGGTTTATTAGTAGCAGCTGCTGCAACAAATGTAGGTCATGAATTAACGCATCGAAAGCGTAATAAGTTTGATATGTTTGTTGGAAATTGGTTGCTAGCACTTACTTGGGATTGTTCTTTTGCTATTGAACATGTTTATGGTCACCATAAGTACTTAGCGACTGATGAAGATCCGGCAACTGCAAAACGTGGTCAAAACCCATATGCTTTTATTTTACGTGCTACTTTCATAGCACATAGAAATGCTTGGCGAATTGAGAATAAGAGACTTTTAAAGAATAATCACAATAAGATTTCTATACACAATCGAATGCTGATTGGATATGGCCGTTCAATCCTAATTACTTTAGGTGCTTTATACATAAGTGGCCTTGCTGGACTGATAATGTTCTTTTTTATTGCAGTAGGTGGAAAAGTAATGCTAGAAGGTGTTAACTATATGGAGCATTATGGCTTAATTAGAAAACCTGGCACGCCAATACTTCCAAGACATTCTTGGAACACAAATAAAAGAATTAGTAGTATATTTTTATATAACTTAACTCGTCATTCATCTCATCATGAAAATGCATCTTTAGATTATTGGGAGTTAAAAGCATATCCTGATGCTCCTGAAATGCCTGGTGGGTACTTATCGAGTGTATATCTAGTTTTATTTACTCCATGGATCTACTATAGAATTATGGCCCCTAAACTAAAAGACTGGGACGATAATTTTGCAAGCACTGAAGAGCGTAAATTAGCACAAATTCAAAATCAAAATAGTGGTCTTAGTTACTCAATAATTTAGCCCGTTTTTTTGGGAATAAAGTTCAAGGATATTGAATTCACACAATACCTCAATCCAGTAGGTCTTGGGCCATCTTCAAAAACATGACCAAGATGCGAATCACATCTAGCACAAGTTATTTCTGTTCTAATCATACCGTAGGTTAAGTCTCTTTTTGTATTCACTTTAGTCTCATCTAAAGAATCAAAAAAAGCTGGCCAACCAGAACCAGAATCATATTTAGTATCTGAACTAAACAATTCATTATCACAACCTGCGCATGTATATGTTCCCTCTTCTTTATGATTGTAATATTTACCCGTAAAAGCCCTTTCTGTTCCTTGTTCTCTAAGAATTTGGTATTCTTGGGGAGTAAGGCAGGTTTGCCATTCTGAATCTGATTTAACTACTTTATCCATTACAAATCCTTTAGATTTTTTTTCACTAGTTTGACCAATTAAGATCATTCCAGTGATTGAAAGTCCAATTATTGTTGAAAAAATTTTCATATTTAACTTTCTTATAAAATTAAGCAAATCTTCCTTCTTGATAATCTGAGAAGGCCTGCAATATTTCGTCTTTCGTATTCATAACAAAAGGACCGCCACGAGCAACAGGCTCATTTAAGGGCTCTCCTGCAACTAAAATAAACTTGGCTGCTTCTTTTGAATACAGTTTTAAATCACCCTCCTGATTTAAAACTGCAAGATGGCTTTTACTAATTTGCTTATCTAGAATATTTATACTACCAGTATAAACATAAATAAAACTATTCCATCCATTTTCAATTGGTAAAATTAAATCAGAACCAGCATTTAAAGAAATATCAAAATATAACATACCGGTATGAGGGTTGCCTGGGCCTTTAACTCCTGAAAGCTCTCCTGAAATTATTTTTACTTTTGCATTCACAAAATCAACTACTGGAATTTCACTAACATCGATATCATTATACTTCGGCGATATCATTTTTTTTTCTTTAGGGAGGTTTAACCAAAGTTGAAAGCCTCTAATTAATCCATCAGTTTGTTCAGGCATTTCACTATGAATAACACCTTTGCCAGCTGTCATCCATTGTACTGAACCATCCGTTAAAAAACCTTCATTACCTGCAGAATCTTTATGTCGGAATTTTCCATTTAACATATAAGTTATAGTTTCAAATCCTCTATGAGGATGAGGTGGAAAACCAGCTATGTAATCTTTAGGGTTATCACTTCCAAATTCATCTAGTAGTAGAAATGGATCTAACATATTCAATTCAGGGCTACCAATAATACGAGTTAGATTTACACCTGCACCATCACTTGTTTTTATTCCTTTATAAATTGATTCTAATCTTCTATTCATAATATTAATATATTTTGATAAGGCTAAAATTATTTTACTTTATTAATCTTAACAAGTAGTCACAAATTTATAACCGATAAATACGAACCTAGATAATTAAAAGTATTTAAGAGCTAATTTAATAAACCGCTTAACCTTTTTAGTATAAGGTGGGTATAATAGCTTCATTGGACTAAGTGGAGACTGTTTCATTACAGAGCGTTGGTTTGAGAAGGCTTGAAAACCCGCAAATCCACGGGTCCTACCAAATCCACTTGTATTTATTCCACCAAAAGGAAGGTTCAAATGCATGTAATGTAGAATAGTATCATTAATACAAGTTCCTCCAGCAGATGTATTATCTAAAATAAAGTCGATATTTTTTGATTTTTTACTAAAAATATACAAACCTAATGGTTTAGGCTGTTTATTAATAAAATCTGTTGCTTCTTTTAACTCTTTAAAAGTGATAACAGGAAGAATAGGCCCAAAAATTTCTTCTGACATTATAGGAGAATTATTATCAATATCTGTTAGGATGGTTGGGGCAATATAATTTGATTCACTGTCGCTATCTCCTCCCATAAATAATTGAGCTCCTTCTAACGTACTTTTTTTAATGAGTCCATTTAAACGTGAATAATGCTTATTATTTACTATTCTAGAATAATCTTTTGATTCTTTTGAGGATCCACTCTCACCACCAAATTGTTTTGAAGAAACTGTTTTAAGATTTAATAATAATTTTTCTTTAACCGATTCATGGACTAATAGATAGTCTGGAGCTAAACATATTTGACCACAGTTTAGGAACTTACCCCAAGAAATTTTCTTTGCTGCATCTTTTATATTAGCAGTTTTATCCACAATCGTTGGTGATTTCCCACCAAGTTCCAAAGTGACAGTTGATAAATGCTTAGCGGCTTTTTCCATAACAATTTTACCAATTTTTGGACTACCAGTAAAAAAAATATGATGGAATGGTTTTTCCAATAAAGACTCTGCGACACTGCCATCACCTTCAATAAACGATACTTCTTTTTCTTCAAATAACTCCGAAGCCATTTTTGACATTAAATTTGATGAATTAGGTGTTAATTCAGAAGGCTTTACGATAGCACAATTTCCTGAGGCAATCGCACAAACAAGAGGACCAATAGTTAAATTAAAGGGGAAATTCCATGGAGCAATAATTAGAACAACACCTTTAGGCTCATTTTGTATCCAAGCGTCAGTAGCCGCCATAGTTAAAGTTGGTGGAACTTTTTTTGGTCTCATCCATTTTTTTAATTGCCTACGTATATGGCGAATTTCAGTAACACAAGTCCAAATTTCAGTAAGGTCTACCTCAGAAGATGGTTTACTATAATCAGCAAGCATCGCTTGCTGAATGTCTTTACGATGATTAATTAGCCAAGTTTCAATTAATTTTAACTTAGCTGATCTTTGATGGTAGGTTGTTTCTCTGACTGATTGGCGATTTAATAATTGCGCATTAAATATATCATTGATTTTAGATTCAATTTCTGACATTCTATATATATTAAAGAAAGGGTATTCTAGATTAGTCTCTAACCAGACCTCTATTTTCTAATTCTTTCAAACACTTCTTAAAGACTTTTCTGGCTTCTTTAGGTTCTAAACCTTCTAAAGCGTCACCTATTCTTTTTGAACATCTAATTTTAACTTCTAACATTTCGCCAGTCTCATCATCTAACATTTTAAAATCTTTAGTTTTACTTATTACTGTATCTCCTTTTCCAAATTTTCCACTTGAAAACTTGTGTTCGAAAGAAGTTACATCATATATGAAAAAATCGTATTTCTTTCCATTTGTGATCGTTTTTCTTTTTGTAATATTTATGTCTTCATATAACATAATCTAAAATTCCTTCTAATATTTTTCTACAAGGGTGTAAATCTTTAAATCATTAAATAAAATGAATGTTATTATACAAAGTATTTGAATTAATAATTAAACTTTTATTTATAAAATTGCATTAAAGTTAGTTCTAATAAAAACATTGTTTTATTTTCAATTATGAATTTCAAGCCAATTCTTATATTTATGCTTATGGCTGCTTTGTATGGCCAATGAGCTCTCTGAAGTAATCCTTCCTTGCCAGTTGGCGAGTCAGATAAAGGTTTTGGAGCTGAAAAAGGGATATTTTATTATGGTATTCAAACTCACTTTACATCCATAGATTGGTGGCATGGCCCTTTAGAGGAAGAACCATTTAAACATAGTGGAACCTTAAATACTTTCGTTGTTCGCCCTAGTCTCATTTATGGACTATCAGAAAAAACTAATTTAATGATAAGCTCAACATTGGGCACCAGAAGTTTAAATTGGAAGCAACCTAACTCATCAATGCATCATAGAAATGAATCAAGTTTAACTGATTTTCATAATGCGAGTGGAAGTATCTTAGGGGATTCAAAAATTATATTAAGGTATTTGGTAAAAAATGCAGGACTTGGGAATGGGTTAAGAGTTTATACTGGGGGCGGTTTAACAATTCCATCAAATGCTCAATTAACTTCAGATCCATTTTTTTTAAATGGAGATAAAGTTGAAGAACATCGACATTTTAGTTTAAGTAATGGAACATATAATTATAACCTTGAAGCTCAAATGTATTATAAGAGGAGCGCTAACCCCACTTTCTTTGGTGGATTTATTTTATATGAAAGACCTTTATCTGAAAGCAAACATGGTTATTTAGCACCGGCAAATTTGAATTTAGTATTTTCAATGATATATAAACGTTTTGATAATATTGATAGTTCTATAGGATATGGGTTCAATATTCTCCATACGAGCCAAGGTTATTGGAACAATAAACCAGCGCCAAATACAAAATCATTATCTATAAGTCCAAGTGTTTCATATCTTTTTGGAACTTCCTTTGGTGCTATTGCACTTAATATTCAAAAACCTATTTTCATCGAGGGCTCCTTTGGAGGAAATGAGGGCGATCTTGATCAGGGTAGTAAGATCTGGCAATTCAGCATTTCATTGAGGGGAATGCCCTTTAATAATTAATTTTTAGATTTAAAATTTGACTATACAATCTCAAATTTATCCGATAGGAAAAATCTCTTTACTATCTACATAATTAGAACCAAATATCTTAATCAAACTTCTTGATATTTAGTTCGTAAAAAATATTAGGAATTAAGCCGAATACCCTTAATTTGTATTAAATCAAGGTAATTAGTCATATAAATGCGAAAAAGAGCACTCTTTGTTTATTTTATTTCAATATTTTTTCTAAATGCTGGTGAAGTAGATCCTTACCTCGCTTGGAAAATTTCTTTAAAAGACGCGAGCACTATAATAAATCAATATTTTAATCGTAAAATAGCAAAAACATTAAATCAGCTTCCAAATAATTGCAGTTGTGAAACTGCATCAGCAGAAATATTAAAGAATTTTGGTGTGGTTTTAAATTCACCATTAGAAAAGTGGATTAAATCAAATAACCAAATTGAAAAATTTCCTAACAAAAATTCTGAAAATGATAAGTTATTAAAAGAAAGTATTTACTGGAAAAATTCTAATTCATCAGTTGAAAAAAGCCAAATGATCAGTCTTAAAATGATGCTGGATGAGATAATAAATATTAATGGTGTATATATTGGAGTAGACAAGATTACACATTTTACTGGTTCAGGATTTATTTACTACAAAAGATATTTATCTGCTTTGAAAAAAGGGTCTCCGCATAAAATTGCTATGGAAAAAGCAATTGATATAGGAGTAATGGGTGAAAAAAATATTCTAGGACGATATGCGTCAGGTGTTTTTTCATTCGCAGATCTTGAGGCTAATTTTCAAGGACTACTTTTCGGCATGGATTTATGTAATAGTGCACAACCATTAATAATAATAAAAAATCAACGATGGGTTTTATCTAAATCATTTAATATTAAAAATTATGTTAATCCTTACTGGAATGAATCATATAACCCTTCATATTATTATGAAGGGAAAAATTTAACTTTATTTCCAAAATCAATTACGGTTCTATCTAATCTGCCGAAAAATTGTAAAACTTATAATTCAGATTTAATTCAAGATCGTTTTTCTAAATATCAAAATACTTCAAAACCAAGTTTTTCAACAAAATATTTAAATAGTTTAGTTAATAGAAATGATATTCCTAACCCTAAACTTTTTGATATTCGAAAAATTTGTTCAGAAGCTAATTTAAATTAACTTCATCTATTATGTTAAAGGATAAGTATTGCTCTATGGACTCATAAAACTAATCTCATTAGCAGGCGTATATACTTTTTTTAGAAGAATATCGCCTCAACATGTAAATAATATACCTACTGATAGCCCAGTAATATTTGTATCTAATCATCCAAATACAATGATTGATCCTTTGGTAGTAGGAACAACCTGTAACAGAAAATTATTCTTTTTTGCCAAATCAACACTTTTTAATAACCCTTTATCTAAATGGCTTTTACCTAAACTTCAATTAGTGCCCGTTTATAGGAAACAAGATGATCCTTCTCAAATAAATAAAAATGAAGATACCTTTGCAAAAGGATTTGAAATTTTAAAAAATGATGGTGCATTTCTAATTTTTCCTGAAGGTGTATCAACTGGTGATAGAACGCTTAGTAAAATTAAAACTGGTGCTGCACGTATTGGGTTTGGGGCTATGGTAAAAAATAATTGGAAATTAAATGTGAGTATGATCCCAGTGGGGTTATCTTATTCAAATGCAATAAAATTTAAAAGCAATGTAATCGTACGATATGGAAGTCCCATAAATTTAAAAACATTTGAACAACAATATGATTTAGATGAATTTGATGCTGTAAATCAATTAACAAATCAAATAGAAACAGCGCTAACTAAATTAACAACGAATGTTAATGATCTAGCATCTGAAGAGATTGTCAGTGCATTAGAATTGATTTATAAAAAAGAATTAATGGCAGATCTTGGTCTAGATCTTAAAAATAAATCTGATGATTTTTCTGCTACTAAAGGACTAGTGAATGGTGTTGAATGGTACTTTAAAAATAAACCTGCTAAAGTAGAAGAATTCAAAGAAAAGTTTCAAAATTATCAAAATCACTTAAGTCTAATAAAGCTTAAGGATGAATTTCTAGATCCATCAAATAAAAGCATTACTTTTTTTCAAAGGATCCAAATTGTAACCTATATAATTTTAGGATTTCCAATTTACCTCTATGGAATAATTAATAATTTAATTCCATATAAATTACCTAGGTTAGTTGCTAAACAATTTGCTAGAACAAAATCAGAAATAGCTCCTACTAAATTAATTACTGGCATTGGTGTTTTTGTTATTTACTATATATTAGAAATCTTAATTTTTTCTCTTCTAGTAAATAATCAAGTATTAACTATTATTTATATATTATCGTTAATACCGAGTGGAAATTTTGTTTTAGCTTATATCTTTAGAATTAGAAAATATAGACAACACCTTAGATTTTTAACTGTCTTTTATCAGAAGAGGTACTTGATGTACCAAATTATCGAAGAAAGGCAAGCATTAATAGAATTTATAAATGAAGCTAAAGAAGAATATATTAAGAAAGTAAATATTTAATCGTGTCTGCGTTCATCACCTGATCTACGATCATCTTCTCTACGTTCTTCGCCTGACCTTTTCTCATTATCAACTTTATTATTATTTAAACGTCGAACGGAACCATTTCTACGTTCTACCTTACGTCTTTCATCTCCGCGATTGCTCATAACACCCTCTTACTAAAAAACTTTATAACTCGTAATTTTAACAATAAAACCTACATTAAACTTTATATTTATTCAAATTCCAATTGAATGCCACTACTGCCAGAATTTGGATTAAAATAATAATTAGATGTAATTGATAAAGGAAATTTGATATCAAAGAACCCGGCTAACTCAAATGTAATTCCTGCTCCTATAGCAATCATT
>JBJKZT010000003.1:0-63453 GCA_045569055.1 Fidelibacterota bacterium | reverse complement strand
AATTATTTCTGGAATTAATGCTGGTGCTAATGTAGGTCAAAGTTTATTGTATTCCGGTACTATTTCAGCTGCTTCAGAGGGTACTCTTTTAGGAATTCCATCTATTGCTATTAGTTTAGATGCTTTGCGTGATATGGACTTTTCAACTTCAAAAGTTGTTGCTAAAAAAATAGTAAATAAAGTTTTAGAGTATGGTTTACCAAATGAAACATTATTAAACGTAAACATTCCAAAGGATACTGAAGGTGGAATAAAAGGATATCAAATCACTCACCAAGGTGCTATATATTTTAAAGATGATTTTGAGATGCGTGAAGATCCAAGAGGACGAATATATTATTGGATGACTGGGGATGTTAAAGATACTGACAAAGAATTAGAATCTGATGGGGTTGCAATCAAAGAAGGTTACGTGAGTATAACCCCATTACAATTACAAATGACAAACTTTAATTTTATTGAAAAGTTAAGTGAATGGAACCTTTAATTAATAAATTATATCAAAAAGGTGTAGTAATACTTGACTTTGGTTCGCAGTACACACAGCTTATCGCTAGAAGAGTAAGAGAGCTAAATGTTTATTCTGAGATTCTACCACCTGAAACAAAATTAGATCAAATAAAAGAAATAGCTCCATCAGCTATAATTTTATCAGGTGGTCCATCAAGTGTTTTTGCAGATGAGGCGCCAAATTTTGATAAGAAAATTTTTGATATTGAAGTTCCGATATTAGGTATTTGTTATGGCCTTCAACTATTAGCTCATCATCATGATGGTTTAGTAGAATCTAATGGTCAAGGCGAATATGGTTTTGCTGAAATTGAAATCGATGATAATAAAAAACTTTTTCAAAACGTTTCAAAAACTTCTCAGGTATGGATGAGTCATATGGATCGTGTAACTAAAATTCCTGATGGATGGCATGCATTAGCTCATTCTTCAAATGGTGTTATTGCTGCTATATCTAATCAAGATCAATCTATTGTAGCTACTCAATTTCATCCAGAAGTTGCTCATACAGAAGAAGGTAAAATATTTTTAAATAATTTTTTATTTAAAATAGCTAATTGTTCTCCAACATGGACAGCAGGAAACTTTATTGAAGAACAAATAAAACTTATACGGAATCAAGTAAAAGAAGATAAAGTTATTGTTGGTGTTAGTGGTGGAGTCGATTCAACAGTAGTTGCGGCATTATTACATAAAGCAATAGGTGATCAATCTACAGCAATATTAATAGATCACGGTATGTTAAGGTTAAATGAAGCAAAAAATTGTATTAAAGCGCTTAAAGATGGTCTAGATGTTAATATCCATTGTTATGATGAGTCTGAAATTTTTCTTTCAAAATTAGAAAACGTGACAGATCCTGAAAAAAAACGAAAAATTATTGGTAACCAGTTCATTTATTCATTTGATCGCATAGCTAATGAATTTGGAGATATTAAATACTTATCACAAGGGACATTATATCCTGATATAATTGAAAGTGGGGTAAGTAAGGGTAAGTCTGCACATGTTATTAAAAGTCATCATAATGTAGGTGGATTACCAGATGATATGAATTTTCAGTTAATTGAACCTCTAAAAGAATTATTTAAAGATGAAGTGAGGGAAATTGGTCGTGAATTAGGATTACCTAATTCATTAATTGATAGACATCCATTCCCAGGACCTGGTCTAGCAGTTAGAATTATCGGAGAGATTACTCAAGAGCGAATAAATATTCTTCAAGAAGCAGATCAAGTCTATATTGATATTTTACATGAAGATGGACTTTATGATGATATATGGCAAGCTTTTGCGGTATTAATACCAGTATCAACAGTCGGAGTCATGGGTGATCAACGTACATATGAAAATTTACTGGGAATTCGTGCTGTAACTTCAACTGATGGTATGACAGCTGATTGGTTTAGAATGCCTCCAGAAACATTAACTAAAATTTCTAATAAAATAGTTAATAGTGTTAATGGAATTAATCGTGTAGTCTATGATATAACCTCTAAACCTCCAGGTACTATCGAATGGGAATAAATTAGTGACCTATCTAACAAATATAAATTTAAGCCTTTATTAAGTTCTGCTATGTGTGGAATAGTAGGTTATTATGGAAATAAAGATATTTCATCTATATTAGTAGATGGACTTCAACGTTTAGAGTATAGAGGTTATGATTCTGCGGGTGTTTCCATAATGGGAAAATCTGGTATTTATACTCAAAAAAACTCAGGAAAAGTTTCTGATTTAGCTAAAAATATTAATACATCTAAAATTGAAGGTAAAATTGGAATGGGGCATACTCGTTGGGCTACCCATGGAGAGCCTAACGATTTAAATGCTCACCCACACTTAGACCATTCAGGTAAGATTTCAATTATTCATAATGGAATTATAGAGAACTATGCAAGTATAAAAAAAGTTCTCTTTGATAAAGGATATGAATTTAAAAGTGAAACCGATACGGAAGTATTAGTTCAGTTAATTTCAGATATATATTTTTCTGATGGCCTTCTCTTTGAGCAAGCGGTTCAGGTTGCTTTAAATCAAGTTGTTGGTGCTTATGGTATTGTAACATTTTGTACTGAAGAGCCAGATAAACTTGTTGCAGCTAGGCATGGAAGTCCTCTCGTACTTGGAATTGGTGAAGATGATTATTTTATAGCAAGCGATGCTTCTCCTATTATAGACTATACTCGCAATGTCGTTTATCTAGATGAGAATGAAATTTTAACAATAAATAATGGATCACATGAGATTCGAACTATTTCAGAAGATAATGTTGTTCAAAAAGTAGTAACTGAAATCAATTTTTCTATTGATGAGATTGAAAAAGGTGAATTTGATCATTTTATGTTGAAGGAAATTTATGATCAAGTGAATACAATTACGGATACAATGCGAGGAAGAATAAATAAGGATGATGGGACAGCTCATTTAGGTGGAATCAGTGATTATATGGATCGTATTCAAAGTGCGCACAGAATATACATTGTTGGGTGTGGTACATCTTGGCATGCTGGTTTAATTGGAAAATATCTGTACGAAGAGTATGCTGAGAAACCAGTTCATGTTGAATATGCATCAGAATTTAGATATCGTAGTCCAATAATTGATGCCAAAACTATTGTGATTGCAATTTCTCAATCAGGTGAGACTGCTGATACTTTAGCAGCTATAAAAAAAGCAAAAAAGCTTGGTGCCTTAACTCTAGGAATTTGCAATGTAGTAGGTTCATCAATAGCGAGAGAAACTGATTGTGGTATTTATACACATGCTGGACCAGAAATTGGTGTCGCTTCTACTAAAGCGTTCACAGCTCAAGTTACCGTATTATTCTTACTAGCTTTATCATTTGGTCGTAAAAATGGAATTTCAGCAAATACAGGTAAGAAATTTGCAAAATCTTTATTGAATATTAGCGATCAAGTCAAATCTGTTCTTGATGAGTCAGTTGAAATTTTAAAGGTAGCAAAATCAACAGTTAAAGCAGAAAACTTTCTATATTTAGGTAGAGGAATGAGTTACCCTGTAGCCTTAGAAGGTGCATTGAAATTAAAAGAGATTTCTTATATCCATGCTGAAGGTTACCCGGCAGCTGAAATGAAACATGGTCCAATAGCATTAATTGATGAGAAAATGCCAGTTGTTTTTTTAGCACCACATGATGATACTTACGAAAAAGTTTTTTCAAATATTCAAGAAGTAAAAGCAAGAAAAGGTGTTATCATCACAGTAACAGATAAAAGATCTGAAGATCTAGAAAAAATATCAGATTATATCATTGATGTTCCTACTACTCACCCTAAAGTGTTCCCATTATTGGCTTCTATTTCATTACAGCTACTAGCCTATCATTTAGCAGTATTAAGAGAGTGTGATATTGACCAACCGAGGAATTTAGCAAAAAGTGTAACTGTGGAGTAATTCAAGGTTTTAGGATTAACAGCACAAGTTAGAAATACAAGTTACCCACAATAAACCCTATCTTTCTCCTAACGATTTCAATTTAAAGAGGAACTAAACCTCTCTTTATATTAAATATATCTAACTTCTGTTAATTAAAGTACAAAATTCATAAAATACTATATGAAAAAAGTAGGGTTTTATTTAACATTAACATTTATTTCATACTTAGTTGGTCAATTGGTATGGATATTCTCATTTATTTCAGATAAACCTCTATTTGGAAGTGAATTCTCAGAAACCTTTATAATGGTTCTTTTTTTTACTCTCAGTGGAATATTTGGTCTAATAAGTGGTTTAGTTTTACTCAAAATAGAAAAATAATAGTTTTTAATTAAAAAGGATAAATTTAATGAGAGAAGTAAGTAAGCAAGGTAGTTGGGGGACAGGAAATACTATATTAGTTGGTAATAATACTATGTTTATAAAATTAAGTGATGATAAAGTCGAAGAAATACAAATATTAGATTTTATCGATATGAAATGTGGTCGTGGTTGGGAGATCAAAGGCTTTAGCAATAGGGAAGTAATACTCCAAACTAAAAAAGTTGGCGAGTAATATTTCAAATTAGATTTTGTTACAAGAAAATGGTATTTAAAAACAAATTTTTAATTAAATGAAAAAATATATACCAACGTCAATTTTATTGTTTAGTATACTTTTTTCACAAAATTGGATGCAATCTCAATTTCTTGAAAGAAAATTCAATCAAGCTGTTGAGGACTATAATAACGGTAAGTATGCAACTAGTTCAACTATCTTAAAACAACTATTAGCTGATGAACCATCTTCATTTGAGGAACCAGCTTTGTTGTTATTGCTTAAATCACAGGTTGCTTTAAATCAGATTGATAAAGCGAAAGAAACTACTCGAGTTATCTTTGCTAAGTTTCCTCAAACTATATATTTAGTGAACATAATGGAAACTTTAGGAGATTTGTATGTTAATGAATCAGCTTATGAATCAGCATATCGAATGTATCATCGTTCACGTTCATTAGCTTTAAATTTTAATTTAAAGACTAAAATTGATTCCAAGTTATTAAAATTAATTTCAGTTGGTTTGCCTAGTTTAGTTCTTGATGAGATGCTTATCCTTGAGTTAGATAAAGAAGCCATTAATATACATTTACTTGCTAAAGCTAATTCTGATATGCTTAATGGCCTCCCAGATTATGCTGCAATAACTTTGAATAAAATCAATCCATTATTTCTTCCAGATATGTATTCTATGTTTTTTGAAAATTTACTAAGAAAATCATATGAACCTCCTTCAGCTATTCTAATGGTTGGTATTATTTTACCACTTTCTGGTAAAAATGCGAAAGAAGGTGAAGCTTTCTTGTCGGGTTTTTATGCAGGTGAAAAATCACTTGAAAACGAAAATCAAAGATTATCTATTTTAGTTAAAGATAGTCGAAGTGATGATTTGCAAATTATAATAGATGGTCGAAATCTTGCAAAGATGAACCAGATAAAAACAATAATCACCCCATTAGATGATCAATCATCACTAGCAATAAGTAGTGCCCTTAGTACAACGAATATTCCAATTATTTTGACAAATATGCAGCAAAATGATCTAAGCCAAATAAATGATCATACCTATCATTTTAACTCAACATTAGCAATAGAAGGAAGAATGGCAGCTAGATATGCAGTGAATGAATTAGGACTGAAATATTTGGGCGTAATTTCTCCAGCAAATCAAAATGGGGAAATTCAGACGGATGCATTTATTAAAGAGGTAGACCTTTTAGGCGGGACTGTAGTTATTTCGGAGTGGTATTCTGGTGAGCCAAAAAATCTAAAAAGACAATTTAAAAATATTAGAAGAATTGCCTTTAACCTTCTACCTAAGGAAGAAAATTATGATGAAGCTTTAGGGATGTCTATTGATAGCCTAGATGCTCTTTTTGACATTTCCACTGAAGATTATTTTAATTTACCTAAAAAGAAAAAAAAGAGTATGACTAGTTTGGATTCTTCTAAAGTAGTCCTTAGCAGTATAGATGGCCTTTATTTTCCTATTAACGTTAATGATCTAGAGTTTATTGGACCTCAGGTTCCAATGTATAATTTAGAAACAAAAATTATTGGAAATAATAATTGGCAAAATTTAAATATTTTACAGAAAGAAAATATCGGACCTCATTTAAAAGGATTGTCAATTGTAACTAACTTTAATAAGCAAATTATAGACCTCGAACTTTATAATGGAGACCAACAATATTCATTCTACAATGGTTATAATACTGCAAGATTATTGACAGCTATTAATTTAGAGAATCAATCTAGAAAATCTTTGAATGAAGCATTGCAAAATTTAGATTTTCATAGAGGAATTGGTTTTTTCTATTCGCCATCATTGACAAATAATCAGATTAATTCTGGATTCCAAATACTTGAGTTTGATGGTCAGGGATTTAAGCATCAAGGTGTGTTTAAAGGAGATTCGCTCCAAATTGTTCTTTCACAAAATCCTTAATTACTATTGAAAAATAATTATATTGACTTTTCCTACCATTTTGGTTCTAATGGGCCTAATGCTTATTTTTCATTATGTGATCAAGATTATTCATCTATTAATAATAGAAAGGAATTTGTAGAAGACCTTGGATATAATCCTAGTAATCTAGTTGTGCCAAATCAGGTTCATTCAGATAATATTAAATTAGTAGATGAACCGTGTTTTATCGAAAATATTGATGGAATAATTACAAAAAATAAAAGTTTAGTCTTAAGTGTTTTAGTTGCTGATTGTATTCCTTTGTTTTTGTTTAATCCAAAATCAGAATACATTGCTTTAGTTCATTCTGGATGGCGAGGAACAGATAAAAATATAAGTCTAAGTGTAATTAATAAATTAAAAGATCATGGTGATAACCCTAATGATCTACTGGCAGTTATTGGTCCTTCAATAGGTCAATGTTGTTTTGAAGTTGGACCAGAGGTATCTTCTAAATTTGATGCCAGTTATTCGTTTAAGGGTAAAAAAGATAGAATGATGTTAAACCTTGTTGAAATTTTAAAAGATCAACTCATCCATTCTGGTGTGAAAAGAAATAATATTTTCATGAGTGAAAAATGCACTTATTGTGAAAAAGAATTATTTCATTCATATCGAAGACAAGGTAGTTCTGCTGGAAGGATGGTTGCTATTTGTGGATGGCATTAGTCACCTTTCCATTCAATAAAGATCCTAATATATTCTTCTATGATTTTTTTAAATAAATGACACTATTAGAAGCAATAATCCTTGGGATAATTCAGGGCTTAACTGAATTTCTACCAATTAGCAGTTCTGGTCACCTTGTACTGGGCCAATATGTTTTAGATATAAAATTAGAAGGTAATGGTTTTGAAATTGTTAGTCATTTAGGGACTCTTGTCAGCGTACTTTGTATTTTTTGGAAAGAAATTTTATCATTGATATTGGATATAACCGATAAAAATAATCGTAAATATATTTTTTATCTTATTTTAGGAACAATACCTGCTGTAGTAATTGGTTTTGGAGCAAAAACTTATTTTTCAGAATTATTTGAATCAGTTCAATTAGTATCTATTGCACTTATCGTTACAGGTCTAATATTATTCTTTTCTAAAAAAGTGAAAAATAATTCATTGCCAATAGATGCAAAAAAAGCATTATTGATTGGAATTACGCAGGCTATTGCAATCATTCCAGGCATTTCTAGATCCGGTATTACAATTTGTACAGCATTGGCTTTAGGAATGTCAGGTAAAAACGCTGCTAAATTCTCTTTTTTATTAGCAATTCCAGCTATTTCAGGCGCAGGGCTTCTACTGGCATTAGATCCTCAATCAGATATTACTTTTATTCCACTTACTAGTTTAATTGTGGCATTCATGAGCTCATTCCTTGTTGGTTATATTTGTCTTAAATGGCTATTAAGTTTACTTGAAAGTGGAAAGTTTTACTTTTTTGGTTATTATTGTTTTATGATTGGTTTAATTGTGTTAGTATTCTTTTAAATGTCGAGGTTTCAATTAAAAACAAAGCTATTTGACTTAGCATACAATGAACTTAAGTCGGGTAATCACGATTCGATTTATTTTTTAATGGGTGAAGACCAATTTTTGCATAGTCATTTTATAAATAAACTAGTAAATACGTTATTTGTTGATGAGACAATAAGTAAAACATTCTTAATTCCTGATGATATGGGTTCAAAAGAAATAATTGATCAGTTAGTAGCACAGGATTTATTTAATTCTAAAAAAGTATTTATTTTAATGAACCCAAATGGACTAAGAGGTAAAGCTAGAGATGAAATTTTAGAGTTATACAAAAATCCTCCACCAAATAATATTTTAGTTTTATCGCAATATGAATATGGTGTAAAAAATAAGTTCTTAGAATCATTAGCAAATTTATCTAAACCTATTATCTGCTCTACTCCATTCGAGAATGAAATGATAAAATGGGCAAAACTATTTTTTAGTGAGAATAAAATCTTAAATATATCTAATGAAATTTTATCTGCAATAGTAAGTATGGCTGGAGATTCATTGGTACATTTAAAAAATGAGATTGATAAGATTTCATTATCTTTAGATGACCCAAGTGAAATTAATCAAATTGATGTAACTAAATTCTCAGGTTGGAAAAGAAAATATAGACAATTTGAATTTTTCAATTTTCTTGGTAAAAGGCAATTGAATAAATCCTTGGAACTTGGTAGAGCTTTAGTTCTTGAAGATACTTCCATGATTAATTTACTGTATCCTTTGACAGAGTTTTTTCAAGAACTTTTATTTATTAAAATATTTAAGGGAACAAATAACTTTAGAAAGAGTTATACTAGATTATCACCCAGTGTTAATAAACAATTATCTAGCTATGCTAAAAATTACAGAAATAAAGAAATTGCTTTTGCACTTAAACGATTAGAGCAGATTGATAAAAAATTAAAGACTTCAAGAATTAAAGATGAATCAGCAATTACAGAATTTATCTATGGGACCCTTACCAATGGATAATGATTTCAAATTTTCAGATGAAGAATTGATTCTTCGTTTTCAAAAAGGAGATGAACAATCATATATTGAACTTGTAAATCGATATCGAGATCGATTAATAAATTTTATTTACCGATTTGTAAATGATATAGAATCTGCTGAAGATATTGTTCAAGATGCTTTGCTAAAGGTTTATACACATAAACATTATTATAAGAATATTGCCAAATTTTCAACTTGGTTATATACTATTGCTAGTAATCTAGCAAAAACTGAGCTTAGGAAGAAAAAAACTCGTAAAGTAACTAACTTAAGTCAAATGGGCCCTGAAGATAAAGATTACGAATTAACTTCAAATGAACCTGAAACTGACAAAGCCACTCAAAATGAATATTTAGAGAAGAGAATTCAAATAGCAATTAATAAACTACCCTTGCATTTCAAGACCGTAACCATTTTAAGAGAGATACAGGAACTTTCTTATGAAGAAATAAGTAAGATAGTCGATGTACCATTAGGAACGGTTAAATCCAGAATAAATCGTGCTCGTTTACAACTACAAAAAGAACTTAAAGATTTTAAAAAAGGAGACACCATATAGATGAATCGTTACCAATTTGAAGATTCTATTTCAGCATATTTAGACAATGAATTAAATATAGCTGATAGAAAAGTTTTTGAAGAATACATGAATACAAATATTGATGCTAAAAATTTAGTTGACGATATCCGATCGACGATAGAATTAACAAAGAATTTTAAGGACATTAAAGCTTCAGAACAATTTATGCCTAATTTATTTAAAAGAATTGAATTTGAAAAAAACAGGCCATTAAAGAAAATCGTTGAAAAACCTTCAAGTACTCTTTTTGGATTCACTCCTTTTTATGCCACATTAATGTCAGTTTTAGTTATATCATTTATTTCAATAGGAATTACCTTTTGGCCTGAAGAAATTATGATGGATAATACTAAACCATCATTTACTGGAGATATAAATCCTCCAGCTTTAGATCTTGATGACATAAATATAAAGCCTAAATCAAACGCTCTGGTTTCCAATGATGCTAAGAATGATTCTTCTGACACTACAATTATTAATAAGAAAAACTTTAGATTAAACAACAAAGTTCAGCTTGTAAAAGATCAAAAATAATTCTTTTTTAATACCTTATAAAAAAATCCCTTAGTTGATGTATTTCACCGTAGGGATTTTTAATTTTTAGCATGTTATTTAAACGTCAAATCACAACCATAATATTATTTTTTACGATTGTTATTCTATTAATTTATCCTAATTATGATAATTTTATATTTTTAATCATTAAAGGAATATCTATTGGGGCTTTATTTATTATTTTTTTATCGTATGCATTCCCAAATGCTCTTAAAAATAAATTTTTTAATAAAAATATTAGTAATGATGATAACGACGATAATTCACAAAATATTTCAGATTTGTCTGTTACTCAATCACATTATAATAAATTAATTGAACAGATTATAGATTTAGTCTCTGTTGTTAATCCAAAATATATAACAGCTATTTATATGACTGATTCAGAAAACAATGGTTATAAAAAGCAAAATAATTCAAACGATGGTTTTGAAGATTTTGTTGATCTAGATAATGAAATTCTTTCTAAGATAATTATTAACAGTAAACCCACTGTCATCAATAAAGATAATAAAGATGAAAGTTGGGAAGAGATAGTTGGTAAAAAAACATGGAGAGGGAGTGAAATTATATTTGGTTTTCCAATTAAATATTCTGGTAAAATAGTTGGTTGTATGCTTGTATTTAGTAATCATTTTTCATCGATTAATGATAATGATAAAAATATTATAAAAAAATTAGTAGATGTAATTATTAAAGGCATGAATGATTTAGAAGAATTAGATAAATTGTTAGCGGATAATTATTTTTCAGCTCGAATAAATAATTTATTTGATCAATTGGAGGTCAAATCAGATCAATCAGAATTATTTGAATCAATTCGTGGTATTTGCCGAGCATTCTTTCAATACGATAAATTAACAGTAACTTTATCAGATAATGAAAAAAATGCGAAGATAAAATTAGTAGATGGACTTCATGAAGATGCTGATGAAGGTCTAGAATTTAGTGTGGAAAATAGTCTTCATGGTTTATCAATTAAAGAAGGTAAAACTATCAATTCAAATTCTTGGTCTGAAAAATTTCCTGATTTGAATCGTTTTTATCCTGATGATAAAGAAACATTTAATTTTATGTCTCTATTAAGTATCCCAATAAAATCAAAGGATAACCCTATTGGAGCGATAACTTTAGAAAGACTGAAATCAAGGAAGTATTCTAATACAGATGAAAAGTTATTAGAATTACTATGTAACACTGTAAGCACCATATTGCTTTGGCAGCAAGAATATCATAGAGTAAATCAAAGTGCTATGCATGATGGATTAACAGGTTTACTTAATCATAAAACTTTTCTAGATCGTTTTGACGAAGAAATTAATAGAGCTAAGCGTTTTAACCATAATCTTGGTTTAGTAGTTTTAGACCTTGATAAGTTTAAATCTGTTAATGATAACTACGGACATTTACATGGTGATTATGTCTTGCAAGAAGTTAGTAAAATAATAGCTGATAATGTCCGTACAATTGATGTTGTTGGACGATATGGCGGAGAAGAATTTGCTGTCTTATTGGTTAATACAGATATTGAAAGTTGCATTCCTCTTGCTGAAAGAATTGTTGAAAAAATTTCAGAAAAAGTATTTCTAAAATCAGGTATATCTTTAAAAATATCTATTAGTGCCGGCATGGCTGGTTTTCCTTTGCATGCTGAAAATGTAAGAGAATTAATTTCTATGGCAGATAGTGCCATGTATGTCACAAAATCAAAAGGGGGGAATGGTATCTCAATTGCAAAACAATAAAAACTATCTATTTGTAGCATTATTAATGCTTATTAGCTGTAGAACTACTTCAAACACTAATCCATCAATTATTTCATCAACTAATGACAATGTAGAAACAGATGAAAAGGTACCAGACCCAAAAGGTCTACGCCATTTTATGGATGGTCAATTACTAATGAATCAAGGTGATTTTGCTATGGCAATTATCGAGTTTCAGCAAGCTCTAACCTTAGATCCAAATGTAAGTGCAATTCATACAGCAATAGCAGAGAGTTACTGGAATTTGGGCAAACCAAAATTATCTGAGAAACATTTACTTATAGCAATTAAAAATGATCCAGCTGACAAGGAAGCTCTTCAGATGATTTCAGATCAATATATTTTAGAAAAGAAATATTCTGAAGCAGCTACTTATTTACAAAAATTAAATAATTTATTTCCTGATGAACCTAGATATATTATTGCTTTAGCTGAGATAAAAAAAGTAAATAAAAGATATAAAGAGGCAATGGAGCTTTATTTGAAGGCTTATTCATTAGATTCAAATAGCAATGAGCTTTTAGAGACAGCTGGTCGATTTGCTCTTCAAATTAAAGATGAAGAAAAAGCAAAAACAATTTTTAAGAAATTATCGGAAATCGACATAAATCAACCTAGATATTTATCAATTTATATTGATTTATTATCTCGTTCAGAGTCATTTGGAGATGGGATAGAATTTATTAAAGAGCTAAATAATGAATATGGTGATAGCCCTGAAAGAAACGCTCAATTAGCAATACTATTGTACCGGAGTGGAGAAAAAGAAAAGTCGATAGTGCTACTAGAAGACTTAGTGAAAGATTTTCCTGATAATCCAAATTATTATTTCTCATTATTTGATATTTATATGGATGAAAATGAACTAGATAAAGCTGGACTCTTAGGTGATAAACTTATTACTAATTTTCCTGAAGATTGGAGAGGTTACTATAGTAGATCTTTAGTTTTCATGAATGAAAAAGATAATAAATCGGTCATTTCATTACTTGCTCCAGTTGCTATTACTTTTGAAAAAATATTTTCTATTCAATATTTAATGGGATTAAGCAATTATCAAATCAAAGAATATGTAGAGACTGAAAAATATTTTGTAAATGCATTAAAAATACGACCTGATTCACGAAATGTTCTTCATTCCATGGCGATTTTATATGATGAGATAGCTCAATTTGAGAAATCAGATTCAATCTATATTAAATTAATCAATATTGATAATAAAGATGCTCAAGCACTTAACAATTATGCCTACAGTCTAGTTGAACGTGAAATAGAATTAAAAAAAGCATTAGATTTAGCATCTAAAGCAATTGAATTAGAGCCAAAAAATTCATCTTATTTGGACACGATTGGCTGGATATACTTTAAACAGAAAAATTTTAAGAAAGCTCAGCTTTATATTGAAAAATCATTAGAAATTAATGAAGAAAATGCTGTTGTCCTTGAGCACTTAGGAGATGTTATGATTAAAATCAATCGTCCTTCAGATGCAAAAGATCTTTATAAACGTGCACTTTTACTTGATAAATCTAATCAAAGATTAAAATTAAAGGTTTCTTCTGAATAAGCTACTGTTTATTTTAGGATTATTTATTTTAGGTTGTGCTTCTACTTCTAGACCTTCATATGAAACAGAAATAAAAAGCACGATATATCCTGATTTAAGCAAAAAAGAGTATTGTAGAGGCTCTGGTTACATTACTTCAGGAGGAGGTATAAAAGGACGTTTGAACTTTACTTTTACTTCTTCAAGAAACAAAGCTTACTTACAATTTAAAGATTTAATTGGTCGCAAAACATTGTTTTTGATTCTAGATGAATCAGAGATTAAGGCTTGGGATATCTTAAATAATAGAATATATGATCAAGCTTCTATTTTGATAGCTTTACCATTTTTTGAAATGATTGAATCAAAAGAACTTATTACTTTTTTATGGGGTGAGATCCCAGCAGTATTTTCTGACCCAAATAAAATTAAGTCTGAAAAAGAAAATATTTCTGGATCAATACAGTTTAGTACTAAACAAACTATTTATGGTCAGATGGTTGAACAACTTTCTTTTAACTTAATTGAAGATAATTCTAAAATTAATTTATTTATGATGAATAGGGAATTTGACATGCAATATCCTCATTTAATTCGTGAGATTCCTAGTTCAGTTTTACCAATGAAGGATAATTCATGAAAATATCTGTAATAATTCCAGTTTTTAATGAGGTAGAATCAATCAAAGAGTTATATGATCAACTCAAAAAAGGATTAGAGCAATATATTCCATATGAAATAATTTTTGTTGATGATGGTTCTTCCGATGGATCTGTAGAAACTATAAAAAAAATATGTGAATTAGATAATTCAATTATTTTAATTCAGTTTTATCGAAACTATGGTAAATCAGCTGCTTTATCAGAAGGCTTTAAATATGCAAATGGCAATTATGTTGTTACTATGGATGCCGACTTACAAGATGATCCGAGTGAAATCAAAAACCTTATTAATAAATTAGAGGAAGGTTATGATCTTGTTTCAGGATGGAAAAAAGATAGAAAAGATCCCCTTTCTAAAAGATTACCATCTAAACTTTTTAATTTTGTAACTAGAATAGTTACAGGAGTACGTATTCATGATTTTAATTGTGGATTAAAAATATATAAAAAAGCTGTGGTGAAAACTTTAGAACTTTATGGGGGTCGTCACAGGTATATACCTGCAATGGCGGGTCAGAAAAAATTTAAAGTAACTGAAATTATTGTAAATCATCGACCTCGTATTTATGGTGAAACAAAATATGGTGGTTCCAGATTATTTCATGGTTTATTTGATCTAATCTCTATTTTATTTTTATCAAAGTATACTCAAAGTCCAATGTATTTTTTTGGGAAGATTGGCTTATTTACTTTTCTTACAGGATTGGGTATAGAGATTTATGTATTATACCTAAAATATAGCATAGGAGACCCTTTTGCTAAACATATGGCTCTTTTAATGCTAGGTATATTAATCATTGTAATTGGTATCCAATTTTTCTCGATTGGACTTGTTGGAGAAATGATTGCTAATTCAAATCAAGATAAAGAGTCTCGAGTTAAAGATTCAAATAAAATATAGTTTATAAATGATTTCAATATGAAAATTGTACTTGTTGGTCCATTTCCACCTTATCGAGGTGGAATCTCTATGTTTAACCATTCACTTGCTAAAGAACTTGAAAAAAAACATGATGTTCATCGAATATCATTTTCACTTCAATATCCTAAAATACTATTTCCAGGTAAAACTCAATATTTTAATTTTGAAGGAGACCCTTCAAAAGAGTTAATTAACTCTATTAATCCAATTAGTTGGATTAAAACTGCTAATTATATTAAAAAGCTCTCTCCTGATTTAATAGTCTTTCAATATTGGATGCCATATTTTGCACCAGCGTTTAATTCAATTGTAAAACATGTGAAAAAGGATTGCAATACTAAAGTTATGGTTAATTGTAATAATATTAAATCGCATGAGTCTAAGCCAGGTGATAATATATTAACTAAATTATTTTTTAAAAATTGTGACCTTTTTATGGTTATGTCAAGTGTGGTTGAAGAAGAGTTAAAATCTTTAGTTACTAAACCAAATTATAAAAAATCACCACATCCTGTATATGAAATTTTTGGCAATCAAGTTTCTAAAAAAAATGCTAGAGATGAATTAAAGTTAGGTGATGAAAAAATCATTCTTAATTTTGGATTAGTAAGAGATTACAAAGGCTTAGATATTCTAATTAATGCCGCAAAAATTATTAAAAACAAAATAAACAACTTTAAAATATTAGTAGTGGGTGAATGTTATGGTGATGAACAAAAATACTTAAAATTAGCTCAAAGAAATAATGTGGATGATGTTATTGACTTCAGGTTTGGGTTTGTTCCAAATGAAATAGTTAATTTTTATTTTTGTGCTTCAGACTTAGTTGTTCTACCTTATAAATCTGCATCTCAAAGTGGCATTGTGCCAATTGCTTATCATTTTAATAGACCTGTAATAGTAACAAATGTTGGTGGGCTCCCAGAAGTAGTGGAAATAGGTAAGAGTGGACTTGTGTGCGAACCAACGGTAAAAGATATTTCACAAAATATTATTGATTTATTAAATAGTGATTTAACAAGCTATAATAAATTCATATCAGAATATAAAAATAATTTCTCATGGTCGAGTTTTTCAAAAAATATGTTAGAATTAGCAAATGTATAATGGATAAGCTAGTAAATATATTTATTCTTAATTGGAATGGTAAAATAATGACACTTGATTGTTTACGCTCGTTAGAGAAAGTGACCGATCCTAATATAAATATAGTTTTAATTGATAACGGTTCTACAGATGGATCTGTTAATTTGATAAAAAAAGAATTTCCAAATATCGAAATTATTCAATCAAAGGAAAACTTAGGTTATGCTGGAGGTAATAATTACGGATTTAAAAATGTTAAAAATCAATCAGAATATTCAATATTTATAAATAATGATACCTTAGTAAGCCCTAATTTTATTAATCCATTGATTAATCCATTGAAAAATGATTCATTAATAATGCAAACTTCTCCCAAAATATTTTATGCTGATGAACCTAATCTTTTATGGTTCACTGGTGGATATCTCAATCTTTTATTTGGTTGGATTAGGCACAGAGGAATTAGAAAAATTGATAAAGGACAATATAATAATAGTGCACTAATTGACTATGCTACAGGATGTTGTTTTTGTATGAGAACAAAAGATTTTGAATCATTCAAAATGTTTGATGAATCATTTTCTATGTATGGAGAAGATGTCGATTTATCAATTAGATTGCGAAAAGAAGGTGGTAAGATTATGTATATTCCAGAATCTAAGATATGGCATAAAGTATCAGCATCAATTGGAGGACAATTTTCTTTAATAAAATGGAAAAAGAAAAGCATGGGTAGGATTAAGCTAATCAAAAATAATCTAAATTTAATTATTTTTCCATTGGCGTTAATTTTAAATCTAATTATGATTATTCTTGAGTTACCTTTCTTTTTATTTTATAAAGTTAAATCGAGCATAAAATGAAAAATTACTCAGAAAAATATTGGTCAAAAAGAGCAAAAAAATATGATAAAACAAGTTGGGTGAAGAATGAGGGTTTTATTGATGCTTTTTTAGATATGATTCCAAATCAAACATTTTCAAAAATTTTAGAAGTAGGTATTGGTACTGGTGCTGTTGCAGATATAATGTGTGTTAAAAAAGGTCCCTTGACAGGAATAGATATTAGTAAAGAAATGATAGATCAAATTAAAAATGATAAAATAACTCCTATTGTAGCTAATGCGCATGATCTCCCATTTGAAGAAAACACCTTTGAATTAATATATATGCGAAATGTTATTCATTATCTTGAAAAACCAGAAAAAGTATTTTCAGAAATTCATCGTTGCTTAAAGCCAAATGGAACATATTTGTTTTCGCAGGTTGTTCCTCCTGATGATAATATTTCTAGTGAATATGATTGGTTAGTAGGTCGTAACATACACTATCCAACAAAAAATGAAATATTAGAATTATTTTCTCAGTTTAAAAAAATTAAACATAAAGATTTTGTTATAGAGTATCAAAGCATCCTTAATTGGCTTGATAATACTTGTCAAAATGAAACTGAAAAGCAAGAAATTATAAATCGCCATCGTAAAACAAGCAGTAGCTATCGTTCATTGGCAAATTATATTGAAGAGAAAGATGATATTTTTGTTAATATTCGTCACTTTATGATCACTGGTGAAAAATGAATCGATATAAAGAATTAAGTCAATATCGTAAACAATTTGATATTATTACAAATTGGATATACTACCCAATCGCTACTTTTCTATGTTCAATACTCAGTTATACATCTATATCTCCAAATTCAATAACTTTTTTAGCAATATCATTTGAATTAATAGCATTTTATTTAATTTTAATAAATTTTACTCAATTTGCAATTTTAATTGTATTGTTGTTGCAGTTTGGTTGGATATTTGATTTAATGGATGGAATGATGGCGAGATTTAAGAAAGTGGGATATTATCATCCAACTAACCCTTCAAATAAAGGTTACTATTTAGATGCTGTTTCTGATCATATTTTGAAATTTATGATTATTGCAGCTTTGGGTTATGAATTAAGCAAAAATCATGAATTCGGCTGGGAAATCGGTATGGTTGCTTTGGTTATACATGCAATTACTCAAACCGAGCATACTTTACGAAATCTGATAAAAAAAGGGTTTACTGAACCTAAAAATAATAACAATTTTTTTACTCATATTGCTTTAGCGATAAATAATATCTACCTATTTTACTTAATCTTTATTCCAATGAATCGCATTGACCTTTTATTGATATTTTTTGCAGTTTTTGAATTACTATTATTACTAAAACGAATAATCTTTTTTTGGATCAATGAACCCTAAATTAATTTGAATATCCTTTTTATAACACCTTATCTACCATCAGAAAATAGTGGCCATGCAGGGGCTCAGTTAATTTATAGGAATGTGGTTGGTCTATCAGAATATAATAAGATAACTATAGCTTCATTCATTGATGTTAATGAAAAAGACTCTATTGAAAATTTAGCTTCATATGGGATAGATGCATATACTATTAGCTATCCAAGAAATCAAAAATCTCTATCTGGAAAAATTAATTCAGTTTTTAGGAATATTAAAGCTGTATTTTCTTACATAAAAGGTGAAGAGCCTTTTTTTATAGCCAAATATAATAAACAAGCAATGTCAGATTTGATTTCAAAGCTTTTGAATTCAAATTCTTTTGATTTGGTCCAAGTTGAATATAATGTGATGCATCACTATGCTCATCTTTTCGTTAATATTAAATCTTTAATTGTTTTTCATGATGTTTCAACTAAAATGTATGAATCTGGAACTCTAATTGGTAAAAAATCAAATAAAAGATCATTTGAATTAGCAAAAAAAATTGAATCTAATATTGCAAATAAATTTGATAGCGTTGTTACGTTAACAAAAGAAGATAAAAGTTATTTAATGAAGTTAGGGTTTAATAAAAAAATACATATAATTCCACCTCAGGTTAAATATATTGAAAAAACTCTTCAAGATAAAATACCAAATTCTATTTGTTTTGTAGGCTCATTTAATCGTGAACCTAATATCAATGCCGTAGAAATAATTATTGATTCAATTTTACCTCATATAAATAAAGAAATTACTTTAAGTATCGTTGGAAAAGATATGCCAACTAAGCTAGCCTCAAAAATAAATAACCTTAATAGGGTAAACTATCTTGGCTTTATAAATGATATAGACTCTTTTATTGCTTCCCAAATGCTTATGGTTGCACCAATAAGTATAGGCTCTGGTTTAAAAATGAAAATTCCACACGCATTAAGTTGTGGTACTCCAGTTATAACTACAAATATTGGTAGTGAAGGCCTAGAGATAAATAAAGAGAATGGTATTATAAAGAGTGAAATTAATAAATTTGCTACAGAAATAAATAAATTGATGTTGAATCAAAATAAACTCATTATAATGGGTGAGAAAGGTCGCAATAAAGTTAATTTTTATTTTTCAAAAGATGTCGTAGTTAAAAAATTCCAAAGACTTTATAAATCAATTATAAAAGAATGAATATAGCAAAAAAAATCGGCAAGGAATCTTCTATTACATTTGTAGGTTTACTGTATGGAAATTTGAACCGTTATTTATATACTGCATTATTGGCTCGATGGGTAGGGCCAGAGTTTCTTGGTATTTACTCTATAGCTAATTCAATTATGCTTATTTCTGAAGTATTTGCTAAAATGGGATTAGAAACCGGTATAATGCGATTTATAAGTAGACTCAATCCAGAGTTAGATAAAGAAAAAATTAATTTACTCATTGGATCCTCTTTAAAAATGGTAAGTGTTTTTTCTTTATCCATTATGATTATATTAATTATTTCTTCTGGAACAATCGTTGATAATTATTTTAATGGACAGTCATTGCTCAAACCTGTTTTAATTATTTTTGCCATAGCGATTCCATTTAATGCATTAATTCAAATTTCTGCTTTTGCCACCCAAGGATTTAAACGTCTCAAGTATAAAACGATTGTTACTCAGTTTTTGAACCCAACTATTTTATTGTTAAGTATGGTTTTCTGTTATTGGTTTATGTCAAAAGAATACACAATAATGATACCAATTTTAACGACTGGAGTCATTGGCTTTTTATTTATGATTATAGTTTTAAAAAAAGTTTCAGGTTTTAAAAATAATCAGATTCTTGAAAGTAAAATTAATTATGAATTATTAAAATTTTCTTATCCACTTATGTTTGTAACAATACTGCAAACATTAATGCATTGGATGGATATTTTAATGCTTGGTTACTTTACAAATCCTTTAACTGTTGGTCTTTATCACCCGGCTGCAAGAACAGCAGGCTTACTCCAAGCACTTTTACTTTCCTTTTTAAGTATTTATGCCCCCTTAGCTGCCCAATTTCATAGTCAAGGTGATAAAGTCAAACTTTCAAATACATATCAATTAGTAAATCGTTGGTTATTAATATTTGCTATACCAATTTCAGCTGTATTTATTTTATTTCCAGAAAAAGTATTATTACTATTTGGTTCTCAATATCTTGAGAGTAGTAAGGTTTTAGTTTTACTAACTATAGCCACCTTTACTCAGGCTATTTTAGGGGCAGCTGGGCCAACCTTGAGTATGTCTGGTCACACTAAATTAGTATTATTTAATTCCATTGGCACGTTTATATTAAACTTCGGATTAAATATATGGCTCATACCAATTTATGGTATTTTAGGAGCTGCTATTGCTACTTTAACTTCCTTAACAATAATAGGACTAATTAGGGTAACTCAAGTTTATTTTATTTTAAAAATTAATTTTCTAAATCTTAAATTAATTAAACCAATATTATCTGGATTAGTTTGCTATAGTGTATTGATAGCAATTAAACCTTTAATAATAGAATACAGCACATTCATTACTCTTTTTATTGCAATTTTTACTTCAATATTTGTTTTTGGATTAATTCTATTTTTATTAAAAATTGAGGATGAGGACAAAGATATTTTAAAAAGTTTGAATTTTTTAAAAGGTATCATAAATAAATAATGAAAATAAACTTTAAGTCCAGAACACTACTTGCATCAGTTTTTATGATGATATTGATTATGATCCTTTTTAATCAAGTTATTTTTTCTGGTAAATCGTTTGGCTCTCCTGATACTTTAAGCCCTAAATCAGTTGGTATTGCATTAAATAACTATTCAGATCAATCGGGTGAATTTCCTCAATGGAAGCCTTGGATTTTTAGCGGAATGCCTTCAGCTGAAGCTTTTTCACATATATCTAAACTCTATTTTCCTGAGCATCTATTTAAATTATTCATGCTACCAGGAATGATGATCCAGATGTTACATCTTTTATTTGCAGGTATTGGATGTTTCTTACTTTTAAGACACTTTAAAATTAATTATTTATCTTCAATTTTAGGATCAGTTGGTTTTATGCTTACACCATATATGACTGTTATGGTAGTTCATGGGCATGGAAGTCAAATGATGACGGCTGCATATATTCCTTGGATTTTTTGGTTTACTGTCAAGCTTTGGCAAAAGCCTAATTTATTAGATACCGGTGTATTAGCTATTCTTCTTGGATTTCAGCTTCAAAGAGCACATGCTCAAATTGCTTACTATACTTGGATGTTAATTGGTGCTTACTCACTTCTAATCATTATTAAACGATTTAGGGAAGAAAAAAACAAAAAACATTTAATTCATTCATTTGGTTTGTTTTCAATTGCATGCCTTCTAGGTATTGGTTTATGCTTGTTAATTTATTTACCAGCGATGGATTATACTCCTTATTCAATTCGAGGAGGGTCACAAACTGGTGGTGCAGATTATAATTATGCTACAGGTTGGTCTTTTCATCCAAAAGAAATGCTCACTTTCTTAATTCCTTCTGCTTTTGGTTTTGGTGGGCAAGTATATTGGGGCTTAATGCCATTTACTGATTATCCAAATTATATGGGAATCATAATTTTATTGTTAGCAATTATTGGTTTATTTCATAGAAGAGAATTTATTCATTGGTTTTTAATTATTACTTCTTGCTTGGCGCTATTGATATCATTTGGAAAGCATTTTAGTTTAGTATACAATTTATTTTTTAATATTTTTCCTTATTTTAACAAATTTCGTGTTCCACATATGATTTTAATTTTATTGCAATTTAATATTGCAATTTTAGCAGCTTTTGGGTTGGAATCAGTTGCTAGTATTAAATATAAAAATATACCTAAATGGTTCTGGGGGCTGTTAGGATTTGGAAGCATTATTTTTCTACTAATGGTTTTAGGTGGAGCCACAGTAGAAGGTTTTATTCGTGAAAGCTTTCCTGCCCCAAGAGTTCAAGATGCACGTACGGCACAGATTATTAATAATATTCGTTGGAGTCTATGGGAAACTGATACCTGGATGATGATATTTTTTATCGGTTCACTACTAATTGTTATCTGGTTATGGATTCAGAGAAAGATTAGTAAAGAAATTATGTATGGTTTGATTGTAATTACCGGAATTTTTGATATTTGTATTGTTAATTATAAAATTATCGAACCTTCTAAAAGCAGTGCCCGTGCTTCTCAATTAATATCTAATAAAGCAGTAAAACGTTTTTTTGAACAAGATGAAATAATCCAATTTATAAAAACAGATAAAAGTGACTTTAGAATTTATCCAGTTGGAAACCTTTTTGGTGAATCAAGATTTGCAGCTTTTAATATTGAATCTATGGGCGGATATCATCCAGCAAAATTACGTTCATATAATAACTTCCTAACAAAAACCAGGAATGGAAGTTCTATACCTTTACTTAGAATGATGAACGTTAAATATTTAATTTCACAACAAGCTATAAACCATCCAGATTTAATGCTTGTAAAGTCTGGGAATCTAAAAGCCCCTAGAGGTTCTCAATCTGTAAATATATATCAACTTTCTAATGTTTTGCCACGTGCTTGGTTTGTTGATAATGTTATAACATTGGAAGAAGATAAAATATTTAAAGAAATTATAAATGATTCATTTGATCCATCTAAATATGCATATAGCTCTCAACTAGTAAAGCCTCCATCAAATAAAGTCTCATTAATAAATAAAATTGAAAAAAAACTTCATGAAATCAATATCGAAACAGAATCTGATGGTAATCAATTTTTAGTGTTGAGTGAAGTTTTCTACCCAAAAAGGTGGAAGGCAAGCATTAATGGAGAGAATGTTGAAACGTTAAAAGTAAATGGTGTCTTAAGGGGTTTATCAATACCTGCAGGAAAAAACAATATAACTTTCAGGTATGATAAATCTCAATTTAATAGAGGGTTAATTCTTTCACTTATATCATTTGGAATTACTTTATTCCTTGTTGCCTTTGGATATTATAATCGTAATAAAAGTAGATGAAAAATACTATAAACAGTAATAGTATAAAATTTAGTCTTTTTTTCATTGGAATAATCTTAATTATTGGTCTTTTATTTTATTCGAACTCTTTAGTAAATAGACTACGTGATGATAACAGAGAAATTGTAAAAGTATATTCTCAAATAATTGCCAAAACCGTTAATGAACCTTCTGATTCAAACTTAAATTTTGTTTTTGATGAAATTATTAAAAAAGTTCAGTTTCCAATAATTTATTCAAATATTAATAATGATCCTCAATACTCACGTAATTTAGGTAAAGATCTAAATAAAGAAGATTTAAAGAAAAATATGGAATCAATGGATAAACAAAACCAACCAATTCCAATTATTTATATTGAAGAAAAATCAAATAAAACCTTCACTTTAGGTTACCTGCATTATGGTAATTCTGAACTAATTAGACAGTTAAGATGGTTGCCTTATCTAGAAATTATAATAGTCAGTTTATTTGTTGGGCTAGGTTTTGTAGGGTTCAACACGATAAGAAATAGTGAAAAAAGAAATATATGGGTGGGTATGGCAAGAGAAACTGCCCATCAACTCGGAACACCTGTTTCAGCTCTCATGGGCTGGGTAGATAGATTGAAATCACATCCTGATGAATCTTTAATCGTTTTGAAAGAAATGGAATCAGATTTAGAAAGATTAAATGAAATAGGAGATAGGTTCAGCAAAATTGGTTCTAAAACTTCTCTAGAAAAAGTATCTTTAAAAAATTTAGTTAATCAACAAGTTAAATATATAAGGAAAAGAGTACCGTCTTTTGGTAAAAATATATTTTTAGAAATTAAAGATATTGAAGATATTTATATTGAAGGGAATGTTACTTTGTTAGGCTGGGCTATTGAGAATGTAATTAGAAATGGTATTGATTCTATAAAGAATGATAAAGGTAGATTAACAATAAATGTTTTAAGTAATAAAGAATTTGGACTAATTCATATTACCGATAATGGATTAGGTATTGATAAAAAAGACTGGAAAAATATTTTCCGTCCTGGATTTAGCACTAAAAATAGAGGATGGGGTTTAGGGTTATCTTTAGTAAATCGTATAATTAATGAAATTCATCATGGAGAAATAAAAGTACTTCGTAGTCAAAAAGGTATTGGAAGCACGTTTGAAATCCGTTTAAAGAAAATTGCTTAATATTATAAATAATTACTTATTCTAGCTAATTTATAGGCTTAATAAAGGAGTTTAAATTGAATTTCATTTTTTTATTTGCAGGTGGCCAAGGTTCAGCAAGTGGTGGATTAATGGCTTATTTGCCATTTATTCTAATATTAGCAATAATGTACTTCCTAATGATTAGGCCACAAGCAAAACGACAAAAAGAAAAACAAAATATGTTAAATACTTTATCAAAAGGAGATAGCATTGTTACCATAGGCGGTATTCATGGCTCAATTAGTGGTTTTAAAGGTAAAGAGAAAAAGGCTGTGATTATAAAAGTAGATAAAAATACTTCTATGACAATTAATCGTTCTGCTATAGCTGGATTGACTGATAAAGTTAATGATTCTGAAACTCAAGCAATTGAGGTTGAACAGTAATGGCATTAATGGATGTAGTACATTACGGAGACCCTATTCTTAGAAAAAAATGTAATGAAGTAAAAGAATTTAAGGGTCTAAATAAATTAATTGATGATATGTTTGATACAATGTATGAAGAGAATGGTATAGGCTTGGCTGCTAACCAAGTTGGTGTAGATCTTAATTTATTTATTATTGATATTTCTGATATTGAAGAAGAAGGTGAAAGTATTCATATTTTTATCAATGGAGAAATTATTGATAGTTCTGGAGAATCATGGTTTGAAGAAGGTTGCTTATCTATACCAGATGTTAGACTAGATGTTAAAAGGCCTGAAGCTATTACATTCAAGTATCAAGATTTAGAAGGGAAAATTCACACTGATAAAGTTGAAGGGTTGTTAGCTAGAGCAATTCAACATGAAGTTGATCATTTAAATGGTGTATTTATTATTGATCGTGTTTCTAAAACCACAAAAATCACTGTAGATAAAGAATTGAAAGCTATTAAAAAAGAAGCTATTGATAAAGCTAAGTATAGAAAGGCTTTTGTACTCTAAATCTGGCCTATTTACGTTTAACAATTATTTAAGGTTAAGTTAATGAAAATAGTTTTTATGGGAAATCCACCCATTGCTTGTCATTTACTTAATGCAATTCATGATTCAAGTCATGAGTTAGTTGGAGTAGTTAGTAATAGACCCAAAGTAATGGGTAGGGGTAAAAAACTAAAATTTACTGCAGTTGGGGATCTTGCAAATTCATTAAAAATACCTTTCATAGGTTTTAATTCAAAAGAAGAAGAATCAATAAGAAATGAATTGCAAATATTAACACCAGACCTTTTTGTGGTGATGGCATTTAGAATCTTATCTGATTCTATTTTATCTATTCCAAAAATTGGCTCAATCAATGTACATACTTCGTTATTACCCAAATATCGTGGTGCGGCACCTATTCAACACAGTTTAATTAATGGTGATAAAAAAACTGGATTAACCACGTTTGCAATTGAATCAAAGGTTGATACTGGAGGAATAATTCTTCAAAAAGAGATTCTAATTAATAAATATGATAATTTTGGTTCCCTATCTGAAAAAATGGCTAATAAATCTGGTGAATTAGTTCTGGAATCAATAAAGAAGATTCAACAAGGGCATAAACCTATACCTCAAAATAATTCTGATGTGACATTGGCACCTAAAATATTAAAATCATATTATTTAATTGATTGGTTTAAAAAAGCTGAATCAATTCATAATCAAATTAGAGCTCTTTCTCCGCAACCCGGCGCATACACAATAATTAATAATAAACGGTTTAAGATATTAAAATCTAAAGTGTATTCAAATGATTCATCACATGAGCCAGGTAAAATAATCATCATTGATAAACAGCATCTACTAATTTCGTGCAATAAAAGTTTATTAGAATTAATTGACATTCAGGTTGAAGGTAAAAAAATAATGTTGGCTTCTGACTGGATAAAAGGCATTCAAAACCATCAAAACTTAACTATAAGCTTATGATTTATGATGCACGGTATCATGCCTTTCAAATATTGAAAAAATTTTATAAAAAAAATGATAGATTAAAATCTGTTAGAGATAATTATTATAAACATAATAGCCTTTCACAAAATGATCTTAATCGTTCATTAGTATTAACCAATGAAGTGGTAAGATGGTCAAGACGTCTTGATTCTTGGATTATCTTAAATTTAGATAAACCAATTAAGAAGTTAAATCCATCAGTCCACCTACTTTTAAAGCTAGGTTATTATGAAGCAACTATGGATGAAGAGATTCCTAATCACGCAGTTGTTAATTCATGGGTTCAGCTAACAAAATCAATTATGGGTAATAAGTTCTCCGGTTTAGTAAATGCTCTATTGAGGAAAGGAATCCAGATTGACTCAGATAAAAGAAGTGATAATTTAACAGATGGTGAATGGCTCTCTTTCCCTGATTGGATGTTAGAAAGATGGATTGATCAGTATGAAAAAGAAGAAACCTTAGCGCTCTGTGATTATTTTAATTCTCCTCCCTACATTGATCTAAGATTAAATATACCACATTTTGAAATTAAATTAATATTAAATACAATTGATGCATTAGGAATTAATTGGGAAAAAAGTCCTGAATCTGATCGATTTATAAGAATTAAGTCTGGTATCGGAAAACTTTTAAAAAGTGAACCATTTAAGATTGGTATGATTAACATTCAAGATAGAGCCTCTGGTGCTATTGTTGAGCTATTAGATCCACAAGAAGGTGAAACCATATTAGATGTTTGTGCAGCCCCAGGAACCAAAACAAACTATATATTTGAAAGAATGAATTATAATGGTGATTTATTTGCTTCAGATATAAGTTCAGAAAGGTTATCAAAAGGTCAAAAGAGGGCAAGTAATTTAAATCTATCAATTCAGTGGTCAAAAAAAGATGCTTCAATAGATGAATTCCCAATGTCAGATCGTATCCTAATAGATGCACCCTGTACTGGAACAGGAGTTATTTCTCGTAGACCTGATATTAGATGGAGGCGTGAAGAAGAAGATTTTGATGCATTAAATTCTATTCAAATAGATATTTTAAACAACATGTCAAAATATGTTAAGCCTAAAGGAACTATAGTTTACGCTACATGTTCATTAGAAGAAGAAGAGAATTGGAATGTTGTAAACTCTTTCCTAGAATTAAACAATAATTTTAAAATTAAATCAGAAAAAGGTTTTACTCCAAAAAGATGGATTAACGATAAGGACTGCTTAAAAACATTCCCCCCTAGAGATAAAGTTGATGGAATTTTTGCAGTTAATATTCAAAAATTATGATAAATAAAATATTAAACTTTATTTTTGCTCTTCTTTTGACATCATTTATCCTTTTTATATTATTTGATAAGCTTATTATGCCAACTTATATAAGAAAAGATAAAACCATTACGGTTATGGATTTAAAAGGTAGAAATTTAGATTTAGCAATGAAACAGCTTGAATCAGAAGGCTTTAAGGGAACGGTATTTGATACAGTTTATACTTCAGAATTAAATCCATCAACTATAGTTGATCAATACCCTTTACCTGGTCAAAATGTAAAACATGGTAGAACAATTAGACTGAAAATTTCACAATCAGAAAAAATGATTGAGGTTCCAAGTTTAGTAGGTCAATCTCGTAGAAGCGCAGAAATAGTTATTCAGCAGCTTGGGCTTGTAATTGATTCAGTATATTTAGAGTACAACCCAGATTATCCTAGAGGAACCGTTGCATGGCAATTCCCAAAAGAGGGAGATCAAATAAAAAAAGGACTAGGTCTTCAAATTACAGTTAGTCAAGGTTTGCCTCCAGACTTTTTTCAAGTGCCTCAGTTATTTGGGTTAAGTATGAAAAAAGCTAAATCAGAATTATTAAAAGCACGCTTAAAATTAGGTAAAGTGTCATATCAGCAAAATGAAGACCTAGTTCCATATACAGTTCTAGATCAATCAATTTCGCCTGGTACAGTTTTAGACAAATCAACTACTATAGACTTAATTGTAAGTATTCTTGATCTTCAAGATATATTTGATACATTACAGAGGGACAAATGATTTCATTTGATGAATATATACGAAAAATAATACATTTATTTAGTTTGATTATTCCTTTTGGATATTTGTACTTAATAACGGATAAATATGTGATGGTTCAAATATTAATTGTATTAAATATAATCTTTTTATTTTTTGACATTACAAGACACAGAATAGTTTGGGTTCAATCAATATTTAAATATTTTTTCAATAATATGCTTAGGGGACATGAGCAAAGAGGGCATCTTACTGGCGCAACGTGGGTTATAATTGGATCGCTTATTTCAATATTAATATTCACGAAGCATGTTGCTGTAATAGCACTGATATTTATGAGTTTGGGCGACACAGCTGCTGGACTAGTTGGCCAAAAATTTGGTAAACATAAAGTTGGCAATAAAACTTGGGAAGGTTTTTTAGCAGGATTAATTATTTGTATTATTGTTGCTATTAATTTTCCCTTTTTACCTTTAAAGATATCTTTAGTAGGAGCTTTGGTGGCAATGATTATGGAGCTTTTACCAATACCATTAGATGATAATTTTAAAATTCCACTTGGCTCTGGTGCCATTATGATGATGTTAAGCACACCAATTTAATGTCATTTCTATTTCCAAATATTCTATGGGGATTATTTGGTTTAACTATTCCAATAATTATCCATTTATACAATCTTCGTAAATCAAAAACTCTTGAGTTTTCATCTATTCAACATATTCAAGCACTTGAAAAAAATAGTATCAAAAGATTAAAGATTCTTCAATGGATTCTAATCTTACTTAGGATGGGGATTATTGCTTCTTTAATATTGATGTTTTCTGGACCATTGATTATCAGTGAGACAATTTGGATTCCCAGTAAAAAAGAATCAACTGCAGTTATAATTATTGATAACTCAGCTAGCATGTCAGTTAAAAACGATAATCTCACTTTTCTTGATCAGGCGAAAGAAAAAATTCCTAAAATACTATCTAGCTTTGATGGATTAGTCAATCTTAAAGTTATTCAAACTAACCCACCTTTAGAGCTTTATTCAGGAACAGTAGAAGAAGGTTCTAATCTGGACTATAAAGATTGGAAAGTAGATCATTCAAATGGTAAAGATAACCTATGGAATTTAGTTGATTCTCTATTAAGCACTTTAGACATGTCTTTGCCAAATAAAGAATTTTTTATATTAAGTGATTTTCAATTTGAACCTCCCCGCTCTTTAAAAAATAAAATTAAAGATTGGAGATTCTATGCTCTTTCTAGTAGTTCATTAAATGAGAATATAGCTATCACAGATATATCTTTAATGGACCAAGTTAAAATGCCAAATGATTTGTTAAAGTTAAATACAAAAATCGAAAATATGGGAAAGAATGAGATCAGGAATCTTCCAGTAGAATTATATTTAAATAAGGAAAGAGTGGGTCAAATAGTTTCTAATTTTAAAATAAATACAATTAAAGATTTTTCATTTCAAGTTTATCCTGGGAAAAGTGGTGTAGTAAGTGGCAAAATAGAAATCCCAGTTGACAATTTCTCTTTGGATAATAAACAAACATTTGAAATAAATATTCCAGACCAGATCTCATGTAAAGTTATTGCTAGCTCAGATAATGGATTATTTATTATTAAAACTATCTTAGAATCAATTAGTGGTGAAGAAGAATTTCTAGATTTAGAATTAAAATTAATGTCTGAAATTGAAAGAATATATTTAGATGAGACAGATGTACTCATTCTTGAAGATCCCTTAATTATAGAGCCAAGTGCTATAGAGTCAATAAAACGTTTTTTAAATGAAGGTGGAAGTATTCTTTGGTTTGCTGGTGAAAACTATAAAAATATTAATGAGCAAATTACTAGCAATCTTTTGCTTCCTAATTATGAGGATCAAATCATTCTTAATGATAAATCATATTTAACTGTTAAAGTCGTTGATAGAAAAAATCCATTATTACAAGATTTTAACATTCGAAATTTAGAATCATCTTTGCCAAAAATTTTTAGATATAATTCTATTATTCCAAAAAAAGATCACAGTTTAATTTTAAATTTGAATAACAATGATCCTTTTTTATTGAATATTCCTATTTATGGAAGTGAAATATATTTTTTTACTTCACCATTAGATTTAAAATGGAATGATTTTACAATGAAAGGCTTGCTTATTCCATTGATTCATAGATTGCTAATTTTATCTGCAACTAATGAGTTAAATACACAACTTATTGAAGTTAATGAACCTAAAATTATATCTCTAACAAAAGAATTAATAAATAAGAAATGGTCGATAAAATTACCTTCTGGTCGAAAAATTTTAGTTATACCCGAATACAGTAATGAAGTAATTGTATTTGAAGAGACAACAGAGTTAGGGTCTTATGAAGTTTTTGCTGATGATATATTTTATACCGCATTCTCTACAAGATTGTCAAATAAAGAATCTCCAAAAAATAGAGCATCTTATGATAAAATTAATTCAGTTATTGGTAATAATAATCTGGTATGGATTGAAGATGAAATGGAAATACAAGATACCATTGAATCTCAAAGGCACGGAATACTTTTATGGAGACTGTTTTTAATAATTGCAATAATACTATTTTTATTGGAATCATATCTAAGCAAACCTAATCCAAATTCATTAAAATCATAAAAAATGGCAGATAGATTAGAAATTAATAAAAAAGAGAAAGCACTCTTAATAGGAGTCATATACGAAAAATTAGACCAATTTAAAGTTGAAGAACATCTAAGTGAATTAGAGCTTTTAGCAACAACAGCAGGCGCTAAAGTAATTGGAAAAATTACTCAAAAGATTTCACGTATTAATCCATCATACTTTATTGGCTCTGGTAAAGCAGAACAGATTGTTAAACAAGCAGAAGAATTAGGTGCCTCGCTTATAATATTCGATGATGATTTAAGTCCTGCCCAAGTAAAAAATTATAGTAATCTTGTAAAAAATATAAAAGTAATCGATAGAAGTGCACTTATTTTGGATATATTTAGTCAACATGCCAAGACAAAAGAAGCAAAAACCCAAGTAGAGCTAGCTCAATTAGAATATATGTTACCAAGACTAACAAGGGCTTGGACACATCTTGAAAGACAAATGGGTGGTATTGGTGCTCGAGCTGGGGCAGGTGAAACTCAAATTGAAGTTGATAGGCGCTTACTTAGAACAAAGATATCAAAACTAAAAAAAGAATTGACTAAAATTGATAAAGAAAGGCAAACACAAAGTAAAAATAGAGTAAATGAATTTAAAGTAGCATTAGTTGGTTATACAAATGCGGGCAAATCTACTCTTATGAAAACAATATCTGGAGCAGATGTTCTAATTAAAGATCAATTATTTGCAACTTTAGATACAACAATACGTACAGTTAAACTTGATAAATCTCATAAAATTCTGTTGAGTGATACCGTTGGATTTGTTAGAAAGCTCCCACATCATTTGGTAGCAAGTTTTAAAAGTACTTTAAAAGAAGTCGTTGAAGCAGATCTTATTTTAATTATTCTTGACTCATCTTCAAATGAAGTAAATGATCATTATAATACAATACTTGAAGTATTAAAAGATTTAGGCGTGGAGCGTAGTTCATCATTAATAATTATGAATAAAATTGATCATAAAAATTTTGAAAATCAAATAAACTATTTAAAAAATAAATTTCCTGAAGCCATTTTCATTTCTGCTTTAAATAAATTAATGATTGATTCATTAATTAAGAAGATTATTGATATTATGGATAAGAACTTTCAAACAGTTGATCTTCATTTCTCATATCAAGAATCTAAAATGCTAGCGTTAGCTCAAGAGGGTGTTGATGTATTAGAAAGAATTTATAATGATGACCACGTATCTTTAAAAATCAAAGGCTCAAGAAAAAGAATTAGTCAAATTAAATCAAATTTAATTGAATAAATTTTTTCACTTCAGCTTCGATTTCAGGATCCGATTTAACACGGTAGAGGCCTCATTCTTCAGCAAACTTCCTTCATTCGTAAAAACGAAAAGGCCTGTTTTTTGAGTTCAGAAGGTGATCTCAAGGATTTTTTATTGAAGATCCTGAAATTCAATAACTGAAGTGAAAAATAGTTAATTTTTAATAAACGTAAATAATTCTAATTAAACTTAATAGCTGTTCTTTTCTAAATTTTTAATTGATTCTCAGTTGAAGCAACAGCAACAGCAACACTTGCATCACCAGTTACATTTGTTACAGTACGCATCATATCTAATATTCTATCTACACCTAGAATAAGTGCAATTCCTGCACTTGGCACTCCAATTGCCTCTAAAATTATTACAAGCATAATAATACCAGCACCTGGAACTGCAGCAGTTCCTATGGAAGCTAAAACTGCAGTTAAAACAATGGTCAATTGTGCACCTAATGTTAAATCCATTCCTAATGTTTGGGCAATAAATACAGCAGCAACGGCTTGATATAGAGCTGTTCCATCCATATTTATTGTTGCTCCAAGTGGAAGTACAAATGAAGAGACTTCTTCTGAAACACCTAATTCCTCTTCGCAACGTTCCATCGTTACAGGTAAAGTTGCACCACTTGAACTAGTTGAGAATGCTAGAAGTTGGGCTGGTGCAATTCCTTGATAAAATTTCTTTAATGACATTTTTGAAAATAATTTAAGCACAGTAGAATAAGTAATAAGCATTTGAATTATTAATCCAAATATAACTGCAAGCATATAAAATCCTAATGCACTTAAAAGCTCTAAAACATTATTAATATCATTTCCTGCCACGGAAGTTATCGTATCAGCTATAAGAGCAAAGACACCAATAGGCGCCATTAACATTATATTATCTACAAGTTTAATTACAAGATCATTGATCCCTTCCATAAATTCTAAAACCGGTCTTGATTTTTCTTTTGGTATTTGAATTAGAGCGATACCAATAATAATAGCTACAAAAACTACTTGAAGCATATTTCTATTATTTGAAGCTGAACTAAAAAAATTGCTTGGTACCATATCAACAATTGGCTGAAGGACAGAACGATCTTTAACCTCTTCAGCAGCTTCTAGTTTACCAGATGCAGCAGATTGATATGTATTTTGAAGTTTAATTTTCATATCATCAGGGACTGTTTCACCAGGTTCAAGTAAATTTACTGTAATTAAACCAATGGTTACTGCAATTGCTGTAGTGGCAATATAAATAGTTATAGTCTTTCCACCGATTCTAGAAAGTTTTTTCAAATCAGATAAGGAAGCAACACCAGTTATTAATGAAGAAAGCACAAGTGGAACAGCAATTAATTTCAATAAATTAATAAATATTTTTCCAAATGGAGCAATCCAGTCACTTGTGAATTTCCCCCAACCTTGTGATGCAGCCATAATTCCAAATAGTAAGCCAAGTATTAACCCTATAATAATTTTCCAATGTAGTTGAAGTTTCATATTTTCTCAGTATTTTTGTTTAAGTTAAGTTGATTCACTATCTTTTTTAATTTTAGAATATTTTTTAAAATACGAATCACCAATAGTTGAAAAAAAGCTTATTAGTTTATTTCTTTTTTTATCATTTTCGTTTACTCGTTTAATAACTGTATGAGTGGCAGTATCAATTAAATCTTGAAAATGTGCAAAAAGCTCACCTAATTGTTTTGATAAGGATTTATTCATGTATCAGTTTTAGTGCTTGTTCAATATCAGTAGTTGGTAATTTACAACTAAAATCCTCGCAAATATAATAAGTGGTTTTATTATTGATCATCTCATGTGAAGATGTCCATTTTGCTAAAGGGGTAATACTTTCAAGCTTATCGTCAGTATCTTTGAACAATATTACTTTATTTGGAATATATTTTGATTTAATAATCTTTAAAGCAGATTCAGTCTCTTTGCTATCTTTAGGACCAACCACAACAATTTCTTTCGGCTTTGATAATTCGAACATAAAAGCAGAAAGTATGGAAGTATATCCAGTTGGTGAATTATTAATTTCGTTTGAAAATACTTTAAATATCTTATCGGCTAATTCAGCAAATTTAACTTCACCCGTTAAACGTGTAAGCTTCAATAAATTATATGCAGCGATTGAATTTCCAGATGGTATTGCTCCATCGTAACCTGTCATCGATCTTACAATGAGCTGCTCAGATTTGTCACTTCCTAAATAAAACCCACCATCATCACTCCAAAACTCTTCGATCATTATTTCATTAAGTGCAATCGCTTGACTTAAATATGAAGGTTTAAAAGTTGCTTCATAAAGTTCAAGAAGCCCCCAGATCATAAAAGCATAATCATCCAGATGTGCATCTAATCCAGAGATTCCATTTCTATATCTTTTGATTAATCTTCCATTTTTATCAGTCAAATTTTTAAAAATAAATTGTGCACTTTTTTCAGCAGCATTAATAAATGATTTATTATTAAAAGCAATGCCAGCTTTAGCGTATGCAACAATCATCAGCCCGTTCCAATCTGTCAAAATTTTATCATCTTTTAATGGATGAATTCTTTTTTCACGATTCTTAAATAAAGTTTGATTGATTTTTTTGATTCGTTTAATTTTACTTTCTTCGTTAATTGAATCATTAAGGTGAAAAATATTATTACCTGTAAATTTTCCTGAGGCTTCATCTTTAAAATTTCCAGAAGCATCTAAATTATAAATTTCTTTTAAAAATAAAAGATCCTCTTTATTAATTATTTTTTCTAGTTCTTTAAGTGTCCAGATATAAAACAATCCTTCTTCACCTTCACTATCAGCATCTTCAGCTGAATAAAAACCTCCACGCTTATCAGTCATATCACGATTCACATAATCCAGAATTTCTTCAGCAATATTTTGATATAATTTATTTCCTGTTATTTGGAATGCTTCCGTGTAAGCTATAGTAAGCATTGCTTGATCATAAAGCATTTTTTCAAAGTGAGGCACAAGCCATTCTTGATCAGTTGAATAACGATGGAAGCCATAGCCAATATGATCGAAAATGCCACCAAGCCTCATTTTTTGCAATGTATTCTCTACCATCATCAACGATGTTTTATCTCCATTCATATGATGATATCGTAAAAGATAAATTAAATTATGTGCAGAAGGAAACTTAGGTTTTATTCCAAATCCACCATTTATTTTATCATACTTACTGATAAACTGTGCGTATGCATTTTCAAGAATTGTTTGATCTAAATCTTTACCAATTTCTTTTTTATTAGATTTTAAAAGAAAGGAATTTATTTTTTTAGCAGAGACAATTAGTTCTTCTCTTTTATTTTTCCATGCATCTGAAATTGAAGGAAGTATTTCTAACATTCCTGGCCTTCCAAAGCGACCAATTTTAGAAAAGTAAGTACCTGCAAAAAAAGGCTCTTTATTAGGTGTCATTATAATGGTAAGAGGCCAACCGCCTCTTCCGGTCATTGCCTGGCAGACTGACATATAAACATGATCAATCTCAGGTAGCTCTTCACGGTCAACCTTGATTGAAATATAATTTTCATTTAATAATTGAGCAACTTTTTCATCTTCGAATGATTCATGCTCCATTACATGACACCAGTGACATGTAGAATAGCCAATAGAAAGAAAAATAGGACGATCAAGTTCCCGTGCCTTATCAAAAGCCTCGCGTCCCCAAGGGTACCAATCGACAGGATTGTTTTTATGTTGAAGAAGATATGGGCTAGATTCTTTTGCAAGTCTATTCACGTATTTTTCTTTCGTTTTATTTTCCTTAACTATTTTTTGACTAAATATTTGTGAAGTCATAGTTAAAAATATAATTATAAAAAATAAATTATAGTTTTTATACCATATGCTTGTAATTGGCATGCCTGAAAATTAATTTCAACGCGTTGTCTTAACCAAGCTAGAAGGAAAATATGATTCATTTAAGCTTTATCCTCTTATATTTAATGATTTTAATTGGTATAGGCCTATATAAAGCAGGTAAAATTAAAACTCAATCTGACTTTGCCGTAGCAGGTCGTTCATTATCCCCATGGGTTCTAGTTGGTACAATGTTAGCAACATGGATGGGAACAGGATCCATTTTAGGCAATGCAGGTAAAACTTATGAGACTGGAATGGCGGCTTTGATTTTGCCTCTGGGTAGTATCCTAGGCATTATAATTTTAACTAAAATTGCTGGAAAAGTTCGTTCTTTCAAAAAATTTACCGTTCCAGAAATTTTAGGTGATCGATTTGGAGATGGAGCACGTTTATTATCTGTAATTGCCTTAGTCATAGCTTATATGGTGATTGTTAGTTATCAGTATAATGCAGGAGGTGCAGTACTCCATACTGTTTTAACAAATGATCAGGGAATTTCCTTAATTACACCTCAAACTGGAACAATTATTGCCGCTTTATTTATTATTGCGTATACAATGTTAGCAGGGCTTGTAAGTGTAGCATACACAGACGTAGCAAATGGAATTATTATTCTTCTTTCATTTATTATTGCTATTCCAATTTTGTTGTTTGAGGCTGGTGGCTTTTCTGGAATGACTGAATCTTTCGAAATTATGGGTAAAGATAAACATATGAACTTTTGGGGTGTTTATTCATCCTTGGATATTATAAACTTTTGTCTTCCTCCATTTTTGCTAATAATGGGTGATGCCAATATGTATCAAAGATTTTTTGCAAGCAAAACTGCTGAAGGTGCAAAATTTGCCACTAAAGTATTGATTGGAGCAGTTGCCTTATCAGAACTTATGATCATCTTTGCAGCATGGGTTTCTTCAAGTATGATTCCTGATGCTGAAGTGGGTAAGTACGTTTTAATATATGCTTCTCACAAATTTCTTCCAACATTCTTGGGTGCAATTATGATGACAACAATTGTTGGAATTATCATTTCAACGGCTGATAGTTTTTTACTTGTACCGGCAACTACTTTAATGCGTGATATATACTTAAAGTATATAAATCCTAATATAAGTGAAAAAAAGATAGTCTTATTAAGTAGAGTATTGGTGCTTGTACTTGGCATAATAGCTTACATTGTATCTCTTGGGTTTGCAAAATCCGCAGGATTTTTTGAAAGAGCATTATATGCTTATACTATCTATGGTGCAGCAATTACACCTAGTCTTGTAGCTGCTTTATTTTGGAAGGGTGCAACAAAAGCAGGTGCAATATCATCAATTTTAACAGGAACACTTACGACATTAGTTTGGAAAGAATCTTCATTTATCCAAAATCTTATTCCAAATAAAATTTATTCAAATATGGATGAGGTCTTACCTGCTATAACTTTATCAGTTCTAGCATTAGTGATTGTCAGTCTAATAACTAAAAAAGATTAAGTACGCGTGATTAGTGGAGGGTTATTTTTAAGCGGTGTGCTTCCACTAATTAATTCTCTTCTGTAGTACTCAAATGTTTTTCCTGTACCTTGCCAATTATCAACTCGATTAACAATACGAATATCACCGGTAAATCTTGCTGAAATACCATTGGCTACATGTCCAGTAATATAATTCACATTCTCTTGTTTTCCTGCCCAGCTTAAAAAAACACGTTTTAACATTTTAGCGTAGCCATTACTTTTGTATTCAGATTGAATAACAAATGCATAAGTGTAAAGTGTATTATTTTTTCCAAAATTTTCATCCGTTCTGGCCCAAGGTTCCTGACTAAGCACTTCTAAAGGAACACCGATTATATATCCAATAATATTATCTCTGTATCGACAAATAAATGGTAGTGAACCAGCAGTATTAAAATATTTTTTTATTGTAGACTTTGTTAATATTGCTTTTTTCCCATAATCTTTTGCTAAGGATTTAGATATCTCAATTAACTGTGGGAAATCTTGTTCTCCAGCATTTTTTAATAGTTCAATTTGAAAAACACCACTTGAGGCAATGACTTTAGATTTAGAGTTGATCGAATCTGGGATTGAAAGTTGGTCCATTTAGTTTGAATTTAATGTGATATTTTAATTAAAAGTATTAATCATACATTCCTTTTTAGGTTCAGGTTTTATCTAAGTAAATTATGGGGCTATGAAACCATTTAATTTAAGACTTTCAAAATTAATTAAATCTAAACGTAGTCACTTATGTGTTGGTTTAGATATGAATCCAGAAGCAATGGGCTCATCAAATACAACTTTAGATGAACTTAAAAAACATGCATTTAAGGTTATTGATGCCACAAGTGACCTTTCATCTGCATTTAAGCCTAATCTAGCTTTTTTTGAAAGATGGGGAAGTGAGGGATTTAAGTGGCTTGAGGAATTAATGGATTATTTTCCAGATGATTTAATTATAATAGGTGATGCCAAAAGAGGTGATATAGGTAATACTGCAAAACAATATGCTTATAGTTTGTTTACACACTTTGATTTTGATGCAGTTACATTAAGTCCTTATATGGGAAAAGATTCAATAACACCTTTTATAGATAATCCTGAAAAAGGAGCATTTATTCTTTGTAGAACATCTAATCCTTCTGCAGTAGATTTACAAAATCAACAAATCAATATTAAATCATCAGATCAAACTCTTAATAGTATTGATGAAATACCCAATGAAATGCTTTTTGATAAAACTGCTCAATTATGTGTTGAATGGAATAAAAATAACAATGTAGGTATTGTTGTTGGTGCGACGGCACCTAAAGAAATAAGCCGAATTAGAAATCATGCACCAAGCCTGCCTTTTTTAATTCCTGGAATTGGTGCTCAAGGTGGTGATTTAACACAAAGCATGGTAGATGGAAATAAAAATGGTGATGCCTTAATTAATATTTCCCGAGGTATTAGTTTCTCAGGCGATTTAAGCAGCAAAGCTATTCGAAATGCGGCTAAAGATTACCTTTCTCAAATGCGAGAAATAATAGATATTTAGATAATTAACTTAAAAAAGATGACAAAATTGATATGAAAGACTATCTTGAGATTTTTAGAAATACCGGTGCATTACTTGACGGACACTTTGTACTTACATCGGGTCGTCATAGTGCATCATATTTTCAATGTGCAAAAGTAATGCAATATCCAGAGCACTTATTGGATTTTTCAAAAAAAATTATGGATCATTTTTTAAATATAAGCATAGATACTGTTATATCACCGGCTGTTGGGGGAATCGTTATAGGTACTGAAGTTGGTAGAATAATGAATAAAAAAACTATTTTTGCTGAGAGAGAAAATGGTGAAATGACCCTACGTAGAGGATTTTCTGTAGAAAAGGGTGAAAAGTTTTTAGTAGTAGAAGATGTAATTACAACAGGGGGCTCAGTTAAAGAAGTTATGAATTTAATAGAATCATCTGGAGGAATTGTTGTTGGCGTTGGTGTTATTGTTGATCGTAGTAATGGAAAAGTAGTCTTACATGAAAATCAATTCTCTATCGTTCCTTTAGAAGTGAATAGTTATAATGAGGATGATATTCCTGAATCTCTAAAGAGTATACCTATCCAAAAACCAGGAAGTAGGAGTTTAAAATAGTGAAAAAACTAGTATCTTTAATTTTAATTGGAGTTTTATTTATGAGCTGTTCAAAAGAAGATGATGTTGCAGTAATTTCAACAAAACACGGTGATATGGTAGTGGAGTTTTATCCAGATGTTGCTCCAATGCATGTTGAAAGTTTTATAATTTTAGCAAAAGAAGGATATTTTGATGGAACAACTTTTCATCGTCTCATTCCAGGTTTTGTTATTCAAGGTGGTGATCCTAATTCAAAAGATGATAATAGGATGAATGATGGGACAGGTGGCAGAGCAGGTAAATACTTTGGTATAGGTCGTGAAGATGACCCTGATACTTGGTTGATACCTGGAGAATTTAGTGACAAACTTCATGTGAGAGGTACTTTGTCAATGGCTAGAACAAGAGATCCAAACAGTGCCTCTAGTCAATTTTTTGTTTGTCATGCAGCAACACCTCAACTTGATAAGCAATACACTGTATTTGGACAAGTCATTAAAGGTTTAGAGATCATTGATAAAATAGTAAATGAGAATCGTCCAAAAAAAGAAAAACCAATGTATCAAGGTCCTGATGGAGATAATCCATACGAAAAAATTGAAATGAAAGTAAACATCTTAAAGCGTAGCGATGCTATATCTGATTAAATTAATAGTAGATATATATTTAATAAAAACTTGATTTAGATAGTATTTTAAAAAATTAAATGAAACAAATTTTAATATCGTTGCTTTTTTTGCTGAGTCCACTATTCAGTCAATTCCAAAGCCCTGTTACTCTATCTGCGAAAATTGAGTCAAATGCCAGAGCTGGAGAGGTAGCTAAAGTAGTTGTTACTGCCGAGATGGATTCTGAATGGAAGATATATGCTCTTAGAGATCAAGGCGAAGGTCCTATAGCGACTAGGGTTACTGTTTTAGGTGATATTATTAAAGATTCTGGATTAGTTGAAGAAGATGAGCCGATTGAGAAATATGATGATGGATTTTTAACAGAGACAAAAACTCATCAGGGTGGTGCTGTATTTGTAGCGCCGATCTTATTGAAGAAAGATATTTCACCTGGTGATTATAATCTAGAAGTAGTTGTTCTATTTCAAGTTTGCAATGAATCCCTTTGTTATCCACCTAAAGAAGAGTTTATTACTGTACCAATAACAATAGACTCTGGAGAACCTCGTGAGGAGAGATCAGAAATTGTTTTAGTTACAGATGTATTTGATAAATCAGGTAATATCAATTTAGAAGCAGCTATAGATCAAGGTTTCTTTTCATTTGTACTATTAGCGATAAGTATGGGCTTTTTAGCTCTTTTAACACCATGTGTATTTCCAATGATTCCAATCACTGTTTCTTTTTTCACACAACAAGGAGAATCCCGTCAAGGTAAGCCACTTAAAAATGCTATTATTTATACTCTTGGTATTATCGCAACTTTTTCAATTTTGGGATTTATTCTTGCTCTTACTTTAGGCGCTTCCGGGGCTAATCAATTGGCATCAAATCCTTGGGTAAATCTATTTATCGGTGTATTGTTCATTTATTTTGCTTTATCACTGTTTGGGATGTATGAAATTGAAGTTCCAGCTAAATTAAGACAATTTTCCCTTAAACAAGAGGGTAGAGGTGGAGTCATTGGTACGTTATTTATGGCTGTCACTTTTACATTGACTAGTTTTACTTGTACTGTCCAATTCATAGGACTTTTATTAGTAGCAGCATCCCAAGGTCAATGGTTTTGGCCAATGATTGGCATGATAGTCTTTAGTGCGGCATTTGCTTCTCCTTTCTTCTTTCTAGCGCTCTTTCCACAATATTTAGCCAAAATGCCAAAATCGGGCGGTTGGTTAAATTCTGTAAAAGTAGTAATGGGTTTTCTAGAACTTGCAGCAGCTTTTAAATTTTTAAGTAATACAGATTTAGTCTGGGGTTGGGGATTTTTCTCACATAATGCAGTCTTAGCTATTTGGGCAGTATTAATGCTTCTTGTTGGATTTTATCTATTAGGTAAAATCCAATTACCTCATGATTCACCTTTAGTATCAGTAAGCGTTCCAAGATTAATGCTAAGTGCAGCATTTTTAACTTTTGGCCTTTATCTCACTTCAGGATTATTTGGTCAACGTATTCATGGTATCATTTATGCATATTTACCTCCAGTTGTTGAAAGTGATACAGGAGCTGTGAATACTAATGGAAATTCAATGGCTGAACAGTTTAAATGGCATCGCGATCTTGATAGCGGTTTGATGGAAGCAAAGGAAACTGGTAAGCCAGTATTTATTGATTTTACTGGTTATACTTGTACGAACTGTCGTTGGATGGAAGCTAATATTTTTACAAAGAGAGAAGTAAAAGATCGTTTTAATGAAATGATTCTAGTTCAATTATATACTGATGGTGGACCAAACCATCGTGAAAACCAGGAGTATGAAATTGAGAGATTTGGTACAGCAGCATTACCATTTTATGTGATACTTAGTCCTTACGATGAAATAATCGTAACTTTTCCAGGTATGACAAGAGATTTAAATAACTTTCTTGATTTTTTAGATGAAGGGCTAGCTGGTTAGAAAAAATGGGTAAAATTAAAATAATTTTAATTATGTCATTTTTGTTAGCTGTGGGCTGTGGGCAAAAAGATAGAATGAAAATTGAATCCAAGCCAAAAGATATTAAAAACTCAACCATTTCCCAGGGTCAACCAGAACGTCCTGAATATGCAATTCAAGCACCAGACTTTACTCTAAGAACTGTTCAAGGTGATTTATTTAATTTAAGCGACTATAAAGGAAAAGTTGTTTTGTTGAATTTTTGGGGAACTTGGTGTGGACCTTGCCGAAGAGAAATACCTGATTTCAATAAATTGCATGATAAGTATCAGAAAGATGGATTAGAAATTGTTGGAATAACTATCACATCTGGTTCGCCTGAACGTATTTATAATTTTATGAAAGAATGGGATATTGAATACACTGTTCTTACTGATATTGAAGATTACGAAACTCAAAGAGTTACTGCATATTATGGACGTGCTATAGGACAACCCATTACAGGCTTACCCACTACATTGATCATTGATAGAGGTGGATATATCGTTAAAGGCTATATTGGTCCAAGAAATGAAGAAATATTTTATCAAGACCTAAAGCCATATCTTTCATTTTAAATACAATAATAGACCAAAAGAAATGAAGATATTTACCCTCGCATTAACACTAAGCTTTTCTTTGCTCAATGCAAGTGAATATTGGCAGCAATTTGTAACATATGAAATGAATGTTCGGCTTGATACCTCAGAACATACTATTGGTGGTCACTCAACAATTACATATAAAAATAATTCACCCGATACACTTTACCATTTTTATTTAAATCTTTATGCAAATGCCTTTCAAGAGGGATCAGTAAAACATAGGGAGTACTTAGCAGGGTTGGGACGAACATCTAGGGGCGATAGATTTAAAAAAAGTATGGATCCGTACTTAAGTAGATATGATATAAGCAATTTTTTAATTAAGAGTAGTGGTTCAACTATATCAGATACATTTCTTATAGATGATACTATTTTATCAGCGAATCTTTCTAAAGGCTTAGCGCCTGGTGAATCTATGATAATTGATTTAGATTGGACTCAACACGTTGGAGAATTTTCAGAAAGAGCTGGGCGAGTGAATGAGCAATATAATTTTGCTCAATGGTATCCACGTGTAGTAGTATATGATGAAAATGGATGGTTCAATGAACCTTTCCATGCGGAAGGTGAGTTTTATGGAGAATTTGGTGAATACAATGTTACGATGGACGTACCAAAAGGATATATTATTGGTTCTACAGGGACTGTTACATCTGGAGATCCGGGCTGGGAGGAAGTAAGAGTTGATACAAGCCAAAATTTTTCTCTATGGCTTAAGGAGTTAAAGAAAAATCGTCCAAAATATAATATTGAAGAAAGAAGAGTCGTTTCTTTTTTCGCAGAAAATGTTCATGATTTTGCTTGGGTCACAACACCAAATTTTGTTTATGAAAGCGGAAGTTGGAATAATATTGATGTTCATGTTTTATTTAATCAAAAAAATGGAAAAAAATGGACGAAGAAAGTAGTGGCAAGAACTGAGCGCGCCATAGAATGGTTAAGCACAAAATTTGGTATGTACCCTTACCCACAAGTTACAAATACTGACAGGTTAGCTGGTGGGGGAATGGAATACCCAATGCTAGTAATGGATGGAAGCGAGTCAGAAAGTTTAATCCTACATGAAGTTGGTCATATTTGGTTTTTTGGTATTATTGCAAATAATGAAGTTCGCGAATCATGGCTAGATGAAGGTTTTACTTCTTTTCAAACTCGATGGTATATGATGGATCGATACGGAGATCAAGGTTTTGATTTATCCGGTAGTCGATATAAAGATTGGCAAAAAAAATATTGGAAGTTTGGTAGCAGCTTAGGCAACACTCAGTGGAGCATGCTAAATTTTATGAGTAGTGGCCAAGATGAACCCATAAGTCGTTCTACTTATATGTTTAAAGGAACACGTGCTGCAGGAGCAAATGCATATACGAAACCATCCCTTATGCTAGATGAATTAAAATATGTTTTAGGAGAAGAGGTTTTTATTAAGGGTATGCAAGAGTATTACCGTCGATGGAATCTAAAACATACAAATGAAAAACGCTTTATTGATGCAATGGAAGATGTAAGTGGTGAAGATTTAGATTGGTTTTTTCGTCCCTGGCTTCATGATACTCGTCTTTTAGACTATGGTATTAATAATTGGAAAAAGCATAAAAAAGATAATGGCACTTGGGATATAACTCTAAATATTGAGCGTCATGGCAATAGAGATATGCCACAATTGGTCGAAACTACTTTGGAAGATGGTACAAAACATCGAATTTGGTGGAAAAATCATAAGTTTCGAGTTAAAGATACATTCACATATAATGTACCCTCAAAGCCAGATAACGTTACCTTAGACCCTGAAGCTCAAACAATGGATTTAGATTATAGAAATAACTTTAAAGGCATAAAACATACCATGCCAAGTGAAACAATGTTTTACAGACCGGGTATGCGATATTTTCCCAGAAATAAATATGTTATTCAGTATCATCCAACACTTCATTATTTAGATAAAGATGGCTATTTGCCAGGTTTTAGTTTCAAAAGATCTTACAGTATGTTAGAATATGTTGAATCTGATCTAAACATAGGTTTGAAAACAAAAGAGACCTTTTATAAAATAGCTGGATGGACAAAAAGGCCTCATAGCATTATAGATCAAATTAGTTATCAAATATTTAATTTTCGAGGTGTAAGGGGTAGTGGAATAAGTTTTACAAAAGAAATTGAACGAAACATTTCTGTAAGTGGTCTCAAACGTATAAACTTTGGTTATTATGAAAATCAAGTTAAAGATACAAGTCGAACTCATTTATATGACAAAGGTAGAATGATTGTGGCTTCAACAAAAATACATTCGAAATTTTCTATAATAAAGAACGACATAATTTTTGATTTTTCTCCATTTAAAGCATCTGATTGGTCATTTAGTAGGTTTGTTATAACTAATTCATTTGATGAAAGGCTTGGCCTTTTTGGGGCACGTTTCAGACAGATATATGGTCAAATTTGGTCAAACCAAGATGGAGCACCCCTACAAGAAAGGTTTAACGTTGAAGGAGCCGGGTCAGGTGATCTTTATCAGAAAAGTTATCTTAGAGATAAAACAAGTTTTTATGGAAATCAAAATTTCTTTGGTCAATATCATTTACCCGGAGATGCAAACCTAAGAGCTTTTGGTGATCAAGGCTTTGCGGGAGTAGAACAAGTTTTTGCAATAAGTATTGAAGGATTTTTATCAAAATCCTTTGCTGGAATCAATCTTGAGTTGGCAGGCTTTATTGATCAGGGAACACTTTCAGGTTCAAAATTTACACTTGGAGATAAAGGTTTTGATGGAAATACATTAGTTGATTATGGAATAGGCTTAAGAATATCGACTAGTGTATTTGGACAACCAATTTATCTTAGAATTGATAAACCTTTTGATGCTACAATTGATGGTAAATCAATAGATAAAATGAATGAATGGATTTTTAGTTTTCAAAAATCTATTTGATCTGGAACTAATAAAACTTTACTGCATTAAATAGCATTATAATAACAGGAAAAATGATGAAAAAATTATATTTTACTATTCTTTTAATTAGTGGACTATTTGCTCAGAATAGCGTTCTAAAACAATTTAGTGATCAATTTGCAGATATAGCTGAAAAAGCAAATCCAGCAGTGGTTACAATTCTTACTGAAAAAAATATTGATCTTAGTAAAACGCATAGAAACATTCCACAAGATGATGACATGTTTCGATTCTTTTTTAATCAACCACGGCAACGAGAATTTAAATCAACTGCATTGGGATCAGGTGTTATTGTTGATTCACGTAAGGGTTATATCATTACCAATAATCATGTAGTTGAAGATGTAGATGAAATTACTATTCGGTTATTAGATAAAATGGAGTATAGTGCAACAATTGTTGGAAGAGATCCAAAATCAGATATAGCTGTACTGCAAATTGAAGCACGTGGATTATCTGATATGTCATTTGGTGATTCTGATAAATTACGTGTTGGTGAATGGGTCATCGCTGTTGGGAGTCCTTTTTCAGCAAACTTAAGCCATACTGTTACTGCTGGAATTGTTTCTGCCAAAGGAAGGGGAAATATTATGCAAGGTGATGTTTATGAAGATTTCATTCAAACCGATGCAGCAATTAACCCAGGAAATAGCGGTGGTGCTTTACTTAATTCTGCGGGTGATCTAATTGGAATAAATACAGCTATTTATACAAATAGTTTTGATCGAAGCAATAAAGGTGTTGGGTTCGCGATTCCAGCCAACATGGTTAAAAGAGTAATGTCAGACCTTATAGATCATGGTAAGGTTCTACGTTCATGGATTGGAGTTCAAATACAGTCAATTGATGAAACTTCTGCACAAGCACTAAATTTAAAAAAACGGAGTGGAGCACTTGTAGCAGATGTTGTAGCTGATGGTCCAGCTGAAAAGGCTGGCGTTGAGACTGGTGATGTTATTATTGAATTCAATGATGTGGAAGTGAATAGTGTAGATCATTTAAGAAATACTGTTTCTTCATCCGCTCCATATAAACGATATGATCTAATTGTAATTCGTGACGGCCGTAAGAAGACAATTAAAGTAACTCTTGAAGAGTTACCAGGAGATGAAGTTCTTTTATCAAGTAATCAACCAGAGCCTACAAATGAATTGGGTATTCAAGTATCAGAATTAACCCGTTCATTTAGAAAAGAATATGGAATTGGTTCAAGAGCTGAGGGGGTTATTGTGACCTCAGTAAAAGAAGGTAGTGTTTCTGCCAATGCAGGTATTCAAGTTGGTGATCTAATTACACGAGTTGGTACTAAAAAATGTAAAACTCCTCAAGATTTTAATCGATTGTTAGAAGAAACAAGAAAGCGCAATATGGTAATGTTACATTTAAAAAGAGATGGTGCAGCGCGTTACATGACCTTAGAGCTCGAAGATTAATTAATAATATTTAAACTCTATGAATAGAAATAGATTAGAACTTATTGGATTTATTAGTGTAATTGCATCTTTGGTATTTGTTGGGATGGAGATCAGACAAAATACGACTGCAGTAAGAGGGGCGACAAATCAGGCCATTTCAGACCAGGCTAGTGAACTTTATCTTACTATTGCTACGGATAGAAATCTGGCTGGTCTAGTAAAAAAATTATATGATGGTACACCTAAAGAAGATTTCAATCCTATTGATGAAATGCAATTATTTTTGACAGTTATGACTGGTCTTCGTAGGGTTGAAAATATATTTCTTCAATTAGAGGATAATATACTTGATGATAGAGCCTTTGATCGTATTGGGTTAAGTTTTTATCGTTCTAAGTATGGTCGACAAATTTGGGAAGAGAATCAACAATTTTTTGATCGTAATTTTGTTCCCTTTTTTGAAGAATTATTAAACAAAAACTAATTTTATTATTATTTTGTACTTAAAAGGGTAGTGTTATACTGCCCTTTTTTATTATCTATTCCTCATTGTTTGCACAAAAGAAAAAAGTTAATTTTTCACCTTTACTACAATGAATAAAATATAATTATGATAAAACGTGTCAATCCACAAGTTGACTTTATTGCAATAGAGCATGAAGTATTAGCTTTTTGGGAAGAAAAAAATATTTTCCAAAAAAGAAGAGATGCCAATGAAGGTAATACTAAATGGTCATTTATAGATGGCCCTATAACAGCTAATAATCCAATGGGCGTTCATCATGCATGGGGAAGAACCTTAAAAGATCTTTATAACCGATTTAAAGCTATGGATGGTTTCGAATTAAGATACCAGCAGGGCTTTGATTGTCAAGGTTTATGGGTAGAGGTTGAAGTGGAAAAAGAACTTGGTTTTAAATCAAAAAAAGAAGTCGAAGATTTTGGTATAGAAAAGTTTGTAAAAATGTGTAAAGAAAGGGTTCAAAAATACTCTAAAGTTCAAGCTGAGCAGTCTAAACGTCTTGGATATTGGATGGATTGGGAAAACTCTTATTACACAATGTCAGATGAAAATAATTATACAATTTGGGGGTTCTTAAAAAAATTATTTGATGAAGGAAAAATTTATCGTGGATCTGATGTCGTTCCTTGGTCTGGACGCTCTGGCACCTCTTACTCACAAATGGAAATAATTGAAGGGCGAAAACTAGTTTCTCACAAATCAGTATTTGTACGTTTTCCACTCAAGGAAAGAAAAGAAGAATATTTACTAGTTTGGACAACAACTCCTTGGACGTTAACGTCAAATGTTATTGCAGGAATAAATGGAAATCTAGATTATGTTAAAATAAAAGCTCATGATGGCTCTATTTATTATTTTGCAGAAGAAAACCTAAATTTTAAAAGATTAGATAAGCAGTTTAAAGAGAAAAAACAATGGCTTGATGGAGTACCAAAATTAAAAACTATATCGCAAATTTTTAAAGAAAGAGGTGGTTTTGAGGTTTTAGGTGCAATTAAAGGTAAAGAAATGGTTGGATGGACCTATGAAGGACCCTATGATCATCTTGAGGCCCAAGATATTGCAGGAGGCTATCCTTTTGCAGATGAATCTTTAGAAGAGCAAGGAGTTAGTAGTATAGCCCAACATCAAGTTGTTAACCCTGGCAAAGATAATATTGGGAATGATATAGTTGTTGCAGGTGAAGGAACAGGTATTGTTCATATGGCTCCTGGTTGTGGAGATATTGACAATAAAATTGGTAAAAAATTAGGAATGGTCAGTATTGCGCCTTTAGATGAAGAATCAAAATTCACTGATAAATTTGGTTGGTTATCTGGAAAAAGTGCCACCGATAAAGAAACTGTGAACGAAATCTTAGAAGACTTAAAAAGTAGAGGATTTTTAGTATACGTTGAAGACTATCCACATATATATCCTCATTGCTGGCGTTCTGGTGATGAATTAGTTTTTCGTTTAGTTGATGAGTGGTACATCAATATGGATTGGCGTGGAAAAATTAAAAAAATTGTTGATGATATTAACTGGATCCCAGAATGGGGACAAGAAAGAGAACACGAATGGTTAGATAATATGGGTGACTGGATGATTTCCAAAAAAAGGTTTTGGGGATTAGCGCTTCCGATTTGGACATTTGAAGATGATTCATATTATGTAGTTGGCTCTAAAGAAGAATTAAAAGATCTAGCAGTTGAAGGTTGGGATGAATTTGATGGCAATAGCCCTCATCGTCCATGGATTGATAAAGTAAAGATTAAACATCCAGTAAGTGGTCTTATAGGAAAAAGAGTTAAAGATGTTGGTAACCCTTGGTTAGATGCAGGTATAGTTCCATTTTCAACTTTAAAATATAACACTGATAAAGAATATTGGAATGATTGGTTTCCTGCTGAATTTGTTGTTGAATCATTCCCCGGTCAATTTAGGAACTGGTTCTACTCACTTTTAGCGATGTCAGCTATGTTAGAAGAAAAAGCTCCTTTTAAAAATTTATTAGGGCATGCATTGGTTAAAGCCGAAGACGGTCGTGATATGCATAAGTCATGGGGTAACGCAATTTGGTTTGATGATGCAGCTGAAAAAATGGGTGTTGATGTTATGCGATGGCTTTATGCCTCCCAAAATCCTGAGCATAATTTACTATTTGGATATAGTCATGGAGATGGAATTCGTAAAAAAATAATACAATTATGGAATTCATATTCTTTTTTTGCAACCTATGCTGAAGTTGATGGTTTTGATCCAAATAAAACCAATATTAATGACGCAGACCTTAACATTATGGATAAATGGATAATCTCAAAACTCCATCTTTTTATTAAAGAAGCAAATTTGGCTTTAAATGACTTTTCATCAGAAAAAATGATGAAAAAATTTGAATTATTCCTTGATGAATTATCAAATTGGTACATTCGTCGTAGTCGACGTCGTTTTTGGAAAAGTGAAGATGACAGTGATAAACAAGCAGCTTATGCAGTATTATATGAAGTTTTAACTAATACTATTAAAATATTAGCTCCCGTTTTACCCTTTATAACTGAAAATATATATCAAAACCTTGTTAAAAATGTTGATTCATCTATGCCTGAGAGTATTCATCTTTGTGATTACCCTAAAAGTGAAGAATCTATGATTAATTTATCTTTAATGGATAAAGTTGATGCTTTGAGAAAAATAATTGAGCTAGGAAGGTCAGCAAGAAATAAAGCAAGTATAAAAATACGCCAACCTTTAGCAGAGCTTGCTTTCTCTATTAAGGATGATGATATATTTAATTTTATAATGGATCAAAAACAAGTTGTTTTAGATGAGTTAAATATTAAAAAGATTAAACGTGTTGACCATGAGACAGAACTAATAAAATACAAAGTTAGACCAAATCTTCCATTATTAGGTCAAAAGTATGGTAGTGAACTCAAAACAATAAAAGAGAGACTTAATAGTATAGATGAAAATGAGCTTTTAAACCAGATTAGAAATAAAAATAAATTCAAAATTGAACTAAAAGATGGTGAAATATTTTTAGGTAGAGACGATTTACTTTTTGAATCTGAATCAACAGAAGGATTTACATCTTCTGGAGATGATAGTTTTACCGTCGGATTAACAACAAAATTAACAAAAGATCTGATTCAAGAAGGAATTGTAAGGGATATAATTAGACATGTGCAAACTATGCGAAAAAATGCTAATTTCGCAGTCGAAGATAGAATCAAAATATTTGCGTTACTTGATGGTACAGTAGGAGAAGCTATATTTTCATTTGAAAAACTATTTAAAAATGAAGTTTTGGCGGTTAATTTGATTAACGAATCAAGAACAGGAGAGTACAGTGAAACTGTTAAGATTGGAAATCAAAATATAAAATTTAGCATTGAAAGAATTTAGTTATTGAAAGGGTATTAGTTTTGAGTAAAAAATATTCAAAATCAAAATTAAAAATTTTTAAAGAATCTATTGAAGAAAAAATGGGAAATGTTTCTGATGAAGTAGATACATTGAAAGAAGGTTTGGGATCGGCATCAAATAAAATGGGTGGAGTTACACCTGATTCAATATTTAGTTTACATATGGCTGATGCAGGTACAGATTCACATGAGCAGGAAAAAAGTTTTATGCTCTTAAATAGAGAGAGTGATTATTTTAAAATGCTGGAAATTGCATTAGAAAGAATTGAAAATGAATCTTTTGGTGTTTGTAAAATTTGTGGAAACCTTATTCCAGAAGAAAGAATGATGGAAGTTTTAAATGCAACTAAATGTGTTGGTTGTAAAGAAAAAGAAAAGCTTGGATTAATATGAGAATTCTGTTTGTGAGTGTCCTGTTGGTATTCGCAGACCAAATTTCAAAAATATTGATTCGTACAAACATGTCTTTGTATGAGTCGATTCCAGTTATTACCAATTTTTTTAACTTAACTTATGTTACAAATGATGGAATGGCTTTTGGTATAAACTTCCCCTTTGGCATATATATTTTTTCTACCATATCACTTATCTTTACTATTTTTTTATTTTGGTACCTTTGGACTATTAAAGAAGACGGAATAATGATACGTACAGGTGTTGCGCTAATAATTGCAGGTGCAGTTGGTAATCTTATTGATCGAATTTTTCTTGGCTCAGTAGTAGACTTTTTAGATTTCATGATCGGTAATTATCATTGGTATGTTTTTAATTTTGCTGACTCTTATGTAACTGTTGGTATGGGTTTTATTTTGTATGATTCATTTTTTCTTGAACCAAAAAAAGAAAATAAATCAGATTGACCTCTAAAACTCTTTCAGCTGATGGGGGAGAAAACACTCGATTAGATAAATTTTTATCAAATCACCTTCCAGAAATAAGTAGAACAAAGATTCAAAAAATGATTAATGATGGATTGGTTCTTGTTAATCAAAATTATGCAAAATCAAGTTTAGTTTTAGACGGTACTGAACTTATATCATATACTATTCCAGACGAAAATAATATTGAGATAAAAGATATTACTCCGCAAGATATTCCATTAGAAATTTTATATGAAGATGATTCATTCATTGCAATTAATAAACAGCCAGGATTAATAGTTCACCCAGGTAATGGTAATGCGAATGGTACACTTGCCAATGGTTTAGTTCACTATTTTAATAAATTATCTGATATCAATGGATTTTTACGTCCTGGTATAGTTCATCGATTAGATAAAGATACTTCTGGTGTTATTCTTATTGCAAAGGATAACTCCTCTCATATAAAACTTTCTTCTCAATTTCAAAATCGGACAATTAAAAAAGAATATTTTGCTATTACATGGGGTATATGGAATAAACCTAATGGTTGTATTAATAATGCAATTAAAAGAAAAAGGTCAGACCCAACTTCATATCAGATTGACAAGTATGGCCGTGAATCTATTACAGACTATGAATTAATAAAACAGGGTGAATATTTAAGCTCTGTGACTTTCTATCCAAAAACTGGCAGAACACATCAAATACGTGTACATTCCTCAAGCATGAACCACCCGATCTTTGGTGATGATAAATATGGTGGTGGTAATCAGAAAGCAAAAGGATTTATACCTGAAGTGAATAAAGAATTAAAAATAATGTTAAATGATATTGAAAGACAGGCATTGCATGCAAAAAAAATAATATTTAACCATCCAAAAAATGATAAAATAATTTCAATTGAAGCTCCAATTCCGCTTGATATAAAAAAAATAGAAAATAAAATTGAAAACATAAATGGATAAAAAAGAAGAAGTATTAGATGATTTTTATAATTATTTAAAAAAGGAAAAAAGCTATTCTAATCATACTATAAAGGCATATAAAAATGATTTATCGAGGTTTTTAGCTTTTTTACCTAAAAAAATCTCTGGATTTGATAAAGTAAATCGAGAATCTATTCGTGGGTTTCTTGAGTCAGAAATAGATAGAAAAGATATGAATAAACCTGTATCAAATAAAACAATTGCTCGTCGATTAGCATCTATAAAGTCATTTTTTAAATATTTATTACAATCTGAACAGATTATTAACAATCCAGCCGCACTTATCAAATCACCAAAAGTATCACAAACATTACCTACTTTTATAGATCAAAAAGTAATCAAATCCTTAATGGAAAGCCCTGATCCTTCAACAAGTAAAGGTTTGCGTGACCGAGCAATTTTAGAATTATTTTATTCAAGCGGAATTAGACTAAGTGAATTAATCGCACTCAATATTGGTGAAATAGATATAGAAAATCAATTGATTAAAGTACATGGAAAAGGTAATAAAGAACGGTTGATTCCATTTGGAAATAGAGCGAAATTTTGTATTGAAAATTACTTAAAAAGTCGTGCGTTGTCGTTCAATACAGCTCTTAATAATGATCCATTATTTGTGAATGATAAAGATAAAAGGGTGCCAACTAGTACTATTCAAAGAAGAATACGTAATTATATCAAACTTGTTGCTGAAGGAAAAAGATTAGGGCCTCATATATTACGTCATTCTTTTGCGACTCATTTAATGGATATGGGAGCTGATATTAGAGCTGTAAAAGACTTGTTAGGGCATTCTAGTTTATCATCTACGCAAATTTATACTCATATAAAACCTGAAAGAATGAAAAGCGTTTATAAGCAAGCCCACCCACATGGTGGAAAATAGGAGGAAAAATGTTAGTTGCTGGAAAAGATTTAGATTTTGATAAACTTGGTATACACAATGTAAAAGAAGTACATCGTAATCTATCAATTGATGACTTAATTGAAGAAACAGTTGCAAACGGAGAAGGGGTTATTGGTCCTCGTGGTGCTACTATTGTTGATACAGGTAAGTACACTGGTAGATCTCCAAAGATAAATACATTGTCGATGAACCAACATCTACAGAAAATATCTGGTGGGGAGATGTAAATCAAAAGTTAGATGAAACTATATTTGATGAACTTTATAATAAAATAATTAATTATTATAATACAGACGATTCTAAAACATATTTGTTTGATGGTTTTGCAGGATTTGATCCAAATCATAGTATTAATGTAAGAATTTTGGCAAAAAGAGCCTGGCAGGCGCACTTTGTAAATAATATGTTCATTCGACCAGAAGAGGAAGAACTTGAGGAATTTAACCCAGATTTTACAATTATTAATGCTTCAAGTGTTTTTAATGAGGATTTTAAAAAACATGGAATGAATTCTGAAACATTTATCATCTTTCACATGGGTAAACGGATTGCAATTATTGGAGGAACTGAATATGGTGGTGAAATGAAAAAAGGTATTTTTTCAGTACTTCATTATATGCTTCCTTTGAAGGGTATTTTATCAATGCATTGTTCTGCAAATGTTGATGAAGATGGAAAAAATTCAGCAATCTTTTTTTGGTTTAAGTGGAACGGGTATAAAACAACTCTTTCAACTGATCCAAAGCGACCGCTAATTGGAGATGATGAGCATGGATGGTCAGATGATGGCATCTTCAATTTTGAAGGTGGTTGTTATGCTAAAACAATTAATTTGGATCCAGAAGAAGAACCAGACATTTACAATGCTATTCGTCATGGTGCTCTTTTAGAAAATGTTGTTTTTGATGCAGATACTGGTATAGTTGATTATTCTGATAGTTCTAAAACAGAAAATACTCGAGTATCTTATCCATTGAACTATATTGATAATTCAATTTACGGTAAGGGCGAACCGGCAATAGCTGATCATCCTAATACAATTATATTTTTAACATGTGATGCTTATGGTGTTTTACCTCCAGTAGCAAAATTAACGCCGGAACAAGCAATGTATCATTTTATTAGCGGTTATACTGCTAAAGTTGCTGGTACAGAAAGAGGGATTAAAGAGCCAACTGCAACTTTCTCGCCCTGTTTTGGAGGTCCATTTCTTACTTTGCATCCATTAAGGTATGCTGAACTTTTAAGAGAAAAAATGAATAATCACTCTGTTCCTGCATTCATTGTTAATACTGGATGGGTTGGAGCAACTGCCCAGTCCGGAGCAAAGAGAATCTCATTACCCGTTACTAGATCTATAATTCATGCAATTCTTGACTGTAGTATTAACAATAATTCATTTGAAGAAGACCCATACTTTGGATTTATGGTTCCTAAAACTTTAAGTGATATTGATTCCAATTTATTGATTCCATCAAAAATCTGGAGAGATCAAATAGTTTACGGAAGTACAGCAAATAATCTAGTGAGAAAATTCCAAAGCAATTTTGATCAATACGATCTTGGTGATCCTAAAATCAGAGAAGCAGGGCCAAAAGAAGTAAGTTAAAAATTGATTATTTTTAACTCTATCAACTATTTCTAGATTAAATTCTATGCTGTTTATTTTTTAAAAAAAATGAGTTTGAGATTAATATGAGTAATTTTGTTTTTACTTCAGAGTCTGTTTCAGAGGGACATCCCGATAAAGTTTGTGATGCTATTTCAGATGCTGTTTTAGATAATCTTCTTGAACAAGACCCTGAATCTCATGTTGCTTGTGAAACATTGGCAACCACAGGAACAGTTATGGTCTCTGGAGAAATTCGCTCTAATGGTACTGTAGATGTTGAGAAAGTAGTTAAAAAGACCTTAGATGAAATTGGCTACACTGACAAAGCCTATGGTATGGATAATAAAAATGTTAATATTATATCAATGCTTGATGAACAAAGTCCAGAAATTGCTCAAGGTGTAGATGAAGGGTCTGGTCTTCATAATGAACAAGGTGCTGGTGATCAAGGTCTGATGTTTGGTTTTGCATGTAATGAGACTAAAGAATTAATGCCAATTCCTATTCATTTAGCTCATAGACTTGTTGAGCGAATGACTAATCTACGAAAAGAGAGTGTTATCCCTTGGTTAAGACCAGATAGTAAATCTCAAGTTTCCGTTGCTTATAAAAATGGAAAACCTATTTCTATTACTAAAGTTGTAATAGCAACTCAGCATGATGATATGTTAAATAAATTTGAATCTGAGCAAGCTGAACACAATTTTGTTGAATCTGAAATAATAGAAAAAGTAATACTTCCAGTTTTGGATGAATGTGGACTACCCTACAAAAAGGATTTTATAGTTAATGGCACTGGACGTTTTGTATTTGGTGGCCCAGAAGCAGATACAGGTCTGACTGGTCGTAAAATTATAGTTGATACTTATGGAGGTTATGCTCCTCACGGAGGGGGGTGCTTTCTCTGGAAAAGATCCTAGTAAAGTAGATAGATCTGCTGCTTACATGGCTCGTTATATAGCAAAAAATATTGTTGCTGCAAAGCTTGCTGATAAATGTGAAGTTCAATTATCCTATAGTATAGGCATAGCTGAGCCAACATCATTTTATGTAAAATCGTTTGATACCAGTAAATTATCAGATGAAGAGCTAACAGAAGTAGCTAAAAAAGTTTTTCCAGTACGTCCAGGTGGTATTATTAATCATTTGAAGCTGAAATATCCACGTTACAAGAAAACTGCTGCAAATGGACATTTTGGACGAGAAGATGAACTTTTCACATGGGAAAAAAACTGACATGGTTGATAAATTAAAATCAACCGCAATTAAGGGGGCTTAAATATGTCACTAGCAAAAATGACACAAACAGAAAGATTACCATATAAAGTTAAAGATATTTCTTTGGCAGAATGGGGGTCGTAAGGAAATAAAACTTGCCGAAGCTGAAATGCCTGGCTTAATGTCACTTCGTGAAGAATACAGTGAATCAAAGCCTCTTGAAGGTGCTCGAATTGCTGGATGTCTCCATATGACTATTCAAACTGCTGTTTTAATTGAAACATTAGTTGATTTAGGAGCTGAAGTAACATGGTCATCCTGTAATATTTTTTCAACTCAAGATCATGCCGCAGCAGCTATTGCTGCTACTGGTATTCCAGTATATGCATGGAAAGGTATGAATGAAGAAGAGTTTGATTGGTGTATTGAACAAACTCTATTTGCATTTAAAAGTGGTGAATCATTGAATATGATTCTTGATGATGGTGGTGATCTTACCAATATGGTATTAGATAGCTTTCCTGAACTAGTGTCAAGTATTAAAGGTTTGTCAGAAGAGACAACCACGGGTGTACATCGTCTTTATGAAAGAGTGAAAAATGGAACACTTACAATGCCAGCCATTAATGTAAACGATTCAGTAACTAAATCAAAATTTGATAATAAATATGGCTGTCAGGAATCGCTGGTTGATGCAATTAGAAGATCAACTGATATTATGATGGCTGGTAAAGTTGCCGTTGTAGCTGGCTATGGAGATGTTGGGAAAAGGTTCTGCAGCTTCTTTAAAAGGTGCTGGAGCAAGAGTCATTATAACTGAAATTGACCCAATATGTGCTCTTCAAGCTTCTATGGATGGGTTTGCTGTTAAAACAATGGAAACTGCTATTCCGCAAGCGGATATTATAGTAACTGCTACAGGTAATAAAGATATTGTTCAAAGTCATCATTTTGAAGCAATGAGAGATAAAGCTATTCTTTGTAATATCGGACATTTTGATAATGAAATTGATATGGCTTGGTTAAATGATAATCATGGTAAAACAAAAGATGAGATTAAACCACAAGTTGATAAATATACTATTAATGGTAAGGATATTATTGTTTTAGCAGAAGGTCGTTTAGTTAACCTTGGTTGTGCAACCGGGCACCCATCTTTCGTTATGAGCAATTCTTTTACTAATCAAATTTTAGCTCAAATTGAATTATGGAAAAATAGTAAAAACTATAAAAATGAAGTATATGTTCTACCGAAGCATCTCGATGAAAAAGTAGCCATGCTACATTTAAGTAAACTAGATGTTGAGCTTACTGAATTAAGAGAAGATCAAGCAGATTATATTGGTGTAACTACTAAAGGTCCTTTCAAAGGAGAAGATTACCGTTATTAATCAATAATTAATAATCTATTTTAAAAAGAGCATCAATTGTTGGTGCTCTTTTTTTTTATGGTAAAGTGCTTATATTTAATGTCAATTTCTATGATGTATGTATAAGTAGTTGCGCTTAATTAGAATGAAAAAAACTATTAAAAATTTTAAAAATAAATTTTCAAGAAGAATTAGTAAGACTCTAATAAGTCTTTTTTCTTTTTTTACGCTTAGTTGTGATTTTCAAAATCCATCAGCTTTTGAACTTCCTACATGGTTCTTTGATTTATCATTTCCATTGGTTCAGCAGAAGTATTCTCTTGAAGGTATGGTTGATGATAAACAAATTTTCTCAACACCAGATTCTCTAGGAATGCAGTTAATGTTTGAAGGAGTTCTGCCTGATACATCAATTGGGACTGATATTTTAGAAGTTGAAATAGATAAGAGTATTAAGTATTCTCAACCAACTTCAAATGCGCCTAATTTTTCTTATAGTGTAGACTTGCCAATTAATATACCAATTTCATTAGGTTTGCCTGTTCCTTCAGTGGATGGAACTTTTTCAAAAGCTGAATGGAATGCGATAGCTTCTACGATTAAAGTTGACACAACCATAACTATACAACTAGATGGAGGGTTTGATGATAGTCAACTTCCTTCTTTTGTTCGATCATTAGATGGATTTGTAGTAAAAGCAGATGAAGGAAGTAGTATAAGTGACTTTGAAACAACTATTAAAAATAATGGTATGCCAACTAATGTTACTGAACCAACATTTTTATTGATTTCACTAGTATACCCAAAGCTAGATACTCTAGCAGCACATAATCAAACAAATGTAATAAAGGATGCTACTTTTAATAAATCAACATCATTAAGTCAGAAAAATTTAGGAAAATCAATTGGACTTAAAATTAAGTTTGGTCTTGCTAGTACTGATGAAGATAATGTTGCTTTTAAAGCAGGTGATAGTCTAAAAATAAACACTTTAATTAATCTTAGAATTTCCGGTTTAGACTCTGCGAATATTACAATTGATGAATCTGAATTACCAATTACCCTACCTAAAATTACATTTCCATCTGACATTGAGATCTATAGTGGAAAACTGATAAGTCCAAGTGCTTTATTAACCAATGAAATCAATGTAAAAAGTCTGTCAAGTACATATCCTTTTGATATTGATTTTTTAATGGATTTTCAAAACTTTATTCCCCCCTCAGCTTTTTATGATTCAATAAAGATTGAAAAAGTCCTTAAAAAGGAAGAAGTTTTTACTAAAATATATAATTTAGATAGTTACACATTTTATAACCCCTCTGGTAGTGATAATGCTCTTACAGAATTAACTATTAGTGTTGCGGCAAAATTATCAGCTCAAAAAGCAAAACTACCTTTAGATGGTTCTAGCATTGGCGGTATTGATCTTGATTTAGAGCTCAAGAAGCTTCACTTTGAAACTCTTGAAGCAAATATTATTCAGGAATTTCCCCCAACATCATTTAGTATTGCTGGTATGCCAGTTGGATTTATTGGAATGGAGTTTGTTAATACAAAATTAGAAATTGAAATGTTAAATGGAATTAGACTTCCTGTTATTTTGGATTTTGATATGGTATCCGTAAACCAACTTGGGGATACAATGAAAGTGAAAGCACTTTCAACTTTGGCAACTCCAATAAGTTCTGGAGATACTACTAAGACTATAACACGTTTATCAAGTGAAGGCACTACTACTTTAAAATATAAATCTCCATCATCTACTACTTACAATGATAGTTCTAATGTTTCACCAAAAGCAGGCGAATCAACTATAAATAATTTGATGTCATCCAACCCAACTACTTTTGATGTTAACTCGCGTGTAAGAATTGATGGACGTGGAACTTTAGAGGAAGGTATGCATATTGGTGGAAAGTACAGGATGCTTGCTCCTTTTGAAGTTATAATGGCACCAATGACATTCATTTCAGTCACAAATACACCAATGCAGGAAATGGATCATTCAAATAGAAATAAGATTCGTTCTACAATGCAATCAGCAAGTATGGACGTAACTGTTGAAAATAAAATTCCTTCGGGCGGGGAATTATCAATGTTGATGTCAAATATTGGATATTTCCCTCTTGATACAACAGTTGCTGCTCTATCAGCTTTTAGAGATTCAATGGTAATCAAATTAGATTGGGTAAGCTCAGATAGTCTTTATGTTGTATCTAAATGTGAAAGCTTAAACCCAGAAAAAGGTAATTTATTTATTTTTGATGTAATGGATGATTTTACTGATTGTATAGATGGAATGGCTTATATAGTAAAAAGTACCGGTTTAGGAATAGATACTGTTGTCTCTTATGTAGATACTCTACTTAAAATACCATTACCTAATCCAATAAGTTTTTATACAACCACTAGTTCTAACGGTCATTTAGGCCAAGTAAAAGAGCCAGGTTTTATTGCTTATTCAAGTCCAATAAGTACATCTCGAATACGATTAATGACAAATCCAGGTCAGCCATTTATGGCCCCACGGTTTTCATTGTTTGGTTCTGATTCTAAGAAAGTATATTTAACTACATCTGATTATATTGATATTAATTCTATCTTAACGCTAAAATTAAGTAGTAGCGGTATGACTTCAGCAGCGCCAGATGAGATTACTATAAAGTACCCTAACGGTGGAGAAAATTTAAATAAGGATACTCCTTTAACAATTAAATGGAAAACTTTTGGTACGGTTCCAAATGTTAATATCTCATATTATACTGGATCTAATCCTAACATGGAGTTAGATGATGGCTGGATTAATATTGTCGAAGAAATAACCAATAGTGATTCTTTTGCTTGGACTCCAAGCGCCACAGAGGGCATTAATTCTATGGAAAAATCATTACGAGATAGTATTCGTCTTCGTGTCAAATCTCCGGATGGAAAAACAGTTGATATGTCTGGTTGGTATTTTACTATAAACCATAGTGCTGGAAAAATTGTAAATAATAATAAGAATAATATAAAATTTATTGAATGGTCTTTAAAAGAATGAATAGAATAATATATATTTATATTATTCTTGTATTAAGTCTCTTAGGACAAAAAAGAGATGCGCGCTCTGTTGCAATGGCCGGTGCAACAACTACTAATGCTGATGGTCTCTTTGCAGTTGGTTTTAATCCAGGTCTAATAGCCTTTCAAAAAGATAAACCATTTATGCTACAATTAGGTGGTCTTGATCTTGGATTTGGAAATAATTATTTGTCCATGGCTGCTATGAATGCCTTAAGCGGTGATACGTTAGATAGTGAAGAGAAAACAACTATAATAAATCGACTTCAAAGCAGAGGTGGTCTTACTTTTGATATTATTGGTCAACTTACTACTCCAGGTATAAACTATGCTTCTGGAAATATGGCTCTGACATCAAATGTTTTATACATGAGTTCTTATGCTTTACCGGCTGGTATGGCTCGACTAATGTTGGAAGGGAATGCTAATAATCCAGATATAGATATGACCCTGGGCTTAGAAATTATGAGTGTGCATGAGTTAGGCTTCTCATTTGCAGTACCATTTGAGTCATATGCGGTTGGCTTTACATTGAAATATCTTCAAGGCTTATTTTATATGGGAATTGACCCGGATTCAAGTAATGCAAACTTTATCACTACTCCACAATCTGTTTATGGTTCTGGATCTTATTTTATTAGACAAGGCTTTGGCGGAGCAGGTTATGGTTTAGATATTGGCATTGCTACTAAAGAATTTAATGGTTTTAGATTTGGAGCATCATTAATTAATGCTGTTGGATCAATTGGATGGAATAAACCTTCATTCATTAAAGATATTATTGATTATCCATTGAAATGGGATGGTGAACAATTATCAGATAGTGTAGCGGTATTATACACTTACACTATAGATTCACTTAGAGCTGATAATTTATCTGGTAAAATTTTTAATAGCAGTTCAAAAGTTGTTAAAAATTTAGATGAAAATGGAAAAGTAAAACAATTTAACATTCGATATCCTGCAATACTTCGATTTGGGTTATCTTATAAGAAAGATGATCTACTAGTTAGTTCTGATTTAACAACGGGATTTGAAAATAGGCTTTATGCTAATTCAAGATGGAGATGGTCTGTAGGTGCAGAATTATATCGATTCCCAACAATGCCATTAAGGATGGGCTTTGCTTGGGAAGGTATGGATAGAACGGAATTAGGCTTAGGTGCAGGATTTCATGGAGGCCCAGTAATGATTGATTTTGGGTTCTCTTTTAGAAATGGAATGTGGATACATTCAATGAAAGGATTGAATCTTTCATTAGGATTTACAATGACTAGCTTTAAAGGAAGAAAAGATAAAAATGATGATGTAAAAAGTGGTCCATCACCCTTACCTGAAAAATCACTTCCTAACGAAGATAAGAAGGGAGATACCACCAATTGAGAATAGAACATTTCCCATCCAGGATGCGACAACCGGCGACATTACCCCGTTATATCCCATAGACATTCCAAGTTTTATAAAAGCATAATATACAAATATTACAAAAATTCCCATTCCTGCACCAAATGAAAGACCTCCTTTTGATTTCATAACAACTAGTGGAAGCCCAAATAGGACTACAATCAGATTTGTAAATGCAAAAGATATTTTAAATAAACGATCTACCTCCCATTTAATAGTATCTACGCCATTTTCCTTTAATTCTTTAATACGAATTGTAAGATCTGCAAAACTCATTTCATCTGGTGTTTTAGATTGTTGAGTAATATCTTCAGGAGTAAAGTTTAAATTCAATATTGTATCACCTTTGGACAATTTCATTTCTTTAACTTCACCATTAAGTTTGAATTCACGTATTGAAAAATCTGTTACATTCCATATTTTTAATGAGTCAAGCCACTTTATACCTCTTGCATCTAAACGTTGAGTTACAATTCCATCTTCTAAAGATATGGCTGTAATACTACGACCAATCGTAGTGTTAACTCTGTAACGTTCTATTGAAATATGAGTTTTCTCATTTTTTTGT
>JBJKZT010000002.1:0-70779 GCA_045569055.1 Fidelibacterota bacterium | reverse complement strand
CACAATAATTAAAGACTTCTTTCTCTTCACTTAAAGAATCTTTTCTAATACCGTGGTTAATATGAACTGCAAAAATTTTATGCATTGGCATAAGTTGAGACGTTAAATGAATTAAAGACATTGAGTCTTTCCCACCTGAAACCGCTACTAAGATTCTATTATTAGTGGAAAGGAATGGAGAAATCTCTTTTTTAAAATTTAAGAATGTTAAGGGACTAAGTATTTTAAATATCCTTTACTTAAACTTGGAAACAACTTCTGTTACAGCCCTTGCAGATGACATGATATAAAAATGAACACAAGGCACATTAGCTTCAATTAGTTCTTCAACCTGTTTCACTGTCCATTCCAAACCTATTTTATGTATCTCTTGTTTTGATTTACCAATTACTTTTGAAGATAATGCTTCAGGAATATCAATATAAAAATATTTTGGAAGGGCTCTTAAATGCGCTTCAGTAGAAAGTATCTTTATTCCAGGTATTATTGGAATATTAATTCCAGCTCTTCTGCAATCATCAACAAATTTAAAATATACTTTATTATCATAGAACATCTGAGTAACTATATAATCTGCACCAGCATCCACTTTTTCTTTTAAAAGTTTTAAATCTTTTTTCATATTTGGCGCTTCAAAATGTTTTTCAGGATAACCACCAACTCCAATACAAAAATTAGTTGGAGCAGTTTCAATAAGCTCTTCAAGATAAACACCAGCATTCATTTTCTTAACTTGACTCACTAAGTCAGATGCATATTTATTACGAGTTCTTCCTGGAATACTTTCAGGATCTTTCCTTAATTCATCACCCCTAATAAGCAAAACATTGTTTATACCAAGATAGTTCAATTCAATTAATGCATCTTCAGTCTCTTGTTGTGTAAATCCTCGACAAAGTATATGTGGAACTGTTTCAACATTAAATTTATTTTTTATTGCAGCACTTATACCAATTGTACCTGGTCTCTTTCTACGAATGTGTTTTATTATTTCCCCTTTACCATCATCTTCATAATAAACTTCTGCTGAACGACTAGTTAAGTCAATGAAAGGTGGATCAAAAGGCATGAGTTGCTCTACAAGATTAAAAACTTTATCAATAGAGCCACCTCTATTAGGTGGAATTATTTCATAACTAAATAAAGTTGAACTAGCTTTCTCTAAAAAATCAATTACTTTCATAATATTAATTTAGCTTATTTTTTAAAGGAATTAAAAATGGGTTTTCGTTTAATTCATGATTAAGAGTTGTGTCAGGTCCATGTCCAGGATGAAGTGTAAAATTATGGTCTATTGAATTCATTAAATGAATTAATGATTTTTGTAAAAGATTTGAATTACCACCAGGTAAATCTGTACGTCCTATGCTTCCTTTAAAAATTGTATCTCCAACAAAAATATGATTTTCAATTTGTAAACATGTACCTCCAGGTGTGTGGCCAGGTGTGTTAATAGTATTAAATTTGAATTTATTAATATTTAGTTCGCATTCGCTATCAAACCAAATATCAACTTGAGGTTTAACATTAGGCTCTAAACCAAATAACTTACATGAAGCTTCGTATGTTTCTAAAATGAACGATTCATTTTTATGTAGATAAAATGGAATATTATATTTTTCTTTTAATGGCTTAACAGCGCCAATATGATCTAGATGGGCATGTGTATTAATTATAGCCTCAGGAACTAAAGAATTCCTATCAATAACATCAATTATTAGATGTACATCATCTCCAGGGTCAATTAAAAAAGCTTCATTTGAATTTGAATTCCAACCAATAAAACTATTTTCTTGAAATGGACCTGTAATGATCGTTTCTAAAATTAAATTCAAATTTCCTCAAAAAAAAGTTCATCAAGACATTGAATTTTATCTTCATATGAATGAGGATAAAGAAAATGTTCTGCAGCAGAAATAGAACTTAAAATAGAGTTGCCGTCTTGAGGTGTAAAACAAAATCCATAAATCTCATGATCATTTTTAACATGGAGAGTCTCTTCAACCATTACAGTTTGATTTAAAATTCTACCAAAATGACCATGATCCCTGCCAAATGAATAAACTGTACTTGTCATATTTTTTGATGTCATAGCAACTAATTCATTCTTAATTAATTTGTCTTTTACTTCATTTAATGTGGTAGGCTCTTTTGTTTTTAATGCAAATGATAGGACATGCATATACTGACTATTTACTTTCATTGCAGATGAAAATAAATTTAGATCATAACCCAAAGTTGAAAAAAGTTCAGATGAATCTTTAGCATGATGTGATCCAAAAATGCTATCAGAATGTGCTCCAACTACAGGTGCAGGAATGAAGTTGCTTTCTTGACTAGTATCATTTGCTCTTCTAATACAAACATATCTTCCTTCAGTCAAATTATCGGGACCATAACCATCGATAGCCAAAGTATTTGTTATGCATGAAATATTATGTGTATTACAAGATACTACCTGAATAAATTGATTTTTATTTTCTTTTAAAATTGAGTCATTAATACCTCGAGCATATTTGACTCCAAATCCATCTTCACTACCTTGAGCCATAAAACCTTTAACTTGATCAGCAAATTTACTGTAGTAATCTTCTTTATTTTTATGACCAATTCCTGATGGAGTACAATCAATAACAACAGAAGCTCTACCAATAGCTTCTTCTGTTTCTAAATCAGGATCCATTCCCAATTCTTTAAACCCATCTAAACGATTACTATTTACCGCTAAACGAGCACCACGTTTTAATAAATCAATAACTTTTGAACGATCACTTCTTAAAGGCGTATTTTTATTAAATGTTACCTCATCAATACCTAATTGATCTTTATAATCGCACAATAAGCCTATTAAAGGCTCACCAATAGTACCTGTACCAACAACATGTACAATTTTACGTTCCATTAATCCTGCTCCTTATTAATCTTTAATTTTTCTTTCAATATTCTACTTTCAGAACGAATTTGAATTAAAAACCATAGAATAATCGAACCAAAAACGACTAGATAAACTGAAAGAAAATAATTGAAGAAATTATACATTATTAATTACTTTATCCTTGATTTGTATCACATGAATTCTATACCTCAACATTAGAATATAAACTAATGTAAAAACAAATAATGAAATTAAAAAAGGAACCAGTATTCCTGGTGGTTGTTTTGCCATTTCTACCTGTGGATGAGACTGCAATTCTGGTGACCAAAACTGTACAGATAAAAAAATTATAGGTACATCTAAAAATGCAATAATTCCAATCGCTGCAGCATAACGTTTCACTCTTTCTATATGGCCACCAAAAGACCTAATCATAAAATAACCTATATAGATTAAGAAAAGAACGAACGTAGTGGTCAATCTTGGTTCCCAAATCCAAGGTTTACCCCATATTGGGGTAGCCCATATTGGACCTGTAATTAAAACTAAAGATATAAAAATTGTTCCAATTTCTGCTGCTGCTAATCCAACAGTATCCCAACGGTCATTTTTTTTTAATAAAAAACATAATCCCAGCAATCATTACTATGAAATATGATAAAAATCCTACCCAAGCTGATGGCACATGAACATAAAAGATTTTTTGGGCCCAATGTTGGTCTGGTACCATTGGTGTTTTAAATGTGATATTGTAAATATTTAATAGCACTAATACACCAATAAATATCAGAAAAGCTAAATTATTTTTATTTTGAAAAAATGGTTGCATTATTCCTCTGTTATAAAATCAAATAAAGTATATCCAGCAAGTACAAAAATTACAATAATAGATGCAATTATTAACAACCAAAATTGCCATAATTGATAGGGGTCTCTTGCTAAAATTCCTGATGAAATTTTTGTAGCAGCAATAATCACCGGTGATACAAGAGGAAAAAATAAAATTGGAACCAAAACCTCACTAAGATTAGCACGCATTACAATCCCCGAAACAAGAATTGCCACTGACATGATTGCTAGATTAGCAAGAATCATTGTTGAAATAAATAAAATTAAATCTGATGGTAAATCAAGTAGCAAAAATTTAAAAAAAGGTACTATAATAATTACTTCCATAATAGTTAAAAAAATAGATCCACTAATCCACTTTGCTAGATAAATAATTCCTCTGTCAATTGGTGCGCTTATAAGCATAGAAAAAGCATCAAAGTTTTTTTCATAAGCAAAAGATCGATGAACACCTAAAGCTGAAACAAATAAAATCATGATCCAGAACATACCTGGTGCATAGTTTGAAACAATGGCTTTAGAGACACTTGTAGTAAATGCAAATGCTAAAATAATAGATAAGCCAAATATAAACATTGACAATATAACTTCGCGACTACGAAACTCTATAAACAGTTCTTTTTTTAGTAAAATAAAAAACATTATGATTGAATAATTCTACCATCTACTAAGTTAAAAAATTTATTTCCAAATATTTTAGCTTTATCAAGGCTATGGAGAACAAGACATATTGTTTTACCATTTTTCTGCCAATTAGATAAAGACAAATCCATTTGTTCTTCACCTTTTTTATCTAAACCTGAAAAAGGCTCATCAAGTAGTAATAGATTCCAATTAGATAATTCAGCATAAGTCAATTTTAGACGCTGTAACATTCCTTGTGAAAAAAAAGAAATTGGATCATTCGATTGTTCTAATAAACCAAAATCTTCTAGTTTAGATTTAATTTTTGAGTTAGCTATTTTATTATTATTGATTTCTAAAGCAAATTTTAAATTTTCCAATGCTGATAAAGATGCATACATTGCTGGTGCATGGCCTATATATAAAATGTTTTTTCTACTTGAAGGTTCAGAATTTAATATATTGAGATTCTCAAATATAATTTCACCTCTATCTGGAGTCATTATTTTTGCGATAATTCGAAGTAATGTAGTTTTTCCTGCTCCATTATTACCCATAAAGACTGCAGTGTCACCAGATTTTAATTGAAAACTAAGATTATCTAATATTTTCCTATGATTGAAAGACTTCGATAATCCTGTTACAGAAAGCATTAAATCTTATTATCATTTAACTTTGTAATTACTTCTGAAACTTCAACTTTTAATTCTTTTCTTGAAATTTCAAAATCTTTTTGATTCACATTGCCAATATCAAATTCCATTTCTAACTCTTTTATTTGGCGATAAAGAAGTCGCTTTCTTCGTTCTAAAGATGGTATATCTATTTGATTTTCTAAATTATTTATTTTGTTTAAAAATAAAGGCTGAATCACAAAAATAATGGGTAGGACAAAAAATATAAAAACTAGACTATAATCACGAATTAAATCCAAAATCAATCTTTCCTTGGCCAAAGTGCAATCATAGTACCAAAAACAAGAATATAGCCACCTATCCAGACCCATCGGACTAACGGATTTACCATAATTTTAATAAATGCAATACCATTTTCATTATCTATAGCAGAAAAAATTGAATATATATCCTTATTTATTGTTGAATAAATATCAAGTTCACTATGAGGTTGACGACGATTAACATCAGGGTTTTTATGGAAATATATACGTTTTTCTGGATAAAGAGTTGTAACATATTCTCCTTTATTATCAGTTACTTTAATATCAGAAATCCAAGCATAATGATTTGATCTTTCTGTCTCTGATAATTTAAGTAAGGAGAATTCATAACCCGCTACATGATCAGATTGCCCTTTAGTTAAACTAAATTCTTTTTCTTTGTCAAATGCATGCCCTGTAAATCCAACGAACATAAAAACTATTCCAACATGAACAATATATCCACCATATCTAGATCTATTTTTACTAATCATTGCAACTAAAGCTTTAAATATAGATTCATTAAACTTTTTAGTTCTTGCTTTTATTCCTCTTTTAAACTCTGTTGAAATAGTTGCTAAAACAAAAACTGATAAGCTAAAAGAGATAACGACTGAGCCTCTAAAACCAATAATTAAAAATAAAACTGCTGCAACTAAGCCAGATAGGATAGGAAAAGTAAAGTTTTTTATTAAGCTTTGCTTACTTGTATTTCGCCACGCAAGTAAAGGACCAACACCTGTTAATGCTAAGAGAATTAAGCCAATCGGAACATTAATTTGATTAAAAAAAGGTGGTCCAACTGTAATTTTAGTGCCACGAACAGCTTCTGAAAAAACTGGAAATAATGTTCCCCAGAAAACAGCAAAGCACATTACAACAAAGACCAAATTATTGAATAAGAATCCACTTTCTCTTGAAGTGAAAGACTCCATTCTTTTTTCTGATCTTAAGTCTGATCTTCTTAAGTACATAAGTGTAAATGAAAAAATTAGTATTAAAAAAACAAAAACTAAGAAAATAGGTCCTAATGAAGATGCTGTAAATGAATGTACTGAACTCATAACCCCAGAACGTGTCAAAAATGTACCAAAAATACAGAGTGTAAAAGTCAAAATTATTAGTGCCATATTCCAAATTCGCAACATATCTTTTTTCTCTTGAATAATTATTGAGTGGAGAAAAGCTGTTGCTGTTAGCCAAGGCATAAAACTTGCATTTTCAACTGGATCCCAAGCCCAATAGCCACCCCAACCAAGTTCTTGATAGGCCCACCATCCTCCTAAAATAATTCCAGAACTTAAAAATAACCACGCAACCAAAGTCCAACGTCTAATACTTTGGATCCATAACGGACTTGTATCACGATTCATTAAAGCTGATATAGCAAATGCAAACGGAACTGAAAATCCTACATAACCTAAATATAAAGTTGGTGGATGAATTGCCATAGTTACATTCTGAAGTAATGGATTTAATCCATTACCATTCCTAACTACAAAATCTGCTTCAGTTGGCATAAAAGGATTTGTTACAAAGTTAGTTAAAACTAAGAAAAATAATTGAATAATTGATAAAGATATGATTACCCAAGGCATTAGTCCATGATGCTTAGATTGATTTTGCAAAACCGTAATAGTTGCAAAAATTGATAAAATAAATAGCCAAAAAAGTAATGAGCCTGATTGGCCTGCCCATAAAGCAGATATTTTATAAATGAATGGTGTCTCTAGACTAGTATATCTAGCTACATAATCAATATCAAAATTACTAATTATTAATTGATACCATAGAATAAATGTAGATAAAAATACAAAGAATGAAATTCCAAGTGAAAGTCTTTGCCCAGTCAGGAAAAGACGTTTATCTCCATTAAGAATATAAATGTATAATGTAATTATGGAAAGTAGACTAAAACCTAAAGCAAGGTTTAAGGCAACACTACCAGCTAAAGGAGTCATGATTCTATTTCACTTAATTTATAATTAGACTCTTCCCTAAGATCTCCCTCATATCGAGAAGCACATTTTGTTTGAAGCTCATCAGCGTAAAATATTCCATCCAAATATTGTCCGGTAACAATTACTTCTGCACCATCTTTAAAAAGATCCGGTCTTGATCGATCATACTTTACATTCAATTCAGTTTTACCCTCTTTTAAAACAAAAGAGCAGTCTAAATAATTAGTTTTTGAAATAATGATTGAACCATCTTTTACAAGACCACCTAATTTTGTTCGTTCATTACTTTTTTCATTCAATAACTTTTCAACAGAAATAAAAGTAGCCATTGCTTTTTCGTCTTTTGGATTCGATGAAACCCAACCAATCCAAAAGATAACAACAGTAACCACACCAATTATCATAACTGTAAATTTTTTATTACTATTCATTTTTTCCCCTTAAAAAACAGCAGTCTCTTGCCATTCACCAAATTCTGTTTTCATAGTTTCCACTATTTCTCCCATCGTAACATGTGACTTAGCAGCTTCAATAATTGGAACCATGATATTTAAATTATTTTCGCAAGCTTCTTTTATTTTGGACAAAGCTTCTTTTACTTTATTTTCATCTCTTTCAGATTTTAATTTTTCTAAAGAGTTAATTTGTTTTTTTTCTACATCCTTCCCAATCTTAAGTATTGGAATTTGAATTTCTTCATCTATATTTTTAAAATCATTAACTCCTACATGAATTAGTTTTTTATCATCAATCTTCTTTTGGTAATCAGAGGCTGCCATAGCAATTTCTCTCTGAAAATAACCTTTCTCTATAGCTGGAATAACTCCACCAATATTTTCAATATCTTCAAAATACTTTTCTGCTTGTTCTTCAATTTGATCAGTTAAAGACTCAACAAACCAAGATCCTCCTAGTGGATCAACTACATTTGTAACACCAGTTTCAAAGGCAAGTAATTGTTGAGTTCTAAGTGCAATCTCAGCTGCTTTCTCTGATGGTAGCGCTAAAGTTTCATCCATAGAATTCGTATGGAGTGATTGCGTACCCCCTAAAACAGCTGCCATCGCCTGAAAACCAGTTCTTGCAATATTATTTTCTGGTTGCTGCGCAGTAAGGGAGCACCCCGCCGTTTGAGTATGAAATCTTAATTTGCAAGAACGTTCATTTTTAGCATTATATTTTATCTTTAATTTTTTTGCCCATATTCGACGAGCTGCGCGAAACTTAGCTATTTCCTCAAAAAAATCAAGATGTGAATTAAAAAAGAATGATAAACGTGGAGCAAAATCATCAATATCAAGTCCTGCATCAATAGCATAATCTATATATGTAAAGCCATTTGCAAGAGTAAATGCTAATTCTTGAGCTGCTGTTGACCCAGCTTCACGAATATGATAACCTGAAATAGAAATTGTATTATAATTTGGCATATTTTCAGTACAAAAAGTCATCATATCGGTTATTATTCTCATGGAAGGTTCTGGAGGAAATATCCATTCTTTTTGAGCTATGAATTCTTTTAAAATATCATTTTGTAATGTTCCGCGTAATTTTGATAAAGGAATATTTTGATTCTCAGCAGCTGCTATATAAAAAGCTAATAGGATGATAGCTGGACCATTAATTGTCATTGAAACAGAAATCTCACCTAGGTTTATACCATGAAATAAAGATTCCATATCCTTAATAGATGCAATAGAAACTCCACATTTACCTACTTCACCATCTGACCATTTATGATCTGGGTCATAACCCATTAACGTTGGCATATCAAAAGCAACGGATAGACCAGTTTGGCCTTTACTCAGAAGTGAATGATATCTTGCATTTGTTTCTTGTGGAGTACCAAAGCCTGAGAACTGGCGTTTTGTCCATAATTTTCCACGATACATATTCGCATGTACACCTCGAGTGTATGGATATTGACCAGGAAAACCAAGTTTATCAAGATAATCATCACTTGGTCCTTCAGGGTAGTAGAGTGTGTCTAAACTTTCACCGCTTAACGTATCAAAGTTGTAATCACGCTTAGCAGATTCTTTAGTAGAGTTTATCCACTTTTGTTTTGCTTCGTTAAATAATTCTAATTGTCTTGACATGATCTATATGATATTCAAAATTTACGTAGTTCTACGAATTTCTAATACCTTATTAATACCTTCATAAACCATCCAAAGAATAAGTATAATAAGAAGAAGCGTTAAGATAAAAAGCAGACTATTCTCACCAGAAAATTTTATTGCATTAACAATTAGTGCACTAAATGTTAAAACTAAGATAAATAACATTGGTAATAGAAGAGATAAAATAGGTTTTTTCTTTTGCCAATAATAAAGCGTTAGAACCATCAATGTTAGAGCCCCTAACATTTGATTACTTGCTCCAAATATTGGCCATAAAACCCAACCAGCCTGACGAACTGTACCAGTTCCTGGCTCTGATAGGTTCCAGAATGCTAACATAATTGCTGGAACAATTGCAATTACTGTTGCGAAATATCTGTTTGATAAAAATTTTACTTTAGTTACTAAGCCAAATTCATTTAAAATAAAGCGCTGAATTCTTGTAGCTGTATCAAGTGTAGTTGCTGCAAAAGATATTACTAATACTGCCATAATTGTATTAGCCATTTTCACTGGAATACCTAAAGATTCTAATAATGCACCTCCACCAAGCACAAATGCTGTAGCTTTATTACTACTAGCATGGGCCCAAGAATCATAATATACTGACCAATTTAAATCCGAAACTGCGCCAACCGAAGGAAGATGAGCTTCCCCAACTAATGATATACCTGCAACAGCAGCAATAGTTGAAGCTAAAGCAAGTGTACCTTCTCCAATCATCCCACCGTAACCAATCATTCTAGAATCAGGTAATTTTTCTAATTGCTTTGATGAAGTTCCAGATGAAACTAAACCATGAAATCCACTTATAGCACCACAAGCAATTGTGACAAATAGTAATGGGAATAAGCTCGGAGTACTTGGGTCTGAAAAAGAGCGAATTGCAGGTGCATCAACAATTGGTTGCGCAACAAAAATTCCTAAAAATAATAAACTCAAGCCAACAAATAATTGGTGACTATTAATATAATCTCTAGGCTGTAGCAAAGTCCAAACTGGTAATAAACTTGCAATTGCCGAGTAAATAAATAAAATTAAAATCCACATGTTCTTTGCATCTTGAGTATTCATTGAACTTGTAAAATCGATAGGATATAAAGTACCAACCCAAATAAAAAAATAAAGAATAGATAGAGCAATTAATGAAGGAATTAGACTATCTATCTTTTTTTTATAAAGTAAATAACCCATAATTATTGCGATAATAATTTCAATATTTATAGGAATTACAGAAGATGGAATTCCTACAAAAAGATCTGCTATTGCCATAGCAAAGACTGCTAAAACCAACCAAACAAGAAAAATAATAAAAACAAGGAACATAAGTCTTGCTCGCTTACTTATTGTAGAGGAAGCTATATCAGCAATACTTTTACCTTTTTCTTTTACACTAGTAACTAATGCACCGAAGTCATGGACTGCTCCCATAAACACTGTACCAATTAAAATCCAAATTAATGCTGGTAACCATCCCCAAAAAGCAGCAACACAAGGTCCTATAATGGGTGCTGCGCCAGCTATTGAAGTAAAATGGTGACCAAATAAAATATGTTTTTTAGTCGGAACATAATCTATACCATCATTGAAATTTTTTGATGGCATTGAAACTTGTTTATCATTAATTCCAAATATTTGATCACCAATGAATTTTGAATAAAATCTATAACCTAAATAAAAAAAAGAAAGACCAAATAAAACAAGTACGACGGAACTCATAAACTAAATTTCAATATCCAATGGTATATTTTTGGTTTTTACTACATTAACTATACCTTCTTGATTTAAGGAACATTGATTTATGAGTTCATCTCTAGATCCATGCTCTACAAATTTATCTGGTAAAGACATTATATTAATTGAATCATTATAGCCATTAGTAGATAACCAAGCAGCTACACTTTCACCAAAGCCACCAGATCTTACACCTTCTTCAACAGTTACTACTTGCTTAAAACGACCAATAATTGATTTTAAATACGCATTATCCATAGGTTTAATAAAACGACAATTAACTACTTCACAAGAAATACCATCATGAATTAATATGTCAGCTGCATTTAATGCATCATAAACTTGTGGTCCAACTGCTAAAATCAAAACATCGCTACCTTGTCGAACTACTTCCCAGCTTCCAATAGGTAATAATTCAGCTTGTCCATTTGCATCAAACTTCTCAGATGATGCTTTTGGATATCTAATTGCAAACGGACCATCGTTATAATCTAAACCAGTATAAAGCAAATGCCTTAATTCATTCCCATTCATTGGTGCTGCAACAATCATATCTTGAATACATTTTAGATAAGCAATATCTAGAGCTCCATGATGAGTTGGACCATCTTCACCAGCAATCCCAGATCTATCTAAACAAAAGACCACAGGGAGATGCTGTATGGCTACATCATGAATAATATGATCAAAAGCTCTTTGAAGGAATGTTGAATAGACTGCTACTATGGGACGAACTCCTTCAGTAGATAACCCAGCGGCAAAAGTAACAGCATGACCTTCAGCTATCCCAACATCATAATATCTTTTTGGAAACTCTTTTGCATAAGGTACTAGGCCTGTTCCTTCTCGCATTGCAGCAGTAATACAGACAGTGTCTTCTCTATTTCTAGCTATTTCACAAACTAATGAACCAAATACATCTTGAAATATTGGTGCTTTAGATTGATCTAAATTTATTGATGGTCCATTGTTTTGTTTATTTGGCTTAACAGCATGAAACTTAACAGCATCATTATGATATTCACCATTTTCTTCATTAACCGACACCATCCCTTTTCCTTTTTTAGTTTTTATATGAAGAAGCACTGGTGTTTTTAAGTCTTTTACTCCTTCTAACGTAGGAATAAGGTCATTCAGATTATGTCCATCAGTAGGTCCAATATAACGAAAGCCAAGTTCTTCAAAAAGCATTCCAGGGACTAATAAAGATTTTAAGCTATCCTCTATACGATGCAAAAAAGTTCTAGCAGTACTCTTACCAAACGGAATTTTACCTGAAACTTTCCAAATTTCATCTCTAATTTTATTATATAGAGGATTTGTAACAATTTTTGTTAAATAAGTATTTAAAGCTCCCACATTTGGACTAATTGACATTTCATTATCATTTAAAATAACGAGCATGGGTGTTCTTAAGTGTCCAGCATTATTTAAAGCCTCAAAAGCCAACCCTCCAGTCATAGAGCCATCACCAATAATTGATACCACACGGTAATTCTTACCTGTTCTTTTTCTTGCCTCAGCTATTCCTGTAGCAGCTGAAATTGATGTTGAAGCATGGCCAGCCCCGAAGGTATCATATTCACTTTCAGATCTTTTTAAAAAACCACTAAGCCCACCTAATTTTCTTATACTTGGAAATGATTCAAAGCGGCCTGTTAAGAGTTTATGAGCATAACCTTGATGACCAACATCCCAAATTATTTTATCATCTGGAGTGTCAAAAACTTTATGTATTGCAACTGTAAGCTCAACCACACCAAGAGTAGGGGCTAAATGACCACCAATTTCACTAACCACATTAATTGTATGAGCTCTAATCTCATTCGATAAAAGAATTAATTCATCAATGGAAAAGTCTTTTATATCTGCTGGAGATTTTATTTTTGAAAGTAGACTAGGTTGCATGAATATTTTTGAATTGTTCTCTAAAAGTATAATTATGAAAAAAAGTTGTTTTAACTAACTCAGGGTGAAAAGCTAAACCTAGATGATGCCCTTGTTTAACAACTACGGGTTCATTATTAAAATAACTTAGCACCTTCACATTTTTACCAATTTTATTTATTTTTGGCGCTCTAATAAAAGTAGCTAAAACACTATGATTATTCCCATTAATTGAAACTTCTATCTCACCCGCAAATGAATCAATTTGTCTTCCATATGCATTTCTATCTACTGAGATATCTAAAATACCTAAGGATTTTAAACGATCATCTACTATATTTTTAGACATCATAATTAATCCTGCACAAGTACCTAAAACAGGTTTTGTTTTAGCAAAATTCTTTATTGGCTCATGAAAGTTTGCACGCTCCATTAAATCAGATATAGTAGTTGATTCACCACCAGGAATAACCAACCCTTCAATTAAAGATAGTTCTCTTGGATAGCGGACTTCTAATACTTTAAAGTCAAGCATTTCTAAAATTTGAATATGCTTAGAATAATCTCCTTGAAGTGCTAATACGCCAATCATCATAAATTTGTTTATCTTTTACCAACCTCTTTCCTGTAAGCGTTCACCTTCAGGAATCTCTGACATATCAATACCTTTCATTGCTGATTGAAGCCCTTTAGATATATCTACCATTTTTTTTGAATCTTTGTAATAAGTGACTGAATCAACAATAGCTTTTGCTCTTGGAGAAGGATCATCACTCATAAATATACCAGATCCAACAAAAACAGTTTCAGCTCCTAACTGCATCATAAGTGATGCATCAGCAGGTGTAGCAATTCCTCCTGCAGCAAAATTTGGCACTGGAAGCTTACCTAATTTTGAAACTTGCTGGACCAACTCAAATGGTGCACCCATATTTTTTGATGCAGCCATTAATTCATCTTGATTCATAGTTGTTAATTTTTTTATATCATTTTGGACTTGTCTCATATGCCTAACAGCTTCAACAATATTCCCACTTCCTGCTTCACCTTTTGTACGAATCAGTGCAGCACCTTCACCAATTCTTCTTAAAGCTTCGCCTAGATTACGGCAACCACAAACAAAAGGTACTTTATAATCATGTTTCCAAATATGATTATGCTCATCAGCGGGTGTAAGCACCTCACTCTCATCTACAAAATCAACTTCAAGTGCTTCTAAAATTTGAGCTTCTGCAAAGTGACCAATACGAACTTTTGCCATTACAGGTATGGAAACTGTTGATTGAATATCTTTAATCATCTGAGGATCGCTTGCACGAGCTATACCTCCTTCTTTCCTAATCAATGCTGGTATCCTCTCTAAGGCCATAACAGCTACAGCACCTGCATCCTCAGCAATTTTAGCTTGTTCAGCATTCATTACATCCATGATAACGCCACCCTTTAACATTTCGGCTAAACCTACTTTTATTTCAAAAGACCCTTTCTTAACCATAGACAATCTCCTTTTCAACATTTCCAATTTTTTTAATTTTTTCTAGAACGTCATTAATTATTTTATCAGGTGTACTTGCACCTGCTGATACACCTACAATTTCTACCTTTTTAAACCAATTAGGGTTAATTTCATCAGCATTAGTAACTTGATAAGATTTATCATTTCGTTCTTTTGCTAATGCTGTTAATCTTTTTGAATTAGCACTAGTAAAAGAACCAATTACAACCATTAGATCACATTGTTTTGCAAGTTCTTTAATTTGTGTTTGATTACGCTTAGTTGGAAAGCATATTGTATTAACAAAACGAAGATCAAAGACTTTAGTCATAATGATATTTATAATTTCTTGGACATTTTCAATAGTTTGAGTTGATTGGCTTACAACGCCTGCCCTCTTATATTTTCTTAGAGTTAATGCTTCTTTTGGAGAAGAAACAATAATTGGATCTTTAACTTGACTAGCTATTCCTTTAACTTCATCATGACCATGATCACCAACTATAATTATTTTTCTTCCTTCTGCTTCTAACTTTTTTACTTCATCATGAATTTCAAGGACTAAAGGACAAGTAGCATCAATAATGTTCATATTTTTTTTATTAGCGTTATCCCATGTTTCTACAGAAGTACCATGTGCTCGAAATAATACAGGTTTATCTTTTGGAATATTTTCTAAAGAGTCAACTACTTTAGCACCTGCATTATCTAAATCTTTTACTACATTTTCATTATGTACTATATGGCCTAGCATATAAACATCACCATCTTTATCTGCTGTATCATAAGCTAAGTTAACAGCATCTCGAACGCCGAAACAATAACCTGCGTCTTTTGCTAATAATATCTTCATGAAAAATTTGAATCTTGCTTAATTAATTGATTACTGGTTTCAGATAAAACATCATCTAATACATCATTTAAGCTACCTTTTTTTATAGCACCGGCAGCAAATTTATGACCTCCACCACCTAAAGATTTTGCAATTGTATTAATAATATATTTTCCTTTAGAACGAAAATTGACTCTGCAAGTTCCATTAGTATTTTGAAATATCATTAATGCAACTTCAACGCCTTGGATAGTTCTTACAAAGTCGGAAAATCCATCAATGTCTTTTTTACTTGCATTAGCATTTTTCATCATTTCCTGACTTATTGTAAACCAAGCCAATTCTTGATTATCACTATAATTTAAATTATTTATTATTTCTGCAAGTAATTTTACTTGTCCAGGCGTTCTATTCTCATACACAGTTTGATAAATTTGTGAAGTGTTAACTCCAGCTTCTAGGCATTCTATAGCAATCTGGTGACATTTTTGATTTGTATTACTATAGCAAAAAGATCCTGTATCTGTCATCACTGCAGTATATATACCATTTGCCATAGCTAATGATAAATCAACATTTACTGATTTTAAAAAATCATACACCATTTCTCCAGTAGCTGCAGCAGTCATTTGAATATAGTTTTCAGAAAATCTTTTATCATTTAAATCCGGATGATGGTCAAAATTTATTGCTTTAACAGAGTTAGCTGAAATTTTTTCACCAACTTCTCTTAATCTATTGAAGTCACCAACATCAAAAATAATTGCTAAATCTGCTTGAGATATCCATTCATCATGATCGTCTGGATTATAAGTTTCAATTATATTATCAGGATTTAAGAAATCGTATTCATTAGGTAAGTCTGAGATGATAATTAATCGACAATCTAATCCAATATCTCTTAGATAATGCAATACTGCAGTTGCACTTCCTAAGCCATCACCGTCAGGATTTTCGTGAGTAGACAGCAAGACTTTTGCTGAACTATTAATGGTATTATGTAAGGATTTCCAGTCTAGCATAACAATATAAGACCTGGAATTTAAGTATATTTTATATAGAGTCTATCTAACTATCGAAGTAAAAAAATATTTTTTATCTTTCCCATAAAGTTTCATCCAAACCTTTATTTTGGTTTAAATACCTAACTAATACAAAGATGAAATCACTCAATCTATTTAAATAAGTTAGCCAGTTTTTATCTATGCTTTCCTTAGTTATTAATGTAACACATGATCTTTCGGCTCTACGACAAACAGCTCTTACGATATGTAGCCTAGAACAAAGCTCATCTCCACCAGGGAGAATAAATTCTTCTAGAGGTGGTAACTCTTTATTCATTTTATTTATATGCTCTTCTAAAAAAGCTATTCTATCATCTTTTAATAATGAAATTTCTTCATTAGGCATTGATGATTCACCACCAATGTTGAATAAATCTTGCTGAATAGATTTAAGTTGATTTCTTATTATTTTAGAATCAGAACTTGATATAGCATGGCCTAAATGAGTATTCAACTCATCTACGTCTCCTAAAAAATTTATATTAGGATGATCTTTAAAGACTCTTGTTCCATCACCCAGGCTTGTTTTACCCTTATCTCCAGTTTTAGTTGTTACTTTAGAAATTCTCATATTTTAAAAAAAGATCCAACTTACTAAACCAAACAATGGAAATAAGATAACTATAGAATACAAAAAATAACCAAAGAATGATGGCATATCTATTCCAGAGGATTCTGCTATTGATTTAACCATAAAATTTGGCGCATTTCCAATATAAGTATTTGCTCCCATAAAAACAGCACCTGCTGATATTGCTAGCAATGTATTAGATAGCTCGCCCATCAAAACTTGAGGATCTCCCCCTGCTGTATTAAAAAATACTAAATAGGTGGGTGCATTATCAAGAAAACTTGATAAAATTCCTGTTAACCAGAAATACATATGATTTACTGGTCCAGAATCACTTGAAACAGAATTAACGATCAAAGCAAGCGCTCCAGATGTGCCAGCTTTAAGAATAGCAATAGCAGGAATAATTGTTATAAATATACCAGCAAATAATTTGGCTACCTCTAAGATTGGGAACCAATTGAATTCATTTGCTTCTCTAATTTGTTTTGATGTGAATTTCCAGCTCGCATAGGCTAGAGCTAATAATAAAAGATCTCTAGTAATATTCTGAAGCTCAACATGAACATGATAAATATTGAAATCAATATGAGGTCTCCAAAAACCGCTCAATAATACTGAAAATACGACACCAATAATAAGTAACAAGTTAAACGAGCCTTTAATCCCTATTTTTTCTGAACTTGAAGGCTTTGGAATCGTTTCTTCTTTTTTATACTGAATGGTATCATAGATATAAAAAATTATGAGAAGACATACGACTAAAAATAACATGGGTAAGAACATTGCTTTAGTTGTCCAAAAGAAATCAACTCCTTTGAGAAAACCTAAAAATAAAGGTGGATCACCTAATGGTGTTAATGAACCTCCAATATTTGCAACAAGAAATATGAAGAATACAACAATATGAACTTTATATTTTCTATCTTTATTTGCTCGTAAAAGTGGTCTTATTAACAGCATTGCTGCACCTGTTGTACCCATCCAACTTGCTAATATAGTTCCAATAAAAATTATTCCAGTATTCATAGTAGGTGTACCTACCAAAGAGCCAGTTAATTGAACACCACCAGAAATAGTAAATAAAGCCAATAATAGAATAATAAAAGGAATATACTCTAATAGGCCAACGTGAAGAATTTCATAAATGGTTACTGAATATCCAGCACTAAATAAAAAAGGCACCACAAAGAGAATAGCCCAAAAGGCAGAAATTTTACCAAAGTTTTGGTGCCAAAAATGTTGAGATAACAATGGAAATATAGCAATTGATAATAAAATTCCAACAAAAGGGATTACCCATAAAATAGATAATTCTGAACCATCAAGATGTGGCGCATTACCTTCAGCTCCAAAAAGAAAAGCGCTTAAAGAAATGATTGTTATAAGTATTTTTTTCATATTTTTTATTAAATATTTAATTATTGATTATTTTCGAGCGTAAAAGATAGTTCAACTAATATTAATCTTCCTAATTTTTGATAGAGGTTTTAAATAGTTTTTTTTTGTAATTTTAACAATGGAGTTTTTACTCTCAATAATTGTTATTGGATTAGCTTTACTCGGAATGTCAATTGGAATCATTTTCAATCGAAAACCACTACAAGGATCATGTGGTGGCGTTGCAAGTGACTGTATATGTTTAAGTGGTGGTACCTGTGATGATCCTTCACAAAAGCCGAATACAATTAATCCTACATAACAGGCATTCCAGATGAGGTTTTTACCTCAAAATTTTTCTCTCCAATATCTACTATCCATAGTGCCTCGTAACCTTTTAATGATTCAATCAAATTTAATCCATCTTCATAAGACAATACATTCAAAGCTGTTGCTAAGACATCTGCATCTAAACAATTAGGTGCAACTACTGATACAGAAGAAATATTGGAAAATATTGATTTACCATTTCTTGGATCGATAATATGTGAATATTTCTTACCATTAAATTCAAGAAAATTCCGATAATTTCCTGAAGTAGCCATAGCCTGATCATTTAACTCTGCAACCCTAATAATATTTTCACCTGGATTGTTTCCATCTATTGGTTTATCAATACCAATTTTCCATTTTTGACCTTTTCCATTCAAACCTAATACTTTGATTTCACCACCAACCTCTACCATAAATCTAGCAATCCCATTTATTTCTAGATAATCAAAAATTTTATCAACACCCCAACCTTTTGCAATAGCATTTACATCTATCATTTGACCTTTAACTGATTTTACGAGAGTTCGATCGGATAATTTTATTTTTTCATAACCGATTTTATTCATCTCCATTATTATATCTAAATCAGTAGGAGGTTCCCATATATCTTGATACTCTCTATCTTTTTTACCTTGTCTCCAATTTATTACTGCTGGAAATACGGTAATATCAAACGAGCCTGAAGTTATCTCACTCCAATAAATAGATCTTTTTATTACTTCAGAAAATCCGTTAGAAATATTTATTGCTCCATTTTTTGATAAACTATTAAAAAGAGAAATCTCACTATTAACTTTATAAGTTGACATTTGATTATCTATGTCTAATATAATAGAATCAATTCCAGATTTAATTTCTGAAGCTTCGATAGCAATATGTTGATCAGAAACTATTTTTATAGAATAAGTGGTACCCCATGCACTTCCTGACAAACTAACTATTGGTAATTCTCTATTGCACCCAAATATTAGAATAAAACAAAAGCCCAACATTAGTTGGGCTTTATGGAATAATTTTGATAAAACTTTTCTATCCAAAGCTATCGTAAGCAATCATTTCTCTTTCAACACCAAGATCATAGAGCATTTTATCACATGCATCTATCATCATTGGAGGTCCACACATGTAATATTCAAGCTCTGTTGGATCTTCATGATCTTTAAGATATTGATCAAAGGCAACATTATGAATAAAGCCAGTAGGACCTTCCCAATTATCCTCAGGCATAGGTTCTGATAGACCTACAACGTATTTAAAATTTGGGAATTCTTTTTCTAATCTGGTGAAATCATCATGGTAAAACATTTCTCTGGCAGAACGTGCTCCATAGAAGAAAGTTATTTTACGTTTAGTTTTTTGTGTATCAAGAAGATCAAATAAATGACTTCTCATTGGTGCCATTCCAGCACCTCCACCAAGGTAAATCATTTCTCTATCAGTCTCTTTAGCAAAAAACTCTCCAAATGGACCTGATATAGTTACTTTATCACCAGCTTTTAAATTAAAAATATAGGAAGAAGCTATGCCTGGAGGAACCTGATCCCATAGTGCAGGAGGTGGAGTAGCTATTCTAACATTAAGCATAATGATATTACCTTCAGCCGGATGATTTGCCATTGAATAAGCTCGAAAACAATCTTCATCATTATTTGCAACTACATCCCAAATCTTAAATTTATCCCAGTCTTCATGGTATTCTTTTTCAACATCGAAATTCTTAAAACCTAAGTCATGATACTCTGGAACATCAATTTGTATATATCCACCCGCTGTAAAATTTAAATTTTCACCTTTTGGTAACTCTAGAACTAGCTCTTTTATGAAAGTTGCTACATTCTTATTTGAACGAACAGTACAGTCCCATTTTTGAATATTAAAAATTTCATCAGGTACATGAACTTTCATATCATCTTTGATTTTTACTTGACATGCTAATCGCCAATTTTCTTTGGCCTCAGATCGACTAATATGACCTTTTTCAGTTGGTAAAATTTCACCACCACCCTCATTAACTTGACATTTACATAATGCACATGTGCCTCCGCCTCCGCAAGCTGAAGGAAGAAATATATTTTGTGTTGCCAAGGCTGAAAGTAAAGTGGGGCCTGGTTTTAATTGCATTGATTTTTCATCATCACCATTAATATTAATAGTGACCTCACCTTGTGGAAGAAGCTTAGATTCTGCAAAGTTCAACATTAGAACAAGTATAAGAATAATACCGCAAAATATAGCTACGCTTAAGAAAGTTGAAGCTGTTATCATAATTGTATTCCCCCGAATGACATGAAAGCTATTGAAATTAAGCCAGTTAATAACATTGTTATACCAACGCCTCTTAACTTTAATGGAACATTTGAATATCGCAATCTATAACGGATAGATGCCATTGATGCGATAGCCAAAAACCAACCTAATCCCGAACCAAAGCCAAAAACTGTTGATTCCATTAAAGTATAATTACGTTCAACTAGAAATAAAGATCCACCCAATATTGAGCAATTAACAGCAATTAAAGGTAGAAAAATCCCTAAACTTTGATAAAGTGAGGGTGAAAATTTGTCAATAACCATTTCAACCAATTGAACCATAGCTGCAATAACAGCAATAAAAACAATTGGTTTAAGGAAGCTTAAATTAACATCAGGGAAGCCCAACCAACCTAAAGCTCCATCACCCAAAAGGAAACTATAAATAAACCAATTAACTGGAGATGTAATAGTAAGTACAAATATTACAGCAAAACCTAAGCCTATTGATGCATCAACTTTCTTTGAAACTGCTAAGAAAGAACACATTCCTAGAAAGTATGCTAAGAGTATGTTCTCAATAAAAACAGCTTTAGTTATTAAATTTAAATAGTGTTCCATCTTTTATTCCTGCTCAACTTTTCCGATTATTCGTTGTGCCCAAACTATCAGTCCAAGTATTATAAACGCGCCTGGACTAAGGGTCATTAAACCCATATTTTCGTAACCAGCAGCGTAAAATGAATCCGGAATAACTTGAAAACCATAAATTGTGCCACTCCCAAGAAGTTCTCTAAAAAATGCAACACCAATGAGAATCAATCCATAACCTAATGCATTACCAAGCCCATCTAAAAAAGATCTCCATGGACCATTTTGCATTGCAAATGCTTCTGCACGACCCATTATAATGCAATTTGTAATAATTAAGGATACAAAAACTGTTAGCTGCTTACTTATATCATACATATAAGCTTGTAAAATAAGATCTGTTAAAATTACCATTGATGCAATTACAGATAATTGCACTATAATTCTCACCTTTGCTGGTATCATACTCCGCAATAAAGATATAACTGTATTTGATATGCATAAAACAGCTATAACGGCTAAGGTCATCACTACAGCTGTATCCATTTTCACTGTTACAGCAAGCGCTGAACAAATACCTAAAACTTGTAAACTAATTGGATTATTAGCCATCAATGGATCTACAACTGTATTTTTAGATTGTTTACTTAATAGTGACATTAACCTTTGCTTTCTTTTCTAACTTGTTCAAAGTATGGGTTATAAATTTTCAAACCTTTTAGCAAAAAATTATTTAATCCTTTAGAAGTCATTGTCGCACCAGATATACCATCTACTTGATGATAAGACTCACTAGAGCTGACATCAACTTTCCCCTTAATTGCTTGAATACCAATCAGGTTTCCATTTTTATCAATAAATCTTTTACCCACATAATTTTGTTGAAACCAGGGCTTGTCTACCTCAGCACCTAAGCCTGGTGTCTCAATGTGTTTATAAAACGTAATACCTTTAGCAGTTGCTCCATCTGGTTCAATAGAAAAATAACCATACATAGTCCCCCACAATCCCTTTCCAGAGATAGGAATTGCATATCCTTCTATTGCTCCATTAACCACTTTTCTATATAGCGGAAAAAGATTCATATTTAGCTTTGGATCAATATCCTCAGGGAGCTTATCAGAAATAACATTCCCTAAATCATCTATTACAAATGATTCAACTGATTCACTAAATATAGTTTCAACATTTTCTCTAGACCATGGTATTTCCACAGATGGTTCAAAACCTAAAGAAGTTAAAATATTCTTCTTAATATCAGCTTTAACATTAGCTTCTGTGATTTCCTCTAATGATGAGTAAACAGATGATAATAGAAATGCCAAAACCATTGTAATTAATGTTGTAAAAATTATAGTATATCGATTATTATGCATATCTAGCTTTTCTTCTTTTAATATTTGACTGAATGATAAACCAGTCAATTAACGCAGCAAACGCATTAACAAATAAAATGGAAAGCATAACTCCTTCAGGGTAAGCTGGATTTATAGTTCGAATAATGACTGTTAAAGATCCAAATATAATCCCATAGACCCACCTGCCTTGATTAGTATGACATCCTGTTACAGGCTCAGTAGCCATAAATACTGTGCCAAATAAGAAACTACCCATTACTAAATGATAATGAGGCGGTATTGTTAGCATAGAATTTGTTGAGAATGGAGAAAATAAATTTGTTAATAAAGCCGTTGATATTAAACCAATGATGGCACCTATCATAACTCTCCAATTTGTTATTTTTATATAAACTAGAAATAGAGCGCCAATTATTATTAAAAATTTATTTGTTTCACCAATTGACCCGGGTACCCAACCCCAAAACAAATTCCACCAAGAAAAATCAAATTGGGTGATGTTGCTCAACAAAGAAACTGCATTTTGATTCAATTCACTTGCAGGAACAGCTAAAGCTGTTGCACCCGTAAAACCATCTGGACCAGCAACCCACACTTTATCTCCTGAAATCTTTGTTGGATAAGTAAAAAATATGAAAACTCTAGCCATTAGTGCTGGATTGAAAATATTCATTCCTACACCGCCAAATATTTCTTTTCCAATAACTATTCCAAAACTAGTCGCAATCGCAATTTGCCAAAGAGGTATTGCTGGTGGCATTGTTAAAGGAATTAAAGCACAAGTAACTAAAAATCCTTCACTAACTGGGTGCTTTCTAACAACAGCAAAAAGTAGCTCCCAAAAGGCTCCTGAAGCAAATGTTACAGCTATAATTGGTAAAATTTGGTTGAATCCAAACCAAAAATTTTGAAAACCAGTTCTCTCTATCATTGAGGCTACTGCATTTTGATAGCCAATATTAACTGATCCAAAAATGTAAAGTGGTATAAGTGAAATAACGACAAGAATCATTACTCGTTTTGTATCTATACTATCTCTAATATGTGGACCAGATTGTGTAACCTCATCTGTACTAAAAAGGATAGTATCCGTTGCTTCATAAACAGGATGCAAAGATTCTAAAGGGCCACCCTTTTCAAATTTATCTCTATACTTATTTAGAGTTTTAAGTAAAAAAGATAACATTTAGCTTTCTTTCTCCATTAAATCCAACCCTTGTCGAATAGTAGCTCCTAAATCAATTTTACTTGGACAAGCAAAAGAGCATAGAGCGAAATCTTCTTCATCACATTCAATAATACCAAGTTCCACCATTTCTTCTATATCTTCAACTAAAATAGCTCGATATAAAGAATTTGGAAGTATATCCATTGGTAATACATTTTCCCAAGAGTTTATTGGAACCATATAACGTTCACTACCATTTTTTAATGTAGTAAAATTATATAGTTTTTCTTGGAAACCTAAAAATGCATTAGTTAAACTATATCTAGTTTGCGAGGAGCCGGGTTTTAACATACCTAAAAATTCTCTATCGCCACCCTCTGGCAAAACTGACACAGTTGAATCATAAAAGCCTAAAAATCCATCCTTATCTGACTTTTTTCCCGTAAGAACATCGCCAGATATAATTCGCTGATTCCCCTCATTTAAATTATCACGAATTAAATTCTTAATCTGTACACCCATACGAGATTTAATATGAATTGGATTTTTAACTCCTGGACCACCTATAGTTGTGAATAGAGTTGTATCTAACTTTCCGGTTAAAAAATAATTTCCAATCCTAACTACATCCTGAGCATTAATTGTCCAAACAATATCATTAGTTGACAATGGAGCGATATGATGAATTTGTATTCCTACATTTCCAGAAGGATGAGGGCCACTTAATAAGTGGTGGTTTACATTTTCAGCCTCTAATAAAGTATCTGAAACAGTATTTCTGTTATAGGATAAATGAACGTTACCTGAAGTTAAAGTTTTTAGTGCATTAATACCTGCTTGAAATGGTGATAGTCTACGACGAAGAGCGACATCTAAATCCACAGATAAAGGTCCAGTATTCCAGCCAGAAATAAATATATCTCTTGGAGTATCTTTATGATCTGCTACTTTGTTATATGGTCTTTGTCTAAAAAATGGAAATAGATTACCTTCCAATAAATATTTAAGAACCTCATCCCTATCTAAAGTAGCTATTTCTGCTGGTCTATATATCTTAGCGCTTTCAAATTCTTCATTTTCTGCTAATTCAATTACAATATTTTCAACTGCTCTTCTAGGACCATATTGAATTTGTGATATTTTACCAGCGCCTAAAGAAGGCCATTTTATTTCAGGATTTTTTTTGTCATGAAACAATGCTGATCCAACCTTTACAATATCACCTTCTTTAACAAGAATTTTAGGCTTAACTCCTCTAAATTCTGTTGGTTGAATTGAAACAGTTTTTGCTAAAAAACCTTGGATAACCTCATTTGATGGAACCCCAGCAATTCCAATATTATGTCCTTTTTTTATATTTATTTCAGACAACTATTACCCCAGATCAAAAATGGTTACATACCATTAAATATTACTAACGATTCACTTATCCAATTAGCGACTGGACCAAAATACCAGCCAAGAACAAAAGTTGGTATAGCTAAAAATAACATTAGAATAATCACCAACTTAGATGAAGGCATTTCAACAGATTCGCTTCTTTCACCCGATAAGTACATATGCTTTACAACACGAATATAGTAATACAATGAAATCACGCTATTTACAACACCTACGAAAGCAAGCCAATAAAATTGAGAGCCAGCTTCAATAACTGCTGCAAATATATAAAATTTTCCAATGAATCCAGCGGTAGGAGGAAGACCTGTAAGCGCTACCATAAAAAGAGTCATCACACCACCAACCAATGGCATCTTCCATCCTAAGCCATTAAAGTCTTCAAAGTTTTCACCCCCTGCAGTTCCTTCAACATAAATTACCACGTAAAAAGCACCAAGATTCATGAACAAATACATAGTAAGGTACATCATAATACCATATATACCTGACTCCGACATTAAAGGCAGTGCCATCATCATATAGCCAGCATGAGCAATACTAGAATAAGCTAACATGCGCTTTACACTATTTTGCTGTATAGCAACAAGGTTTCCTACAGTCATTGTTGCTGCAGCAAGTACTGCAATTAATTGTGGCCATGGTATGCCATTCAAAGATAGCCAACTAGAAGAAACCATAGCAGATCCATCGCCAAGAACTTGATTGAAAAAACGTATAATCATCGCAAAGCCTGCGGCTTTTGGAGCTACAGAAAGATATGCTGTGATAGTTGTAGGCGAACCTTCGTAAACATCTGGAGTCCAAAAATGAAAAGGTACGGCTGAAATTTTATAACCAAATCCAACCAAAATAAAAACTGTTGCTAGCAATAAGGCTAAACTACTATCAGGACCTAAATTTGCTATAGCTGTTTGCATTTCAAAAAACTTAGTTGTGCCCGTTAGACCAAATAAAAGACTTAAACCATATAACATAATACCTGATGAGAAGGCACCATAAATCACGTATTTAAGAGATGCCTCGTTACTCTCAGGTTTTCTCTTTAAGTAACCTGCCAAGAAAAAAGACATAATTGAGACTATTTCAATAGCAATATATGCCATTAAAATATCAATGGCTGATGCCATCAAAAATAGTCCAAAAGCCATAATTGTTAATATTGAAAAATATTCTCCTACTCTGTAATCTTTAAGCTCTTTTGAATGAAAGCTCATTAATACGACCAAAGTAGTTGAAAGCAATACTAAGACCTTAAAAAACTCAGAAAATGGATCAATAGCAATCGTACCCATAAATAAGCTTGAAACTAAACTCCCACCAATCCGGATCGAAAATAAGGTTAGAGCCAAACCGCCCAATAACCACCACGCAACCTTGTATGAATCTTCTCTACGGTAGAATAAATCAGCAATTATTGCAATAAGAACTGTGGCCGATAGAATTAATTCTGGCCAAAAATGAGCTAAGCTATTTAGATTGCTCATAAAACTCCTTACATAGCCGCGGCTAGTCCACCATAGGACACAACCGATTCAATAAGCACATTTAATGTAGCAGCTATTAAATCCAAAAATGGACGCGGATAAACACCCAAAATTAATGTTATAACAGCTAAAGGAATAACAGTAAATAGCTCTCGTTTATTTATTTCTGGAAGATCATTGTATTTTTCATTAGCTGGCCCAAAAAACATTCTTTGGAATGCCCACAAGAAATATGCTGCATTTAAAAGTATTCCAAGGGTTGAAATAATCACTACTGTTTTGAATACAGGAAATGCACCAATAAATATCATAGCTTCACTAACAAAGCCACTAAAGCCTGGTAATCCAAGTCCAGCAAAAAAAGCAATTGCAACAAATGCTGTATAAATTGGCATTTGAGAAGCCAAGCCACCAAAGCCATCTATATCTCTATGATGAGCCCTATCATAAATAACACCAACCAGTATAAATAACATAGCCGATATTGTTCCATGATTGAACATTTGAAAGACTGCCCCGCCAAGACCTGCCTGAGCGCTAATAAGGTTTTCTCCATTCATTTCTGATGCAGCAATAACAGCAGCCATTCCCAGAAGTGTATAACCCATATGGTTAACAGATGAATAAGCGACTAATTTTTTTAAATCTGTTTGGGCAAGCGCACACATAGCACCCCAAATCACATTGATTAACCCAAGAACTGCTAATGCACCAGCAAACCAAAACACACCATCTGGTAACATATTGTAGTTAACTCGAAGAATTCCATAAACACCTAATTTCAATAATACGCCTGCAAGTATTACCGATATAGCGGTCGGAGCTTCTACATGAGCTAGAGGTAGCCAAGTATGGAATGGAAAAACAGGTACTTTAATCGCAAAGCCAATGAACAATAATACCCAGATAACTTTAATTGCGCTCATTCCCCACCATAACATTCCATTAAGAGCTGTAGGCGCAGTATCCATGAGCACTAACATATCAAATGTATTACCACAAGTAAAGTAAAGAGCTAAGATTGCGATAAGCATAAGAACAGAGCCAAATAAAGTATATATGAAAAATTTGATTGCTGCATATTCACGTTGAGGGCCGCCCCACATTCCTATAAGGAAATACATGGGTAAGAGCATTACTTCCCAAAAAATATAGAATAAGAAGAAGTCTAGAGATAAAAAGACTCCCATTACTCCTGTATTTAGTAATAAAAAGAGTGAAAAATAACCCTTAACAGCTTTATCAATATTCCAACTAACAAATACGCCAATGAAACCAATCAAAGCCATTAGGAACACCATAGGAAGACTTAATCCGTCTACACCTAAGATGTAAGTGATATTAAATGAAGGAATCCATTCTGCCCTCTCCATAAACTGGAATGTTCCATTGCTCGCATCAAAAATACGCCAAAGGTAAATAGCCAAAAGCAATTGTAAGCCTGAAAATACAGCCGCAATCTTCTTGATTACTTCTGATTTATCTCTAGGTACAAAGGCAATTGCAACCATTCCAAGAATGGGAAGCCAAATGATCCAACTGAGTAAATGATTCATACTTAGCCCTTTATGAAATCGCTATACTGCCTGGAAAACCAGGATTAAAATGACACCGATCAATGCAAATAGCATATAATTCTGCAAGCGACCAGTCTGCACTTGTTTGAGTTGTTCTCCGAATCCTTGTGTAGTACGACCTACTCCATCAACTAAAGTTTGGTCTAAACCTTCATAATCCATACGACCCGTAATCTTAGAAAGAATCTTAGTAACATGACCAAAGCCATTAATGAAATATTTATCATACAAATCCCAATCTACATATGCTACTGCACGGGAAAGCTTCAAAAATGGTTGATACAAGAATCGGTTGTAATTTTCATCAAAGAAATATTTATTCAATGAAAGTTTGTAAAAGAAGCCCATTTTTTTAGCCCAGGCTTCAGCAGAAAATTTTTCTTTAATATACATAAGATAAGATAAACCTATTCCGAAAGCAGCTACTAAAAGAGATAGTCCCATTGCGGTGTAATGAGCATGATGAACACCTTTGTATATTTCTTCAGCAGAAGGGTTGCCAGGGACTGCAGAGTTACTTGCTTTTATTAATTCAGTAAACCATCCATGATCCGAAAATGGATTAAAGTATGGCAACGTGTAAAAAATGAAAAAACTTAATCCAGCTAGTAACACAAGCGGAAAAGTCATCACTCTAGGAGATTCATGAATCCCCTTAAAAACTTTTTCCATTTTTGGCTTACCATAAAAGGTCATAAAAATAAGTCGAAACATATAAAATGCGGTAATTGCTGCAGCACCAAAGCCAAAAATAGGTAATAAAATATGCTGAGGATGATTTTGTGCAAAAGCCAAGGTTCCAGCTAATATAGCATCTTTAGATAAGAATCCTGAAAATAAGGGTACGCCAGAAATAGCAAGCGTGGCAATTAACATTGTCCAGTGAGTTAGTGGCATTTTAGATTTAAAACCACCCATGTTTCTCATATCTTGAGGGTCAGTATCATGATCTTTAAGCTCATGAAGCGAATGATGCATGGAATGAATAACTGAACCTGAACCATAAAACAAACATGCTTTAAACATAGCATGAGTCAATAAATGAAAAAATGCCGCAACATAATTGCCAACACCAACAGCCAGGATCATGTAACCTAACTGACTAACCGTTGAATAGGCTAGAACTTTTTTAATATCATTTTGAGTAATTGCAATTGTTGCAGCAAATAAAGCTGTAAATCCACCAACATATGCAATAATAGTCAAAGCTTCAGGAGAAAATAAAGGAAAAAGCCTAACCGTTAAGTATACGCCTGCTGCTACCATTGTTGCAGCATGCATCAAAGCAGATACTGGCGTAGGACCTTCCATTGCATCTGGCAACCAAATATGTAAAGGAAATTGTGAAGATTTTCCAACAGCGCCCATAAATAACCCTAAGCCAGCAAAAGTAAGAAGTGAGCCGGTAACTAATCCTTCTGATACTCCTTTAAAAAGATCTTGAAAATTGAATGATCCAATGGCAGTAAACATAATCATAATACCAATGAAGAATCCAATATCGCCAACCCTATTTGTTAAAAAAGCTTTTTTACTAGCATCAGCAGCTGAATGCTTTTCAAACCAGTGACCTATAAGCAAATAAGAGCTTACACCCACTAATTCCCAAAAAATATAAAGTGACATGACATTGTTTGCCAAAACAATACCATTCATCGAAAAAGTAAATAAGCCTAAATAGGCGTAATATCTATTATATCGAATATCACCTTTCATATACTCTAGAGAGAAAATATGAGTCATGCTGGAAATCAATGAAACGACAACTAACATAACGACAGTTATATTATCTACCCAAAAACCAAGCGTGATCTTAAATGCACCTAAGTCAATCCATGGAATTACTGCTTCATGAGAGAAGTCAGAATCCCAATTCATAAGCATATTCATCAATAAAGATAATGAAAGAATTAGAGTAATTAAAATTGCGCCAACAGAAACCCAATCACCTTGTCTAGGTAAGCGTTTTCCAAAGATAATATTTATAACAAAAGCAACAAGAGGTAAAAATAGAATTAGTAAACTAAAATCTGTTATAATATTACCCGAAATCATTGCTTTAACTCACTTACATCATCAATATTAATTGTATCAAAATTATTGAATATATTTATAATAATAGCTAGAGCAACCGCTGCTTCAGCAGCAGCCAGAACAATGACGAATAAGGCATAAACATGGCCTGTCATATTCATGCCACCAAATCGAGCAAAGGCTAAAAAATTTATGTTAGCTGCATTTAAAATAAGCTCAATGCTCATTAAAACAGCTACACCATTTCTGCGGGTAACAACTCCATAGAGCCCTAAGGAAAATAGAATTGAACTAACGAGTAAATAGCTTGATAAACTATCCATTAGCTATCTTTCCTAGAAAGAGTCGTAGCACCAATTAAAGCACCTAAAAGTAGAAGTGAAACAGCTTCAAAAGGTAAAAGATAATCCATTAATAATAATCTTCCAATTGCACTAGTAGTATCAGATGGCTCCGCATTTGATAAAACCAACCAGGGCGTATTTAAGATCATGTATCCTAGTAAGCCAATAAAACCAATAACAACTACAGCGCCCACACTTTTCTGCATAGAAGTATGGCTTATATTAACAGAAGTGATTTTATTTGTGAGCATAATTCCAAATATTATCAAAACAAGAATTCCACCAACATATACCACAACTTGGACAATAGCTAAAAAATCTGCCCAAAGAAAAATATAAAGACCAGTGACTCCAATAAAAGTAAACAATAATGCATAAGCTGAATAAAGAAGGCTTTTACTTTGTACAACCATAAAAGCGGAACCAATAGTGATCCCGACTATAACCCAAAAAGCAATATCAGACATTATGCTTTGGCCTCAGGTAATGGTTTCTGAAGACCATCTTTTTGTTCAGTACTTAATTTTTTAGCAAATTGATATATTAAATCTGTTCGATCAAATTCGGAAAATTCATAATCAATGGGATGTTTTGAGCTATTTGGGCCACCAACCATAAAAATACATTCTTCAGGACATGGATATGTACAGAGATTGCAATAGCAACATTCCGACATATCTATTGTAAACCTACTTACAACCAAAGCTTTTTTAGTGCCATTTGAAGTTTCACCAGTATGTTTTACATCTGGAATATCTTCACCACGCGAAGGAGCTTTGATTGTGTCAATCTTAATACAATCAACCGGACATGCTCTTTCACATTTTAAACAACCAATACAATCATCAATATCAACATGTAGACGTGAACGGATAACATTATAATTTTCGTGTTCAAAACCAATATTTCGTTCGGGGCGAGGCCATCTTTCTTCAGGATATTGAAGTGTAACATTGTCACGTTTAATATTCACCATATGTTTCCAGGTAATACTCATACCTGTCAACAAAGTGCTTAATGTATCATATATGTTTTGAAAATATCTTGACATAATTTATCCAAAAATTAGTTTCCAAATTCCTACTCCAAAAATATTGAACATGGTTATTGGTATTAAGACTTTCCAACAAACGTGCATTAACTGATCAACACGAAGTCTGGGGAAAGTCCAACGAAACCACATCATAACAAAAATTAAAAATCCTAATTTGCCCATAAACCAAAATAGACCCCATAAACCTGTATTAAATAACCCAGGAATAGGGCTCTGCCAACCACCTAGAAATCCTGCAACTGCTAAGCCACTGACTACAAGCATATTTGCATATTCACTAAGGAAGAAAACTGCCCATCTAAATCCTGAATATTCAGTCATCCAACCTGCAACAAGTTCAGATTCAGCTTCAGGTATATCAAAGGGTGTTCTATTGGTTTCAGCAACTGCGCTAATAAAAAAAGTAAAGAAAGCTATAAATGAAAAAGGATTGTTAAAAATAATCCAATTAGGGAGAATTCCCCATATAGTACCTGATTGAAAAACTATTAATTCTTGAAGATTTAGGGTTCCAGCCATCATAATTGGAACAATTATTGAAAGTCCCGCAGGTATTTCATAAGATATAATTTGAGCAGCAGAACGCATAGCACCGTATAATGACCATTTATTATTTGAAGCCCACCCTGCCATAACAATACCAATGATACCTATTGAGCCAACTGCAATGATGTAAAAAACTCCAACATTAAAATCTGCAACTTGCAATGATGAACTAAAGGGTACTGCTGCAAGCCCTAGAAAAGCACCAATAAAAATGATATATGGTGCCATTTTAAATAAAAATTTATCAGAAGATTCTGGTACAGTATCTTCTTTAACAAGTAATTTTACAGCATCAGCCGCCGTTTGAAGCAAACCCCATTTCCCGGCATGTAAGCCAGGCCCTTGACCCATTGGACCAACTCTATCCATCATAAATGCAGATACTTTTCTTTCAACATAAACAGCAACCATAGCATTTAATGCCATAATTAAGAATAGGGGTATTCCAGAAATAATAACAGCTAAAATAAAAGCTATAACTGGAAAATCTCCAATAGTAGCAAACCAATTAATTAATGCATCAACAGTCAACGGTCAATTTCTCCTAAAACAATATCCAAACTACCTAAAATTGCAATAACATCAGAAATCATCCATCCACGAGAAACTTCATCTAAACAAGAGAGAGCTGTAAATGCTGGAGATCGCATTTTTACCCTTGAGGGAACAGGGGTCCCATCACTAACTATATAGTATCCCAAATCTCCTCGAGGACTTTCTGTTCTACGATAAATTGATCCTTTTGGAGGTCTAATCTTCTTTGGTAATGCTTGATGGATATCACCGCTTGGAACATCTTTTAATGCTTGACGAAGAATTTTAACACTTTCTTGAATTTCAAGCATTCGAACCCAATAACGATCATAAGAATCACCAAGCGTTCCAAATTCTCCTGTGCCAGTAGGAACATCAAAGTTAAACTTCTCATAAATAGAATAAGGCTCATCTTTTCTAACATCCCATTTTACACCTGACGCTCTCAAATTTGGGCCAGTCACTCCATAGCTAACGGCAACATCAGCAGGTATCACGCCAACATCTGCTGTTCTTTCAACAAAAATTTTATTATAAGATAGTAGGTTATTATACTCTTTAATTTGAGGTTCAAAATAATCTAAAAAGTCTGTGCATATAGTTTCAAAATCTTTTGGTAAGTCATGCGATACTCCACCAACCCACATATAATTATATAGTAAACGCGCTCCGCACGTATACTCAAACATATCTAAAATTCTTTCGCGATCACGAAGCATATAAAGAAAAGGGGTAAACGCACCAATATCTAGACCATAAACTCCTAATGCTAATAGATGGCTTGCTATTCGATTTAGCTCACCCATAATAACCCTAATATATTCAACACGCTCTGGAATTTTAATTTCCATTAATTCTTCCATTGCGACAACATAACCAAAATTGCTATTCATAGAAGCTAGATAGTCACACCTATCGGTAAACGGAATAACTTGTTCATAAGTAACATTTTCGGAATGTTTTTCAAAACATCTGTGTAAATAGCCTAAATGAGGTCTGATTTGAGAAACGATTTCACCATCAGTCATTACTTCTAGCCTCAAAACACCATGAGTGCTTGGATGCTGAGGGCCAATATTTAGAACCATTTGATCGCCTTTGACTACTCCCATCCGTCTTCTTCCTTGATTTTTGGTATTACTATACCATGATATAATTCTTGACCTTCGTAATCTTTTCTCAATGGCCACCCTTCCCAATCATCTGGGCATAAAATTCTTCTTAAATCTCTATGACCTTCGTAAATAATACCAAACATATCATAGGTTTCACGTTCAAACCAATCACCAATGCGCCATATTTTTTCAACTGATGCTACTTTTGGTTCATTGCGGTCATGACTTATAAGAATTTCTACTTTATGACGATGTTCCATTGAATGGAAATTATAGCGGCTCTGCAATGAAGACTCTTCGCCTAAATCAATACCAGTGATACATTCTAATTGATCAAAAGATAAATTTGGGTCTTCTTTCATAAAAGTAGCAATTTCAAACCATTGATCAGCTTTAAGCTCTAATTGATTGTCGGCTAGGTCTTCGCTTTCTAAGACCGAACCAGGAAACTGATCTAAAATGGCCGCTTTAATTTCAGCTATTTTCATACACTCTTACGAGTAAGCGGACGCTCAGTTTGAATTTTTTCTTGTAATTTTAGAAGTCCCTCAATTAAAGCTTCTGGTCTTGGAGGACAACCTGGAACATAAACATCAACAGGAACAACTAAATCAACACCTTTTAAAACATGATATCCATGTTGCCAATAAGGACCGCCACTAGTTGCACAGCTACCCATAGAAATAACGTATTTTGGATCAGCCATTTGCTCATATAATTTCTTAACACGTAACGCCATCTTCATTGTTACGGTACCGGCAACAATCATTACATCTGCTTGACGAGGTGAAGAACGAGGCATCATTCCAATTCTTTCTAAATCATGCCGACTTGCTGCAGAAGCCATCATTTCTATAGCACAACAAGCCAAGCCAAATTGGAAATACCATGGAGATGTTGATCGAGCCCAACCAAGTAGCTTATCCATTGAAGCTACAATAACATTATCTTGAAATTTATTTTCTAAAACGCCCATTATGAATCCTGTAAATTATTATTTTGACCAGTAAGATTAGCATAACGACCACGACCATACTTAACATTGTATTTTACCCAGTCTAGATCTCCCCTTTTCCATACATACGCTAAACCAACAATTAAAATCAGTAGAAAAATCCCCATTTCTATAAAAGCTAACAGACCTAATTCATTAAAGACAACAGCCCAAGGAAAAAGGAAAACAACTTCTACATCAAAAATAAGGAATATCAAGGCAACAACATAAAACCTAATATTGAATTGTACCCAAGCAGACCCTTCAGATTCTTCACCGCACTCATAAGTGGCTAGCTTGTCAGGATTGGGATTATTGGGAGCAATGAGCTTTTGGATAAGTAAAGGCACATAGACAAGGACAATGCCCATAAAAATAAAAATGAATATAGTTCCGAAGTCGCGATACATTAAATTTATTTCTCTCCTACAGATAACAAATTTAGAGTATTACACAAAGTTTGGTCAAGGTAAACTTCGATTATTATTAACTTATTTTTTAGCCTACAAATTCAATATTAAATTAATAGTGAATTCCGATTGTTGAAGCTTAAATACTTAAGCTAAATTATTATACCTATGGCAATAACAAATTCTCTTTTAGCAACGATAATGCCTTACCTTCCAAAAGTTCTTGTAAGACCTTTTGCTAAACCTTATGTAGCTGGTGAAAGTATTGATTCAGTTATTAAAATCGCAAAAAAATTAAACGATAATGGCTTCTCAACTACATTAGATATTTTAGGTGAATTTGTTAATTCTAAAGAAGAAGCTAATAAAATTAAAAATGCTTATTCTGAGTTAATAAAAAATATTTCATCTAAAAAATTAGATAGTACAATTTCAGTAAAGTTGACACATCTTGGATTAGGAATTGATTCTAAACTAGGAGAAAAAAATTTTAATTCCTTATCCTTAATAGGGAAAGAATATAATGTTGGAATAACTATTGATATGGAAAACTCACCATATACATCTAAAACTTTTGAAATATACAAAAATGCAATAATAAAAAATGAAAAGCTAGGGGCAGTAATTCAGGCTTACCTTTATCGAAGCCTAGATGATATTAAACATCTTGATTCGTCACTGCTTAATCTTAGAATTTGTAAAGGTATATATAATGAATCACAAGATATTGCTATTCAAGATCGTCTAGCAATAAATGATAACTATTTTGAGATGGCTAAATCTTTATTAAATGGCCAAGGATACGCATGCTTAGCTACTCATGACCTTACCTTAATTGACCGTTTAGAATCTTTTATTGATGAAAATGATATATCGCCAAAGAGATTTGAATTCCAAGTTTTATATGGTGTACCAATGGGCAATAGACTAGAAGAGTTAAAAAGTAAAGGATATAAAATTAGAATTTATGTTCCATTTGGAGAAGCTTGGTTTGAATATTCAGTTCGACGTCTTAAAGAAAATCCTAAAATTATTTCTTATGTATTGAAAAATCTTTTTAAAAAATGAGTTCCATAGAAACTATAAATAAAATTTTTACTATGAGATCCATTGCTGTAGTAGGTATGAGCCCTAAGCCACAAAGACCCAGTCATTATGTAGCTCTATATTTAAAAGAGAATGGATATAATATAATACCAGTTAATCCAGGTCACTCTGAAATAGCAGGTATGAAGTCTTATTCTAACTTATTAGAAATACCTTCAAAAGTAGATATTGTTGATGTTTTTCGAAGATCAGAGCACGTTGTGCCAATAGTTAAAGAAGCAATTAAAATAAATGCGAAAGCTATTTGGCTACAAGATGGTATAATCAATGAAGAAGCAGCGCAAGTTGCTACTTCAAAAAACCTCCTTTTTGTAATGAATGACTGTATGCTTAGAAGGCACCATCAACTTTAAAAATGATGTATGACCATTTAAAAAAAGATTTTTTCACTAAAGGATATTCAATAATAAGAAATGGGGTTGATCGATCATTAGCAATTGAGATGGAAGACCATATAGATTGGCTTATAAAAAAATATCCTGATATTCATCCAGAAGCTTTTCATCATGACCTTTTAGTTAATGATCCATTTATTCATCATTTACTAAAATCGAAAAACCTTTTAGATATTATTGAGACATTTATTGGTCCTGATATCGCACTTTTTGGTGCACATTATATTGCAAAAAGACCACTAACGGGGAAAGCTGTTGGGTGGCACCAAGATGGTTCTTACTGGCCATTAATTCCAATGAGTGTCCTTTCATTATGGATTGCTGGCACAAACTCAAATGCGAATAACGGATGTATGCGTATAATACCTGGGACTCAAAATAAAAAATTATTAAACCAATCAGATTTAATCAAAGAAGATATGGAAAAATTTGTTCTTGGACTTGCAATTCATCCTGATGAGATTGATGAATCAGAAGCAATTAACATTGAATTAAACCCTGGTGATATATCTATCCATAATCCTTTTTTAGTCCATGGTTCAAATCCGAATAAATCTAAAGAATGGAGAATTGGCTTAACTTTAAGATATATTCCTACTTCAACTTTTGTTAATAGAAAAGAATGGGATTGTATTTTACTTAGAGGAGAGCCTTCAAAAGGAATAAATAATAATTATGTTAAAAAACCTGTCTTTAATTCTAGTAAACACATGAAGTTTAAAGGATTTGAAGACTATCTAAGATAAACAATGATTAATATAAATTATACTCTAGATAATGACGGTTTTACGCTTCTACCTAAAATATTTTCTTCTTCGAATATAGATATTGCAAGAAAAGAACTTTGGAAAGTTATCCAAGGTAAATATGAAACTGGAATTGAACCTGAAAATAGATTTTGGAACTCAGGTGATAATCCAAAAACAATTATAAAAATTGATAAACCGCATCTATCCAATAATATTATTTACAATCTTATTTGTGATGTTGATTTTGGGAAAAAACTCGCACTAGAAACTAAAGCAAAAAAAATTCAAATTTGGCATTCCCAAAGCATTTGGAAACCTTTTGGTGGTGGCCATGAAGGCAATGCTGGCTGGCATAGAGATATTCAGTACTGGCCTTTTTGGAAACCAAATGGCGTCTATACCGCTTGGATTGCTTTTTCTAATGTTAAAGATGAATCTGGTCCTGTTCGTTTTATTTCAGGTTCAAATAAATGGTCTGAAATTCAAGGGCTAGACTTTTTTGATAAAGATATAATAAAGCAAGAAATGAAATTCAAAAATAATATAAATATAGTTAACTCAAATTTAAAGAAAGGTGAAATAAGTATACATACTTCAACAACCTATCACTCTTCTGGCCCCAATAAAAGTAATCAAGATCGAGTAGGAATGGTTGTGCATTTTTGTACTGAAAAATCAGAAAAGATAATGATTAAGGGTAAAAATTCAGAATATTTAAAGCAATTAGAAGATGAATCAATCTGTCCCATTATTTATTCTGGAAAAACTCAAAAATGAACAGAATTAGTTCTACCTTTAATCGTGATGGTTTTTATTTTCAAAAAAATGTTTTAAAAAAAAATGAAATTCATCTAATTGAAAAAGAATTTGATCATATAGTTAAACAGTTAAAATTAAGCGGTGAAAATATTAATGCCCGTTGGGATAGTGAACTTCAAAATGAATTAGAAACGAATAAACTGTCAACTGAAGTAATTCACACACATAATGTTCAAAGCTATTCTGCTGAAATGTTGTTTTTATTACAGAATAAGAAACTTCTGGATATTATTGAATCTATCATTGGCAAGAATATCATATTGCATCATTCAAAATTATTTTTAAAACCGCCAAAAAAAGGGGCAGCATTCCCATTACATCAAGATTGGTCATACTTTCCAACAATTAATAATTCAATGATAGCTGCTGTACTCCATTTATCTGATTCAACCGAAGAAATGGGATGTTTACGCATTGTCCCAGGTTCAAATAAATTAGGTCAAATTAAAGATAGTGATGGTCATACTTTTATACCAAAGATTCACAACAATTATAGACTAGAAGAAGCCCAACCAATCATTGCTAATTCAGGTGATATTGTTTTTTTCCATAGCTGCTCTTTACATGGATCAATGCCTAATCTTTCAAAAAAACCCCGTAAAACAATTTTATTTCAGTTTTACTCAGGGAATGATAAAGTAATTAATAATAAGCATACAAATGTTCAGCTTGCATTAAGGGGGCGAAATCATTTTGCCTCAAGGAATAGTACCCAAAATTTATAATTTATTATGAGATATTTCTTATTTTTTTTAATATTCTTTACTTCATGTAATAAGGATTCAAAGCACTTATTACTTCCTTCACTTTTTTCTGATGGTATGGTTCTTCAGAGAGAATCTAAAGTTTCTTTTTGGGGGAAATCTCAACCTAATCAAAAAATACGCATAATTTCATCTTGGAAGAATCAAGCATCTTCAATTTCAGATGATAGTGGTAATTGGCTCATCGAACTTGATACTAAAGAGGCAGGTGGTCCACACTCGCTTGAAGTTATTTCACAAAAAGAAAGAATTAAAATAGATAATATTTTAATTGGTGAGGTTTGGCTAGCAGCAGGACAATCAAATATGGAAATGGACTTTGATTATTGTTGTAATTCCACAGATAAAACTGCAGATGAGATTGCTAATGCAAATTATAAACAGATAAGAATGTTTAATGTGAAAAAACATTTGAGTTATCAACCAACAAAAAGATTAACAGGCGAATGGTCAGAAGCAATTGAAGATAGAATAATACCATTTAGTGCAGTAGGATATTTTTTTGCTAAAAAGTTACATAATGAATTAAATGTTCCAATTGGAATTATACATGCTAGTTGGGGGGGTAGCAAAGCTGAAGCATGGGCAAGTCATGATGTATTAAAAAAAATAAATTCATTTAAAGGTCAATTAAAACAATTTGAAACTCTAATTGATCTTAATCAGAAATCTATAGATTGGTTTAATAATTTTGAATCAGTAACTATGCCTTCATCAAATTGGGATTTACAACTTAATGAGATAACTAAAGAAAAAGATATTGATTATTTAAGCTACTATATTGATAATTGGAATGAACTTGATAAGATTTTAGAAAGTAAAATTAAAAAGCCGAATGAAATAATTTGGTCACAACTTAACAACGTTAATTCGATTGATAGTCTAACACAAACTATAAATTTTTCTGGGTTAACTTTGTTTAAAAATAATTTTAAAATGAATAATCTTGATGAAAATTATTATTTGAATGTTCAGCCTTTGGATAATATGCCATGGGGCCTTTGGGAATATGATATTAATATCAATGGAAAAAGGATTGCCTCCTCCCTCCTTCAAAACAATAAAAACGGCTATATTTATTTAAAATCAAGTACTGATTATAAAATTAATACTGATTATTTAGTCTTAGGGGACAATCAAATAATCGTAAGGATAATTGGATTAGGTCGACTCGGTAATATTTCAATTTTTTCAAATGAAAATTCAAAAATTAAAATGAGCGATAAATGGAAATATAATGTTATCGCAGAAGAATTTTTTCAGATTGAAAATTATCATTATCCTTATACATCATTATTTTTTTATAATGAAAACCCTATTGATTTTTCAAAAATTCCACAAAGAACAGTTTTTAATCATCAAACAATTGGAAGTTTATTTAATGGAATGTTATACCCAATTATTCCATATAAAATTAAAGGTTTTATCTGGTATCAAGGAGAGACAAATGCTGAACAAGGTGGACCAAATTATGATCGCTATAAAGTACTTATGCCTAAAATAATTAAAGATTGGAGAAAGCGTTGGGGATATGAATTTTCATTTTACTTCGCTCAAATAGCACCTTACTTTAATTACAATGGTATGTCTCCGTATTTTCGTGATGCGCAAAAAGACTTACTTAAGGTTGCAAAAACAGGAATGGTTGTTACAAGTGATATTGGTGAACTTTATGATATACATCCTTCAAACAAACATGATGTAGGTGAGCGATTTGCTATGTTAGCACTTAATAATGATTATAATAAAAATATTGTTGCTTCTGGCCCCCTATTTAAAAGTAGTAAAGTTGATAATAATAAAATTATTTTAAAATTTGATCATATTGGATCAGGACTAGTACTAAATGAATCAATTCAAGAATTTGAAATTGCAGGTAAAAATAAAAAATATATTAAAGCTAGAGTCATAAATAAAAAGAATTATCTTGAAATATATTCTGATAATATTGAAAACCCTGTTTTTGTTCGATATGCATGGTCGGATACATCAACTGCTAGCTTATTTAATTCAGAAGGATTGCCTGCTTCGTCATTTTCAACACAAAATTAATTGTAAATTATAACGTAAATGTTAAGTATTAATAACCTAGATATTTTTTTAGTTTCTTTTATATTAATTCTTTTTGGATCACTAGAGCTCGCTAGTGGTCTTTATGGAAAAAAATCCTTAAGAAATAAAAATGATTGGTATGTAGAGCTGATAAGCTCCTTTCAGCTTCTAGTACTAATGAAACCAATTATATTTACATCGACAACAATAATTCTTTATAAGCTTTTTCCTGAATATTTTGGTCGATTTTCAACTGTATCTTTATATTTATCAACTTTTCTTATAATTATTGGAGATGATTTTCTCCAGTATTGGTATCATCGAGCAGCTCATTCTTGGAATTGGTTATGGAGATTACATAGGCCTCATCATGTTGCTAGAGAGATGGGGGTTTTAGTTTCCTATCGAAATGCACTTCTTTATTATATTTTAATGCCTAACATATGGTGGTTAAGTATTGCTAACTATCTGGGTTTATATCAACAAGTCATCATTGCAGTTGTTTTGAAACAATTAATAGTTACAGGTGCACATAGTGATATTAGATGGGATTCATTCTTATATAAGCATAAGTTTTTAAATCCTCTCGCATGGTTTTTAGAACGTCTAATTTCTACACCAGCTACACATTTCTCACACCATGGTCAAGACACTAAAGATGGCATAAGTAATCCAAATGGTAATTTTGGAAATATGTTTTTTATTTGGGATATGATATTTAAAACTGCATTAATTACAAGAAAATATCCAAAAAATTTTGGTATAATTAATGACCCTAATGATAGCTGGTCTTCCCATATTTACTATCCAATTATAAAGTCAAATAAAATTGGAAGTGAGATTTCCAACTGAGTAGATTTTATTATTTTAAAGCTTAGTCGCCCCTTTTTCCCCATCCCATTTTTCGTTGCAAATTATCAAAATAGTTGTAATCTTCATAATCAATCATATGAATATCATAAGGAGCTTTTTTTATTATAATTTTTGAATTTTGATCCAAATATTGATTGACTTGACCATCAATGGCAAAAGCAACACCATCATTTCCATCGTTTGGAAAACTTATTTCTAAAATTCGATCATCAGGTAAGACTATAGGACGTAAGTTTAATGTATGTGGACTTATTGGAACGACTACCATAGCTTTTAACTTTGGCATAATTATAGGTCCTCCAGCAGATAAAGCATAGGCAGTTGAGCCAGTAGGTGTGCCAATAATCAAACCATCAGCTTTATAATCAGCAATATATCTATCATTGGCTTTCAATGTTAATGTAATTAATCTATGAGACTTACCACGGTCAATTACAAAATCATTTAAAGCATAAAAAGTAGACGACTCTTCTTTATTAATAATTTGTCCTTTGAGAACCATCCTTTTTTGAATTTCATAATTTGCATCAGCAACCATATCTAATCGATCAAACATTACGTCCGTAGTTATTTTAGCTAAAAAGCCAAGCTCGCCTAAATGTATTCCAAGTATAGGTGTTTTACGGTGTTCTACAGCACGAGCAGCTGACAACATTGTTCCATCTCCACCTAAAGTTAAAAGAAAATCTATTTTATGGAAGTCATTAGCTGACTCAATTATTTGAACTTTATAATTAAAGCTATTTGGAAGTTGATCTTTAATTCGAGTAGTTATAAAAGGAATCATCTTTTTCTTCTCTGCCCATTTAAGAAGTGGATCTAATAATTCCCAAAATCTAGGCTTATCTGTATTACCCCAGATTCCAAATGAATGTGGTTTAGTAATCTTGTTAGTCATTATTCATCTGTTTTATCAATTTTTATTTTATCATTAGATTCATTCATAAGTATTTCAATTCGCTGCTCAGCTGAATCTAAATGATCTCTTAAAGATTTACTTAGCTGTACGCCCTTTTCAAATAGTTCCATACTTTTTTCAAGTGATTCACTTTCACTTTCAAGCGTACTAACAATAGTTTCTAGTTCTTTCATCGCGTTTTCAAAAACAAATGATTTATCTTTAGTCATATTTAAATTTAATCCTCGTGATTGTTTTTCTCAATTATCTTTAAAAATATCTCTTTTTTTAACGGCTTCTATTCGATCTTGCCCAATTTGTGCTTCAAAAAGATCATTCTTCTTCAAGTCACTACCTTTTCGGATGATAGCACCATTGGTATCATAAATAATACTATATCCACGTTTTAAAATATCTGAAGGATTTAAAATATTTAATTCTTTATTAATTGCAATCGACTTGGTTTTTGAAATGGCAAGTAGATGATTCATTTTCAACATTAATCTATTATATATGGTATTTAATTTTTCTTTTTGACGCTCAATTATATTTTGTGGTTTTTGAACAATATGTCTTTCAGATAAGTGATCAAATGTTTGCCATATTTTATTTAGTTTAAACTGGAATTGTTTAATTAAAGTATTTGTTTGTTCGTTAATTTTTTGTTTTAAATCATTAACAGAGAGAGCTACAATTTCTGCAGCTGCTGAAGGTGTTGGAGCTCTTAAATCAGCCACCATATCACTAATAGTTACATCAGTTTCATGCCCTACAGCGGAAATAATAGGTACTTTACATGCAACAATTGCCCTTGCTACTTCTTCTTCATTAAATGCCCATAGATCTTCTAATGATCCACCGCCTCTTCCAACAATTAACACATCAATATTTTCAATGGATGATAATTCTTTAATTGCTTTTACAATATCATTTGCAGCATTAATACCTTGAACTAAAGTTGGACGTAAAATAATATCTAAATATGGAGCACGCCTATTCAAAACTTGAACCATATCTTTGAAGGCAGCTCCTGTTGCAGAAGTTACTATCCCTACTTTTTTAGGATATTGAGGTAATTGTTTTTTTAAAGAATTATCAAAGAGACCTTCTGATTGTAATTGTTTTTTTAATGCTTCAAAAGCAAGGAAAAGAGTCCCAATCCCTGCAGGTTCCATATTTTGAACCATAAGTTGGTATTGTCCACGAGGTTCATAAACCGTGATTTTTCCTTGTAATATAACATCCATTCCATCTTCTGGCTTGAATTGAATTCCTTGATTGAAACCACGAAACATAACACAACGAAGTTCAGCACCTTGATCTTTTAAAGTGAAATACATATGACCAGATGAATGATGTTTAAAATTTGATATTTCACCCTGAATCCAAATATTTGAGAAATTAGATTCAATTAAGTCTTTTAACTTAGATGTAAGCTCTGATACAGAAATGGTAGGTCTATTTAAACTCATGGTAATTCAGGTTTTCCAGCTTCTTCCCAACAATACTGCCAAAGAGATGCTGTTCGAATAACTGCACGTCCTAAACGATCTTTAAGAAGATCTTCAGTCTCAGAAAATAAAACATCTAAATAGGGCTTTTCGAAACTAAGGATATCATAAGATTTAAGTTTTTCAGCTTGTTCTTTTGTTAATAATCTTCTTGCTTTGGTATCTGCTTCTAAAATTTGATTATGGACTAGAAAGGATTCTCGTACTATACCCATAGTAAAATGCCATGGATCTTTTACATCCTCAATATCACCTACAGGCATTATTTCATCAATATATTCATCAACTAAACGATCCTCCCAACGAAAATGCACACCTTCATTACCTGTGAATTGACCATTGTAATTTAGTACATTATGTAATGGCATATGTAAATCGGCAATATAGTGGCCTAAAATTCCCATATGATATATAGCTTGTTCAATTCTTTTTTCTTTTAAAAGTTTAATAATTCGTTCTGATGTATCTTTTATGGTCCATGGTGCTATACCATATTGACGCACTTTATCTTTTCCATATTTTGAAATTAATATTGAATAATCTTCAGGAATATCTTCAAATGGATATTCATCGTAATAATCTGCATCAATAAAGTGTCTATGGAATTCTTCTTTATCTATACTTTTATTATAATCTGGTGTAACTGAGTACCATTTAAGTGGCTCAGAGTTTTGTTTAAGGAATTGACCAAAAGGTCCGTTGAGTTGTCTTGAAGCTATATAATTAATTCGACGATGACCGTCATAGCCCCAAGCTCCAATAAAACTTATTGGAGCCAGGGTTATAATTAAAAGCCATATTGAATTGGCCCGTTTCATTTTAACGGGTATTATACTTTTTTCTTTTTATGACGATTAGCGCGCAAGCGTTTTTTACGCTTGTGAGTATTTATCTTGCGCCTTTTACGTTTTTTACCGCAGGGCATGTCACCTCTTTTATTTTGTAAGTTTTTCGTTAACGTGGGAACGCATGTTTTTTGCTGGTTTAAATGTTGGCACATGTCGTTCCGGTAAATATATTGCTTCTCCGGTTCCAGGATTTCTAGCTTTTTTTGGCTTTCTATGTTTAACTCCAAAAGTACCAAAGCCACGAAGTTCTACTCGGTTATTATTACCAAGTGAATCAATAATTGTTGCCATCACACCATTCATTACTGCTTCTGTTTCAACTTTTGTTAACCCTGTCGCATCTGAAACTATATTTACAATTTCTTGTTTAGTCATGGTATTTACTCCATACGCCAGCGATAAGCAGGTAATTCATCAAACCAACCACTGACCGTTTGCCCCAAGTTACCTGTAAACCAATCCAAAACAGAGGGGCGTTTCTTATTTACTTGAACTGTTTTTGGTTTACCTGTTATTTGGCCCATTGTACCTGCAATTAAAACTGCATCTTCAAAAGTACCAATTACATCAATTAAGCCTAATTCTTTAGATTGCTTTCCTGTATAAACTCTTCCATCCGCAATTTTAACTACTTCATCTTTAGTTAATGAGCGATTTTCAGAAACAGCATTTACGAACTGACCATACATATCATTAACCATATCATTTAAATGTTTACGGTCTGCTTCAGTCACCTGTCTTGAATAAGAACCAACATCTTTAAGTTCTCCACTCTTTACTGTTTCAAATTCAATACCTACTTTATCTAATAACTCTGTCATGACTGGATAATTCATAATGACCCCAATACTACCAACAATAGTTCCTGGATTTGCGATGATAGAATCAGCACCAAGTGCTATATAGTATCCTCCTGATGCTGCAACACTTCCCATACTAGCAATTATAGGTTTTTCTTCTTTTATAGCTTTTATTTTTTCATAAATCTCTTGTGTAGGTGCTACAAGTCCACCTGGTGAATCAATTCGAACTAATATTGCAGAAATATCTTTTCGATTTCTATAGTTTTCTAAATCTTTTACTATTGTATTTGAAGAAATAATGGGACCTGAAACTTGAATTATGCCAACTTTTTTACCCATTCCTTGATTATCAAAGCCATTTGACATTGACCCAGCACGAAAAGCTATTAATAAAGCAAAAAAACTTCCTAGGCCCCACCAAAGCCATTTCAAATTAGATGATGGTCTTTTTAACCTTGTTTGATCCATAGTGTCAATTTTTGTCCAGGATAAATATGCTGGCCATACTTTAAACTATTCCATTTTCTTATTGTCGATGCTTTTGTTCCATAATCTTCTGCTATATGACCTAAGGTATCACCTTTACGAACTTTATATGTTAACTTATTATAGCCAGGCATTGCAGAATTTGATCTTGAAGCAAGATTTACACCTGGTACAGGAATAGTGAGTCTTTGACCTATTCTAATCATACTTCTATTTCGAATCTTATTTACTGCAGCTATGTCATGTTGAGAAACCCTGTACTTTCTAGCAATTGTCCATAAACTTTCACCATTACGAACTTTGTGAGTAATAGATTGCGGTGCAAAGCGTTCATTCTCAGGTAATGCATTATAATTTTCCAAAAAAATAGCTTTACTACCATCAGGAATTTTTAGTTCATAAGAAGCATTTGGGGTAGCTGATTGTCTTAGTTCAGGGTTCAAAGTCTGTAAAGTTTTAAAAGAAGTTTCTGCAGACCTTGCTAAAACTGTTAAATCAGCACTTTTTTCTATATTTACAATATCATAAGAAAGAGGTTCCCCTCTTTTTTCTTTAATTGTAAAACCAAACTTCTCAGGGTTCTTTGCTATAATAGTAGCTGATAAGAAATAGGGCATATAGTTTCGAGTTTCACGAGGCAATGAATGAAGTTGCCAAAAATCTAGTGTTTGATGTAAACGTGTTGCTCTACGAATTCGACCTGCTCCAGCATTGTATGCTGCGAGAACTAAGTACCAATTATCAAATTCAGCATATAAATCTGTTAAATGAGCACAAGCTGCTCTAGTTGCTTTTTCAGGATCACGACGCTCATCTATATACCAAGTTCGTTCTAATCCATATGTTTTTCCTGTTGCATAAACAAATTGCCACATACCAATAGCGGCAGCTTTAGAATATGCTTTTGGATTTAATCCTGATTCAATCATTGCTAAATAGATAATTTCAGGTGGAACATTACATTCTTCTAAAATTTCAGAAATCATTGGACCGTAGACATCAAGTCTATCAAGCCAAATTTCAAACTGTTTTCGACCTTTGGTTTGAAAATAATTTATGAATTGATCAACTTTCTTATTTCTAACTAAGGGGATATGTCCATCTCTATCATCAACTACAGTAAATTGAGAGGCACCCATTTCTACTTCTAAAGGTTCCGTCATTGAAGTAATATCTCTACGCATATTACCAGCTGTTATAGCAGCATCCATCTTATCTAAAGTATTAAATCTTTTTGTATATAATTCAACAAGGGATGTTTCAAATCGATCAAACTCTTCTTGATCTTCATCATCCATTTCACCATACTGATCTGCTTCTGATAAAAGATCAAAAATTCGATTTAGACTATAGATGACTTCTAAGGTATCTGACATCACATCAGAAATAAAGGCATCCGATAAAAGAACTTTTACATCTTCTAATAACTCTGGTAACCTATTCCTACTAATATCTAATTGATTACCATTTTGATATGACTGCTCTTCTTTTTTATCAGTTTGAGCTAAGGTTATACTAATCAAAGTAATAAGGGTTAATAAAATTCGTGTAAATGTCTGTATCATTTATATTTAGAGTAATTTAAGATGGCGAAATTAGCTGGAGCCTTCTCCGTCAGTCAAGTCTTTTCCCTTCCTGCTCATAATTATATTTGTTGTGCTATAGCCTGGAACAAATGGTAGTATAACAACTTTTCCTCCATAAGATTGGACATAATCCCCACCAACTACTTCTTCAGGTTTATAATCACCTCCTTTAACAATGAAATCAGGAGTTAATTCGTGAATTAATTTTTTAGGAGTTAGTTCACTAAAAATAGTAACTGCATCAACGTAGTCTAACTTTAAAAGGTTTATTGCACGATTACGTTGATCAATAATTGGACGATTTAAACCTTTTAATTGTTGAACTGAAGAATCTGAATTCAATCCAATTATAAGGAAGTCCCCAAGCTCTCTTGCGGCTTTCAAATACGTTTCATGTCCTTTGTGAATAATATCAAAGCATCCATTTGAAAAAACTACCTTTTTCCCTTTATTTCTAAAATCAAAAATTATGGATTTTGCTTCTGAAGAATTATATATTTTAGTTGTGTGCAATTTCATTAGGATCGTTTTGATTATTTTTTGCATACCATTGAGATTTTAATCTTATTACTGAATTTCTAACTTCATTCACAAACTCATTCCTTTGTTCATATTTAATTCCTGAGGTTTCAATTGGTTTACCTATTCGTAATTCTAAAGGATACTTGCTCAACTTTAATCCTTTCTTTTGCATGGCCTCTCGTGTTCCGCACATAGCTATTGGAACAACAGGAACCCCCATATTCATGGCCATTACAAGCCCACCTTTTTTAAAGGATTGAATTGATCCATCAATTGATCGGGTACCTTCAGGATAGAGGATAATCGAACGAGGAGTTTTTTTCATGGAATCTTTCGCCTTATCTAAAGATTCCATTGATTTTTTATGATTACTTCTATCAACAAAAAAATGACCACCAGCTATCATAGCTAAACCAAACAAAGGTACCCTTTTTAACTCAATTTTAGATATAAAAACTATATGATATGGTAAACCAGCAAAAACTAAAAGTATATCTAGAGCAGATTCATGATTCGATGCAAAAACATAATTAGAATCTTTTTTTAAATTTTCTAATCCGTCAACTGAATAATTTATAGCTCCAATTCTTAGTAATGTTTTTGCCCATTTTTGTCCAATCCATCCAAAAAATTTTCCATGCCATTCAAAAATTGAACCAATAATACCTATTAAAGAAAAAATAATTGTCCAAATGACAACATTAAATAAAAACCAAAATGAAAAAAAACTAATCTATAACCTCCGAACCAAAGTATGGCTGTAAAGGCTCTGGAATTGATATTGTACCATTCTCATTTTGATAAGATTCAAGTAGTGCTACAAGTAATCGTGGTGTTGCTAAACCACTACCATTTATAGTATGAACTAGTTCAACTTTACTATTAGACTTTCTTCTAAATCGAATATTTCCTCGTCTTGCTTGAAAATCTTCAAAATTACTACAAGAAGAGACTTCAAGCCATTTTTGTTCACCAGGTGCCCAAAGTTCTAGATCATAGCATTTAGAAGCAGAGAAACTTAAGTCACCAGTACAAAGTTCTACCAATCGATATTTTAAACCTAATGATTTTAAAATATATTCTGCATGAGTCGTCAATAATTCAAGAGCTTCATATGATTGTTCAGGTTTAACAAACTGAACTAATTCAACTTTATTAAATTGATGAACTCTTAAGAATCCTCGGGTATCTTTACCATAAGACCCTGCTTCACGACGAAAGCATGCAGAGTAAGCAGTATAACATATTGGAAGTTGATCTTCAGATAGTATTTCATCCGAATGAATGTTTGTAAGTGGAACTTCAGCAGTTGGTATAAGCCAGAGATCATCTTTTTCTGAAAAATACATATCTTCAGAAAACTTTGGTAATTGACCAACCGTTTTTGGCGCAGAAGGTTTTACTAAAAAAGGTGGAAAAATCTCTTCATAGCCATGTTTGTTAGTTTGGATATCTAGCATATAATTAATTAGAGCACGCTCTAATTTTGCTCCCTTACCAGTAAATAGTGGGAAGCCAGAACCCGAAATTTTTGCACCTCGCTCAAAATCAAAAAGATTGAGTTTATCACCTAAGTCTAAATGAGATTTAATTTCAAAATTTAATTTTTTATCTTCACCCCATTCACGAATGACTTTATTGCTACTTTCATCTAAACCTTTTGGCACAGACTCATTTGGTAAATTTGGTAAACTAAGCAGGTTTAAATCTAAAGATTCTTTCAGTTCATTTACTTTTAACTCAATGGACTTGATATCTTCACCAACCTTACGCATTGCTAAAATATCTTTATCTGTATTTAAACCAGCTTTTTTTGCTTTGGCTATATTTTCAGATACTTTGTTACGTTTTGAACGTAGATCATTAGCTTTTGCAAGGTTTAACCTATATTCTTTATCTAATTCAAGTATAATATCTAAAGATATTGAATTATCTTTAAGAGATAAACTTTTTTTAACTAGCTCAGGTTCTTTTCTTATTAATTCAATTGATATCATGTATTTTTAGCTGAATATTGGTAAAAAACTTTCATCTATTTCATTTAAATTCGAGTGTCCAGCATCTTTGTTAGATATAATTTTATCTTCTTCTCCCCATTCAATATTAATTGCAGGGTCATTCCATTTAATTCCATACTCGTCTTTTGGATAATAAAAATTAGTACATTTATAATTAAAAATAGCTTTTTCAGATAAAACACAATAACCATGTGCAAATCCAGGAGGCACATAAAATCGTAAATGAGATTCATCATCTAAGATTGTTGTTACAGTTTGGCCAAATGTAGGAGAACCTATTCTAATGTCAACAGCAACATCTAATACTTTGCCTAATGTAACCCATGCAAGTTTACCTTGAGGGTTTTTAAGTTGATAATGAAGTCCTCGCAAAACTCCCTTTGATGACTGAGCTTGATTATCTTGTACAAATTCTATTTTAAGATTATTATCTTCAAATTCATTTTGCTTAAATGATTCAAAAAAATAGCCCCGATTATCTTTATGAATTTCTGGTTGAATTTTTATTACACCCGGTATTGAAGTTGATTCAAATATCAATTTATTACCTTTCGACCAACATTGTCATAATTGAATTCTAGAGCCTGAAGCTTTTTAATACTTAAAATATTTTTTGTATCTAAAATCGTAGGTGTTTTAAGTATTAGTTTTAGTTCTGAAAGATCAATTCCACGAAATTCATTCCATTCTGTTAATAAAATTAGAGCATCTGCATGTCTAGAAGCATCTTGCCAATTGTTAAAATAATTAATTTTATATTTTAGTTTTTTAAAATTGTCCATAGCAACTGGATCATAGGTATTAATTATCGCTCCTTCTTCAATTAATTTAGGAATGATAATGGTTGAAGCAGCATCTCTAATATCATCAGTTTGAGGTTTAAAGGCCAAACCAAGGACAGAAATTGTTTTATTTTTTAATTTATTATTTAATAATGATTTCAACTTAGTAACCATTCGTAGCTTTTGTTCATTATTAGTTTTAATTGCTGCTTCAATCGTATTCATTTTAACATTATTCTGATTACCTGAGTTAGCTAATGCTAATGTGTCCTTTGGGAAACATGAACCACCATACCCTGGACCTGGATGTAAAAATTTTGGACTAATTCTACCATCTTGACCCATTGCTTTTGAAACAACATGAACATCAGCACCTACTGAATCACATAAATTAGCTATCTCATTTATGTAACTAATTTTTAGAGCTAAAAAAGCATTAGATGCATATTTTATCATTTCTGCAGTCTCAACACTTGTGTTAATTATTGGTGTTTCGTTTAAAAAAAGTGGCCTATAAACATCTTGCATTATTTTAAATGCTTTTTTTGATCGTGATCCAATGACAATACGGTCAGGAATAAGAAAGTCCCTAACAGCTGCACCTTCTCTCAAAAATTCAGGATTAGAAACATAATCGAATTTTATAGATTTACTACTTAATTTAATAATCTCTTCTATCTTTTTTCCTGTACCAACAGGAACAGTGCTTTTTGTACAAATAATTTTATATTTATTTAAATTCTTTCCAATTGCTTTGGCAACATTTTCTATAGCAGTAAGATCTGGGTTACCATTATTGGCCTGAGGTGTTCCTACAGCAATAATAATAATTTCAGAGTTTTTAATAGCTTTGTTTATGTCACTACTAAACTTCAATCTCTCTTTAGATTTATTTCTTTTAACAATAGTGCTTAGCTCAGGTTCATAAATTGGGATTTCCCCTAAATTTAATTTTTTTATTTTATTTTTATTAATATCAACACAAGTTACATCATGCCCAAACTCTGAAATTCCTGCGCCAGTTACTAAACCAACATATCCTGTACCAATAATTGTAATTTTTTTCATTATTTTGTTTTATATAATTTAATTATGATAATCCTTTTCTTCTTCTTGAAATCCATTCAGCTATAAAAAGGAGTATTATAAATGATAAAAAAAACTTATTTTGATTAAATCTAATATAATTTGCTTTTATTTCACTTTTTACTTCTTTTGATATTGAATTAAATAAATCTTCTCTTTGATTCCAATTATAGTAAACACCATTTGATTCTTTAGATATAAACTTTAATAGTTTTTCGTTTAGAAATACTTTGCTTAATTCAACTTGACTTTCCACTACTTCAAATTTTCCATTTTGAATTGGTTTATCGCTATAATTTAAGAATATTTTAAAATTATATTCTCCTTTGGATGGCGCTCTAAACTCTCCTTCCCAGCGATTAGACTCAATATTAAAAGTTATGTCCTTTGAAATTAAATTAGAAATACCATTATTAATTTGAATACTAATTGATAGATTATCATTTGAATTATTAAATGGTTGAGTTCCAGTAATATATATAACTTCTCCTTGTTGGTATAGATTTTTATTTAACCTGAAATACTTTTCATTCCCTCCATCAGATTTTAATAACCATCCGGTTGATTGATCTAGAATTTTAGATAAGATATTATTTTTAGAGTCTTCAATTTTAGAATAATATAAAGAATGAATATCTACTGCATTTAATATTACTGATCTAGTTTCTCCTATTTGATTTTTTAACCATAAAGGTGAACCTGAATCAAATATTGCCAAGGAATCTGAAAGTGACCCCTTACCAACAAAATTATATTTTTGAATTAATGGAGGCAAATCTAATTGATGAGAAAAATCACTATTAATGAAATTCCAAAACAATGGTTCTGAATTATTTAAAGTGTCTGTTATTGCTATACCTAAAATTGTTGTTATACCATCTAATGAATTATTTCTTTGATTAGGGCCAACTATTAACATTATTGCAGATTTTTGAGATAATATTTTTTTTCCTAAAATTCGAATAAAGTTTTCTGAAAGTGGCTTTATTGGAAAATTATCAAAAATAATTAAATCATATGAAGTTGACCAAAAAAATTTAATTTCTGGCTTAAAGTTAACTTCATTCATTCTCACAAAGTGTTCAAGTTCAATTCTTTGATTATTTTTTAATATTTTTTTAATATTAGATGTGTTTTTATTCGGGCTTCCTGTTATAAGTGCAGCTTTATATTTATCCTTAAGAACTAGAACCTTAAAATTTTGACGATTATTAATAATATTTATTTCATCTTTTATTGATGAAATTCTTACTTCATAATTTTGCTGGCCTATCTTTTCTGGTTCGAATCTAAAATTGATATCTTTTTTTGAGCCTTTACCTAAAAGACGAATATATTTAGAACTCAGTAATTTTTTTTCGTAATAAATAGATACACTTAATCTTTCTTCAATATTTCCAACAGATTGAATAATGGTACGAACATTAAAAGCTTTATTTTTTAAGACAACAGTTGGAACATCAATAGATTCAATAGATACATCTACTAATCCACTTTTTTCACCAATGCCAACTGTATGTATTGGAATATTAATTTTTTTTAATTCTTCATTTGGATTAGAACCTTCAGTAATTATGCCATCTGAAAATATAATCGCACCTGCAAAGTCTTGTGATTTTTTTTCTATTTCTCTTGAAAGATTACCTATGTTTGTTGTGACTCCACTGCCATCAATTGATTCAATAATTTTACTATTTATTTTTTTTATTTTCTGATCAAATAAGAAAAACTGAAATGGTATTTCTTCATCTAAAAATCTATTTCTTATTTCATTTAAACCTGATTTAATTGCATTAATTGAAGGAGTTTTATGGTTTTTAATACTAGCTGAATTATCTAGAAAGATAGCCCATTCCAAATTTTTATCTTTTTTAGAATTAAATATTATTACAGGATTAAGGAGTAGAAAGAATAAATTAACTAAAATTATTATTCTTAAAAAAATTAATGATTTATACCATTTATTATCATTTAAAATAGTAAATAAATAATATAATAATCCTAAACCAAATATTATTCCAAATAAAAATATGGAATCAATGGCATGCAAAAAACGAAAATTCACAGTTCAAGCTAATTTCATATTAGGTAAGACTGGAAAATCAATTGGAGAGGATATTCCTTTTTGTAAATAAATCTCACCTAAATAAGCAATCATAGCAGCATTATCAGTACATAGAGAAAGTTCTGGAAAAATAACTTTTTTATCTTTCATTTTATGATTAGCTAACTTTCTTAAAATTTGATTCGAGGCAACACCACCAGCAATTACGCATGTTTTACAATCTGTTTGATCCATAGCCCATTTTAACTTTGTTATAAGCACATCAATTATTGCAGCTTGATAACTAGCAGCTACATCTTGTTTAGAGAATGATTTTTTATTATCAACAAAATATAGCAAAGATGTTTTGAGTCCACTAAAACTAAATTCTAAGTTCTTATTTTGCATCAAAGGTCTTGGGAAATTAATTGATTTTTCATTTCCTGTTTTTGAAAGTTTTTCTATTTCAGGTCCACCTGGATATCCAAGACCAAGAATACGCGCACCCTTATCAAAAGCTTCACCAGCTGCATCATCTCTAGTTTCACCCATTAGCTTATAATCATTCAATCCTTCAACAAGCCAAATTTGAGTATGCCCTCCTGAAACTAGAAGACAAATAAATGGATATTTAAGTTTAGGATCAGCAAGAAAATTTGCAAAAATATGTGCTTCTAAGTGATTAACGCCTATTATTTTACAATTAAGTCCTTGAGCAAGACCTTTAGCAAAACAAGTTCCAGTTATTAGTGTTCCAGAAAGCCCAGGACCTTGAGTTACAGCTATTCCATCTATTTCTGATTTTGAAATTTTTAATTTGTTTAAAGTATAGTCAACCATATAATTCAATAATTTATCATGCTCACGCGAAGCTATTTCAGGTACTACACCACCAAATTTTCTATGGATGGTTTGCGTGCTAACTTCCGAATGTAAAATAGTGTAATCCTTAGAAACTGCTACCGCAGTTTCATCGCAGGATGTTTCAATACCAAGTACAATCAATTAGCCCTCTTAGTCACAACTAATTCAACATTTTGAGGAGATAGATCCATCCAGCTAATTACATCCCCTGGTGTTTTTACATTTAAATTATAAAATTGCTTTTTAGAATTCCAATCATTAAAATCTACTGAAATAATCAAATTTTCTGGTTTCAAATTTGAAATAAAATCAGATCCTCCAATTACAGTCAATGATACCGTTTGTGGACTAACAAAAGCCTGGATATCTGATTTTACGTTTAAGATTTGTACTGGTATCTCGCTAATAATTCTTTCACTAATTGATTGAACGCTTTGATTAAAAGTGATGGATTTAGGTGTATACTCTATAAGCTCGCCTCTTTCTGATTTTATTTCAAGATTAATTGAGATTGGTGAATTTGAATTAATTATTGTATCAGAAATAGTTTCAACAGAAGAAATAGTCTCAACAATATTCCTTGAACCTGCTATTTTAACTACATTTGGGGAAATCATTGGTTTTCCCACAAGAGCAAAACCTGGTGCTGTTATTATTTGTACTTTCGGCAAAACTAAAACGGTTTTCTCTTTATATTCATCTAAGCTAATATGTATTGATTTAGGATATATTACTTCAACATAACTAACATCAAAGTTTGAAGGTATAGAAACTTTTTGAGGATATCGTTCAAAGTAATCATTTAAAATAAAATCATACTCTTCTGAAATTCTTTCAAGGTCTAAAACCAATTTAAAACCAGGTATGAAGCGACTTAATAAAATAGTTTTAAAAAGAGATCTGCCGGTTCCTCTTAGTCTCACTTTAGCATACTCAGGAACTTCTTCTTTTAAAGCATGTCGAGCTGGTAAGTTTCTAGCCTCAACGGGCATATCAACAACCATGAGATATATATTTTCACTGATTACAAATATCCAAAGAAGACATGCCAAAGATATAGCACCTAAACGAATTCCTATTTTTTGCAATGAAAAGAAGGTTTTAAAATTATTTAGATTATAGCCCTTCCCCATTATTTTATCAAAATACTTATACGGAAACTATTCTTCCGCTAATTCACTACCTCGATCAGTAACTTGCGAATCATCAAGAGGAATTTGTATTTTTTCACCTTCAGGTTCTGATTGATTATCTAAAAATTCTCTAACATCATCTTTTTCTAATGAAACATCAGAGCTGAGTTCATCAACAAAAATAATTACTTTTTTATCTTCAGGTTTGACTTCCATAACCACTCCACTAATAACCTGACCTATCTTATATTTGGTTGATAGTTCTTTTCTTTGACGTTTTGATTGACGACCAAATGGAATAATTCCTTCTACTTCTTGCTCAAGTTGCAAAATTATACCCTTATCAAGTATACGAACTATTTCACCTTCTACATCTTTTCCTGTTTCAAAAATTTTAACTAATTCTGGCCAAGGATCTTCTTCTACTTGTTTTAAACCAAGTGAAATACGCCTACTTTCTCTGGAAACTTCTAGAATACGAACTTTAATTTCCTGTGCTTTTTCAACAATCTCTTTTGGATGTCTAATTATCTTGGTCCATGAGAAATCTGAAACATGTATTAAACCATCAATACCTTCCTCTAATTCAACAAAAGCACCAAATTGAGTTAAGTTAATGATTTTTCCATCGACTACTGTACCAACAGTGTATTTTTCTTCAATTTGACTCCATGGATCATCTAATAATTGTTTAGCTCCTAAACTAATTTTATGTTCCTCTGAATCAATTGTAAGGACAACTGCTTCAACTTCATCACCAAGAGAATATATTTCAGATGGATTTTTAACATGTCTTGTCCATGACATTTCAGAAACATGAACTAAACCTTCAACACCAGGTTCAATTTCAATAAATGCGCCATAATTAGTCATACTAACGACTTTTCCATTTACTTTAGTACCTTCAGGATACTGATCAGCTACATTTACCCATGGATGAGGGGTTAGCTGCTTCAGACCGAGCGAGACACGTCTTTTATCTTTGTCAAAATCAATTATTTTAACATTCAGCGTATCATCCATTCCTATTAATTCAGATGGGTGGTTTATTCGACCCCAGCTTAAGTCTGTTATGTGAAGCAATCCATCAATTCCACCTAGGTCTACAAAAACACCAAAATCAGTAATATTTTTAACTCGACCTTCAACAACTTTACCCACTTCAAGATTAAGGAAAAGTTCATCTCTTTTCTCTGCAAGGCTTTCTTCTAAAATAGCTTTATGAGAAACAACGATATTTTTTCTGAATTCATTAAACTTAACTACACGTAAATCTAAATCTGTATCAATAAATCGATCAAAATCTTTAACCGGTCTAACATCTATCTGAGATCCAGGAAGAAAAGCTTGAACTCCATTAAGGTCAACGACCATTCCACCTTTAATTCTTCGCACAATACGGCCAGTAATAATCTCACCTGTCTCGTGAATATTTCTTAATTCAACCCAACGACGAAAAAAGTCTGCTTTCTCTTTTGATAAAACAGTTTTACCACTTTCATCTTCCATTTTTTCTAAGAAAACATCTAGCTTCTCACCAACTTCAGGGAGCGCATCTTCATTAAATTCATTTCTACTGATTATGCCTTCTGATTTGAAACCAATGTCTATTAAGACTTCTTTCTCATTCATTCCAATTACACGACCAGAAATAATCTCTTTCTCACTTATATCAGAAAAAGTTGATAAATATCGTTCTTGATCTTCGACTGAAACTTCTTCAACAACATCTGAATTTATAAGATCGTCAATTGAAACTTCACGAATATCACTAAAAAGTTTTGATGATAAATAGTTTAATTCTTCTTTAATATCATTAGCATGAACATCTGGTACCGTTTCTTCAGTTTTTGTAGATGTTATAGGCGCTTCTTCCACTGGTACGCTGACTGAAGACTCTTTTGAGTCATCAGACTGTTCTATAACTGGTTCTTGTTCTTTTCCACTCATTTTAATTTAGCTTCCTGTAGTTATTAATTTTACTTTATTGACTATAAAATCAACTTGTGCATTTATAGTCAAATTTGTTGTGTCAAGTTCTATTGCATCATTAGCTTTTCTTAGTGGTGAATTATCTCGATTAGAATCAAGATAATCTCTTTTTACAATTTCATTTACCAAAATATCTAATGATTTTTCTTCTCCCATTTTCGATAATTCTAGTTGTCTTCTTTTAGCTCTTATTTGCACATTAGCAATTAAAAAAAATTTAACCTCTGCTTGAGGAAAAACAATTGTACCAATATCACGACCTTCAACTACACAATCATTGCTTTTTGCTATTTTTCTTTGGTTTTTAACTAAAAAAGATCTCACTTCTTTAATAGAACTAACTGCACTCACGTCTTTAGTCACTGTTGTCTTTCTGATTTGATCTGAAACATCTTCTCCATTTAGGAAGACTAAATTTTTACTTTCACTCTTTTTAAATTGAATATCTATTGTATCCAAAAGTAAAATCAAATTTTGTTTGTCATCTAAATGAACATCATGTTTTAAAACAGATAGTGCAACACAACGATACATAGCACCTGTATCTAAATAAGTAAAACCCAACTTTTGAGCAACCAATTTAGCTGTTGTACTTTTTCCAGTAGCAGCAGGTCCATCTATAGCAATAATCATGCGTTTTCAACTCTCAATTAGCCCAGAAATCTACTAATGTTATAAATTATAACCTAAAAGAATGCCAACGTCAATTTTTATAATGAATTTAGAGATTTCAATTCTTTATTGCTTAAATCTCTCCACTTACCCAATGGTATATCTCCTAATTCAATTGAACCATATTGTACACGTTCTAAACTAAAAAGCTTCCGTTTCATTCTAAATATTATTCGACGAACTTCACGTTTTTTCCCATGAAAAAGTCTTAAATGCACGGTTACTCTACCTTTTATTTTTTTTTGATCAACAACATCAGCTTTACCCCATTCTTTTTGACCAATATAGATTTTGGAAGCCATCCTTTTAATTTCCCAACTTTGAAATACTTTGTCAATTTGTAATTTATAAATTCTAGGAATTTGATTTCTTGGATGCATTAATTTATTTGCAAGTTGACCATCATTTGTTAATAAAAGTAACCCTGTTGTATCTTTATCTAGTCTGCCAATAGGGAATAATCTCTCATCTGTATGAATTAAATCAATGACAGTTTTTCTATTGTGAGGGTCTTTCATTGTTGTTATATATCCCTCAGGTTTATTAAAAGCAATAATTCTTGTTTTAGTTTCAAATTTAATTCGTTGATCATCAAAAAATACTTCATCTTTAGATTTGACTTGATAAGCTGGGTTTATTTCTAATACTCCATTAACAGTAACCATTGCATTTTTAATTAAATTATCAGACTCACGTCTGGAAGCTATGCCTGCTTGTGATAAAAACTTATTTAAACGCATCTATTTGTTCTGTTAAAGCTGGTTGCTCATCTAATATTTCGGATATTTCTTTTAATTTTGGTAAATCAGCAATACGACTTAATCCAAATGATTGCAAAAAATCATCCGTAGTGCTATACATTAATGGTCGGCCTGGACCATCTTCTCGACCTTTTATCTTAATTAGCCCTTTCTTAAGTAAGGTTTTTAAGACACCTGCGCAATCTACTCCTCTTATGGCTTCTATATCTGTTCGACTGATAGGCTGCTTATATGCAATTATTGATAATGTCTCTAATGCGGCTTGAGATAATTTGAGTTGACCTGTTTTGTTAAGCAATCTTCTTACATATAAATCATACTCTGGCTTTGTACGTAATTGATATCCACCAGCTATATTTAAAATATCTATAGCATGATTATCATTTTCAAATTTTTTTGAAAGAATTTTAATGCACTCATCTAATTTTGGAGAATTTTCATCAAAAATTATATTTATTTTTTTTTGCGTGAGTGGTTCCGGGCTTGCAAAAAGCAAAGCTTCAATAATATTTATTGTGTTAGCATTCATTGAAAACTATTAATTTTTTTCTAGATAGTGAATTTCCATATCATCAAATAAATTATTTTGATAAATAACAATTTCAAATAAGTGCATTAGATCAAGTATAGCTAAAAAAGTAACTATTATTTCTAATTTATCTTTACATGTTGATAAAAGGTACTTAAAAGTCAGAGCGCCATCCCCATCAAAAGATTTTAAAATAAATTGTTTTTTACTATCTAAACTTATAGGCTCTCTTTTTAATTCATAAGCAGTGATTACAGGCATACGATCCATTGCTTCTTTAAAATATTGTGAAAGATCAAATAATGTCACATTTTTTAGGTATTGACCTACATCATCTAAGCCTTCAGTCACTTGTTCTGAAGATCTTGTATGAAGAAAACTTTGATTATGAGACTTCAATGCGAGCTCAGATGAAATTTCTTTGAAACGTTGATATTCAACAAGTTGATTAACTAATTCAAGTCTAGGATCTATAGGCTCACCCTCATCATCTAATTCTGGTCTTGGTAATAACATTTTTGATTTAATATTCATTAAAGTGGCGGCCATCAATATAAATTCTCCGGATACAGATAAATTCATAGCCTTAATATCTTCAATAAGCTGAAGATATTCTGCAGTTATTTGAGCAATAGGGATATCATAAATATCAATCTCATCTCTTCTAATAAAATAAAGTAATAAATCTAGAGGTCCTTGAAATTGATCTAATTGAACTCTATACATTATTTCTTCTATAATTAAGACCCATTGCAGATCGCGCTTTATCTAAAAAACTATCAGCAATTATAGTAGCTTTTTGTGAGCCTTCATCCAACTTTTTAATGACATAATCCTTATGTTTCTCAAGATAGTCTCTTTTTTCTCTGTAAGGAGAGAATTGAGTCCAAAAACAATCATATAATTCTTGCTTAATATCTCCATATCTCATTCCCGGGGTTTTAAATCTATTAGCTAATTCTTCTTTTTCATTATCGCTTAAAAATAAAGCATAGAGTTGAAATAATGCGGTATCTATACTTTTAGGTTTATCAATATCAGTTGAATCGGTAACAATTGACATAAACTTTTTACGAACAGATTTTTCATCCCCAAAAATAGGAATTGTATTTCCGTATGATTTACTCATTTTTTGCCCATCTACTCCAGGTATCAATTGATTTGTTTTCTCAATGTCAGGTTCTGGAATAATAAAAGTCTCACCATAAGTTTGATTAAACCTTACAGCAATGTCTCTAGTAATTTCAATATGTTGCTTTTGGTCTTTACCTACAGGTACTATTTCTCCACCAAATAATAATATATCAGATGCCATAAGTATTGGATATGAGTATAAACCAACATTGGAAGTCAACCCTTTTGCTAATTTATCTTTATAAGAAGTAGCTCGACCTAAAGCTCCTACATTTACAATATTTGATAAAAGCCATGTAGATTCACAAACTTGGGGCACATCACTTTGTATCCAAAAAGTTGAGCGATCAGGATCTAAACCTAAAGCCATGAAGTCTATTGCTGCATTTAAAGTGTTTTCTGCTAGAAGTTTTTTATCTTGAATGGTTGTAAGTGCATGATAGTTGACAATAAAACAAAAAAGATCATTTTCTTTTTGATACTTTATCATTCGAGACATCATGCCAAAATAGTTACCTAGGTGTAAATCACCTGTTGGCTGTATGCCACTTAAAACTCTTTTCATTTAAAATGACTCCAGAAATAGATAAGGGCGCCATGCACCTTGCTTCTCATGAATAAATTGTTGAAAATAGTGAATTTTATTTGGTTTTTTTGGATAACGCTTTAAAACCATCTTTGCTTCTTCTGGAGTTCGACTACCTTTTATTCTATTACATGGTTGGCATGCTGCAACAAGATTATCCCATACATCGCCACCACCCCTATTTTTGGGCATTACATGATCGATAGTTAATGGACCTTTTTTTGTTTCACAGTACTGACATTGATGGTTGTCTCTAACCAATAAATTACGTCTTGTGAGTATTACATCCATTTTCTGATTTCTTACAAAATCTTTCAATTTAACTATGCTTGGCAAAGCTAACTTAACAGATGGAGAATGGATAAATTCACTATAAGATTCTAAAATATCTACTTTTTCATTATAAAAAAGACAAATAGCCCGTTTTGCTGTACAAATATCCATAGGTGCATAATTTGTATTAAGCACAAGTACTGATTGGTTTAAAGTAGATCTATTCTTTTTTGGCGATATCATTGCAATAATTTACATATTTGTTTAATCAGACAGTATTAATTAAAAGTTAAATATTGAAAAAAGTTTAATACCTATTATGTTATTATTTTTTTTATTGATAAGTTTAGAAACATAAACTATAATTTTATGGCAGGGAAGATCGTTAGAATCGGTCACAGTACCCGCTACTGTAATTGCTGAGAGACTTTTAAATACCATTCATCACTGAAGAAGGTAGAAGTAATTCTAAGAAGCATAAGTCAGGAGACCTGGATAAAATTATTAATCCACTAACTTTCGGGAAAAAAGGTTATGATAATATTTTTATATTATAATTCACTACTCTTTTAATTCTGAAATTTCAAAAAGGTTATAAATGAAACGTATATATTTACTAGGTCTGTTCATTTTTTCTATAGGCTGCGAAGATAATATTGAAAAAAATGATACTAATGAGCTTCTAATTGTTGCTAGTGAAGGCAACTTTGGAAGTAGCAATGGATCTTTATCTATTTTTAAAGGTAAAGAAAAAATACAAACGATTGATGATGTCGGGGATGTTGTTCAATCTATTACAACCTATAATAATAAATTATTTGTTGTTGTTAATAATAGTCACTTAATCAAAGTGTTTACTATCACTGAATCTGGTTTAAAACTACCTGGAATCGATATCAATACTAACAATTCTAGCCCAAGAGAGTTAATAATCCATAATAATAAAGCATATTTCACTAATTATAATAGTCAAGATGTTAAAGTTTTGGATTTAGAAACCTATTATATTGAAAAATCAATAAAAGTGAATGGTCTACCTGAATCTATTGTAAGTGACGGTAAACATCTATGGGTAGCAATTAATATGCACCCAGATTATACCTCAGCAAACTTAGTTGTAAAGATAGATCCAGAAAATAACCAGGTCATAAATACTTATGAAGTTGGTAAAGGTCCTCAACAATTGTTGATAGAAAACAATAATTTGTGGGTCTCAAGAACTTTTTATAGTGAGGATTTCACCGAAACATATTTTGGTACAAGTTTAATTAATATAATTACAGATGACATTAAAATCATGAATTATGGCACAGGAACTGTATGCGGTGGAGATCTGATGAATTTTGATGGAATAGTTCATAGGACATTTGATGGAGGAGTTGCTCCTCTTAATGCAGATTTAAATGTAAATAAATTAGGTAAAATAGGGAGCTTTAAGAAAGAAGAGCTTTATTCAGCAAATGCTTTTGAGGATAAAGTCTATATGGGAATAACAAGTGACTATATGTCACCAGATACGGTTTTTGTCCATGATGTAACTGGTGAAGTAATTAACACATTTACTGTTGGTGCGGCACCAGGTGATTTTGCAATTTGGAAAGAATAATTTAGTTATTGAAGTACCAAGTTACTCCAAATTGAAGCATCCGACCTAACTGCGGATATACATGGTTAGGTCGGAACCATGCTTCTTCATTTGTATTACCAATTGCATTTAGAATGTTATTTATTTTATAGCTAATAATAACACCAGAAATATTAGCATTGGCTTCAAAGTTTAATATTTGAGAATCTCTAATTATCCACTGTGAGTTGAAATTTTCAAAAGGAATTTGAAGTAAAGGGTTATAGCCAAATGAAGACTTACTTCCAAACCTCATATCTGACCAAAGCCTAAAATCAACAATCATATTCTCTTTAAATATTTTTACTTTTCCATTTATTCCCGTTTTTATAAAAGTTGCTCCCCCTCCATAAATACTAGAGTCTAACTGCGTAACTATATTAGAAAAAACACTCCAACCACTTTGATGAGAATAAATAAAATTACCACCAATCATAAATATATTTTGACCTTCAAAAGCTTTGATACCTGTTTGAGTAGAACTAAGGAATACTGAAAGGTCAAATGCAAATAAACTAGCTCCAATCTTTAAAGAAGACCTATTCCAATAGTCAAATGACGAATTATCATTTGGATCATCAAGGTCAGGGTGTTTGGGGCTTGGAGATCCTGTAGATGAAAATTCATAATAAATATTTTTATATTTATCATCGTAACTTATTTCCCAAACAAATGGAAAAGTATCATCTGAATTCAATATCTGCACCCCTGCTAAGATAGAATAATTTTTAAAAATTTGTTGACCATATATTTTTGTCCATTGCAAAGATCTATTATGGATATTTGAACTAACATTTTGAGATTGATTTTGAATACCAAATATTTTACCACTTTTTGTTTCTAACTGAATATTCATTAAAGTTCTATTAATGTCACGATAATTTGAGTCTATAATTGATGAATGTTGAATTAACCTATGCTGCATAAAATTTGCAAAATGAGAGTTAATTTTCCAGCTTCCAACTGATTGTGAAACTTTTAATCCAGCTGAGATAATATTTCCGTTCTCTAATCCATTTTGAGTAGAGTCTGGTAAACCACTGCTAGTTATATAACGCCCAATACTTGTTTCAACTCGACGAGTACCCTGATTCACACCATAGTCTATTCTATAGGAGTGATGGATTGGTGTCTTAATCCCATTAGGATGAAAATAATGTCCAGTATTACCAGCATCTGATCTTTTAAATCCAGAAATATTAATGTATTGATCTTTTGATTCATATTTTCCAGTTAAGCTTAATTGATCAAAATTATAGTCACCTCTATTATAATTGAAATGAGTGTTGATTTTTGATGAATCTGGTAGACTATTAAAAACTGGCAAAGCACCTAACCTTAATGGATTGAATTTATTTGATGTGTGTTCACCATAACGTTCAGGATAGTTAGAATAAGTTCCATCAAATAATAAAACTCCAGAAGTCCAACTTCTATTCCAAAACAACGACCCCTCATTTATTATAAAGCCATTTTGACCGCTCCAATCAAAAGGAACAATATATTCTTGGGCAAAAAGCATCCTTACAAAACCAATTGAAATAATAAAATACTTCATATATTATTTTAGATACTTAATTACCTTTGGAATAGTCACAACAAAAACTATTGCATTAGAAATTTCATGGAGCAGCGTAAATCCAATTCCTTTTACTAGAGCTGCAATCATACCAGACAAGCCTAGTCCAGCAGATAAAGGGTATGAAATGAGCGTTAAAAAATCATAAATAAAAGTACAAATAAAGCCTAAAAGACCTAAAGTTATTAAGCTGATAATGTTGGTTTCTTTTTCTAAAAAAAAACTCCTAAATAATCCGCCTGTAAAGCCTGTAATTGCCATACCTAAAATCTGCATAAAAAATAATGGAGGAAAGCTTAAGCCTGAGCCCATAGGATTTAAACCAGAATAAATAAAAATAGCAGTTCCACCAACTAAAGCACCCCACTTCCAACCAAGCATTAAACCTGACATAAAAATAATTACAGTAATCAATTCAATATTAGGCACTAACATAAGTGAAAAGCCCATTCCAATAGCCAAAGCACAAAAAATTGCCGCCCTGACTAAATTATTTAGTTCCATCTTTTCCCTTAAATAAATGGGTCTTGAAATAATTAAAATGATTAGTGAACTCACCTAATTCACTATCTTCGTTTAATGACTTATCCATTAAATTTAATTGGCTATCAATTAACTTAATTAATTGTACAAGCAATGCTTCCTTGAAAGCAGGTTTTTTAGGACTTCTACTATCAAATCCTGATTCATGTGAAAGAATAATATGTTCAACTTTAATTAAAAGATTTTTAGGGAATTTTTTTATTTTTTTAACTTCTTCAAGTGTTATATCTCTACCCATAACTGTATAGCCGATTAAATTACCATCCTTAGATATAGTCGATTCATAATTATAATCAATTTCACTTAGCTTACCAATATCATGAATTAATATACCAGTTAGTACTAAATCTTTATCTAGTTTATATAACCTTGACATAGATAGTCCTGAACGCAACATAGCTAAAATATGCTCAAGAAAGCCTGATCGATAACTGTGGTTGCTTGACAAAGAAGCTGGGTGAGTTAGTAGTTTATCTTTATTCCTAATATAAATATTATAACATAACTTTTTTAAAAATGGATTTTTTATAGATCTAATTATTTTAATTATTTCGGCCCACATTTTTTTTGGATCTTCTTTGGCTGTAGGGACTATTAATGCAGGATCAAATCCATATCGAGCATAATTTTGTATGGTAGCTTTATTTATACGTTTAATATTTAATTGAAGTTTGTCCAAAAAAAGATCGACCTCACCTTTTAAAGCCACCGGGTCTCCACTTTTAAATTTTTTTTCATACTCTTTAACATTATCCCAAACTTTTGCATTTATTTGACCGGTTTTATCCTTCAAAACTAAGTCAAGATACAATTCACCAGAGCGGGTATGACGTAAATATTTTTCAACGCAAAGATAGAAACCTTGAATGGTTTCGCCAGATTTAAATTTTGAAATAGGGATTATTGACTTCATTGGCTATAAATTTAATAGATAAATTTACAACAATATTTATAAAGACCCATGTCCATCAAAATCAAAAATATAAGCTATAAAAATAAAAAGCACGTTCTTATTCTTGAAACAGTTCTTATTAATTGGTTTGACAATCCAAAAGAATTAAATCTGATAGACCCACGTATGACCTACCCCTTCAATTTTAAAAAATGGGTTGAATTTTCATATAAAGAATCAAATGTTGAAAGTTTCACATGGAAAAATAATAAATGGATAATTGGACTTGGTAATATAAAATATAATAAAAAATCTCAAAAAGCACATGCTTTTCATATTTTCACTGATCCAAAATATCGAAATCAGGGCCTAGCCATAAAAATGCTCCAATATTTAGAAAATTTAGCAAAAAATAAAAAAATGAAATATTTAACAATAAATGTTATGCCTAAGAATAACGCGGCGAAATCATTGTATAAAAAACTAGGTTTTCAAAAAGTTTATACTAGCAGTAATAAATGGGAGAAAATGGAAAAAATAATAACTTAAGCCTTAAATTATTATTTTCGATTTGCTTCTGCAACATCCTTGAAATTTACACCTTTATAATTAAAAACATGATTTGAAATAATTTGCTCTCCAAATTTATTTAACCAGTCTTTATGCAAAGCCACATCAAATGCTGTAGGTGCTGAAATATTAAATTGGACTGAATATAAATCATTGGTTGACCCTGGTAATGAAATGTTCCTTGCATAATGAAAATTATCTATAAGATTAATATGAGGTTTTAAATCCACGAATGTTTGGAGACCTGAACTCTCATTTGTCAAAGTTGCAGTTATATAAAGATAGGGGATAAAACCACCCGAAGGTGCTCCTTTTGGAATATTTTTATTATCCCAGTTAACTCTAGCTTCAATATGCACGTTAGTTTTATTTTTGTTTAAGTGGAATGAATCAGGAATGATTTGGTCTTTCACTGCTCCTTCAAAAATGAATACTATACCTGGTGGAACTTTTTCTTTACCAATAATTAATTCAGGGGAATTAACAAAAAATAAAAAAAATGAAAGAATGTGATGCAAAGGGTTATAATTATTTTATTGGCTTTACAAAAAGTTGATGCACATGCCTCACAACTTTGTAACCATAATTTTTAGCAATTTTATCCTGGAGATCTTCTAGTTCTTTATTATAAAACTCAATTATATCACCTGTATCTAAGCATATCATATGGTCATGATGGTGTGAATCTATTTTGTTCTCATATTTAGATGGTTCATCTCCTATATCTAGCTTTCTTACCAGGTCATTTTTAACCAAAACATCGATAGTACGATAAACTGTAGCCCTTGATGCGTTGACACCATCATTTCTTAAAGATAAATATATTTCTTCTGCATCCCTGTGCTCTTCTGATGAACAAAGCTCATCCCAAATTAATTGTCTTTGCTGTGTATAGCGCAGACCTTCTTTTTTTAAGGCTTTTTTTAATAGATTCGATTCATTCATAATTTGTTATCTTAATTTAAGTGAGTCTAACAATTTAGTTATTATAGGATATTTAATAATATGATAAAAATAAGAGTATTTTTATTAATTATCCTCAGATTCAACTTTTTTAAGATTGGCAAACTTTACAACAAGTTTCTTTTTCACCCCATCTTTGAAAACTATACCTACTCTTTGATTCTCGCCTTGACCACTTAAAGCCATCACTTTACCTATTCCAAAGATAGCATGCTCTACACTATCACCAACGCTAAAATCATCAAAGTCTACAACGGTACGACTTACTGCAGTTTTTGTATAAGTACCAGGTCTTCCACCTATCACTTTACGCGTTAATGCGGATGTGAATGAAATTTTTTCCAGCATTTCTTCAGGTATTTCATGTACAAATCTAGAAACCATTCCATAAAGATCATCAGAACCCATTCTTCTACGGTGATTTGCATACATTAAATAAACTTTATGCATTGCACGAGTTAAGCCAACATAGAAAAGTCTTCTCTCTTCTTCTAATTTTGCTTTTGATTCTAATGCACTATACATAGGAAATAGACCATCTTCAAGTCCCGTAATAAATACCACTGGAAACTCAAGTCCTTTTGCTGCATGAAGTGTCATTAAAGTAACACGATTATTTTGATCATTCCAATTATCTAAGTCAGTCAACAAAGAGACTTCTTCAATAAATTTAGATAAGTTTCCTTCAGGTTCTCTAGACATAAAAGCATCTACACTTCTAATAAATTCCATCACATTATCAAAACGTTCAGTATCGTCAGGGTTTGTACTATTACGATAATATTCTTTAATCCCCGATTCTTCTATTAAAGTTCTTACTAATTCACCAGCATTTAATTTTGGAAGAAGTTCGTTATATTTTTTAATTAGGTTATAAAATCTCATTAAAGAATCTGCTTGTTTTCCTCTTATTCCCATAGCTTCAGGATTATTTAGAACATCAAGCATCTCAATCTTATCCTTTTCAGCCTGAATTACACATTTATCAACAGTTTTTTACACCTATACCGCAAGGTGGAAAATTGATAACTCTCCTCATAGAAATTGTATCTTTAGTATTTACAATTAAAGATAAATAGCCCATAAGATCTTTAATCTCTTTACGCTCATAGAATCTGACTCCACCTACAATATTGTAAGGGATTCCTGATCGACGGAATGAATCTTCAAGTGCACGTGACTGAGAGTTTGTTCTAAATAAAATTGCAAAGTCACTAAAATTTCTTTTCTCAAGCTTAATTTCTTTTTCTAGTGCATTTACAACTGCATCAGCTTCTTCCATTTCATCATGAGTCTCGATTAAACCTAGCTTTTCACCTAGACCATTATTCGCTTTAAGTTCTTTTGGCGCTCGATCTTCGTTATTCTTTACAACAGATGAAGCAGCTTCCAAAATATGACCCGATGAACGATAATTTTTTTCTAGTTTAAAAACTTTACAATTTTTAAAAGTTTTTTCAAAATCTAAAATATTTCTAATATCAGCACCACGCCAACCATAAATTGATTGATCATCGTCACCTACTACACAAATTTGATGATTTGAACCAGCTAAATATTTTATAAACATAAATTGTGGTTTATTAGTATCCTGATATTCATCAACAAGGATATACTTCCATTCTTCACGGTAATGCTCTAATACTTTTGGATTTTTCTCAAATAATTGAAGTGGTAAGATTAATAAATCATCAAAATCTAGTGCATTATTTTCAAATAATGTTTTTTGATAATTTTTATAAATTTCAGCATATGTTTTTTCAATTACTAGATTTGCTTTAGATTGAGCTTCATCAG
>JBJKZT010000001.1:0-320005 GCA_045569055.1 Fidelibacterota bacterium | reverse complement strand
CCATTCTATCTTCTGGTTTACTTGTTGTGATGTTTTGGAGCCAAAGTCCAGGTGCTCGTAATATTTTAAAAATAAGACTATCACCTTTCCGTGCCGATATTTTGATTACTTCATAAGACAGACCAGTTACCAATGGAATCATTGGCAAGTGGACTAAAAGTCTAATAGGTAAACTTATTTCTCCTATAATAGATATTACAATTGAATCTATTACTGAAAAAATAATTATAGCTGATAGCAAAACGATAAACATGAAGCTAGTACCACATCTAGGATGCTGAGTAGGAAATGATTGCGCATTATTAATATCAACATTTTTTCCTGACTCAAAATTATATACAACTCTATGCTCTGCCCCATGATATTGAAATAAGCGAGCTACATCTTTCATAAATGAAATAAGGACAAGGTAAATTATAAAAAAAGTTATTCGAAATATTCCAGACACTACATTAAAAGCTATCGCTTCACGTTCAACATCTAAAAGTTTTGTTGTTAGCCACATAGGAGCAATCATAAATAAAGTTAATGCTAACCCTATGGCAAAAATTGTTGATAAAATTTCTATAACAGGGTTTGGCTTTTTATCTTTTTCTTCCGGCATGGCTATATCAGCTGACCATTGTAATGTTGACATTCCCATTTTCATGGCTTCAAAAAGTCCCGCCATCCCTCGAAAAATTGGCTTATTCCAAATTTTGGACTTTTCAGTTATAGATTTAAACTCATGTCTATCAACATGAATTTTTCCCTCAGGATCACGAGCAGCAGTAGCATAGGCTCCAGGAACTCTCATCATAACACCTTCAATGACAGCTTGCCCACCAACCAATATAGAGGGCTTCATAATTGTAAGAAGAATTGTTTTAATCATAAAAAAGTGACATTTTCAAATAAATATGATTATGCCATCCCTAATTTTAATATTATTTACTTGTTTTGCCGTATTTCTTTTTAAACTGCTCAATTCGGCCTGCTGTATCCACTAATTTTTGCTTACCGGTATAAAACGGATGGCATTCAGAACAGAGCTCTATAGTTTGATCTCCCATAGTTCCATGTACTTGAAATGTGTGGCCACAAGAACAAGTTACAGTACTTAACTTATAATCTGGATGTATGTTTACTTTCATTTTCTTTCCTTTTAAAACTTAAATTAATTTTTCTAAAATATTCTTAATTCTTTTCACACCTTTACGAATCAAGTCACTCCTCACCGGGTAAGAGAATCTAATATGACCCGGCGCTCCAAATCCATCTCCTGGGACCGTAACGACTTGTGCTTCATTAAGAAATAAATCAGATAAGTCAAATGAATCTTTAATTTTTACATTATTAAAGGATTTACCTAAATAATATGAAAAATCTGGGAAGGCGTAAAAGGCTCCTCCAGGTAGATCACATTGTGTACCAGGTATTTCATTTAATAAAGAAACCATTAAATTTCGACGATCTTTAAATTTATTTTTCATTAGCTCAACTGCTGATTGGTCACCAGTTAAAGCTTCAACTGACGCTGATTGACTTATAGAATTAGCACAAGATGTAGCTTGCCCTTGAATTTTAGTCATCGCTTTGATTATTTTTTTATCGCCAAATGCATAACCAATTCTCCATCCAGTCATTGAATAAGTTTTTGACATGCTCATGCAAGTTATGATATTAGCATCAATATTATTATCAATGTTTAATTTCTGTGCGCTTGTAAACTCGCCGTCAAAAACCAATCTTTCATAGCATTCATCTGAAATAACAACCCAATTATTTTCTTTTGCTAGAGATAGAACATTTAGAGTGACCTCATCAGACCAAACACTTCCAGTCGGATTTGATGGAGAATTTATAATTATTCCTTTGGTTCGATTAGAACTTTTTGATTTTAAATCTTCAATATTAGGTTCAAAATTATTTTTTGATAACGTTTTAACAATAATTGGGTTAGCATCTGAAAGTGTTACAAATTCAGGGAAAGATACCCAATAAGGTTTAAAAATTAACACTTCATCATTTGCCTCAAATAATGCTTGGCAAACAAGATAAAGACTTTGCTTCTCTCCATTAGAAATCAACACTTCATTAGGATTAATTTTCAAAGAATTTTCACGATATAGCTTATCACAAACAGCTTCTCTTAACTCAATTGTACCTGCCCCAGCAGTATATTTAGTTTTACCTGAGTCCATTGCTTTAACTGCAGCTTCACGTATATTTAGTGGAGTATTAAAATCAGGTTGGCCTGCACTAAAATCAATCACATCAACCCCTTGAGACACAAGTTCGGCTGCACGTGATGTCATTTCAAGTGTAAAAGATGGCTTTACTCGTTTAACGCGATCAGCTAAAATAGTCATGAAGCGGTCCCTTAAAAACTATGTTGCTTTTTATGATATTCTTCTGAATTGAAATTAATTTCATTTTCTGAAGATTTATTAGAAGGCTTATCAGATTTACCATGTTTTTTTGAATGCTTGGGTTTACCACCTTGTCTTAATCTCTTTTTTCTTTTTGGCCTTTCGTCAGATTCTATATCAAATTCTTCTGAAAGTATTTTTTTACTGTGCCTGGTCTTCTTTTTTCGAAATTTTGATTTTCCATTTGTTTTCTTAGGGCGAGGCACTCTTTGTACATCAATTTCTTGAACTTCTGGATCATCAAAAGATGTAGGATCTAATTCTGTTTTCTCTGACTCTCCTTCTTTAGCTAAAAGAGATTCAGGTTCAAATAAGCCTAATATTGTTCCATAACCACGTGTAATCCCATTCCCAATTCCTAAATAATTTGGCAAAATAAAATTTGTTTCAAATTCACCATCAAAAGCTCCCCAATTATTTTCATCAACTGTTTTTGGGAATAATGAAGGCGATTTTACTTTTGTAAAAATATTATTATCTAGTTCTATGCCCATTTCTCTAGATATAAAAACGATGTTTTGTCCAAGAAGGTTATTTAAATAACTAGCTCTTTCTTCATTTTTTAAACTACGATAACGATTCCCAGTTGCTTGATTTAAAGCAATCCAGGGTGTGACAAAACGATAACTTATTAGTTTAGATATTGGTTTGAAGTAATCTTCTTCTTCTTCAATTTCTGTATCTGAGACTTCAAAGGTTATATTGCCAAAATCAAGCGCATCTAATTTTGATAATATATCTTTAATTGGATTAACACCCTCGGAAATAGCAACAAAATGAATTTGTTCATTTAAAATTTTTACTTGAATGCGTGGATATAGAAACTTATCGCGATAGGAACCATCTAACATAGGTACAATTTCTTTATCATTAAACTTTCGCATTAAAACGCCTTTTACCTGATAAGGTGTTTTGCGAACCGGTTTATCTGTAATTAACCTAACAGTAATTGTATGCACTTTAGGGTGCTTAGAACTCATATTTATACTTTCATAGCTTATATATTATATCAAAAAGAGACCCAATTTAATTTTATTGACTCATAGTTTCCATAAATTCTTCATTTGTCTTTGTTCTACGCATTCTATCTTGGATAAACTCCATTGCCTCAACAACACTCATTTCGTTAAGCAGTTTTCTAAGAATCCACATCCTAGCTAAAACTTTTTTATCTAGTAATAGTTCTTCTTTTCTTGTACCAGAACGGATTAGATCAAAAGATGGATAAATACGTCTATCACTTAATTTTCGATCAAGTACTAGCTCCATATTTCCTGTCCCTTTAAACTCTTCAAAGATAACTTCATCCATTCTACTCCCGGTATCAATTAGGGCTGTTGCTAGTATAGTCAAACTGCCACTTTCTTCAGTATTTCTAGCAGCTCCATAGAAATGTTTTGGTTTTCTGAGGGCATTTGCATCTACGCCACCTGATAAAATTTTACCACTATGCGGAATAACTGCATTATGCGCACGTCCAAGTCGTGTTATACTATCTAAAAGAATAACTACGTCATCACCAAATTCTACCATTCTACGAGCTTTTTGAATGACCATTTCAGCTACAGCAACATGACGCTCAGGTGGCTCATCAAATGTCGAGCTTATTACTTCGGCTTCAACATTTCTCTTCATATCTGTAACTTCTTCTGGCCTCTCATCAATTAGTAAAATAATCATTTTTACTTCAGGGTGATTTTTTGTTATTGCATTAGCGACTTTTTGAACAAGAACTGTTTTACCTGTTTTTGGCTGAGCTACTATCAATCCGCGCTGACCTTTTCCAATAGGGGAAATCATATCCATAACGCGTGTTGATAAATCTTTAGGATTATCTTCTAATTTAAATTTTTTATTAGGGTATAATGGAGTAAGATTATCAAATAGGATTGCTCTTCTAAGTTCTGCAGGATCCTTACCGTTAACTTCTTCTACTTTTAATAATGCGTAAAAACGCTCTTTAGACTTTGGCGGTCTGATTTGACCTCCGACTTCGTGCCCTGTTCTTAATCCAAACCTTTTTATTTGAGAAGGGCTAACATAAATATCATCTGGCCCTGGTAAATAATTAAAATTAGGGCTACGTAAAAATCCATATCCCTCGTTAAGAACCTCAAGAACTCCACTAGCGGTGACTCCTCCCTCTTTTTCTGATTGAGCCTCAAGAATCTTTACAATTAATTCTTGCTTATTTAAGCCTGAATAGCTTTCAATCTTTAGTTCGGAAGCTAAATCTGCTAATTCATTAATTCTTAGCTTCTGTAGTTCATTAACATTCATATAAAATAACCTAGTTTAAACAATTAAAAATCTTTGAAATTGATAAAATGTTGGGGATTTGCCTTATAACGGCTGTAAAAAAGGGTTTAACGCCTACCAACTGTTTGGATATTACATAATTTTAAATTAAAAATCCAAATTTATCAAAAACTTCTTTTGCAATGTAATGGCTGCCAAAAATTACTCCTGGGCGATTCACTTCGCTTGATATTTTAACTAAATCGTCAAGCCCCTTTACAAAGGAGTTCTGAATAATATGATTTGAAATTTTAAATGATTTTGCTAATTCTTTTCCTTCAAGCAAACCCTTATCTTTATTTCCACTAATAATAAGTGGTTTGAATTTTCTAAACGTCGCTTTCGCTATTATATCAATTTCTTTATCACTCTTTAGTGTTATTAATCCAACAGGCAAGCAATTATATAATGAAGTTATAGAGTCTAACATTACGTCTATCCCTTTAACATTATGTGCAACATCATAAAAAATGGGTGGTTCAATTAACATTCTTTGTAGCCTTGCTGGCCAAGTTGTTTCATCTAAGCCTTTTTGAATAATTTTATTATTGATTTTTGAGTCAAATTGGTTAATAATAGCAATACTCAATGCTGAATTAAATGCTTGATGTTCTCCAATTAAAGGTATTTTAAAAAACTTATTTTTAATTTTAAACGTTGTCCCATTTTCATTAATTTTAATTTCCTGGGGGTTCTCTTGACATACAATCTTTGAATTTTTCTTTCTTGAAATTTTCTGCAATATTGAAAATGAAGCTTTTTCTTGTTTGGCTAAAACAACTGGTATTCCAGGTTTAATTATACCGCCTTTTTCTTTGGTAATAGTTTCTATATCGGAACCCAAAATCTCTCGATGATCTAGTGATATTGGAGTAATAGCAGTTATTGCTGGACTTATAACATTTGTTGCGTCTAGCCTTCCACCTAAACCCGTCTCTATTACAGCCACATCAATATTATTTTCAGCAAAGTGCTTAAAAGCCATTGCTGTTGTTGTTTCAAAAAAAGTTGACTCTATTCTTTCAATATCATTTTTATAATTTTTTATAAATAATGTAATATCTTCATCTGTAATAAAAGTATTATTAATTCTAATCCTCTCATTAAATCTAATAAGGTGCGGTGATGAGTAGACCCCAACTTTATAACCAGCCTTAATTAATATTTCTGCCACCATTGAACATGTTGAGCCTTTTCCGTTTGTACCAGCAACGTGTATAGATTTATAATATTTATGTGGATTACCACACTTTTCTAATAGTTCAAGGGTATGCGATAAGCCCACTTTAATGCCAAGTCTATTAAGTTTATATAGATAATTAAATTGACTGTTGATTTTTTTAGAATTCTCTGATTCTATCATTTATGACTTTTAGTAATTAGATGAATTTATCTCTTATAAAAAAATTTGAAATTAGTCTGTTCTTAAAGATTTAGTTTTCAGAAAGGTATTGCTCTCTTGAATAACGAAATTTAATGATCGCTTTATAAATTGAATTTGCAATTGTTTGTCTATATTTTGGCTTACGCAGGTTTTGCTCTTCATTTCTATTAGTTAAATAACCTGCTTCAATTAATATATTTGGCATGCTAGCCCCAATTAAAACATGAAAGCCTGCTTGCTTTACACCTCTATTTTTGGATTTAACTTTCTTTGCCATTTCCTCTTGAACCATAGCCGCCAACTCTTCACTTTCCTTCATATAGATGCTTTGTGCCATTGTTGCAATAATCAAACTTTCTCCAGATAGATCTTTGTATTTACCCTTTGCTCTATCTTCAAGTTTTATGACCTCATTTTCTCTTGAAGCAACTTCAATAGCATCTTCAGTTTTTCCAGGACGAAGCAAATAGGTTTCAAATCCGTACGCTGTTTTATTTGGATGCCCATTTAAATGAACACTAATAAAAATTTTGCCATTCGATTCATTCGCCATTTTTGTTCTTTTCCATAATGGAATAAAAATATCTTCAGTTCTAGTATAAACAACTTTTAGTCTTGTGTTTTTTTCAAGGAGCAGACCCACTCTCTTTACAATATCAAGAGCAATATCTTTTTCTTTTGTGCCTCTATTACCCATCGTTCCCGGGTCTTTTCCTCCATGTCCAGCATCAAGAACAACCGTATCTAATTTCCAGCGATCTTTTACTTTCTTTATCTGTGATAAATTATTTTTAATAGATGTCCTTAATGAAATGACAATTTCACTTGGGTCTTTACTTTGATATAGTTCATGACTTTCAACTTTGGTTCGCATTTGAAACGCTAATTGAGATGATTCTCCTAATTGATCTGCCGCTATGCTCTTAATAATACCTCTAGTATCAGTTCGTCTTATTTCAGTTGTATCTACTAAGCCTCCTGCAACGGTTAAATAAAACCATCCATTTTCATGGAAAAATGAGCTAATATTCCCTTCAGGGAACACATTGCGCGTCTTTATTCTTATAATTGTACCATTTGATTTTTGAGAAATATCTACATCAGTGATTGTAAATGCTTTTATATCAATATCTAAAACCATCCGTCTTGAGTCATAATTTATCCCTGGCAAAGCTATACGCTTTACTATATCAAAGAACGCTTCTGCTGGAAGAAAAATATCATTATCAGCTATAATAGTATGCATGGGCATTTGAAATACTTTATCATCAACTAACAGATAGCTACTATTACCTGAAATTTTTATTCTTCGATCGCCAATATAAAGCACCATTTTTCCTCGATCTTTATTAACAAAAGGATCTCGTTTTGCTAATATTCTTGAAACATCAATCGTCGAGACATAAGTTCCTCTAAGCTTATCAAGAGTTAAGATGTCATCAATTGAATTATCAACACGGTTGACTACTCTTATTGTACCTGCATAACTGATTGTAGCTAAGATAATAAATTTAAGGACAATGCTGAAAAATTTGGATAACATGGGCAAGAAATTATCCTCACTTTAAACGATAAGCAATAAATGCTAAAGAAAGTCTAATAAAATATATTTTTAGTATTAATTATTATTATAAATAAAAACGCCCCACATATAATATATGTGGGGCGTTAATCAACTTACTTTTTGGTAACTATTTTTTATACCAAAAAACTATTAGCATTAAAGCAAGTAGGCCAGCAAATCCAGCATCGCCAAACTTACTCATTAAATCGCCAATACCTGCAATAACACCAAAGTAGTCGTCAAAGAGAATACCGACTACAATTCCGAGGACAACTAATCCTTTTAAAAGATTAGTCACATCTCCGATAAAAGCAGTTACGGTTTCAAAGGCCTTATTCATTTGTTATCTCCTAAGATTATTAAAGCAGAAAGGGGCTCAAGAAGAGCCCCTTTATTCTACTGGTTAACCTGCGAAAGACACAAATATTAACAAGGCTAATAGACCTGAGAATCCTCCATCTAAGAAAGATTCAACTAGATCTACAATTCCGCCAATGGGATCAAACCCAGTGGAGTAAAGGATGTTTACAAATACAAACATCACAATAAGTGCTTTAATTAAGCCAACTACGGAATTGGCAATACCCTGTACGGTTGAAGTAAAATCAGCCATTAGGTTCCTCCTTGGTTAGGTTCAATTGAACAAAAAAAGGGGGCATGTATCCCATGCTCCCCTCGGTTCAATTCTTTCGCGTTTTGTGTATGTGGTTATCTTTTCCACTTATAGGAATTTAAACAAAAATTAGAATTAATCAATAATTTTTGAGGAACCATCTTTTTTATGTCTTTTCTCCTCGTGAATCACCTTAAAAGTTGCTAAAATCAGGATATTATTAATTAATTAAAATTAGAGAATAAATAATTAAAAATGAAAATTGAACATATTTTTGCTCGCGAAGTACTTGATTCAAGGGGAAATCCCACTGTTGAAGTAGATGTAAAATTGAAAGACGGAGCGCTTGGTCGTGCAATTGTTCCTTCTGGAGCCTCAACAGGTGAACATGAAGCAATTGAGCTAAGGGATGGTGATAAAAGTAGATATTTAGGCATGGGAGTTAAAAATGCAGTTCAAAATGTTAACTCAATAATATTAAAAGAACTAAAAGGGCTTGATATCAAAGATCAGCAGTTTGTTGATAATATTATGATTGATCTTGATGGCTCAACAAATAAGAATAATTTAGGAGCGAATGCTATATTGGGTGTTTCGATAGCAGTAGCCCGCGCAAGTGCAAAATCAAAAGGAATTCCTCTTTATGAATATTTAGGTGGTGAAGAAGCAAATTTGCTTCCAATCCCAATGATGAATATCTTAAATGGTGGAAGCCATGCTGATAACAATGTTGATATTCAAGAGTTTATGATATTCCCAGTAGGTGCAAAATCATTTTCTGCTGCACTTCAAATGGGGACCGAAACTTTCCATCAATTAAAATCTGTATTAAGGCATAAAGGGCTCAATACATCAGTTGGTGATGAGGGTGGCTTTGCACCAAATCTAAGATCAAATGCAGAAGCAATAGATATTATTTTAGAAGCTATTGAAAAAACTCCTTATAGTATTGGAAAAGAAATATTTTTAGCACTAGATGTTGCTTCCAGTGAATTTTATAATAATGGTAAATATCATTTAATTTCAGAAAACAAAAAATATACCTCTGATAATATGATTCAATATTTAAAGGGACTTGTTGACCAATATCCAATAATTTCTATTGAAGATGGGCTTGATGAAAATGATTGGGATGGTTGGGGAGCGCTCACTAAAGAGCTTGGGGCTAGATGCCAAATTGTTGGAGATGATTTGACAGTTACTAATATTTCATATCTTGAACGTGCAATTAAAAACCAGTCAATGAATGCTATTTTAATCAAACTTAATCAAATTGGATCCGTCTCTGAAACAATCAGTGCAATCAAACTTGCTAAAGCAAATAACTATTCCGCAATTGTATCACATAGGTCTGGTGAAACAGAAGATGTTACTATTGCAGACTTTTCTGTTGCTATGGGAATGGGGCAAATCAAAACAGGCTCTTTATCAAGAACAGATCGAATTGCAAAATATAATCAACTCCTTCGAATTGAAGAACGGCTTGGCCCAAAGGCAAAATATCCAGGGGTTGAAGTTTTAGGGAAATCGTGATTAAAATTAGAAATTCAAAAAAAATTAAAAGAAGGAGTTCTAAACAAATAAATACGTCGAATGTTCAAAAACGTGTTATTAGAACTATACTTTTAATAGGTGCGCTATTTCTTGTAATAATATTCTTTTTAGGGGATCATGGTCTTTATCAGCTTTATACCTTAAAAAAGGAAAGAGCGCAAATTCAAAACCAAATAAACATCCTTCGAAAAGAAAAAATTGAATTAGAAAATGAAAAAATAAAACTACAAACAGATTATAAATATATTGAAGAACTCGCTCGTGAAAAGTATCGAATGGCAAAAAAAGGTGAGAAGGTCTTTAAAGTCATTGATCAAGAAAAATGATTAATCTTTATCTATATTTTTCCCTAGATGTTTACTGTATGTAAATAGTTTATCTTTTTCTTCTTCCGTTAAAGCATCAAATCCAACTTCGCTTACCTTATCTAAAAGTTGATCCACATTTGCTTGAATATTGGCGATGCGTTTTTCTTTTTTTATACTTTTTTTATATTTAAGACTAGCTAGATAAGAATTCATTAACAATCTAAGCCTTTGAGTTGTCCAAGCTGACTTCAAGTACATAAACCCAATCATCATTCCTGATAAATGGGTAAGATGACTAATATTTGATCCTGAAGAACTTAAAGATGAAACAAAAGCTATTAATCCAAGAATGAAGACAAAATATTTTACTTTTACAGGGACAAGGAAATATATCAGCACTTTTCGATTTGGGAACATTAATCCATAAGCTAATAATATACCATAAATAGCCCCACTAGCTCCTATTAAAACAGCATTACCATTACTATTAAAGAAAAGCCATATTAAACCTGAGCCGATTCCAGTAATAAAGTAATACTTTAGAAATTCTCTTCTGCCCCAAATTGACTCCATTTCTGATCCAAACATCCAAAGTACAAACATGTTCATAAAAACATGAAAAAAATCACCATGAATAAACATATAAGTAAAAGGTTGCCAAATCATTGGCCAAACATTATTAGATGTTAAACCAAAAATTTGTGCTAAATCAAATTGAGATTTGGCAATATATCTAAATAAGAAAAGTAATGCATTTACGGATATTAAAATTTTTATTGCATCTGTAAAATTTCGTGGTTTAAACGCGATGCTACCCGGCTCTGATTGGAATTGATATCTCATCTTAATTTATTATTTTATATATCCATTTGGTTAAATTGTTTCTAATTATTTTATTTAGATAAAATATAATATCAATTTGATAGGATTTCCCTAAGTATTTTAAGTGATTTTAAATTTTTAACTCCCTCAAAATGTATTCCTAAACAAGCATTCAAATAATTACTAATAACTCTTCTATCTTTTGCGGTTATGTTAAAATTTTTATCTATTATTTGTTTACCATTTTCAAAATAATTGAAGACATCTTTTGAATTTGGACCTTCGTATGGATTAGGTAATGGAATAAAATCTAATTCGGATTGTTGAAAATCTGGCTTAAAGCCTAAAAATGTTAATAAGCTATATTGATAATGCCAGTATATTAGATTTAACTGATTATTTGAATTCTCTACCTCTTTTAATGAACTAAATAATTCACCATAAAGATTGTTATGAGAATCATTATCCGTAAGGCATTTATCAGTTAACTCAATCATTGCCATTGCATAAGAGATTTTTTTTAAATCTTTAGGAATATTAGACCATGAATGATTAAAAGATGCTTTTGATATTGTTTGAAGGTCTCGATTTTCTTTAAAGTAATAAACTAAGTTTAAACAGTTTGCAGGTTGAAAATAGGCTCCCATAGGAGATTTTTTTCTATGTGCGCCATGAACTATAAAACTAACCTTGCCCAAATCTTTAACAAAACATCTGACAATAAGACTTGTCTCACTATATGGAAAACGTTTTAAAACAATTGCAATTGAATTTTTTATCATTTAATGATAAAAGTAATTAAAATATTACTAAAAATTAATATGCTTTTGCAAAAACAACTTCATGCTTAGCAGGCTTACCAGAAAAAATACATTTTAGACCTTTTATATTTTCATCAAAAGGTATGACGCGAATAGTTGCTTTAGTTTCATTTTTAATAGCTGTTTCTGTTTCAGAGGTACCATCCCAGCCGCAACGGATGAAGCCACCCCTATTTTTAATTACATCTTTAAATTCACTGTATGTTGAAATGTTATGAGTATTTACATTTCTAAACATTTTTGCTTGTTCAAAAAGATTGTTTTGAATTGAATCAAGTAATTCTGGAATTATATTAACAATATTGTCTTTTTTCACAAATTGCTTTTCGCCTGTATCTCGTCGAACAATTACAGCTTGATGCTTCTCAATATCTTTTGGCCCAACTTCTAAACGAACAGGAACACCTTTCATTTCCCATTCATTAAATTTGAACCCTGGGCTTCCTTTTCTCCAATCTTCGTGTATACGGACCCCTTTATTTTTTAGTCCTGATAAAATCGGATCTAAGTATTTATTTAATATCTCTTGACTACCTTCACCTTTAAATATAGGAACAACTACAACTTGATATGGAGCTATCTTTGGCGGCAGACGTAACCCCTTATCATCCCCATGCGTCATGATAACTCCTCCAACTAGACGAGTACTAATACCCCAACTAGTTGCATATACTAATTCTTCTTTATTATCTTTTGTTTGAAATGTCACACCGAAAGCTTTTGCAAAATTTTGACCCAAATTATGAGATGTTCCAGCTTGAAGTGCTCGTTTATCTCCCATAAGAGCTTCGATACAATAGGTCATATCTGCACCAGCAAATTTTTCAGATTCTGATTTAAAGCCTGTAAGCACTGGCATTGCTAAATAATCCTCAGCAAGTTTGCGATATAATTCTAAAATAAGGAGGGTTTCTTCTTGTGCTTCTTCGGCTTTAGCATGAGCTGTATGGCCTTCTTGCCAAAGAAATTCTGTTGTCCTCAAAAATAGTCTTGTACGCATCTCCCAGCGAACAACATTCGCCCATTGGTTTATTAGCAACGGCAAATCTCTATATGATTGTATCCATTTTTTATACATTGACCAAATAACAGTTTCTGAAGTGGGTCTTACTATGACTTCTTCTTCAAGCTTTGAATCTGGGTCAACAACAATTCCTTTTTCGTTATCGGATTTTAATCTAGTATGTGTAACAACCGCACATTCTTTAGCAAAGCCTTCAACATGTTCAGCTTCTTTTGCTAAAAATGATTTTGGTATAAATAGAGGGAAATAAGCATTTACATGGCCGGTGTCTTTAATCATTTTATCAAAGGTCTCTTTAATTAGATCCCACATAGCAAACCCATAAGGCTTTACTACCATTGTACCTTTTACTGGACCATAGTCAGCAAGGTCTGCTTTAGTAACTACATCTGTATACCATGTATTATAATTCTCACTTTGTGGTGTAACGCCCTTTGACATATTTTTGCTTCCAATATTACAATCAGAAATTAGTGGCTTAATAAAGGTCTTACAATGGAATTTGTAAATTGTAATTGTTTGAGTATCATATACTCTAGATATTACTTTCATAAGGTTTGAATTAATCAAGGAGGCACTTTTGACAAAAGATCTTTTTCCTAAAATCTTAATTATTACTTTTATTTTATTTGGCTGTGAATCTAATGATGCTGATTTAATTATTGAGAATGGGACTATATACACCATGAATGATTTAAATCCAATTATTGAAGCTGTAGCAGTAAAAAATGGTAAAATAATTGGTCTTGGTTCAAAAAATCATATTAAATCATTTGAAAGTAAAAATACGAAAATACTAGACTTAAAAGGATACACAATGACCCCTGGGTTAATCGAGGGGCATGGTCATTTTATGGGCCTTGGGTATTCAAAAATGCGACTAGATCTCTCAACTGTGGCAAACTATAATGAACTAGTAGATATGGTTGCGGATGCTGTTTCGAATGCAAAACCTGGTGAGTGGATTTTGGGTAGAGGCTGGCATCAAAGTAAATGGGACACTAAACCATTAGACCTTGTTAAGGGATTTCAAACTCATAATAAACTTAGTCAGGTTTCTCCGGATAACCCTGTATGGTTAAAACATGCTAGTGGGCATGCTGCTTTTGGCAATGCTAAAGCAATGGAAATTGCAGGTATAACATCAGAAACTGAATTTGGGTTTGGAGGTGAGATTATAAAAGATCTCAAAGGTAACCCTACAGGTATTTTCAATGAAAGAGCTCAAGGACTAGTAAGTCGATATGTTGAAGAAGAGGGAGATGGAGATGCTCAAAGAGCATTGCAATTAGCTGTTAAAGAATGTCTTGAAAATGGGATTACTTCTTTTCAAGATGCTGGATCAGGCACAGATGCTATTAACAGTATAAGGGAAGGTCTTAGTAATGGTGAATTAAAAGTTAGGCTTTATGTAATGCTGACCAGTAGAGATCCTGAGTTACTGAAGGCTTGGTATAAAAAGGGGCCAGAAATTGGTGCTGGTAATGACTATTTAACAATTCGTTCAATTAAATTAAATGCAGATGGAGCCCTTGGCTCAAGAGGCGCCTGGTTATTGGATGATTATAGAGACCGTCCTGGGCATTTTGGTATGGCAACGCAATCTATGGAGTATGTTTATGAAGTATCTAAAGATGGCCTTGCAAATGGTTTCCAAGTTAATACTCATGCTATTGGTGATAGGGCAAATAGGGAGGTTTTAGATCAGTATCAGAAGGTTTTTAATGAAAGACCAGAGTTAGCATTAGATCATCGTTGGCGTATAGAGCATGCTCAACATATTGATCCTATAGATATACCACGTTTTGGTAAAATGGGCGTAATTCCTTCAATTCAAGGCATTCATATGTCTTCTGATAGACCTTGGGCGATAGATAGACTTGGTGAAAAACGAATCAAAGATGGTGCTTATGTTTGGAGAGATCTAATAAACACGGGTGCAATTATTATAAATGGAACGGACGTCCCTGTAGAACCTATTAATCCAATTGCATCGCTTTATGCTAGTTCAACTAGACAAACATTAAGCGGGAGTCCAGTCGGAGGCTATGAGCCTTACCAGAAAATGACTCGGTTAGAAGCTTTGAAGAGCTATACTATCAATGCTGCCCATGGTGCTTTTGAAGAAGATATAAAAGGGACAATAGATATTGGTAAATATGCTGATTTTACTATTTTTTCACAAAATATTATTACTGTTCCAGACGATCAGCTATTAAATACTAAAATTAAATATACTATTATAAATGGTGAAATTGAGTACCAAGCAAATTGAATAGTCAAAAAAGAGCCAAAGCCCTTCATCAAAAAAAATATCGTTCTCTTAATAATCAATTTATAATTGAGGGGATTCGTTCAATCCATTCAGCGATTGAAGCAAAAGCTGTAATTAATATTATTTTTTACACATCTGATTTTTCTAAAAAAAACTCAAAAACAATGGAAAGCTTTAAAGATATACCTTCACAAATGATTTCTTCAAAAAAGATCGATAATCTTTCGCCTTCTATCACTTCATCTGGAGCCTTAGCTGTTTGTGAAATCCCAAAATTTCAAATGCTTAATAATAATAAGAATATTGTTTTTTTAGATAACATCTCTGACCCAGGAAACTTTGGTACAATATTAAGGACAGCTCTCTGGTTTGGAATTGATCAAATTGCTTATTCTAAAGGGTCGATTGATCCATATAATCCTAAGGTTGTTCGTGGAGCTATGGGGGCTCATTTTAATATTTCTTGGCTAGGTGAATTAAGATTGGAAGAACTTAAAGGATATAGAATATTAGGGGCTGATCATCGTGGAAAATCTATAAAATCACTAAACATTGATAATCAAAAATGGGCTTTGATAATGGGTAGTGAGCCGCATGGACTATCTAAAACAAATCAAGAATATTTAGAAGAATTGATTGCCATTCCTAAAGTCGGCGAAGGAGAATCTCTTAATATTGGTGTATCAATGGGTATTTTACTCTATGAATTGACAAAATAATGGATTCTTTCTCCATTAGTTAATAATGTGGTAAATTTATTACTATGAAGAAACTTGATTTAGAGTATCATGATGAACCAGACCCTCTCAGTTCGGTTCATATTTGCAATGGTTTTATTATCAGTGCTTTCCGCGCTGATCATTGGGTCAATCTTTGGCACAATGGACCCTTCCATCCTTTCAGGCGCTGATCCAGGATTCGCCACCTACCTTGCTATGTTTATTGGGCAAGGTTTCTTAATCGTCCCTGTTCTTATTTACCTTAAAAGAAAAAAGTTTGATCTTGTAGCTTCATTTCGTCTAAACTTTGTTTCTAGAGATATTATATATACCACCTTCTTCATTTCAGTAGGCGCTATGATTTTATCTGATGAATTGAATATTCTTATAGGTATGATCATTCCAATTCCTGATTCTTTCTTACAAATTGAAGCGCTGCTAAAACCAGAAGATCCTTTTTCTTTAATTTTACTTATTATAACAATTGTTATTATTGCTCCCATAGGTGAGGAACTGCTTTTTAGAGGTTTTTTGCAGAAAGGATTAGAAAAAGCTTGGAATGATATAACTAAGGCAATTTTATTTTCTAGCCTATTCTTCGCCGTAATTCATTTTAACCCTTTTTGGATAATTCAAATTTATTTTCTTGGTATTTTATTGGGCTTTCTTGCCTGGAAAACTAATTCTATAATACCATGCATAGTTTTTCATATGATAATTAATGCTACATCATTGTTTTTTACTTCTATTGAAGACATTCTTGAGCCGATAATTCTTTGGAATGGTCATATAAATCCAATTCTAATATTTATTGGCACTGTCTCATTTTGGTATGGCTTTAAACGCTTAAATACTAGAGGAGTTATTTAAAATGAAAAAAGAAATGTTTAGTACTGAAATTTCTATTTTACGTGACACTTTTAGAAGACTATTAAGACGCCATGCTAAAACAAATATCATCAAACTTATTGATAAAACGCACCCTGCAGATATGGCGTTAATTTTTCGTTATTTTAATGATTCAGAACAAGATAAAGTGTTTACCATGATGAGTCCCTCGGAAAAGACTGTTGAGTTTTTAAATGAACTTGATGAAGCCATTACTATAAGGATAGTTGAAAACGAAACCCCTTCAAGGATTGCAGAAATCCTTGAAGAAGCAAGCTCAAATGAACAAGCATATCTAATGGGACTTGTTGAAGAAAAATATGCTGCATCTGTCATTAATCTTTTTAAAGCTGAAGAGCAGGAAGAGCTTGAAGAAATGATGGCCTATCCTGAGGATAGTGCTGGAATTCTTATGTATACAGATGTTTTTACATTGCATGAAGAAACGCGAGCAAGAGAAGCAATTGCAGCATTACAAGATCAGGAAGAAGCTGAAATGGTCTTCTATCTTTACGCTATAGACAATGAAGGAGCTTTAACTGGCGTAATTTCACTTCGAGATCTTGTCACTACTCCTAGTGATACCATGCTAAAAGATATCATGACGAAGAAAGTGCACGCCGTTCGTCCTGAGACTGACCAAGAAGAAGTTGCAAGAATTGTCTCTCAATATAATTTTTTAGCTGTGCCTGTTATAGATTCTGATGAAAGGCTTTTAGGTATAGTCACCGTTGATGATGTCGTTGATGTAATACGCGAAGAAGCAACAGAAGATTTTTTGAAAATGGTGGGTGCTGGAGAAGATAGAGAGATCCTTTTAAAATCATCTTGGGAGAACGCTCGAATTAGACTCCCTTGGCTATTTGCTAGTTGGGTAGGCGGAATTATAGCAGCCTATATCATTGGCGTTTTTGATAATATATTACAAAATACGATTGCTTTAGCTGCTTTTATTCCTGTTATTATAGGTATGGGTGGTAACATTGGTACTCAATCTTCAACGATTATAGTTCGTGGGCTAGCAACAGGACGTGTTGGGTTTGAAAATTCATCTAAAATTCTTTTTAAAGAGATTAGAGTTGGGCTAATTCTTGGGGTCCTTTATGGCATCCTACTTGGATTATTTGCTATTTTACGTTTTCTTGATATTTCCCCTATTTTAGGTCTGGTTGTCGGTCTAAGTATTTGTGCCTCCATGCTGATTGCAGCAACAATTGGTTCTTTAGTTCCTCTTATATTAGATCGCTTTGATATTGACCCTGCGGTTGCGACAGGTCCTTTTGTAACAACCGCTATTGATATTCTAGGTGTGACTCTATACTTTATAATTGCTGGTGCATTATTTAATTTAGCTTAACATATTTATGTGTAAGCATCTATTATTTATTTTCACGACAGTTAGTATTTTTGGACAAGACTTTAATATCTCTGTTTATGGCATAACTGTAGCCAAAGCTACATGGAAGATTAATAATGATAAAGCTGAGCTTGAGTATAAAACAGAAGGGGTTGCAAGTTTAATTTGGCCAGCTGAAAATATCTATTCAACTAGATTTGATCCGAATAATTATAATTTTTACAGTTTTACTAAAAAAATAAACCAAAGGGAATTGAAACAGTCAGTAACTATAAATATGAATGGCGACTCATTATTATATAATAACAAACATAGAATCAGAACAGAGCCAACCCATAACCTTTTTTCTTTATTGGTTCTAATTCAGAGAAAATTTACACCTGAGCTGGATACTCAGTGGTTATTATTTGAGCATGAAGGCGCTTTGTTTAATGGTCGATTTATTTCAGCTGGCATGGACACAATTGATTATAATGGTGAAAATATAGTTTGTGATCGTTATAGGTTTGATATTAAAAAAAATAATGAAGAAAGCTCTTTTTTAGAACTGACAGATAGGCTAATGAGTTACTCAATTAAAGAAAATACAACTAGGCAAATCTGGGTGGAACGAAATGGAAATCGTCGTATAATCAAAGCAAATATTTTAGCGAATGGCTTTCCATTCCAGGTAGATATTAAAAATGACTAAGAAACCATTTTTTAAAAATTACGGAAAACATATTTTAATTTGGATTTTTATATCTACAGCTATTGGTGTTGCTTTAAAATTTGGGATTGATAAAAAAGTTGTTGTTTTTGGAACATTGGTAGTTGGAGTTTTTACTCAAGCTTTTGCTGGGCTTGCCGCTCTAATGGGCGCTGTCCCATTAATAGGGCCATTTATTGTAAAAATATTTGCAATACCATTTTTTTGGATACTTAATGCCATGGGATATCTTGTTGGCGCAGTTGCAATTAAAAAAGGCTACCGTAGTGAGTTCACTAAGTCAAGAGTACTTACCCTAGCTTTATTAATTGGTATAATTATTGGATATATCATTGGTCATTTAGTCCCAATGAGGTAATAGTAATATGAATATATTAGTTCTACATGGCCCTAACTTAAATCTTATTGGATCCCAATCTGCTGAGATTGGGGGAAAAATAACGATTGATAAAATTAATACAGGTATTCGTCGTCATATAAGAAACGAAGACATTCAAATAAAAATATTACAAACACATAAGCAATTTCATGCCATTAATTTTATACAGAGAAATCGGAATTGGGCAGATTTTTTTCTATTAGCCCCCATGTCATGGGCCAGATTTGAATATGCAATTTTAGATGCATTGAAGATATCTAATGTAAATACTATTCAAATTTTACTCTCAGATGCTTATAGTGACATAACTAAATCAAATTCGATTTTTTCAGAATTTTGCACTTCTACCTTGATAGGTCCCCCTGATAAAGTTTATATAGATGGTCTTGACCTTATTAAAAAAATGGTTTGATTTTTTGCGTTACAATTTATTAATTATTTTATCGTTATTTATCGGCTGTACAAGACCTGCACATAAAACATTAGAGATTGAACCACCAAAGTTTAAGCCACTTTTACAAATTTCTGATGATCAGTTAACAGCAACAATAACTACGAATAGAACATTTATTGCTTATGATTCATTGTCTTTGGTAGCCAAAGAAGTTATTTCGATTAATAAACTTATTGGCCTAGCAGATTCTATGCTTCATGACTCTTCTATAATTATGTTTATACCATTGCTTAGCAACTTATTGCCCGAGACAAAACGATCTAGGAAGCTAAATAACATATCATTTAAAAATAATTTAGTTGAAGTTACCTTTTTATTAGATACTACTCTGATAGCTCCTATGATTAGAGAAACAATTGATGACTATAACTTAAATAAAGCGATAAATCCGCTATTTGATCGTGGTGGAATAATTCCTGACTTTAACCAACTTCCCCCTTTAACTAGACTCGCTCTTCCTTGTGAAAAGCTTAACATACCCACAAGAGCTTCAAGACTACCTAATGCACCTAGGTCATATCGTTCAGGAATCCATCGAGGAATTGATTTCTTTTCTAATTGGGGAACAGCCGTTAGGTCTGTTGCTGATGGTGTCGTAATTCGATCTGATTTAAACTATAAAGAAATCGATGCTGACTTTAGAATTAAAATATTGAATAAAGCCTCAACGCTTGAGCGAACACCTTCTGATATTTTCAATGAATTACTTTTAGGGCAAGCTGTTATTATCGATCATGGCTTTGAGCTTTTTGCAGGTTTTAGGGCAATTACAATCTATGCGCACTTATCACATATAAATGAAGATATTAAGCCTGGATACAAGATCTCTAAAGGGGAGGTCTTCTCTAGGTCTGGGAATACAGGTACGCGTCCAAGTACTTTAGGTACACGCGAAGAATCGCATCTTCATTGGGAATTAATTTTACAAGATAAGCATGGAGAATATTATTTTGGGCAGGGGTTAAAATATGATGAACTTTACAGCTCTCTAAATAACCTTTTTGATTGATTAAGAACGTGCTCTTTCTAGATTCTCTTTAATTGTCTTATCATCAGGTAATACTTCCATCGCCAATTCAAAACATGTAATGGCTCTTGGTCTATCTCCCGATAAATAATAAACCGAGCCAAAATAATCTAGAATTAATCCCCAGCGTCTTCTAATTGCCTCTTCCGTTTCTCCTAACTCTTTTAGTTCACGACTTAAAAATGCTTGGATTTCTGGATTTTGATACTGGCTATAATGAAGACCAGCCAATGCTAACGCTTTTATATCTATATCATCACTTTGTACATATATTTTAATTTTTTCTATAATAGATTTATCAAGCTGATCCATGCCAGGCACTAAGTAACGTTTTATAAAATACGTTAGATTCGTAAACTGACCCATGGGGTGTCTTAATTCTGGTTTAAGTAAAAGCTTAGCAGCATCATTCCCTAAGGTTGTGCTTGTTACTTTTAAACGATTGGCAATAGCTGGATGAAGTGGCTTAACTGGGCCATACCAATCATCAACATTCTTTTGCAATGCATTCACAGTTTGATCGATATGACACTGGGCACAAGCAGAAACAAAGCCTTGAGAATCATCAAATTCTGGACGTGGAATTGAAACTGTGTGGTCTGACCTTTGATATTTGATCTCATCCCCTATTCCGGCATGCTGTCTATAAGGCATATGGCATGAAATACAGCGACTTCCTTCAGATTCTGGTGGATGGTAGGTATGCGCAACAATATCATCAGATTTAGCAATATGACACGATAAACATTGATTATCATCAAATCTGTTTAATAATGTTATACGATTAATATCTTGATAGTCATTGCTGTGAGGATTGTGGCAACTAATACAAGTCATTGCTCCACTTAAAAAACAATCACTATATAAATGATTTTGCTGATAGCCAAAAGTAGTAATTCTACCGTCAACTGCATATGGGTTTTCATTTCCTAACAAAGCTAACTTTAATGAATAAAACTCTTCAAGCTTCTCACCTGGTAGATAGCCTGTCTTAATTGGTGTCTTGACCGCATGACATTGGAAGCAGACATTTAAACTTTTATTTGGAGACATTCCAATAAGACTATTTATACCTACAGAATAAGATTCATTTACAATATTTGTTACAATTGCTTTCATTGACTTAATATGCGTTGTTCCTGGGCCATGACAAGATTCACAGTTAACAGCTAATGACGTAAACTCAACATTGTAACTTTCACCGATCTTTGTACTAATAATTTGGCTACCATGGCACTGTTGACAATTAGAGACATCATCAACTTCTCCTAGCATTCTATGGGGAGGCCAATTGTATAATTGATCTAAAGAAATATTTTTATTAATAGTTACCCATTCTTCATTTGAAGCTAGTTGAACAAACCATGTCTGATTTGAAACACTATAATCGAAGGGTAGAAACCGATATGAGCCATCTGGATATTGGGCAAAAAATGTTTGGGTACCGCCACCATACATAAATCCACCACCAACAACCGCCTCCACAGTAACTAATTTTTCTACATTGGACTTTTTCTCTTGAATTCTGAATTGATAGATCCCTTGATTTATTTCAGGAAAAACAATGACATCTCTAAACTCAATTGGTTCACCATCAAAGGAAGCCTTAACTCTTTCGACAGTTGGCAACCCACCGGCATTCCCATGTGTTGAGCTTGACCATTGGTCATATATATCAGGATGACATGATTGACATTCTTTTGCTCCTGCAAAATCTGAAGATTTAACTTTACTTGGTTTATTCTCAATTGGAGAAAAAATAAGTTCTACTTTTTCTTTTTGTTCACATCCAATAAATAGAACTATTAATGAAAATAGAATAAACTGTCTAATGGGGATTGAATTCATATCGTCAAGTTAATCATAAATGGATAAAAAAAAGCCCCGATCTAAAAAGATCGAGGCTTTTAATAACAAGATTTAATCTGTTTTAGAAACCAACGTTTAAAGTGAATATAGTATTACCATCAAAGTATTTCGCTGGAATGTATGCATAATCGATAGAGGCATTGATTCCAAGAATCTTTTGAAGATAAACAGATCCACCAAATGAAACACCACTGAAAATATTTTCAATTTCAGATTTGCTTTCATCAACGGTAGTTGTTTTTGGATCGTCTACGAACTCAACAGTTTCCATATCTGCTAGGAAACCTGCGCGAAGAGTCGCTAAGCCAGGAAGAGTATAAGAACCCATAAGCTTTAGCTTGTCTTGTTCAAAGTTATTACTCTCATAAGAACCACTAAGATTAATGGCATTCATAATTGTATAACTTGCGCCAAGTTCAAACAACATTGGTACGTCAGCTTCTGCTGGCTCAACTTTATAAAACTGAGTCAAACGATCACTGCCTACCGCAATTGCCTTTACTAATAGACCGGAACCTTCATAACGCATTGGACGACCAAAATTTCTTACTGCCACACCAACATCAAGTCCAGATACATTCAGAAAATCTGAATACTGAACACCGGCATCAACAGTAAGGGCATTGCCCTTTACTCTTTTGAAGCCTTCGCTGGTTGCATTAACTGAAAATCCCATCGATGTCTTTGCAGACATCATGCGAGAATAAGTTAAACCAGCTGTAAAGTTGGATGGGCGAAATTTTTCGCCAGTACCATCTGGTTCCCAAACAGTTGTAACAGGTATTTCACCAATATCAATATTACGGATAGTTATACCAAAAGCATTACTCCCAAGCTTGAGAGCGGCTCCAGCATAGAGTACCGACATATCAGCGATATAAGACCTGTTAGAAAAAGATGTTTCTAAATTGCTAGTTGCACGAGCAACACCAGCTGGATTCCAGTATGCTGCACCGATACCTGTGGCATTGGCTACAGCGCCACCACCTGTAAGGTAGGCAGCACCTTGAGGAATTAACAACTGACTAGCACCGGCAGTACCATTACGCATACCAGCACCTGCTGTACCTCCACCGTATAAAGCCGAACCTTGAGCCATTAGAGACCCAACTGATAAGGCCAGTACGGAGGTTATTGCTACTATTTTTTTGTTTATCATATTAATTACTCCTTATGACCTAAAAGCGTTTCGCGAATTCGTCTTCGGTGACCATTGCAAACTTAAGAACCTTGGTTCCAAGACTGCCCATATCAATATGAATGATATAAACACCGGACGCTAGAGGGAAGTTATCAGAGTTTCTCATATCCCATTGCTGATACTGAGTTGTGGTTGTTTTATTAAAGTTAGCAACCATTGTACCTGCCATATTAAACACTCTAAAAGTAACCTCACCTGAAGTTGGCAAATGATTGAATGTTACATATTTAGGAAGTGGTAACACTGAATCCGTACCTTCTAAATCATGGTAGCCCATGTAAGGATTAGGAAAAATGTTTACCTTCTGCACATCATCAGCTAGATTTGTTGATTCAACTTTTGGAGCTGAGAATGTAAACTCATCATTTAACTGGTTAGTTTTATTTGTAATAATTCTAACGACACTACCTTTTTCTAGACCTCTATTGTCACCAACACCATCGCCATCTTCATCTTGACCAGAAAAAGCATCAATTGTGCCGTCAGCAACATCATCTAAATTCCAAACAAACCAAACATTACGTCCCATTAATTCAGACCCGTAAGTTGTACTGTAAAAATCAGCACCAACATAATCACCAGCAGCATTTGCCACGCCACCGCCAGCTGCAATTGATTCAGTTACCCACTGTTGATATCCAGCTTCACCAGGTGAAGTGTCTGCAGGAAGACGCGGATAAGTCCAGTCTGTATAAGGATCGTTACTACCACCAGACCCTGGATGATCGTTAGCATGTAAACCCCATGAATCATTTCCATCATAATCATAGAACCATGGACAATATCTAAAGTCTAACGTTTTATTCCAGATCTCAAAACCAACTTTGACAAGAGAACCGTTAGTATACGCTGCGTAAGCATAGTTGTCTTCTTCCCAAGTCCAACGATACTCAATATCATTTGGAATTAGGTACTTCCAACCGCTACCACGAATGATTCTTCCAATCATAGTATCATATGAGTTTCCAGAGGCACCACCACCATGAAAGAACCAACCTTTTCCGTCAGATTGGTTAACACGACCAGTATATGCAGTTGGGAAACCGCCCCAGTCTTGAGAACCTTGACAAGGCGCTTCTTCAGTACAGCTTCCATCAGCATTAGCCACAACTATAAAGTCCTTAAAAGCATCAGGTGGTCCTGTAACTTTAAAGGTCAAACCTTCAGCTGCTGGATAACCTGGATCAGAGAACAATGCCCCCTGCTGATATCCAGTAAGAATTTGTGAGCCTGATGTCGTGTTTGTAACATTCCATAATAAACTACCATTTGTTGGAGAACCTGTTACAGTATCTTCCTCAAAAGTAATTTTATAGTCGTTTCCTGTTACTACACCTGGATCGAAAACTTCATAACGGCCTAAACCGTCACTTGTTCCACCACTATGGTCCATATCAAAGTAATCGCCTGAATCTACCGTATATTTTGTACCTGGGTCTGCCTTCTTAGGGTAAACCGTCACAACGGCCATAGATGACTCAAGTGATTTAAACGGTGAATTCGCATTATCAGGTAAATATGAATAAGCACTTACACCAAAATAGTAAGGCCTATCGTTAGTGATAGGACGATTTCTAATTTTATCATTCTTAACCACAACTACACGACTGATTCCGTTATCACTTCCTACGTGAGCAGGCTTTTCAAGAATTAAACCCGTTGCTGGGTCGACTTCTTTTTCTGTAATAACAAGAACACCATTAGCTACGTCAAACTGATTGATGAGAACACCATCAGAACCTGCAGCTAAACCATTTGGTAGTTGATAAACTTTATAACCTTCAAACGCAAACCCTTTATTAACAGGGTTTTCTGTATTTGCGTATGCTGATGATTCTGCCCAGTTAAGAGTAATATACCCATCACCTTCAAATACAGATACCTGTGGCGCCTTAGGAGGCGTTGGAAGTGAAAAGTCATTATCATAAGCAAACTGTGCAAAAATATCATTGTACTTTAATACAGTGATTGAAGAAAGGTTGTCTCCACCCATTCCACCAATTAGACCAAGAACAACATCTTGTGTATCACCAACGACCATTTCAAATGGGCCAGTGTTCATCACAAGACGACGGTCACCTGGAGGAAGAATAATTCCGTCGATCCAACCTGTACCTGTTGGTGGGTCACCAGCAAGAACAAACTTTTCTGCTAATCCAGTTAGTGGATCAACAAAAGGTAATTGTGTTGGATACTCAGGTCTAGGCAGGTAACCCTCCATTAGGTTAAACCACTGCAATGTTCCCACGTACACCTTAGTACTAGGGTCACTCACAGAAGAACCAGCTGCAAAGTATACAAAACTGGTCATACCCAATGTAGTTTCTTTCGTGCCGTCACCATCTGTATCTACCTTAGGCCCCTCAAGGAAGTCATAACCTGCAGCAGGCACTGGACTACCATAAGAACTAAAGAACTGATCGTCAAATGTATTACCATTATAAACGTAACCAAGACTTAAGTCCACGTCAGAACCTACATAGTCATCAGTGTATGTTCCCAAGTCAGGATCAGACCACTGTGTAAAATATAGAGTATCTAACTTCGCATCAGCAGGTCCGCCAGGAAGACCAACATAGTTGATCCTAGCCCTTTTGAACATCATGCTAGATAGCGGGTTAGAGAATGGGAAATCATATCCCCATAAAGTAATTTGAATCTCAAATCCAATTGGAGGTGATCCCCAACCACCCTCAGATACACTTACAGGAATTCCACTTTCGGTGTATTCGTCAGGAAGGTCATTTGCAACTGTCCAGATCGTTTGATCTGCACCAGGAACACCAGGGACATCACCAACCCAAGCTGAGTTTTCCTCATCCCAAGTTCCAGGTGTATAGACACCATCACCATTTACATCATCAAAAGGTGCACCTTCGTCTGCAGGCCAGTTTAACCAATCTTTTTCATACTGGGACTTACCCGCAGCAACTTGTGCTTCGGTTACATCCGCAGGTTCGATATTCTTAATGATCGCAATATCATTGGTTAAATTAGCTGTATTCCAGTTCTTCCTAACACGATAGATCTGTTGAGTTCGATAGTCTTCAGAGTAGCCAGTATCTTTAACTCTACCATTAGCATCTCTTAGAACCTTACCGGCTTTAAGACCTGTGTTATACATAGAACCGTTTACACGAATTCGAGGTGTTCCACCACCAGAGCCATCAGTTAAGAGCGCTCCAGACGCATCCACACCATATTTATCCGAGACTTTAGCTCCCCAAAGAATTCCTTCTGCAAAGATAACACTTCCCATCCCGATAGGATAGTTTCCGGCTGAGCCGTGTGAAGTACCGTTCCATGCGAAGAAACCTTGGTTCTCCATTTGGATCTTCCAACTATTTATGTTGAAAAATGTTGAACTTGGACCGTCATCAACAGACCTTGCGAGTCTATTGGCTAATGTCTTACCGGCGTTCTTATCACCTTTTGGCACTTCAGCTGAAACAGCTGATACCAGTAATAATGAGCCAGTAATTGCCCAAGTTAATGTTTTTTTAATGTTCATAAAATTCTCCACTGTTTTAATTAGCATACTCAGGCCTCCTAGAAGGATACCTGTACACCCATTTTAACTTCACGAGGGATTCCAAACATGTCGAAACTGTGATCGTTTAGCCAGTGATTTCTATTAGCTAGGTTGATCTTTTGATACATTTCTACATATTCTGATCCACGACCTTCAATGATCAACGAACTCAATGCTGGATCTGACAAGAAGCCATCATCATATGCATCACCAGTACGGTTATAAACATTAATGATATGCTGTGTATTCAGCAAGTTTGTGATCGTTGCGTAAAACTTAAGGTTAGTAGGACCGACCTGAATCGTTTTGTCCAGACCTAAGTCTAAGTTAAAGTAAGAAGGTGTGGTTGATGAGTTAATTGCTTCCATTGGCGCTCTGTTACGAGGGTCATTATCTGAAAGCAATGCACCTTCACCTGCGTCACGCTGACCCATAGAGCCATCGGATTTAGTATAAGGGTGCCCACTATTAAAAGAAGCAATAAGGTTTGCACCTATATTGTCCGTTACAATATTTCCTGTCCTACCTGTTCTGTAGTCAAGTACTGCGCTTGCTTGATGACGTTGGTCATAGCGGGTAGCTGAAATAGATGTCGGCTTACCCCAACCTGACGTACCTAAACCTGGATAAGAGTTTGTACCTCTAACATCCTGGAAAACATAGTTAGCAAACAATTGAACATTGCTTACACGATTTGTTTTAAAATCAAGTTCAACACCAGTAATATTTGAAAAATCTGAGTTCACCCAAATTCCATGATTCCTCATTTGGTAATAATTATAACCAGGTGAGTTATCAGGCTCATAAGTATCCTCACCAATTTGATCCTGAGGATTACGAGTGAATACTGTAATATCTAAAGATGCAACATCTCCAATTAAAGTTCCATAGCCAATTTCAAACTTGGTTTCTCTAACTGGCTTCAAGCCCCATGAAGAGGCACCTGAACCGCGACTACGATATAGATAGCCCATTGGAGCCATTTGAACATATTTACCATAGTTCAAGTGGAACTGTGAACGATCAGATAACGGAAAGCCAAGTCCAATACGAGGCATCAAATAACTCTGTGTTGGCATATCTTTAAAGCCATACTGAGGGTCATCTGGCGCAACGATGGTTGCATTCTTATCGATTGGAGGATTGTTGTAATCCATTAAGTCTTTATTTGCCTGGTTGATTGCCTCATAGCGAAGACCAACGTTAACAATAAGGTCGCCCGCTTCGAATTTATCATTTATATATGCTGAAAAATTCCAAGGGTTACGAGGCTTATCATACTCATTTGCTAATGCAGATGAAGCATTCCAGTCTCTACCTAGTGGGTCATACCCAATCCAGGAAGAAAGACGAGCTGTTACAATCTCTTGTAAAATACGGTCTGTCTCACCTTCTACAGCAGCTGTAAGAGTTGAGTCTTGACCAATTTTTGAATTTAATGAGTTAATACCGCCATAGCTATAGCGTCTGTAATCATACTTTGTATACGCACCACCAAGCTTTAGTTCATGCTCACCCATCTGGGTAACGAATTCACCATTAAAGTTGATGTAGCCATCCTCACCTTTTGAATATCCACCACGGCGAACACCATCACGCTGGAAGCGAAAACCGTTTAGGTTATAATTTGAAGGCTCAACGTATCTATACACGTCTGAGGTTGGGTCCGCGCCAGGTGTCCCAAAGTGCCTTGCCCAGTTAGTATCAACTAGCGCAACAGCATCACGATCACCAAACTTTAGCCAATCGCTTAGCTTACTTGTATGGCCATCTTTAAAAACACCTTCTTCTTTAAATTTCTTATCGTATGATTCATACTTACGACCTACTGTGCTAAAGTTTGCACGAATGTAAGTGGTTGTATTTAAAAAATAGGTTCCTTTTACATTTATCAAATAGTTTGAACCAGCATTTTCATGGCGACGTGTATTAAACATCCCCTGAATAGGCAGTCCAGCACTAGAATTTGTATATGAGTTGAACGCTCCACCTATTCTAAGAACTAGTGGATTCATGTCCCACTGAAGTGAACCATTAATAGAAAGATTGTCTTCTTCATTGTCAAAGGCATAAGAATTGTTCAATCCACGATATGATCCTTCATCACCATGTCCCTCTCCATCAGGTGGAGTATAAACACCGTCTCCATCAACATCACGGAAAACATAATTACCATCTTTAGACAACACAACCATATCACCAGAGTTAGTCAATCCACCAATTTTATCTGGGATTGGAGTTCCTCCATTAATAGTAAAAGGAGTAAACCATCTACTGTTTTGTGACCAGTTGTCTGTGTGTGTCTTTCTGACCGCTCCAAAAAATCTAATATTACTACCAATTGGTCCAGACATAGTTGCCGTAATGTCATTGTCGCCAGTTGCAGCCCACGCATCTCCGCCTTGCATGCCCTCCATTAGAACAGAAGCAGATAATCTACTGCCACCTGTTTTAAGTGACTGCTGAACCATACCACCATTCGCATTACCAATACTTGCATCATATCCACCAACTTGAACAGCCACAGCTTCCAATGCTTCAGGGATTGCGTTTGAAACAACCTTCCCGCCAGCACCGGTCATTGAAGCACCTTCAAGAGTATAGCCAATTTCTTCTCCTCGGCTACCGCGAATATGCATTCCATCATGCTGAACGACAACGCCAGCCTGACTAGCAACCATAGAAGTAACATTACGTACTGCAAAGTTATCAATGGCTTCTGAGTCAATGGTTCTTGCGACGTTTGTCTGTGATACCTCGATCAAAGGCTTTGAAGCAGTTACTTCAACTGTTTCTCCTTCAACCGCTGCAACTTCCAGCTCAAAGTCTTGGTTTGTTGTTAGTCCAATTGTTACACGAACGTTAGATACAATTTGAGCTTTGTATCCGATATAATTAACACGCAAGGTGTATATACCTGGTTGGACATCAAAAACATAATATGTTCCAGTTTCATCTGTTGCCGCACCAGTTGAAGTTCCTTCAATGATAACGTTCGCGCCAACCAAAGGTTGACCGTCAGATGTAACAGTTCCACTAATCTTACCAGTTAGGTTCTGCGCAAACAGACCTGTGGTCATGATAATGGCTAAGAACAAGGTCGTGAGTTTTTTCATTACACTACTCCACTTATTGTTACTATTAATTAAAAATTTCTTTTGAGGGGGGGCGGTCAATATGTACCTAGTACGTCAAGACGTACTTCTACCCCTCTTACCTCAATGGGGGAACATAAGAGTCTTTCATTAGAAGGAACAAACTTTTTTTTAAAAAAATATTAGGTTCTATATTTTAAGCGCATGGAGCGTTTTATCCTCGATAATGACTCATAAAATGTTTATATATGACTATTTTTCTTATTTTTCTGTTTAAAAAAAATGCAGAAAACCATCATAAAAAACCGTTTTAAATTTAGAAATATCCTAAAAGATTACTGACTGCTATATATATAAGGTGTAAAAGCTGTTAGCTTTTTCCAATTAAAAAAGATATTGCCATTATGATCATAACGCTATTTTCAATGAAAGTTGCCTTAGTCATTGGCAGTTTTAAAGCTGTACCCAAGCATGCACATTGAATATGTTTTTTCTTTAGCAATGTTTTTGTAACCCCAAAAGTTGTGATGCCAAGCATAATAATTGTAACTATCATAGTTAATAATATTTCAATTCTAAATAAGATCAATATCCCAAGTATGGTTTCAATAAATGGATAGGCCCATCCATAATAAGAGACCCTCATTGCAATTGGGTCATACATGGCAAACGATGAAGGAAAGTTTTTATAATCTAAAAACTTAAAAAAACTAAAAACAATGTAGAAAAGACCCATAAAATCTAACATTAATTGGCTGGGATCAATTTTTGGGAGGTTCATACCAATAGAGGCTATCGATATATATATGAATATTAATAGCAATGGGAACAGTTCTTTTAATTCAGATTTTGGAGTATTGTTGCTAGCTTCTGCCTTTTTTGGCTCAAATCCTTCTTTTAAACTCGCCTCATATCCCACGCTTGAGATTGCATTTAAAACATCTTTTGTGTTAACCTCTCCCCCAATGCTAACAAATTTACCTGGGAGACTAACGCTAACTTCCTCAATCCCTTCAATGCCCTTTAACGCCTCCTGAACTTTCGAAACGCAGCTGCCGCAGTGCATTCCTTTTATTTTAAATTGAATCAAAAGATTAAAAAATTATTGATTAATGGCTACGGTATCACCGACCGTGACTTCCCCTGCCTTTAAAACGCGCGCATACCAACCTCGACGCTTCATCAAAGTTTTTATGAACGAAGCGCTTTTATCTTTGCCAACATAAGATAGGTTGTTCAAATTTGTGCATGGATCACAGATTAATGATATTTCAAGAGTAACCTCTCCGATGTTTAGCCTATCGCCAAGCTTCAATGTACTATAGTCAATATTGGTTAATGTAATATTCTCACCTAGATCACCCGGGCTAACTGGCCAGCCTTCGCTATTTAATGCATTAATAACATCTGTTGAAAGAATCATAACTGCCATATCGGGATCATTCTTTTTCTTTTCTTTCCTGAATCTATTATAGTCACCCTCAACTCCCCATTTTGAAATCGTAGCTCTTTCGATTGGCACTTTGGGTAAGCCAACTTGTCCTGGCGTGTTAGGTTTTATGCTGATCTGAGAAATCGTAGTTGTCATATTTATCTTTTTTCTTAAGGCAACCAAGCCGTTATTTAACAGATAAAATTAGCTGTTAAGCTTGATTATTAATAGTTAAATCAAGCTTTCTTAATTTGAGTCCTCTTTTTTTCGCAAAAGATTAGATAGTCTCTTTTAATGCTTTTAAATTAGACTAATAAAAGATGAAATTAAGCATTATTAATTCTCAAAACCGGGGGGCTAAATAAAAACAGCATTTGTAACTGGCGGGTCAGGCCATGTAGGTGGCAATTTAGTGCGACAACTGCTCAGCAATGGTTGGCGCGTAAAGTGTTTAATTCATAAAGATTTAACAGCACTTTCTAATCTAGATATTGAAACGGTTAAGGGTGGTCTTTCAGACCCTAAGTTTTTATCTGAAAATATGGAAGGCTCTGATGCGGTTTTTCATTCAGCAGCTTATGTTTCTGTTGAAAATATAGATATCCCGCTAATGCATGAAATAAATGTAGTTGGCACAAAAAATATTTGTCAAGCGGCTATCGACGCTAATATCCCAAAACTAATTCACTTTTCAAGCATCCATGCCTTTAATCAATTGCCAACCAATGAGCCATTAGATGAGGATAGACCTTTGGTTAGCAATAAAAATGCACCACCTTATGATCAGACAAAAGCCGCAGCTCAGCGTTTAGTATATGATGCATGTGATAGCGGCTTAGACGCGACTATTCTCCACCCAACTGGTATAATTGGTCCATTTGATTTCAAGCCTAGTCGAATGGGAAAGGTTTTATTAGATATCATGACCAGGAATATGTTAATTAATATTAATGCGGGCTTTAACTGGGTTGATGTAAGAGATGTAAGTGAGGCTGCAATAAATTGTATAACTTTAGGAAAACAAGGACAGCACTATATCATACCTGGACAATGGGCAACGTTTGAGCAAATATCAACAATGATTTCTAACCAACTGCATTTAAGAACAAATTTAGTAACTTTGCCTTTTTGGTCAGCATACCTAGCCCTCCCTTTTGCTTTTTTATTTTCAAAATTAACGGGCAATCGACCTTCTTTTAGCCGCGGGAGCTTGCATGCGTTAGCTGAACAGTGTCAAAATATACCAGGGAATCTCGCAAAAAAAGAGATTGGTCATTCACCAAGGCCACTAGTTGAGACTATCAATGATACAATAACTTGGTTCAAAAAAAATGCTAGTTGATAAAGGGCAATACGAACTAATCGTCTGGCTTTGGTTATTTCTGGCAATCTGTACCTTTATAGTATTATTGTTTATTCGTGCACCTTATGGTCGCCACGAACGTCCTGGTTGGGGGGCACGAATATCATCTCGCCTCGGTTGGATAATTATGGAATCTCCATGTATAATAATTATGACAGTTTTTTTTGGGCTTGGAGTAGCGAATTCGGGGCTTTTAGATATTGCTGCAATTATTCTTTATGCAATGTGGATGACTCATTATATTCATCGTAGTTGGGTTTGGCCAAACCGGGCAAAGATTAAGCATAAGAAAATGCCCATTGGCATTGTATTGTTTGCCATGATATTTAATAGCATTAACTCGTGGATCAATGCAGAGTGGATATTTAGCTTAAATCATCCCTATCCAAGTTCTTGGTTGTATAGCCCTCAGTTTATTTCTGGTTTTACAATTTTTTTAATTGGAATGATCATAAATATCAGCTCGGATAATATTTTATTTTCACTTCGCAAAGAAGGTGTCCGAGATTATAAGATTCCAAAGAAAGGTTTATTTAAATGGATCTCATGCCCAAATTATCTTGGTGAAATAATTGAGTGGTGCGGTTGGGCTATAGCAACGTGGTCGTTCGCAGGTTTGTCTTTTGCAATATGGAGCTTGGCAAATCTTCTGCCAAGAGCCAGGTCAAACCATAAATGGTATCTTGAAAAATTTTCAGATTATCCAGCTGGGCGTAAAGCTTTAATTCCAAAAATATGGTAAAAAATAATTGCAATAAATTAGATTTGATATGTAGTATAAAATACACGCGTAAGTAAAAACGATAAAAAGTAGGAGAAAAATATGCAAAAAGGTAGTGTAAATAAAGTTGTACTAGTTGGTCACTTGGGTGGCGACCCAGAAACTCGGTTTACCGCTTCAGGTGCCGCCGTTGCCAATTTTAATCTAGCCACAAATGAATCCTGGCGTGATGCCAATAGTGAAATTCAAGATAAAACTGAATGGCACCGTTGCGTTATGTTTGGCAAATCTGCTGAGCTAGGGGGTGACCTATTAAAAAAAGGTCAATTGGTGTATGTCGAGGGTAAACTCCAGACTCGAAACTGGGAAGACAAAGATGGCGTAAAGCGTTATACAACTGAAGTGTTATGTGAAATGTTCACCATGCTTGGTCGAAAAATGGATAATGAAGGTGGAGCTCAACAAGCGCCATCTCAGGCAAGCAATGATAGTAGCAATAGTAGTAGCGATAGCAATGATGATGATGATGATTTACCATTCTAATCATTAATTGAAACAACTGAATTAAAAAGGCTCTGAATTATTCAGGGCCTTTTAAAACCCTTAATCAATATATTTTCTTTTCTGTAAAATTCATCTTTATTAAACCTCCTTTTAGAAAGATTTTATGAATTCTGAAAAACTACAAAATAGCCTCAATCAATTTTGGGATGATGAAATTACTCCTTCATTGATTGAATATATTAAAGTCCCAAATAAGTCACCTGCATTTGACCCGGATTGGGAAACGGCTGGTCACATGGATAATGTTTTAGAGCAAGCCGTAACTTGGGCGGATAAACATCGACCAAAAGAAAGCACGCTTCATGTTAAAAAACTTCCAGGTAGAACGCCTCTAATTTTAATAGAGATCCCTGGAGAGCGAGATGGTAATATTCTAATGTATGGACATCTAGATAAACAACCTGAAATGGAAGGCTGGGAAGAGGGATTGGGGCCGTGGAAGCCAGTTTTACGTGATGAAAAATTATATGGTCGTGGAGGTGCTGATGATGGCTATGCTTTATTTGCATCAATTGGAGTAATTAAGTCTCTAAAAGAACAAAATATAAAGTTGCCTAGGATTGTAATCTTGATTGAATTTTGCGAAGAAAGTGGTTCTCCAGACCTCCCATATTATATAGATGAGCATAAAAATATTATTGGAGAAGTTGATTTGGTTGTTTGTCTTGATTCTGGTGCAGGAAACTATGAACAGTTTTGGTCAACAGTTTCTCTTCGTGGAATGATTGCTTGCGAGCTTCGAGTTGACGTCTTAACTGAAGGTGTACACTCTGGAAGTGCTAGCGGTCTAGTCCCCTCATCCTTTCGTGTTTTAAGACAGCTTATATCACGAATTGAAGATGAAGTAACTGGAAAAATTAAAATTCGAGAATTACATTCTAAAATCCCAAATCATCGCATTAAAGAAATAGAAAAAATGGTGAAAACTTTAAATAATAATCCCGAATCTTTTCCTTGGCACAAAGGGATGAAGCCATCGACAAAGATACCCGAGGAAGGAATGATGAACAGAACTTGGGAGCCCACACTTTCCATTGTTGGAGTTGATGGCCTTCCATCAATGAAAAATGGTGGGAATGTATTGCGCCCTTATACTGCATTAAAACTTTCTTTCCGACTTCCACCAGATATTGACTGTCATATTGCAATGGATAAAGTAAATGAAGCCCTTACTAAAGATGTCCCATACAATGCTTCTGTATCTATTGATTGGGAAGAGCCTGCCAATGGCTGGAATGCGCCAAAACTTGCCCCTTGGTTACAAGATGCAATTCAAAAAGCATCAGAAACTTTTTATGGCAGGCCTGCTTTGTCAATGGGAGAAGGAGGGACGATCCCTTTTATGGCCATGCTAGGTGAAAAGTTCCCAGAGGCACAGTTTGTAATTACTGGTGTTTTAGGACCAGGCTCAAATGCACATGGCCCCAATGAATTTCTTCACATTCCTTTTGCTAAAAAATTGAGCGCATCGATTGGATTTATTTTAAACAAATACCCATCATAAAAATTGAGCGCAAGAACAAAACTAGACTTGCTAAAACCTCGGCCCAGATGGGTTCGCTCATTGGTTGGATATTTAGCCTTTTTAATTGGAATTATTTCAGCAAAAACGGTGGTTCGTGGACGCCACCACCTCCCGAAGGAAGGCCCATTTATAATAGCAATAAATCATTTTAATTATGCGGATCCGCCTTTTGTTCTTTATGCAGTAAGAAAACCCATTGATTTTTTGGCAGCTAGCGACCAAGTAATTGAATGGTTTAATTATTGGGCAATATGGCTTTATGGTTTTATACCAACCAATCGCACCAAACTTGCTCCATCCACAATTAAAAGTTCTCGTAAAATTTTATCTCAAAAAGGCATTCTAGGCATATTCCCAGAGGGCGATACATTATCTAATGAGCTTCGCCCTGCAAAAGGTGGGGTTGTATATCTCTCTACAACAATGCAGGTCCCTATTGTACCCATGAGCATTTATGGTTTAAAGGATGTGATATGGAGCTATATTGGTCGAGGTGTTAGACCAAAAGTTTTAGTTAGTTTTGGGAAACCTTTTGGACCTTATAAGTTGCCAAGAAATAAAGAAGAGAAGGATCTAGCACTGAAAGAGATTGGCGATGAAGTTATGTGTAGAATTGCTGCATTACTACCTGATGAGTCACATGGTGAATTTAAGGGTAGCCCAAAAATTAAAGAATTTCGCATGCAAAATGATTTAGCATCATAATATCAACAATAAATATTTATAAATTATAGAAGTTAATAAGTGTAACATTTACCATGAAAAGCACAAAACCAATACATTATATAATTGTTATTATTATTGCCATCGCATTTATGGGTTTAATGCGTTTTCGAGCAGTAAAACAACCCCCCCCTCTTAACAATTCTGATTTTGATATGTCGGCAATTAATATTCATGAAGCTAAAACCTTTAAAACTAAATGAGAAAATTAACGACGGCACTACTGCTTTGCTCTTCTATTTTTGGACAAGATTCTGTCTTTTCTGCCATTCGTGAACAAGCATTAAAAAAAGGCCTTCCAGAGTCTTTTATCATTGAGACATTCTCTAGTGAAAAAATCTTGGTCCACAATGATATTTTGGATCGATTTGCAAGGCCTTATGAAAAAAAAAGCTGGACCGATTATCGTAAACTTTTTGTAACTGAATCTAGAATTTCTGCAGGTGTAAAGTTTTATAAAAAAAATCAAACTAGCCTAATGGCAATAGGCAAAAAATCTGGAGTAGATCATTATCTTATTTTGAGCATTGTTGGCGTAGAAAGTAATTATGGCAGGCATAAAGGCACGTATAGTGTTTTCAATGCGCTCTATACTCAAATATCAAGGATGCCTCGTCGTTCGAAATGGGCTAAAAAAGAAATGATAGAATACTTGCTTTACTGTTATAAAGATAAAATCCCCCCTCACTCCATATTGGGCTCCTATGCTGGTGCTTTTGGTTATGGTCAATTTATACCATCAAGCTATAATGCATATGCAATTGATGGAAACGATGATGGGGTTCGAAAACCTTACGATTGGTCTGATGTTTTCGCTAGTATTGGCAATTATCTTATTAAAAATGGCTACCCACAAACAGACCCAAGCAACCAAGAGAAGGTTTATAAGTCTGTATATGCTTACAACCACGCTGATAATTATGTAAAAGCAGTGATTGAATTGCGTGATGAACTAGAAACATCAATAATTAAAAATCAATAAATTTATCTTATGATAGAAACCATTACAAACGAAGTTAGAATCACTGTTAAGAGTAATTATATTCCAGAAAGATCAGACCCCTCAAAACCTATTTATTTTTTCGCCTATCACATAAATATTCAAAATAATGGTTCAGAGACCATCCAGCTAAAAAATCGATACTGGCATATAACAGATGGAGAAGGGAACGTTGAAGAGATTCGGGGACCAGGAGTAGTTGGTAACAAACCGTTCTTAAAAAACGGTGAATCTTTTGAGTATACTAGCTTTTGTCCATTACCAACTGAGTTTGGTGTGATGCATGGTTACTTTGAGATGTTCTGTGAAAACGGCAAAAAGTTTAATGCTAAAATTTCACCTTTCAGATTAACCGTCCCTTTTTCTATAAACTAGCAGGTCATTATTTTATGAAAAAAAATACAAAAATAATTGCAACGATTGGCCCTGCTTGTAATGATAGAGCTATGCTACAAGAAATGGTTGATGTTGGTGTTAATGTTTTTCGTTTAAATATGTCTCATGGGGATTCTGAGTCAAAGCAAAAATTATATGATCTAGTTAAGTCCATAAAAGTGCCTCAAGGGAAAAGGCCTTCAATTTTAACAGATTTAGCTGGACCTAAAATCAGAATCACCAACTTAAAAGAGGGGCAAGTTCTCTCCGAAGGCCAATCAATAATTATAACGAATGAAGATTCTTCGGATCAAAATCAAATTAAAGTTACCAAGGGTGTTGGTTTTGCTAAGATAATAAAAGGGGCACGGATATTAATAAATGACGGAAGAGTGCAATTAGAAGTGACAGAATTAATATCAAAATATTCATTGCGTTGCAAAACAGTTATTGGCGGGGAGGTGAAATTTGGAAAAGGCGTTAATTTCCCTGGAGTCATGTTGGATGTGCCAACGCTTACTGATCAAGACAAGGCAGATCTTAAGATGGCTTTAGATTCTGGCGCTGACTGGGTTGCTTTATCTTTTGTAAGAAGCTCAGATGATATTTCCTATGTGCATAAAATTATGGATCATTTTGGTAAACGTTTGCCCGTAATGGGAAAAATTGAGAAATGGGAAGCTTTAAATGATTTAGAGTCCATTGTTAAAAACTTTGATGGCGTTATGGTGGCTAGAGGCGACCTTGGTGTTGAAATTCCTGCAGCTAAAGTCCCTCTTGCACAAAAGGAAATTATTAAACTGGCTGGAGCCTTTGGGAAGCCGGTAGTAATTGCAACTCAACTATTAGAATCAATGATCGACAGTCAAACACCTACGCGCGCAGAAGTTAGTGATATAGCAAATGCAATATTTGATGGCGTTGATGCTCTATTGGTGACAGGTGAAACCGCTATTGGAAAATTTCCAGTTGATGTTGTTAAAACATTAAATCAAGTAATTAAAGAGATAGAGCAAACTAAGAACGCTACTAGAAAGTCTCTTCCAGAAGATATAAATAAAACGGCTGATGCAATAAGCCATGCCGTTTGTTCAATCTCAGCAGATTTAGATATAGAGTTAATCATGACCATGACTCATAGTGGCAGTACAGCAAGAATGATTTCTCGTTACCGTCCACATGCAAAAATATTTGCATTGACTCCCTTTGATAAAATTGTTAGACAGCTTCAGATAATCTGGGGTATTAACCCTATCAAGGTAGATAACTATGACAATGTTGAAGCCATTCCCAAGCTATGCTTTTCTGTTTTAAAAGATTTTAAACTTTTAGCATATGGTAATAAGTTTGTAATTACTGGCGGTGTCCCAATGGGGACGGCAGGCACTACTAATTATTTATCTGTTCAAGAATTTGATAGCTGATCTAACTTGCCTCACTAATAACAAATAAAGGATAAAGGATGAATTACTCAAAACATTTATTTTTGGTTATAATTGGTTTTTTTATTTTGAGCTGCAGTAATGATGCAACTTTGAGAAAGAGAGCATACGATCTTGCGCATAAGTTTATAATTACAGATGGGCACATTGATGTCCCATGGCGATTGAATGATGGCTATGAAGATTTATCCGTACGAACAAAAGGTGGTGATTTTGATTATGTAAGAGCCAAAGAAGGTGGCTTAGATGCACCTTTTATGTCTATTTATGTCCCTTCATCCTATCAAGAGACAGGAGGCGCTAAAGAAAAAGCTGACTCTCTAATTGATCTTGTAAATCGGATTGCAAATGACCATCCAGATAAATTTGAAGTAGCATTTAGTGTTTCAGATGTCAATCGTATTTTTGGTGATGGGAAAATTGCCTTACCAATGGGAATGGAAAATGGCGCCCCAATATTAGACGACTTATCCAATATTAAATATTTTTATGATCGTGGTATTAGATATATAACCCTCACGCATGGAAAAGATAATCAAATCTGTGATTCATCTTATGACACTACCCGCACTTGGGGTGGGCTTAGCCCCTTTGGCCGTGAAGTGATAAAAGAAATGAATCGCGTAGGTATCATGATAGACATATCTCATGTAACTGATGAAGTAATTAATCAAGTTCTAGATATGACAGATCTTCCTGTAATTGCCTCTCATTCTTCGTGCCGACACTTCACTCCTGGTTGGGAGCGGAATATGGGCGATGCGGAAATTCGTAGGCTCAAAGATAATGGCGGCGTTATTCAAATAAATTATGGGTCATCATTTATCACACAAGCTTCACAGGATAAAAGAGCTGCAAATGCAGAAAAGATAAAGATATACGCAGAAAAGAATGGCTTATCTGCTGAAGATGAAGCTTTACAGCTTTATGCGAAAAAAGTTAATGAAGAAAACCCAATTTATGCAGATGTCACAGAGGTCATTGATCACTTTGATCGTGTAGTTGAATTAGCGGGTATTGATCATGTTGGTATAGGTTCAGATTATGATGGCGTGGGTGATTCGTTACCTTATGGACTTAAAGATGCATCATCATACCCTAATCTTATTTATCATTTACTAAAGCGTGGCTATTCTGAAGAAGATATAGAAAAAATTTGCTATAAAAATATTTGGCGGGTATGGAGCGCTGTTGAGGCTGCAGCAAAAATTTGAAAGATTGTTGGTTTTATTGATAAAGTGACTTTACCCAATTAGAATCTGTTTGGCTTAAAGGCTCTCCTAGGCTAGAAGCAACTTCTACCTGGGGTACATTTCTTTGCCCAAGCAAACAACAGCCTGTGGGGGCATCTGTTAAAAGTGAATCAACGAGGCCATGCATAACAGCATTTGGGTGATCTTTAAAGCGCTCTTCAAGTAAATCTTTATTTATCTGCATTTTTTCTATCAATTCTTGATTAGTAAAATCTTTGACGTTAGATCTAAAGTCGCCGTTTTCAAATGTAGCTGGTGTTTTATATTTTCCAGTTAGAAGACCATGTTTAATTGGTGAAAAAAAACATACACCAATATTATTAGCTTCCACATATTTTTTAAGTCCACTAGCTTCGTATGTATCATCCATTACATTACGATAGGGCTGAACAACATCAGGATCAACCCGGTCTATGTAATTCATTATTTTTTTCGAAGACCAATCTGATAGACCAATAAACCGTGTCTTCCCTTCATCTTGAAACTTTTTTACAATATTTAAAGCATCATCAAAATATTCATCATTTTTACCAAAATTACAGTGATGTAAGTACATTAAATCAACATGATCTACTTTTAGTTTTTTTAGCGAACGCTCCATGTTAAGCGTCATTTGCTTAGGATTATACCAATGATCATAGGTCCCCATATCCCAGCCAACTTTTGTAGCTAAAAAGATATCTGCTCTTTTGAGTTTTTGCCACCCATTGATCCAATAATTTCTTCTGATACGCCATTGCCATAAACATCTGCTGTATCCCAATGACTTATACCTACCTCATATGCTTTTTGCAATGCGAATTGACTATTTTCTTCTGATTGACCAGCCCATCCAACAGGTTGATTGTTACTTGAAACATTTGCCCCTCCAAAGGACCATGTTCCCAGACTAATTCTAGAAATATTAATACCCGTTCGTCCTAAGATTATATTTTCCATTTTAATCCTTTTATTGAAATGTAAAAGTTACGGAAACTCTATAGTTAAAATGTCAACCAGATTTAAAATTATAGATATTGGCCATAAAGGTTTTTCATTAGACCGCGCAATCTCTGAACTTGAAACCAAGGTCAGTGAGTTCATTCATAGGGGTGACGTAAAAGTAATTAAAATAATTCATGGGCATGGGACAGGAGCATTAAGAAGTAGTGTGAGAGAATGGTGTAAAGATCAAGAAGGTCGATTCCAAGGCATAATATATGGTGAAGATTATGATTTGTTTGATCATGATTCGGCGAATATGCGAGCTGAATGTGGTTCACCATATGACCCAGACCTGGGCAGAAAAAATAGCGCAATAACCTATATTTGGTTTTGGTGATTTATAGTAATATTAATTTTTATATTTAAGAGCTATAATGTTAAACAATAAAAACAAATTCGATAAATTATTCAAAAATATTTCGCCAACATCAATGTCTGGTATTCAAATTTTTGGAATTCATGATAAGTACATTAAGCCTCAAAAATATAATGATGTGACAAATTTAGAGAATGGTATTTGGGAAGACTTGTTTATTAATGTTCTCCCATTAATTGATCAATATGTTTGCAAAGAGTACTTGCTTGGGATGCGGACGCTTCCTATACCTAAAGATCGCTTTCCTGAATTTGATTCAATATCACCATTAATAAAAAACTCTACAGATTGGCAATTAGTACCTGTTTCAGGCTTTTTAACAGAAGAATTATTTTTTGATCTCAATGCAAATAGAAAGTTCCCAGTTACCGATATTATAAGAAAATCTCCTCGTTTTGAAGAAAAATATTCAGATATAAAAATTCAAAACGAACAGGGGTACACCCCGGAGCCAGATATTTTTCATGACATTCAAGGCCATATTCCTTTTTTGATGAATAAGCCTTACGCAGATTTCATGCATAAGGTTGGTATTCTTGGTGATAAAATATTAAAAAATGAACGTGGTTTTGAAAAAGAGTTGGTGTCACACAATCTTAGGCGACTGCAAAATTTTGCGTGGTGGACATATGAGTTTGGGCTTGTTAAGTCCAATCCCGAAACAAATCATTTTAGAAGAAAAGAAAATGATATCGATTATGATATTTATGGGTCTGGAATTATTTCCTCTTTTGACGAAACAATGAACATTGTAAAGTGCGCAAAGGGTACATCAAACAAATCTAAAATTATTTCTTATGATATTGAGGAAATAGTGATGACAAGTTTTAATTATAGTGAAATTCAAGATAGGTATTATGTGGTTGAATCTATGGAGACACTTTATAAATCTTTTGAAGAGAACGAAGACCTATTTTGGTTTGAAGGCTAGAATGCATTTTAGAATACAAAGCTTAATTTTAGTTCTAATAATAATTAGTTGCGCCCCAACCCCATCAAGCATGGCCAAGACTGATCCAAGTGAATTAATCAAAAACGCAGACTCATTAATATCAAAGCACCCAAACGACATTGAGCTTCGCAATTCTATCGTGGCCGCTCATTTAAACCTGGCCAAGAAAAGCAATTCTTCTCCAGACTATAAATTTATATTAAAATTTGACCCAAAAAATAAAAGTGCAAATTATTTTATCAATATTCAAAAGGGTAAAAACCATCACAAAAAAGGGCATAAAAATGGACAATGGGATGCAATACAGTCCTTTGCAAAAGCTGCTGCCCTAATTGATACCTTAGGGGAGGCCTATTATTGGCTTGGTCAAGCATATGAAAAGAAAGACGAAATGGATTTTGAGTTACCATTAGAATCCTATGATAAAGCCCTTGCTCTATATCTCGACAATGACATGAGATTAAAGACCAATTCAGCTCGCGCATCTCTTCTAAAAAGAAAAAAAACATACGAAGATTTTTGGAAATAGTAAATTTTGAGATAGTTAAATTTTGATAATATCCTCTATTTTTGACTTGATTCAATAATAGAGCTGGGTTAAACTTTCCGTGCCTAATAGGCTTATAACTTTAAATGCCACACAATCCGAGGTAAAGATAAATGGCAATAAGAAGCGTTTTAAACAAAGTATTTATAGGGGTACTTATTACCCTTTTTTCTTCCGTGCTATTTGCACAAAAGCCCCGCACTGTATCCGGGACTCTAATTAATAGTGACGGTGATGGCATAAAAGGCATCACTGTTTTGCTGTTAAGCATGGATGGAACTGAGACAAATCGTGATGAAACTTCAAAAAAGGGGGATTTTAAACTTAAAAAAATCCCGCCGGGGAATTATACACTTGAAGCAGATGGTGGCGAAGCTGGTAAAATAAGCTCGCCGGTTGAGGTCTCAGATAAAAATGTAAAGCTTGGTGATATCACTTTAGCAATTGAAACCGCTGAATCTCCTAAGGCCCCAGAGGCCATTGAGGTTCCCTCTCAAGCTTCAAAGCCTGAACCTGCTGCTTTTCAGCCAGACCCTGGAAAAGATTATATTTTGAACGAACTAAGTTTTGAAATAAAAAAAATGACAGCTGAGTTGAAATATTTAAATGAAGAAATTGAAAACTTAAAAGCGCTAAGTAAGATGTGGGTTAACCCACTTGCCATATACTCTAAAGAAATAATTATGAAAAATGGGTCTACCGTTTTTGGTAAAATTGTTTATCAAGATGAAGAATCATTGAAAGTTGAAACTTTGGTTGGTTACTTAATAATTAACCGCCAAGATGTAGTCCGCATTGTTGACAATGTAGTTACTGAAGAACAGGCAGAATATGTCCCTGAACAAGTAAGGGATAGCTACACACCCCCTCCTATGCCAAAACTAGCTGAGCCACAGTATACTTCTTCCGAGAGAGATGCCTCAAAGAAATATTCCGCAAATTGTGTTCTTATGGGGAATATTAGTGAAAAGAAAGATGCACAAGGAAATGTTGTTTTTAGTGGTGAGATTAAAAATATTGGTGGTCGTAGATCAGACTTTGTAAAAGTTGATTTTGTTTTTCGTAAAAATTGGAGTGGCGAAACAAAAACGCTTACAACTTTTGTAAGAGGCGGTTATCATACTTTTGACTCTGGCATTACAACAGATGCGACTTTATTGCCAGGTGCTACCGGCGCATTTGAATTATACGTTCCTCATGATTTTGGTTCTTTCATTGGATACTCCTATGTTATTGATTGGGAAGAATACGAATAGTTGAAGAGCAGGCCATTAATGAAAATTCTACTAGAGGCAACAAATAAAGTTTTTAACCCCCTTTTTTTTACTGGGGGTTTTAAGCGCTCAAGAATCAGACCTATCAGAAATTTTTTTTCTAGACCTTGGCATTGTAATTGAGCCTTCTAAAGGCTCCGAAAGTTACAACCGACTTATAACCAAGCCTTCTAAAGAAGTTTCGTTTAAAATTAAAAAGGTTGAAAGTGGTTCAGTTTATATGGCTTCTAGTGATCAACTTCTTACAACTCTTGATCGAATAAATGAAAGAATGAAAAAATTAGAAGCTTCATTTAGCTCTGAAATAAGTGAGCTTCGCAATGAAAATAATCAACTTCGACAAGACCTTGCCGGCATCCAGCAAGCAATAACTAAACCTGCGATAGTTTCAAAGAAGACAGCAAAATTTGATCGCTCAGCTTATATGGCTGGTGTTTTTGCTTACCAAAAAGAAGATTATAAAACGGCTATAAAGAAATTTTCTTCCTTAAAAATAAGCACGCATCAGAAAAGACTGTGGAAAATATTCTATATTGGTTGGCAGACTCTTATCAGCAAGAGAATCAATACACAAAAGCGCTTGACCTCCTTAATCAAATTACATCTAGTGGCAAGCTTAGAATTGACGATGCTTTAATTCAAGAAGGCTTGCTGCACAGAAAAATGGGTAACGAAGATGAGGCCCTATTGGCTTTTACAAATATCGTCTCAAACTATCCAGAAAGTGAATATATACGCTTAGCGCAGTTAGAAATAAAAAAATCAGATGGTATTCAATGAGACATTATTTAAAATATCCTTTATATTTCGCTTTACTAATTACAACTCTTTTTAGCGCAACTAGAGTTGCCTATTTACGCCCAGGACCTATGATGAAGATTCCCTTTACATCTGTTAGGCAATCTCCATATTTATTTACTGCCGGGTTTGGTTCTGAGCTCCACAATCTTTCTCCTTTTAACACTGCAGGGGGGGCTTTTATTAATGCTGAAACTGCTTCTGGATGGACCTTTGGTTTCTCAACTGGGAATGGTGGAGACACAACTCGACTTGCTAACCTAGAAGTCTCTACTTATCGCCCACCAATTGAATTTGGTTTTCATATTCAAAAACGTATTTTTGTAAAGAACGATGTTTCGTTTTCTGTTGGTCTTCAAGATATTGTATTTGAGAATAATACTGGTGGTTTAAGTCTTGACCCCAAAGAGCTCTCCTTTTTTGGCATTATAAGTTCCGAAAAGGCTATGGGAAATTATAATACGAATATGTTTATCGGCTTTGGTACGGGTGGTTTTGGAGCAATAGACACTGTACAAGTTGATACGCTTTCAACTCCGCCCACCGGAACAAATGCCGGTGTATTTGCTGGAGCAATTTTAAATACACCCTATCTTCAGAAATGGGGTGGTGTAGATATTGTGGGTGAATTTGACGGTAATGGCATCAATGTGGGACTCCGCATCCCCCTTACCTCGGATTATCGCCTGAACCTAGGGTTCACCCACATAGAAAAATTACCGAGATGGAAAGAAAGATACTGGGAAGGCCATGCTGGGATGACAATTGGATTTGAAATTTTAGCACCACGTGGTTCCACTATAAAAACGCCAGGAAGTGGCCCTTCCCCCTCGCCTATCGGACTAATCAATATGGCTGATCTAGATACAACGCTCATGATGGCTGACTATACAGTTAATACTCTTCGAGATTCTATGGGCTTAATGACTAATGAGATGCGCAATTTGATGACCCGGCTTGCCGCAATGGAGCAGCACTCAAAGTTTTTAGAGGATTCTTTAAAAGCTGTTCGCTTGAATAACAATGTTGATGAACAAAAAATGAATGATGCAATGCGTCATCTTTCTCGCTCCTTGCGTTATTTTTATGCAGGTAATATAGAGCTTCATTGCAAGAGGTTGAATCTGCGCTAGAACTTAACCCAAACTTAGCCTTGGCCTATGCTAGGCGTGGATCTATTTATTATAAACTTGGAGATGTTCAACGAGCAACTATTAATTGGAATCTAGCCTTAAGAATGGATCCAGAATACGATGATGTTAGAAATGTATTAAAAGCATTACATGAAAACCGGTTGAAATCAACCAGTATGATAGAGGATTAGTTATGGATATTGCAACCCTTGTAGGAATTCTTTTAGGATTAGTAGCCATTGTTGGAAGTATTTTTTTAATGACACCAGACTTTGGGATGTTTGGGTCAGCTTCAAGTTTTGGCATTGTTTTTGGAGGAATGCTGGCATCTGTTGCTGTTGCTTTTCCGTTAAAAGATGTTCTCCAGCTTGGTGCTGCAATGGGTGCAGTTTTTAAAGGTAACAATGATTCCTTAGGAGGCCTTGTGGATGAAGCAGTCGAGGCATCTGAGGTTGGTCGAAAAGGAATAGGTGACCTAGAAAATCACATTGGTAATATTAAGAGTTTCTTTTTTAAAGATGGTGTCCAAATGGTTGTTGATGGAATGTCGCTAGATGAAATGACTGAAATATTAAATACGCGTGTTGACTACCGTGAACTACGCGAAAAAACACAAGCAGGCCTTTTTAAATCTATGGGAACAATGGCTCCAGCTTGGGGAATGGTTGGAACTTTAATTGGTCTTGTTGTTATGTTGTCTGGTTTTGGTGAAGGTGGAACAGATTCTCTTGGTGCTGGTATGTCAGCTGCTCTAATTACAACGCTATATGGTGCTATCTTTGCTAATTTATTTTTTCTACCTATGGCAGAAAAAATAAATGCTCGAATAAGCTTCTCTAGTACCGTACAAAACTTACAAGTAGAGGCTGTACGCTTAATTCAACAGAAGAAACACCCAATTATAGTACGAGAAAAACTAAACTCTTTTATTCCGCCTAAAGAATGGAAAAAAGACGAAGGATAAATTGAATGGCTGCTTCGCCACAAGAAATAAAAAAATATATAAATAAAGGAAGGGATCAGGTTGAAGAGGGCCTGCCAGGATGGTTTGGAACCTTTGCTGACATGATGACTTTGCTATTTGCTTTTTTTGTGCTCTTAGCCGCAATCTCTACTATTGACCCTGTAAAACTTCAAAATATGGCTGATGGTATGGGTAAATCTGTTGGTAAAAAAGAAGAGCTTGATAATCAAGCTATGACACTTGGTGATATTCAAAAAGCTGCACAAAAAATGATAGAAGAAATGGCAGCTGACCCAGAAACAGGAGAAAAGCCTGTTGAGGTAACTACAAGTCCAAAAGGGGTCACTATTGGTATATCTTCTGACATAAGTTTTCAGTCAGGCTCTGCACAGACTAAGCCTGAATTTGTAGAGATTTTAAAAAAGATTTTACCGACTGTTGAAGAGTCTTATTTCCAAATAGCAGTTGAAGGGCACACAGACAGCGACCAACTACCAAAAGCCTTACAAGTAAAATATCCAAGCAATTGGGAGCTGTCTAGCGCCAGGGCTTCGGCCGTTGTTCGACAGATGATAGGATTAAATGTTGTGCCAACTCGGTTAGAGGCTGTTGGCTATGGAGAATTTGTTCCTAGGGATAAAAAAAATACTGAGGTTATTTCAATGGAATTAGTACAAAAATATAATTCTACTCCTCAACAGAAATCTCGCAACCGAAGAGTAGAGATTACTTTTTTAGCACCACGAGGTGGTCCTGTTGGCCGTTCAGAGGCTAAACAAGAGGACAAGCAATAATTCAGATGATTAAGGGAGTTTATATGATTAAGCGGATTAATAAGTTAATAAAATATGGTTTTACTTTAGGGCTCATACTCAGCATGGGTCTTGGGCAATCCAGTGGATACTTAGCTCAAAAACTAATGATTGAAAACAATTTGAGAAAGCGTATTTCTGATGCGCTTGAAAAGGTAATTGATAATCGTAAATATGTTATTGATGTCAGTGTAGATCTAGAAATCAGTAGTGCGTTTGAAAACCAAACCACCTATTCACCAAATGGTGGCATTGAATCGCTAAAAGCGGCTGAAGATATGCTCAGCGCAACTGACTCCCCTCCAAGAGGGAGTGTCGGATTGCCTATCCCTGGCTTTGATTTTACTGCAGAAACTCCCCCCGAAGAGACGAACCTACCTCCAGAAATAACCTCAATGGATTCTCCTGTTGAAGATAATGTGGTTTCAAGAACACAAACTGAAATGCGCCCCTCTATGGCTAGCGTTAGAAATATGGAGATAAGTATTATAATACAAGAAGGTGCAGCTCCGGAATTAATTGAGAACATTCGACAGGTTGTTATGGTTGCGTCACGTTTTGACCGCCCTAGGGGAGATGTTTTAAGCATCATGACTGCTAGCTTTAAGGAACGAAGAGATGAAAAATCTGCTGAACAGGTACTACTTAAAAATATAGCTGAAAAACTAGAGTCCCTTGAAAGTCAACGCGAAAGACTAGGAGAGGTGGATTGGAAGCAGGAGCTTGAGAACTATAAAGATTCTGAGGCGGAGCGCAGGCAAGAAGATCGGCTTTATTTCCAGTCAAAATTAGCAGAATTTGAAACTGCTGCTCGAGATCAGTCATATGACCAAGAGCGCCAGGCAATGCTTAGACAAGACTCTGTAAGGCTGCAGGCATTGAATGAAGAAATTCAGAACCTTAAATCTTTTTTAGGCACTGCAGATCTTTCTGATTCTGCGGCGACTCAGGCCCAGTCATCTGTCCAAGAAAAAATTGAAGAAAAAGCATCGCTGGATAGTCAAATAGCTGAGAAGCTTGCCATGCTTGATAAAGTCCAAACTGAATTAGATAGCCAACCCCGAAGTAGTGGAAACAGTGGCATGATGATATTCCTTGTAATACTTGGAGCCATCGTAATTATTCTTATTGTTGTTCTTGTAATGGTTTTAATGAACAAGCCTAAAGAACAAATGCCTCCACCCTGGATGATGTATCCTCCTAGAAGACCTAAAAAAAAAACTAATGAGGGTAAGGTAAATATTCAGACATCAGAAATTCAGGAAGCGCCAAAGCAACCCGCTGCTCCTATTGAGCCAGTAGCTGAAGATGTTGCTGTACTCCAAAGTGAGGTTAATGATATGAAACAAGCAGTTGTGTCTATGAGCGTTGGCCAGCCTCAAGCAGCAACAAAAATTGTTAAAGACTGGATATTAGAAGAGGCTCCACCAGAGCCCGAAATAGCACCAGCCGCTCCAGAGTCTGAAGATGATGGTGGTAAGAAGAAAAAGAAGAAAAAATAAGAGGTACGTATGATCTCAGATTATAATAGACTCTCTGGTCTACAAAAAGTGGCTATACTATTCTCTATTCTTGGTGAAAGTTTAGCGTTAAATCTTGTAAAAGAACTTGATAAAACAGAGCTCCGAAAAATAAGAGCTGCTATGCGAGGAGTTAATAGTGTTGCTTTCGCTGTAAAAAAACAAGTCATGGAAGAATTTTACTTTTCTTTTGTAAGTGAAAAATTTCAGGAAGAAGAAGAAAGTGATGAGCCTAAAAAGCCTTTTGCTTTTCTTGATGACCTAACCGATGAGCAGCTTATTGCTCTTCTAATTACCGAGACCCCAAGGGTGATTGCCATTACGTTAGCGCAATTATCTAGTGACAAACGAATGTTAGTTTTGAATCGTATTAGTGAGGAAGAAAAAGGTCAAGTCCTTTTAAACATCGGCAATTTAGACGATGTTCCTCTAGAAGCCGTTGTTCAAATAGCAAATAAACTTCAAAAGAAATCTAGACAGCTTCCAAAGACTGTAGCTTTCTCACGAGGTGGCGGAAAAGATTTAGCTGATCTCTTAGGAGAAATGGAAGCTGAAGATGAGCAAATGTTTATGAGTAATTTAGAGCAAGAAAATCCTGAATTAGCTGAAGCTGTTAAAAAATATCGAATCACATTTGAATCTATATTTGAAATTTTCCCGGACAACTTACTGCGAGATCTTATGAATGCGGTTGACTTAGATGGTATAGCCATGGCCTTAAAAGGAATGGATAAATCAATTAATGATAAAGTAATTGGTGTATTACCAAAAAAGAAACAAGCAATGTTTACTCCTGTAGAAGGAGCCGCTGCAAAGCGTGAAGTTGATGATGCACGAAAAGCGATTGTGTCCGCTGCAAAACAAATGGAGCGAGATGGTGCATTTAAGCTAGAAGATCTACTGGGCGGAGGAGAAACTGTAGAATAATTAAAAGTTTTCTCTACCTGGTTCGCAATTGTTTACAAAAAACCTCGTTATTTAGCGGGGTTTTTTTATTCAGTATACCCAGAGAGTTCTCTTGCAGATGGATCATCTGTTTTTACCCATTTAGGCATCCAAAAATATGGGATTAACTTTTCGTGCTTAGGAAAAAATGATTCAAAAATTTTCCTATAATAATAACTTTCTTTGAGTATAGGTCTACAGTGATTTATTTTTAAAGACTCACTTTCAAATTCTAAATTAGAAATTTGCTCATCTATAAAATTCTTAAGGATATGGTGCCATGATTTTTGTTGTGAACTGACTCCATCAGAAAACGCACATTTCCTTCGCCATAATATTGACTCAGGCAAAATATCCATTTTAGTAAAAGCCATTCTTAAAAGATGTTTTTCTATCCGATTATTATTAAAGGTTTTTTCTTTTGGATCTATTGATAAATAATATCTAACAAATTCTTTATCTAGAAATGGCGTACGCGCTTCTAGACCGTTAGAGCTAATTGACCTATCTGACCTTAAGACATCAAATCTATAAATTTCTGCAACAAGCCTCTCACATTCTTTTTGAAAAGCCGAAGGTGAAGGAGCATTTTTCATATAAATATAGCCGCCACAGACTTCATCACTACCATCCCCATTAAAAATAACCTTACAATCTGAATTTTCACGGATATACTTTGAAACAAGATAATTACCAATACTCGCACGAACTGTGGTTGTATCATATGATTCGATATTATAGATGACAGTTTCAATAGCTTGCAAGAAAGTGCTTTCAGATATTTCAATTTGATGATGATCTGAATCGATGAAGGTTGCTACCTCTTTAGCATATTTTAGATCTACACTACCTGGCATACCAATTGAAAAAGTCTTCAGCTTATCACCTGAATTAAATTTATTTACAAGTGCTGATATAAGGCTTGAGTCTAGCCCTCCAGATAAAAGGGAACCTATTTCACGGTCTGACATCATCCTCTTTTTTACAGATTTTATTAGCCTTTTTCTAATACCTTCGAGAATGTCATCTTCTTTGATACCTACATGGTGTGCTATTTTATTTTTATAATATTTATTAAATGATCTAGGTTTTTCATCTTCCCACCAATGACCTGGGGGAAAAGATTTAACGGTTTTACAAAGATTGCTAATTGCTTTAGCTTCAGATGAGAAAAAAAGATTGTTGTTTTCATAGCCAATAAATCCTGGCCTAACACCAAACGGATCTCTACCCGCAAATAATTTTTTTTCTTTTTTATCATAAAGTAAAAACATGAAAACACCATCTAAGTACTTAATTGTTTGTTCAATGCCAAATTTTTTATACATATGTAATATTATTTCACAATCGGAGCCAGTCTTTAAAAAAAAGTCATACTTTTCAGCTAAATGTATATAGTTATATATCTCACCATTACAAATCAAGACTAGATTCTCATCATTTGGGTGAAATAATGGTTGATCTCCTGATTCATTTGTCCCAACTATTGCTAACCTATGAAAACCAAAAATTAAGCTATCATCAAACTCCATTATTTTTGAGTTGTCTGGCCCACGATAACTAATTTTTTCTATATGTGGTTTTAAATCTTTCTTCTTTGGCAAGCTACCCCTATACGCAAATATCCCACACATCATTTATCTCCTTTTAAATAAAAAAAAGCCCCCAGAACTTTTTAGTTTTGGGGGCTTTTTAAAAGTTAGTTGATTCCGTTGAGTTACACGGAAGACCCCACATCAAACAAATTGACGTTATTAATATTATTGATATTGGTCTTTTTGTAACTCATTGCTTCCTCAAAAATTATTGGCAATAATTACTTAAATCAACATTTTATTTTAATACTGACTGGGCTGCTGCAAATCGTGCAATAGGGACTCTATATGGTGAACAACTAACATAGTCTAGCCCTTCATTATAGCAAAACTCAACACTTGACGGATCTCCTCCATGCTCACCACAAATACCTATCTTAAGCTCCTTTTGAACATTTCTTCCTTTTTTAACAGCCATTGAAACAAGTTGCCCAACACCATCTTGGTCTAAGCTTTGAAAAGGGTCATGCTCTAATATTTTGCTTTCAAGATAGTCTGGTAAAAATCCACCAATATCATCACGACTGAAGCCATATGTAGTTTGAGTTAAGTCATTTGTTCCAAAACTAAAAAACTCAGCTTTTTGTGCTATTTTATCAGCAGTTAGGCACGCACGAGGTAGTTCTATCATTGTTCCAACAAGATATTTAAAGTCTACACCAGTTTCTTTAGTCACTCTCTCCGCTGCGCCTCTTACGATATTTTCTTGATTTTCATATTCTGAATGATTACCAACTAAGGGTATCATGACCTCAGGCATTGCTTCGATTCCTTCTTTAAGAAGTGATGCTGTAGCTTCAAAAATAGCACGAGCTTGCATTTCAGTAATTTCTGGATAAGCTATACCTAAACGACATCCTCTGTGCCCAAGCATAGGATTAAGTTCATGAAGAGTTTTCATTCTATCTTTTATTTTTTGAGGCTCAACATTTAGTTCGATTGCCAATGAATCTATTTGTTCGCTATTTAAAGAAATAAACTCATGTAATGGTGGGTCAAGTAACCTAATAGTGACCGGCTTACCTGCCATTGCTTCTAAGATACCCTTAAAATCTTCTCTTTGAAATGGCAAAAGGTTCATTACTGCTTTTCTACGATCTGATTCATCTTCAGCCAAAATCATTTTTCTCATTTCAATAATGCGCTCCGGATCAAAAAACATATGCTCCGTACGACAAAGACCAATCCCCTCTGCTCCAAAAGCAATAGCTTGTTTTGCATCTGCTGGACTTTCAGCATTAGTGCGAACTTTTAATGTTCTAACTTCATCTGCCCATGACATTAGTTCTCGATATGCTTGGTTTGACTCTGGATCAGCTGACTTTAATGAAACTTTGCCGAGGTAAACAGAGCCTATTGTCCCATTCATTGAGATCCAATCTCCTTCTTTAATTAATTCACCATTGATAGACATTTCTTTTTTATCAAAATTAATATTTATTGATGCACAGCCAACAATACAGCATTTACCCCAACCACGCGCTACCAATGCAGCGTGTGATGTCATTCCACCTTTAGCAGTAAGAATTGCTTCTGCTACGTGCATTCCATGAACATCTTCAGGGGAGGTTTCTTCTCTAACCAAAATAACTGTTTTCCCTAGTTTCGCCCAACTTTCTGCATCATCTGCTGTAAAGACAACTTGGCCCACAGCGCCGCCAGGTCCCGCTGGCAAACCACGAGTTAACAATTGGGACTTCTCTTCCTCTTCTGTGTTTAAACTCGGATGTAGCAGTTCATCAATTTGCTCTGGATTTACTCGCATAATAGCCGTGTTCTTATCTATCATTCCTTCACTTGCCATATCAACTGCCATTTGTATTGCCGCACCACCCGTTCTTTTCCCTGTCCTTGTTTGAAGCATCCAAAGTTTACCTTCTTCAATTGTAAATTCAATATCTTGCATATCATTATAATGTTTTTCAAGAGTTTTTCGAATTTTATCTAAGCTTTTATATACTTCCGGCATAAAAACTTCAAGTGATTCAAGATGCTGGGATTCACTTGTTTTTGTTGCTTCATTTAAAGGGTGTGGTGTCCTTGTGCCAGCAACAACATCTTCCCCTTGTGCATTTTGAAGCCATTCTCCATAAAAATTATTTGTACCTGTTGCTGGGTTTCTCGTAAAAGCTACGCCCGTAGCAGATTGCTCACCGGTATTACCAAAGACCATTGCCTGAACATTTACAGCCGTACCCCACTCATGTGGTATGTTTTCTATCTTACGATAGCTAATTGCTCGTTTTCCATTCCAGCTCTGAAAAACTGCTTTTATCCCTCCCCATAATTGTTCATATGGATCATCTGGGAATGACGACCCAAGCGTTGTTTTTATACATTCTTTAAAGTTATTTGAAATTAGCTCCCAATCTTTTGCGGTTAGGTTAATATCTGAGTCATATCCTTTTGATTCTTTAAAAGTGTCAAGGATCCCCTCTAATTGATGTCTTATCCCTTTCCCTTCTTTTGGTTCTATTCCCGCTGCTTTTTCCATGACAACATCTGAATACATCATTATTAATCTTCTGTAAGCATCATAAACAAAGCGAGGGTTGTTAGTTTTTTTAATTAGGCCCGGTATTGTTTTAGAAGTAAGGCCAACATTCAAGACTGTTTCCATCATGCCTGGCATTGACATTCTTGCGCCAGAGCGAATAGATAAAAGTAAAGGGTCGTTTAAATCACCAAAGTTTTTACCCATATCTAACTCTACTTTTTGAAGTGTCTGTTTAAGCTCTTCTTCTAACTTTGTTGGAAATGTTTGCTTGTTTTCATAATAGTAAGTACAAACATCAGTTGTAATCGTTAATCCTGCTGGTACTGGAATTCCTAATTTTGCCATTTCTGCTAGGTTTGCACCTTTGCCTCCAAGTAGATTTTTCATATCAGCTTGACCATCAGAATTGTTTTTCCCAAAATAATAAACAGGTTTCATGTAGTTTCTTTCAATTGAATTAACAAAAAATATCGCTGAATTTACAGTTTCAATAATCAATTAACCTTTAATTTATCATGCTAAAATCATAACGATGAAGAGATATAAAAACTTAATAAACAATGTAAAGGAATATTTAATAGATTATCCTGATGAGCACATAAAGGTTCAAAGGGTACTTGACTTTATTAACAATCATGATAATTGCTTTGCTAGAGATAACTGGGTTGGACATTTTACAGGTTCTGCTTGGGTGGTAGATAATACTAGGACCTGGATATTAATGACCCATCATATACAATTAAATATGTGGCTTCAGCTTGGAGGACACGCCGAAGGAAGCTCTAACTTATTATCAGTGGCTATTAAAGAAGCAAAGGAGGAGTCAGGATTAAATAACTTTAACGTTTTATGTGAAAAGATTTTTGATATCGATATTCATCAAATTCCTGATTTTGAGAGAAATCCTTCTCATTTACATTTTGATGTTCGTTACATACTAGAAACCAAGCATGAGGAACACAAGCTTGTTGCAAGCGATGAATCACATGAAATTGCTTGGATTAAAAAAAATGATGTAATTAATAAGAATCCTGAAGAATCTATTGCTAGAATGCTGAACAAAATGAAGAAATATTAAAAATGAATTCAGTTGAAAAAATTAAAAATGTAATTTTATCAAATTGCGTAGATGAAGCAGAAAGAAAAATTGGCGTAGAAATTGAAGGGCTTTACTATACAGATAGTTTTGAGAGATTACCCGTAAACAAATCAAGCAATTTTTCCGCCACAGATCTCTTAAATAAATTAAAGATTGGTGGTAAAGCTTTCTCTTACTCCCTAGAACCAGGTGGACAATTAGAATGGGCTTCTCTTCCGAGTGTTGATTTATGGGAAATTCAATCACAATATAATGAGCACATGCTTAAAGAAGAAAATCTTTGTAAAAAGCATGGCATTAATCGTCTTTTCTTATCAGTAGATCCGTTCTTTTCACCGGATAAAATCGAATTAATTGACTCATTAAAATATGAACTAATGCATAATGAATTTATAAAACATGCAAAACTTGGCCCTTGGATGATGCGCAATACAACGAGTGTCCAATTAAATATTGATTTTACTTCAGAAAAAGATGCCAATGAAATGGCATATATCGCTGATGCAATCCAGCCTTTACTAAGCATTTTATTTTCTAACGCACCATTTATAAAAAAACAAGCAGTGGGAAATACAAATATGCGTTGGAAAATTTGGTCTAATACTGATCCTCATCGATGTGGCTCTCTTTTTCAGCATAATATTAATTCACTTGATTCTGTCGTTGATGATTATGCTAGATGGATTAATGACCTTCAAGTAATTTTTAAATATGACTCATTGAAAAATGCTAATTTTTTTAATGGAACAATGGATGATATGATTTCTTCAAATAACTCTGAGCAAAAGCTTCATGTTTTATCTGCTCTACACCAATCATTTACAAATGTTCGTTTTAAATCAGTCCTTGAAATTCGCTCTAGTGATCGACCTCCTCGAGGATTTGAGCTTGCTCCGGCAGCTTTTGTCGCTGGACTATTAATCGATAAAGAAAACAGGCAAACTCTTTTAGAAATGATTTCAAACTGGACTGATTACGAGCATAATGAACTTTATCAGACAGCAAATGAATTATCTTTTTCAGCCAAAGGTCCCAATGGTAAAAACATTGGGGATTGGCTTTCTTTGCTCTCTTCTCTATCCTTAGAGGGCCTTGACCGTAGATCAGTTTTTTATAATATAAAAAATGAGCGTCCAATGCTAGAAACATTATTAAATGATATTTTAATTAATGGCCCAATGACTATTCAAGTACAAGAAAAATATATGAATTCTGGCTTGCCTCTTGATAGGTTTCTATTTGAATCTGCTTTAGATTCTGATATAAACACCTGACTATGAATCCAAAAACATTACATAATCTTACTTTTATTCCTTTTTTAATATTAGGGGTAACAGCTTTTTTAATGGGCTTTGGTTGGATGCTTTCTTCTGAACCTTGGTTGCTTGACGAATCTGCAAACACCATCCTTTTGCAAGAATCATATAAAGATCTTTTTGCACACCCAATTAATCAAAACCTTCCTAAGTATTTAACTTTATTATATAGATTTTTTGGTTTGTGGGTAACAACCGTTGGAATGTTAATAACATCATTCACAATTGTAACGCGCTTAGGAACAACAATGGCAAGAGGGTTTATTCAAATTTCATTTTTTATTACACTTCTAGGTATATCGATAATTGAATATATTTTTATACCAACATCACATTTTGTCTATTTAACGTTTGTATTGTGGGTTCTTTGGGGTCTAAGTGTTTGGGCAGGAATTAAGTTAAAAAAATATGATATTTGACTTTCATCCATTAGTAATTCATTTCCCGATTGCACTCTTTTCTGCCGCAATCTTCTTTGATCTTCTATATTTAATTTTTAATAATGATGATTTTAAAACAGGTGGCTGGTGGACAATGCTTTTTGCTCTTGTCTCTTCATGTGGCGCAATAGCAACCGGTATAATTGATGATACTTTTGTTGGACATCTTGGTACAGTTTTTCCTGTTTGGCTGAATCACGGATGGGTACAGTTTTTTTCTTGTATAATTTTTCTATCTTTATTTGTTTGGCGAACAACAAACAAAGAGGTTTTTTATGATAAATTGAAAAAACGTGTTTATATAGTTACAGCGTTAATAGGCATTGCCTGTCTTTACTATGGTGGGCACCTTGGCGCAAAACTTTCGGGCAGGATTTAAGAGTGATTATTTATTTCAACAAATATCTTTTACTTTTTAATTTACAAAGTTAATTATTAACGAATAAAAGCGGAATCAATGATAAGCGGTAAAAACTTTATAAGTTCTACGATTGGTAAAAAGGTAATGGTTGCAATTAGCGGTCTTCTTTTTTGCTTCTTTCTTTTATTTCATTTTGCAAATAATCTTATAATATTTACAGGTGCTGATAATTTCAATTTTTTGGTCTCTAGCCTTGAAAAAATTAAGCCCCTGGTTCGCGTCCTTGAAGTTCTTCTACTTGCTATTTTAGTGATGCACATAACGAATACAATCATTCTAACATTTAAAGCTAAAAAAGCAGGTAATAATTCAAAAGAAGAAGCCGGTTCAAAGCATTCATCTTTTTCATCGAGGACGATGTTTTTTTCTGGGAGTATTCTTTTCATTTTTATAGTAACTCATCTCTCAACATTTTGGTATAATTTTCAGATTACGGACGATCATACTTCATACTACAGAATTGTTACAGATAGTCAGTTAGGTTTTGGTAATATTTTTATAACCATACTATACTTACTTGCAATGATCTTTTTAGGTTTTCATATAAAGCATGGGTTTTCATCAGCTTTAGTTACTCTTGGTATTAGCAGTACTAGCTTAGGAAAGGTTATAAATAAAATTGCTTTTCTTTTTTGGCTAGTTATACCCTCTGGGTTTTTTATGATTGCATTTTGGTTTGGAATTTTAAATGGGGGTAAATAAATGCTAGATGCTAAAATACCTGAGGGAGATCTTGGTAAAAAATGGTCTAATTATAAATCAAAAATTCCTCTAGTAAGCCCTGCGAACAAGCAGAAGCAGACTGTTATAATTATAGGAACTGGCTTAGCTGGCGCCTCAGCTGCTTCATCAATGGCTGAAATGGGTTATAACGTTAAGGCTTTTTGCTTTCAAGATAGTCCGCGGAGAGCTCACTCAATTGCAGCACAAGGAGGAATAAATGCGGCAAAGAACTATCAAAATGATGGAGATAGTATATATCGTTTATTTTATGATACAATTAAAGGCGGAGACTACCGTTCACGTGAGGCAAATGTTCATCGATTAGCAGAAGTAAGTGGAAACATAATCGACCAGTGTGTTGCACAAGGCGTTCCTTTTGCTCGAGAATATGGTGGGACTTTAGATAATCGTTCTTTTGGTGGGGTCCAAGTTTCAAGAACTTTTTACGCTAGGGGGCAAACCGGCCAACAACTTTTACTTGGTGCCTATAGTTCTTTAAGTAGACAAATTGAAAAAGGCAAAGTTCAAATGTTCACGAAGCATGAAATGGTTGATATCGTATTAATTGATGGACATGCAAAGGGTATAATTGCAAGAAATTTAATCACAGGTGAGTTAGAAACACACGCGAGCAATGCCGTTGTTTTAGCCACTGGTGGATATGGCAATGTTTACTATTTATCCACTAACGCAATGGGTAGCAATGCAACCGCTGCGTGGAAAGCGTATAAAAAAGGAGCCATGTTTAGCAACCCTTGTTTTACACAAATACACCCAACATGCATACCTGTTTCTGGCGATTATCAGTCAAAATTAACGTTGATGTCTGAATCTCTTAGAAATGATGGAAGAATTTGGGTTCCAAAGAAAAAAGGTGACAAGAGATCACCTGATGAAATTCCTGAATCAGAGCGTGATTATTACCTAGAAAGAAGATACCCTGCTTTTGGCAACTTAGTCCCTAGAGATATCGCATCGAGAGCGGCCAAAGAACGCTGTGATGCGGGTTATGGAGCCGGTGAAACGGGACAATCTGTTTATCTTGATTTTGCTGATGCAATAAAAGATCAAGGTCGGGACACTGTTCAAACTAAATATGGAAACTTGTTTGATATGTACAACAAGATAACTGGAGAAGATCCATATTTAAATCCAATGAGGATTTATCCTGCAGTTCATTATACTATGGGTGGCCTTTGGGTAGACTACAATTTAATGACTACCGTCCCTGGTTTATTTGCTATTGGAGAGTGTAATTTTTCTGATCATGGCGCAAATAGATTGGGAGCCTCCGCTTTAATGCAGGGTTTGGCTGATGGTTATTTTGTGTTGCCCTATACAATTGGAACATATTTATCAGATCAAATCAACGACGAACCAGTAAATAACTCTAATGTTGCTTTTCAAGAAACAAAAGAGGCTGTAAAAAGTTCAATAGATACTTTAATTGATAATAAAGGTAGTAAAAGTGTTGAGAGCCTTCATCGCTCGCTTGGAGAAATAATGTGGAATAATTGCGGAATGTCTAGAAATGAAGAAAATTTAAAAAAGGCGCTTATAGATATAAAAACTTTGAAAGATTCTTTTTGGTCTGATGTTAAGGTACCTGGAAATCAAAACGGAATAAACCTTGAATTAGAAAAAGCTGGGCGTGTTGCAGATTTCATTGAACTTGGTGAATTAATGATACGTGATGCTTTGTCTCGCAATGAATCTTGTGGGGCTCATTTTCGTGAAGAGTACCAAACAAGTGAAGGTGAAGCCTTAAGAGATGATGAAAATTTTAATTTTGTTTCTGCTTGGGAGAGTCAAGGTGACTCAAATGAGCCTAAACTACACAAAGAAAAACTAGAATTTGAAACAGTAACCCCAACGCAAAGAAGCTACAAATGAGTGACATTAACATTACACTTAAGATTTGGCGTCAAGCATCAACTGATTCAACTGGTAACTTTGAAAGTTATGAAATGAAAAACATTAATTCACATATGTCATTTCTTGAGCTGTTAGATGTTCTTAATGAAAGATTGATAAAAGAAGACAAAGATCCAATTGCCTTTGAACATGATTGCAGAGAGGGTATTTGTGGTAGTTGCGCAATGTCAATTAATGGTGAAGCTCATGGACCAGTAAAAGCTACCACCGCTTGCCAACTACATATGTTTAACTTTAAAGATGGGGATACAATCACGGCTGAACCTTGGAGAGCATCCTCTTTTCCTATTTTAAAAGACCTAGTTACTGATCGTAGTTCCTTTGATAGAATAATTCAAGCTGGTGGTTATATTTCTGTAAATACAGGGAGCGCGCCAGATGGCAATGCTATTCCAATTGCACAAGAGGTTGCTCAACATGCATTTGATGCCGCTGCCTGCATTGGTTGTGGGGCATGCGTTTCTACTTGTAAAAATTCTTCTGCAAATTTATTTGTTTCAGCTAAGATTGCTCAGTTTTCTGCTCTACCGCAAGGTGAGCCTGAGCAGAAAAAGCGTGTTCTGAAAATGGTCAATCAAATGGACGCAGAGGGCTTTGGGCATTGTACAAATACTGGAGCTTGTGAAGCTACGTGTCCAAAAGAAATTTCAACAGATTATATTGAAGAGATGAATAGAGAGTTTATAAAGGCGAGCTTGAAGTAAAACTATTTAATTAACTTTTTAGTCTAAAGTTCACTGGGATAGATATCCAAACACCAACAGCTCTTTCTCTTTGTTTTGCCGGCCTAAATCTTACTTTACGAATCGCTGTTGTCGCAGCTTCATCTAGTCCAGTATTTGGGATACCTTTTAAAATAACAGTATCTTTAACTCTTCCTTTTTCATCAACAAAAACCTGAACAACAACAGTCCCTTCAATACCTGCTTCTTGAGCAATTTCAGGATATTTTGGTCTTATTGGTGACAGCGGAACGGGTGGATCGTCATAAGGAATAAACTTTACTCTTGGCCCTTCTGGGGGAGGCGGTGGGGCGTCCCAGGCATCAAAATCATCTAGATTAAACTCATCCAACGTAACATCATCGGCGATATCTTCACTTTCTGACTCTACAGGAACGGATGGTCTTGCTGGTGGCGGTGGTCGGTCAAACTGCTCTGTTTGTGGAATATCAATTTGTTCAATAATTATTTGAACTTCCTCATCTAACTCAACTCTGTTTACCACTCTCGGAAAAACTAAGAAAGTAAGAATCAATAATGTTATCCCGACAAAACTTGTAATTCTAACAATTACTGGGTAGGAGTATTTTAGTGAGGCTGATAATTCTGTACGCATTTTAGTCTACCGCGGTCTTTGATGAATAGTTCAGCTTTAAAGCGTCAGCCTTTCTTAGTTCAGTGTGGATATCGCTAATCAACTCCATTTTTGCTCTTTCATCCGCTTTTAAAGAAACGACTAATTGAGGATCTGCTACGCGTTTTTCATACATAACGTGGCGAACACCCTCAGCTGAATAAAGTTTGTCTTCAATTGAGACTAGGCCTTCTTTTGAAACCCAGATATGGGAGGTGTGTCTTTTTGACTTAAGCTTTTCTATTCGTTTTGCTTTTGGCAATGAAATTGGCAAACCAGAATATTCTCTTAATACGGTTGTAACCATAAAAAAGATTAAGAGCATAAAAATAATGTCTGGCATTGAAGCTGTGGGGATTTCTGAATCAAGCTGAGTTTTACGATTAACCTTCATCAGTCAGACTCCGCTATTGAAATTCTTGTAGCATTTGCTTGTTTCAGCTGATCAATAACTTTTACATAATCCATATAATTTGATGCGCTATGTGCTTTTACTGAAATAATCAGCTTATCGTTTTCAACCAACTTTTGCCTTACTGTTTTTGCAAGGTTTCTAACCTCAACGGCTTCTCCACCTAAAAGAACATTTCCTGTTGAGTTTATCAAACAATTTAGTATGTTTTTTTTATTGATCTCAAGCTCTTCACCCTCTGCCGGCAACACCATTCCAAGACCTTTATCCATATCAATTGTTGTGGTCACAAGAAAAAATATTAATAAAAGAAAGGCTATGTCTGCCATTGAGGATGTTGGGATTTCTCCCCCTTTGAATCTACGTTTTCTGGCCACGTTAGACTATTTTTTACCTTTATTAATTGATTTCATATCATAAAGCTGATCTACAAGCTTTAAAGAATTCTCTTCCATATCTAAGATTAGCTTATCAATTCGTGAGACAAAGAAGTTTTGAAACATTTGAATTATCATTGCTGTAATAAGCCCAAATGCCGTTGTGAGCAGTGCTTGAGAGATTCCCCCAGCAACCACCGCTGGCGAGATATCATTAGCAGCTTTAATAGCATCAAAGGCTGCAATCATACCAACCACTGTACCTGTAAACCCTATCATCGGCGCAACGGTAATCACCGTATTAAGCCAAATCATGTTTTTTTCTAAGAAAGACATTTCTAGAGAGCCTGCGTTTTGGATAGCTTTTTCCACTTCATCTAGACCTCTGCCTGTTCTTGTAAGGCCTGCGTGGAATATTTCAGCAACCGGACCACGAGTTTCATTACAGAGTTCTACGGCTGCATCTACTCCCTGATCGGAAATCGTTTCTGAGACATCAGTAAAAAACTTATCCGAGTCGATAGAAGACATTATTAGTGAATAGGCGCGCTCAAGTGCAAACCCAAGTCCAAAAATCAAAGAAATTAGGATTGGCCACATAAAAGCACCACCATCTATAAAATATTGAACCATTAATTACCTCCGTTTAAGTAAAATCAATCATTGAAATTATCCCCTACCTCTGGGAAAGTCAAATTATAAACCGGGGAATTTAATTTGTTTTAACCAAGAATGCATTAGCTTCATTAAAATGTTTTAAAGCGCCTAAAACTTGACTATCAACCTTAACGCGCACTCCCCATAGCTCATCGCGACCCCATTTTACACCAGCTACCTCAGATTTTAAAATATTTTCTAAATATTCTTTATCTTTTTTTAATTCTTGAATATCTATCTCGGCATCTTCATCGCCAACATAAGATAAAAACTTTGAAAAAGTGTCGCTTGAAAAACTCCAATTTGATTGGAAGTCTCTATAGTCTTTTGAAATTGAATCATTGTTTTTTACAAATGTGGTGCTCCAATTAAATAAAAGCCTTTTTGGGTGAGACATTACTTTTCGTGTTGACTCAGATATTTCTGATTTCCAAGGAATGTAAACATCCGGCGTGATTCCTCCCCCTCCATAAACTGTGCGACCGCTTCTAGTTTGGAATGGTGGTCTAAGTCTTTTTAATGAATCAATTTTTGATTCGCGACTATCTTCATAGAGGTCTAAATAATACTGATCGGGATTATTAATATCAAATGGTCGCTGAATTTGTCTTCCGCTTGGTGTATAATACTGAGCAATTGTCACACGAATAGCAGAGCCATCACTTAACCCAACTTGCCTTTGAACCAGTCCCTTACCAAAGCTTGTTTCACCAACAACTAAGCCTCTGTCTAAATCTTGAATAGCCCCAGCCACTATTTCGCTTCCACTGGCCGAACCTCTATTAATCAAAACAATAACTGAAAAAGAATCATTCCCTTTTCTTGGTGAGGCGATAAATGCTTGCTCTGTTTGCTTACTTTTGCCTTTTGTATAAACTAATGTGTCTTTTTTAGCTATAAATAAATTTGCAACCTTTGCAGCTTGATCTAAAATGCCTCCACCATTATTCCTAAGATCAACTATCATCTTTGTCATCCCTTGGTCTAATAACTTATCCACAGCGGCTCGCATTTCTTCCCCAGACTTTGTTGAAAAGCGCGTAAGCCAAGCATACCCTGTACTATTATCAAGCATAATACTTGCACGAACACTATAGAGTGGGATGTCATCTCGAATAATAGTTACCTCAAAAGGGCTTGAAGAGACTCGTCCAATTTTTAGATCAACCCTTGTACCTTTTTTCCCGCGTAATTTTTTATAAACTTCATCTCGCTCAATTCCCTTTGCACTGATACCATCTATTTCTGTAATCCAATCTCCTGCTTGAATACCTGCTTTTTCTGAAGGGCCCCCAACCACTGGGGCAATAACCGTTATATAACCATTTAAAATATCAAACTCGACACCAATACCTTGAAACTCTCCTTTGAACATTTCATCAATGCTTTTTTGATCTTTCGCAGAAATAAAAATAGAGTGCGGATCTAACTCTTCCATTATTCCACTTAATGCACCATCAAGTAAGCTTTCCATGTCAACGTCTTTATAATATAGTTGATTAACATAATAAAGCATTTGGTTCATTACTTTGAACTTGCTTTCAATTACGGAATATGCATTGCTTTGCTTTGATACCAGCTTTGATAATGGGACTGCAATCATAATGCCCATCAGAAGACCAGCAAATAAAGAAATATTATTTAAAAAGAATCTTTTTTTCATTCAACAAATTATAAGCCAAAATATAAAACAGTACGTACCGTGAATCCGTGCAAAGAGGAATTTGAGGCATCAGCATTTGCAAGTCCATTTACTTCTAGCTTATCGCTTTTAATCAACCCTTTATTGAAACCAGCGCTTATTCTTAGCCCCATGCGATCTAAAAACTGCCATTTTACCGCAATGTATGGCTGAAAATTAAAAAAGTAACCGTTTAATTCTGTTATAGAACCTTCTAAGTTCACTTTTTGATATCTAATGCCAGTTGCTTGATTTTGATGCCCTCTAAATAATTCTGTAAGTGCTTCAGCGCTTAGGTTCCTTTCGTTAATATCTACATAAACAGTTTCACCATCTAAATATGCGTGATGTTCTTGACCTGGATCATTTATTGGAAGGTGTTTACCAATATTAGAATAGGCTTCTAATGGCGTTACACTTTGATTAATTGTAAGTGAATATCCACCCATCCCCATTAGTGTGCCAGCTGTTACTTCTAGGTCTCTGTAAATAGGAATCACATATTCAAATGTCATCGCACCCATCAAAAAATTTAGTCTCGCGTTGACTCTAAAACGATTACTTACCTCTTGAAGCTCGTTGGCTTCATCGGCACTTTGATATCCTGGTTCACCATTTTTATCTTCATACGTTTTAATTTCATAGCTATTGCTTACTGGTGAAGACCCTATTCCAGCATAGCCGCCAAGCCGCCAAGGGCCTGACATTTGTGCAAAGCCTTCTCCACCATAGAAAACAAGCGGTTTCGTGCCTAATTCATCAGTATCAAAACCCAAGTTGTCTAAAAGAGATTGTCCTGGGATTGAATCCAGAACCATATACATTGTACTAAGCCCGACGCCACCACCATAGTTTGTTTCTCTGGGGTAAATATTCCCCTGCGAAAAACTCAAGGCATTAGCAAAAATAAATATTAGTAATGTTTTTTTCATAAACTTAAATAGAGGCTACTCAATAAGCTGTTAATTTATTCAGGATGCTTGTAAATCGAAATGATAATTCTAAAATTAGATAATGAAAATTTAAGGTGTTTCTCTTGATATATTTGACAGTGAACACCTATATTTGACCGAACCTCTAGGTAAGGGTATTCATATTATATCAAGATTATTAATTAATTTTAACACATTTAGTGTGTTAGGCAGGCCTATTGTTATATAAGCTGCCTATTCGTTTGTTCATTTTATGCTTTGGTTTTATTCTTGCAGAAGATCTCCATGTCTTTGGCACTTTTGACTTTAATCGTAATGGAAAAAGCGAAATTTTCAAACTCCATGGCCTTGCCGCCCCTTTAGAGCTTATAGAGCTTAATCAAGATGGAAGCCATATGTCGCTTTGGCAATATGCTCCTGAAAACGATGAATCAATAGTAGATATAAAGTTCGCCGATTTAAATAGCGATGGAATAGAAGAATTAATTGTTGCCCAAAAAGGCAATAAAGATAACAACTGGCTTTCTATTTTTGAGTGGAACGGCGAAAGCTTTGTTAAAAACAAAGAGCCTTTAAAGAGAGAGGCACCCCAAGCGGATTTAATTCGCCCCTCTAATCTTGCATCTTTTGCAAACATATTCTCTGCCTCTATCTCAACACCTTCGCGTAGCTCAGTAGTTTTCTCTTTAGAGCTAAAAGAGGGAATGCCCATTAAGACCAACTCCCAAATTAATACATCCCCTTTAATATCAAACGGATATGGTCCGGTTTATGTTGGCATGTTTAAGGTTGAAAAAGACGGCTATGCTGCTTTAATCAGCCCTGAGGGGAATCTTCTTAAGGTTAGCGTTTTTTCTTTATCAAATATCAATCAAGATATAAGTTCTGAAATTTTACCATTGAATGGTGCGCGCGTTATTTTGGGTCCTGACATTCAACCCTATGATGAAAACAATGATGGCAACCAAGAACTTCTAATCCCATTTGCTACAGATGAAGTTTATGCTTTAGCCTTTACTGATAGCGGTATAACATTTAAGGAAAGCAAGTTAAGCCAATCTGGACTTTTTGGAATGAAATCTGCTGCTGGTGAAGATGAAATAAATAGTGCTATTCTTAATCGGATAGCGAGTGGCCTTTATGCCCCCCCTTTAGGCATTAACCCCTCTACGGTAAATGACTCTTTAGTAATATTGGTTTCAGACACTTTAATGCTTGGCGATAGTCTAAATATGTTCATTTTACCTGATTCTATTGGTGAGTTTTATAGCTTTAAATGGTCTGCGCCACCACCTTCTGGTATGAAGCTAAACCCTAACAATTTAAAAGTTGAGTGGGTCCCAAAAAGAGAGCACATTGGAGTTGTCGACCTATCCTATTTTCTTGAGGTTCGCTTAAAAGAAGAGCTCATAAGTGCAGAAAATGAATTTGGCGACACTCATCAAATATATCCCGTTCTGCAAAACAAAGATTCTTCCTTCGTTGTCTTAGTTGGCGATACAATTAAAACTCCAGAACCCTTTGTGTTAATCCCCCCACGTTTTCATCGTGTTGAAATATCAACGAAAGATATTAAAGAGACAGATCGTTTTACATTTGATGGGGAAACACCCTTCAGCGCAACAACAGTTAATTCAAATGGAACAATTACTGTAGGTGTAGGTGCTAACCTAAGCTGGATAAAACAAGATAAGTCTGGGGCTTTTAATTTTATATCCTCTTCTGCAAAACCAGACTCTCTAGTTACTTTATCAATAATACATGATTTATCAAATAATATATTTTATGCATCGTTACTTCCTGCTCTTGATTCACTGTCTCAGTCTTTTGACTTAGAGGGCTGGGACTTAAACCGCTTTATGTTCCCAGAATATTTTTTTGAAGGCTTTCCTTTAAACATGTCCCTTGATTCTATTGGTGGGAGTGGGGTTATTTCTTTATATTCTTCACAAGAAACGGCTTCGGGGTTAGTTTCAATTTCTTCCCCTTTATATAATCAACAACATGGAATGACAATATCTTATTTTGGTGGAAAGCCACATGCTATTAGGGGTGACATTAGCGTAAAGGGAAATGGTTCACACAAGACTTTAACTGAAATTGATTTTGAATCTTCCTTTAGCCCAACAAACATTAACGTTTGGTTAAACCCAGTAAATCGAGATACGCTAGTTTTTCATGCTGATTCTATACCAGACACATTAAAAACAAAGGCTACTTTTCGCTCTTTCTATTCTCCAGCAAAAGTTATTAATAAAATTTCTCCCGAGGTTATTTCCGATAGTGTAACAACCGACAGTTTAACTATTGAGGATTCTTTAACCTCGCAAACTCAGGATAGTCTTGAGATCAAACCAGAACCCCTACAAGAAGTCCTCGACAGTTTAATAATTGAAAGCCCTACGATTTTACCAGACAGTACCAGATGAACATTAAAAGACTATATCTCCTTTTCTTTCTTTTTTCGTTTATTTATGCTCAAGGCTTAAGGGTCGTTCATATGGAGGGAACCTACGATCTTGACAGTGATGGACTTCAAGAGTTTGCAACAGTTGAAAAAGGGTTCTTAAATAACAATAGCGTTTCTCTTATTCGTTATTATGAGATAAACAATGATGGTTACCAACAAATGAATTGGGAATTAAAGGCCCCGGATGGTTTACTTGGGAATTTTGTTGATGTTGAGCTTGGAGATCTTAATGGTGATGGAACCCCTGAGCTTATAACTGTTTCAAACTTAGCAGAACCAAATCAGAATGAACTATTACAGCCGATTGCTTTTTATTATTCTTGGGATGGAGAAAAGTTCAATGAAACGGCTGGGGGTGTATTAAATCTTTCTGGTGGACTTAATTTTGTACGCGCCCATAATTTTAGTTTAATCGATTACGATGGGGATATGGATCAAGAAATAGCTATTTCTCTTGGTAGCCCTATTCGTGAAATCGTGATTTTAGATATTAATCAAAATGGCGACTGGAAGGTTATACAAACATTAAAACTTAATGGGATGCGCTCTGGTATTGGAGCAATCTATGTATCTTCAATTGATTGGGATCGTGATGGCTACGATGAAATAATTGCTCTCTCTCCAGAGGGAGAGGTTTTGAGGACTCAACCTTTTTATAATTTAGGTGGAGAGCTTGTAATGGGAAGCAATCAAGAAACTCCCATTCCTGGACTAGATGGGCTGATTTCAACGGGGATTAAAAGTTTAGATTGGGACAAAGACGGTTTTGAGGATTTGCTTCTACCTTTCTTTAATGGTGATATCATTTCATTGTCATTGTTTGAAGATTTTTTATCTGTTGAGAAGCTTCCAGTTGAAGGGGGGCCTCTTTCAGGTGTTGAAATATCTGATTTTAATCAGGACTCACATGAAGATTTACTTTTAGTCTCTGGAGATATGAATATATTGTCACTTACATATGGATCCAGAGATGGGATTTCTGAATCTTCAGAGTATTTTACACTGGAAGATGAGAGCGCAACAGGAGCTCAGGTTTTTTCTGCCCTTCCAATTTCATCTCTAGGAATATATACAGGAAAGGTAATTGCTGCCGGCTGGGATGGATCCGAAACCACCATTTTTATAACCGAGCTTGGATTTGGACCTGAACCGGATAAGCCTATTGTAGCTGATTTAGAAGACGAAGAAGAAGATATTTTAGACGTTTTTCCGTTTATAGCAAAAGATGAAATTCTTCTTCCAAAAATCCCTAAGCCACTAGAGACAATGGGCCAGCCTTTACCTGATGGGATTTTGCCAAAGCTTGTTCTGACTGTTAACCAGTCCTTTGCCTATACGCTTCCGGAGGAGGAGAAAAAAGAATTTTATAGTTTTCGATGGCTCCAGCCACCACCAAAAGGGATGTTTTTTCATTATGATTCACGATCTATTCGCTGGGTTCCTGACGAAATGCAGCTTGGCGCATATAAGCTTTCATACCACGTTGAAAGAAAGCTTGGCGAAGAGGTTGTTCCTACCTCCTCAGACCAAGACTCTCTGATTACATATAAAGTTATACCAAGCCTTGAGGGGGATGATGAGCGGTTTTGGCTCTATGTTAACGACCCCCCTATAATTTCTTCAGACCCGCTAGGAACTGAGTTTGTGGCTGGTGATCTTTTTTATTACAAACCTTTGGTTTTAGATAGAAACCCTGATGCTAAAATAAACCTTAGTCTTGAAAGCAAGCCTAGCGGAATGGTTATAAATGATGGGGCGATTTCTTGGCAAACAGACTCATCTCATATTAATGTTTATGAAATAAGGGTCATCGCAAGCGATGGCTTTGACAGGGCAACGCAAAACTTCTCTCTTTTTGCTCGTGCTGGTGTAAAAATATTATCAGAAGCTCGATTAGATGCCGAAGTAGATAAACCATATAAATATAAGGTTGATATCTGGCGTCCTGACTTAGAACATATTTTAAAGTTTGACTTATCTTATGCCCCCGACGGAATGGGGATAGATGATTCTGGGTTAATAACATGGACACCCGGCATTACTCAAATAGATACTCAAAAATTTATGGTTAAGATTAGTCATGGGGTCGCTGTGGACTCACAAGAAGTGAGTCTATATGTTAATCACCCGCCAGTTGTTGAGGATGCTCCCTTAAAAATGAATGTTGTTAGCCTAGGGGAAGAATATCGTTTCCAAATAAATATAAGCGACCCCAATAGTGAAGATGACTTGATTTATACAGCTATTGAGATGCCCGATGGCATGCGGATGGACCCCTACGGAGGTATGCTTGTTTGGGAACCAACCCGAGAAAATATTGACTTTTCTAATCTAATTATTGATGTAAGCGATGGCCGCACATCACAGTTAATAAAGGCTGACTTTTTTGTTAATGCCCCCATTGATATTGTTTCAATACCCCCAATGCAGGGCTCAGTGGGAAATGAGTATGAGTATCAAATTATGACCTCAGATCTAAATCGCGGTGCATTGCTATCATATGATGAGGTGGTCCCCCTTGATCCTGTAGAGAATTACCGCATTTATTCTATTCAAATTAACGATGACATCTATATAGAAAATATTGATCGCTACTTAACAGACTGGTTAAATGCGCCAGCAGTTTACTTAACAGACGGGATGGAGGCTGACAGCCTTTCATTTGAGGTATCTCGTTTAAATTTAAAAAAATATGTTCATTCTATTTTTTGGGAAAAGGAGCGACTAAATGTTATTGTTGAAGAACTTGATGATAAAACCGTTGCTATAAAAGATATTTTATGGGAGTTTTTTCAGGGAAACAAGGGTCGCCCTCCTAAAATTCTAGCCCGAAGACTTAGTAGTGTAAAATATACTCTTACAGAGTTCCCAGACGGGATGGAGGTTGATGAATATAGTGGTACGATTTCTTGGACCCCATCTCAAGAACAAGTAGACAGGCAAACTGTTTCATATCTTGTTTCTGATGGCTATGCTAAAGATGAGCAATCTTTTGAAGTATATGTTAATCACCAGCCGGTTATTGTATCAAATCCCCCAGTAGGTGCCATGGTTGGTGAAGTTTTTAAGTATAACATTCAAGTTGAGGATAAAAACAAAGATGCTGATTTGCTTTTTACCTTATTAAAGGGCCCCCAAGGAATGCAAATTAGCAAAAAAGGCAAAGTAGTTTGGATTCCAAAAACTGCTCAAATAAATGAGAACCTTTTTTCCTTTCAAGTTTCTGATGGCTATACAAATGATAATCAAGAAGGAAAGATTTTTGTAAACATTAATCCAAATATTATTTCTACGCCGCGGCCCGTTGCCCTTACCGGTCACCATTATAAATATCGGGTCGTGGCTGAAGATTTGAACAAAGATCGTGTGGCTTATAAGGCCGTAAAACTGCCAAAATATTCTACATTTGATAGAAAGACGGGCATGTTTTCATGGAAACCACGACCAAACCAAAGAGGTCCAAATGATATTATTGTGATTGCAATGGATGAAAGAGGCGCAATTACATCTCACGAGTTTCAAGTCCATGTTTTTGAAGACCCAAGTGCGCGACAAATGATTAATACTGGTTGGCCGTTACTTGTTTCTTTTGTTGGCGTTGTCTTTGCTTGGGGAATGGCTCAAATATAGTTTTCTGTTTTTATTTAGACTAAATAAGCTCTAAAAAATTTTTCACATCTTTCTTTCCCATACAAAAAGAAGCCTCAACACTATATATTTTTATTCCCAAAAAATCTAAAGGAGCAAGCTTAATCATATCTTTTTCTGTTGTTATTACATGGTTTACATTAAGAGCCTTAACCCGGCTTGCCAGCTTTTGAAGGTCAGATTGTCTATAGCTATAATGGTCTACAAAATCAAAATGGTCCACAATTTCTACACCAAGTTGTTTTAATGTAGTAATAAAGCCATTTGTATCTGCAATAGCAGAAAGAGCAAGAACCCTTGTACCCTTTTCAATTATAATGGGTTCGCCGTTAAGTGAAATTGGGCTTTGTGCTTCTAGGGTGCTTGAAAAATATGGTTTTCCCACTGATTTAATGGTTTTATTCAAATAATCATTTGATTGCATTAGGTTTGTTTTTGTAAAAATTAATATATCTGCTCGCTTTAAACTAGAGAGCGGTTCTCTAAGTAACCCAAAAGGAACAAGCTTGTGGTCAGATTTTTTGTCTTTGGCGTTAATTAAAACAACATCTAAATCTCTTTCAATTCTTCTATGCTGAAACGCATCGTCAAGCACAATAATTTCTGGTTTAAAGTTGTCAACAAGGAACATTCCGCCACGGTGTCGCTTTGAGTCAACAACAATGGGTATGCCAGGTAAAGATTTTGCCAACAAAGAAGGTTCATCGCCAAAATTACGCCAATCTTCAACAGGTGATCTCCCATCTGTAACAAGCTGGGTTCCTGCTGTTTTTCTACCATATCCACGACTTAAAATCGCGCACCGAATTCCTTTTTCAGATAAAGTTTTAGTTAAAAAAATTACCGCTGGTGTTTTTCCTGTTCCCCCTGTTGTTATGTTTCCAACACTAATAACCTTTGTGGGTAATTTTTTTGAAATAAAAAACCCCATGGAATAAAAAAGATTTCGCCAATAAACAATTCCCCAATAAAATAAAGCTAGGGGAAATAATAGATATTTAATGCTTTTGTTAGTTTTCCATGCCGACATGTGTTTGAGCTTCTTTTTCTAGTTTGTTAAGCGCATTTTTTAATTTTTCAACACAGGAGGCATAATCCTCATCTCTTTTTAAAACAATGGGTTCTCCAAAAAGTTGAACAATTTTACCAAATGGCTTTGCAAGATAAAATGTATCCCAGTTTTTAAAAGACCAGTGTTTTGTTGATTGTCCTGCTGCTGGTATAATAATTGCCCCTGTTTTCTGAGCGGCTCTTATTGCGCCTGCTTTCGGTATTTTAGCTGGTCCTTGTGGACCATCTGGGGTGATTGCAAAAACAGTCCCAGGCTTATCTAAAGATTTTATCATTTCTTCATATGCTTTTTTACCTCCGTCTGTTGATGAACCTCTAATAACCACCCAACCCAACTTTTTACCAACACGAGAAATAATTTCTGCTTCTGGGTGGTGGTTCCCCGCCATTCCAAAATAGTTTTTGTTAGCTAGGCCCATAAATACTGTTAACAAAGTTCCATGCCAAGAGGCAATAATAATTGATTTGCCAGAAGCTAGTGCTTGTTCAATAAATTGGTCCCCATAAAATTCCCACTTGTTTGTGTTATATAAAAACTTAAGCGCTGGTGGTCCAACTCGCTCACCAAGCCAAACTAAAAATCGGTTTTTTAACCTTTTTTCATTTTTAAGATTTGGCATGAAGTGTTCTTTTTATAATTGCTTCAGCTGCGCGCTTATATGCTCCTGGTAACCCCAGGGTACGTCTAATATTATTATATTCTTCTAACATTTTTCTTCTATTAGTGGACGATTTTAGAAGAGGGGAAATATTTTTTATAATTTGCTTTTTTGTCAACCCGCCCTGTATTAATTCTGGCACTATCTTTTTATCTGCAATTAAATTTGCCATTGAAATGTAAGGTGCTTTGTTGAGATATTTAGCCAGGGCGCCAGAAAGCGCCGATAACTTATAACAAACAATTTGTGGTGTATCTAAAACTGCGCATTCAAGACTCGCTGTACCGGAGGTTGTTATTGCAGCTTTTGCGTGTGAAATCGCAGATCTAACATCCTCTTTTTCAACAATGATATCACTATCAAGATCTGGAAGTCTAACGCCTGGTGCTTTTGCTATTACAATTTTCAGGTTTTCTTCTTTTTGTATTTCTTTGAGAGCTGAAAGATAAATCGGGAGGTGCCTATCTATTTCTTGCTGGCGGCTACCGGGTAAGAGTGTTAAAATTTTTTGGTCTTCAAAAATCTTATGTTTATTTACGAAGGTCTTTCTTGATGTTTTAATTTCACCAATTTCTGTAAAGGGATGACCAACATAATTTGTTGGCACGCCTCGTTTTTCAAACCAGTCTTCTTCAAAAGGAAAAATACTAAGCGCCTGGTCAATATATTGATGAAAAAAACTAATTCGTTTTTGTTTCCAGGCCCAAAGCTGTGGCAAAATAAAATACGTTATGGGGATTCTTAACCCATTACAGTTTTTTGCGAGTCTTAGATTAAACCCTGGGTAGTCAATTAAAATTATTCTATCTGGTCGGACTTCTCTTAGTTTACCAAGAGACTCCCCCATAACATTTATTAAAAAAGGAAGGTGTTTTATTACTTCTGAAAAGCCCAGAACAGCTAATTTATCAATGTGCTCCATAATTTCTAGCCCGCTTTCAACCATTCTATCGCCACCGTGTCCAATAAATCTACTATTCGGGTTTCTTTTTTTAATTTCATCAATTAACTTACCCCCGTGCATATCTCCTGATGCCTCTCCAGCAACAATAAAAAAAGTCTCCGGCCTTTCGTTTCTAGTCATTATAACAGTTGATTAATATATTATGTTAAATTTGTACGCAAGACAACTAGGGCAATAACAAGCACGATATTTTGAAGCGTTCTTTTTTCTGTTTTTATCGTTTTAAGTAGTGTTTGTGGATTTCTTTTGTCGTTGTTTTTCCATCGTGTTAACCTTGGAAAGATCGCAGGTACGTTTTCCTTGTATTCTTCATAGCTGTTTCCAAATAAACCCTTAAGCGTTTCCTCTTCTAGGGATATAATCAAACTATATTGTATTAAAAAAAACCCAACTGTTGTAGCAGCCATTAAATAAACATTTGCAGCACCCGCAATAAAAACAATCCCCAAGTACATCATCATGTTTCCAGCATACAATGGATTTCTGACAAAAGCATATGGGCCAGAAGTACAAAGCTGGGGCGCACCTACACTTCTAGTTCTTGTTACTCCTCCTGCGTATGACACCGCCCACATTCGTATAGATTCACCTAAAAACAATAAGATTGTACCAAAAATTAAATACGTGCTTGATGGTCTGGCAAAAAAGATAATCATTATGCCTATTGGTATTGGCGTATAGCTTCTATATTTAAAGAAAAAGTTTCGAATATCCATCTACTTAAGTCCTTCGAGTATTTTATGTTGAATTTGCAGCGCCACTTTCAAGGCCTCTCTTCCGGCCACACCATCAACAATTGTTTCTGATTTATCCTGAATAGCTTCGATAAAGTTTATTAGCTCCATTTGAAGCGCATCTTGTTTTTTAATTTTTGGCTTTTCATAAACAATGTGGCGCGGCCTCCCTTTTGACTCAATGGGGGCTGAAATAATTGCTGATGTGCCCCTCTTTTCTTTATCCATAACTCGATAAATTTCCGTAAGGCCAATCAAGAAATCTATGGTAATATATAAATTTCGTTGGAAAATTTTTATTTTTCTAACCTTGTCTTTTGCAACTCTGCTAGAGGTTATATTTGCAACCGATCCATTTTCAAAGTGAATCCGCGCATTTGCAATATCAACAGAGTTCGTCATAATCGAAAGACCGCTTGCGTCTATTTTTTTTACTGGTGAGTTAATAAATGATAAAACAAGATCAATGTCGTGTATCATTAAATCTAAAACAACAGGGATGTCTGTTCCCCTCATCATATATGGCGCGAGCCTTTGGACTTCAATATATTTTGGTTTTAGTATTAAATCTTTGAGCGGTGTAAGGGCTGGATTGAATCGTTCAATATGACCTACCTGTAGAATTACTTTGGTTTTTTTTGCAAGAGCAATAATTTTATCTGCTTCTTTAGTTGTTTTCGTAATTGGCTTTTCAATAAAAACATGTTTGCCTTGAGAAATACATTTTTCTGCAATTTTTGCATGCTCTTTTGTTGGTGTAACGATAGATACACCATCAACCAGGCTAAGCATCTCATCTAGAGTGCTAAAGGCTTTTGTTTTAAACTGTTTAGCTATTTTCTTCGCCTGGGCTTCATTTATATCATAAACCCCAACTAATTCCGCTGATTTAATCTTAGTGTAATGTTTCGTGTGGTGTTGTCCTAGGTGCCCGACACCCACCACGCCCGTTTTAATTTTATTTTTCATTTTAACCTAAAAAACACAAAAGTTATTTCCTGAAATTACTGCATATAATTTATACATTGTTAAAAGTATAAACGCTTGCATTTCAACCCTTAATGAGGGAACTTTGTTTGGATTTTCCTTGACACTATCTATATTTATATCAATAAATTAATATGAATAATAATATAAAAGTCGGTATTGGTTTTTTAATTCCTGCATCTGCAATAATATTTTTTATCGCTTCTTTGTATGCTGAAAAATTTCTTTTGGGCGCCTTTATCTCTATTCTGGGGCTTCTTACCTGGTTTTTATATTCAACAATTATGCAAACGAGCATGCCCAGCGTTACAGGCAACATTATTATTCTTTTTGGATTTTTACTATCGCTTGCAGTTTTTCTTAGCTTTGGGATGAAACGAAACATGTTTGGTGGGTATGAGTTTATTCCTGAGGGTGGTGCAGGGTCAGCGATTTTATTACTAATTATAGTCTTAGTTGGTATATTATTTAAACAACCCTTAAGAGATCAAACCATAAACAAGCAGCCTGACCCTAAAAGTCTTTTAGACGCCGAGTTGCCAGGCGAAGAGCAAAAGAACAACAGCAATCAACAAGAACCTCTTTTTGATGATGTAGAAGATGAGGAATATGAAGACTATTGGGACGATGAAGACTATTGGGACGATGAAGACTATTGGGACGATGAAGACTATTGGGACGATGAAGAGTGATTCCTCGGTCTATTAATTCATAGCAAACGACAACTCATTTTTAAGTTCTCCAACCAGCGTTGAAATACGCTGATCAATTTTAGTTTTTTTCTCTACAACACGACAGGCATGAAGAACTGTGGAATGGTCCCGTCCACCAAAGTGCATTCCTATGCTAACAAGAGGTGTTCCTAGAATTTCTCTGCATAAATAGATGGAAACCTGTCTTGCTTCCGCTATTTCCATTTTTCTACTCGCGCTTACAATATCCTTTTCACTAACATGTGTAATAATAGAAACGCGACGAACAATTTCTTCTATTGTTAGATCAGAGATGACACTTTTTCCCATGCGTTCTTTTATAACTTTTTTGGCAAGCTCATAATCAATTTCTCGATTAGACAAAGAAGAATGAGCCAGCAGCCTTATAATTGTGCTTTCTAAGTCTCGTACATTGTTTTTAATGTGAAGACCTATGAGCTCTATTATATCATATGGGAGCTTTAACCCGTTTATTTCTGCTTTCTCCATTACAATTGCCACTCTAGTTTCAAAATCAGGTGGTTGTATGTCCACAGATAAACCTGATTTAAACCTAGACAAGAGCCTATCTTGAAGTCCAATCATTTCGCCTGGGTAGCGATCAGCGGTCATCACAATTTGTTTACCAGCTTGAAAAAGCTCATTAAAAGTATGAAAAAACTGCTCCTGTGTTTGTTCTTTTCCTTGAAAAAATTGAATATCGTCAATTAATAAAACATCTGCATTACGATATGAGTTTGAAAACTCTACAGTTTTATTTTTTTGAATTGATGAAATAAAATCAAGTGTAAATTTTTCACTAGATGCGCATACTATCTTTTTTTGTGGGCTATCTTTTGATATTTTATTGCCAATTGCGTGTAATAGGTGTGTTTTTCCCATTCCAACGCCACCATATATAACCAAAGGATTAAAGGATTGCTGGCCGGGGGTTTTAGAAACATTTAGAGCGGCAGCTTTAGCAAATTGATTGTGCGTACCTTCAATAAATGCAGAAAAAGTATATTTATTGTTTATGTTTAGATTTTTATTTATTGGTAAATCTACTTTTTCAATATTCTTTTTAATTGTTGGGGCATCTACCCTTTCAGATCCCTCTGGTGAAACAGTGTATTTAACAACGAAAGAGTCACCATATAATTTTACCACTTCATTTCTGATTACTTCTTTATAATGCGACTGTATCCACTCAAAGAAAAACTGGTTTGGAACCTCAATAACAAGGCTTTTATCGTTTAAACCAATACAAACCAACGGCTCAAACCATGTTGCATAGGCATGCTGGGGTTGTGTGTTTTGGAGGTTCTTTTTTACTTTATTCCAGGAGTCTGCTTGATTCATTTAATAGTTTTCCACATGTTTTCCACAATTGATGTTTCCTTAATTTATGTTACTTTTTTAATGCTCTACAATCTCCTTTTTGATCTTCTTCCACATATTTCATAAAAACAGCCCATACCATTTCCTTTTGTCTTCTGGATGAATACTTCTTATTTTCCCAGGCTAAATTTGGAGCACAAATGAAACGTACATATCAGCCCAGTAAACGAAAAAGAAAAAACAAACATGGTTTTCGATCAAGGATGTCTTCTGTTGGAGGGCGAAAAGTTCTTGCAAGAAGACGCAGGAAAGGCAGAAAGTCTCTCTCCGCTTAATGATGTTTACCTTTTTAATTAATTTGATAGATAGATTTTTTAGTAAATCGGCAATACTAATAATTAAGGCGTACCGTCTTTTTATTTCCCCCGTGTTGGGGTCTAACTGTCGTTTTCACCCAACTTGTTCAGAATATGGGCTTGATGCTTTTAGGCACAATCCTTTTTTTGTAGCTACATGGCTGCTTACTAAGCGCATATTTAGGTGCCACCCCTTTTCTGCGGGTGGCCACGATCCAATACAAAAACCAAATGGATAGAAAAACACTATTGGCTTTCGGCTTAATCGCCGTGGTTTTAATTCTAACCCCATGGTATATGAGTCTCGTTTCCCCGCCTCTACTTGAGAACAAAGACGTAGGGGCTGTTACCAGCAGGTCCAACCTTAATGAAAATAGCCCCAACCGCGAAAGAGAAGACCAGCCCTCTTCGCTCCGCAGTTTTTCAGAAGATCCAGTTTCAAATCAAGAACAGACCGTTGATATCAACAACGGCCTGTTTAGTGCCCGCCTAAGTAACCGCGGTGGGGGTTCTTTTGTCTCTTTTATCTTTAATAACTATGAACGTCATGACTCTTCTTTTGTTAATATTATTGACGGCCTGAACAGGGATAATTTAATTTTAGGCTTTGTTTCTTTAGACGGTGACGATATAAGCCTTGTAAATAATTGGACCCAGATTAACCCAACAAGCAAGATCTCCGCTGACCTAAGACAGCAAACAGTTAGCTATGAAACTCTTTTTAATGGTGAAAAAATCAAAAAGAGCTATACTTTTTATCCTAACAGCTATGAAATTGGTTTAGACCTCTCGTTTGGAAACACAGATAAATATATTTCTCGTGGCCAATATACCATTGGTTGGTCTGGCGGCCTTGCGCCATCTGAAAAAAACCTTAAAGACGAATACACACACGCTAAAGGATATGCGTACTTAGGTGGGGAGCTGATTGAGCCTGGCGCGCCCAACGATCGCCTCTCAAAAGAGAAACAAACCGGCAACACACTTTGGACGGCTGTTAAGACAAAGTATTTTTTAGCTGCTATGATTCCCGAAACGCCCGGAACAGGTGCAGAGGTTTCCGGTACCACAAAAGACGACAGGCCTCTTTATACTACCAGCCTAAAACAGTCCGTTAATAGCTCAAACAAACTAAACCTGTACGTTGGGCCTCTGGATTATAAACTTATAAGCGCCCTAGGTTACGACTTAGAAAAAACCATGAATCTTGGCTGGGCTATTTTTAGACCTTTTGGACAGCTTATAACCTGGTCGCTGACAAAAATGTATGCTATAATTCCAAACTATGGCCTTGTTGTCATACTCTTTGCTTTCATAATTAAAATTTTATTAAACCCTTTAACAAAAAAACAGTTTAGCTCGCAAAAAAGCATGCAAGCTTTACAGCCACAAATTCAACGCTTAAAGGAAAAGTACAAAAACGATTCGCAAAAACTAAGCCGTGCACAAATGGAGCTGTTTAAAGAAAAAGGCGTAAACCCAATGGGTGGCTGCTTGCCGTTGTTGTTACAAATGCCAATCCTTATTTCTTTTTTCACCATCTTTAGGTCTACAATTGAATTTAGGGGGGCACCGTTTTTTGGCTGGATTAATGACCTTAGCGCACCTGACACAATAACAACAATTGCCGGTTTTCCAATAAACGTGCTTCCTTTTTTAATGGGCATTACTATGTTCTTGCAGCAAAAACTAATGGCTGCTCCAGACGGTGGAAACCAACAAAAAATCATGATGTATTTTATGAACGTATTTTTTCTTTTCTTGTTTTATACGTTTCCATCTGGACTAAATCTTTACTACTCCGTGTTCAATTTATTATCAATTATCCAGCAAAAATATTTTATACCTGACGTAGCTCCGGCTCCGATCAAAAGCGGAAAAACAAAAAAGGTGAAATGAACTCCAACGATACGATTGTTGCCGCAGCGACCCCGCTTGGTTTTAGCGGTTTAGCCGTTGTGAGGGTAAGCGGCTCTTTAGCTTTTGAAATTGCAAAAAAAGTAACACATAAAAAGAAAATTCGCGATCGTAAAGCTACCCTGGTTGATATCTTCAACAAGGAAAATGAAAAACTTGACCAAGCAATAATAACGCTTTTTACCTCTCCCTCATCATATACAGGTGAAGACGTGGTTGAGGTTTCCGCGCACGGAAACCCCACTATAGTTGAGGCTATTATATCAAGCATTTGCTCCTTTGGTGGGCGCCTTGCTGAACCAGGAGAGTTTACCTATCGTTCCTTTATTAATGGCAAAATTGACCTTATACAAGCCGAAGCTGTTGCCTCGCTAATTAAATCAAAATCTATTGAAGGTGCAAAAGAGCAACAAAAAATACTTGGGGGTCGGCTTTCTAAAAGCATTAATAAAATAAGGGGTTCGCTAATCAACCTTGTGTCTTCAGTGGAGCATCAGCTCGACATTTCTGAAGAAGATGTTTCTCCTGATTTTGAAGAAACCGCGGAAGAAACCCTTGACAGTCTTTACGAAGAAACTCTAGAAATATCTAATACCTTTACTATGGGTAAAATGCTAAGCGCTGGCGTGAGCGTTGTAATAACTGGTCCACCAAACGTTGGTAAGTCCTCTCTTTTAAACTATCTTTGTGAAAAAGAGAAGGCAATTGTTAGTTCAACGCCAGGAACAACAAGAGATGTCGTCAGCGGTGAACTAATACTTGACGGTGTTCCTTTTCGATTTTATGATACAGCTGGCATTAGAAGCGCTCGTGGGGCAATTGAAAAAGAAGGGGTTTCTAGAGCAATTGCACAAAAAAAAGAAGCGGATCTCATAATCTCTGTTTTTGACAAACCATCCACTAAGCTTGAGAAACAAACAAAGAAACCCTGTCTTTTTGTTTTAAACAAATCAGACCTCCATACCCAAACACCACCGAAGCCAATTATACATATCTCATGTAAGAACAAAATAGGCCGACCTAAGCTTTTATCTAAAATTAAAAAAACGCTACAGCTTAATAGCATATCTACAGACGTTGCGCTTCTTTCAACACCTAGACAAGCGGCGTCCCTTAAAGTTTGCGCGGAAAATATGGCTCGAGCAAAAGATCTTTTTGCGGCATCAACGACTGAGCTGGAACTTCTATCTTTAGAGCTTCGCGGTGCAATTGAGGCCCTTGATGCCCTGCTTGGAAAAACCACCCCTGAAGACATCATTAACAATATATTTAAAACGCTTTGCGTTGGAAAATAGTTTCACGTGAAACATAAAAAAAATTACGACATAATAGTTTGCGGCGGTGGGCACGCTGGTGTTGAGGCTGCTCTAATTGCGTCAAAGCTTAACTGTACCGTGGGGCTGGTAACGCTTGACAAGAAAGCGGTTGGAAGAATGTCTTGTAACCCCGCAATAGGCGGCTTAGCAAAGGGACAAATTGTTCGAGAAATTGATGTCCTGGGTGGAGCTATGGGCTTAGCCACAGATCATAGTGGTATACAGTTTAAAATCCTAAACCAATCAAAGGGGAAATCTGTTTGGTCTCCAAGGGCTCAGGTTGACAAAAGATCTTACGAGCAGTTTGTTTCTGGTCAAGTATACAAAGATAAAAAGATTAATATTATTCAAGGAGAGGTTGTTTCGCTTCTTGTCTCTAACAATACCATCAACGGTGTTTGTCTTCGAGGCGGTGAGAAACTAAACTCGAGTGCGGTTATTTTAACTTGCGGAACTTTTTTAAACGGGTTAATTCATGTTGGTCAAAGAAAAATACGAGCAGGAAGGATGGGTGAGAGCGGTGCAGAGGGAATAACCGAGTTTCTAGCTTCATTAGGCTTCGTCACTGGTCGCCTTAAAACGGGGACACCGCCGCGCCTTGATCGCAAAACAATAGATTGGGGTAAAGCCGTTCTTAACAAAGGAGACAAAACCCCGCTTCCTTTTTCATATGAGACAAAAAACTTTAACCCTCCCAACATTCCTTGTCATACGATAACAACAGGCGTTAGCTGTAAAAACATTATTGAAGAAAACCTTTATTTAAGCCCAATGTTTTCAGGCGACGTTGGTGGTGTTGGGCCTAGGTATTGTCCGTCCATAGAAGATAAAATACATAGATTTTCCCATCATGAAAGCCATACGCTTTTTTTAGAACCAGAGTGGAAAGACTCTGATCAAATATATTTAAATGGCTTTTCAACAAGCCTTCCGGAACACATTCAGCTTGCAGCGCTAAGAACCATACCTGGAATGGAAAGCGTTAAGTTTTTTCGCCCTGGATATGCCATAGAGTATGATTTCTTTTCACCCGCACAGCTTAAATCAAGCCTTGAAACAAAAAACATTGGGGGTCTCTTTTTTGCAGGACAAATTAATGGTACCTCTGGGTATGAAGAGGCTGGCGCCCAAGGTTTAGTTGCGGGAATCAACGCCTCAAAGCTCATATTAGAAAAAGAACCTCTTATAATTAAACGCAGTGAGGGCTACATCGGCGTTATGATTGATGATTTAATAACAAAAGATACGCTTGAGCCGTATAGAATGTTTACATCGAGAGCAGAATATCGTTTGATCTTACGGTTCTCAAATGCGCACGACCGACTGGCGTCTCTCGCTAAAAAAGAAGGTCTTTTATCTGAACAAAGACTCGCCGGTATTAATCAGGCAATGGGTCGTCTTGCTGAAATACTTAAACAGCTTAACACAAGCGTGTCTCCAAACAAGATAAACCCGATATTGAACAAATTAGGTGAGAGCCAGATAAAACAATCCACACCATTAAAAAACATTCTTAAAAGGCCATCTGTTTCAATTAATGACCTTCCTTTAATAAAAAACGGCGCTGAAGTTGAAAGGACAACCAACAAAGAAGCGAAGGTTGAAGCTGAAGCGGTTGTTAAATATGAGGGCTATATAAAAAGACAACAAGAACAAATAGATAAAATGAAAAAGAACGAGGTGGCCCTGCTGCCTCAAAACATTGATTACTTGCAAATTAAAAGCATATCAAATGAAGCGAAAGAAAAGCTCTCCTTCATTAAGCCAGAGACCTTTGGGCAGGCTATGCGTATCTCAGGTGTTACGCCGGCAGACATCTCTGCTCTTTCTGTTTTATTTTTAAAAAGGTAGTGTTTCACGTGAAACCAGTAATAAAAAATATTTACGATAAAATTTTTTCAAAAGAGGGGAACCCTGAGTTTAATGATCTTATTCTTGGGTTGTGTGATGGCAGCAAAACAATTAACATTATGCTTCCTTCTTTGCAGGCTTTTTTGTTGGCAATCTGCAGTTATCGACTAAATGTACCTGTTTTTGTTAAGCTGGATGCTGAAGAGAGTCACCAGAACACCCTAACAAAAGATCTTCGGGCTCTTTTGGGGGGGTCTTTTTTCAGTTTCCCAAACTACAAAAATGAAGCTCTAGCGGTTTCCGGTTTTGTTTCAAAATCTAAACAGACGTTTGACGCCTCTTATCGTGCATTATGTCTTTCAAAGCCGGGTGTTTATTTAATAGACGGGGTGACATCAAAATATAAAATTTCAAAAAAAAATAATGAAGAGACTTGGTTGAAACTAAAAGTTGGACAACAAAAGAACCCAAACAAATTAGTGGAGACCTTTCATAATTGGGGTTACGAGGTTGTTGATCACTGTGTAGCAACAAATATGGTTTCCATGCGTGGGGGGATTGTTGATTTTTTTCCAACACACTCAAAAGAACCATTGAGGATAGAGTTTTTTTCTGATACTATAGAATCAATTCGCTATTTCGACCTTGATAGCCAACGATCTACCAATAAACGTGAAGAGGTTACAATACAAAAACCGCCTGTTTTAAAAAATGGACAAAACAATCAAACCCTTGAGAGCTTTATAAAAGAGCGTTGTAAAAGTCAATTATACATAACACAAGACTTAATAGGGCAAACATTAGACAAAGAGATTGGTGATCCTCTTTTTTACGAACCTGTTGATTTTAAAAAAATGGGCGCTGTTGAGTTTCAGAAAAAAATAGAAACCCTATCTAAGGAACTGTCTAGTCTTTTTTTGTTTAATGATATTAAGAAGCGCTTTGTTGACTCTTCTTATTGTCGGCTTTCTGCCGACCTTTCTTCGGGTTTTATTGTTCCAGATTTTAAATTGGCCTGTTTGGTTGTTCCTGCAAAGAAGAAAGCTCGCTCTTCAGGTTTTTTAAAAAAGAATAGTCAGGCCATTGGGTCCCTTTCAGAAATTGGCTGGGGCGATCGTTTGGTTCATCAAGATTTTGGAGTTGGCCTTTATCGGGGCCTAAGCCTTGTTGGAAACAAAAAGAACCAGGAAGAAAACATAAAAATTGAATATGCTGATGGCGGCGTTGTTTATGTTCCCGTTGGCCGGTTTAATCGCGTTCATAGATATGTCGGTGTTAACGAAAGCCTGCCAAACCTTTCTAAGCTAGGTACTGGTGCTTGGGAGCGGCAAAAAGAGCTTGCTATAAAAAATGCCACAGAGGTTGTTGACCATTTGGTTGCTATACATGTCGCACGCTCGTCGCCAAGGGGCTTTAAATATTTAAAAGAAGATAGCCTGTTTGACCAATTAGAAGACAGCTTTCCATACGAAGAAACACCAGATCAAATAGGGGCAATTGATGATATATATAAAGACCTTAGTAAAAAAACTCCGATGGATCGCCTTGTTTATGGTGATGTGGGTTTTGGTAAAACAGAGGTGGCCCTTAGGGCGGCAATTCGAGTTATAGTTTCTGGTCGTGCTGTGTTTTTTTTTAACACCAACAACCATTTTGTCCGACCAACATTATATAACGTGTTTAAATAGACTTGGGGGCCTGGGTGTTGAGGTTGAACTTCTCTCTCGTTTTAAAAACAAAAAAGACCAGCGACTTATTATTGAACGACTACATCAAAATAAAATAGATCTTTTAATCGGTACACACAGAATTTTGGGCGTTGATGTGCCAACCGAAAACCTAGGTCTTTTAATTGTTGATGAAGAGCATCGTTTTGGAGTAAAAGATAAGGAAACAATTAGAAAATTAAAAAAAAGGGTGGATGTTTTAACGTTGACCGCAACACCAATTCCCCGAACACTTCAACAGTCGCTTGTTGGTATTAGAGACACTTCGAGAATTGAGACGCCACCAACAGATCGCCTTCCTATTGAAACCTTTGTTCAGCATTTTGACTGGGTTGCTGTAAAGGAAGCGATCGCAACAGAACTTCGACGTGGAGGACAGGTTTATTTTTTACACAACAATATAGAACAGCTTCCTTTCTATTTGGAGAAGCTTGAGGCTTTGTTTCCTAAAAAGACGATTGCTATCGCACATGGAAGGGTTTCAAGCCGAGAGCTGGAAAAAACAATTCTTTCTTTTTTTAATGGAACGATTGATGTTTTACTGTGTACAACTATAATAGAGTCTGGGCTTGATGTTCAAAATGCAAACACAATTATTATAAACAATGCGCAAAACCTGGGCTTGGCACAGCTTTATCAAATAAGGGGTCGTGTTGGGCGAGGAAAAAAACAGGCCTTTTGTTACTTATGTATACCAAAAAAAACAGCTTTAATGCCCGACGCCTTTCAAAGGCTAAGGGCGATTGAACACCACACCGCGCTTGGTTCTGGTTATGGGGTTGCAATGAGAGATTTAGAAATAAGGGGGGCTGGAAGCCTGTTTGGTTATAAACAAAGCGGTCAAATTTCGCGAATTGGTTTTGAGCTGTACAACAAAATACTCACAGACGTTCTTAGTAATAAGCAGGGTGAGGTTTTGGCTGAAGAAAAAGAAAAAGCAGGTGTTGTTTTTTCTGGTCCCGCCTTTATCGATGAGGGTTATATGCCTTTGGTCCAAGATCGATTAAGCTTTTATCAAAAAATTTCCAAAGTTTTTGCAGTTGAAGACCTTTTTGAGATAAAAGAAGAATTTTTAGATCGTTTTGGTGTTTTTGGAAAAAACATTGAAAACCTTTTTTTAATAACAGAAATACAATGCCTTCTCTACCCTCACCCTGTTTCAAAATGCAAAATTTCCACCTCTGATGTTGTTTTTATTTTTGAAGAAGGGCGGGGGGAAATTCCTACGGAGTCCTTTTTAACAGCCCTAAGGGAGGCAGCTAAAAACATTGGCACACCCTTTAAGGTGTCTCCTAACAGCGCTCAGTCTCTTAAGGTTTCTTTTAAGGTTAAAAGCCTTGGTGTTGCCCGGGACATCGCCCTTAATTTTTCAAAGAACTTTTCTGTTATTGTTTCCAGACTATCTTTGTAGTTTTTTATTATAAAACCCCCTAAGAAAGGAATGTTTTGAGTTATTATTATAAGTTTTTTCTCGTTTTTGTTTTTTCTTGTTCTTTTTCACAGGAAGAGGCAAACAAAACAAATGATGAGGCTGGGGCCCCGACCAAACAAAAGCACTTGCAAAATATTGACGGCGTTGCAGCAATTGTTGGGGATAAGCTTGTTTTAACTAGTGATGTAAACCAGGCTTTAGCCATGGAAATATTTAGACAAAAGCTTGACCCCCAAAGAGATCAAAGAAAAATTTTATTATTAAAGAACCAAATAATAGAGTCTATCGTTAGTAGAAAGGTTGTTTTGGCGATGGCAGAGTTAGATTCTGTCGAGGTTGGAGACAAAGACGTTGACCGCGCACTTGACCAACAGGTTAATAATATTGTTGGCCAAGCTGGGGGCGAGGAAGCTGCGGAAAAAGCCCTAGGCCAACCCTTAAGAACCTTTCGGCGTGAGTATTGGTATGATGTTCGCGACATGCTTATTACTCAAAAATACCAACAAACGCTTATTGGTGGTGTTTCTGTCAACCGAGTAAGTGTTGAGGTGTTTTTTGAAACATTTAAAGACAGCATCCCCCCTTTCCCAACAACCGTTAAGCTTCGTCATCTTTTAGTAAAAATAGAGCCAAGCGAAAAACAAATAAAAAGAACGATAGATTTTTTGAAAGAATTACGGTCAAAACTTTTAAATAAAGAAATTTCTTTTGACGAAGCAGCGAAGAGCTACTCACAAGATCCGGGGTCAAAAAACACCGGTGGATCGTTGGGGTTTGTTCGAAGAGGAACGCTAGTAACCGAGTTTGAAGCCGTTGCTTTTAACCTAACCTCAGGTGAAATCAGCGACCCAATCAAGACAGAGTTTGGTTATCATATAATAGAAACAGAAGAAATTCGTGGTGATAGAATAAAAGTTCGACATATTTTAATGACGCCCCCAGCAACAGAAGAAGATGAGTCTTTGGCTTACACAAAAATAAGCGCACTAAAAGACTCCTCACAAACGCTTCAAGGTTTTATCGAGACGATAAAAAACAATTCAATGGATGAGAAAACAGCAAAAAACGGTGGAAACCTTGGCTGGATAAACCCAAACACATACCCCGTCCCTGAGTTTGGAATGGTTTTGGGACAAATAGAAAAAAAACGTCTGTGCTGGGCCGGTCCGTTCTGAGCTTGGCTACCACCTTTTGTGGGTTGAGGATATAAAAAGCGGTGGGTCTGCTAACCTTGGTCTTCATTGGACAGAAATAGAACAAATGGCTTTAAACAGAAAACAAGCTGTTTGGTTTTCTGAGTGGACAAAAGAGGCAAAGAAAAAGTTTTTTATCCACATAAATAACTAGAGGGTTTTCAACACTTTCAACACTATTTTTGAACAATTGCTTTTTTCAATTTTTTACAAAACATTGTTTGTTGATATCTCTAACTTTTTCCACAGTTTTTTTCAAATTATCCACATAAAGTAGTGGATTAAATAAGTTGTTTTATCTTTTTATCTATATTGTTTTTCTTATCTTTTTCTTGTCTTTTTTTATAGTTATCAACACTATTATAAATAATATCTTATTAGGAAATATTTTCATGGTAAGAAAAAAAAGCTTTTCCTGACGGAAAATACCTTGTTAAAAAACAGAGTTTAAGGTAATGTTATTTGAGTATTTATTTAGCTAAATTATCATATCCAATTACATTTAATTATCTGGAAAAGAAATGAAACTTTCAACTTCAAAAACAGAACTACAAACAGCTCTACAAAAACTTTCCAAAGCTACCCCAACAAGATCTACCCTACCAATATTAAGTAGTGTTCTTTTTGAGGTAAAAGAAGAAGGTGTTCTTTTAAGATCAACAGATTTAGAGATTACAATTATAACAAATTTACCAGCAAGTATTGAAGTAGCTGGTTCTTCTGCTCTTCCGTTACAAACCTTATTAAACATAACAAGTGAGCTACCAGATAAAACTAGAATTGAGATTTCTTCAGACCCAGAAAATAAAGTTAAAATAAAAACAGACCTTGGCGTCTATGATATTATGGCTAAACCAGCTGATGAGTTTCCAAACACACCCGAGGTTGATAATAGGAAATCAATTGGAATTTCTTCTGATAGTTTAAACGATTTAATTAAAAAAACACTTTTTGCTGTCAGTAAAGACGAGCTCAAACCAGCCCTAACAGGTGTCTTGTTTCGTTTTGGCGAGAAAGAGTTAACTGGTGTTTCAACAGACGGTCACCGTTTAGTTCGTTACTCAAAAAGCGATTACAATGCAACAGAGTTTAAAGGAGATGTCATAATACCAAGAAAGTTTTTAAGCCTTCTCTCAGCTGTTTTAAACCCAGAAACAGAAATTAAACTTTGGGTCGGCGAAAACCATATGACCGCTACATACGGCGAAGACACTTACTTTACAAGAATAATAGACGAACGATTTCCAGACTTTGACAGTGTAATACCAAAAGACAACGACAAAAACCTTGTTGTTGAAAGAGAAGATCTACTTTCTGCAGTCAAAAGGGTTTCAATTTTTTCAAACAGGTCAACTCAACAAATTGCTTTACGACTAACCTCAGAAAAGATTGAGATCACAACAGAGGACCCAGAAAAGTCATCAAGAGCAAAAGAGGAAATTTCAGGGAGTTTTTCTGGCGACGAACTGACAATTGGTTATAACGGAACGTATTTAAAAGATGTATTATCAAATGTAACAGGAAAAGAGTTAACAGTAAAACTTAAAACCTCAATTAGCGCTGCTCTTTTTATACCAAAAGAACAAGACGAGAACACAAGCTTAACAATGTTGTTAATGCCAATTAGGCTAAACGACTAAAAATTGAATTTTTTATCAACAAAACCAAGCCAACTAAAAAAGAAGATAAAATTAATTGGTTATGCCAATTGAATCAATAAGCATGACAAGCTTTAGAAACCACACAGAAACAACAATGGTTTTTGGGCCAGGAATAAACATTATTTGGGGTGAAAACGGGTCGGGTAAAACATCGGTCTTAGAGGCTATTCATATTTTATCAACAGGAAGAAGTTTTAAGACGGGCCGAACCCTTGAAACAATTGAAGAGAGCGCAGACGCAACGAGGATTAAAGGGTTTTTTAAAACCAAAAACCAAACCAAAGAAATTGTTTTTGGACAAGCAAAAGACCGAAGAAGAAAAATTGCAATTAACAACACGCCCGCGCAAGCAAAAGATCTTTTGCTTGAAAACCAAACCGTTTTGCTTTCACCGGAAGAACAAGAAATAACCAAAGGAACCCCTGGGGCCCGTCGTCGTTTCTTTGACCGTCTTTTTTCAACGGTTTCAAAAAAATACCTTAACACAATAATTGAATACACAAAAACATTAAAACAAAGAAATGCCCTTTTAAAAACAAAAGGAACAGAAGAACAGTTGCAATTATGGGACATGTCCCTTGCTGAAAAAGCCGAAAAACTGTGGTTTCAACGAAGGGTTTTTTTAAACAAGTTCGCCTTATGTTTAAGGACAACATCAAGTATATATAATAGCGGTGAGCTCACCATTGGTCTTATAAAAAACAACGAACACACATCAAGGAAAGAGTTTTTGGTAGAGCTTAAAAAAGCAAGACAAAAAGAAAGAGCGACCCAAACAACCAGCGTTGGTCCACATAAGGATATCTACAGTTTTTCTATTAATGAAAAAAAGATCAAGACATATGGTTCGCAAGGAGAACATAAAATTGCGCTTGTAATAATTAAGCTATCAGAGTACTTGTTTGTAAAAGAAGAGACGTCCCAAACACCAACTCTTTTATTGGACGATCTTTTTGCAAAGCTTGACTTTGAGAGAAGCGACGCTGTTCTTGCTTTATTACAAAAAAAGACTCAAACAATTATTACAAACACAGACCTTGTTGATATTCAAAAACACGGAATAAACCTTGATGATCCAAACAATAAAAGTTTCCACCTTCAAAGACGATGCAAGAATTAAAAAGCGCAATTAAAAGTTTTTTAAAAAACAATAACCTTGAAACTGGGGTTAATCAAAACAACGCTTTATTGATTTGGGAATCAGTCGTTGGAAAAAAGATCGGTCAAAACACAACACCTGACAAGGTTGAGCACGGCGTTTTGGTTGTTAAGGTTAAAAACGCAACCTGGAGACAGGAGCTTGTTTTTGAAAAACAGAATATTTTAACGAAATTAAATTTAAAGCTTGGCAAAAAAACAATAAGGGAAATACGATTTATATGAGCGACTCAAAAAACACCCAAGGTTATAGCGCAGAAAATATTAAAGTTCTTGAGGGACTAGAAGCTGTTAGAAAAAGACCCGCGATGTATATTGGAGATGTTGGCAAAAGAGGTCTTCATCACTTAGTTTATGAGGTTGTTGACAACTCAATAGATGAGGCGCTTGCTGGGCATTGCACGCGAATTGTTGTTGTTTTTAACCAAGACGGTTCTGTTACTGTAGAAGACAACGGTCGGGGGATTCCTGTGGATTTGCACAAAGAGGAAAATCGTCCAGCGGTCGAAGTCGTTATGACCGTCCTCCATGCTGGTGGAAAGTTTGACAAAGGCTCTTACAAGGTTTCAGGGGGACTGCATGGCGTTGGTGTTTCGGTTGTAAATGCCCTTTCTGAGTGGCTTTGGGTTGAGGTTAAGAGAGATGGAAGCGTTCACAGGCAAGAGTATAAATTGGGTGACCCAACCACAGATGTTAAGAAAATAAGGCCAGCAAAAAAGACAGGGACAAAGGTTTGTTTTTACCCGGATAGCTCAATCTTTAAAACCACAGCGTTTGAATATTCTATAATTGCAGAGCGACTTAGAGAACTTGCTTACTTAAACAGCGGCCTTGAAATACAATTAAAAGACGAAAGAACGGAAGAGGGTGAAACAGACACTTTTAGGTTTAATGGTGGCTTAAGCGATTTTGTTAAATATTTAGATGAACACAACAATCCGCTTCACAATAAAGTAATAACAGTTAAAAAAGAAGACGGTGAGGTGCCGGTTGAGGTTGCGCTTAGATATGGCAACACATATAATGATAATATATTGACCTTTGTTAATAATATTAATACGATCGAAGGAGGAACGCACCTCTCTGGTTTCCGATCTGCGCTAACCAGGTCTATGAACAACCATGCCTCAAAAAACAACCTTATTAAAGCAAAAAAGAACGAAAAAATAACGCTTTCCGGAGAGGATTTTAGAGAAGGGCTTACGGCGATAATCAGTATAAAGGTTGCTGAACCGCAATTTGAAGGTCAAACAAAAACAAAGCTTGGAAACGGGGATGTAAAGGGAATTGTTGATAAAGCTGTTTATGAGGGAATTTTAGATTTTTTAGAACAAAACCCCTCTATTGGAAGAAGAATTGTTGAAAAAGCTCTTTTAGCGGCAAGGAGTAGAAGCGCCGCTAAAAAAGCACGAGAATTAATTCGGAGAAAAAGCGCCCTGGGTGGCTCTTCTTTACCGGGAAAACTTGCTGATTGTTCTAATCGTGATCCTGTTTTTTGCGAACTTTATTTGGTAGAGGGAGATTCTGCTGGTGGTTCAGCAAAACAAGGAAGAGACCGTCGAACTCAAGCGATCCTTCCCCTTAGAGGAAAGGTTATTAATTCTGAAAAAGCAAGGATAGACAAGCTTTTGTCTAACAATGAAATACAGTCTATGATTACGGCGCTTGGGGCTGGTTTTGGCGGATCTGAGGATGAAGATGGTGAGATTTCTGCAGGGGACTTTAATGTTGAAAAGCTTCGCTACCACAAAATCATTATTATGACAGACGCAGATGTTGATGGATCTCACATTAGAACGTTGTTGTTAACTTTTTTCTATAGAAAAATGAAAGAGGTTATCGATGGTGGTTATTTATACTTAGCCCTCCCCCCATTATATCGAGTATCGCAAGCAAAGAAAGAACTATACGCATACGACGATAATGAAAGGGATTTGATTATAGAGAGAATGGAGAAAGAGAACAAAAATACAAAAATTGGAATACAAAGATATAAGGGTTTGGGAGAGATGAATCCCGGCCAACTTTGGGAAACAACAATGGACCCAGAAAGAAGAACGCTAATGCAGGTGACCGTAGAGAGCGCAGCAGAAGCAGCCGAAACTTTTCAAAACTTAATGGGTAGCGACGTTGAAGCAAGAAGAACGTTTATAGAAAAAAATGCAAAGTTTGTTGCAAATCTAGATATTTAACTTTTAGGATAAAGACATGGTTGATTTTAATAGAGACAACACATTACCAAGAGACATTGTAGATGAGATGCGTGAAAGCTATCTTAATTATTCAATGTCTGTCATTGTATCTCGGGCACTGCCAGATGTGAGAGACGGTTTAAAACCGGTTCACCGGCGAATATTGTATGGAATGAGCGAACTTGGATCGAGCTGGAATCGTCCATATAAAAAGTCCGCAAGAATAGTTGGTGATGTTTTAGGTAAGTATCATCCACACGGAGACAGTTCTGTGTATGACGCACTGGTAAGGATGGCTCAAGACTTTTCTATGCGCTATGAGCTTGTTGATGGACAGGGAAATTTTGGTTCTATCGATGGTGACAACGCTGCAGCTATGAGATATACCGAGTCAAGAATGACAAGACTTACCAGCGAGATGCTGAGAGACCTTGATAAAGATACGGTTAATTGGACAGAAAACTTTGACGAAACACTTAAAGAGCCATCGGTGTTACCATCGGCGGTCCCAACGCTGTTAATCAATGGCTCTGAGGGTATTGCTGTGGGTATGGCAACGAAAATACCACCACACAACCTTGTTGAGGTTATAAACGGCTTGGTTGCAATGATCGAAGATGAAAATATTGACTTAGATGAGTTAATGACTCACATAAAAGGACCAGACTTTCCAACAGCGGGTTTAATCCTTGGACAAGATGGTCTAAGGCAGGCATATGAAACTGGCCGTGGTAAAATTAAAATGAGGGCAAGAGCCCATGTCGAAACCAATAAAAAAGGTCGAGACAGCATCGTTATAACAGAGGTAGCCTACCAAACAAACAAGGCAAACCTTGTAGAAAAAATTGCAGACCTTGTCCGAGATAAAAAGATTGTTGGCATATCGGATCTTCGAGACGAGTCTGATAAAGACGGAATAAGGGTTGTAATAGAAACAAAGAGAGACGCGGTTCCAGAGGTTATTCTAAACCAGCTTTATAAACACACTCAACTACAAGACACTTTTGGAATTATTCTTCTTGCGCTTGTAGATGGTGTCCCAAAAATTATGCCACTAAAAACAGTCCTTAATCACTTTATTGACTTCAGGCACGAGATTGTTGTTCGCAGAACAGAGTTTGAGTTAAAGCAGGCGGATGCAAGAGCACATATTTTAGAGGGCTTAAAAACAGCCCTTGATAACATTGATGCAATAATTAAAATTATCCGCGGAAGTAAGGATCCGGCACAAGCCAAAGAAGGTTTAATGTCGGGGTTTGGTCTTTCCGAAATTCAATCACAGGCAATTTTAGATATGCGACTTCAAAAACTGACAGGGCTTGAGGTTGATAAGGTTGTTGCTGAATATAAAGAAGTCATTAAGCTTATCGCTCACCTCAAGGGCATTTTAGACAGCAAGTCTAAACGAATGGACATTATTAAAACAGAGCTTCTTGAGGTCAAAGAACAGTACGGCGACGAAAGGCGAACAGAGGTTGTTGCTGTTGACACAGAGTTTTCTATGGAGGACATGATTGCCGAAGAAGAGGTTGTTTTAACCATTACCCACCAAGGCTATATTAAAAGAACAGCGCTTAATACCTATAGAACACAAAGAAGAGGGGGTCGAGGCGTTCAAGGAGCCATGAGCAAAGATGAAGATTTTGTAGAGCATCTTTTTATTGCAAACACCCACAACTACATGCTTTTCTTTACAGATATGGGAAAGTGTTATTGGTTAAAAGTTTATGACATTCCACAGGGGGGCCGAGCAACCAGGGGTCGGGCAATTGTAAACCTTATTGGTTGTACTCCTGGCGAACGAGTGGAGGCTTTTGTAAGTGTAAAAGAGTTCGACGACCAACACTATATTGTTATGTCAACAAGAAAAGGAATTGTTAAAAAAACAGTTCTTTCTGCATATGGAAAGCCAAGAAAGGGCGGCATTTACGCAATAGACATAAGAGAGGGCGACAAGTTAATTCAAGCAAGAATTACAAACGGAGAACATGATATTTTACTTGGAACACACGAAGGTAAATCAATTCGTTTTTCAGAGGGTAATATTCGGGCAAGTGGAAGAAAAACAATGGGCGTAAAAGGAATAACGCTAAGCTCAGATAAAGACTATGTTGTAGGAATGCTTGTTGTTAGAAGAGAAGGAACAATCCTAGTAGCAACGGAAAAAGGCTATGGAAAACGGACTGAGGTGCTCCAATACAGAACACAAACGCGAGGCGGAAAAGGTGTTCTTACTATGAGGTGTACTGATAAAACAGGAAAAATGGTAAACATTATGGAGGTGGTTGACTCTGACGACCTTATTGTTATAACGGATTCAGGCGTTTTAATGCGTCAACCCATTGCAGCTATCAGAACCATTGGTCGCGTAACGCAAGGTGTCCGTCTCGTTAAGCTTGACGATGGGACAAACATTGCCTCGATCACGAGAGTTATAAGCGAAGAAGCTGCTACCGAAGAACAAAAAAACGTCGATAACCAGTTGTCCATTGATACAGAAGAAGAAACACCAAAAAGTGAATGAGTTTAAAAGAAAACCTTTCGATAGCTAAAGATCAAATTAGATCAGCCGAGAGGAAAGCTGCGCACGGCCAAAAAGTTAAGCTTGTAGCTGTTACAAAAACACGAGACTTTAAAACAATTAATAAAGCCTATGAGTGTGGGGTTAAGAGCATTGGTGAAAACAGAGTGCAAGAGGCTGAATTAAAATTTGAAAGCTTTGAAAAGATGCCAGGCCTTGAAAAGAGGTTTATTGGGCACCTACAATCAAATAAGGCGAAAAAATGCTTAGCCCTATTTGATACGATAGACTCTATCCACTCTTTAAAAGTGGCCAAAAAAATAAACAACCACTTAGCTCAAGAAGAAAGAAAAATAAAAACCCTCCTTGAGGTTAATATGAGCGGAGACCAACAAAAACATGGCTTTTCACCGGAAAACATAGAAGACATGATTCACACGATAAGTCTAAAAGCTTTAAACGTTGAAGGACTTATGACAATAGGGCCGGTTTCAAGAGATGAAAAAGAAACCAAAAGCGCATTTAGGGGACTAAGGGAACTAAAAGAAAGATTAAATCGTGAAATAAAAAACGCACCCCTAACAGAACTCTCAATGGGGATGAGCGGTGATTTTAAAATAGCGATTCAAGAAGGAAGCACAATGGTAAGGCTGGGCACAGTCCTTTTTGGAAAAAGAAACTAGGGGGAAGTAAAGATAAAACATGGAAACAAAGTTTAGTTCAATATCAAAAACAACAGCCTTGTTAATACTCTTAGGGGCTGTTGCCTGTTCTGCCCCAAAGCCAAGCGCAGCGGCTAACATAACAAACCTTCAAACAGAAACGCTTTTGGGTGTCGCGAAGTTTACTGAAACTAAAAAAGGCGTCATTCTTAATGTCGAACTACAAGCAGAAAAAAATGTAACGCTAGCAGTTCATATTCATCAATATGGAAATTGTAGCGATGCTGATGGAAAAAGCGCAGGAGGACATTGGAACCCAACGGAAGAAAACCATGGAGCTTGGGGTGATGGAAGTTTTCATAGCGGAGATCTTGGAAACGTTACAACAGATAAAAATGGAAAAGGTAGCCTTGAAGTTTTAGATGTTTTTGGAAGGTGGAGCCTTGATGAAGATAAAACAACAACGGTTTTAAACAAGGCGATAATTGTGCACGCTGGAATGGATGATATGACCTCTCAACCATCAGGAGCTGCGGGGAAAAGAATAGGCTGCGGGGAAATTAAAAACATAAAATAATTTTTTCTACTGAATGAAACGACTTGATCCAAAAATATTTAATCTAAACAGCAGGGCTATTATTGAAGAAGAGAAAAGCGCCCTGACTCTTGTTGTAAACCGTAAGTCCCGAATTCTTATGAAAGACGGAAGGCGGCTTTTAGACCAAGTAAGACAGATAAAAAAATTTTCTAAAAAGCCTGTATCAATTTTTACAACGGCACCTGTTTGTAGTAAAACAAAAGGCTTTCTAAATAATAATGGTGTTGAAATAATTCAAGAAAACCACACAGAAAAAAGTGCTTAAAAAGGATGAAAACCAAGGGTCGTTAAATATAAAAAAGACGTAATTTCTTTATATTTAAACGACCAAAAAGCAAGACTTGTCAAACAAATACATAGATATAGACCCCCAAGAAACGAAAGAGTGGCTAGAGTCAATCGAAGATGCTCTAGAAAATCACGGCTATGAAAGAACAAGACATCTTCTAGAAACGCTAATTCGCTTTTCTCAAAAAAAAGGCGCCCGCCTACCCTTTAATACAAACACCCCTTTTCTAAATACAATTTTACCAGGCCAGCAACCTGAATACCCAGGAGACAGGACAATTGAAAGAGCGGTTAAATCTATTGTTCGGTGGAATGCAATGGCAATGGTTGTTAAGGCAAACAAGGAAACACCAGGCATTGGTGGACACATATCAACCTATGCCTCAGCAGCTACCCTGTATGAAGTAGCTTTTAATCATATTTTTAAAGGGCCAAACCACGAAAAAGGGCAAGACTTAATTTTCTTTCAGGGTCACGCTTCACCAGGAATTTATTCTCGAGCATATGTTGAGTGGAGACTAACCAAAGAAAACCTACATAACTTTAGAAGAGATCTTTCAAAGGAGGGCGGTCTCTCGTCTTACCCTCACCCATATCTTATGCCAGACTTTTGGCAATTTGCAACAGTGTCAATGGGTCTTGGCCCAATTATGGCCATATATCAAGCGCGGTTTATGAGATATATGATAAACAGGGGCTTAATGAAAGAAACCGGGCGAAAAGTTTTTGCTTATTTGGGTGATGGAGAAATGGATGAGCCAGAGTCTGTTGGAGCACTGACGCTCGCCTCAAGAGAAAGCCTTGACAATTTAGTTTTTGTTGTTAATTGTAATCTGCAGCGACTTGATGGGCCGGTTCGTGGAAACTCTAAAGTGATTCAAGAACTTGAAGGCTCTTTTCGTGGAGCCGGATGGAATGTAATTAAAGTTATTTGGGGCAGCGACTGGGATGAGTTAATAGAAAACGACATGAACGGCCTCCTTCTTAAAAGACTTGAAGAGGTTGTTGATGGGGACCTTCTAAAATATGTTGTAATGGGCGGCGCGTATATTAGAGAGCACTTTTTTGGTAAGTACCCAGAATTATTAGAGATGGTTAAAGACCTCTCAGATGATGACCTTGCAAATATGAACCTTGGTGGGCACGATCCCGTCAAAATGTTTGCCGCTTATAATGAAGCCATAAATCATCAAGGCGCACCAACGGTTATTCTGGCTCGAACAATTAAAGGTTATGGTCTTGGCGAGGCTGGAGAAGGAAGAAACATAACCCACAACCAGAAAAAACTAAACGAGAAAGAGCTTCTATATTTTAGAGACCGTTTTAATCTTGATTTCACAGATGAAAACGCGATGAAAGCACCCTTCTATCGTTTTGATAAAAAATCAAAAGAATATAAATATATAACAGAAAAAAGGAAGACGCTTGGGGGCTCTTTGCCTGTGCGACAAGACAACTCCCCCTCACTGCAAGTTCCACCCGTAACAATTTTTAAAGAATTACTTGATGGAACAGGCGAAAGAGAAATTTCAACAACAATGGCTTTTGTAAGGCTTATTACAATTTTGTCAAAAGACAAAAGCATTGGAAAGCACGTTGTTCCTATAATTCCAGATGAAGCACGAACTTTTGGGATGGATCCTCTTTTTAGACAATTAGGAATTTATGCAAGCAAGGGACAGTTGTATGACCCGGTAGACTCAGAACAGTTTCTGTACTATAAAGAAGCAAAAAGTGGTCAAATTTTGGAAGAAGGAATTAATGAAGCTGGAGCAATATCTTCTTTTAATGCTGCAGCGACGAGCTATAGCAACCATGGAATAAAAATGATTCCATTCTACATTTATTATTCTATGTTTGGCTTTCAAAGAGTTTGGGATTTTATCTGGGCAGCGGGAGACATGAGAGCGCGTGGTTTTCTTTTGGGCGGAACCGCTGGAAGAACTACGCTAAACGGTGAAGGCTTGCAACACCAAGATGGGCACAGCCATCTTGCGGCAGCAGCGACACCAAACATAAAGGCCTATGATCTTTCATACGCATACGAAATCTCTATTGTTATACATCATGGAATGAAAGAAATGTGCGAGCAAGACCAAGATGTTGTTTATTATCTAACGCTAGAAAACGAAAACTATAAACACCCTCCTTTACCAAAAGGTGTTGATAAAGACATTATTAAAGGTTTGTACAAAATGCGCTCAACAGAAAAACCAACGGTTAGATTGTTGGGAAGCGGGCCTTTAATGGGAGAGGTTTTGGCAGCAGCCGACTTATTAAAAAATGACTGGGGAATAGAGCCTGGAATTTGGAACGTTACAAGTTTTAGTGAGCTACGAAGAGAGGCCGAAGAAGTAGAGCGTTGGAACTTAATTCATCCAGATAAAAAGCCGAAGCAGTCACACCTTGAAAAACGTCTAAGCACGCACAAGGTCCCAACCGTTGCTGTTTCTGACTATGTTAAAATGGTGTCTGAACAAATATCGCCATATGTACCAGGAAAATATTATGCACTTGGCACTGATGGTTTTGGAAGAAGCGAAACAAGAGAAAACCTAAGACAGTTCTTTGAGGTTGATCGTTATTATATTGTTTTAACAGCAATAAGAGCTTTAGCGATAGAAGGTAAAGTAGAGATTTCAAAAGCAGACGAAGCTATAAAGAAATACAACATTGATCCAGAAAAACCAAGCCCAATAACGGTATAGGAGGACGCAATGACCAAAGAATTAATTTTACCAGATTTAGGAGAAGGCATTGAGGGGGCAGATGTTAGCGAAATATCAGTTTCTATCGGAGACAGGGTTTCATCAGACGATACCGTTTTAGTTTTAGAGTCGGATAAAGCCTCAATGGAAATTCCAGCAGAAAACAATGGAACGGTAAAAGAAATACTTGTTTCTGTTGGTGATACTATTAAAACAGGACAGGCCTTATTAAAGATTGAAAGCCTTGAGGCTGAACAAAAAGAACAAAAAGATGAACCACAGGAGATAAAAAACAGCCCAAAACCAGAGAAAGAGCCCACGCCAAGTCCAGCCGAAACCATTAAGCCCGCGCTTTCTGACGTTGGTGCTCCAAACAGTGTTTTTGCCTCACCAGGGGTGAGACGCCTTTCAAGAGAGCTTGGAATCAACCTTGAAACAATAAAAGGAACCGGCGACAAAGGAAGAATTACAAAAGATGATTTAAACGCGTATATAAAAATGCAAATGTTGTTATCAAGTGGTGAACTTCCAGCGCCCAAGCCGATAATAGATTTTTCTAAGTGGGGCAATATTGAAAAACAAAAACTAACAAAAATTCAACGAATCACCGGAAAACGCCTTCAGTCAGCGTGGCAATCAATACCACACGTAACCCAGTTTGATGAAGCTGATATAACGGAACTAAGTGAGCACAGAAAAGATCTTAATACTAAAAAGAAAACCAAGCTGACCTTTTTACCTTTTTTAATGAAAGCAGCGATAAAGGTGCTTCGTGAAATGCCAAAATTCAACAGCTCTTTAGACAATGAAGAAGAAAACCTTGTTATCAAAAACTATTATAATATAGGAATAGCGGTTGACACGCCTTCAGGCCTTGTAGTGCCTGTTGTTAAAGATGTTGATAAAAAAACTATTTATGAACTCTCAGAAGAATTAATTGATCTAAGCCAACGAGCACGAAACAAAAAACTTAAACCAAGTGAAATGGCAGGTGGAACGTTTACTATCTCCAGCTTGGGCGGTATAGGCGGAAAGTTTTTCACGCCAATTATTAATCCCCCAGAGGTGGCCATCCTAGGCATATCTAAAAGCTGGTGGGACAACATTTGCGATCAAAAAACAAAGAAGCAAGCATTAAAATATATTATGCCTTTTTCACTGTCTTATGATCACAGAGTGATTGATGGTGCTGCAGGAGCCGCTTTTACAAAAAGTTTTTCTAATGCCCTTTCAGATATTTCAACCTTTCAGGAAAAATAGATGAATAAAAAAAAACAGGTTGAAATTGCAGTAATTGGCGCAGGGCCAGGAGGTTATGCCGCCGCTTTTCGCGCTGCAGATTTGGGAAAAAAGGTTCTATTAATTGACCGTGACCCCAACCTCGGTGGGGTGTGTTTAAATAGGGGCTGTATACCCTCAAAAGCACTTTTGCACATTTCAAAAGTGATGGACGAAGCAGAAGCTCTTTCAAAAATGGGCGTGACATACGATGAGCCGAACATCAATCTTGACGCTATTAGAGAACATAAAAACAGAATAGTCAGTCAGCTTAATGGGGGCATTGCTAAAATGGCAAAAGCAAGGTCTGTTGAAACAATTGAGGGTCTTGCAACCTTTAAATCAAACAATGAGCTTATAGTAGAAAATAAAGACGGCCCAACGACAATTACATTTCAAAGTTGTATTATCGCCTCAGGGTCTTCATCTTCAATGATTCCTGGAGTTTTATCTGACCACCCTTCTATTTTAACATCCAAAACCGCATTGGATCTTGTTGATATTCCAGAGCGACTTCTTGTTATTGGCGGAGGAGTGATTGGTTTAGAGCTTGGGCAGGTATATGCCGCACTTGGCTCATCTATATCTGTTGTTGAATTCTTGCCAAGCCTGGTTCCTGGCGCAGATCAAGACATAATAAGACCGCTAGAGAGAAAATTAAAAAAACAATTTGAAGCAATAATGTTGTCCTCAAAAGTTTTAAATATTGAAGCTAAAAAAAATGGCTCGCTTGAAGTAACAATTGATGGAAAGTCTGGGAAGTCAAAAGAAACTTATGATAAAGTACTAATTGCGGTTGGTCGAAAGCCAAACATAGAACTATTAAAGTTAGACAACACAGATATATCCTTAGATGAGCAGGGCTTTATTGATGTGGATGTTTACCAACGAACATCGGTTAAAAATATATTTGCCATTGGAGATATTGTCGGTAATCCAATGTTAGCACACAAAGCAACTCATGAAGGAAAAGTTGCGGCAGAGGTAGCTTCGGGAGTACCGTCTGCAATGGATGCTCGCGCAATACCAAGTGTTATCTATACTGACCCAGAAGTGGCATGGGTTGGGTTAACAGAGACTGAAGCAAAAGAGAACGAGATAGATTACAAAAAAGGAGAGTTTCCTTGGGCTGCAAGTGGCAGAGCAATTGCCGTTGGTGCTAATCAGGGAAAAACAAAAATTCTTTTTGACCCAGATACAAAGAAAGTGTTGGGCGTTGGAATTGTTGGCCCATCAGCTGGTGATATAATTTCTGAGGGAGTGTTAGCAATCGAAATGGGAGCAGATGCGGTTGATGTTGGGTTAACGGTTCACCCTCACCCAACTTTAGGCGAAACAACAGGAATGGCAGCGGAAGCATTTGAAGGAACAATTACGGATTTATATGTCCCAAAAAAATAATAATAAATTTACTGGCTATGATTTTGTTAAAGAGTCTGCAGGAATTGAAGAGTATACTTTAGTTAAAAATAATTTAAGAGTGCTCGTTTTAGAAGACAGCTCTGCTCCCGTTGCAACGTTCATGGTAACTTATCATGTTGGTTCTAGAAATGAAGCAATCGGCTATACTGGGTCTACCCACCTGCTTGAACATTTAATGTTTAAGGGCTCTAGAAATTTTAACAAAGAAAAAAACACAGCGATTTGGACAGAGCTTCAAAATATCGGTGCTCAAATAAACGCAACAACATGGAACGATAGAACAAATTATTTTGAAGTTGTCCCAAGCGAGCACCTTGATAAAGCAATAGCGATTGAGGCAGATCGAATGCGATATGCTTTTTTAAAAGATGAAGATCGACAACCAGAGATGACGGTTGTTAGAAATGAATTTGAAAGAGGTGAAAACAGCCCCTTTGACGTTCTAGATAAAAACATTTGGGCTACCGCCTATCAAGCACACCCATATCATCATTCAACCATAGGGTGGCGCACCGATATTGAAAACGTTTCAACTGAAAGACTGAAGATTTTTTATGACACTTATTATTGGCCGAATAACGCAACGGTAACGGTAATTGGTGATTTTAATAAAAAAGATGCTCTGGCTAGTATAAATAAACATTTTTCTGAACACTCCAAAAGTAAGGAGCCAATCCCTCCTGTTTATACTGATGAACCTGAACAAGAAGGGCCCCGAAGAATAACGGTAAAACGAACAGGGCAAACTGGAATTGTTGGAATTGCGCATAAAACACCCAAGGGTTTACATGAAGACACCTACTCGCTTCAGGTTCTTGGCAAAATTTTAGCAGATGGAAAAACAAGCAGATTAAACAAGTTAATTATAGACAAGGGACTTGCAACATCAATTTTTATGTATGACTTCCCTTTTTTAGACAATGGATTGTTTATTACATATGCTTTTTTAACCCCAGGAACAGATCACAAAAAAATTGAAGATATTATAATAAAAGAATACAATAATATTTTACAAAATGGGGTTAGTAAAGAAGAAATTAAACGGGCCCAGGCACAAATAAGGGCAACGGTTGCATTTAGTAGAGATGGAACCTATGCTGTTGCAAGCGCACTAAATGAAGCAATTGCAATTGGTGATTGGACTTTTTATACCAAGTTCATGGATAATATTAATAAGGTAAGTGAAGAAAAAATTAAAGAAGTTATAAAAAAATATTTTACTGAAGACCAATCAACAACGGGCTGGTTTATTGCAAGAGAGCCAAAAAATTAAATGGGCACATTTTCTAGCCAAGTAATAACGAATGATGAGTGCAGCGGGGTAAAAACATATGTAATGCCAACCGGAGCTAAAGATGTGGTTACTGTTTCAGGTAGTATGCTTGGCGGCTCAATTCATTGTGCAAATACAAATAGCAAAACGGCAGCTTTAGTTTCATCAATGCTAGACAAAGGAACAGAGAATAAAGACAAATATGAAATAAGTGAGACATTAGAGTCTGTTGGTGCTGAACTAAGTTTTTCTAGTACACGCTATCATACACACTTTACTGGTTTTTGTCTCAAGAATAATCTCAGAACGGTCGTTTCTTTATTATCAGAACAGCTAAGAACGCCGAGCTTTTCTAGTAGTGAACTATCAACGTTGCAAGGTAGAATTTGTGGCAATCTTGAAAGAGATAAAGAAAACACAAAAAAGCTGGCCATGATAAACTTTTTAAGGAGGCTTTTCCCAAGCAATCACCCAAACTATAGAGAAACGGTTAATGAATCAATTGACCTCGTAGGCAAAGTTAAAAAAGAGGATCTTTTTACTTTTCACAAAGAACAATATGGTCTTGGGTCAATTAAAATTGCAGCAGCGGGAGATGTAAGCCCAGCAGATTTTAATAGCCAAATCTTCGAGGCAATAGGAGACTGGAGCAGCAAAGAAGTAGAGATACCCAAGCTCACAGAAAAAGCACGGGAACCAAAAGAGGGGAGTGAAATAATTAAGGTTCAAGATAAAACAAGCTCAGATCTATATATTGGTCAGCCAATTGGAATTGATCGCGAACATGAAGACTATTATGCACTTATGTTAGGAATTTATATTTTAGGTGGAAACTTTTCTGCGCGGTTGATGCAAACAGTAAGAGACAAACAAGGCCTTACTTATGGAATAGGAAGTTCAATCTCAGGGGTTAGTTTTGGAGCGGATGGCTATTGGAATATTTGGGGAACTTTTTCTCCAGACATTTTAAAAAAAGGCATTGAAGCGACCAAAGAGCAAGTTGATTTATGGTTTAATAAAGGCGTAACCGAAGACGAGCTCTCTGCTAAAAAAACAACCATAAGTGGCTCTTATAAGGTTAGTATGGATTCAACTGCTGGCTTAGCAGCAAAAATATTATCAAATGCCGAACATGGCAGAGAGTTATCTTACTTAGATGAATACCCTAAAATAATTGAAAGCATTTCTCTCTCTGAAGTGAACAGTGCTATAAAAAAGTATGTTAATCCAAATAAACTATACATGGTGGCGGCTGGAACATTATAGCTTTTATTATGGATGTTATTCTTATTGCGGCAGTTACCCAAGATGGTTTCATTGCGAGACATGAAAACGAGGTCACATCTTGGACAAAAGACCTTTGGCTATTTAAGCAGCAAACTCTGGGATATCCTGTTATAATGGGTTCTAATACTTGGGCGACCTTAAAAACTGAATTAAAAAATAGAGAAGTAATTATTATTCATAGAAACGACGTAGCAAAAGAAGTTTTGAGAAAGATATCTTCAAAGAAATGTTTTATTGCTGGAGGCGGAAGAACAAACACAAAGTTTTTTAATGAGTTAACGCACATATATTTAACGCCACACCCGCTTCTATTTGGTTCTGGAGTTCGACTGTTTTACAACTCGAAAGAAGAGTTAAAACTATCACAAGAAAAAATTGTTTCAGTTGATGAAAAGTCAGGTATCTATCAATATCAATATAAAGTAAAGTAGTTTTTTAACTTTTGATTCTACGACAGGTTTAATTGATTAGCTTGCTAATCAAACAAGGAGGTTCGTTTGCAAATCTTTAATAACTATAGTCTTAATTATATGGCTAATGAGGTCTATGCATAAATGACCACAATAAAAAACCTTCTGGCTGCTTTTGTCTTTTTACTCGCTAGCGCTCTTAATTCACAAGAGCAGAACACAAAAGAAAAACGATCTATTAAAACAAAAAAAATAGAACAAAACAAAATTGTTCTTGACGGGGTTTTAGATGAAGAAGAGTGGAGACTGGTTTCCCCAGCAACAAACTTTATTCAGCGTGATCCAAACGAGGGTGTGCCAAGCACGGAAAAAACAGAAGTCTATGTAATCTATGACAAAGAGAACCTTTATATCGGTGCAATGTTGTATGACAGTGACCCTGGCGGTATTCTTGCATATCAAAAAAGAAGAGATCAAAGTTTGCGCACAGATGACCGTTTTATGTGGATCCTTGATACTTTTCTTGATGGAAGAACCGGGTATTTTTTTGAAGTTAATCCAGCTGGGCTTCTGGGTGATGGACTTATTACAGGAAGCGGGTCACGTTGGGGGACCAATAAGGATTGGAATGGTATTTGGGATGCAAGAGTTATTGTTACAGAGCAAGGTTGGTCGGTAGAAGTTGCGATCCCCTTTAGGACCTTAAACTTTAACCCAGCGCTTGACACCTGGGGAATAAATTTTCAACGTACAGTCCGAAGAAAAAATGAAGACGCAAAGTGGTCGGGCTATGAGCGAAATAAACAGCTAACAACACCAATACACGCAGGCCACCTTAAGGGGTTAAAAGACCTAACACAAGGAAGAGGCATTGAGCTAAAGCCTTATATAAGTATGAATAACAAAGCAATGCCATCAGAAGAAAGCGATGTAAATACAAGTTCAAGCGATCTTGGTGTTGACCTTTCAATGAATATTACTTCTGGATTAAAAGGCTCCTTAACATATAATACTGATTTTGCTGAAGCTGAGGTGGATCAACGACGCGTAAATTTGACAAGGTTTCCCCTTAGATATGCCGAGAAAAGAGGGTTCTTTCTTGAAGGAGCAGGCGTGTATACATTCTCACCACGTAACGACGTAACGCCATTTTTCAGTCGTCGTATTGGACTGTCTGATGGTCAACAAATACCAATTAATCTTGGCGCAAGAGTTTCTGGTCAACTTGGTCCATACGAGCTTGGTTTTATTCGTGCAAGCACAAAAGAAACCGGAGATATCTTGGCAGAAAATTTTACTGTAGCTAGAGTAAAGCGAGCCTTTTTTAAACAATCTTATTTTGGGATGGTTTATACAGACCGGTCCTCAAAAAGTGGGAAAAAAGACTCTACAAGCTTAGATCAAAGCTTATATGGTGTAGACTTAGACTTAAAAACTTCTGAATTTATGGGCGATAAAAACCTTCACTTTCAAGCATTTACTGTATATCACACTGCCCCAATCAACGAACAAAAACTTGAATTTAAAGATCTTTCAACCAGAGGATTTCGATTAAACTATCCAAACGACATATTTAGAACTCATGTTTCATATAGAGAGTTTGGTGAAAACTATAATCCAGCAGTAGGATTTAGCCGACGTAATGGGTTTAAGCGTGTCCAGCCTAGTTTTAGCTATCACCCAAGACCAAAAAGCATAGAGCTTATAAGACAAATTGAGATAGGAATCCAATATGAGTATATGACAGATTTAAATGATCGGATGCTCAAAAAAGAAACAACAATAACACCATTTAATATTCGATTTGAAAGTCAAGATGAAATAGGTGTAAAGATTGTTAGGTTAAGCGAATATCTAGATAAGCCATTTACTATTTATGAAGACATTACAATTCCTATTGAAGAATATAATAGCACAGAGTTTCAGTTTACATTTGAAACATCTGAAAAAAGAATGCTTTCAACAGAGATAGAATACCAAACGGGAGATTTTTGGAGCGGTAAAAAACAAACTATAAAAACACAGCTATCAATCAAACCATTTTCTGGTTTTAACATTCAAACTGAATATGAAAAAAACCGTGTTACTTTTAGTGATAATGATTTTGATACAGAGCTATATGCTCTTGAGGTCGGTATATACCCAACACCAAGAACGGCTATATTTAATAATATACAATATGACAATGTTTCAAAAGCACTTGGCTTATTTGCAAAACTTCAACACACGATTCGTCCTGGTAGTGACCTCTACTTAGTATATACACATAATTGGACAAGTCTTGCTGATCAAATTTTTGAATTTGATTTGGTTACAAAATCTAAAGTAAGCGCACTAAAGATTAATTATACGTTTAGGTTCTAGATATATATAAAAATTACTTTTTAGCTCTTTTTGCTTTTACAATACCAGCTTTAATCTTTCCACGAAGCACTCTATTTTCAAGCGCATTGACTTCGTCCATGTTGCCTTCAAGTCCAGCAGCAATTAAACGCTCAATTAAAGCATCATCTGACTCTTTATTCTCTGAAGTTTCTTCTATGGGCTTTTCTTGTTGAGAAGGAGCATCAGCTTTTGTTGGAGTGCTTTCGCTAGTAGCTAGCTCAGGCATAGGAGGGCGATCAACCGAGCCTCTTTTAATTTTTACCATCATTGCTTTTGCCTTACCTCTTGTTGGTTTATCCGTAATCGCATTGATGGGCTCATCGTCACCATCTAAGGCTTTATTTACAACATAGGCAATAAGATCGTTGCTATCTTCAAAAGCAGGAAGAGATCCAGCTTCGGGAGGGTCTGCAGTTTTTTGTTCTTTTGGCGGTGGTGACATTTCTGCAGTAGTAGTTGTTGGTTCTTCAGATAGCGCTTTAACTAAATGCTCAGGCATAACATTGCCTTTTCGCTTTGACTGTACTAACATGGCTTTGGCCATACCGCGAGTGGGCTTATCAGGAATTGCGTTTACTAGATCCAGATTGCCATCAAGACCCGCTTGAACCGCTCGAGCAATAATTGCCTCTCTGCTATACTGAGGGCCTGTATCCTTTAATTCTGAATCATCGGTTTTCTCTTCAATTACTTGTTCGGGAATGAAATATCCTAAGTTATCTAAAATTTTAGATTTATTTTTTGAAAAGCCCCATAAAGTCATCCATGAAAAAAGACCCCGGCTAGAACGATGACAGGTAACAGAGGTTCCGTCAGGAGTTGGCTCTAAGTTAAAAATAACAGTTTCTTTATGGAGGGGGTTAAATCGCAATTCTAACGCCAAATGCTTATGGTCTTCTATTGCTGTTATTTGACCTTTAAAAGTTGGAGAGAGGCTAAAAGGGCGAAGGCGTATTTCAGATCCAGGGGCAAATTTAAATTGGTCGAAGGAATACTTATGAACATAACGATCAGTTTCTACAATTGGTAATAATCTTAAGACACCAGGAAACCAAAAGTTATAATCTGAAAGCTGAGTAAGAGTTCCCCAGACAAGGTCAGGGGTTGAACCAAAACTTTGCTTTACAGTGGTTTCAGTAAAAAAGGGGGTTAAATAAGTAGAAACTTCACTAGATAAATCTTGATCTTGACTAGCATCAAGGACAAACAAGGTTGTTACCAAAACAAAGGCAACGATTGCAATGATTAAAACCATTATAAATTTCCCAAAATTAACGTGTGATTTTACACAAGAACATAGCAATAATTGAAGTATTGAAAATAATTATCTGGTACGTATTTCAATAATTCCACCCATATTGTTTGTTCCATACATTGTTGTTGCTTCTGACGGAGAAAGAAATTTTATATCTTTAATACTATTTATAGATATACTTCTCAAGGCATCTATATCACCCATTTGTATACCGTTCATATATACAGAAGGCTCTATTCCTCTGCTTCTAAGCCATACGGGTCTTGATCGAGAAATCACATCGAAAGCATCGCTCGCACCAACAATTTTTAGAATTTCCTCATTTGGAATATGATATCGTGGCTTTACTGGTTTCCTTTTACCAACATCACTGTTTGATCCGCAGCCCATTAAAGTTACAAGCAATGATAAAAGAATAAGTTTTGTTTTCATAAAATTTTTAAGAACTTTGTTGTTAGAATGTAATATTTTTTTACAAAAAATAATGGAATTATTAAATGAAAAGCATTTCAGTTGTTGATTTAAAAGAGAAGTTTGATAAAAAAGAGAAGTTTGATTTATTAGATGTTAGAGAAGCCAATGAGATATCTTGTGCAAAAATAGATCCACATATACACATTCCAATCGGCAGCATTGTTGCTAAGTGTGAAGAGCTAAATAAAGAAAAAGAACTAATAGTTATGTGTCACACAGGAGTTCGTTCTGCCCAAGTTTGTCAGTACTTAGAAACGCTTGGGTTTAATGTTTCAAATTTAGAAGGAGGAATTCACGCTTGGTCATTAACTGTTGATTCAAGCGTTCCTCAATATTGATAATGGATAGTAAAAAAAAAGAATATAATTGGAGCATCGCTTTTTCAGAAACAATTAATACGAGCCTGAATAACGTGTGGGATATAATATCAAAAAAATCAAACCTCGAACTATTCCACCCTTATTGTAAACATAACCACGCTATTAAATGGTCAAAAGAAGACTCAATAGATGAATTAGAATATCTAAATGGCTTGGTATTAAAAAGAAAATTTAATAACTGGTATGAAAATGAAGGGTATGATTTATATATAAATAAAAAAGGGGAACCGGCATCACATGTATCATGGCGTCTTCAGGAAAAAGATAATAAATGTAAAATCTCGATTGTTATTTCACCATATTTATATAATCAGAGAGGCAAAACAATAAATTTCTTACCATTTTTTATTTTTATTAAGCCATCTTTAACAAAATATTTAAAATCAGTTGTTGGAGGATTGAAATGGTATGCAGAAGAAGGGCTGGTTGTACGAAAAAATCAATTTGGTAAACACCCATGGTTTTCATAGGTATATTTTAGATAGTGCTCTTGCAAGTGGTTTAATGTTTGAAACAACGCGTTCCAGTAAATACCATAGAGATGGAATATTCATTACAGGCTTCAATAATTTCTGCGTCGCGAATTGAACCGCCGGGCTGTATAACCGCACTAATTCCTGAATCTTTTATTGTATCAATGCTGTCTCTAAACGGGAAAAATGCATCAGAGGCCAAAACGCCACCCTTGACTAATTCACCACCTTTTCTTAACGCCATATGAACAGCATCAACTCGACTTACTTGCCCTGCCCCTAGTCCAACGGTTGTTCCATTTTTTGCAATCAGTATCCCATTAGACTTTGCATGCCTTAGAACCTTCCACGTAAAAAGCGCATCCTTGATATTATCTTTTGTGGGTGTCTTTGTTGTTACAATTTCTAAATTGTTTTCATCAAGTATTTTTGTATCAACATCTTGAACTAAAAGTCCGCCATCAATATTTCTTATTTCTAACTTTGATGTTCTTTTTGAAAAGTCACCAATTTCTAATATTCGTATATTTTTTTTGTTTTTAAATATTTCAAGCGCTTCATCTTCAAAGCTTGGTGCCAAAACAATCTCAGTAAAAACAGATGTGATAGCGCTCGCAACTTCTTTTGTGCATTTACGATTGAAGGCCACGATGCCTCCAAAAGCAGATAATGAATCAGCGTCAAATGCTCTGGTATATATTTCTAAAAGATCTTCACCAATAGAAACACCACAGGGATTGGCATGCTTAACAATTACACAAGCTGGCTCATCAAATTCTTTAACGCAGGCAAGCGCACCATCAGCGTCCATTATATTATTGTAAGACAGTTTTTTCCCTTGATGAATTGTTGCATTAAGAATGTTAAGCTCGTTATTACCAGGTATTTTGTATGAACTAGCTGATTGATGAGGATTTTCACCATATCTCATATCAGAGTGTTTTGTAAAAGTTAAAGAAAGATCTTCAGTGCATGGGTCATCTTTTAAATAATTATGAATTATTGTATCATATTTTGCGGTGTGACCAAAAGCCTTAGAGGAGAGCTTCTGTCGCGTATCAAATGATATTTTATTACTTTCTTTAAGCTCTTCCCCAATAGTTTCGTAGTCATTTGGATCAATAGCAACACACACCCAGCCCAGATTTTTTGCAGCTGAACGAATCATTGTAGGACCACCAATATCAATATTTTCAAGAGCAAGAGCATCGTCACAGTCTTCTTTTGAAATTGCATTAGAAAAAGGATATAGATTGCAGACAACAAGATCAATCCACTTTATTTTATTTTTTTTAGCCTCTTCATCATGTTTATCTCTTAAGCCAAGTATTCCGCCAGCAACCAAAGGGTTGATTGTTTTTACCCTGCCATTCATAATTTCGGGGAATTTTGTGTAATCTGTAATATCTGTAACGTCAACATTGCTATCTTTTAATGTTTTTGCTGTACCGCCGGTTGATAAAATCTCAATATCAAATGTTTCAAGTGTTTTTGCGAACTCAACCAAACCAGTCTTGTCAAAAACAGAAATTAAAGCCCTCTTAATTCTAATATCTTCTTTGTTTAACTGAAGTTTTTTAATCATTTTTTATCAATAACAGCTAATGTTAAGCGCCCTTTGCAAGTTTTGTTTTTATTTTGATCAGTAATTTCTACATCCCATACTTGAATTTTAGTGCCAATCCTAACTGATGTTGCAACGCCATATACCCAACCAGAAGTAACAGATTTTAAATGACTAACATTTAATTCAATGCCAACAACGGATTGTTTTTTTAAGTCTACATGCATACCGCCACCAATGCTGCCAAGAGATTCAACCAATACGGCACTTGCACCTCCATGCAAAAGGCCATAGGGTTGTTTGGTTTTCTTATTTACAGGCATTTTACCATATATAGAATGCTCGCCAAAATCAGTAATTTCGATTCCAAGTTGATCAGTCATCGTGTTTTTTTGGAACACGTTAATTTTATCTAAAATCTCTTTTTTATTCAAAATATTTTAATCTCTTTTATTATGATAAAGTTTGTTTGCTTAATTTATTTATAACTTCAACAAAGGCCTCTCCCTCAAGCTTTTGTACTTTTGATTTTAATGTTTTAGGTGTTTCGTTTTTACCAATAAGGCATCTTTTTTGAATTAAAATAGGCCCCCCATCAACCTCTTCAGTTACATAATGAATTGTACAGCCAGTTTCTGTCTCATTATTCTTTAATACTTCCTCATGTACATTTGAATCCATTCCTCCGCTATACTTTGGTAATAACGATGGGTGAACATTTAATATTTTATAGCTCCAACGTTGACAAAAATCTTCAGATAAAATTCTCATGAAACCAATTAATAAAATTAAATCAATCTGATACTTATCTAGAACATTAGAAACCTCACTATCAAAGGCATTTCTTGTCTTATTTTTATGTGAAATATAAACACTGGGAATATTGTATGTTTTTGCTCTTTCAAGTATATAGGCATTTTTACGATTTGAAATAACAACAGAAATAGTTGCATTAAGCTGGCCTAATTTTTCCGTTTCTATAATTTTTTCTAAATCAGTGCCCTTGGTTGAGCCTAGTACGCCTAGTTTGATCATTTTAGGGACTTCATGTGGTTAACTCTTTTTTGGACCATCTCCTTTTTACCTATATCCGAACGATGAAAAAGAGGCCCCACAACTCTTGATATCTCATTTTCAGCTATTATTTCAGCTTTACTAATAGAATCTGCTATTCCTACAACGGCTACGGTTCGACTGCCCGCTTCTACCAAAGATTCATTTTTATAATCAACAGAAGCAAAAAATAAATTATCGTGCTTTTTAACATTAGACACATCAATCTTTTGACCTTTTATTGGGTTATCAGGATAACCTTCGGGCACTGCATATTTACAAACAGTGGCTTTCTTTTCAAAACTTACATCTACATCTTTTAAAGTTTCATCTGCTATGGCTATACATATATCAATAAAATCAGTTTCTAATAACGACAACACATTCATTGCTTCAGGGTCACCAAAGCGAGCATTGTATTCAATTAGCTTAACACCATTTTTAGTAGCCATAAAACCACCGTATAAAATACCCTTAAAGCCTTCTCCGCATTTATTTTTAATGGCTGTTGAAGTTGCTATGTTAATATTTTTTGCCTCTTCAATATCTTTCTTTTGCAAAAAAGGAAGAGAGTGGTTTATATCAGAGTAAGTACCCATACCTCCAGTATTTGGGCCCGTGTCTCCCTCATAAGCACGCTTATGATCTTGAATGGCTGGCATATGCTTTAAAGTGGTTCCATCGCAAAAGCTCATAAGTGAAAACTCTTCCCCAATAAATTTTTCTTCAATAACAAATTCGTTGTTTTGTTCTATTAGAGAGCGACAATATTCAATGGCTTCATTGTGTGAAGACAAATGATCTCCGCTAACCTTTACTCCTTTCCCACCAGCAAGACCATCATATTTAACAACATAATTTTCACCTAGCTTTTTTAAAAAAGCATCAACGCCACTTAAGCTTTTAAATCGTGAATAAATTGGGCTGCCTGGTATGCTATACTCATTTTGAAGGTCTCTTGTAAAAGCCTTTGATGTCTCAAGCATCGCGAGCTCTTTTTTAGGTCCAACAACTTTTATGCCCTCATCTGAAAGAGCATCTGCAACACCATTTGAGAGCGGGTTTTCTGGTCCAATTATACATAAAGAAATACATTTTTCTTTTGCATAGTCTACTATTATATCCGGATTGTTAATATCTAAAACAATTAGTTCATCAATTAATTGAGATATCCCTGGATTAAAATTAGAAGCAAGACAATAAATCTTTTTTTTATGATCAGATCTATTAAGTGCCCTCACAATGGCATGCTCCCTAGCCCCGGATCCAATTACTAAAATATTATTTTTCATGATTAACGAATCAAGAAAGAAAGATCTTTATATATTATTTTTTCTATCGCCATTGCGAATTTTTTCCATTTCTAATATTTTATTTTCATCAATATCGTTAGCAATATAATTGCCATCTAAACAGGCCATACAAGGTTTATCTATATAATGATCACCTCTTCGGGTTACCGCCTCTACAAGGTCATCAATATTTTGATATAAAAGTGCATCAACTTCTAAGTATGCTTCAATTTCTTTCTCGCTCATATTACCGGCAATTAGCTCATTCTTTGTTGGCATGTCAACACCATAAAAACATGGAGACTTTACCGGCGGGCAAGCGCTGGTGAAGTATACTTCCTTAGCGCCAAAGTCACGTAACATCCTTACAATTTCTCGACTGGTATTACCACGAACAATACTGTCATCCATGATCATTACTTTTTTATCGCGAATTTCTAATTCTTGTGGAACCAGTTTATAGCGAACAGATTTTTTTCGCTCTTCTTGTCCTGGCATTATAAAAGTTCTGCCTATAAAATGATTTTTATATAAACCTTCAGAATATCGTACGCCAAGCTCATGAGCAAAAGAAAGAGCAGATGTATTTGCCGTGCTAGGTGCAGGAATTACAATATCTGGAGTTTTATCTGGGTGTTTTTTTGTCCATGAAGCCGCCAGGTTTTGCCCCATTCTTAAACGAGAGCGATAAACGCTTACATCGTTAAGTGTTGCATCTGGTCGAGCAAAATAAACATATTCAAAAATGCAGGGGTTAAAATCTTTTTTAATAAGACGTTTATTGAAAACCTTCCCATTTTCATCAACATAAATTATTTCACCAGGGAGAACCGTTCCTTTTGGTTCAAAGCCAAGGGGATAAAACATAGTGTTTTCTGAAGCAAAAATAAAATCTTTCTTACCATTTTTGTTTGTGCGCTCACCTTTAACAAGAGGACGAATTCCTTGTGGGTCTCTGAAAACAACGAGTCCCTTACCAATAATTATTGATGTAACAGAATACGCTCCTTTAACCTTATGAAAAATTGAAGTTACTGCATCGCAAAGAAGCTCAAAGAACTCTTCACTGTTCTGAGGTGGAGTGTCTTGATGCAATCGATCTGCAAATAAATGGAGAAGGACCTCAGAGTCGCTTGTTGTATTTAAATATCTAGTTTCCTCTTTTGTGACTTCTTTAGCCAACTCTTCGTAGTTTGTTAAGTTTCCATTATGAGCTAAAGCAATTCCATAAGGTACAGAGGTCCAAAAAGGTTGAACCTCGCCATGACTAAAACCTCCATGTGTGGGATATCTGTTATGAGAAATTCCAATATTTCCCTTAAGAAGATGAAGGTTGTCTTTATTAAAAATTTCTTTTGCAAGGCCTATGCCTTTTTCTTTATGCATTCGCTCATCATAGGTCATTATGCCCGCGGCATCTTGTCCCCGATGCTGCAAATGTATAATGCTGTCATAAAGCTCAGAGGCAACAGGTTTTTGTGAAAATATTCCAGATATTCCACACACTATATCATCTCAACTAATTTCGGGGCTAAACCTATATAAGATTCAGGAGTAAGAGATAAAAGGGCCTCTTTATCTTTAATAGGGATTGAAAGCTTTGACACAAATGCTGATATAGTATCTTGATCAATTTTTTTACCACGAGTAAGCAATTTTAACTGTTCATAAGCATCTGGTTTTCCACTCTTTCGTAAAACAGTTTGTATCGCTTCTGCAAGAACTTCCCAATGTTCATTTAGTTCAGATTTACTTTTTACTTTGTCTACTACAACTCTATTTAATCCATTTATAATATTAATTAAAGCTAAATAAGAGTGTCCTAAAGCCACCCCTTGATTTCGCAATGTAGTAGAGTCAGTTAAGTCTCTTTGCATTCTAGAAATGGGCAGCTTAGTAGATAGGTGGAATAATATTGAATTAGAAAGACCCATGTTCCCTTCAGCATTTTCAAACTGGATTGGATTAATTTTATGAGGCATGGTCGAAGAACCAACCTCGCCTTTGATCTTCCTTTGTATTAAAATATTTCGAGAAATATATGACCACATATCACGACAGAGATCTGTCAATATCGAATTAACCCTTATAATTTGATGATAGCTTTCAGAAATAGAATCGTGTGGCTCTATTTGAGTTGTTGTCATGTTCGGGCTTAAGCCGATAGTCTTAATGAACTTTGTGGCAAACTTTATCCAGTTAACGCTTGGGTATGCAGTTACATGAGCAGACCATGTTCCAGTTGCTCCCCCAAACTTACCTAAAAGTTTGTGAGCTTTTATTTGATCAACCTGCCTACTTAATCGTGCAGAAAAAACAGCAAGCTCTTTTCCAAAGGTAGTAGGCGTTGCTGGTTGTCCATGTGTGAGAGAAAGCATCGAAATATTCTTGTTTTTCTTTGCTAAACTTTTAATATTTTTTTGAACTAGGAGTAGAGAGGGAAGATAAACATCTATAATTGCCTCTTTCCACATCAGAGAGTACGACAGATTGTTTACATCTTCAGATGTAAGTGCAAAGTGTACCCAAGGTTGATGTTTTTTTGGCAGGTTGCTTTGTAAAAAATACTCAACTGATTTTACATCATGCTTTGTTTTTCTCTCTATGCTTTTAATCTTTTTTGCATCTAAATCTGTAAAGTTTTTATATAATTTTCTTAAATTATATTTTTGATTTTTAGATAAAGGTGCGAACTCTTTTATCTTTTTTTCTTTACTAAGCATAATTATATACTCTACTTCAATCAGCAGGCGATATCTCATAAGTGCTTTTTCAGAAAAATATGAAGATAGTTCTCCCAAGCTATTTCCATAGCGTCCATCAAGGGGAGAAATTGAATTTATTTGATGATTAGACACCAAAAATTCTTTTTACTGCTAGAGCACAATTCCCAGGATCAACAACAGTAAGGACGGGGGTACTGCTTGGCATTTGCAAGGTCGAATGAATGTTGACAAGCATATCTGCCTTATCTGAAAAAGGAGGGCAGCCAAGTGTTGGGAAATTTGAATTTGCAGCAACAAACCCAGACAAAGCATTTGATCTTCCAGCGATTGTGATATAAATAATATCCTTAGAGTCTTCATTTGCTTTTAAGATTTCTAAAACCTTCAAGGGTTGCTTGTGAGCGGATGCAGCATGCTGCTCCCAATCAATATTATACTCATCAAGTTTGTCGGTTATTTTTTTTGCGTGTGGCTCATCTGATGTTGATCCCATTATAATAACAGTTTTCATAAAACATTCCTTAAGTTTTCGTTTATTCTTTCTTTTACTGATTTTCCGGTCTCTGGAAATGGAAATAGTTGACCTGTAATTGTCTCATACAAATAAATATATCTACTAGAGAGCTCAACAATTAACTCTTCAGGCGCTTCAGGCAGTGTTTCATCATTATATGGATCACAATTATCTACAAACCAGAGTCTTAAAAACTCCTTATCAATATTTTGAGGTTCCTGTTTTGCCGCCATTCGCTCATGATATGTTTCCGCAATCCAATACCGGCTTGAATCTGGTGTATGAATCTCATCAATCAAAACAATATTACCATCTTCATCTTTTCCCATTTCATATTTTGTGTCAACTAAGATCATACCGTTTTCTGCAGCTTTCTTTTGCCCAAATTCAAAGAGCTCCAGTGCTTTTTTACTACAATAATTCCAATCTTCCTGTGTCATCCAGCCTTCGCTTACAATTTCGTTTGGAGCAATAGGTCGATCGTGGTCTACTTCTTTTGTTGTGGGGGTTAACATATTTTTATCTAGCTTTTGGTTTTTTGCCAACCCCTCTGGTAAAAAATTACCACAATATTCTCTATCACCATTGTTATACACAGTCCAAAGAGAAGTGCTAGTGCTACCGGTTATATATCCGCGGACCACAAACTCTATGGGAAATACATCACATTTTTTTGCAAGCGTTAAGTTAGGGTCTGGTATATTAATAACCTGATTAGCAATTATCTCTTTTGTCTTTTCAAACCACCATGCGCTTGTAAGGTTTAAGACTTGTCCTTTGAAAGGGATCGAAGCTAAAACTCTATCAAAAGCGCTTTGCCTGTCTGTAGTAATTAGAATTATTTTATCACCGAGGTCATATTGGTCTCGTACTTTACCTGTACGCTTATTTCCACTTTCTAGATTTGTCTCTGTTAAGGTATTATTTAGTTCCGCCTTAATTCGGTCTTTATATTTTTCAACTGATTTCATAGCATTCATAGGTTAATGGGTTGTAAAGGATGTGAGTCTCTAAAATTTGATTTATAATACTTTCAAAATTACCGCTGTTTATAGTCAGATTCCAGATTACTCCACGTTTTATATTAGAAATTTCTTCAATTTCAAATTTTTCTTTAAGTGACTGTAGTTTTGATCGACCTAGTATATCATCTTTTTGTCGAATAAGAAAAGATTTCGTCTTTTCTTTTTTTATAACTTTGGAAACAAACTCTTTGTTAGAATTGTATAGCTCACCAGTATCCTCTATTTTGTTCATTACAGAGTCTGAATTATTACTGCTCTCAATTTCCCAATGAGTTTGTCTTGTTAACGTGACATCATGGCCTAAACTAACAAGGGCGTTATTGACAGATACTGCATCATTGTCTGTAATTATCATATCAATAATCCATTGTTGAGATTTATCAGCAGAAGTGTAATTATTAATTTTATCATTAGGGAAGTCATGCTTTAGGGTATAAGAACTAATTGGATTATTGTTATCAATAAAATCTTTCATAGATGAAAAAACCACATCCCCATTGCTAGTCCTCTCTGGGTGCGGCATCATAGCCATTACGTTTCCAGCTGGATTACAAACTGCAGCTAAGTTGTAGGTAGAGCCATTTGGATTTGTTGGGAATTCATCAATAATATTTCCGCCCTCATCACAATAGCGATATACAGTCTGTTTATTTTTGATCATTTTCTCTAATAACTCACTTGGAACAATAAAACGACCTTCGCCATGTGCAAGTGGTATGTTAATACTTTCTTCTGGTTTAAGCTTTCTTGTGAAAGCGCATCTATCAGGGGGGACAGAAACTGTTAGGTTTGCCCATGTATTATAATAACCAACACCTATAACATGGTTTTTTTTAATTCTTTTATTATCTGTAAGGGCAACTCCAACACGTCCATTTTCTAAGCCAGGGACCATTCCGCTTTCAACGAGAATCTGAGCGCCATTACAAATACCAAGAACCGGCTTCCCAGATTTAGCTTCAACTTTTATTTGTTTTATAATAGGATCTAATGCCGCAATAACTCCTGCTCGCGACCGATCTTCGTATGAAAACCCCCCTACAATTATATATCCATCAAAATTTGACAGTTCCTCAAGTGGTTGATTCCATAAAAACCCAACAGGCAGGAGGCCAACTCGATGGCATGCCATAAAAGTTTCTCGCTCTGTGTTTGAACCGGGAAATTGAATAATGGCAATTTTATTTGATGATGACATTTTGGTTCCCACTTATAACGGACCCCATTAAAAATATTGGAGATAAATCCTTAAGGGTGTTTTCAATTTTACTTACATCCTCAGGCTTTGTAATAAAAACCATTCCAATGCCCATATTAAAAGAACGAAACATTTCGGTTTCTTCAACACCGCCAATTGATTGCATTAAATCAAAAACCGACAATGACGGCCAGGAGTCTTTATCAATTTCAACCCCAAGACCTTTTGGCAAGACCCTTGGGATATTTTCCAATAGACCACCTCCAGTAATATGAACAATGCCCTTTAGATCAATACCTGCATCTAGAGTCTCTAGCACATGCCTTGTATAATTAATGTGTGGCTTGAGTAATGTATTCCCAACTGATTCTTGTAATTCTTCTGGGTGATCACTAACATCAAAGTCGCCAATGTCAAAAAACAGTTTTCTTGCGAAGGAATATCCGTTCGTATGTAAACCATTTGAAGGGATTCCTAATAAAACATCTCCAGGTTCAATCTTTTCACCTGTAATAATTTTATCTTTTTCTACTATTCCCGTTATTATTCCAACCAAGTCATGCTCTCCTGGCAAATAAGTATCAGGCATTTCTGCAGTTTCCCCTCCAACGAGAGATACACCTGTTTCTCGACAGGCCTTTACCATGCCAGAGACTATTTCTTTAATAATCTCAGGTTTCAATTTATCATTTGCAATATAATCTAAAAAAGTGAGTGGCTTTGCCCCCATAACTAATATATCATTTGCTGCAGCACTTAATAGGTCGATTCCAATAGTGTCAAACTTATTCATTTTTCTTGCGATAATTGTTTTAGTCCCAACGCCATCAATGCTTTGAACCATCACAGGGTTATCATATTCATTTAAAAGAGGCTTTAAATCATAAAGAGAACCAAAAGAACCTAGCCCAGTAAGTACATTAGAGGTAAAGGTTGAAGAAACCCCATCTTTGATAAGTTCAACAGCTTCATTGCCTGCATTAATATCTACGCCAGCAGATTTATAATCAATTTTTTTCATTATAATTTATTTCTAAGGCCATTAAGCCACCTATCTTTTGCCTCTTTGACAGAAATATTTACGATAGAATTTATTTTAATTTTACTTCCAACGGTGTTTCCAATTTTGAATATATCTACATTTAAATTAGAAAATATTTCATGTAATTTTTTAAAACTATCTGTTGACACCTCCAAGATGAAGCCGCCAGTTTCTGAGAATAATGTTTTATCGTCTGAAAGTTTACTGCTTATTTCAACCTCACATCCAATGTTGTTTTCAAATGTCATTTCAGAAAGGGTTAAAGCTACCCCCCCATCTGAAATATCATGGCAAGATAAAACAAGTTCTTTTTCAATAGAATCAGTTAAAGCAAAAATTTGCCTTTTGACATCATCTAAATTTGGCTTAGGTATATTTTTACCTAACTTGTTATAAAGATTGTAATAAGCTGAGCCACCACATTCATCTTTCCGTTCACCCACCATAATAATTAATGAGTTTGTTTTTTGAAAACCCATGGTAATTGCTTTGTTGACATCTTTCAAAAGGCCTAAACAACTAATTATCGGGCTTGGTGGAATAGCGCCATTTTTAGATTCATTGTAAAAGCTCACATTGCCCGCAATAATAGGTGTTGGGTCAGATGGGCTATGTTTTAGAGTAATTGTATTACAAGCATCCTTAACGCCACGCACACTTTCAACAAACTCACTCATTTGCGAAGGGTTTTCTGGATTGCCAAAACAAAGGCAGTCAGATAAAGCATGAGGTGTTGCGCCAACAGCAGCTATATTTCTCATGGCTTCTACGGTCGCATTAACTCCACACCAATAAGGATCAATAAGTCCGTAAAGAGGATTATGATCTGTCGATAGCGCAATGCCAGTATTTCTAATTTCTTCTGGATAATCTTTAGAATTAAATGGCGCGAGAACACCAGCGTCTGCAGAGCCAGTTTCTAGCTTAACTCGACCTTGAACTTGCTTATCATATTGTTCAAAGATGGGCTCTCTACTTGATATATTCTCATGGGACAATAAATCAAGTAAAATAGAATTATAATTATCTAATTCAGGAAGGCTTGGCTCTTTTAGCTCTTTTTTTTGTGCTTTAAATGGACGATCATATAAAAAGCCTTTTGTAACCTCTGAGGCACGTGCATTAACAATTTCTTCATCACCATTATGTACAATATATTGTCCATCGCTTCTAATGCGACCAATAACGGATGCTTTAGCGCCATTACTTACAGCAGGGAGGTCAAACTCATGATTATAATGATCAAGAATTAGGGGTGTTATTTTAGGTGAACAAACCCACATAAAGCGCTCTTGCGTTTCACTGCATAAATAAACAGAGGGGTGTAAATTTTCCATCCCAATATGAATTTTATCCATCCAGACTTCAGACCCATATCCAGAAGTTTCAGCTAGCTCAACGCTTGCACAAGCAACACCACCGGCACCAAGATCTTTGAAGCCAACCTCATTGACTTGATTGGCCTTTTGAAGTTTTTTAAATAAGGCATAGGAAGACTTTAAAAGGTGTCGTTCTAAGAAAGCATTTGGCTCTTGAACCGCACCTTTGTTTTGTTCTTTTTTTTCTTCTTCTAATTCCAAAGAAGCAAAGCTGGCACCACCAAATCCACTATTATCTGTAGGCTTCCCAATTAAAATTAGATCAAAGCCTTCTGCATTTTTAGGAGCATAAGAGTGAATAATATGATCTTCTCTAACAATTCCTAGAGTTACTAAGGTAACTAAACAGTTTTCATTATAGCCCTCTTGGTAATAAAGATCACCTCCAACATTTGGAATCCCGAGTGGATTACCATAACCAGCAATTCCAGATACGACACCATCATGAATCCACTGAGTTTTATTTTTATTTAATTCTCCAAATCGGAAAGAATCTGTAACAGCAATAACCTCTGCACCCATACACAAGACATCACGAACGTTCCCACCAACACCAGTTGCTGCCCCTTCATAAGGAACAATTTGCGATGGGTGATTGTGTGACTCATGGCTCATTACTATGCACCAGCGATGTCCTGAATTATCTGTTACAATGGAGACAACACCAGCATCTTCTTTTGCTCCAAGGACAACATCTGGGCCTTCAGTTGTAAATTGTTTTAAATAGTTTCTACTGCTTTTATAACTGCAGTGTTCTGACCCTTGGATTGAAAATAAAATAAGCTCTGCTAAAGATGGGGCTCTCCCAAGCATTTCATTTTGAATCTTGAGAGCTTCTTCAACAGTTAAGGGGATATTTAGTTCATTAAGTTTTTTCTTGATATCTGAGTTAGAAAGTCCAGAGAAATCAACAATTTCCTTTGTGAACGACATTATCTAATGATGGTCTCGTGTCTCTGAGGCCCAACGGAAATAATTTTTATACTGCAATCAACGTTGTCTTCAATAAATTTAATATAGTTTTTTAAAGTTTGAGGTAAAGCATTAAAACCTTTATCCCAAATATTTTCAGGAAGACTTTCCCAGCCAGCCAATGTTTGATAAATAGGAGTGGCCATCCGGTATTGTTCTAGGCTAGCAGGCATTTCCTCAATTGTTTCATCACCACATTTATAGGCAGTACAAATCGGAAGCTCTTTAAATCCATTTAAAACATCTAGCTTAGTTAAGGCAATTTCCGTTAAGCCATTTACCCTAACTGCTTGCCTTACTTGAACTAAATCAAGCCAGCCAACGCGCCTTGGCCGTCCAGTTGTTGTTCCATACTCTCCCCCTTTTTCACGAAGAGACTCAGCTTCATCACCATGAATTTCGGAAGGAAGTGGGCTTTCGCCAACACGACTTAAGTAAGCCTTAACAACCCCAATTATACGATTAATATCTCTGAAACTAACTCCGGTTCCAGTAGAAATATGACCAGCAGCAGTATTAGATGATGTTGTGTATGGGTATATACCATGATCAACATCTAGGCTAATTCCCTGGGCACCTTCAAATAAAATAGATTTTCCGGATTTGTGTGCATTGTATAATTCAACCGAAGTGTCGTGTATATATTTTTTAAGCTTTTCGCCATATTCAAGATAAGTGTCAAAAATTTCATTGATAGGTTTATTATATTTTTGACCTAGAGCTTTAACCATTATACCAACAGTAAAGTCATAACCTTTTTCTAATTTTTCACGAAAGACCTTTGCCTCAAGCAAGTCTACCATACGGATACCGTTGCGAAACATTTTATCTGCATATACGGGAGCAATACCACGATTGGTACTACCAGCAGCTAATTTCCCTTGATGTCCTGAAAGAGCGCTATCGAAAGCAATATGATATGGCATAATAACATGAGCTCTGTCACTAACCATAAGCTTAGGGTTGATTCCTTTTTCTTTAACATAAGTAATTTCATCTAACAATGCTTTAGGGTCAACCACCACACCGTTTCCAATAATACTAATCGGGGTTCCATAAACAATTCCAGAGGGGATAAGATGTAATTTAAACGTAACATCGTCAACAATTATAGTGTGACCGGCATTATTGCCACCATGAAAACGAACAACATAATCTGATTCGCCGGCAAAGAAATCGGTAATTTTTCCTTTACCTTCATCGCCCCATTGGGCGCCTACGATTGCGGTGATTTTAGATAAGTGTGAGTTCACTTAAAAAGGGTTGCTGGCTGGCCTTTGGTACGTGGAACGAAAACATTATTTACTCAATTGACCTACCAAGGTTACACCCAAGTTGACATACTGTGAAAGTAACAATTTCAGTTTTATCAATTTTTTTTACTAAAACGGATTAGTTAAAACTAATCTATAGTACCTAATCGGTTTTTTGTCATTTTTCCAACCATCAATTTCTTGAGCATCACCACCAGCAATAATTAAGGGGCCTAGAGCAAAGCGAAGTTCATAGCCCGCAGTCACCACCATTTTTTCTTTTTCAGAATTTGAAAACCAGGCGTTACCAAAGTCTGAAATTAAATTTAATGATATTGGTCCCGCCGCTTGTCTTAGCTCCGCAGTTCCAAACAAAAGCTTATCACCCAATCGGTAACCAGACCAACCTCGAGGGTTATGGTTTTCAGGTATATACCTGCTTGGGGCTAACCCTTGAACATAGATTGGTTTGTCATCAGTAAGCCCAACGTATTCTTGAGCTGGTGGTTTACCAGAGACTACCATTGATTTTAAACGAAAATACGCAACTAGAGACCCATCTTTGTTTACGGGGAGATTTGCAAACATATCACTTTCAAATCTTGTAAAACTGAAATCACCAAATAAATTTTTATTAGCATAATCAACTAACGCACTAATACCAAACCCATCTTTAGGGGCAATATTATTTATTTTATGAGGCCTTCGGTTTAGCCATTGATATCCAAGAGTAATGAATCCATCATTGCCTGATTCAGGGACTGGAAGGTCAACAAAGCTAGATTTGTCTAGCGGTATTAATTCACCAGTTTCCTTATCTGTTTTCTTCCCAACAGTTACATTATGATTTACAATTGTAGCGCCAGCATAAAATAAATGATTTGAGGATGGATATTCTCCAAAATTAATTGGATTATTAATTGTTAAAGATGCAGCATTTTTTGAATCGAGCAACCAAGCTTTTTGATAGCGGCGGAAAGCGAAATCAAAATTACGGGAAATACTTAGGCTCCACATTGGATTAATATAGCCAAGCTCAATGCCGCTTTTGTTCATATCAGTAGGTATTAAATATCCACCTATTACAAACATATTTTTTCCAAGGGCATCGGTAAAAGAAGTCGCAAAAATTGGAATAGATGGTATAGGTATAAACAAGGTCCCTAAAGGCCTCATATGTTTTGTGAATTTATATTTTTCTGGCTTAGAAATATTAGGGGTAGTTTCCGGCTTCTCGTTAACAAAGCTAACATCTGGGCCCGCATCAAGCCATGAAGTATAATTGTCTCGTAATGTTAAAGGGGCTGTATCTGGTGATCTAAACGGGTCAACTTTTATTAGTCGAACACTATCAATATCACCTAATGAAGTTGCAAGTAAAACAGAATCTTGAGGCATCCATTGATGGGTCCAAATACCATCACCCGCATCCGTATTAGCTGTAATTTTTTTGGAATTCAAATTGATTGTGTATATGTTGGGAACACCATTTGCGTTTGATGTGTAGGATATTGACTCGCTATTTGGATGCCAAACTGGCATAATATCTACCATGGAATCATCTGTGAGGCGAGTTATCGCTTTTGATTTCAGATCAATGGTGTAAATATCCATATTGCCATTCTTAGGATTCATTGCAAAAGCAACTTGATCACGATCAGGCGATATTGCTAGATATGCAATCTGGGTATTATCTGTAAACCCAGTAAGGTTTGTAACCTCTCGCCCATTTAGGTCGCTTATAAAAATATTTGATACATTATTATAGTGAGACACATATGCTACTTTATTAGAATCTATCCAACTTGGGTATGAGGCGCGCTTAGATTTGGTAAGCCAAAAATGTTTATCTGAATCTTTATCATAAATTTTAATATCAAAAACTTGGGATTGGTTTTCACCAAAATGATATTTGGTATAGGCTAATTTACTACCGTCAAAAGACCAAGCCATGCTTCCGTGGAACCGGCCATAGTCCACCTCATTTTTATCCCAAAGAACCTTTGTTTTGTATTTTTTATTTATAGCCAAAGAGTCTTTTTTCGTTTTCTTCTTCTTTTCTTTTAGCTTATCAATAGCTTCCTCCCATTTCTCAAAACGCTTTCTTTCTTGACTGGTGTCTCGATCAGCAATTATAAGCGAAATGTCGCCGCGACCCTTATCTAGTCTTCCTAGTATTGCAATTTGGCTACTATCTTCATAAAACATGGCCGATTGTACTTTTTTTAAGGGGAAAGAGATTACTTCTCCCATTTCTTTATAGGTTTCTTTTTGAGATCTATAGCCATAGTAATAGGTATTCATATGCCTTCGCCAATCTTCATTGAACTGACTAACACTAATTCCAGTAGCTTTTTTAAAACCAGCCCCAAAACTAAAAATATTAAGCCCATTACGGTATTCTAGCGTTTGAGCAATTGTGGAGTCACCAAATCGATCCGCCCAATAAAGCATTTTAGAAAATCCAGCGGGATGGGCACCCATAGCCTCCATTTTATTAATTAAAACATGCGTTTTGTGAGCAAGGTCCGCTCTATAGGGGCGCCAACTTTCAGTTTCATATTCTGCTGTTCCCTCTACGACCCAACCTGGGAGTCCTGAAATCAATTGTCCCATAGGTTCAGGTAACCATGATTTAGTTTTATGCAAAAGTACAATATGTTGAAGTTCGTGAGCTAAAACTTGTTCAAGCCATTTCCCTTTTTCCAGCCAAATAGCTGCATCATTTTGATCAACCCATATAAAAGTTTGATAGGTCCACATTGCAAAACCATTCATAATCTCATCTTCATTTGTAAAAATAATATCTATCTTAGGTATAGTATCTACTTCCATTTGGGTAAGCAATGTTGGAAGGTAATGCTCTGCAAGAATGGCTCCCTCATTAGCAATTTCTTCAATACCTTGATGGTAATGAACATTAAAATGTTTTGTAGAAATAGTCTGCCATTTTAATTCGGGATGGGCACGACCAGAAAACATAGCAGTGTTTTGTGTATTACCAATTGTTAGAATAACAATAAATAAAAAAGTAAATCTGCTCATTAAAATCCCTTTTTTAACCGAGTTAAATATATTTAAATAAAAATAAAACAATGAATGTTGTTCTAATAACTTAAACTATATCATGATTCTGTCTTATAATTTTTTTCTCTAAAAACACCAAATACACCAAGGAGTACTAAGGTAGAACCTAATATTGTCCAGCGTGTTATAGGCTCGTTTAGTATTATAAATCCAAGTAAAACAGCAACAATAGGATTAACGAACGCATAAGTAAAAACTATATTAGCTGGTAATAGCTTAAGAGCTTTAACAAAAGAAGTAAATGCAATTACTGAACCAAAGATTATTAGATAAGCCCAGGCCAACCAGCTTGAAAAATTAGGAGAAATCTCTGGCTCAGATAAAAGAAATGAAGCTATAAAAAGAACTGCACCGCCAAATATTTGTTGATAGGCTGAACTAACTTCTGGAGATATTTTTAGCTCTTTTCTTTTTTGGTAAATTGATCCTGCTCCCCAACTTAATCCTGCAAAAATTAATAAAAAACTACTCCATAGATCATTAGTGGCATTTGTGCTAATTGCGGACCAATTCAAAACAGTTATACCGACAATACTAATGAATAAAGAGCCAAAAAGATAAAAGCTGGGGGTTTTCTTATCAATATATGACTCAATTAGAGCAACCCATATAGGTGTACAAGCGATAATTAAGGCCGCATATCCAGAATTAACATTTGTTTCTGCAATCGCGACTAAACCATTTCCACCAGTCCAAAGAGCTATTCCTGAGATTAATAAAACAAAAAATTCATCACGGTTTATTTTAAGAGAGTTTTTATAAAAAATTTTTGCCAAACTCATTAAAATTATACTACCACAAAAAAGACGAGAAGCAGACATAATCATTGGCGGGAAACCGGACCCTTCTTGAACAGCAATTCGAATGGCTAAATAAGTGCTACCCCATAAAATATAAACAATACCTAAATGAATTAATCCAGCTAGGCTTAGCTTATTCAACAGGGTCCTGTTTTATTTTTTCTAATATAAAAACGATAGTTAGGTTTATAATCAGACCCCAAACACCAGCATGAATACCCCACGGTTTAGCAGGAATATCTACACCTAGTTTATTTGCAACCATAGTCCCCACAGCAAATAAAGTACCAAATGTCATTCCCCAAAGAATGGAGCTTGCTTTAATTTTTTTATAATACAGTCCTAAAAAGATAGCGGGGGAAACTTGAATTAAAAGTTCTAACTTGATTTCCAATAAACGCCAAATAGTTTGCGGTAGGACTATTGCTAAATAAACTGAAAATGCCATTATAGCCCAGGAAATCATTTTACCAATACTTGTTAGCTCCGCTTGGCTTTTTGCAGGTCGAAGTCGCTTATAAAAATCTTTTGTTATAATGGATGACATAGATAGAAGGGCAGAATCAACAGTAGACATAATAGCTGCAATGGTTGCGGATAAGAAAAGTACCATCATACCTGTTCCAATAGCACCTCTTTGACTAAGATCCTTCAATACTAATAAAGTTGCGCCTTCGCTCCCTTGTCGATCAAGCCCAGGGAATAAAGCTAGTGCTGTTAAGCCAACAACAACCATAAATAGCGTAGTAATAATTGGCATAAAAGCCATAATCTGGATTGATTTTTTTAAAGTACCTTCATTATTTGCAGAGTAGATCCTTTGAACAGCATGAGGGTAAATAGAAATCCCAAAAAACCCAAGACAGATTGTGCTAAGCCAGCTAAGCTTCTGAGTCAAATTAGGAGGAATAAATTTTTGGGGATCACTCGTTTGAATGGCATTATAAATAAATTCAAACCCACCATATTCAATTTGTATTGTGATAAAAATAGTTATTACTCCAAACATTAGTATGATTCCTTGTAAAGAATCAGTCCAAGCAACACTGCGCATACCACCCATCGTCTCATAAATTACCATAACAAGGGACAATGCAATTACGCCATAAGCAAAAGGAATAACCCCGCCAGTAACGGAGACAACTATATATCCGATTGCTTTTAAATTTGTTAAGATATAATTGGCTAATGCCATTAGGCATAATGATGCTGCAAAAAGAGTAAGCCTAGTATTTTTAAAACGAAAGTGAACATAATCTGCAGGTGTAATAAAATTATACTTTTTAGATAAGCGATATAGTTTAGGTGCATAAACAATGAAAGCACCAACAGCAGAAGATAAAAGTGTGACCAAGACAAGAGCTTGATATCCCTCGCGATATGCACGACCAGCAAAACCAACCAATGTGTTACCGCTATATTGTGTTGCATATAAAGTTAGAAAAAGAACCAGCAACCCCATACCCCTACCAGCTAAATAAAAATCAGATAAAGAGTTTTCTTTTCGGGCCCTTTTTCCCAGCCATCCTATTAGAATTAAAGATAAGATATAAATGCATAAAAAAGTGATTCCACCAGGACCCAGTAAAGCGGTTTGACTACTCATCTTCGGGTGTTTCCCAAACCTTTTGAATAATAAAAGATAATACTAATGAATATATTATTGCTGCGGCCATTGCATATAATCCCCAGTCAGGGAGACCAAACCATTTATTAGAAACTGTACTAAACCACCAAGGAACAGTTAGGAACAACACAACCCAGGAAATAATTAAACTTTTTTTAGTACTCATAGATTTTTATGAAAAATGAATTCAGGGACGACTTCTTCTTCGGATAAAATCGGACTTGGGACACTATTTAAATATTGTTCAAAAAATTCTAAAGAGAGTTGATTAACCAATGAAACAACTCGACGCCTATTATTAGAACCCACCTCCAGAAAATAACCAACGAAAGGTGAAAATAATGGAGCGTCTGTATAATCTAGATGCCTAGAGTTTTTAATAGTTACCCAAAAACTAGGACCTTTGTTATTATTGGTTGAAAGTGGAATAAGCTCCATGTTTTGTGGATAATCAGAGTCATCCCAGTTTGGTCTACCCATATATAAAAAAGGCTGATTAATCCCTTCATTTAAAACATATTTTGGGACAGGATTAAGCCAGCTATCTAAAACTGAAGTTGCCTTAATACGACTATCTAAATAAGATGCGAGCATACTTGTCCCACCCCCAAAAGAATGCCCAGTCATCCCAATTCGATTGAGGTCTAGATACCCATTTAATGGATGTTTTATTTTCCCAGATTGAATTTTTTCTAATTGATCGATTATAAATGATATATCTTTTGATCTTGTATCAATTTGTTTACTACGAATATTAATACTATCAGGATGCCCTGTTATTTCAGATCGATAATCTGCTAAACTACCATCAGAAAAAATTGTAAGGTTTGCATCGTAGGTATGGTTTAAAGCAGCGACGACGTAACCATTATTTGCAAGTTTTTCTGCAAGGGCTGTATGTATTTGTCGCATCCCGGTAATACCATGTGATATAATTATTACCGGAAAAGGAGCACCCTTTTTATCTGGATTAATTTCTAAAAAACTATTGCTCTTTGTTAGGCTTATATGCTTCACCAAAAAAGATGGAAAGTTGCCTGCTGCACCCAAAGTCTTAGCTCTTAGATCTAATCTATCAAGATATGGAGTCCGCTTATTTTTTTTATTTTTTATACCAGGATACCAAAACTGTACCATCAATTGGCGCTTATCGTCTGGATTTTCAGGTGTAAACCACTCTGCTCTATCAGGGTCAATCCAATGATGTGTTAAAGATCCTATGCTATAAGGCCCCGTTAATTTTGGTAGCTTTATTACAGGAACTGATATAGGTACAATTATAGATAAAATCAATAATGTGAACAGGGTAGTTTTAATTAAAAACCCACTCTTTTTATGACCTATAATAATAAGGATTGAAGCTGTGATATAAGCGGGGAACATTTGCCATCGGGTCTGTTCCAGAAAGAAATGTAATACGAATATGGCAAAAACTATTTTTAGAAGAGTATTATTTTGGAATCTCTTTTCTTTTGAGAAAAATTGAAATACCACTAAGGTTAGTAGTAATAAAAATAGCCCTTCCAATGGTCGCATAAAGTGTTTACGGTATTATTTTATTCTGGTTGGCTTTTAACTTTTTCAGGATCAATAGGTTCTGACATTCCCATATGAAAAGCTAAAAACCACATTACAAAAATACCATACCCTAAAAATAAAAGTTGCCAGACCCAAATAGAAGGCAGACTAAATGGTGCCCACAAAGATGGTGCATTAGGATTTGAGAAAAGATCATTTCCAATAGTAGCAAAAGGACCAAACCCAACTAAAAACCAAAACAAAGTAAGTGCCCAAGCCAGCTTCACTTTATTTTTTCGTTCTTTACTAAGACCAACAACTTCCTGAAGCAATTGATGTTTTCTAATCTTTTTTTCTTTTTCGCCTTGAGATTCAACAGAAAACTTTGATACAAAGAATGTCGTTAATAAGTTAAAGAAAATACCCCAACCTGCACTATGAATTGTCAATGGATAGGCGCCCCACGGCACTCCAAACCAAGCGGAAGTTTTATCTGTTAGTGTAACGGCAATCAGTCCAATGATGAGCCCGGAGACAACACCCTTAGTTGTGAATCCTTTATAATAGCAAATTCCAATTAAAGCAGGATACATCTGAAATCCATAGGCTACAGCAAGCCCACCTAGCATAACAATAGCTTGACTTGAGTTCGCTGCAACAATTAGAGCTGCACCTGCAACCAGAACAACAAATAATCGGCCAATATTTTTTTGATTATTATCAGTGGCTTCAGGTGATATATATCGGGCATAGATATCACGAGTAACCATAGCGCTAAAGGTAGACATGTAGCCTGAGCCAGTACTTTGCATTGCTGCTAACGCACAAACAGCTAAAAGCCCAACCAGCCAAGGTGCTGCTGTAGAAAGTAAATTAATTAATTCTGGGATTAGATTTGTGTCGGAAATATTTTTTAGCACACCATTTTGAACGAGGATATGACCGCCTAACCCTTGAAAAATTGTAAATGTAAATAAGATTATTCCCACGATCAATGATGAGGCAATTACTTGTTGCCAACGAAAAGCTTGAGGGGTTTTATTTGCAAAAGCCCACATTGAAAAAGCTGGAGAGGACTGTATTCCCATTAAAGCAAACATATAAGTCATACACATTATACCTGTCCAGGCACCACCGGCGGCTTTTGAACCGGCCGAAACCATTTGAATACTGCCAGGAATAGCAACCTTCATTGAATAGCCATCGGGCGTCAAGTTTTTACCTAATGAAACATCATCTGTTACGATATTTGCCAAGCCTGTAGTAAAGCCACTCCAGCCACCCGAATAATGAAGAGCGACACCCCCGAGGATTGCAATCCCAACTGCTAATAAAATTGCCTGAGCACAATCAACGTAGGCAACGGATTTTAGTCCTCCAGATGCAACGTAAATAACGACGACAGTAGTCAAGGCAAACATCCCAAGGTTAACACTAATTAAGCCATCAGAAAGAACATTAAATAAACTCCCAGATGCTTTTAATTGAACACCTAAATAAGGGACACTAAATAAAAAGGCAACCAAAACCGTTAAAAGTCTCATGGCATTTCCACCATAATAATCACTATACATTTCACCAGGAGTAACATAGTTGTAAGCTTTCCCAAGGACCCATTGTCTCCTAAGAAAAAGAACGCCTGTAAAAGGAATCGTTAAAGCATAAAATGAAGCAAAGGCATAAGGGAGTCCGTCGGTAAATATTTTCCCAGGATGCCCAACAAAGGTCCAACCACTAAAACTAGTTGCAGTAGCAGCTAGAACAAAAACCCAAACCCCAATAGATCTGCCAGCAAGAAAATAGTCAGTAGAGGTTTTAGCAGTCCGGGCGCCTTTAAATCCCCAAAATAAACAGTAAGCCCAATAAAGACCGACAAAGGCAATTAGCCAAATAAATTTTGCTTCCATATTTTATAATTTCCCTAATAATTATATTAGCAAGTATAACCTATTGAATTAAAAAATAGAAGATAGAATTAGTTTTTTAAAAAAATGGCAGTCGAGTCAATTTTACCATCATTGTTAGCTGGGTAAATACCCAATATTTTACACATCATCTCATATAGATGGATATTGCTAAGCCCCGGTCCATTAAAGTTTTTTTTTGAAAGCTGGACCATGGGCCAAAAATATGCCTCGCATTGAAACATATTTTGGATCATACCCATGTGTTGCTCCGCTAAAACGTTGAGCATGATCATCCTCTATAAAATAACTATTTGTTGATATTGACCAGTGTTCTTTTGCTGAAAGAGTAAGCGGTTGAATTCTACGATGATTATTATAGTGAAGTCTTTCTGGTGCTTCACCTTTCTTGTATACATCCATTGCAGAATTAGAATTTTTTAAAATATTATAAATTGAGTCTAGGTCCCCAAGCGGTTGAATTGCAGCGACTGGAGAACCATCTATAATATTTATTAGATCCATATCAATTAATTCATCTAAGAATATCATAGAGTCAGGTGACGTTTTTGCCATTCCATGATCTGAAACCAGCAGAATATTTACTTTCTCAAATAAACCTCTAGCTTTTAATCCGAATATTAATCGCCCAATTGTTCTGTCCATTTCGCCAATAGCTTGAAGGACCTCATCTGAATCAGGACCATATTGATGCCCATAGTCATCTGTATGACTAAAATATGTAGAAATAAATTTTGGTCTTTTATTTTCAGTGTAATCCACCCATTTCAAAATTTGATCGATTCTATCATCATGGGATATTGAACCATCATAAACGAAATACTCAGTTGGTCTAATTCCCATTATTTCAGCTTCTGAAGCAGGCCAGAACATGGTCATTGCTTGCTTGCCTTGCTTCTCTGCTGTAACCCAAATCGGTTCTGCCTCGTACCATTTACCATCAACAACTGGTTTGCTCCCTTCTCCGATATAATAATATTCATCAAAAAAGTCATCATACATACGGTTAGCTACTATCCCATGATTTTCTGGATATCTACCTGTTACAATAGTAATATGATTTGGAAATGTTTTTGTTGGGAAGGAGGGAATGAGTGCTGCAGCTTTTGATCCCCCGGATATTAATTCATCAAAATTAGGCGTTTCAGTTTTATCAAAATAATCCCATCGAAAGCCATCCATTGATATTAGAATAAGAGGCTGCTCACCACTAGTTTCAGAATTATTATTACAAGCATTAAATAATAAAAAAATCATCATTAATGAAAAACAAAGACGATAATAATCAAATTGAAGAGTAAATACTTTTTTCATAAACAGATGTTAATTTAGGCAATAGTTATGGCATTCAAAAAACTAGACTTCAAAAAACTTTCTAAAAAAGAGATGCTGGAGCGCTCTAAGTCGTTTCTTAGTGAGATATCAACACGAAGAACCGTGCGTGAATTCTCAAATAAAACATTTCCTATTGAGATAATTGAAAATTGTATTAAATCAGCCGGGACAGCACCATCAGGAGCAAACAAACAGCCTTGGTCGTTCACAATTGTTGAAAATAAAAAAGTAAAAGCTAAAATTAGAATAGCCGCCGAAAAAGAAGAAAAAGAGTTTTATGGACATAGAGCAACTAAAGAATGGCTTGAAGATTTAAATCAATTTGGTACGAATTGGCAGAAACCTTTTTTAGAAACAGCCCCTTATCTGATTATTGTATTTAGACAAATATATGATGTTAATGAAAGTGGAAGTCAGCGTAAAAATTATTATGTCAATGAATCAGTTGGTATTGCTTCAGGTTTTTTATTAGCGGCCCTACATAATGCAGGCCTTGCAACTTTAACACACACCCCTAGCCCGATGAATTTTCTTGGTAAAATATTAGATCGCCCAGAAAATGAAAAAGCATACTTATTAATACCGGTAGGTTACCCATCAGATAACGCAGAGGTTCCAAATATTAAGAAAAAACCATTTAGTGAAATCTCTAAAAAAATATAGCCAGATTTTTTCATCTTTAACACTAGGCCTTTTGACGCTTCCAGAAATTTCTTTTTCCCAAGACTCAAACTTTACTTTATATGAACAAAATATTTTAGGCTCAGATAATAAAATTAGAATGGTGCCTATTAAGGGAGGGAAATTCACTTTGGGGAGTCTTAAAACAGAAAGAGGCAGAAACAAAGATGAAGGACCTGCCCACAATATTTTTGTTGATGATTTTTGGATGGCAGAAATAGAAGTTACTTGGGATGTATATGAATTATTTCTAAACCGAACCTCAGATGATATAAAAGGTAAAAAAGGAAAGATAGATATAGATATTGATGCAATATCAGGAGCAACACAGCCGTATGTGAATTATAATAAAAGTGGATACCCGGTTATCAACATAACTCAGTATGCAGCATCGCAGTTTAGTAAATGGCTCACGGCAAAAACAGGGAATTATTACAGATTACCTACAGAAGCAGAGTGGGAATACGCCTGTAGAAGCGGAAATCAAAAAGCCTACTCCTTTGGTAATAAATCAAAAAAAATAAATGATTATGCATGGTCCAAAAAAAACAGTGAAGGTGAAATCAAGGAGGGTCGACAGAAAAAACCAAACGAATTTGGTCTGTATGATATGCATGGTAATGTAGCAGAATGGGTGCTGGACAGTTATAGCCCAGAAAGCTATATTTCCTGGGGACAGGGAGCCAATAATCCGATAAAAAAGGACAAAGCATTGTACCCAAGAGTTGTTCGCGGCGGTTCTTATAAGGACAATGTAAATAAGCTAAGATCTGCTTCGAGAGGGTATTCAACTCGAGTCTGGAAGCAAAGAGACCCTCAAATACCTAAAAGTCTATGGTGGCACACAGATGCTACTCATATAGGTTTTCGAATTGTTCGCCCTCGTAATGAACCTAGCAAAGAAGAGCTGAATAAGATGTGGGTTCCTGCAAAAAAGGAGTATTAAAGTATTATGAATAATAAAAAGCAAAAATTAAATCGTAGAAGCTTCATGGGCCATTCAGCAAAAATAGCTGCCGCAGGATTTATGCTTAACAAGCTTCCAGCCAGTTCAAAAAAACTTTTTGAATTTGAAGGTGAAATAAAAATAGCAGTTATTGGTTGTGGTGGTCGAGGTACGGGTGCAGTTTCGCAAGCCATAGAAGCAGATAAAGATGTTCGACTAGTTGCAATGGCTGATGCCTTTAAGGATCAAACGGATGAGTGTTTAAAATCTTTAAATGAAAAATATCCTAAAAGTGAGCAGATAAATATAACGGAAGAAACCATTTTTACTGGATTTGATGCATATAAAAACGCTATCGATCTAGCTGATGTTGTTATTTTAACAACGCCTCCCGCTTTTAGGCCAATTCATTTTGAATATGCAATTAATCAAAATAAACATGTTTTTATGGAAAAGCCTGTAGCAACAGATATTTCTGGAATTAAAAAAATTCTTAAAGCCGGCAAAAAGGCAAAAGAGAAACAGCTTAATGTTGTTGTTGGCCTACAAAGACATTATCAAAAGAATTATAAAACTATAAAATCACTAATAGATAGAGGAAAAATTGGCGACATTGTTTCTGGCCAAGTGTATTGGAATAGTGGTGGGGTTTGGGTTCGCCCTAGGGAAAAAGGACAAACAGAATTAGAATACCAAATGCGAAACTGGTATTATTTTAATTGGCTTTGTGGCGATCATATTGTTGAACAACATATTCATAATATTGATGTCGCAAATTGGTTTATTGGTTCAACACCAACATCAGCCCAGGGAATGGGCGGCAGGGAAGTTCGCAAAGGTAAAGACCATGGGCAGATTTTTGACCATCATTTTGTTGAATTTACGTACCCTGAAGGACAAGTTATTTCAAGTCAATGTAGGCATCAAAAAGGATGCATGAATCGAGTTGAAGAAGTCTTCCAAGGTGCTCGTGGGAGCCTTACAGTTAATAGTAGCAACTATGGAGTGATTAAAAATAAACGGAAAAAAGTTGTTTATAATCATAATGGAGAAAACGATATAAACCCATATCAACAAGAACATAATGAACTTTTTGCTGCGATAAAAGCAGGTGACTACAAATTAGATGATACAGCAAAAGGAGCAGAGGCTACAATGACAGCAATCTTAGGCAGAATGGCAACTTATTCTGGTAAAGTTGTCCAATGGGATGAAGCGATGGAAATGGATCATAGCCTAGTTCCAGAACTGCATACTTTTAATGATACGGCACCAGTTTTACCAAATCAAAAAGGTGACTATCCAATTCCAATCCCTGGTATAACAACTTATAGGTAAATTATGAAAAGACGATCTTTTATTAAAAAAGGAGCCTTATTATCATCAGCTCCATTTATAACAACAGGCCTTTTTGCAAGAGCATTGGCAAATAAAAAGATTGCTGAGCGGCCATTTAAATTAAACTATGCGCCTCATTTTGGAATGTTTAAACACAATGCAGGCGATGACCTTCTTGATCAGATTCAGTTTATGCATGATCAGGGCTTTCGCTCTCTTGAAGATAATGGAATGAAGGGACGCTCAAAAAAGACGCAAAATGAAATTGCAAAGAAAATGGCAAAACTGAATATGGATATGGGTGTTTTTGTTGGGCATAAAATTTATTGGAGAGAGCCCAACTTGACAAGTGGCGATAAAAGCCTTCAAGATGAGTTTGTTAACAATATTAAAGATTCCATTGATGTTGCAAAAAGAGTCAATGCAACATGGATGACAGTTGTCCCAGGCCATGTAGATTTAAAAAAAGAAATGGCATATCAAACAGTTAATGTTGTTGAGGCTCTTCGAAGGGCTTCTGAGCTTTTAGAGCCACACGGTTTAGTAATGGTACTTGAACCCCTAAACTGGTGGAGTAATCATGCGGGGCAATTTTTAACAGAAATTCCACAGACGTATGAAATCTGTAGAGCGGTTAATAGCCCCTCTTGTAAAATATTGTTTGATATTTATCATCAACAAATTTCAGAAGGAAACCTTATTCCTAATATTGACAAATCTTGGAAAGAAATTGCTTATTTTCAGATTGGGGATAACCCTGGACGAAAAGAGCCAACGACCGGAGAAATAAACTATTTAAATATTTTTAGACACATATATAATAAAGGCTTCAAAGGAATTTTAGGAATGGAACATGGTAATTCACAGAAAGGAAAATCTGGGGAATTAGAAGTTATTAAAGCGTATCGTAAAGTTGATAATTATTAGGAGGAAATTATGAAAAAAGGAATATTGATATTAACAATGTTGAGCCTTCTGCTAGGGCAATCAAGACACATGCCTGCAGATACTTCAGTAGTAACAAAGCATAAAACTACAATAGGAGGTAAAAAGGTAGACTATAAAGCAACAACAGGAACACAACCAGTTTGGAATGATGATGGACATCCTATCGCAGCTGTTCATTACACTTATTATGAGCGGACAGATATTAAGAAAGACCCGTCTCGACCTATAATGATTTCATTTAATGGTGGTCCAGGGTCTGGTTCAGTTTGGATGCATTTAGCTTATACTGGTCCTATGATTTTAAATGTTGATGATGAGGGTTTCCCTGTTCAGCCTTATGGCGTTAAAAGTAACCCACACTCTATTTTGGATGTTGCAGATATTGTTTTTGTTAATCCAGTTAATACAGGTTTCTCGCGTATTTTAGATAAAGATACAAAGAAGGAAACCTTCTTTGGTGTAAATGCAGATATTGCTTATTTAGCAGAATGGATAAATACATTTATTCAAAGAGTTAATCGTTGGGAATCGCCAAAGTATCTTATTGGTGAAAGCTATGGGACAACCCGCGTTTCTGGATTAGCAGCTGCTTTGCAAGGACGTCAATGGATGTATATAAATGGTGTAATTTTAGTTTCCCCAACTGAGCTTGGGATTGATTCTGGAAGCGGTAGAAGAGCTGGCCCCCTAGGTGCGGCACTAAGGCTTCCTTATTTTACAGCTGCGGCATGGTACCACAATAAACTTCCAAGGGACCTTCAAAGAAAAGATCTTTTAGATGTGCTAGATGAAGCAGAAGATTATGCAATCAACGAACTGATTGCCGTTATAGCAAAAGGTGGATTTGTTAATGAGAGAGAGCGTAAAAGTGCAGCAGCTACAATGGCCAGGTACTCAGGAATATCAGAAGAATCAATCTTGTCTTATAACCTAGATGTGCCAACTTCATTTTATTGGAAAGAATTGTTAAGAGAAGAAGGCTATACTGTTGGTAGGCTAGATTCTAGATATAAAGGATTAGATAAAACAAAGGGCGGCGTTAGGCCTGATTTTAATTCGGAGCTAACATCATGGTTACATTCTTTTACACCTGCTATAAATTATTATTATAAGAACATTCTTAAATTTGAGACAGATGTCAAATACAATATGTTTGGGCCCGTGCGTCCATGGGACAGGACCAATAATAACACAGGTGAAAATTTGCGCCAAGCAATGGCTCAAAACCCCTACTTACATACTATGATTCAGTCAGGTTACTATGATGGTGCCACCAAATATTTTGATGCTAAATATACTATGTGGAGAATGGATCCTAGTGGTCGAATGAAAGATAGACTTAGCTTTAAAGGTTACCGCAGTGGACACATGATGTATCTTCGAAGTGAAGATCTAAAGCTTTCGAATGATGATATAAGATCGTTCATTATAAAATCAACGCCGAAGAAAGGTGCCCCAGCAAAATATTAACATAGATTATGTATAAAAGAATATTTGCTTTATGCATGATAATGTTGACTTTATCAGCATGCTCATCCTCCTATGGACCTCTAAACTCTATGGGAGGATATCAAGAAAAACAAATTGGTAAAGATATGATGGAAGTGAAGTTCCATGGCAATCAACACACTTCCAAAGAAAAGGTTTCTCAGCTTTTGCTATATCGTTGCGCTGAGGTCACTGACAAAGCTGGCTTTGATTTCTTTGTAGTTTTGAAAGATCAAAGCTATGAAAAAGAATTAACGAACAGTCCCACAATTGACCAGCCATTTAAAACTGTAGAATCAAAATCTGTTGGCGTACGAACTGTTGTGTCTCCAGATCTCACAATGGATACCACTTCAAAAAATAGTATTGGTGTATATGTAATTGGAATGTTCAAAGAGGGCTCTGAAGATTATTCACAGTATAAGAAAAGCCATATTAAAGCAAAAAGAATATTAAAAGAGTACAAGAACTATATCAAATAAGCAACGAACGTAATAATTAGAGCTAAAACAGTCCCCTTTAAAGTTATAATTATTGATTTACTTCGCTGGACTTTTAAAAAGTCTACATCCCTTTCTCTTTGGTTTTTTTGGCCCATATTTTTAATACCAAAGAATGCATTTACAATACATGTTTTATCTAATGCTTCTAATAATGCAATCGTCATAACAACAGCTGGGAAAAATATAAATATTTTTAACAGACCAATATCATTTAAAATAATATAAATAAAAGATAAAGCAGTTATTACTAGGCTCACATAGCCAGTAATCCATCTTTTACGAATTTCTTTTCCTCCAATATTTGGGCAACTTTCCATATTATTTGCATACTCCTTTTGTCCATTTTGTTAACCCTGAGATTTCAGCGTAACAAGAGTTACTATATGTTTTATTATCGCAACCACAAACAGGGTCATAAATTTCAATACAGGCACTATCTGAAACCTTATCCTGATCAATACAGGTGTCTGTATTTTTATCTTCACAGCTTAATAAAGCAAGAGCCATTAGTACTAAAACAACCTTTTTCATTATTGTTCTATAGCTGATAAAATTTTATTAATAGAAGGTCTTATTCTATAGTTAAGAAGGACATTTGCAAACGTAACGGCTCCCTCTTTATTAATTACATAAGTACTTGCGTAAGGAATCCCTTCCTTACCGCTTCCAATATAGCGGGGATCAAATATACCAAAATTTTTGGTTATTTTATTATCTTTATCCCACAATAAACTCATTTTTATAAATTGCCCCTTCTTATGAGAACTCTTTTTATAAGCAAGGCTTGATTCTGGACGCTCGACACTAATTGCCCAAATTTCTACATCTTTTGGGAATTTAAAATTTGATAGGTTGGCTAACTGCCTCCTGCAATGTGGTCACCAATAGCCACGAAAAAAAATTAGAATCAAATTCTTTTTACCATGCAAATCAGATAGTTTTTTGATTTTAGAATTTTCATCTTGTGCACTAAAATCTGGTACAAGATCACCAGGTTTAATCTTTATATTTTCATAGCTAACTGTGTCAGGCAGTACTTGCCCGTGAATGTTTGTAGTAGAAACAAAGAACATAAATAATAAAAAAGAGTATCTCATTAATACAAAGATTAAAGCTTTGTTTCTAAGAAATCCTATTTAATATATTTCAAGAATGAAAACATTAATTATTGCATTAGTCGTTTGGGTTTACAACAAGATAAAAGCTAGAAGAGAAAAAAAATCGTAGCCTATTAAGTATTTACCCTATTTTTTAAATATATAAATTAAAATTAAGCCAATTGAAAATGGCAAAACCCGCTCCATCCAGTCTCCGATAGAATTAGGTAAGTAAAAAAATATTATTGCTAAAACAAACCCTGAGAGGATAGCTATAAAAATATTTCTCGAATGAACTTTCCATCCTAACAGCTTTGCAATTATCGCAGGGCCAAAAGCGGAGCCCATGGCAGTCCAAGCAAATAGAACACGACTAAATATTTTTTCAGGTAAGAAAATTGCAATTATAGCGGACAGAAAAATTACAACTCCGGTCACAAGCCTAGATTGCTTTAAAGGGTCTTCGCTTAGTTTTAGCCCAACATCTAAACTAATTGATGAAGCACAAACCAATATTTGACTATCAGCTGTTGACATGATTGCTGAAATAACTGCAGCCATTAAAAGACCTTGAATAATAGGACTAAAAAGACTTTCTGACATTTTAAAAAAAATGTTTTCATTATTGTTTAGATCGTTAACCATAAAATGACCAATGAGTCCTAACAGCCACATGCCAATGAAAACGATGATAAACCAAATAAGCGTATATTGACGAGCACGTTTTAAAGAAGCCTCATCTTTTGCAGCCATGAATCTTGACAAGAGATGTGGTTGACCAAAATAGCCTAACGCAATTCCTAATTGTCCAAAGATTAAACCCATTGCCATTAATCCTGTATTCCCAAGTGTTAAGCTGGTAAACTCTGTTGAATTATTAATGATACTATCCAATAAAACTTCAGGCCCACCAAATTTAATTAATGCAACTAAAGGCATGGTCAAAGCAGTAAAGCCCATTAGAAAACCTTGAATAGTATCTGTAATACTTACAGCTAGATAACCACCCATATAAGTATAAGCAAAAATGACAATAGCACTTAAGGCTATACTCTCAATGATATTCCAATTAAATGAATTTTGAAAAGCATTCCCAGCGCCTTGAAATTGAGAAGCAATATAGAAAGTAAATGAAAAAATTATTATTAATGAAGAAAGTAGAAGAATTGGTTTTTTCTCTTTTTCTTTAAAATCGTTAACCAATAATTGAGGGATGGTAATAATATTTTTAGGTCGAGTCATTCTAAAAATTTTTGGTGCTACAATAAGCCAATTGAAGAACATCCCAATGATCACACCCAAAACTAACCATAAGGTAGATAAGCCGAATTTATATGCAATTCCGCTTACGCCAAGTAAAGTCCAGGCAGACGAATTACTGGCTGAATAACTTATTGCCGTTATCAATGGGCCAATTTTTTTATCCCCTAAAAAAAACTCAGAAATAGATTTTGTTCGTTTTCTTGCGGCCCAGCCAATAGTAACTAAAATAAGTTTATAAATAATTAGCGTTGCTGCAATGATATATGTTTTATCCATTTTTCACTTCCTTAATGGATCGCCTGCAACGCTCGCTACAATATTTAACATCTTCCCAAGTGTTTCGCCATTTTTTACGCCATGAAAATGTCTTATTACATGTAATACAAATTTTTTCTGGTAAGTTTATTTTTTTCATCAAAATGTAAAATCAAGAAGATCCCCAAAGATAGATATTTTAATAAACTTTACGATTAATTTTTATTTGAGGGGAAGCCCAAAATAAAACCAAAGACGGCACCATAGATAGAGCTATTAACGGGTGATCCAGTTATAGAACACCCATTATTACAGCCTATAAAATAGTAGTAAGAAAAGCCTAAAAGACTGCCTGCTATTGTAAATAATAGAATACGTTTCATTTTAATTATTTTTCAACATTCGAAGACCTAGAGAAACATTAAAAGCCAGCAGGACTAATTGTCCTATTGACATTCCAATAAAGAAAGGCATAATTGAGTTTGCGCTCATAGGGTCTAAGGTAAATATAGTATAATAATGATTTACAACATGGAGGCCAGCAAAAGCTGAAGTAATCTTAAGAATAGCTGTATTCCCATATTCTCTTATCGCAAGGGCAGAAGCTATGCATTGGATACCACTCCAATTAACGGCACCAAATAAGAGAACGATTCCTATTTCCATTGTCATCCCTAGCGATGCGTCTTTCCATTCCCCTTCACCCACAACACTTTGACCCCAAAGAATATGATAGTCAAGTGACCAAACAAACATAAAGCCAATTGAGCCTAAAATGGCAAAAACTGTTCCAAGGCTTAGGAGCCCATCTTCTTTTTCTTTTTGAAGTATTTGGTTAAGGGTATATAAACCAAAAATTAAAAATGCAATACCAGTAACGGATAATAGTGAGTACAGTAAAGATAGAGACCCGCCAGCTATAATTTCATTAGAAAAATATCGCCAAATCAACGTTCCTTCTTCTGGAGTCCCACCAAAGGTTATTTGTAAAATAAATGGGATTGTTAAAAGAAGTGCCCCAATACATAGAGCATAACCACCAGCTTTATTTAAAGATATAGTTTTCATAAGATTCCTTTTTATTTCCTTATACTAATTTTTTGTATCTGTTTTGTTTTCAGATTGAATTGTTGAATGAGTTGTCCCTCCTGACCCACTAGACGTAGGGTATGGAACGTCTGAAGGGTTTATGAAGTTTATTGAATTATTATCAGATATTTTATTTTGACCAAAAATATTCCTAATCTTTCTGGTCGCAACGATATGAACGATCTCCGGCCCAACAGAAACGACCTCAGATAGGCGATGAAGCTTACAATAACCAACAAAAACACTATTTAAGTTTGACCCAATATGGTTGGTTACAAATTTATATTCAGAACTATCTTTTGGTGAATAGTTGTGATGCTCTCCTTCACCATCATTTGCCCATATCTGCATTGTATTATCTATATACCTTAATTGATTTTTTTTAATATTTATATTTGAGGGGAAGCTGCTTTTCGAACCGCTACAACTAACTATAATCATAACTATAAAACTTAATATAATTATTTCTACTTTCAAAAAATGTTTAATCCACAACCTCAATACAATAAAGTCCACTGTTCATATCTGATAAGAATATATAATCCTTATACGGCTGCGCTCCCCATACCATTGGTGCATTAGGAATTATTCCATCTCTATGTTGCGGTAAAAAATAGCCAATCTCTCTCTCCTGCTTGTAGAGATCACCAAGAAGTTCACCAGAAATATCAAGGATTCTAATACCTCCCTGATAAAAAGCAGCTAAAAGTACATCGCCATAAACCCACTGATTGTGGCTTCCAGCTTCAGGCACAATATATGCCGCATCTTCAACAGGGTTTTCAGGATCGCTAAAATTTATAAAGTGGAACCCGCCGCGGGGTTGAGAAGGTTTGTTATTGATGAGGTTTTCCAATCCATTTGGGAATATTTCATCTCCCATGACAATATAAAAATTCCCTGTTGATCGACTGGAAAAAGGGAAGGCTGAATGATTTCTACCTTTAAAATCTGGAAAAGAAGCGAGTTGAATAGGGTTTGATGGGCTTCCATTACCTGCTTTTACAAGTAACGGATTAAAACCAATATCTGAACGGTCTGTTTCACTCGATTTAAAACCTCCTATATCGACAGCTACAATACCATCTCTCCAATTTGACGAGTATGCAATCCCATTTTCTATCCATACATCATGAATGGAATGCCCGGCTGTATTCAATTCAAAAACTCCAACTCTAAATGGATTTTTGGGATCTTCAATGTTAATTATATCATACTTACGGCCATTATTTACTGCATATACATGATTATCGTAAATGAAAGTATTATGGACGCCACCTGTCAAATCATCATTAAATGCTGATATGATTTTTACATCATATGGATCTGAGACGTCGAGCAATACAAACCCATTTTTTCTATTAGACGCTCCTTCTCGAGTTATCACACCTATCTTACCATCTTCGGAAACTTTCACATCATTGACGTTTCTTGCATCAACCTTAACAGTGTCAATAATTTTTAAATTTTCTGGATCTGTAACATCCCAAAAGTAAGCTTCGCCATCACCAAAAATACTTCCTGTTGCTGCAAAATCTTTTCCTTTATGTTTTCCAATTCCTGGCCATACCCACAAATCCCCTGACTTCACATTTGAAACTAAACCATGGCCAACCATGCGAATTTCTTTCTTCACATTTCTTGATACAACACTAACTTTTTTTTGCGAGGAATAATTACCAGACGATACAACTAAAGTATAAAGCCCAGGAGTCTCCGCTACAAATCTTCCGTCTTCTGAAATGTATGCGGAAGCAGGAAGTCCATACTCACCATATCCTGCTTTCCCAAAATAGGCATAATCTAAAGGAGCATCTTTGACCAAGTTGCCATTACCCGCTAAAGCCTTAGCATTAATATGAAGCACATCTCCTGTACGAATTTCAGTTTGCTGAAAATCCATGGAGATCCGTCTAACAGGATTGCTTACAATCTTAATTTTAAAGGTTTTGGAAACATTTTCAGCCTCAACTGAAACCTTTACAGTCCCTGTTTTCTTAGCCTCAAAGGTATTGAAGGCGTCAATTACTCCTTTTTTGTCATCCGATGACGATGTTAACAATTCAACATCATCTCTTTCATTATTTGATTTGTCAATTATTTTAAATTTTAACGGTACAAAAGTACCTACATAAACTTTAGAAGGAATTGCAGATATATCAATCTTCTTTACTGCGGGCTTAGGTACTATTACAATCATTTCGCCGGTAGCGCCATTTGCACCACGAACTTTTAATTTTAATGTTCCAGATCTGTTTGGCTTTATAGTGGCCTTTACCTTCCCAGTCTTATCGCTTACTCTTGGGGATATAGATAAGCTGGTTCCGGGCCAATCCGGGGTAGGACCAACACCAGGATCATGCGCTGAATAAATTGAAAAACTGGATTTAACTAAATTGTTTTTATCATTTACAAGTTTAATAATAACGGTTTTACTTTCGCCAAGCTCCATTTCAAGTTGAGGTGGTTCAAAAATAAATTTGTCTTGGGCTATTAAGAATGCTGTAAGCATTACATTTGATAGAAAAAATCTTTTAATCAATTTTATCTCCTTACTAATCATTTCATTTTGTAATTGTAGTAGCGTTACAAGCGCTAATTGCTGCCATTGCTCCAGCAATAGATATAATTATTTTCATTACAAAAATTACAAAAGTTAAGGTTAATAAATGTGAGTGAAAGTTTTCATAGCTATTTGTAATACTGCTCTAAAGTCCTGAGCCTAATAAGCAAGAAACCTCACTAATGCGAGGTTTCTTGCTTATTAATTAGGTTAATATTTTAATTAAGCCTGATGATTATTGTTTGGCCTTTGATTATTAAAAGTATCTTGTTGAGGACTGTCTTCATAGTAAAAATGTGTATCTTGAGAGTGAGGTATCTGTTCCGCTTCATATTGCTTAGCTTTTACAGCAGGTTTTCCATTTGTAAGCTCAACAAATACAAGTCCAGCAACAAATCCTAAAAAAAAGTATGGAATAGCTTTAATCACTATTTTTTTCTACTTTTTCAAGTATTTCAACTTTAGTCACTTTGTAATCAGTTCGGCTTCCGCCATTATCAGGTCGAGAACGTCTTATTTTTTTTATGCTTTCTAGCTCTGAATGTTTAGTGCAATTCAGCTCTATAGAGTCTTTATTTTTCAGATGAAAAAGTTGCTCATAATCTTCATCACTATAATGATGTGTCTTCAGATTGGTACTTATAATATTCCCACCTGTAATAAAAAGTGAGACGGCAAAAAATCCATTAATTATCATAGTAAACATGAGTTTTCTCCTTCTTCTAATAATTTTCTAAAAATAGCTATACATATTTATTACAATCAAGGAAGAAAAAAGTTTCATTTATTTATTAAATTGATTGCTTATTTCAAGCAGTTTGGTTTAAAAAATCACTGTAAAACATCATCATTAATCTTGAGTATATAATGGAAAAAACAGAAAAATTTACTTTAAATCTGAATGGAGAAAGTAAAACGGTTAAAATTGATCCATCAACGCCTATGCTGTGGGTATTACGTGATGAATTAAAGTTAACAGGAACTAAGTTTGGTTGTGGGCGCGGTTTGTGCGGCTCATGCACCATCCATTTAAATGGTATTGAAGTTAGATCCTGCCAAACACCTATTGATAGCTTAGAAGAGGATGATGAAATAACAACGATTGAAGGCCTGTCCAAAGAGGGAGATCATCCAGTTCAAAAAGCTTGGATCGCTAATGATGTACCACAATGTGGCTATTGCCAGTCTGGGCAAATAATGACAGCTGCAGCATTTTTAAAAAGAAACAATAGTCCTTCAGATGATGATATTGATAATGCGATGAAAATGAATATTTGTAGATGCGGCACCTACCAAAGAGTTAGAAAAGCGATCCATTCCGCTTCAGAGGAAATAAAGAATGGGTAATACAAGGTCATATTCTAGAAGAGATTTCCTTAAAGTAGGTTCTGTTGTTGGTTCTGGCTTGGTTATTGGTTTTCATTTCCCATTTGGCAATAAACTAATGGCTGCAGAGGCAAAAGAATTCAAACCAAATATCTTTATTAGTGTTTTACCCGATGATCGGATTCTTGTTGCTGTTGCAAAGGCAGAAATGGGTCAAGGCGTTTGGACGTCTTTACCAATGATAGTTGCAGAAGAAATGGAAGCGGATTGGTCCAAAATAGAAATCGTTCAAAGTGATGCCCCTGAATTTTTTGGAACAGGCGGAAGTTCATCTATTAGTAGGTTTGGCTGGAAAAAGATGCGTGAAGCAGGTGCCATAGGAAAACAGATGCTAGTTAAAGCAGCAGCTAAAAAATGGAAAGTAACGCCTAAAGAATGTGAGGCTAAAAATAGCATTGTTTATCATAAGCCTTCGGGCAAAAGTCTTTCATTTGGCGCACTTACAGATCAAGCTTCAAAGTTAAAAATTCCCAGAAAGGTAAAGCTTAAAGACCCTAAAGATTATACTATAGTTGGGCAAGATAAGTTAAGAACAGATTCCTTTGTTAAAACGAATGGAACCGCGCCCTACTCAATGGATATAGAAATTGATGGAATGGTCTATGCAATGGTCGAAAAACCCACCCCTTTTGGCGCAAAATATATAAGTTCTAATTTAAGTGAAGTAAAAAAAGAGCCAGGGATTCTTGATGTTTTCCCTACGCCCAATGGCGTTGCTGTTGTTGGTAAAAATACGTGGTCAGTAATTAAAGCCAGAAAGTTATTAAAAGTTAATTGGGAGAAAAAATCCCCAGTAAATAACGATAGCGATCTTTATCAAGCTCATATGCTTGATCTAATTTCAGAAAAAGCAAAGTCTGTAAGAAAAGAAGGAAAGCCTAATAAAGTTTTAAAAGAAAAAGAAGATCTGTTTGAGGTCAAATATAGTCTTCCCTTTCAAACACATGCTGCTATGGAACCATTAAATTGTGTGGTAGATGTAAAAAATGACTCATGTGAAATTTGGGTTGGCACCCAAAATGCTAATAACGCCATTGATCGTGCTCATGAAATAACAGGGATCGACAAGAAGAATATCAAATTAAACTTAACTTTTCTTGGAGGAGGTTTTGGAAGAAAATCGTTTAATGATTGGATCGATGAAGGTCTTTATATTTCTAAAAAAATTAAGAAGCCTACTAAATTAATTTGGATGAGAGAAGACGACACGAAACATGGTTTCTATAGACCTTCAAGTTTGCATCAGATGGTTGGGTCTATTAAAGATAAAAAAATTAACCTATGGAAGCACAAAGTAATTTCACCGGATGCAGTTGGTCAGCAAATGGTTTATCAATATGGTGCCTCATTGCCTGGAATTGCAAAAGGAGTCATGAGCTTAGGCTTTATAAAAGGTAAGATGTCAGAAATTATCACTGAGGGTGCTAAAAAAATTAATTATGATTTCCCAAACATGTTAATTGAGATGAAGCCTTTTGAAACAGATGTCCCTTTGGGTTTTTGGCGGGCGGTTTATGATTCACAAAATGCATTTGCCAATGAGTGTTTTATTGATGAGCTATCCTATAAAGCAGAAGTGGACCCAGTTGAGCTTCGTTTAAAGCATTTAGATTCTAATTCTCGGCCAGCCATTGTTATAAAAAGAGCAGCAAAAGAGTCAGGCTGGGGGAAAAAAATCAAGGCGGGTCATTCACAAGGCTTTGCCTACCACCATTCTTTTGGATCCCACGTTGCAGAGGTTGCAGAGGTTTCGATTTCAAAATCAAATAAAGTTAAAGTGCATAAAATTACTTGTGTGGTTGATTGTGGGCAGACCGTTAACCCCATGACCATAAGAGCTCAAATGCAGGGCGCAATAGTTTATGGTTTAGGCGCGACGATAAAAAGTGAAATTACCGTTAAAAATGGCCAAATTGATCAAAGTAACTATGATGACTATGAAGTGCTCAGAATGAATGAGATGCCACAAGTTGATGTGCATATTATAAAAAACAATGAAGAGCCTGGAGGGGTAGGTGAGCCAGGGCTCCCTCCTATTGCTCCTGCAGTTACAAATGCAGTTTTTGCCGCAACGGGCAAGCGAATTAGAAAACTACCAATTACACCTAAAAATTTAAAAACTTAAGTGGCCAAAACTTTCTAATGAATAAAGTCTGATTTACCTTGTTAAAAAATCATACCATTATATTCATATTTATATTGTTATCTAAATTAGTTGGCCAATCAACTTCATTTTTTATAGAAGAAAATGGCAAAGCTATTCGCGATTCAGTTGAAATGCTGAAGTATATCAACCCCGATAAAACAATCAAATTTATTTATGAAATTTTAGAAAAATATCCTGAAAAAAGACCTAATCAAACTTTTGCTGTAGCCTATACGGTACTTAGTGAATTATATCAATTTAAGGGATTACCGAATCAAAGCATCGGTTATCTAGACCTTGCACAAGAAGAATATGAAAAATTATATGAAGAGACTCCTCCCTGGCAAAAAATAAATATTGGGAATTCTTTTTATTCGGCAGGAAGCTTTGATAAAGCAAAAGAGCTGTATCGTGAAGCATTTCAAATTTTTGAAAGAGAACTTTTGAGCGTAGGGAAAAACACAAAAAAGCAAAAAGGACTGAAAATTGGCTTAGCTGTTTCTACAAATAATATTGGATTAGTGGAAAGGGATCTGAAGAATTATGAATTAGCAGAAACTCAATTTCTCAAAGGATTAGATATTAGAAGAAAAACAGTTGAATGGGGAGATATTGCACATTCATATGTAAACCTGGCCTTGATCTATTTAAGATGGGATAAGCTCGATAAAGTTGAGCTTTATTCTGACAGTGTAAAATTTGCCTTAAAGAAATATTTGTTGACTGGAGAAAAAAAGCCCGAAATTATTTCGAATTATAATCTTTACTATGGCATAGTTCAGGGCTATTTAGGGTCACGAATGTATAAATTAAATAAAAAAAATGAGGCTTTTTCATATTATGATTCTTCAGAGAAATATCTTGCAAACCATAAAGTGCATCTTTCAGATATAATCTTTACAAAATCTCTTAATTTAATTGATTCTAATGATTTAGATGCGGCCCTTTCTTCAATTAATAAAGGCCTTAAACTTTCAGAAGAAGAAGGCTTCTTTGATGATCAGCGAAGATATCTTAAAAAGAAAACGGAGCTTCTTGCCAGCATGGGCGACTATAAAAGCTCAAAAGAGACAGCTGATAAACTTTTAATTCTTAACGAAAAGAAAATATCAAACCAAAATAAAGATATCTATACTAACGTAGCTTTAAAATCTTCGTTGAGAAAAAAAGAAAAAGAACTATTAATAGAAAATAAAATTCGTCAGCAATTAATATTTTCTTTTTCACTAATAATTTTATTGCTTGGAATCATCATACTTGTTTTTCGTAATAAAAATATTATATCTAAACAAAAAGAGGTTATTTCTAAAAAAGATAAAAAAATTGCACAAGTAAATTTAATCTCAGCTGAAAAAGAACTGAAGTATGTAACAAAGTCAATTTTAGAAAAGAACGAAATGTTAGATTCTATAAAGAAAGATGTTAGTTATGTTTCAAGCTTTGCATCTGAAAGTTCTGATATAAAACATGCAATTAGCCCCTTGGTCTCAAAGCTTGAAGATGCAACATCTGGTAATTCGGAGTGGTCCAAGTTTCAACATACTTTTAGAAAGGCATACCCCGGGTTTATTGAGAAATTCTCAAAGATTAATAGTGCGTTAACAGTTCAAGACCTAAGGCTTTCTATTTATTTGAGATCAGGGCATACCACCAAAGAAATTGCGAGCTTAACGGGACTCTCAATTCGCTCTATTGAAAGTCGTCGCCATCGATTACGAAAAAAACTAGATATAGATAAAAATATAGACCTAATAACTTATATAATGAGCATTTCATCAGAAAAATCTTCTATTTAAGTATATAAATACCACTCCTATACCCTAAAAACATACAAAATGAGTAGTTATGCCGTAGTGGCTATTTATATATTACTTGTGATATTTGCGCCATGTTTGAGCCAAAATCAGAAGACAGTTGGGTGCAGTTTTACGCTAACTTTTCAAAAAACAATAGATCGTTTGTTAATGAGCTATCTAAAAAGCATAAAACGCTTACCAATACTCAATTTAAAGTATGTGCCTTTATTCGTGCTGGGTACAGCACGAATGATATTGCAAAAAACTTAAATATTACGAAACGATCAGCCGAAGCTCACTCATTTCGTCTTCGAAAGAAATTTAACCTTGATCATTCTCAGAGTTTGGTCACGTATTTAAACATAATTGATTAAATGAAGATTTTAAAACACATCATTTTTGTTACGGTAATTATGCTGCCTTCAAGCAAGCTTCTGGCACAATATGATGAGCTAGACCTATGTCGAACGAGTGTATATATGCTTGATAATGGTAGGCTATCAAGTGGCGTTTCTAAAATATTGGTTAAAACCTTAGAAAATGTTTTAGAAGAAGAAGTGAATAATTTAAAAGTTAAAGATCGTTTCTATAAAACTGGGTGCAATACAGAAGATTGTGCTGGCAAAGATCTCGATGAAACAAAACTAGATTTTGCTTTTATTTTAAATTCTGATCTAACAGTAACTCCAGGTATTGTTGAAATTGTTTTAACAAATATTCTATATGATTATAATGATGATAAGATAACACCCCAAGCAGAGATGGATCTTCTTTATCTTCGGGGTCTTTTAGAAAAATATCCACATATAACGATTGAGCTTGGATCGCATACAGATTCTAGAGGGAATACTGATTATAATACGGAGCTATCTCAGAGAAGAGCAAATTCAGCAAAAAATTGGCTAGTAAATCGCGGGGGGATTCAAGAATCAAGAATTAATGCAGTAGGCTATGGAATGAATAAGCCTAAAACAGTTAGCACTCGCCAAGCTTCTAGGTATTCTTTTATTCCAAGCGGCGGAACTCGGCTAACTCAACAATTTATTAATAACTTATCTACAACTGCCCAAAAAGAGATAGCTCATCAATTAAATCGTCGATCTGAGGTCACTGTTTTTAGTACTAAAGCCGAACCTATTTTTGGCGGCGCTATGGACTTAATGCTAATGGATGTCAACAACAAGCTTGTCTTAAGTGATCGTACTTATTCTTTTGTTGGATTAGAGAATGAACTGGAAGATCAAATTGGATTATTGGTTAACGATGTCATATCTGAATGGAATTATAAAGAATGTGGGGGTGTTTTTGGTCTTTGGCTTATACCAATTGTCCTTGGCGGAGGCTATGCAGCATATGAAAATTTAAAAACAGGGGATGAATCAATTGGGGCTCCTCCAGCATTGCCACTTGACTGCTGTAATTAATAAAATGAAACGTCTACCTTTAATAATTTTTATTAGCTTTTTAATGTTAAGCAACTTAGTTGCTCAATATTCTACAGAACACTACATGCCTCCATTATATAATGGAGCATCCTCAAACGCAGATGACCCAGATGAGATTAGGATTGATCTATCAACCATGGTATCAAGCTCAATTAATATCCATGTAAAAAGATATGATGGAACTCTTATTTTAAATAAAAGTGTGAGTAAATCGAGTCCACACAATTTTACGATTTCTGCGAGTAGCTATCTCTATGCTGATGCCCATGGGACCACAGATCAAAATAAAGGCCTATACTTTACGTCAGATAGTCCTTTCTATTTAAGAGTAGATATTCGAGCCGGTGACCAAATGGGATCTGTCTCATCCAAAGGTGTCCAAGGAATGGGTAAAGAATTTTTCTCGGCTCATTTTTATCAAACACAATCAGGCTATACGAATCAAAATAGCTACAGTAGTTTTATTTCAATAATGGCAACTGAAAATAATACGACAGTTTCAGTGGATGCTAATTCTGGAGTCAATTGGGACGGTCAACCCAGTAATACGATTACACTTAATAAAGGTTATTCATATGTGCTAGGTATTGATCATGCAAATAGTTCTTATGATGAAGATGTTATTGGTACAAAGATAACGGCAGATAAGGATATTGTGGTTAATTCAGGAACATGGAGTGGTGGTATTCGCCAAGCTCAAAGCAGTAACCCTAGAGATATGGGCTATGATCAGCTAGTCCCAGTTAAAAACTTAGGAACAGATTACTTAATTATGGAAGGCGAAAGCTCATCCTATAAAGGAACGGCTGCAATTATCGTTGCCACTGAAGATAATACAACAGTAAGTGTTGATGGTTCCGTAAAGAATTCAGACTTAGATGAAAAAGAGTTTTATGAATGGGATTTAGATAATAACAATAATAGTAGTTTAGATCATATTAGTGCTGATAAACCTATTATGGTTTACTACCAAGGCTATTCTACTGATAATAAAAATTCAAAAAATAATAATGGTATGTTTTTAATGGCACCATTAAACGCATCCAATTCTTCTGATGGCGCAAATCATGCACATATTGGTGATGACATTGGACAAGTGAATACAGGTTCAAACGATGGAGAGATCAACTACTATATTTTACAACCAAGCAACGCAACAACAACCGTGCAGGATGGAAGCTCTAACTATTCTTTATCTAGTTGGGATAACCAAACAGTAAGAAGCATGACTGTTGATGGTCAGTCTTGGGAAGTTTTTAGAAAGTTGGACGATGACTATACTACTGGTGCCGATGTTTACTTTGAGAGTAATAAGCCCATATATATATGGTATGCGTATGGTAAAAATAATCAAGGTTACTTTTCAACCAACCTTCCTTTTGCTGGTGACAATACACCGCCCACCGCTTCAGCGCAGACTGTCTCAGCCATTGAAGATGTTTCACAAACAATTACACTCTCAGGCTCAGATGCCGATGGGGATGATCTTTCTTATATTATAACTAGCCTTCCATCGAATGGAACACTTACCCAGTTCTCTGGTGGAGCAATCTCAACTGGAACTACAGTTAGCGATGGATCCAATAGAGTAAAATATATTTCAGCATCGAATGGGAATGGGGATGGCCATGGAAACTTTAATTTTAAGGTAAACGATGGTACTGAAGATTCAGATGCTGCCACGGTAACGGTGAATGTAACCGCGGTAAACGATGAACCTTCTTTTACAAAAGGAAGCAACCAGTCAGTGAATGAAGATGCTGGAGCCCAAACGGTCAGTGGGTGGGCAAGCAGCTTAAGCAAAGGCTCAGGCGACCCATCAAGTCAATCACTAACTTTTACAGTAACCAATAATAATAATAGTTTATTTAGCACGCAGCCTGCAATCAACTCAAGCGGTGTTCTGACATATACTTCAGCCACAAATGCTACAGGCAGTGCGACGGTTTCAGTCGTTTTGTCAGATGATGGTGGTACCGCAAATAGTGGTGATGACACCTATGCTACCCAAACGTTTACTATAACGGTTAATGCTGTTGATGATAATCCAACAGTAGCCAGTGCGATTGCAGACTTTACGGTACTAGAAGATGCCTCAAATACAACCAAAGATTATAGTGGAGTCTTTACGGATGTTGATAACGATGATAGCAATATTACGAAAGCTATTCAGAGTAATAATAATACAGATCTGGTTTCTGCAAGTATATCTGGAAATACACTGACCTTAGACTACGAGGCCAATCAATATGGTACAGCAACTATTACTGTAAGAGCAACCTCCAATGGAGAAACAGTGGACGATGCATTTGTAGTAACGGTTACGGGTGTGAATGATGAGCCGTCATTTACGAAAGGAAGCAACCAATCGGTGAATGAAGATGCGGGGGCCCAAACGGTTAGTGGATGGGCAAGCAACTTAAGTAAAGGAACGGATGATCCTTCAAGTCAAGAGCTTGCATTTACTGTAACTAATGCTAATAATAGCTTATTTAGTGTTCAACCAGCAATTAGCGCAAGCGGTGTCCTAACTTACACTTCGGCTTCAAATGCTACAGGTAGTACTACGGTCTCAGTTGTATTGGCAGATGATGGAGGTACGGCAAATAGTGGTGATGACACCTATGCCACTCAAACGTTTACCATAACGGTAAACGCTGTAGATGATGCGCCAACAGTAGCCAATGCGATTGCTGATTTTACAGTTTTGGAAGATGCCTCAAACACAACTAAAGACTACACGAATGTTTTTGCGGATGTAGATGATAGTAGCATTTCTAAATCTGTTCACAGTAATAATAATACAGACCTGGTTTCTGCAAGTATCTCTGGGAATACACTTACTTTAGATTATGAAGCCAATCAGTATGGCACAGCAACGATAACAGTCCGAGGAACATCAAATAGTAATACGGTGGATGACGCATTTGTGGTAACGGTCACAGCGGTAAATGATGAGCCGTCATTTACGAAAGGAAGTGACCAATCGGTAAATGAAGATGCGGGGGCCCAAACGGTTAGTGGATGGGCAAGTAGCTTGAGTAAAGGCTCAGGCGACCCCTCTAGCCAATCACTAAGTTTTACAGTAACCAATAATAATAATAGTTTATTTAGTTCGCAGCCCGCAATTAACTCAAGCGGTGTTCTAACCTATACTTCAGCTACAAATGCTACAGGCAGCTCGACGGTCTCAGTTGTATTGGCAGATGATGGAGGTACGGCAAATAGTGGAGATGACACCTATGCCACCCAGACATTTACCATAGCGGTTAATGCTGTAGATGATGCGCCAACAGTTGCTAATGCAATTGCTGATTTTGCAGTAACAGAAGATGCGAGTAACTCTACAATTGATCTAACAAATACTTTTACAGATGTAGATAACAATGATAGTGATATTACTAAGGTGATATTGAGTAATGGAAATACTAGCCTGGTTTCAGCAAGCATATCTGGGAATACTTTAACATTAGATTATGAAGCTAATCAAAGTGGAACGGCGGCTATAACCATTAGAGCAACATCCAATGGAAAAACAGTAGATGAAGTATTTGTTGTTACGGTTAATGCTGCAGATGATTCGCCAACAGTAGCCAATGCAATTGCAGATTTTACAGTTTTAGAAGATGCTTCTAACTCAACAGTAGACTATAGTAATGTTTTTACGGATGGTGATAATAATGATGATGATATTACAAAAGCCGTTCAGAGTAACAATAATACAGATTTAGTTTCTGCAAGTATCTCGGGGAATGCATTAACCTTGGATTATGTAGCCAATCAATATGGTACAGCAACGATTAATATTCGAGGCACATCTAATGGTGAAACAGTAGATGATGCATTTGTGGTAACGGTTACGGGTGTAAATGACGAACCTTCTTTTACTAAAGGTAGCAATGTATCCGTTAATGAGGATGCGGGAGCACAAACAGCAAGCGGATGGGCAAGCAACATAAGTAAAGGGACCAACGATCCCTCAAGTCAGTCTTTAACTTTCACTACATCTAATAACAACAATAGTTTATTCAGCTCACAGCCTGCAATTAATGCAAGTGGCGTATTAACCTTTACTTCCGCTGCAAATGCTACAGGTAGTGCAACCGTCTCAATCGTTTTAACAGATGATGGCGGTACGGCTAATAGTGGTGATGATACGTATAGTACTCAAACATTTACAATCACCGTAAATAATGTAAATGATGCACCAACAGATCTAGCTTCTTCAAATACAACCGCAGGTGGTGGCGATGCTGCAAACACCTTTATTGGTAATCTTACTGCGACAGATTTAGATGATGAAACACACACCTTTACAATAAGTAGTGGCAAAGATGGCGCAAAATTCAAGATTGTTGATGGAACAAAATTATATACAAACGCTGAAATGGTATACGATGATCAGCCTTATACATTAGATATTGTTGCAACAGATGATGATGGAGCTACATATGAAAAAGAATTAACAATTAATGTAACGGATAATAATTCATTGCCAGTTGTTACGAGTAGTCAAACATTTACAATAGCAGAAAACGCTAGTAATGGTACAGCAGTTTCTGGTAATAGTGGAGCAATTGCAGCAACAGATGCCGATGGTGATGGTTTGAGCAATTGGACTATTGTTTCAGGTAATGACGCTGGAAAATTTGCATTAAATGCATCTAGTGGCGTGATCACAGTAGCTGGAGGTTTAGATTATGAAACAACAACAAGCTATACACTTACAGTAAAAGTAAGCGATGGTTCAGTTTTTTCAGCTACGAAGACAATCACTATAAATGTGACGGATATTAATGACCTTGCGCCAACTGTAGTGGATTCTTCATTCTCAATAAATGAAAACGTAGCATCAGGAACTTCTGTAGGAACGCCAAGGGCAACAGATGGAGATGGGAGCTCAACAACATTTAGTGGCTGGACAATTACAAGTGGAAATGCAGCGGGGAAGTTTGCTATAAATTCATCTACAGGAGCAATTACAACAGCAGCTTCTGTTAACCACGAAGAAACATCTAGCTATACGTTGGGCATTACTGTTAGCGATGGCACAAATACATCATCTGCTGGAACAATTAATATAGCGATCAACGATTTAAACGAAAAACCAGTGGCAACAGCACAAAGCATAACGGTTAGTGAAGATGCTACGGATGTAGTTATAACCTTAGCATCCTCAGACCCAGATGGAGATGTAATTTCAACCTATACGATTACATCTATTTCAACAGATGGCACATTAAAGCAAAGCGATGATTCTGGTATAAGTAGTAATAATACAAATGTGACTTCTTCAGCTAAACAAGTAAAATTCACACCAGATGAAAATTTTTACGGGACTATTACTTACAACTTTACTGTTACAGACCCCGGCTCCTTAACCAGTGAAATTGTTTCAGTTACAATTACGGTACCAAATACAGATGACGCACCTACAGTCGCAAATGCGCCTAGCGATGTTACGGTTAATGAAGATGCGGATAATACGGTAATAGACTTAAGCAATGTCATTAATGATGTTGATAATGATAATACAAATATTTCATTTTCTTTAGTTTCTAAGGGAGACGAATCTATTGTCGCCTCCTCCCTTTCTGGGAAAACATTAACCTTGGATTTTCAGGATGATAAAAATACTGGTGATGGGAATATGTCTATCATCTATCGCGCGACCTCAAATGGTTTAACGGTTGATGACACCATAGTTGTTACTGTTAATCCGGTTGATGACGGACCAACGGTAGCAAACTTGATCGATGATATAACTGTAAGCGAAGATGCGTCCAACAGTACAATTGATCTGAGCTTAGTGTTTACAGATATAGATAATAATGACTCAGATATAACGCCAAGTGTTTTAAGCAATAATAATAGTTCGCTAATTACAACCAGCATATCAGGCAAAACACTTACCCTTAATTTTCAAAATAATCAAAATGGGACAGCTGAACTAGTTATAAGAGGGACCTCAAATGGAAAAACAGCTGATGACACATTTGAAATTGTTGTTAATGCAGTTGATGACGCTCCTACAGTCGCAAATGCGCCTAGTGATGTTACCGTTAATGAAGATGCGGATAATACGGTAATAGATCTAAGTAATGTTATTAATGATATTGATAATGAAAACACTTCGATTCAACTATCGTTAGTGGACAAAGGGAACGAATCAATTGTTACAGTGGATCTTTCAGATAATGTTTTAACATTAGATTTTCAGGATGATAAAAATACTGGAGATGGTAATATGTCCATCATCTATCGTGCGACCTCAAATGGTTTAACGGTTGATGACACCATAGTTGTTACTGTTAATCCGGTTGATGATGCACCAGTAGTTGCCAATGCAATTAGCGATTTGACAGTGACGGAAGATGCAGATACTACTTTGATTGACCTTGTTTCTGTATTTACAGATATTGACAATGATGATACAAATATTACAAAAGCTTTAATTTCAAATAGCAACTCTGATTTAGTCACTCACACATTAGTCGGAAACGATTTAAACCTTATTTTTGGCACTAACTCTTCAGGTGTGGCTACAATTGTAATTGAGGGGACATCAAATGGGAAGACGGTTAATGACACATTGATCGTTACTGTGACCCCAGTTGATGATGCTCCAACAATAGCTAATGCACTTAGTGATGTTGTCATTGATGAAGATGCAGATGATGGTGTTATTTCTATCGCTGATCTTTTTACAGATATTGATAATGCTGATGATTCAATAACTGTAAGAATTCAATCGAATGATAATATTTCAATCGCTTCAATAAACGTAGAAGGAGATAGCATAACCTTTGACTTAATTGATAATCAATTTGGTGTGATTAATCTTATAGTTGAGGGGACCTCAAACGGAAAAGCTATTTTAGATACCTTTAAAATCACAATTACACCAATCAATGATGTCCCGATTGTTTTAAATAAACAATTTGAACTAAAAGAAGATTCAACACAGGTATTAATATTAGAGGGCTCAGATATTGAAGCCGACTCATTAACTTTTAAAGTACTATCACTTCCTAAAAATGGGATATTATCACAAAGTAATGGTGTGCAAATTAGCAGTGTCCCCTCTGGCATAACTGACGATATTAACAGCCTTATATATAAGCCAAAGGCAGATTTCTTTGGTAAAGATTCTATTTTATTTAATGCCTCTGATCCTTTTAGTACGAGTGAAAATGGAGTGGTTCAGTTTATAATTTTAGGTGTAAATGATCCGCCAATTGCAAATAATGATACTATTAATATTGATGAAGACGAAACCAAAACTATTCAAGTTAGTGGCACAGATTTAGAAAATGACCCCTTATCGTTTTCTATTACCTCTCTTCCAAGTGCAGGATTATTATATCAGACAAACGATGGAACAACAAAAACCGGTTTTGTTAATGAAGGAGACAGGGTATTTAACTCAGAACAAAAAGTTATTTATACCCCGAATCCAAATGAATTTGGTATAGTTAATTTTGGTTTTATTACAAATGATGGAGAGCTAACTGATAGCGCAGAGATAATTGTTAATATAGCCAGTGTCCCCGATCAGCCAATTGCAGAAAATATAAATATTGTAGTAGGTGCTGGACTTATTTATGACCTAAATGTTTCTCCATACGTTAGTGACCCTGATGGCGATATAATCGCAAGCTCACTTAACATTAAATCAAACAGTGGGTCTGGAACAGTAGGCGTAAGATCTGATACAAGCTTTATTGTGGTATTAAACTACAGCTCAATACCAGACTATGTTGGTCTTGATTCAATTGAATATGAAATTTCTGATGGAACGCTTTTAAATAGTACTGGTAAAATATATGTAACAGTGAAAAAAGGAAGAAAGCCTATCGCTTTTAATGATACAATTCGCTTTAGTGAGGACTATGGTGACACATTGGTTAGTGTTCTAAGCAATGATACAGATGAAGATGGTGATATAGACTCTACATTAACAATTATACAATCTTTTATTGAAGAGTTTAATAGCAATGCTAATAACGCGACAGTCGACAGCGACAGTTTAATTCTTGTAGAGCCTGCCCCTGATTACTTTGGAACAGATAATTTAATTTACAGTTTTTCAGATGAAACCGGTTTATCAGATAGTGCAACTTTAGTAATTGAGATTCTTCCCGTTGAAGATGCGCCTATAATATTTTCAACTGCTCAAGATACTATAAATTTATATCTTTTTGAAGATACGCCTCTTGATTTTGAACTAATTGCTTTTGATGCTGATGGAGATACTTTGAATTACGCACTTTGCGATGAGCCTAAATATGGTTATATATCTCTACCAGGGGAAGAGGCAGATACCCTTAAGAAAGACGTGAGCTTGGGAACGGGGAAACCATCAATTCAAGTTAATCCAGAAAAAGACTATAATGGATATTACACGTTTAAATATTGTGTAACAGATAAAGCGGGTAATATTGCAACTGCAGTAGTTACTGTCAGTGTAGTAAGTGTACCAGATCCACCAATTGCACTAACTGACTCTATTGAAATTTTCCAAACCAACAAAGACACAATTAATATTGTTCAAAATGATTATGATGTAGAAGATGATATTGAAGTATCAACTCTAAGAATTTATGGCGACAATACACCCGGCTCTGCTACTGCAATCCCAACATTTGGTGGTGCGCTTGCAACCGTCTATGAAGACTCATCTCTGATTATTGACTATAGCAACCTTCAGCAATTCTTTGGCGAAGATTCTTTGATCTACTCAATATGCGACGAAACAGAACTTTGCGATACAACCACAGTAATTATTAATGTTGAGCAAGATCAGTTGCCACCTGATATATATAATATTCTAACGGATAAAGATACAGTTCTTTATAAAGTTGATGATGTTACAATTTCTGCCTCTGTAAAAGACTCAATTCCGCTTCAAGATGTATCCCTGTTTGTTTCTGAAGGAGGTAAAAATAGTTTTCAACCATTTAACCTTTATAATATTAATGCTCAATCAAGCCCCGTTGATCAAAATAGTTTAAATGCTAGATATGTAGATGTTGAACAACTAATTGATACAAACTTAATTACGCTTAATGGCTTACAATATTATTTTAGTGCAAAAGATATTCTTGGCTTTGGTTCGCAGTCAGGACTTTCAAGTGTCCCTATAAAAATACCTGAAGGGTCAATTTCAATTGATGAATGTATTCCAGGTGATACTTGGGTATTAATATCTATTCCTAGTGACTTAGATAATAAAGCAATTGAATCCGTATTCTATAATAGTTTTGGGAAGATAGATAAAAACTCTTTTGTGATATATACCTATGAGAATGGTACCTCTGTTGAAGCAAGTTCAATTCAGCCAGGCAAAAGTTATTTCATCTATAAAAAAGGTGATCCAGTATGTGATTTCTCGCTTGGGTCTGGTATCGTTGATAACGTAGATACTTTAGAATGGATTCTTGAGCCAGGATGGAATTTTGTTGGGAATCCATATCCTTTTACTTTTTTAATGGGTGATGTTAGCCAGATTGAATATTGTGGACCACTTACTTACACTGGAACAAATGCTTGGTCTGGAGTAGTTGATACGGTAAAATCTTTTGGAGGTTATATCATATGCAATAAAGCTGATACAACCAGAACTTTACGAGTTGGCATTACGCAAGCAGACAAATCTGGGAGTCAGATTGCAAACCTTTATAATGGCATCTTCTCATTTGATAATAAAGGTGAGTGGAATGCTAAAGTTGATTTTTATACAAATAAAGATGCAGATCTTAATAACAATGCAGGCTTTCACCCTAAAGCCTTGAATGAATATGATGGATTAGATAATCCTGCTGAACCATATACTCCAGATGGAGAATATGGTGTTAGGTTTGATTGGATTTATAAGCATGAGGCAAATGGCAAAGAATATCCTTTGCGTGATGATATTCGAATGATGGCTCAAAATGAAGGATTATGGTATGGGTTATTAAAGTCAAGAGAAGAAAATATTAATGTTAAAGTCGATGTTCAAGGAAACCTAAAAGAAGGTCATGAGTTGATATTATTTGACTTAACAAATCAAAAAAGATTTGACCTCAATAAGGAAAATAATTTTGAGCTTAAGAATGATACCAAAACAGATATTGGTAAAAGAATCTATTTAATATATGGTGATCAATTATGGGTTGAAACGAAAATTGCAGAATTAATAAGCTTAATACCGAAAGAATTTGTTCTTAATGATAATTATCCAAACCCTTTTAATCCTATTACTACTATTAAGTATGAAATTCCAAATGATGGTAAAGTTTTACTCGTGATCTACAACCTTCTTGGTCAGGAAGTAATTACTTTAATAAACAATGAACAATGGGCAGGTAAATATAGTGTGAGATGGAATGGGACAAACCAATTCGGCAATCAAGTCTCAACCGGAACATACTTTTATTTTTTAAAAACACAAAACAACCAATCGGTTAAAAAGATGTTGCTACTAAAATGAAAAAACAAAAAAAGAGTGCACCCAGAGATAAGAATACTGGGAAGTTTGTTTCCAGCGAACTTTCTAACAAAGCCACAGAAGCCAAAAAAACGGATTATACATTTAAAGTAATTCTCGTAATTGTAATTGTTTTTTTCCTCATATTGATTTTGAATAATACTCGAATGCTTAATTCTTTAGAGTCATTAAACTTTGAAAGAATTAATAAAAAGGAAACGATTGACTCCTCTATGTCAGGTAATGAGATTTTGTCTGATGAAAAAGAAAACAACTCATTAGAAAACAACAATGTTGAAGTTGAAATTGATTCAACAGATAAAGGGATTAAAGAAAACTCGTCAAATGAACCGATAGCAGACTTAAATCAAATTGCTAGAATATTAGTACAGTATGGTAATGTGAGTATTTTATCAAAAGGAGATTCAGACCCGAATAAAAATCTTTATCCTGGTAAACTTATTAACAATGGTGATCAAATCACGGTTGGAGAATATCCATCCTACATCAGCTTTATAATTAATAACGATAATTCAGTTATAGTTATGTATGATAATACGAATGCGCAAATAGTTTTTAATGAAACAACTAATTTGTACAAAGTGAAAAAAGGGAAAATACATGCAAATATAATGAGTTCTTCTAAGCCAACAAATTTTATATCTCAGCACTCCATAGCAACAATTGATAAACAAAATTTTACATTAATGAATTTAATATTTGATGAAGTCCAAGATCAATTTGTTACTATTAATGGCGAGGCTTATATAAAAAATGAACTATCTGGCCTAAGCTTAAGAATGATTAAAGAACAGAAATTATTTTCAACAAATGCTGGGCAATTAATATGGTCATTGGCTAATGAATCAGATTATGTCATGGGGCCAAAGAAAGAATTAGTTGTTTTACCTATTAAAAAAGAACCCGTAAAAAAAGTAGAACCGATTAAAACAATAAAGGAAAAAATTAAGATTACGCCAAAACCAGAAGCGTCAAAACCAAAGATCATTATAAATGAAATAAAACCTGTAGCACCAAAACCTGTAGCACCAAAACCTGTAGCACCAAAACCTGTAGCACCAAAACCAATCAAAAATTATGATGCGACTAGGGATTATGATTTTAATATTGCTATTGATATTATTAAACGGGAGTCAATAGTAACATATTTGGAAACACCTTTGATGGGAGATATACCTGTATATATTTTTCCTAATACAAGTTCAGAGTTAGTCTCTTCTATTTCGGACCAAGAAAAATTCATTGTTTATCCAATCTACCGCTCAGGGTTTGTAGTTGTTGGAAGACTTGGCACTGGAGCTTTGGGCTATGCCGATGCCGATTTAATTAATTTTTCTTCTGAGGATCGTTTGGGCAAGATTATTGATTTATCTAAAACTCGTTTTACTATAGATAATTGATAAAAAATAATATTCAATCTTTCTTCTCTAATAAAAATAATGCCACAATATTTATTGTGGCTTTGTTTTTTGTTATATGGCAAAACCCATCTGAACAAAAAATGAAAAATAGCGCTTTAGATTATATCATCGCTCAAAATTCAAATATTTCAAAAATTAGGGTTCAGAAATTTCTAGATGAAAAATTTATTGTTAATAATTATCTTCTGTTTTCAACCTCAAGCATAGATAATAGCTATACTACAGGAGTTGGTTTTTTATCATATTCAAAACCAAGAAGAATCATTTATAATTTATTTATAAAATGGGAAAAGCCTTTGCTGGAAGATGAAAATATAAAAGCTTCTGCAGCATTTATTAAATTAAAGGGTGATGTAAAAATTAAGCACTATGATAAGACTATATTTAATGATGGATACTTAGGAGAAAATATTTATGCGAATGATTCTATTCGTATTGGAGACGCACCTTCTTTTTCTGCGTTTCAATACTTAGAGTCAAAATCAATAATTAAAATACGTGAGAATACTACATTCCTATTTCATCAAAATGATTTAAGAGATGAAATAACTCTTTATAATGGTATAATAATTAATGAAATAAATAATATTAAGAATAAAGGCTTTCGTGTAAGAACATCAGCTGGGATTGCCTCTGTTAAAGGGACTGTATTTGCTGTTAAAGTAGACTCATCAAAAGGAGTGGCTGAATTTATTGGCAAAACAGGGAGTTTTGAAGTTGAAAGCCTAATTAGCGGAGAAGTTTTAACAGTGGACGGTCTCCAAAAAATTACCGCCAATATTAACGGGGATTTTATTTTAGAATCAATTACAAGTAATGACTTCCCAACAGACCCAACACAAGAAAACCCTATAAATAATAATTATTCTATAATACGAGATTATGATTTTGAGCAATCAATAGATAATAGACATAAAGAGAGAATTGAAACTGCAATAACACTTTTTAATGCAAATATCTTAGAGTATCCAACCGTTACATCCAGCGTAATTCAACAAATTAAAAAAGGGGAAAAAATTAAAATTTTCCCATTATATAGAGACGGATTTTTTATAGTATTAAATGATGACAGTAATGCAATTGGATATGTAGATGAATATGATATTGATTTTGAATCTGAAAATATTAAAGATAAAATTAAAGAATACTCATCCAATAACTTTCTTGATTCAAAATCCTTAATGGAATAATTCTATTTCTCTTTTATTCTTAATAAGTATTCTTTCAAATCCTGAAAATTCTTTGATGTTAAATCATCATATTTTTTAGGCGGTAGATCATTTATAATCTTTGTTGCTTTTTTAATTCTAATAGATGTTGGTGGATGAGTAGATAATATGCTTGCCATTCTACTTGAGCCTCCTTTTTCTTCTTTGGCTAATTTCTCAAAAAACTTTTTTGATCCATCGGGATTTATGCCTGCATCATGCATTTGTTGAATCCCAAATTTATCTGCCTCAAGCTCCGCGGATCTACCATACTTAGTTATTATACCTGTTTGAATCAAGCTGGTCATAAATTCTTCTGTAAAACTTGGATTGGAACCCAAAGCAATTGCGCCAGCTAATCCAATAATATTTTGTTTGGTCATATTCTCCATGCCATGTTCTCCAACCACATGTCCAATTTCATGACCAATTACCGAAGCAAGCTCTGACTCAGTCTCTGCAAAATCAATTAATCCTAAGTTGACATAACAGTGCCCACCAGGGATAGCAAAAGCATTGATAGCAGGATCATTCACAACTTTAAATGTATATTTTATATTATTTCTTTTTGAAACTCTTACTAAGCGCTGACCTAGATTATTTATATAGTCATTAATAAAAGGATCATATATAAGTTGTAATTGTTTTTCAATTTGAAAAGCATATCTGTTCCCAAGATTTATTTCCTCGCTGGTGGAATACATATTTATACTAGTTAACTGTGAACAAGCAGTAAAATAAAAAAGCAGAATCATCAACAATGAATTTCTAGTATAATTTTTGAACCTTAACATAAATAAAATAGTCTTATTTTTTTAATAATCCCCATATATGATAACCAATAAACTTTGGTGTCCCAGGTAAGTACATATCCTCAGAATTATTAATACTAAAACCATTTTCGGCAAGCATTGTTTTTATATCACGAGTTAAATGACAACCATCGGCAATTACTTTCCATAAAGGTTCAATTTTTTTTTGGAATTTATTAATTTTTAAATCTGGTGACGCAGCATGTTCAGTGAAAATAAACTTTCCGTCTTTTTTCAAAACTCTCCTTATTTCACTTAAAGCCATTTCAGGGTTTGATATAGAGCATAAGGTATAAGTGCATACGACGGAATCTATAGAATTTGATTCCAGCGGTATCTCCTCTGCTCTTTCTGTAATTAATTCAAAATTAACATCAAAACCTTTCAATTTTTTTTTGGAAAGTTTTTGCATATGAACAGAAGGTTCAAGACCAATTATTTTATCTATATTTTTTTTATTATAGTATGGGAGATTATGTCCTGATCCAAAACCAATTTCTAATACAGTTCCATCAGCTTTAGGGACAACTTTTTCACGCTGTTTTCTTATTGGTTTTGATGTGCAGGCTAAGGAGATTAAGCGTGGTTGAATAAATTTAGACCAAATCATTTTACTAAATTTTTATTCAATTATGATTTATAGCAATAAGATTTATTGCTGAGCTTCATCTAAAAAGTTTGAAATTAACATTTCTGTTTTTATCATTTGATTCTTTGTGTCATTCAATCTCAAAATATAAAAATTTTCAACAAATTCTAAAATCCAGTACAAAGCATTCCTAGTGTTTGCCGAAAAGAAAATCTCTTTAGATAAGTCATCTATTTTTCGACCCCCAACAGTTATTTGAAAAAAATTCATAAAGTAATCACTTTTTAATTTTTGATTTCTAAAGTCATATAATTCACTATTTGCATTTAGCCTTTTATAAAAATGCTCATATAGCTGTGAAATTTCATTACTTAAGTTTATATCCTTAGATGAATTTAGCCGGCCACTTGAAACAGAAGCAGTATAAGCTGTTTGTGTGCCATAAAAAGTAGGTGAAGTAATTTTTTTTAAATTCAAAATCACATCACTATCATTGAAATCAATCTTTTTTTCATTATAGTCAAGCAGCTTTTTAAGTGAAGTGACTTGACTGTTTACAGCTAAAATTATATTATCAATATTTTTTATATCAAGCCCAATTTCTTTTTTTATGTATAAATAATCTTCAGCTACCCTATTTTGAATATGTTTATTTTCACGTGAATCTTCCACCCAAAGAGATATGGTAATTCCAAAAAGAACAGCTAAAAATTCAATCCCACCTCTTGCAAGTATGTTTTTCATTTTTATCCTTTATTTACTCCAGGGGAGCTTGATCTTTCTCTATGATAATCCATTTTTTATCGTCAATTATATATTCTTTAGAAATATTTGAATAAAAATAGCCCCTAATTAATCCTTCAAAGAATAAAACAAAGGAACTAACAGTGCCAACCATTACTCCAACTGCTAATGGATTTGTTGGCCCAGAGTCATTAATTAATGTGCCTAAAAACCCAATTGAAAAACCAGCAATCACGCCAGTCTTAAATCCTCTAATACCGTTTTTGATTGCTATATTTCCATTGCTAACGTGAGCTATCGAGTATATATCAGAAAATAAAACTTTTCCATTTTCAGTTAAAATAAACCTTTCTTCATAGTTAACTTTTTTAAATGTTGTTGATTTTAAATTTCTATCAGGAATTAATTTAATATTTAAAAGATTTTTTTTATAAAGACGGATGACAACTTTATCTTCAGGTTTGAAGCCAATAATTTCAGAATCATTTTTTAATATAAATTTTATATTGTCATTTTGAGCAAAAAGGGGGAATAAAAATAATATGATCCAGAAGTGTTTCATTTGATTTTAATTAATTATCTCTTAGCTGTTCAAAAAACTTAACAAAATCTGGTTCAAAATCTCCCTTACGTTCATCCCAAATTCCTCTTACGAGTTTTGTTTTATAAATATCCATACCAATTCTACTAAATGCATCTTCTGTTAATAATCCATTTTTATATTGAAGATAGATATTCTCAATACGCCTAAAACCCATCATTTGAAAACTCCAAAAACTTACGTAATCACTTTCACTAATATCTGATTTATTTACTCCCTTTGATGCAATGCTAACTAAGTTAGCCATCCTCTCATTTTCAGCTAGGATCCTATACATCTCTGCAACCTGAGAAGAAACAGCTTGTTGGGTTGCTCCGCGTACTGCGGTAGTATTTTGTTTAATTTCTATACCAACAAATATGAGTGAACCAACAACGCTAAATAAACCTATAACCTCAAAAAACTTTCTATTTTTCATTTTTTTAATCCTTCTTTAACCGTTAAATAAAAAAGCCCCACGTTTAGGTGAGGCTTTAAAAATTAATTAACTATAATATTATGTTTTACAAGTATCTACACCCAGAATTCTGTAGATGTAACAAGTTCCAACTACTGAGTTAAATAGTAAAACGCCACCAACTGTACTAAGAAGAATTGAGTAGGGTGATGAGCCGAGGATAAATGGAGTTGGAATTAGGAATAATGAGACAATTAACCTTACAACTCTTTCTGGTTTATTTTGATTTGTTTTAAATATTTTCATATCAAAAATTACATAATCTTTCAAAATTCAAAAGGATTTATTTCTAACTATATTACAATCTAGTGCATAGATAAAAGCTATTTTGTGGTATTGTTAAACAAAGTTTTGAAACCTTAACTTTTAATACTAAAAAAGGCTCATAATGTTAAAAAAACTTTCTTTATTTGGATTTTTTATAATAACACTTACTACTTATGGCTATAGTCAAAAAAATAATATTTATACTGAACTTGGCGGTGCAGGCTATACGAGGACATTCAACTACGAACGTATGTTAACTAATAATATTCTTGCTCGAGCAGGCTATGGATCCAGTAGGGCTCAAGTTCCTGGCGATAAAAAAATTAGATTTATGCCCATAGGTGCAGCATACCTTATGGGTTTAGGAGATCACAAATTTGAACTTGGCGGTGGAATGACCATGATTCAAGGGACTCTTGAGATGAGAGGTGATTATATTGAAGATAATTCAATCTTTTTTGGCGGGGGGTATCGCTATCAAAAAGGAACAGGCGGATTTCTAATTAGCGTTAAAGGGTATTATTTATTTCTAGGAAAATTTAGTGCACCTTGGGCTGGGATGTCACTTGGCTGGACACTATAATAAATAAATCATTCAGCTAAGTACAAATCTTTAACCCCTAGCTGTCTACTTCATTTATTTCTTTGAATCCCTACTAATACGGAACTGGTTATAAGCGCCCCATGACATTAGAGGGACAATAAAAACACCACTTACTAAATATATATAGTCTGTAAAGGTTTCACTAATAATTATTGGAGGCTCTCCTGAAAAAAACAATGTTAGAAAAAAATAAGGATAAATAATTAAAGTATAAATCCAAATAATTCTCCAAAACGTTTGGTTGTGTAATAATTTATTCATTGAATTAACCTTTGTTCATTAACTGCTCTAATTATAAAAAGAGTAAAATACTACTCTGTAATATTACGATAGAAACCCACTATAAACAAAAAAGGCTCTTAGCTTATTAATGGGTTATTATGTAAATATTTTAATCTGGATCAATAGAATTAAACCAATCTACAGAATATTTAATTATTTCATGACCAGGCACAAAATGACCAGATTCAAAAGTGATAATTTTTTTATTATTAACGCCTGTCCCAAAAAGTTTAAACATTGGCTCTGCAGAAGTATCATACGGAAAAATTGGATCATACTTACCATTCAGCATCAATATAGGTATTTTTACTCTAGGCAAATAATTTATTGGGTCGGCCTCAGGATGCCTTTTTTGACTTCTTAGTCCACCTACAATTAAAATAGCTGATTTAAACTTTGGTACTGTTGATAGCATAATTCCAGCAACCCTTGACCCCCAACTATATCCATAGTAATGCAATCTTCTCATGTCAACAAAATCTTGTTTTTCTAAATAATCAATAGTGGTTTGAAGATCTTTACTCCATTTAATAACTCTATCCCGATAAGAAAGATCATAGAATGGAATAGAGTTGATTAGGCCATCTCTTCTTTCATAGGTGCTCTTATAAATAGGGAAAACAAAGACACTGTTTACTTTCATAAGAAACTCAAAGCTTGAAGGAATCTGCTCAAATAGAGCTTGGCTAGATTCTCTAATAATAGCTCCTGCACCAGGAAAAAGGATTATGGTTCTTGAAGGAGAATCAATTTTTTCCGGTTTGTAAATATAGCTAAACATTCTTTCACCGTATGATGTGTTATAAGCCACCTTACTTATTGTGTATTTTTTAGATTCAATAAGCGTATCAGAGATTAAAGTGGGCTCTAAATCAAATTTAGAATATTTAAACATAGATAAATATGCAGCATGTACGTTATCAGAAACTGGCTTGGCATTAATTATATTAAATGATGGGTTAGTAACTTTTTCCTCTAATGATTTGTTGCTATCCGATGATTTGACGCACCTGCAACCATTAGATTTGTCTCTGTTAAATGGCTCTTTACTAAATAAGGTATTAAAAACATAACCAGGATCATCCCAGCTACCGCCCATAATTACTCTTGTATTATTATCAGAGCTATTATAAACCCATTCGGCAACATTGCCCGCTACATCATATAAACCAAAAGATGAAATAATATTTTTACTACCAACCTCAACTTTTGAAGAGCTGCTCATATTACTCCTAGGAACAATATCGCTTGAATTTTGTAGTGAAGCTGAATAATCCCATTGATATATATTTGGTAAAGATTTACCAATTGAACGGCAATATGCCATTGCTTCAAACCAGCTAATGCCAGAAACAGGATAGTTTTCTTGTTCAGATGGGTAGTTGCCTAACTCCCATTCTGAAGGGCCCGGGAAACCTGTTTTATCCACAAACAATCTCTTGTAATCTTTATTCACTAATTGATCAAATTGCCAAAGAGAAATATCGTCATATCCACCCTTGTTCACAAATTCATGAAACTCCTTATTTGTTACTTCAAATTTATCAATGTAGTAATCATCAACTTCTTGAGGATCTAAGTGATCAAGGCCAGCAGTTCTTAATTTTAATTTATTATTTTTTATGAAGACCATTCTTTGAGCTGAAATATCTTTTCTGTTAATAGATATTGATATCGAATCTCTAATATTTAATAATCTCTCAATCGAGCTTTCATCTTCATTCTCAAATTTATATTTTATATTACCTATGGGAACTACTGTCTCACATGGGAGATTACATAAATAATTCCAGTTATCTTTAGAAAGGTTATTTAAATCAAATTGATAAGAAGCAACGACATTTGAGCTAGAAGATGTTAATTTAATTTTTTTAGAGAAATCATTAAGTCTATCTTTTATGAAAAAACTATCTGGGAATTTCTTATATAGATTAAAAGCTTCAATAAAATCAGATTTTTCAATTAATTGATCAAGTTTTCTTTTTAATTCATTTTGTGAAAAATCATCATCTTTTGTATTAGTAAACTGATAAACGTTAAGTATAAGAAGCAATACAATGATTGATAGTGAAATTGAAATTATTTTATTGCTTTGATTATTTTGTTTAGTATCATTAATTGGCTCTATTGGTGATATTTTTTTATCTGATCTAATTGCAATAATAACGATACAAACAAAAATAAATGCAAAAACATAAACAAGATAAACAATTAAATTTTCAGAGAAAGAGAACGGCTCACTAATTATATCAACAACTTGAAGAACAATAAAAACAAAAGCTAAATAAGAGCTTAAATATTTTACAAGTCTAGATTGTTTTAGATCTTCTATTTTCATTTATTTTTCAAAAGTCACTTTATTTATTTTGAATAAACCCAAGGCACATTACCCTCTTTAAATTCTGGTGGCGATGAAATTAATGGCATAAAACTTTTCATTACTTCTTGAATTTGTTCAGCCGCTGCTTCTAGATGTGCTTTACTCTCATAAATAGCAAAACCAACGAATTCTTTATCAGATATTTTAACATAGGTTACACTATGCAGACCTTCAATCGCATCATATTTATCTTTTTGATTTCGTAAATTATTAATAATCTCATCGGTGTCACCATTGTGTCTTAAAGTAGCAGTTCTGCAAAACATACAAATTCCTTTTATTTAAAATTTTGTAAGTAGGTTTATGGATATAACTTAGAAACCATTTAATTTCTAAAAACAGGTTTTTCTTTATTTAATAAATAAAAGTCTTAGTGACCGCTTAATTAAACCAGACTCCATATCCTTGTTTACGTAGCACTTTGCCAAGCATTTCTTCAATTTCTTCAGCATCTTTTCTAGTTGGGATAGGATTATATTTTTCATAAAGATCAGGCCTAAGCTTAATCCCATAATATTTTGCATATTTATTAGACTTATAGCCTTCTTTATGTTGTTCAAATCTAATAGATGGTTTTCTTGAAGATTGGCCTACATAAACACAAGCAATACCTTTGATATAGTGTGGGTTTTCAGAACGAAATTTTTTTATATCTGCTACTGATTGGTCTAATTCAATAACATACACATAATATTTTCTCATTTATTAAATAATTTTAGAGCATACTTTCATTTTTGAATGTATTTACAATTGCTACGCCTAAAGCTATAAAAAGGAGTCCTATGAGCGATTGCCATTGTATAGATTGGCCATAAAATAAATACCCAAATAAAGTAATTAAAAATATACCTACTCCTGCCCAAGTTGAATATGCAACTGCTATAGGAATCTCTTTTAAAGCAAAAGTTAAAAAATAAAACGAAAGCATATATGCAATGACCAAAAGAATACTAATTAGAGGTTTTGTAAAGTTCTTTGAAATGGGCAATAACATGGTGCCAATCACCTCAAATATTATCGCACTAAATAGATATAAATATGACAAAATCAATACTCTTTAGGTTTTATTAATAATGTTTTCATTAATGTTAATATCCAATGATTACCATCAAATAATTGGTTTCGGTCCAAAATTATTCTCATTTTCATCGCTTTTTTTGCAAAGGAAAATAATTAAAATAATAACTAAAGGTGTAACGCACGTTAAGCACCACCAGCCGCTTCTATTTGTATCATGGAGTCTTCTTGATATTACGGCTAAAGAAGGAAGAAGAGTTAAGGGTCTATACATAAAAGTTAATAGCCCAACTTCTTCATAAAGGCTTGCTAATGGGATGTATTCAGAAAAAGGGAGTGCTCTAAGATTAATAAAATTGAACCCCAAAGCCCTATCAATGAAAATTATAATTACATAAAATATCACCCAGTATAAAATAAAATTCCAAAACTCGGTTCTGCTAGCCCTCCCTTTAAAAAGAGTATAGTTTTTTATACCTTTAATAAACCATTTCATCACAAAATCTACCCATCATCCGATAAACAAAAAAGCCCCACGCTAAATGGGGCTTTTTTTAGAATTAAGATAAAGTTTTAATTACCATCACGAGCATTATCAAACTCTTCTTCACTTATACACCCATCACCATTTGTATCTATATCTGTAAATGTAGGTTCTTCTGAATCATTACCTTGATTAATGGATTTGATGTATTTGACTTTTTCCTGCCAGTAGGTAGGGAGCTTGTCCCAAGGGTTTGGCATCACATCATCAGTAACGTACACCAAGCCTATGTTACGTTGAACGGCCAAATCTATGGCAGTCTGCATTTCGCCAGTCGTACTAGCTGTATGGACAAGCATTGAGAAACGTGCCGCATCGTATTCATTAACCCATGCATCAGTGGAGTGTGATGTCCACTCAGACATATAGTTCTCAGATATTACAAGAGATGTGGTTGTTGGTGTCGACACAAAGGCTTCTTCTGATGACATCCCAGGGTTGCCATGAACTTGATCGAGACCGCTCTTGCTCAAAATATAATCGTATAGTTCTTCATAGTAAGCTAGTGTACTGGTTTCAGTTGACATTTCGTCAATGAAAATCCCTGAAAGTCCGTGGGGGACCCAATTGCTAGCCCATTCATCAATTTCAGTTTTAACAGTTGATATATCGCGGGTTCCGTAACCAGTGAACACATAACCTATTGTGGTTACTTTATCTGCTAATGCTGACATCCCAACTACATAGTCTGCATTTGGGCCTCCTGTACCAGGGCCATTATTAGCGTTTATGATAGCAGTGATTGGGATTTCTGAGGCTGCATTTGCGAGATCGTCCCACTGGTAGTCTGAAGACCAATGTATGGGGTAGTTATACCAGGGAATTAGAACTCCCACTTGATCATCTTGAGCTTTTATAAACCCCATTAAAAGCAATATAATTGTATATCTTTTCATATTATTAACCTTATACTTTGTAATTATTTTTAATTCGTACTTAGCTCAGGTAAGTGTTCCCTAATAATGACTTCTCTATATTCAATTATCTCTGAAATTTGATTAAGCCATTTTTTATGAGCTCCTTTACCATGTGCATTATTAAAGATTTCTTCTGAAAAAATAGGAACTCTTTTTTCATAATCTGCCCATGAATTAAAAGGAACTATCATATGAACTAAATGTGTTTTTCCACCTGCAAATCTATTATAATGGTCAAACCGAGCTTTACTTCCTGCTTTTGTATGCGCCTCTACAAGCTTAATTCGAAGCTGATTCCATTCATAAAGTTTTGCTGGTTTAATTAAATACTCAGTAACTAATTGGAATCTTAGCCTATTGTTTCCTCCTGATCCATTATAGCTCTGATTATTTACGGGAGACCAAAATGATGTCCCTTCAGTTCTATTTAAATCAACATGAGGCATTACATTTTTCATCCAATAATCAAGCTCATTTTTTCTGAGGGGGTATTTATCTCTATCTTCAAAAGTAGTGCCTGATACTCTCAAAATGCCACCCTGATCTTTTCCTGAAATAATCTCAAAGGTATTCATTGGGTAATTTTTATTACCTTTGTTATATTTTTTTGATTTTTTTGTCATTGCCTCTACCATTGCATCAGCTTTCATTGGTTTTGCATGCCATACACGTGCTTGATATACCTCACTATCTTGACCAAAGCCAAAAATAGTTAGCATAAATAATGATAGAGTTGATTTTAAAAATATCTTCATTACTTTTTCCTTTATTACGTTAACTGCTCTAATTGATTGAAGTAAAAATACTTCCTAGTCAATATTACAATATAAAATTTTAATAAACAAAAAAGCCCCATATATCTAGGTGCTCTTTAATTAAAAAATATAATCAAGCATAAGACATAAACATTAAATTAGCTTGATTTAATATTTTTATTTACTTAATATCGCTCATAACGCTCAGTATAAAATATTTAAGTTAGGACCTAAAATGATAGATAAAATTGAAAAATCATTAGTTGATCGCATCGGCTCAAGTATTCTTATAACTTTATTCCTTAGTTTTTTGTTCACCGTTATTTTCCAATCATACGTTGCTAAATACCAATTAGCATTTTTAGGTTTTTTTGCCGCGTCACTATTGGTTGCTATTCTCTTATTTGCCACTTGGAAGCTCAAAGAAGAATTAGAGAACAATGAAAAATAAAAATTATATAGATGCTTTTGTAACCTTTATCCTGGATACAAAATTTATTCTAATTGTCTTAATCGTCTCACTTCTATTCAAGTTACTCGAATGGTAAAAGCAATGAATAGATTTTCGAGATTTATAATTGGTTTAATTGATAAGCCAATAGGCGTTTTTATAACGATTTTTTTTACTTTAATAGTTTTCAGTTTAATAATTTGATATAAAGGAGATAAAATGAGTTCAAATAGTTGGTATTTATTAATGATTTTTTCAATCGCCGTTGCCGTAGCAGCTTTTGTTTTTGGTACTACAATTTTTGGTTATCAAAGTGATCAACAAGCAAGAGAAGTTGGTATTTTTATTGGACTTTGGGCACCTACATTTGGTTCTCTAGGAATAAGAGTTCAAATAAATGAACTTCATGCTAAGGATAAAACCTCTTAAGTTGGACTAAAGATTAGTCTTAGGTAGCTTCTTATTATACTAGAAACCAACTCAATAAGGTTTTTTGAGATGAATTAGGTGGTTGCTATAAAATATTTCTATGTATATCCGAAGCCAATAATCTTACTTTAAAAAAGTATCGTATATGGTCAATGCTAAAAACAAAACTCCTGCTAACATAAATAACGCTGAAAATACTATCTTTAATTTCTCATTCATTCTAATCTCTTTTATTTAATCTATAAGCGTTTCATTTAAATTTATGTTAGAAGTTTATAAATTATATAAATAATCATAACAATCGAAAATCCTAAGAATGTCGAGCCCATTAAAGTTTTAGTCTCTTTTTTCATTTAATAATATTCCAAAAGTAAGTAAAAGTTGTTTCAATAATTAAAGTCACTGTGATTAAAAAAAGCCTCACGTTTAGGTGAGGCTTTTTTTATGAATTAAAATTAATATCTTTTAATCTGGAATTCCACTACCACTATGGAGTGGTGTAAAATGACCAGATTTAACTTTCCATTTCCCTTTTTCTTTAAGAAAGACTTGGCTGACCCTAGTTCGATAGTCATTTTTTTGAATACCATTAATAGAGTAAGAACCAACTAAATAGTAATATGCTAATGCCACTTTACCTTTCTCAAGTATCTCAACTTCAATATATTTTGGAGTAAAGTTTTGTTTGTCATTTGGGGATAAGCCCTGTCGAACTGCAGAAGCAGTTGATTCTTGCATATACCAAAAAGAACCATTTGAATCACCATTCAGAGTCCCCTTTGAATGCATAGATTTAGCATAGTTTCCCCACTCCTTATTATTAGAGTATTTCCAGTGCATCTTAACCGCATCAGTTACTTCAGATTCATCATTTGCAAGCAAAAAGCTGATAGATAAGCTTAAAGCTAAAATCAACATTGTTGTTTTTTTCATTTTTTATCCTTGATTTTGTACTAAAAATTTTTCGACTATAGGAATCTTACCTAGTAGTTATAACTACTAGGTAACAAAAACCTATACTAACAATAGTTACAATGATTAAAAAAATCCATCCAAGTAAGTGTGATTCTTTTGTCTCTTTGTTATAAATAAAGTCTCTGAGTTTCATTTTAAATAACTATTTAATGCTACTAATATTTCTTCCATTTTTTTCTTTATTTGATCCGAGGGAGTTTCATTTAGTAATCCATTTTATTGGGTATTACCCCCCTAACACCACCTCTTGGGTTCGGTGTGTCTCCTTTTCTTCTGGGAATAAGATGAATATGTGAATGCATTACTGTTTGCCCTGCTGTCTCTCCACTATTCATGCCAATATTAAAACCAGTTATGGTCGGATCTCCTTCTTCCAACTTGAGCTTTAACACTTTGAGCAATGCTGTTGTATCTTCCCTTTCTTGGTCATTCATTGAAAAATAATTTTCTGTATGTCTGAATGAAATAATTAAATGATGTCCTTTCGTCACTGGATAATTATCCTTAATTGCGAAAACAGAATTATGTTCTGCAACCACTTCCAGCGATTGACAAAAAGGACAAAGCTTATCTTTCCCTGAATTAGATGTCATAGCATTACCTTCAAGTCTTGATTATTTTTTGCTGGGAATGTTTGACATGATATCCTGATGATACTGTAGAAGTGCCTTATAAATACGCACATTCACCATGGCTCCAGTGATGCCCGTATGCTCTTCAGCGATATGAGGTTCATCGGCCACATTATAACGATCCCGAATCCAATTGGAGGTTAACTCCTGAATGCCCAAGCCCCAGGCCATAGACGGAATATCGAGAATAAAATAATAATACAAATCCCGCCACGTTTTATTGGCCGATCGGAATAGATGATCCATGAACGCAGCGTCAAAATGAGAGTTATACGCCACCATAAGAACGTGTTTTTTCCCGGCAGTTCGTTTGTGAAATGCAATAATACTATCCACTGCTACCGATTGATGAAGTGCCCCCATCTTGTGCCAATGATCCGCATCAAAGGCATTTACTGCTTTGGCTCCAGGCGATAACCTTTCCGGGTTGGCAGGCTGGATACGCAGAAATAAACTATCTAAAAGATCTCCTTCTAAAGTAGTCATAACGATACCCACATCAATCATTTCATGATATCCCGGAAGTAAGCCCGTGGTTTCTACATCTATATGGGCCAATAGCCATTTATCCGGTGCTTCGTTTGGATGGGGAATCGGCGCTTTAAATTCAATATTCTGAATAAATGAATCTTTTTTTTCAGTTTCTTGAGCAACGAGCGGGAGTAAAAATAATATGACCCAGAGGCGTTTCATTTGGGAGTTAACCTAATTTCAACTGCATTCCCTACTTCAGGTTGAAAACGAATATAAAACACATCCTTTTCCGGGCGTTCATAACTCAGGGTTTGATGGGCACCTTTAGTAATACCTTTGAAAGCAATATAGTTATCACTCATATTTGTTAATTCAAATCTGTGTGATTTCGGACTCTCAGGTGATAAGGAATTGTCAAAAAGTTGCAAACGTAATTCAAGTGTGCCATTTAATTCTTTGATATGAATGATCTCTACAAACTCTGTATCTGATTCATTGGTTGAACGCACTAATGCAACAATAGTACCTGAGCGAGGTGTAAGCCATGTCTCTTCCAGTATATTTCCGTTGATGGGTCCTTGCCATGAACCGGTTAGCCAAGATAGACTATCTACTGATAATGGTTTATTAGTCTGTCCCCAAACAGTACTAATGAATAATATTATGACCCAAAGGCATTTCATTTAATAATTAACTACCTGGATTCAAACAAATCAAAGTAAGAAACCAATTGTAGATGGTAGGGAATTTGAATTTATTGTTTATCCATAGCGTAAACTACATCAACACAGTTGTGTTTTGTATCCCAAGCTTTCATTTTTTCAGATGTCATTATTGCTTGAAATTTTTCCTTATCAGTAACGGTTCCCATTGTAATGACCTTACCTTCTCTTATAACGCCAACTTCAAAATCTTTTACGACTTCTGATGCTTGACCCTTTGCCCAATTAAAAATTTCCATAAAGTCATCAGTCGTTCCATCAAAAGTCGACACAACACATATATTCATAATATTCTCCTTTTTTAAATAATTTTAAAAACTGCTCAACAAACTACTATAATAACTTACAAAAAATTTTCTACCCTAAAGTAGCATCTCCACCATCGTCATTTTTATCTTCTTTCTCAATCAAGGTCATACCTAATCCTACCACTGCACAAATAATTGAAACCCCAATAGCTATGTATTCAACTATACTCATTTATTCATCAACCAAAGAGAATAGCCATTGTTTTATTTTACTATATGTAATTTTATTCATTTCATGCCCTATCTTTGCTTCATAATAGTCAGTATTAGCACCTAATTTTTCAAATAAAGCTTTACCTTGATAAGCCCACTTAGGTGATAGACCACTGTCTTCACTTCCATGGATAATCAATATATTAAGATTTTTATATAGATGAGGCTCCTTAACTGAATACTCCACCGGCAAGCGAGCGCTATGAATAAAAATACCTTCAAATTTGCTTGGATATAATAATGCTAGCTTATAAGATATAATTGCACCTTGACTAAAACCTCCAATAAATATTTTCTTTTCATCAATATTATATTTTCCTTTTATATGTTCAATCGTTTTAATTATCCTATTAGTACTCACATCTATTTGAGCTTGATTAGATAAAGTATCACCATCAGAAATACTATATTCGTACCATCTATTTGTAACAACCATAAATTTGAAAGGTGCACGCATTGAAACAATCAAATATTTATTATCTAACACTTCAATTAATTCATTAAACTGTTTTTCATTACTTCCATAGCCATGCATTAAAAACAAAACCGGTGTATTAGATTGATTTATTTCTGGAAAGCTAATTGAATATTTAAGCGGCTTTTGCCCAAAGAGAGGCAGTATAAATAATATGACCCATAGGCGTTTCATTTATCTACTCTGCAACCCAAATAATATTCCTCCGAATAAAATCAATACTAAAGTTGTATAACAATATATTTTTCCTGCTAATTGCATTTTTTCAGAACCAGTTGATTGTTCTTTTATGAATGAATTTATAATTTTTTCCACTTCTGCTCTATTTTTGTATTCTAATTGTTTTTTATTGCTATAAAGTAAGAGAGTGCCTCCACCTTCTGCTAATGCTATTTGTTTTTTAAATTGAATCAAATAAACATCTTTAGGGTCAAAAACAAGAAAGTTACCGTTATTAATTTTTCCTCTAACAAATACTTTAGGTGCATCTTCAATTATATAAGGCTTAAATATAATCTCAGAAGACAAGCCTGTATTTGGATTTATATATTGGTTAAGCTTAATACTTATTAGTTCACCATTAAGTTTTGACCCTGAATTAAAAACAATGATTTCTTTTTCTGTGATTTGAGCGAAGAGGGAATCACTAATAATATGACCCAGAGGTATTTCATTTTATCCTTTTTTCAAACACTTCTTTATCGCATCTAGAAGCAACCCAAATATTTCCATCATCTTGACAAGTTGATTTATCCATATCCATATTAATTAATTGCAATTCACAAAGAAAATAAGTGAGGGCGAGATAAGGAAATAAAGCAGTTCCTACCAGAATTTTTAATTGGTCTTCCCCACTAGCACCAGTGCCAGCAGTCCACTGAACATCACCAAAAATAATATTTAATATTTCAACAAATTTTTCACCACAAGATGAAGCAATGCAGTAAGAATCTCTTTTATTATTTATAATTATACCTGTACTATCTGAATTGAAAATATAAGAGTCGCACAAATCAGTATTTTCAATACCTTCAAAATTATCTGGGCATATCAAAGATTTTTGTTCATACCACGTAATGGAATCATCCACAACTGTTTCTAAATCAGTTTTTATAGTAAGTGACCCCGTACCTCCATAATAAAATTCGTATTTTATTTCAGGATTGGTTAGTTCAAAGATTATATCACTATCTTTAGTAGATTTTTGTAATTCGCCAGTACAATCACTATTTTCATACTTAGCTTGAGATGCCATTACCCATGTCCCAACTAATTCAGAATCAGTTCTTTCCTTATCTTTAGTGTTATCCTCACAAGAGTAGATATATAATAAGGGTAATATGACCCAGAGGCGTTTCATACAGGAACTTACAAAAAATAATCTAACTATGTGTGAGTGCCTTTTATTTGAAGGGTACACCCCCTAAAAGGTGTTTTGGGTTGAGTTTTTAGGTTGAAAAGTCTGTATTTGTTTAAAGGTGTATGTGCGTGGCTTATATAGATAGGGTCTTTTTCCATAACAATACCGTACACAAATCTTATAAAAGGGTAGCATATTGGTAGCATTTGGGTAGCAGAATATGCTACTTTCTGGTACTTTCTTAATCAACCTGGGGAAAGTGTTGCAAAGCAAAAAAGCCCCGTTTCTCGTCAAAGAAACAGAGCTTTTCTGATGTCGGGGTGAGAGGATTCGAACCTCCGACCCCCTGCTCCCAAAGCAGGTGCGCTAACCGGGCTGCGCCACACCCCGAAATTCTTACTTACTTAAAATAAATCTTTAAAGATTTAAAATGCGGGTGAGTGATGGGTCTCGAACCCACAACCTCCTGAACCACAATCAGGTGCTCTAACCAATTGAGCTACACCCACCATTCAAATTTTATTAAATGACTTGTATTCCAGCCGCTGAAATTAGGTGAATTATCCACAACTATTAAATAGAAAATTATTGGAACATAAAAAAGCTATTTTCATTCAAGATGGTAGATTTAGAAAGTAATTATCGTAATTTTTCATATGCGACTATTAACCAGATATATAGTTAAACAACTATTTATGCCTTTTATCTTTTCATTGCTGATAATAGTATTTATTTTATTTACTCAGTTTTTGTTAAGAGCAATAGACCGATTTATGGGAAAAGGTTTAGAGGCTGGAATAATCTTTGAATACCTTTTTCTTAATCTAGGTTGGATTGCTGCACTCGCAGTTCCTATGGCTGTTTTAGTGGCCGCTCTAATGTCGTTTGGGCAGTTTTCAGAAGATAATGAAATAACTGCAATGCGTGCTTCTGGAATAAGTTTTACTACCATTATTCGACCAGCAATTATTATGGGATTGATTATTGCAGGAACACTTATTCTATTTAATGCTTTTATAATGCCAGAAATGAATTTCAAAGCACGAATGCTTTCAGGTGATATATATAGAAAAAGACCGGGCCTAAATATTGAGCCAGGTTATTTTATGGATGATCTACCAGACTATAGTATCATCATTCGTGATAAAGAAAATGAAACATTAAAAGATGTTCGAATTTTTAGTAAAAGTGGTCGCGAAACTCAAACAAGTATTCATTCAAAAACTGGAAAACTTTCAACAATTGATGATGCAATTATTTTAGATCTATTTAATGGAGAAATTCATGAATTAGATCTAAGAGACTATGGAAATTATAGACGTATAGAGTTTAATAAACATAAAATCACTATTCCTGCAGATGATCTATTCTTAAATCGTAGAGACACTACAAGTAGATCTGATAGAGAGATGACTATTGGAATGATCATTGATAAAAGAAAAGATATCCTTAAACGAAGTAATATTGTTAAAGGTCGAATTGGAAGGGCTTTTATAAGGATCGATCAAGATAGTATTGTTCCTCCAACTTATGAGGCCTCAGAAATTCTATTAAATCAATATCGATCATCTATTTCTAGTGATACAACAAAATCTGGTGATGAAATTTATAGCATTGAAAAAAATATAGATATTGCAACTAGACAATTAAGAAATGAATATAACCTTCTCAGAAGTTATGATAAGTCAAATAACAAATATGAAGTTGAACTACACAAGAAATTCTCATTACCTGTAGCATGTATTTTATTTATTATGACAGGTGCCTCTTTAGGTGTCCTTTTTAGAAAGGGGGGCTTTACAATTGCAACTAGTCTCTCATTTGGCTTTTTCCTAGTTTACTACGTATTGATGATTGGAGGAGAAGATCTAGCTGACCGTACAATACTTACCCCAATGGTTGGCATTTGGTTTCCAAATGTTTTATTATTTATAATAGCCACTTATCTGTTAGTTCATACTGTAAGAGAACAACCACCTCTTCGTTTTGAGCTCAATATTTTTAAAAGAATAAAAAGTAAAATAAATGAATCCAAAAGCTCTGATTCAACATAAATCTGATGGGCAGGAGATCTCAAAGTCTGACTTAACTTCTTTTATTTCTTCTTATCTAAATAATAGTATCAATGATAATGATATGATACTTTTCTTAAAAGCTGTTCATAAGAATGGTATGACGACTAATGAAACATTTGCTTTTACAGAAGCAATGATAGACTCTGGTGAAAAAATCGAATTTTCAAATATGGATAATTATGTCGTTGATAAACATTCTACTGGAGGCATTGGTGATAAAGTTTCAATTATTTTAGCTCCTTTGATGGCAGCTAGTGGTTTAGCGATTCCTATGATAGCAGGAAGAAGTTTAGGTCATACAGGTGGAACGATTGATAAGTTAGAAACGATTCCAAATATGAATTTGAATCTTACGATCAATGAATTTAAATCCAATGTTGAAAATCATGGAATTAGCATTATGGAACAATCTAGTTCTATTTGTCCAGCAGATAAAAAAATGTATGCTTTAAGAGACATAACAGGAACAATTGACTCGACGCCACTCATTTGTGGATCAATAATGAGTAAAAAAATAGCTGAAGGAATTCAAGGCCTTGTTTTAGATATAAAAACAGGTAATGGAGCTTTTATGAACACTATGGATAAAGCAGTTAAACTTGGAGATGCGCTTCAAAATATTGGGGAAAGTTTTAATATTAGTACGGATATAATTTTTTCAAGTATGGATCAACCGCTTGGTAATACAGCTGGTATGTGGTGCGAGGTTGAAGAGTCAATATCTACTTTAAAAGGTAATGGACCAAAAGATCTACTAGAATTAACCTTTCAATTAGGTAGTAAGTTATTGGTTCAAGCAGGAATCACTAAATCAGAAACTTCGGCTATTTCAATTCAAGAGAATTTGATTCAATCTGGAAAAGCATATCAAAAATTTGAAGAATTTATAAATGCTCAAAATGGAATGACTTCTGAGCTTACGAGTGTAAATAAACCTAGATACGAGACAATCATCAGATCAGATAAAAGTGGCTATATAACAAGTATGGATACTTTAAAAATTGGATGGGCTTTAGTAGACTTAGGCTGTGGTCGAAGAGATAAAAGTGACACTCTTGATCCAACTGCAGGAATGGAATTTATTGTAAAAATTGGGGATGAAATAAAATCTGGTGAACCTATTTTTCGGTGTTTTAACTCTAAAAAAAATAAATTAGAAAAAGCTTCACAAAAACTAATGAACACTGTAATAATTGGACCAAAGAAAAAGAACCATCTCCTTTTTAGGAATCAATAAATATTAATTAATTGATGGCTATGAAACTAAAAGCAAAAGAAATAATAAAATTTTTACTTATAATTTTTGTTATAAGTATATCTACTGGTTGTGCAAACTTTATTGCTCATGACCTTACAAAGCCAAATGAAAATATTAAAAGTCATAAAGTTCAAATTAATGATATTGAAATGTCATACTATACTTTGGGCGATAAAAACAAATATCCGCTAGTCTTTTTACATGGCGCTTTAGTTTTCACTGATTATTATAATGATCTAATTGAAAATTTATCAAAAGAATACTATATAATTGGGGTCGACATTAGAGGACATGGCAGAACAACGATAGGTACTAATTCTTTTTCTTTTACACAAATTAGTAAAGATATAATTGATCTAACAAACCGACTTGAAATAAAAAAGTTTAATATGGTTGGGCATAGTTTGGGTGGAATAATATTACTTCATTTATCAAAAGATTATCCAATGAAGATCAATAAAGGTGTATCAATAGCTTCTTTGTATAACCATAATGGAATTGATTTCAATAATAATAAATTTAAATTTTTCACTGAAGATGGTTTTAAAGAAGAAAAAGGATTGTATTCAAATCTAATACTTAAGGTTATTGATAAATCCTATGATAGAATAGGTGAATTAGATAAATATGAAAAAACAAAAGCAATTTTATCTGAATCTGGCTCAATTATTTTTCCAGATCTTACAGCTTCAGATCTAAATAAAATAGAAACGCCCATTTTAGTATTTGTCGCAGAAAAAGATAAACTAATTAGGCCATCTCACACTATTCAAATGTCAAATGAACTTAAAAATAGTAAGTATAAAATAATTAAAAATGCAAATCATGATAGAATAGTTATGAGCAAAAAATATATAAAATTAATATCTACTAATACCTTAGAGTTTTTGAAATAAAAATAGCGATGATATAATTATATCAGTTTCTGCGATGAACTTTACAAATTTGCGAAGGCTCAGTACCTGAAATAAAGATCTCTGTTTCTACTGCACAAAGATTAGTGGGCTTATTTTTTGTAGTTGTACATATTTCAATATCAATCACGCCACTAGGCCTTTCAAACGGTAACTGTTTTAAACCTAAAGTGTCATGTGCTGAAGCCATAAACTTTGCCCATGCCGGTAAAGCAGCGCGAGAGCCATCTTGCTTTTGTCCTAAGCTTACTTGAGGATCATCTACACCAATCCAAACTCCAGCTGCTAATTGCTTTGAAAAACCTACAAACCATGCATCCGTCCAGTTTTGAGTCGTCCCAGTTTTACCTCCAGCAGGATGATAAAAATTATGACGCCATCTAGCGCTTCCACCAGTTCCAGCATCCATAACTGTTTGAAGCATTGATGTCATTATATATGCAGATTCTTCCCTTAGAACTTCTTCGCGAATTGGATAATATTCTTTAATTGTATTACCATACCTATCTTCCACGCGTGTAATAGCAAAAGGCTGACTTAATACTCCTTTATTCGAAAAAGCTGAATAAGCATTAACCATATCAAGTAGATAAACTTCTGATGTGCCTAAAGCAATTGCATCCACAGCTCGAATATTAGTATTTATACCCATTCGATTTGCAGTTGCTTTTACTTCTGTGGCTGGAACTAATTCTTTTACAACCCTAACTGCTACAAGATTAATAGACTTACGAATTCCTTCACGAAGACTGGTTAAACCACTTGTTGTACCATCATAATTTCTAGGCATCCATTTCTCCCAATCACCTTCAGCATTTAAAACACGAAGAACTAGAGGCTGATTTAATAATTGTTTTGAAACGGGATAGCCATTATCAATAGCTGTTGCATATACAAAAGGTTTAAATACAGATCCTGGCTGCCTTTTTGCTTGGACTGCTCGATTATATTGATCATGATAATCTGGACGTCCACCTATCATGGCAAGAATCGCACCTGTTCTAGGGTCCAATGCTACAAAAGAACCTTGAACTAATAATTTATTACGTAAATCTGTGTATAAACTAGAATCTCCTTCCATCATCATTTTTACTGTGTCTTCTGGAAAAATACCCAGATATGCTAATTTAGAGAACTCTTCTTCATCATTAAAAAGGCGAGAGTTTAGTTTTTCCTGATTCTTTTTAATTGACTCCATCAGGGCTTTTTCTGCTATCCCTTGTAATCGCGTATCAAGAGTAGTATAAATTTTTAGACCATCTCTATAGATATTAACACCTAATTGATCATCTTCTTTTTCCATCGTCCTTCGAATGAACTCTGTAAAATATGGCGCAGTTCCTTTAGTTTGTTTTTGAGATACATTTTCAGCTTTGATTGCTCTAGCCTCAGAAAAAATATTTTTTGTAATAAATTTTTGATCCCGCATAACTCGAAGTACTACATTACGTTTATAATGAGCTCTCTCAGGATGTCGAACTGGACTAAACCTAGCAGGAGCTGGCAATATTCCAACTAGCATTGCAGATTCTCCTAAATTCAATTGACTTGCATTTTTGGAAAAGTAACGTTTTGCTGCAGCTTGCACACCATAAGTTCCATGTCCAAAATGGACATTATTTAAGTACATTTCAAGGATTTCATCTTTAGTGTAAGTTCGTTCAATCTGAATTGCGGTTATAATTTCTTTAATTTTTCTAATTATCGTCTTTTTAAAACCGATTGTATCATATAATGTTCTTGCTACTTGTTGTGTCAAAGAACTAAATCCTTGCGCATAACCAAGGTTTATTATATTTATTGCAATAGCTCTTAAAATACTTCTTGAGTCAATACCCCAATGACTATAGAAACGTCTATCTTCAGATGCTATAACTGCATTTTTCATATTATTTGGAATCTGATCAAGGCCAATAAAAATTCGTTTTTCTAAATAAAGTTCATCCAAAATCTCTCCGTCAGCTGAGTAAATACGTGTTACAAGATCTGGGTCATAGTTCTCTAGTTGGTCAAGTGAAGGTAAATCTTGAGCTAAATAAAAAATATATCCTAAAATAAATATTAAACCTGTAACTGCAATAATGGCTGCAGATTTTAAATGAGAGACGATTTTGTTAATTGATAATTTAATTGCCATAAGGAAATTTAAGTCATTGACCAAATGTTAAAAGGAGGATTTTAATAAGTTTAATTATGGAAACGCGGATTTGTTCCGCTGATTCTAATTACTTTTATTTGGTTTTATCATCTTTTCAGGTTGAACTAATTGATCAAACTCTTCACCACTTAAGTAACCTAAATCAATGATTGCATCTCGAAGAGAGATATTGTCTTTATATGCTTTTTTAGCAACTTCAGCTGCTTTATCGTAACCAATATGTGAATTGAGTGCGGTTACTAGCATTAAAGAATTATATAAATTAGAGTGAATTCTATCTTCATTGGCTTCTATTCCATCTACACAATTTAATCGAAATGAATTACAAGCATCAGCCATTAGTGTTATAGATTGAATAATATTATAAGCTATAACTGGGCGGTAAACATTTAGTTCAAAGTTTCCACTTGAACCAGCAATTGATATGGTATTATCATTTCCTATTACCTGAGTGCAAACCATTGTCATAGCTTCGCATTGTGTGGGATTAATTTTACCTGGCATTATTGATGAGCCAGGTTCATTTGCAGGGATAAGTATTTCTCCTATTCCAGAACGCGGTCCACTAGACAACCAACGAATATCATTTGCAATTTTAAACAAAGAGGCGGCTACAGTTTTTATTGAACCTGAAAGTTCTACTATGCAATCTTGACCACCTAGTGCTTCAAATTTATTTTCTGCTGTAATGAAAGGTAAATTAGTAATTTTTGAAATCTCAAGAGCAACCAACTCTCCAAAACCTTCAAATGAGTTTATTCCCGTTCCAACGGCAGTACCACCCATAGCTAATTCATAACAAGATTCTAAGCCCTTCTCAATACGCTTAATTCCATGGCTTAAGGCTGAGGAATAACCTGAAAATTCTTGGCCTAAGCTTAAGGGGGTGGCATCTTGAAGATGCGTTCTTCCAAGCTTTATAATTTTATCAAATTGATCTGATTTCTCCTGAAGACTATCACGAAGTTTTTTTAGCTCAGGAATTAGTTTATTTTTTGCTGCCTCAACTGCAGCTATATTAATTGCTGTTGGAAAAGTATCATTTGTTGATTGGCCCATATTTACATGATCATTAGGATGAACAGGATCTTTACTTCCTAATTCCCCGCCAAGCAATTCAATGGCCCGATTAGCAATAACCTCATTAAAATTCATATTTGACTGAGTTCCTGAACCGGTTTGCCAAACAACCAATGGAAAGTGAGCATCAAGCTTACCATCAATAACTTCTTCAGCAGCTTTTTTTATTGGGCCTGCTAATTTTGAATCCAACTTACCTTTAGAATTATTTACAGATGCAGCAGCTTTTTTAACAATTCCATATGCTCGGATTAAATCTCTTTGAAACTTTTCACCACCAATTTTAAAATTATTTAAAGACCTTTGTGTTTGAGCACCATAGTATTTGTCTTCTGGCACATCTATCTCGCCCATACTATCTTTTTCTTTACGAAATTTCATTAGCTCGTTTCTTACTTAACTACCCAAGTGTCTCCAGCATTGATAATATCTTGAACATTTCCATTTGGTTTCTTTTTAATTGCTTCATTGATTTGAGCAACCATTGTTTCTTCATAAGTTTCTGATTCAACTGCATAAAGAACACCAATGGGGTCTGGAAAATCAGTTTGGTAAGACATGTTTGATAAAAGAGAAGCAATTACATAGTCACTTTCATCATGAACTAATACATCATCTATGCTCCATTTATCCCCAATATCTACAATTACTGGTTTATTACCATCTAATCGAACACCTTTATCTTTTTCTTTACCAAATATCATTGGTTGACCATTTTCTAATATTAAAACAGTTTCAGCTTTTTGATCTCTATCCGTTTGTGCTAAAAATGCCCCATCATTAAAAATATTACAATTTTGATAGATCTCCATAAATGAAGTTCCTTTGTGGGCATGAGATCGCTTAATCATGCTTTGCATATGTTTTAATTCTTTGTCAATTGTGCGTGAAACAAATGTTGCTCCAGCACCCAATGCTACAGTTAACGGATTAAAAGGGCGATCTAATGAGCCCATTGGAGTAGACTTAGTTATTTTCCCAACTTCTGATGTTGGAGAATATTGTCCTTTTGTTAGACCATAAATACGATTATTAAATAACATTACATTCAAATCTAGATTTCTACGTAAAAGATGTATAGTATGATTACCTCCAATAGATAAACCATCACCATCTCCTGTCACTACCCATACAGATAAGTCTGGATTTGCCAATTTAACACCTGAAGCTATTGCCGGTGCTCGACCATGAATAGTATGAAATCCATATGTATCCATGTAATAAGGGAATCGACTTGAGCAACCGATTCCAGAAATAAATACAAAGTTTTCTTTATCAACACCAAGATCTGGAAACACTTTTTGTGTTTGAGCTAAGATAGCATAGTCTCCACATCCTGGACACCATCTAACTGCTTGGTCTGAAGTAAAATCTTTTTTTGTGTAAGTTTTAACTGTCTCTGGCATAAGTCTATCCTATTAATTTGTTTGCAGCATCTTGAATATCAGATGAACTAATTGGCTTACCTCGTACTTGATTCAAACCTTGCGCATCTACTAAAAATTCAGCTCGAATTATTTTGATTAATTGACCATAGTTTATTTCAGGTATTAAGATATGTTTAAATTTAATTAATTTTTCACCTAGATCTTTTGGGAATGGATTGATCCAACGAAGATGTAAATGACTTACTTTTTTACCATCTGCTTTTAATGCTTCAGTCGCCGAACGGCAAGCCCCTTTTGTCCCACCCCAACTAAGAATTAAAAGCTCTCCACTTTTATTTCCAAAAATTTCAGATGGACCAATTTCATTAGTAATTGCTTCAACTTTTTTTGCTCTTGTCTCAACCATATAGTGATGGTTATCAGGATCATAGCTCACATTACCAGTGAGATCTTCTGTCTCAATGCCACCAATTCTGTGCTCTAATCCAGGTGTTCCTGGAATAGCCCATGGCCTAGCTAAAGTCTTTTTGTCTCTTGAATATGATAAGAATTGGCCATCTGCTAAATTTGATTCATCAGCAAAAGAGACATCAAAATCTGGAAGATCAGCAACTTTTGGAACTTGCCATGGCTCTGAACCATTTGCTAAATATCCATCAGTTAATAGAATAACAGGTGTCATGTACTTCACTGCAATTCGACATGCCTCGTAAGCAGCGAAAAAGCAATCTCCAGGAGTTGAAGAAGCTAAAACAGGCACAGGAGCTTCTCCATTCCTTCCATACATGGCCTGCATTAAATCTGATTGTTCGGTCTTTGTTGGTAATCCAGTGCTTGGACCACCACGTTGAACATTTATAATAACTATAGGTAATTCGGCCATCACTGCTAGACCCATTGCCTCACCTTTTAAAGCAATACCTGGACCAGAAGTTGCTGTTATACCTAGATCTCCTGTAAACGCAGCACCTAGAACAGAAGTGATACCTGCAATTTCATCTTCAGCTTGAAAAGTTTTTATACCTAAATGCTTCCATGCAGAAAGTGTATGTAAAATATCACTCGCAGGCGTGATCGGATATCCTCCATAGAACAACCCTAACTTTGATCTTTCAGCTGCAGCAGCCAATCCCATTGATAAAGCATAATTACCTACAACATTTCTATATTTACCGGCTGGTAAATCAGCTTTTGCAACTTTATAACGAGTTGTAAAAATCTCTGTAGTCTCACCATAATTATATCCAGCATCCATTGCTCTAATATTTGCTTCAACAATTTCAGGTTTCTTTGCAAATTTTACACCTAACCACTTTTTTGTTGAATCCATAGGTCTATCATAAATCCAAAATAAAAGTCCTAAAGCAAAAAAGTTTTTAGTTCGATCGATAATCTTTGATGAAATCTCTAGATCTTCATTTGCTAAAGATACCATTTTACCCATTTCAATTGAGTAAAGAGTATAATAGTCATCTAAGGTTTTATCTTCAAGGGGATTAGTTTCATAACCTGCAAATTTTAAGTTTTTTACAGTAAAAGCATTTGCGTTACAAATAATAGTTCCTCCTGGAGCAATATCTTTTTGGTGCACTTTTAAAGCTGCAGGGTTCATTGCAACAAGCACATCTGGTTTATCACCTGGAGTATGAATATCTTTTGAACTAAACTTAATTTGGAAAGCACTAACGCCAGCCAGTGATCCAGCAGGTGCACGAATTTCAGCAGGGAAGTCAGGAAGAGTACTTAGGTCATTTCCTACAATAGCAGTAGTTTCTGTAAATCTACCACCTGTAAGCTGCATCCCATCACCAGAGTCCCCCGCAAATCGAATGACAACTTCATCGACTTGTTCAATAGTCTTGCCCATAATATTCCTTAAATATTTTTACTTTGGTTTTAATAACACTTAACTAAAATTATAAAAGCTAATTTTTAAAGTCTATAGTTTGGTATTTAAATTTCACTTTTTCACACGATTATCTAAATTGCAATCTAATGTCCTAGATTAACGCAAATCAACGGATTGTAGCTGATTTTTTATTTTATTTGAGAACGCTTTAGAATCTTAGAATTAAAGCTTTAAATTGAAAGCATGTTATCGAATGAAAAAATAAAATTAACGCAATTTTCACACGGATCTGGCTGAGCATGTAAGATTGGTCCTGAGGACCTTGCCCAGGTGCTGGGTAAATTAGATTCTTTAGAAACAGATGATGTTATAGTTGGGTTTAATGGCTCTGACGATGCTGCTGTAGTACGCTTAAATAATGGAAAGTTAGTTGTGCAAACTGTTGACTTTTTTACACCTATTGTTGATAATCCTTATCAATTCGGTCAAATTGCTGCTGCAAATTCACTTTCTGATATTTATGCTATGGGTGCCATTCCCAGGTTTGCGTTAAATATAGTTGGTTTTCCGATTAAAAAATTATCGAATGAAGTTCTATCTGAAATTCTTAGGGGTGGTGCCGAAAAAGCAAAGGAAGCGAGGATTTCAATTCTTGGTGGTCACTCAATTGATGATGAAGAACCAAAGTATGGGTTAGTTGTTACTGGAGAAGTTGAGGAATCTAAATTGGTTAGAAATTCAACTGCTCAAGAAAATGATGCAATTGTTCTTACCAAACCATTAGGTACTGGAATTATTTCAACAGCAATTAAACAAGACAAAGCTTCAAGTTTAATTATTGATCATGCCGTTAATAGCATGAAATATTTAAATGCATTTTCATCATCAATTATGAATGAATTCCATACCCATGCGGCTACAGATATATCTGGGTTTGGTCTTTTAGGACATCTTTATGAAATGTGCAATGGAAGTAATCTTTCAGCTGAAATAAGTTTTGATAAAATTCCTTTTTTGAAAGGTGTGAGCACATTGGCACATGATGGTTTTATTCCAAGTGGAACAAAGAGAAACTTTGACTATATTTCTAAATATGCATCTTTCTCATCAGATCTAACAAGTATTCAAAAACTGATGGCTGCTGATGCCCAAACCTCTGGTGGCTTACTATTGGCACTTCCTCAAAAAGAAGCTGAAAACTATATAAAAAAATACAATCAAGAGACGGGGCAGGTTGCACAGCAAATTGGTATTTTTAAATCAAAATCTGACCTCTTTATAAACCTTATATAGCTCATCTAGAATAAATACGACAATTTTAATCGTATTTATTACTTGGAACACATTTTTCATTCTTAGTAAATTTGCATTACGAAGAGAATAGAATGCTAAAGATTACACGCAAAGTAGAATATGCATTGATTGCTCTACGTCATATGCAATCGAAAGATCCTGAAGAATTGACTAGTGCTAAAGAAATTGCAACACACTATGGAATTCCTAAGCAATTATTAGCAAAAACATTGCAACAAATGGCGAGGGATAATCTTATTGAAGCTGTCCAAGGTCCAACTGGAGGCTATCGTATTCGTGCAAACCTAGGTAAAATATCACTAAAAGATTTTTTTGAGAGGCTTGAGGGTCCATTGGGTATGATGGACTGTTTCTTTGATTCTGATTGTGTTCAAATTGATGCTTGTAATATACGTGTACCTATTCAACGAATTAATGATAATATGCGAGATATGTTTTCCAAAATGACTTTGATGGAGGTAACACAATAATGGCACAGGTAAAAGAATCTCAGGTTATTGAAATATTAAAACAGTGTTTTGATCCTGAACTACCCATTGATCTTTGGAATCTTGGTTTAATTTATAATATCGAGACACAAGAGTCTTATGATGAACTTCATTCTGATGTAAATATAGTAATGTCTCTTACTACTCCTGGATGCACGATGGGTCAACAGATGTCTTTAGATATAAAAAATAAATTAGAGGCCTTAGATGAAGTTAATCAAGCATTTGTAGAAGTCACATTTGAGCCGCCTTGGAATCCAGAGATGATGAGTGCTGAAGCAAGAGAAAAATTAGGTGTTGGAGTATCAGAGCCAAAAGAAAGACAAGATACCAATATAAAAACGGAGTGGGAATAATGGAAAATCAAACAAAAATGCAAGAAGCTTTTGATGCAGGCATAAGCTTAACAAAGAAAGCTGCAGAAAGATTATCAGCAGTCATGGAGGCTGAAGGGAAAAAAGGGTTTGGACTAAGAATGAAAGTCACAACTGGCGGATGCTCTGGCATGAATTATGATATGTCATTTGAAGAAAATAAAAATGAGTTTGATAAAGTTTTTACAAGTCAGAATATGCAAATATATTGCGATCTAAAAAGCTATCTTTACCTAAAAGGAATTAAAGTTGACTTCTCAAGTGATATTCTAAATGGAGGCTTTAAAATTGTCAATCCAAATGCCGAGCGTACTTGTGGTTGTGGAACTTCATTCTCAGTTTAATACATTATGAGTAAAGATACACAAATTATAGATAAAGCCATTGGCCAAGAATACGAATACGGATTCACTACTGATATTCAACAGGAAACAATTCCACCTGGATTAAATGAAGATGTAATTCGATTAATCTCATCAAAAAAAGATGAACCAAAATGGTTATTAGATTGGCGTCTTAAAGCCTATCAAAAATGGTTAAAGATGGAAGAGCCTGATTGGTCTAAATTAAATTATTCTGAAATTGATTTTCAGGCAATATCTTATTATGCTGCTCCAAAACCAAAAGAAAAGCTTAGCAGTCTAGATGAAGTAGATCCCGAATTATTAGATACATATAATAAACTTGGAATTCCACTTGAAGAACAAAAGATGCTAGCGAATGTTGCTGTAGATGCTGTTTTTGATAGTGTCTCTGTCACCACAACTTTTAAAGAAGAGCTACAGAAACACGGGGTAATTTTTTGTTCATTTTCTGAAGCTGTTAAAAATCATCCAAATATTGTTAAAAAATATTTAGGTAGTGTTGTCCCTACTACTGATAATTATTTTGCAGCTCTTAATTCTGCAGTCTTTAGTGATGGAAGCTTTGTATTTATACCAAAAAATGTGCGTTGCCCAATGGAACTCTCTACTTACTTTAGAATTAACGCTGAAAATACAGGGCAATTTGAAAGAACATTAATTGTTGCTGAAGAAGGGAGTCATGTTAGCTATCTTGAAGGATGTACAGCTCCAATGCGTGATGAAAACCAGCTTCACGCTGCAGTTGTTGAATTAGTTGCTCATAAAGATTCAGAAATAAAATACTCTACAGTTCAAAATTGGTATCCAGGTGATGCAAAAACTGGTAAGGGTGGAATTTATAATTTTGTTACCAAGCGCGGTACTTGCCTTGGGGATAATTCAAAAATTTCTTGGACACAAGTTGAAACAGGTTCTGCTCTTACTTGGAAATATCCAAGTTGTATTTTAAAAGGTGATAATTCTACAGGCGAGTTTTATTCCGTAGCATTGTCTAATAATTTTCAACAAGCTGACACTGGGACTAAAATGATTCATCTTGGAAAGAATACAAAGAGTACGATTATATCTAAAGGAATTTCGGCAGGAAAAGGACAAAATACTTATCGCGGCGGAGTTAAAATTCTGAAAGGTGCAGAAAATGCACGTAATTACTCCCAATGTGATTCCATATTAATTGGAGATGAATGTGGCGCTCATACTTTCCCCTATATAGATGTTAGAAATCCATCGGCTCAAATGGAACACGAAGCTTCAACCTCACGTATTGGTGAAGATCAGCTCTTTTATTGCAATCAACGCGGTATTTCAACTGAAGATGCTGTATCAATGATTGTAAATGGCTTTTGCAAGGAAGTTTTCAATGAGTTACCAATGGAATTTGCGGTAGAAGCTCAAAAGCTAATGGAAGTGAGCTTAGAAGGCTCAGTTGGCTAATTTTAATTAATTTATAAAAAATACATAAAACAAAATGTTAGAAATAAAAAATTTACACGCTGGTATTGATGGCAAAACTATTCTTAATGGAGTAGACTTAACGATTAAGCCAGGTGAGCTGCATGCAATAATGGGACGAAATGGATCGGGAAAAAGCACCCTTGCAAATATAATCACAGGTCGAGAAAATTACGAGGTTAGCTCTGGAACAATTAACTTTAATGGAGATAATATTTTAGATATGTCTCCAGAAGATCGTGCATTAAATGGTATTTTTATGTCTTTTCAATATCCCGTTGTAATACCAGGAGTAAATAATACTTACTTCTTAAGAGCTGCACTCAATTCTAAATTAAAACATAATGGACTTAAAGAAGTAAACGCTGCCGATTTTATGCGACTCATTCGCGAAAAACTAAAATTAGTTGAAATGGATGAAAAATATTTAAGCCGTGCTGTAAATGATGGGTTTTCCGGTGGTGAGAAGAAAAGAAATGAAATTCTTCAAATGCTTACTTTAGAACCTCAGTTGTCTATACTTGATGAAACCGATTCTGGCCTCGATATAGATGCTTTAAAAATTGTTGCTGAAGGCGTTAATAATTTTAGAGACAAGAAACGATCTTTTTTGGCAATTACTCACTATCAGCGTCTTCTTGATCATATGAATCCAGATTATATCCATGTTCTAATTGATGGAAAGATTGTTAAATCAGGAGATATGAAACTTGCTCATGAATTAGAAGAAAAAGGCTACTCTTGGCTTGAGTCATGAAGCAATTTCAAGAACAATTTGATGAGCTTTTAAAATATTGGTCTGACGAAGATCCTTCAATTCGTGATTTACGTTTAAAAGCTTTTAGTAAATTTAAAGAACTAGGCTTACCAAATAAAAAATGGGAAGAATGGCAATTTTCAGATTTTTCATCCATAAAAAAGATGAACTTTCGTCTTTCAAAAGATTATGATCTTCCAGCTTTACCAAAGACTATTCCTGGTCGTATTTCAAATTCATACATCATTTACATTGTAAATGGTCATTATCAACCTCAGTTATCTGAAATTCCAAGTAGTGTTTCCATTGCAAAGAGCTTAGATCATTTTAAGTCAAATCCTGAACTGTATTCCATTGAAAATAGTTCAAACCCATTTCTATCATTAAACACATCCATGATGAATTCAGGCCTTCCAATCTATATTAAGAATAATTCAGTAATTGAAAAACCTATACAAGTTGTGTATTTAACAACAAACATTTCTGATGAATTAATGAATCATCCTCGATTTAGCTTTAATGCAGGAGAAAATTCAGAAGCAACTATAATAGAACAATATATTGGTTCAACATCAAATTCATATTTCATTAATGCTGTAACTCAAGTCAACATTGAAAAGAATGCGAAATTAAGCCACGTCCGTATCCAGGAAGATGATCATACTTCTCATCATACTGCATGTACCAATTATACTCTTAATAAGGGAAGTAAACTGAATTCAACCTCTATCTCATCCGGTAGTAAACTTTACCGTCATAATATACATTTGAGACTGATTGATAAGGGTGCAGATGCAACTCTTAATGGTCTATCCTTAACGAAAGATAACCAACATCATGATCAACATGTAATTGTGGATCATAGCGATGATGCATGCCATAGTAGTCAATTGTTTAAATATATTTTATCTGATAAATCTTCTGGTGTTTTCAATGGTAGAGTAATTGTTCAAGAAAATACTAAACAAACTGATGCAAATCAGTCTAACAAAAACTTATTGCTAAGCCCACACTCCCTCATGAATGCTAATCCACAATTGGAAATTTATGCTGAAGACGTTAAATGTTCACATGGCTCAACAACTGGTCAAATTGATTCTGAAGCTTTATTCTATCTTAGATCACGTGGGATAAGTAAAGAAAAAGCGATTGAATTAATTGTAGGTGGATTTGCTGAAGATATTTTAGAAAATATAAAAAATGATGATTTAAAATCTTTTCTTAGTAAAAATATTTTTTCTTGGCTTGAAGGTGCTTTAAAAAATGAATAAAATCGAAAATACACTATCTCTAATTAAAGATGAGTTTTCAATTTTTTCAGATCCAAGAGATAAATATGTATACCTCGTAGACCTGGCAAAAGACATAAAGGGTTTAACGGAGGATAAAAGAATAGAAGAAAATCGAATTCATGGCTGCACCTCTCAAGCATGGGTGATTAAAGAGTTATCTGGCCAAAATTATACTTTTACAACTGATTCTGATGCAATGATTGTAAAAGGATTGCTTTCATTAATTGAGAGAAGTTTTAATGGTCATACAAAAGAAGAAATCCTGAGTGTTAATGGTAGTCTATTTCTAGAATCAATAGGTTTAGGAAGTGCTATTAGTAGCCAGAGAACAAATGGATTTAGTAATGCTATTAATAAAATTCAAAATGAATTATTGGACTAAATATGTATTCAGATATAGATGAACAAGTAGTAATTGAAAGAGATTGTGAAGCTACCCTTATTCCTTTTGGTAATAAAATAACTCTTAAAAAAGGAGAGGAAGGGCATATTACTCAAGCCTTAGGAGGAAGCTATACTGTAATGATCAGAGGCAACCTTGTAAGGATTGAAGGGGTTGATGCAGATGCCATTGGGAAAATTCCTGAAGTTCAACCATGGCTTGAGGAAACTGAAAATGATGGTCGCGTTAATGAAAAAGCAGTCTGGGAAGCAATGAAAACTTGCTATGACCCTGAAATTCCAGTTAATGTTGTAGATCTTGGCTTGATTTACTCATGTGAAATTTCAGATAATGATAATGGAGGTTCTTTAGTATCAGTTAAAATGACTTTAACAGCCCCTGGGTGCGGTATGGGTGATATGATTGCAACTGAAGTAAAACAAAAAATTGAAGGTATACCTGGAGCTTCTGAAGCTAAAGTAGAATTAGTCTGGGATCCACCTTGGGATCGAGATATGATCAATGAATCAGCACGATTACAATTAGGTATGCTTTAATATGCTTGATGTTGAAAAAATCCGTAAAGATTTTCCAATTTTCAATGATTTAAATAAACCCTTTGTTTATCTTGATTCTGCCTCAACAAGCCAAAAACCTCTAGAAGTTATTGATGCAATTTCTTCTTATTATAAATCTTATACTGCAAATGTTCATCGCGCTCTTTACAGTATAGGAGAAAAAGCAACTGATGAATATGAAAATGTAAGAAAATTAGTAAAAAAAATTCTTAACGTGCCTGATTCGCACTCTGTAGTATTTACAAGTGGTACAACTGAATCCATTAACTTGATAGCATATTCTTGGGGACTTAAAAATTTAAAAGAAACTGATAGTGTTCTAATTACTGAAATGGAACATCATAGCAATATTATTCCATGGCAACTGATAACAAAAAAAACTAATTCATCTCTAAATTATATTCCACTGAATAATAATGGTACTCTAAATACTGAATCAATAAATGATGAATTTTTGTCATCAACTAAAATCATTAGTATTAGTCATCAGTCGAATGTATTTGGTACAATAAATCCAATTAAAAATATAATTAATAAAGTTAAAGATTTGGGTGTTTTAACTTTAATTGATGGCGCTCAAGCTGTTCCGCATTTAGAAGTTGATCTTAGTGAATTAGATCCTGATTTTTATGTTTTCTCGGGACATAAAATCTTGGGCCCGACGGGCGTAGGTGTTCTTATTGGAAGAAATGAAGTTCTTGAAGAAATGGAACCATTTATGGGTGGTGGAGAAATGATAAATAAAGTAAGTATGCAAGACGCCACTTGGAATGAGATTCCTTGGAAATTTGAAGCAGGTACACCTAATATTGCTCAGGTAATCGGCTTAGGAGCAGCAATAAATTATTTAATGAATATTGGTCTTGATAAAGTGCATAGCCATGAGCAAAGCTTATTGCATTATGCTTTAAATGCTCTTGAGAAAAATGAAGATGTTACTTTATATGGCAATCCCCCAGAAAGAGGCGCTGTAATTCCATTTAATTTAAAAAATATTCATCCTCACGATTTAGCGAAGTTTCTTGATCTAGATGGTATATGTATTAGAGCAGGCCATCATTGTGCTCAGCCAATTATGGATTACTTAAAAGTACCATCAACTGCAAGAATAAGTATGAATATTTATAATGATGAGAATGACATTGATCATCTTTTAAAAGGAATAGAAAAAACAATCCGTACTTTAAATTAATTATTGCTTATTTTTTACATGAAGAGGAATTGTCTTTAAAAGGAGTTTAGGTATGAGTAAAAATGAAAAAAAATCAAAAAAATTTAAATATTTAGTCACTATGCGTTGGTACGTAGAGACAGATGAAGATTTAGTTGCTGGCTCTGCTGAAGCTGATGAAAAATTATTAGAAATGGTACGCCATCGGAATGATGGATCCAAAAGTTGTAGCACTTGTCCTACTCGTAACCACGAAGGATATGGTATATTAGACTACCACCATTTTATGGGAGATAATAAAAAAGTTTATCTCACATCTGAGCAAATAAAGGATTAAATGGAAACTATTTATTTAAATGACTTTTTGGATGATGGAATCTTAAAAGAAAAAATTTTTAGAGAAAAAGTCGCAAATATTGATTGGTCTCAATATTCAGATAAGCGTGTGCTAATTAAAGGGTGTTCTGAAGTACCTATTCCAACGTGGGCCTACCTTATTCTCACGGCAGAATTAGCTCAATTTGTCAAAAGAATATATTTTGGGGAATTGCGCTCTGCTGTTAAAATATTTATAAAAGAATAATGAAAAATTCTAAAAATAGAATTTCTTGGGAAAAATATTTTATGAATATTGCCCATGAAGTTGCCACAAGATCCACGTGCGAAAGAAAGCATGTTGGATCTGTAATTGTTCGAGGAAAAACTATTTTAGCCACAGGTTACAATGGATCCATTAGAGGAGCAGAACACTGTGATGACATTGGACATGAAATGGAAAATACACATTGTGTCCGCACAATTCATGCTGAAGCAAATGCGATTGTCCAATCAGCAAGACATGGAGTTAGGTTAGAAGATAGTGAAATTTATGTTACAGCTTCTCCGTGCTATGATTGCTTCAAACTAATTGCGAATGCAGGTATCAATAAAATATATTTTGGTGAATTTTATAGAGATGAAAGAATTCTAAAATATGCTAATGAGCTAAATATTGAATTAATTGATTTATCGAAATAATGTATTAAAGTTGAAAGAAATAATCAAATTTTAGAAATAGTGAATTTGATTTAGAATTACTCCATTCTGAATCCTCAGCAGAGTAATAATTATTATCATTTAAGTTATAAACCGCATAAATAAGACTTCCAGGTAAGTATTCCCATCTAAATACAAACGTGCCCACCTTATTATCAATTTGAAAATCTTTATTACCGTTATATGGGTATGGACTAACATTTAGTGACCCTTCTTCATCTAAACGATTATAATCTTCATAATCCATGGTTACTGAAAATGGCTGATAATAAGCTTCAAATGTCATTTTTGGTGAGAAAGCAACATTTAATCTCACCTCAGTGTTAGTCTGTTTTCTTTCTGTATTTGAATAAATAATATTTATACCATTTTTGTCTTCAACAACTCCCACCCATTGCATTGAGCCTGGCCTATCTTGTTTAGAGGTTCTTATTGATAAATTAATATTATCGGTTGGTTTCAACATTAATCCAAGACCATACTCTCTTCCAATACCTCTAATTGCCCCTTTACTTATATTAAATGAAGGTTCAAGGATAATTCTTTTACGTCTATCTGTTCTAATACTAACATCAAATGATTGCCATGCTTCGTCTTTAATAATCAAAGCTCTAGAATCACGATAGATATCATCATCCTCAAATGTTTCAGCATTTGCCTGTATTTCCCAGCCAACGCTCCAATAATTAAGAAATGTATTATCTTGTTCTAATCCAATATTTTTTCTGGTAATAAGTGCATCACCTCTATCATCTTTTCTTCGACCACCAAAATTTAATTTTAACTCTAAAGATTGATTAAGAAACATAGCGTTAGGCTTATCTCTTCTAATTGATCCTCTTAATCCAGAGTACCAATTATTATTTTTTTCTTGATACCCCATTTCACTTACGTCAAAATTTTTATCTCTAAAGCCACCCCAAGCCATTAATTCCCACCATTTAGGATCTTTATATGATAAAAGGAAACGACTTGCGAAGCCTGTATTGTCAATATTAACAGAGCTTGCTGCTTGTCCTTGGAAAGAGAGCTTATAATCCATGAGACTAAGTCTCCAATCAAAATTAAAAGATTGTGCCTTATTTTTTTCATTTTGTCGACGAAGATCTGTAGCTAAAAAACCTAAGGTAGAATATTCATTAATAATTGATTTCTCTAACCTACCAACAAAATAATTTGTATAGGGCTCAATTAAAAAGTCTTCTTTCTTTGAAACACCATCAAATTCATACTCACGAATACCAAATTCTTTATCTGTTATAGCATTAATTATACCATATCTCATTCCAGAAGATGTCTCACCTAAAATTTTCGCTGCTCCCAAAATTGTTGTTTCATTTGGTCTTTCAATTATGCTTCCGGAATCAGGTGAATAGAAACTTGGCCGTTTACCTATTCTCCTGGAATTAAATAAATTTAAGCGACTTGTAAAAAAATTAGCTCCCTGTACAAAGAATGGCCTTCTTTCTTTTAAACGTGTCTCAAAGGCTGAAAGGTTAAGCACTGAAGGATCTGCTTCAACTTGACCAAAATCAGGATTAAATGTCATATTTAACGTACTACTGGAACTAAGATTATATCGTGTATCTAAACCTATATTTGAAATATTTTCGTTAATATCGCTTTTAGTTTGTCCTGTTAAAACATAAGGTACAAACTCTAGATTTTTTGGTTGAGGAATATTTTTTAAGCCTTTTAATATACCAAAATATGGAACAAACCCATTCGCGCCGAGCGACCTTCCAGGCCAATGAATTTCTTCTTGTTTATTATAATAACCCCTTTGAAAACCAATTCCCCATGTTTGAACATTGCCTTCATTAAATTTAAAAACATTAAATGGTATTTTAATTTCAGCTGACCATCCTTTAGAATGAATACTAGTCTTTCCTTCCCACACTGCATTCCAGGCTACATCAAACCCTCCCCATCCTTTTCCTTCAGTCATTGCAGCATCTAATTGTACTTCTGCCGCATTTAAAGTAAACCAATTACCAGTTTTATCATCATTATTAGAATCAATTGCTATCGCAACCCAGTCTGAATTATTTTCTATGGCACTCCAATCATCTCGCCTGCTAACTCGTGCTGAAATATTTTCTGGATTTGGATCAATATTATTAAAGGATATATATAAATAATTATCATCGTATAATACTCGAATTTCCGTTTCCACTGATGGAGCATGTAAGTTAAAAGGTTCATGCTGAACTAGCTGATCTAAAATTGTTGCTTGATTCCAGACACTATCATTTATAATTCCATCAATAATAGGAGGAGTAGAGATTCTTTCTGCTGTGGCTACTTTATATCTGAGTTGAGTATCATCAATAACTATTTTTTCACCTAAGATTGAACTTCCACTCAGGAAACTAAAGTAAATTAATATTGTAAAAAGTATTTTTTTCATGAACTAGTATTTGATTAGCAATACAGCCTACAAATTTACTACTTCATAATATAGAGTAGCTATTAATTAATGATGGATAAGTTAAAGTCGTTGCGCCACTAATTCTGATATATCATAAACTTCCATTTTTTCATCTTGGCCTGTAACTTTTCGTGCATCTTCCATCATGATCATACAAAAATTACAAGAGGTTGCCACTTTTTTTGCGCCAGTATCAATGGCTTCTTCAAATCGTTCAACATTAATTCTTTTACCTTTATCTATATCATACCACATATTTCCACCGCCAGCACCACAACAAAAACTTTCTTTTTTATTACGTGGCATTTCTACCAACTTTGCATCCTCACCCATTACTGATTGAAGTACATCTCTTGGAGCATCATACTCTCCATGATGTCTTCCTACATAACACGCATCATGAAAAGTTATATCTTCTTCTAATGATTTTTCTGGACTTATCTTACCTTCTTTTATAAGGTCTGCAATGAACTCAGAATGATGGACAACCTCTAATTCAGCGCCAATTTCACCATAGTCATTTTTCAATGTTGTTAAACAGTGAGGGCATTGTGTAACAATCTTTTTTACTCCATACTTATCAAAGTTTTCCATATTTTGTGCCGCTTGCATTTGAAAAAGGTACTCATTACCAATCCTTCTTGCTGAATCACCTGTACACGTTTCTTCGTTACCAAGAATCGCATAATCAACACCTGATTCATTCATAATTTTTGCAACAGATCGGGAGATGTTTTTCCCCCTGTCATCATATGCGCCTGAACACCCTGCCCAATAAAGATATTCAGCTGAACCTTTTTCTCGCATTTTAGGAACTTCCATTCCTTCTGTCCATTTTTCTCTATCATTTGGAGACATACCCCATGGATTCCCATAATTCTCAATCTTATCAAAAGTTTCCATTGCATCTCTTGGAAAATTACTTTCCATTAATACTAGGTCCTGCCTCATACGAAGAATGTCTACCATTGGTTCATTCCCTACTGGACAAACTTCAATGCAAAAACCGCAAGTGGTACATGACCAAGCAGCTTCTTCAGAAAGCATCCATTTTGATAGTCCTTCTAAACTATCAGCACCTTCAGAAAATTCTTTCAGATTCTCATTTAAATAATAACGCTTATTAATCTCTAAAGCTGAAGGTGATAATTCTTTACCTGTGTAGTATGCTGGACAAGCATCCTGACAACGATTACACATAATACATGCATATCCATCTAATAATTCTTTTTGAGGTAGGTGCTCCAACTTCCCTGCGCCAAACTGTTCTGAAGTCTCATCTTCTAGATCCATAATTTCAAGCGTTGATAACGATCGACGATCAACTTTTGCCATGTAATTAAGAGGCCCCATAAATAAATGGGCGTGCTTTGAATAAGGAAAATAAGGTAAAAATCCAAGAATTAAGCCTAAGGCCATCCACCAACCTAAATGTTCACCAAAAATAAGACTATCAGTTGATAGGCCAACCCAACTGTATGAGAGAAGCGTTGCTCCAGGCTGACTCCAATCTTGGCCATTTAATGCTACCTCAAAAGAAGCACCTATGAAACGGAAACCAACGTGAAGAATAATAAAAGTTCCAACTAGTAAAGAATCAATTTTAATTCCTCTTTTAGCAGCATCGCTTAACAACACTGGCTCATTCGTTATAAGTTTTTGATCTTTGGAAATAAAACGCCTAATTAATAATAATAAGACTCCAAATAAGACAACCATTGTAAAAACATCTACAAAAAACCTATATAAGTCACCAATAAAGCTATTAGGGAAAAAATGAAATCCTGGAATCATACCATACATAACATCTATAATATTTACTAATAAATACAGTGTGAATCCCCAGGCGACTCCAGCATGGATGGCCCCAACTATTGGTCGTGTCTTAAATAAAGTTTTTTGGCTAATAAATACAGCTAAACCTTTTGGCCAGTTCTTGATTATTTTTTTCCAATCTAGTGGATCTGAGCCTCTTCCAATTGCCTTAAACATCCGCCCGAAACTGAACCAAGCAAGACCAAAAGAGGTTAGTGTTAATATTATAAAAATTAGTCGTTCTAAATTAGAGAGCATTTATTTTTTATTGAACAGCTTCAGTAAGTTTAGGAACCAGCTCTAAGACATCTGCTACCACACCATAATCTGCAACTTCAAATATTGGTGCATCAGGGTCTTTATTAATAGCTACAATATTTTTTGAACCCTTCATTCCTACCATATGCTGAATTGCTCCTGATATTCCTAAAGCTAAATACATTTTGGGTGAAACCGATTGACCAGAGCTTCCAACCTGATGTGCCGAAGGGAGCCAGCCCGCATCTACAACGGGGCGCGATGAAGCTAGTTCAGCGCCTAATGCAGTTGCCAAATCTTGAGCAATGGGGATATTTTCTTCTTTTCCGATACCTCTTCCCACAGAAACAATTAGATCTGCTGCCGTAAGATCAAGTCCACCGGATTCTTCTTTGAAAGGAGGTTCAGATTCTGTTTTAATCATTGATGCATCAATATTAACGCTTAACTCTTTAACAATAGCAGTACCTTTGTTTGCATTATCAGCGGAAAATGCAGCTGATTGGAAACTTATTAAAAAAGGACCCTCTCCATTCGTTTGAATATCTGAGGAAAGCTTAGCATTAAACATTTGTTTTGTAAAAACTGCTTTATCATTATTTATAGTCACTGAAATATTATCCACTAAGAATGGCTTCATTAATTTTGCACTTACTTTTGGCGCATAATCTCTTACTTGATATGAATGACCAAATAAAACATATGAAGGACTCTCTTGTTCAATTACCTGTTTAACTGCTTCAGCATAACCATCTGCTGAATAATTATCTAGTAGAGGGTCTTTGACCTTAATAACCTCATCTAATTTATAACTAGCAGCCTCATCAGCTAAAGCATCGGCATTATTTCCAATAACAACACCTACGATTGAACCATTTAAATCAGAAGCCATTGTTTGAGCTGCTACGATTGACTCCAATCCCATACGGTGAATTTTTCCATTATTATCTTCGAGTATGATTAAAATTTTCATAATTCCTCTAAAATATTTTTATATCGTTACGAAATGTATCAATCAGTTTTTCTACCATTTGATCTGTAGAGCCTTCAATCATCACTGTTTGTTTATCACTTTGAGGTAAGTATACTTTTTTCAAGGATTGTTTAGACTCATTTTTATTTGGCTCAACAACTTTAATATCTTTTTTCTTTGCCCCCATGATACCTTTTAATGATGGGTATCGAGGTGTATTTAATCCTGATTGTATCGATATGCTAGCGGGAAGACTCAACTTAACCCATTGAAACCATCCGGCCTCAAGTTCTCGTTTTACCTTAATATATCCATCTCTAACTTCAGTCTTAACTGCAAGCGAGGCTGTAGCCATATTCATTAGCTCACCAATTAGTACACCTGTTTGACCCATCCCTATATCATCTGATTGTAAACCAGAAAAAACTAAATCAAAATTTTCTTCCTTAAGAACATCGACAAAATGAGCAGCTATTGATAACGGATCCACTTCACTAGTAGTATCCATTTGAATATGAATAGCTCGATCAGCTCCTTTAGCTAATGCTTCTCTGATCACCTTTTGGATGCGAACTGGGCCTAAACTAACAACAACAACTTCTCCTTCACCTTTAGATTCTCGAATTTGAAGTGCTTCCTCTAATGCATAATTGTCACTTTCATTCATTATATATGCGAGTGAACTTTCATCAACCCATTTTTGATCGGCATTAATTGGTAAGGGTGATTCAGATCCTGGTACTTGTTTTACGAGCACTGCAATTTTCATAAATAGTAATTCCTGTTAAATATTATTAATAATAATAAAAAGACTAGTATGATTTTATGTAAAGTTATGAAAAGAGACGAGCTAAATTCAAGTATAAACCGACCGGTCGGTTTATTTGTTTATTCTATAAAATATCTCTAAAAAGTGTTTTAAAAAAAAAGAAAAAAACCCTTTGTATGACTGTTTGGACTGATGTAGTTTTTTCAAGCTAAGTAGAGGCCTTATCCAGGAAATTATCTCTTTTAGCATTTAAGCTAGCGTATTAAAATTTGATTAAACTATTTATATAGGGAGAGATTATGAAATCCAGACTTATGAAAGTATCTTCACTATTTTTAGCAGGAATTGTAATGTTCTCTGCTTGTGAAGACGACGCAGCGGGATCAGTCAATGGTGATATTGTTGGAACATGGAAATTGGTTGATTTGTCAGGTACATACACGCGTACTGTTGATACAGATGAACCTATTTCACATTTTGGTCAATGGAATTTAGCTGACGCAATTTTAGGTGCACAAGCAAGTATTGCTAAAATACCTTTTGTTACCCACAAAATGGGTGATGTGATGACTGGTTTTCCAGTAACATCCTCTAATGATGCTGATGCTCTAGCAGCAGCTGGCATCAACATGACACTTGTTACGCAAGATGCTAATAGTGCAGGTGAAGGCGCTACTTATACTTTAACCGGTAAATATCCTACCATTAGAACAGATTTAGATGCATGTCGTACTGCAGCTACAGTAGCTGATATTGAAGATCAAGGTAAGTATTGGGTTGACTGGGGTTACCCAGGAGATAAATTTAGTCCTGGCACTGAACTAGTAGCAGATCCTGGCAATTTTATGATTCAGCGTGATCCTCAAATTACAGGTGAGCAAGTTCTTCCTCCATTTCATGATGGAAGTGCTTCTGTTACACTTGGAAGTGGTGGCAATCCTGATGTAGCAAATCTTAGCTTCCTTGATAGAGATGCTCACTCAGACAGATACTCAGAAGTTATGACTACATGGAATGAGTCAACTGATCGTGGAGTTTCAGCTGTTTTTGAACTTCCAGTGGATCCAACCACAGGTGCTTTTGGTACTAGTGGTACTCCAGCTGCTTCAGGTTATGTTATGCAAGCAGCTTTTGCTCCATGGAGTGGTTATTGGACCTGGTATGCTATGAATGTAGTTGTGCAAGCAAATTTCCAAGCAGCTGATGTTAAAAACCCACTTGGTGATCTAGATGGTGATGGAACTATAGGTGTTACTGATATGGTAGTTTTTATGCATATGGATAATCTAGCTGGTGGCGGTGGTGTGACTGCACTTGGAATGCCTTTTGCTGCCCTTGTACAAAGTAAAGATGCAGATGGTAATCCACTAATGGTTCCAGTACCTATCGATGATAGTGGTACTGGTGATTTTGATGCAAGTGGTGGTGCTGCAACAATGGCGGCTGGTGGAAAACTAACTTATGTCATTGAGACTGGAACTTGTTTCAATATAGATGAAACTATCCAATTCAACGCTAAGTTTGAGCGCACAGCTGAATAGTCATTTATTGATTTCTGAATAATCGCTTAGAGTATCGTTTTTCGACGAAAAGGGGACAATTTATTTGTCCCCTTTTTTATTAATTAAACTTAATTTGAACCTATGAAAAAAATCATCTTATTTCTATTTAGTTTCGTAATAATTAGTGCCCAAAAAATCAGTTTAGTTGGGACTGTTATTGACTCTGAAAGCAAAGAGCCTTTGGTTGGTGCAAATGTAGTTATTCAAAGCGATAGACTTAATACTGGAAGTGCTTCAAATTTTGAAGGTACGTATAGAATAAATGATTTAAATCCTAATACTTACAATATCAAGGTTACATATATTGGTTATGAAAATTTTGAATCGACTATTTCTTTAGAAGAACAAATTGGTGGGGAGTTTACCTATAATATTGAATTAGATATTTCAGCAATTCAACTACAAGAATATGTGGTTACTGCTAGCAGAGGGCGTAGAGAGAAAATCACGGATGCACCAGCTGCTATTTCTGTTATATCTGAGCTAAAGATTCGTTCTGCGAGCAACCCCAACCTTGGTGATTATTTTAAAAATATTAAAGGAGTTGATTTTACCTCTTCAGGTCTCGATAGTTATAATATTAGTGCAAGAGGTTTTAATTCAAGCTTCTCTAGTCGTCTGCTTACTCTTACGGATGGTAGAATGGCCAACGTTCCTTCATTAAGACTTATCGCCTATAATGTAATCCCTTTAACATCTGACGACGTAAGTCAAATTGAAGTTGTTTTAGGCCCTTCCTCGGCCCTTTATGGACCTAATGCGCATGCAGGAGTTGTTAATATAATAACCAAAAGACCTTCGGAGTCCCTAGGAACAACAATTGGCTATACAACTGGTGATAGAAGCTTTAATAAAGCACAAGTTCGTCATGCTGGCCAAATAACAAATAAACTTAGTTATAAAATGTCTTTTGTTAATTTTTCTGCTAACGATTGGGAATACATTGAAGATGATGAAAAGAAAGCACACTTTGCACCTTGGCTTAATGACGATGATGATCTAAAAGATCTTTTAGATGGATACCTCGAAGATGGGCTTGCCTGGTGGGATGGCTGGGATCTTAATATTGATCGTGATGGGAATGGTACCATTGATACCACTTATAAAAAGAGTGATAATTTAGTTAAAGATAGAAATGGTGATGGCTTAAATGATATTCCAGATTTTAAGATCAAAAACCAACGTTTTGACATACGTATGGATTATGATTTTTCAGATGATCATTTTACAAGTTTTAATTTTGGCCAAGCAAAAGCAACTAATCTTAACATAACAGGTATAGGACGTTATCAGGCCAATGACTGGATCTATCGTTTTTATCAAGCACGTTGGGTATATAAAAATTGGTTTGCCCAAGCCTACTTAAATACAAGTAACTCTGGAAAAACAGCAAATTTACGAACTGGCGGAATTGTTACTGATAGATCTACTTTTTTTCATTTCCAGTTCCAACACTCAAAAGAATTTAAAAAACTTTGGAATACAAAACTTATTTGGGGCGGTGATTATCAAAGAACCATGCCTGAAACCTATGGTACTATCCTTCCAGATGGAACAGGTGGCTTGAATCCAAAAAGCTATGGAAGAGACGGTATTGATAATGATGGCGATGGAGAAATCGATGAGTGGGATGAATTGTTTACGACTAATGAATATGGTATTTATACGCAGACTCAAACCAAACTTGGTCAATATTTTGAACTAATTCTCTCAGGTAGAATTGATTTACATAGTGGACAATTAAATTATGAAAATAAGGGCTTTACCTTTATTGAAGACCCTCTTTCTGGAAATAAAATTGATTATAACCCACAATTTTCACCAAAAGTGGGTTTGTTATATAAGCCAAATGAAAATCATACTTTTAGATTAACGGCAGCAAAGGCCTTTAACACCCCTTCTTCAAATGGACTTTACTTAGATGTTAAGGCGGCTAACTATTCAATATTTGGTATTTATGCTCTGGGTAATAAAGATGGCTATTCATATATACGAAATAAGAATGATAGATTAATGATGTATGATGTTCAAGCTGGCTCAACAACGGAGTTTCGTTTAAGAGAAATGCCTCAGAATTCTGTTCTTTATGTACCTGCGGTTCTAGGGCGACCAGGAAAATTTGTTAATGCTGATGCTTATAGAAATATTGACCCGATAAGGTCTGAGGTTGTCTGGACATATGAATTTGGCTATACAGGAATGATCTCAAACAGATTAAAAATGACTTTTGATCTTTATAGTAGTAATTACAGTGATTTTGTGAGTGATTTAACATGGGTAACCCCTGTTGTACTAGATACCATGGAGAATGGTTGGTATGGAGTAGACAATCCAGATCCAAAGATTCTTGGAATTATATCACTTAAAGAAAAAAGTAGATGGGTTGATGGTGGTGATGGTATTCCTGGGAGTCGATACATTACTTTTGGAAGTGATGAGTGGAATGAAATTTCATCAAGATATGTAACCGATCCTATTTCGGGTGTAAAAACATCTTTTTGGGCCGGAAATCAAAGTACACGCCAAGGCTCTTGGCTTGATATCAATGCTCAAGGTGATACACTTGGTGCATATTATACCGATGACAACTTTACTTCCTCTCCAAATCTCGCATTAACATCAATAAGCTATGGAAAAATAAGCTTATGGGGATTTGATAGTAGTATATATATGTTTCTTACAAGAAAATTGAGTGCAGACCTAAATTTATCCTATATAGCTAATAAAGGTTATTGGAACCCATTATTAGAAGCATATGATCCTATTAATGCTCCTCGCTATAAAATAAATGGAAAATTAACCTATATGAATCGACCTGGTTTTATGGGGAATATTGGCTTTAGGTATATTCCAGAGTTTGAATGGTCAGCTGGTGTACACTACGGTACAATTGACAGCTATATGATTATTGATACAATGGTAGGTTACCAGTTTAAAGGAAACCTGAGTCCTTATAGTTTACTGTTAAATATCAATAATCTTAATAATGATGAACATCGTGAAATTATTGGCGGACCAAAGCTTGGTCGTAATGTTACACTAAAGCTAAACGCTCGTTTTTAAAAAAATAGTTTTAATCTAAAGAAATTACAGTTCTACCTTTTTGATTACCTTTTAGAATTTTTGATATCTCCATATCAAGCTCTTCTAATGAAACTACCCTAGTATGATTTTCCAGATCGATCTTCCAATCTTTCGATAATAAATTCCAAATAATTTCTTTTTCGCTAATTGACTCATCGGCTGAACCGATCCCAATCAAACTGTTACCTCTAAGGATAAATGGGAAAACATTTGTTTCAAAATTTGGACCACCCACATGTCCACAGGAAGCGATTGACCCTTGAGGTTTAAGACACGTTAATAATCCAGATAAAAATTCTCCACCCACTACATCAACGCCAATATCCCATTTGCCTTTGGAAAGTGGTTGTCTAAAATTTGCTTTAAACTGTTCTCTATTTAATATTTCATCAACACCAAAAGATTCCAACATTTCTTTGGCATCATGTTTTCCAGTCACTGCAGTAACATTCGCTCCCAACTTTACCAGTAGTTGAACAGCTAAATAACCTACTCCCCCTGTAGCGCCTGTAACAACTGCATCTTTGCCATGGATACCATTCTTTTTATCTAAGGCTCTAACACATAATCCAGCCGTCAATCCAGCTGTGCCTAAAGCCATTGATTCTTTGGAAGTCAGACCTTTTGGTAAAGCTACAGCCCACTGACTAGGAACTCTAATGTATTGACCATAACCACCTGAGGTATTCATACCTAAATCATATCCTGTAACTATGACTTTATCACCAATTTTAAAATTATTATTTTCAGATGATTCAACCACCCCAACAGCATCAATTCCAGGAGTATGTGGATAAGATTTAGTGATACCTTTATTTCCTGTTGAAGATAATGCATCCTTATAATTCAATGAGGAATATTTTACTCGAATAGTTAAATCTCCATCAGGTAATGAACTAATATCTTTTCTTTTAATTGAACTAGTAAAAACTCCATCATTATCTTCTTGGATGGTGAAGGCTTTGAAAAATGTATTCATTTTATTCTTCTTTTAGAGAATAGTTGGAACATAGTTATAATTTGATTTAGGAGGTCTTGATTTGGAATTTTGTTCTACCTCTCCTTTTGGAAGTTTTATTTCATCGTGCTCAATTTCATCATAATCAATTTTACTTATTAAATGTGAAATACAATTAATACGAGCTTTTTTCTTATTATCTGATTCAACAATATACCATGGAGATGAATCTGTATCTGTATGCTCTAACATATTATCTTTTGCTTCAGAATATGCATCCCAACGTTTTACAGACTCAAGGTCCATGGGGCTTAACTTCCAACCTTTTGTGGGATTATCAATTCGACCTTGGAATCGTTTCATTTGTTCATCTTTGCTTACAGAAAACCAATACTTTATAAGTTGTAACCCTGATTTTATTATCATTTTTTCAAATTCAGGGCACATTTGTAAAAAATTTATATATTCTTTTTCTGTACAAAAGTCCATCACACGCTCAACACCAGCACGATTATACCAGCTCCTATCAAAAATAACAATTTCTCCTGCTGATGGCAAATGAGAAACATAACGTTGAAAATACCACTGTGACTTTTCTTTTTCAGTTGGAGCAGCTAACGCAACAACCCTACAATGTCTTGGATTAAGATTCTCAATAATTCTTTTAATGGTTCCACCCTTACCTGCAGCATCACGACCTTCAAAAATAATTGCAATTTTCTTTTTTTCTTTAATTACCCATTCTTGCATTCTAACCAGATCTATCTGTAAGGAAGAAAGCGTCTTTTTGTATTGTGAATTCAATTGTTTTTTGTCAGACATAATTATTTTTCCTTAAAATTATATTTTTTTATTTTTAATAATTTGTAAAGCAAATTTTGCTATGAATGGAATGGCCTCTCCGAAATGAGCAAAACGCTTATCTGATGTTTGTCCACGTAAATATCTAAAATAAATTTGTGCTAAAATTCCAATTAATCTAAAAATCCCAAGAACATAATAAAAATCAATATTTGAAGTATCAAACCCACTTTTTTTAGTGTATCTATATATTAATTCCTTACGTGTTAATAAAGTTTCATCTTTTGGAATTATATTATTATTACCAAATAATGGAGGATCATCCGGGTCTGACCAATAGCATAATAAAGAACCTAGATCAGAAAGAGGGTCTCCCAATGTGCACATATCCCAATCAAAGACTGCTTCTAATTTATTTGGCTTATTATAGGAGTACATTACATTATCAAGTTTATAATCATTGTGAACCAAAGAAATATTATTTGTTTTAGGTATATTTGATATAAGCCAATTGTAGATAGCTTCTATTTCAAAATTTTCTTGATGTTTTGCCTTTGTCCAACGAGAATACCAGCCATTAATTTGTCTTTCAATGAAGCCATCAGGTTTGCCAAAATTTTCTAGACCAAGTTCTGAATAATTAACTTTATGTAAATCTGCTAATGCATCAACAAGCGCCTCACTTATTTGCTTACCTGCATCATCAATCTTTGAAAATTCTTTAGGCATTCTAGTTCTAACTACAACTCCATTTCGGCGCTCCATAATAAAAAAAGGTGCGCCAATAATTGTTGGGTCATCTTCGTACAGGTAAGCTTTTGGAGCTAGATGGAAAGCTTTTTGTAAAATTGAAAGAACAGTATGCTCTCTTTTCATATCATGAGAACCTGGTGCAACTGGACCTAAAGGAGGTCTTCTTAACACATATTCATACTTACCATACTTTAATTCGTAAGTGAGGTTGGCTTTCCCTTCAGGGAATTGACGAATAATTAATGATTGTTTTGAGCCTTCTAACTTGCCATAAAGAAACTTTTCCAAATTATTTTGGTCAAAAGCTTCTTCTGGACGAACATCTATAGTATCAGTGTTTTGACTCATAAGCTTTTAGAATATGCCTAGCTGCGGATAATTTATGCACCTCATCTGGGCCATCATATATTCTGGCCCCTCGCTCATGTCGATACCACATTGCAAGTGGAGTATCATCTGTAATACCCATTGCACCATAAGTTTGAATAGCTCTATCTAAAACCTTCTCTAATATATTAGCAGTATAAAATTTAATCATTGAAATTTGCGCTCTTGATTTCGATATACCTTCAGTATCAATCTTACGAGCACATTCCATTACAAGTAATCTAGCCGAATCAATTTCAACTCTTGATTCAGATATCCAACTTTTAACTAGGTCCATATTTGACAATGTATCATTTGGAGTGATTTTTCTATCAATTGCACGTTGGCACATCAGATCAAACGCTCTTTCACAAATACCAATCCAACGCATACAATGATGAATTCGTCCTGGCCCAAGACGTTCTTGAGCTAATCTAAACCCATCTCCTTCATTTTGAAGAATATTCTCAATAGGGACTTTAACATTTGTATACTGAATTTCAGCATGGCTGAAAAATCCAGATCCCTTCTCTCCCATTACTGATATGTTCCTTTTTATCTCTACTCCTTTAGTATCTAATGGTACAATTATCATACTAGCACGTTTATATTTATTCTCAGCTTCTGGATTTGTTACTGCCATTAGTACACAAAAAGTGGCTCCATCCGCTGAAGATGTAAACCACTTCCTACCATTAATAACATAATAACCATTATCTTTAACCGCTGACGTTTCAAGCCATGATGGATTTGATCCAGGTCTTTCTGGTTCAACCATTCCAACACAGCTTCGAATCTCACCAGACATTAGTGGCTCTAAAAACTTTATTTTCTGTTTATCATCTCCAAATCTCAAAATAAGTTCTATGTTTCCTATATCTGGAGCTTGACAATTAAAAGCATAATGGCCTAATAATGATCGACCTAATATTTCACTGACTGATACAAATTCTAAAAACTTCATATCTTGCCCACCATATTTTTTAGGTAGGTATGGCGCCCAAAGATTAAGCTTTTTTATTTGATCCCGTTTTTCATCTAATTTAGAATATAATTCATCATATTTATGATTAATAAGTAGTGGCTCAAGAGGAATAAGCTCTTTTTCTACAAATCCTTTATATACTTTAAGTTTATTATTCATCTTTTAATATTAATTCAATAATAGCAGAACCAGATAGTTTTTTATCCCCTGATTGATCTATCACTAATAACTTTAGAAAAAGCCTTTTTAGTGAATCTTCTAATTCTAAATCTATTACTTTTCCTTCACATGTAAGAATATCATTGATATTTGTCATCGATATAAATTTAGTATCAAATTTTTTAATTGATTCTTGTGGAAAAATATTTGTCATTGCTTGTCCAATAAATGACATAACTAACATCCCATGAGCTATAACATCAGAAAGTCCAGTTTGTTTTGCGAAATCAATATCAATATGAATCGGGTTATGATCGCCTGATGCCCCTGCGTACAAAGCCAACATAGAACGTGAAATGGGTTTTGTGATAAGGCTGGGTATCTCATCACCAATTTGATAATGATCTATTATATTATTATTCATTTATTTCTTAAAACCAATGTTGATATTGATTCTGCGACTAATTTATTTTTTTGATTCTTATAATGAGAAATAAATGAGACAAATTCTAACATTCCTTTTTTTTTCTCATAGATTTCTCCAATTTTACTTTTCATTCGTAATTGGTCTCCAGCATAAATTTGTTCATAGTTGGTATATTCTTGTTTTGCATGAAGAATACTACCAAGAGGTACACCTAAATCTTCTAAATATTGATATGGATATTCTTGTTCATATCCAACGGTAGTTAAAAAAGTTAGTGGTGCTAATATTGATCTATGTCCTTTTGTTTTAGCAAAATCTTCATCAAAATAAATAGGGTCTGTCTGCTGAGTCGCCTTAGCAAAAAACTTTAATCTTTGTTTTTCAACTGAAAAAACAATCTCAGGATAAGTTTTTCCTATAAGTTTTTGATCAAGCATAGTAGTAAACTTTAGAAAGTTTCTCCATTATTTATCATTTCATCTATTAATTTTGGACAAGAAAAACGTTCGCCATAATTCTCAGATAATTCTTTACAACGGTTTTTAAAATCTTCCATTCCATAACTATTAACAAATTGAAGCGTTCCACCAGTAAAAGAAGGAAACCCCCATCCAAGAATACTACCAATGTTGGCATCTGCAACTTTAGTTAATACTCCTTCTGAATAACACTTAATTGTTTCAATTACCTGAATAAAATAGAACCTATCAATCATTTCTTTCTCTTCTAATAGATTATTAGAAAGTGGATAATAATTATTAAGCTCTGGCCATAAAAACTTTTTTTTACCCTTTGGATATTCGTAAAAGCCACCACCACTTGCTCTTCCAGTCCTCTTCACCTCTTTAGTCATAAAATCAATAACACTATCCCATGGACCAGTGGGTAAATCTTTACCCTCAATTTTGAGGTCATGCCATGTTTGATCTCTAATATGTGCAATAAGCTCAATACTTATTTCATCAATAACGGCTAATGGACCTACAGGGAACCCTGCATTTGTACCTGCAGTCTCAATTGATTGTGCCGAGTTCCCTTCATAAAGAAGAGCCATTCCTTCTCCCGTATATTTTTCAAAAACACGATAAGTATAAAATCCTCTGCTATCATTTACTACTATGGGAACCTTATTAATCTTTACAACATAATCAAAAGCTTTAGCTAATGTTTCAGAATCTGTTCTTTCTCCTTTTATTATTTCAACTAATTTCATTTTATGAACTGGTGAGAAAAAATGAATTCCAATAAATTTTTCAGGATTTATTGTGCTATCAGATAAACTTGTTATAGGAATAGATGAAGTATTTGATGCTAAAATCCCGTTTGATGCTAAAAACTTTTCAGAATCAGAGATTATTTTAGCTTTTAACTTTCTATTTTCAAATACAGCTTCAATAATTAAATCACAGTCAACAAGTTGAGAATAATCAACTGTAGCATTTATTCTAGAAAGAACGTCTTGAATCTTTTCTTTAGAAATAAATCCTTTGACTAATGACTCATTCAATATTGCATTTATTCTATCTATACCTTTATCTATGTTCTCTTGAGAAGTATCAATCATAACTACTCTCATACCTGCAAGAGCAGTTACGTATGCAATTCCATGCCCCATTAATCCAGAGCCTAATACTCCTACTTTTGATATTTTAGTTGATTTTATTTCAATAGGTCGACTCAAACCATCATTGATCTCCTCTAACTGAATATCCAGAGCTTTCTTTGTACCTTTTTCATCTTTATTATAGATAAACGCCATTTTATTTTATCTTGGATTATATTATTTAAAAATTATGCTCTAATCTATGAATAGAATGGTGTTAATAATTATATTTCATTATGGATTATTTAACAAGAATCATTATTGGGAACGTACTTTTTTTATTTGGTACATTGATTTTGTTATGGTCAATTAAACGATTGATTGAGCGTAGAAACTATAATAAAAATAAAAAGCAGGACCATTAGAATCCTGAGAGCGGGGGAACAACCAGTCTTCTTATGTAACAGTCCTGCCAAAAAGTTGATGAAAGGTAATTCCTAAATTTCTGGTTGGTCAAGTCTTTTTTATTTACAAATAAGCATTAATTTATAATATGTTAGATCAACTAATAAATATTGATAAGATGTTATTTTACTTTTTCAATAAAGTAATAGCTAATAAATTTTTTGATTTTCTTATGCCTATTGTTACTAATGAAGATATTTGGGCTATTCCAATTATCTTCGGTCTAGTTTATTTAATCTTAAAAGATGGACGCAGAGCACAAATAACAGTAATTATCTTAATTATTTCTTGTGGTTTAGCTGATTATTCTTCAGCTTCAATTTTAAAACCTTTTTTCGAAAGACTTCGACCCAGCCATGAAATGCTTGAAGGGATAAGAATCTTGATGGGAAAAGGAGGTAAATACGGTTTTGTATCATCTCATGCTGCAAATATTTTTGCAGCTGCAGTTGTCCTAAGCTATTTTTATCCAATACGGAAAAGAATATTCTACTCTATTGCTTCAATGGTTGCATTCAGTCGAGTATATATTGGAGTTCATTACCCAGGTGATATAATTTTTGGTGGGTTACTAGGTTATGGCCTAGCTTGGGTTGTTTTAAGTTTATGGGTTATAATTAAAATGAGAGAGCTAAAAAGAGGAAATGATTGGTTTATTTATTAGTTTGGTAATGATCCTTCAGGTGGATTGACTGGGTAATCACCAAATCCATCTTGATCAGGAAATGATATTTCTCCATTTTGTTGCTCAAACCTTTTTATATTATCTCCCAAAGCAGCGAGGAATGCTTTAGCATGTTGTGGAGCCATTATTACCCTTGAATGAACTCGAGCTTTACTAACCCCCGGTAAGATTTTTGTAAAATCCATTACAAACTCCGCAGGTGAATGAGTAACTACAACAAAGTTAGAATATTCTCCTTCACTAACTTCTTGAGATAACTCAATATTTATTTGCTGAACGTTTTTATTTTCTTTCATAACTATTTCTTAGTGTTATTTGCGTTTTTAAAGTCTCTCTGGTTAAAATCTTCCCATTCTTCTTCAATTCCTTCAAAATCTTCATAACCCTTAATTTCCTCATCTTCAGCTTTTTGTTTATACATTTCCATCTCTGATTCATATAAACTGAAAATATCTTTCTTCTTTTCAAATTCTGCAGGGTCGACATCTTCTTCATCATCTGGCTCAAGGCGCTCAACATCCTCACTATATACTTTTTGATCAAAAAAGTCCAAATCTTCCACCAAAGCATTAGCCATTAAAAATTCAAGAAAATCCAAATATTTTCTATCCTTTAAATCTGTTTTACAGCTTTTACAAGTTAGTGACTCTTTAATATCAATTTCTTCAAGGGTCGCTTCACAAACTGGGCAAATAATTCCTTCTAACATCAATTTTTTCCTCTAAAATAAGTGACGAATATAATCGGCGTGATATCACCCAGCAATCATTATTCAAAACTTATCATATAATTTTTTTAATAAATCTATTTCTAGTTCAGTAAGTGCCTTATCACGTCTAGCCATACTATGATATGTAGTTTTTAAGAATTTGTCAAGTATTACTTTTCTTTTTTCACCATTTATATACCAAGTAAATGGATTTATTAATTTTGGCGGGAAGTCATATGTCGCTATCATTGAGCCTAATCCAATTACTGATCCTGAATTTAATTTTGTTCCTACTGCAGTTTTAGTGTGGTCTCCAATAAAAGTACCAATATGAATTTTTTTTGTTTCTACAGTTTTATTATTCAACTCCAAATTCACTGAACTATAATTATTCTTTAGATTGCTATTTTGTGTTCCTGAACCTAGGTTAACCCACTCACCAAGAAAAGAGTCTCCAAGGTGACCTTCATGAACTTTATTTGAATAACCTTGAATGATTACTGTATCAATTTCACCTCCAAGTTTACACATTGGACCAAAAGCAGAATTTTTAATTTGAGTTAATGGTTTAACTAAACAATTTTTTCCAATATATAGCGGTCCTTCCAAATATGTTTGTCCGTAAATATTTACTCCTGAGTCAATAATTATGGGACCATTTTCAGCATTTATTAAAGTAGTTGGTTGAATTTTTACATTTTTACCAATACGAATATTTCCTGGGTTAATTAATTCAACACCAATGTAGTCTGAAGGTTTGTAATTATTTTTATAATCATCAAATTCATATAATAGCGTATTTGAAATGTGACTCAGAATATTCCACAAGTATGGATAATAATTTGATTTTAACTCAGTTTGGTTTTCTATTTTAGGAATTAATTTTCTACTTTTTAACCAATCATTACCAGAAATTTTAGATAAAAAAGCACCAATTAAATTATTATTATTATAAAATAATGTTTCCGATTTAGGAAAAACTTTAAAGTCGGTTTCAATCCAAATAACATTTCCTAAAAGCCAAATACCTTCATCAACTTCTTTTGGATTTACATTTAAATTAGAATGTTTTTCTTTTGTTACTCCTTCTAATTCATCTCTTACAAATAATGAAATAGAATCATTTGGAAAAATTCTTTTTATTCTATCTAGAAATGTTTCAGAGCCTATTCTAATATCAAAAGTTGCTCTATTGCTCGATAAAGGACTCATGTTATAAGTCTCATCATTTTCATAAACGTAAATATTCATCATATTCCTAAAATTTGAAAAACTTCTTTAAAACCACTTTCTGCTAATTCTTCACCATGACGACGTATCATAATATTGTAATAATTTTCACCATTATCACTAAAAAAACCCACTTTTAACGGTGCATTAACAGTTTCACACAATATTGCAGATATCGGATTAAAACTTTGATTTAAATCTAAAATTGCATCAACATTAATTCTTTGACAACTCCACAAAAGTTCTTTTCCAGGTAAACCTAAACGATTTAAATCTGTATCTGAGAATAGTATGAAGTCTTGAAAATCTCCGAGATCTATCAAATTTCCCACTATAGCTGGACCTAATATACGCATTTGATTTTCGCTTTTTGGTCCCAAAGCATTTTTCATTGAATGAATAAACCTTTTAGCTAGTTCTGACTCCGTAGTGTGTTCAGGTAAAACAATTAAAAATCTTTTTGGGGTTTGTCCTTGATTTGATAAAGACATTGCATTAACCCCTAGACTATTCTTGATCGTTAATCTACGCCACCAAAGTGCTAATTTTATTTTTTTAGATAATTCCAATTAGTTTATAATTCGTTTTGTTCTATTAAATAATCAAACTGAAAATAGTATTAAATTGACCAACACTTGAAAGGATAAAATTGAGTGAATTTGGGTAAAAAAATGTTGTGGGGTGGACTTGGCTGGGCTTTGGGTGGTCCTATTGGTGCAATAATAGGATATTCTTTTGCCAGCATGTCAGGACAATCGTCCGCAAATTATGGTGGTTCTTACCAAAATAGAGTCTACCCTAAAACACAGCCAGGTGATTTCATTGTATCATTATTAGTCTTATTTGGTGCGGTAATGAAAGCAGATAAAAGAATGTTGAAATCTGAACTTGATTTTGTAAAACAATTTCTTTCAAAGCAATTCAGCCAATCTCAAGTTCAAGATTTTATGACCTTGTTTAAAGATATCATTGAGCAAGAATATCCGCTTCGAGATGTATGTAAACAAATAGTTAGATCTATGGATCATCCAAGTCGCTTAGAACTTATTCATATTTTATTTGCATTATCTAAAGCCGATGGTCATGTTGACAAGGATGAAGTAAAAGTAATTAAAAATATTGCTAACTATTTAAATATTAATCAGAGTGATTTCAATTCAATAGAAGCAATGTTTTTTAGAAATACACTATCAGATTATACTATTCTTGAATTAAAACCAAATGCCTCTGATAGCGAATTAAAAAAAGGTTATCGTAAAATGGCATCAAAATATCATCCAGATAAGGTAAATCACCTTGGTAATGATTTAAGGAAATTAGCAGAAGAAAAGTTTAAATCAGTAAATGAAGCTTATCAAAATATCAAAAAAGAAAGAGGGCTTAACTAGTGGCTGAAAAAGCAGGAAAATTTCCTTTTACAAGAGGTCTTTATCCTAATATGTATAAGGATAAACTTTGGACGATGAGACAATATGCAGGTTTCACTTCTGCTGAAGAATCAAATCGTCGTTTCCATTACCTTTTAGAACAAGGAGTATCTGGACTATCAGTTGCTTTTGATCTTCCAACTCAAATTGGGTATGATTCAGATCATCCAATGAGTGAAGGAGAAGTAGGAAAAGTAGGTGTCCCAATTTCCACTATTCATGATATGGATCTCCTTTTCAAAAATATACCTGTTGAAAAAATATCAACATCGATGACCATAAATTCAACAGCAGCTACCTTGCTTGCTTTATATATTATTTCTGCAGATAAAAAAGGTATTTCATCAAAAAAATTAAAGGGAACGATACAAAACGATATTCTGAAAGAATATATTGCTAGAGGAACTTATATCTACCCCCCTGAAGCATCAATGAGATTAGTAACTGATATTTTTGCTTTCTGCTCAACACATGTACCCCAATGGAATACTATTTCTATTTCAGGTTATCATATTAGAGAAGCTGGCTCTACGGCATCACAGGAAATCGCATTTACTTTAGCAAATGGTATACAGTATGTAAAAGCTGCAATAGATAAGGGATTAAAGGTAGATAAATTTGGTAGTCGTCTTTCTTTTTTCTTTAATGCTCATAATGACTTTTTAAACGAAATTGCTAAATTTCGTGCAATTCGACGTTTGTGGGCAAAAATTATGAAAGAAAGATTTAATGCAAAAAATGATAAAGCAATGCATTGTCGCTTTCATACTCAAACTGGTGGCTCCACTCTTGCAGCTCAACAAATAGATAATAATATTGTTCGAACAACTATCCAGGCTTTATCAGCTGTTTTAGGCGGCACTCAATCATTACATACAAATGCCTTTGATGAAGCTTTAGCTTTACCCACTAACCAATCTGCTAAACTTGCACTTAGAACACAACAGGTGATTGCATACGAATCTGGAATTAAAAATTTTGTAGACCCTTTTGCAGGTAGTGAAGTAATTGAGAAGCTTACTTCTGAACTTGAAGAAGAAGCGATTTCTATCATTGAAGAGATTGATAAAATGGGTGGATCAATAGCAGCTATAGAAGCTGGTTGGATTCAAAGTGAGATAGCAAAGAGTGCATATGAATATCAACAATCAGTAGAAAATAAACAAATAAAGATCGTTGGAGTAAACGAATTGACTGATGATGAAGAGAGTCAAACAAATCAAAATACACAACAGATTAATAAAACTTTAATTGATAATCAAATTGATCGAGTTAAGGTGATAAAACTAGAAAGAGATAACAGCTCTGTTAAATCAAAATTAGATAATCTTCTTAAAGTTGCGCAGTCAGATGATAATATTATGCCAGCAATTATTGATGCAGTTCAATCAGAATGTACTTTAGGCGAAATTGCAGATGTTTTTAGAACCTGTTTTGGTGAGTTTCAGTAATACTTAAAAATAATTTTATTAAAATAAAATTATTTTGTTTTATTAATAAGTAGTATTTATAATGTGGCATCGTTCTTTTAGAAATTTTTTGAGGATGGTTTTATGAAAAAATCAAATTTGTTACTTCTATGTTTATTTATTGCTTCTTGTGGTAAGCAAACTGCACCACCTATGGACATCCAGAACACTGAAAAAACTACGGTAGAGAATCAAGTCGATCGTGTTGAAATGCCAGAAGCAACCTTTGCAGCAACACCCGTTCCCAACGATGAAATTAATCGTGGTCCATCACCAACTCCTGAACCTGAGACTAATGCAGATGTTAAAGATGAGTTGAAAATTGAGCCAATTCTTTATGAGGACTTTGCATGGGAAAAGAATCTGGTTGAGCCAGGAGACTATCTAATAAAAATAGCAAAAAGAGAATATGGTGATTTTAGGTTATGGCGTCATATTTATGCATGGAATAAAGATGAAATTGGTGAAAATCCAAATATGATTTATCCTTATAATTTTTTAAATCTTCAGCGAGAACGTCTAAAAGCTAAAACTGCAGAGCCAACTTATACTAACTATACTGTTCAGAATGGTGATAATCTCTGGAATATCGCAGGAAATCAATATGGTGATGCTAAATCTTGGATTATTCTTTTAAGAGATAATGAAGAGTCAATAAAAGCAAATTCTGGTATTTTAAATCCTGGAATGACTTTGAAATTAAGGACTAAGTTAGATCCCAACGCTTAAGCCTTAGTGCTTTTTACCAACCTGGTACAGGCTAATCTTAAAACCAGGTTTTTAGGCAAACAGATTGAGTATTATACTCGATTAGAATCAACAAATTCTGAAGCTTGGGAGCTTATTAATGTCGGATGTGATGATGGTACTGTAATCATTACTGATCATCAATTCTTAGGTAGAGGAAGAGGTGGTCGGGATTGGGCTTCTTCGCCAAATAAAAGTCTAACCTTTTCAATTATATTATCTCCTAAAATAAATCCAGAATTCTCAAATTGGATATCTATAATCAGTAGCTTAGCTATACAAAAAGCATTGAACTTTTTTTCTACAGAGGTTGAATTAAAATATCCAAATGACATAATGATTGGACAAAAAAAACTTGGTGGAGTTCTTTGTGAGACTAAAGTTTCCAAAGAAAAAATTAATCATGCTGTTGTTGGTATTGGAATCAATGTAAATGAACAAAATGAAGATTTTGACCCATCCATTCAAAATACAGCGACTTCGTTACAAATTAATTCAAAAAAACTATACCAAAAAGAGAGGGTTCTAGCAGAAATTTTAAATCAATTTGAAACTTTAATTGATCAATTCCCGACAAATATTAATTCAATTAAATCAAGTTGGGAAGGTGCATGTAATCACTTGAATAAAATAATAACTTTCCAACATAATAATGAAACAATCAAAGGAAAGTTTAAATCATTAAGTAATTCAGGAAATGCTATTTTAGAGATAAATGGAAAAGAAAAAGAGTATTTTAGTGGTGAAATTATTTAATCCTAATTGTGATCAATGGTAAGATTAATTTTTCTCTCCACTTTAACTATCTTTATAGTGTTCAAATTCTAAAGTCGAATGAACAATATTAAAATTATTTTTAAGTAAATTTTTTATTTTATCTTTAATCGGTTCAACCTCACTTAATCTATTAGCCGTTACAATAACATTTGCTTCCATAGCTATTCTATTCTCATCTAAATGCCAAATATGGATATGATGAATATCTTTAATACCTACGATATTTTTTATTGATTCTTTAATATCTTTTGGTAAAATATTCTTAGGAGAGCCTTCCATAAGGAGATGAATAGTATTGGGCAATAATTTCATAGCCTGCCATAAAATAAATCCAGCGACTAAAAATGTTAGTGCAGTATCAATCCAATAAATTTTATAAAGAAAAATTAATAATCCGGCAATTATCACAGCTATAGAAGAAAGAGCATCTGATAAATTGTGTAAAAATGCTGCTTTCATATTCATATTATTTTTTGATTTTTTAAAAGTAATAATTGCTGTAAGAATATCTATAATAAGAGCAATTGTGGCTACAAAAATGATTATGGAGCCTGCAATAACTTGAGGCTCTAATAACCTCAAAAAAGCTTCATATATTAGATATAAACTAATCGTTATTAGTAAAGTAGTATTGATTAGCGCAGCTATGACTTCCGCTCTTTGATATCCAAAAGTTTTAGCTTCATCAGCTGGTTTAAGACTTATTTTTCTAGCAAATAAAGCAATACCTAAGGAGGCTGCGTCACTCAAGTTGTGAACAGCATCAGCAAGGAGTGAAAGGCTTCCAGATAAAATACCACCAATAAACTGGAATAAGGTTAAAGAAAGATTAATAAAAACAGCAAATATTAAACCTCTATTGTTTTCAGGTCTATAATGGTGATGATTCTCACTCATAATATTTATATTTTAAGAATCATAAGCAGAAAGGCCCGTAATATTTTCACCTATAATTAAGCTATGCATTTCATGTGTGCCCTCATAAGTATAAACTGATTCTATATTTGCCATATGTCTAATGGGAGAATAATCACCTACAATACCATTCCCTCCTAAGATTTCTCTCGAAAGTTTTGCAATATCTCTAGCCATTGAACAATTATTTCTTTTAGCCATCGAAACTTGCTGGAAGGTCATTTTACCTTCATCTTTAAGTCTTCCTAAACGATATACTAATAACTGACTTTCTGTAAGAGATGTGACCATGTCTGCTAGCTTAGCTTGCGTTAATTGATATCCCGCAATTGGTTTAGAAAATTGTTTTCTTTCTTTAGCATAATTAAGAGCTGTATTATAACAATCGACAGCAGCCCCAACCATGCCCCAGGCAATTCCATAACGAGCTTGAGTTAAGCAGCTTAGGGGTCCTTTTAAACCCTCAATATTTGGAAGCCTTGATGAATCCTTAACTCTTACATTATCCATAGATAATTCAGAAGTAACTGAAGCTCTTAAACTTAATTTTCCATGAATATCACTTGAACTAAAACCATCCATTCCTTTTTCAAGTAAAAATCCTCTTACAATACCTTCTTCATCTCTAGCCCAAACCAAAGCTACATCAGCTAAAGAACCATTAGTAATCCACATTTTATTGCCGTTAATAATCCAATTATCTCCATCACGCTTACAACGAGTAGTCATACCACCAGGGTTTGATCCAAAATTTGGCTCAGTCAAACCAAAACAGCCAATTAGATTACCTGCACCTAATCCTGGCAACCATTTTGCTTTTTGATCATCAGAACCATAGGCGTGTATTGGATACATCACCAAAGATCCTTGAACACTTGCAAAAGATCTTAAACCAGAATCTCCTCTTTCAAGTTCATGTAATATAAGTCCGTATGCAACGTTACTTACACCAGCTCCACCTGACTCCTCAGGAAGCGATGAGCCCATAAAACCTAACTCGCCAAGTTTAGGAATTAATTCCATTGGGAATGTCCCATTTTCATAATGTTCACTAATCAAAGGCATAAACTCTGCTTTTACAAAATCATTTGCTGTTTGTTGGATTAATAACTCTTCATCAGTTAATAAATCTGTTATGCTATAGAAATCAGGGCCAAATTTTTTCATAATGTTCCTTATAAGATATAGAAAATTACACTATTTGTAATTTATTACGAAACTATCTTCCTTTGCTCCTTAATGCTCATGGATATAAGATAAGGATCATTGTTTTGTTTATTTGTAAAAGCTGTTTTTGAATCAATTTCTAACCAACGATTTTGGATTAAGGCTTGTGCTACGGGTCCGCCTAATGTATTTCCAGGTCCAAGTAAAACAAGTTTATCTGGGGAGAATTCTTTAATTGCAACATTAATTGCCGAATTAAAGTCATAAGTTTCAGTTACTTGAGTATTTAATGTGTAAAAATATAATTCTGAAATTTTTGTTGAGTAAGGAGACCAAATATGACCGGTACCATCAATAATGTGAATTTTTGGTCTAATGAATAAGGATTTGGGTAATAAATCAAATGCTTTTTCAGGAACAGATGACATCATTAAAGAATGATAAGCCGAATGATATGGTAACTGAAAGGGGTACTTATCATTAATAGGAAGTCTTTTAAGTAATTTATTTAATGAATCTTGTTTCCCTGCAATTACTATATAACCGCCAAGATTAATAGACACATATGCACCTACTTTTTCAATTTCAGTAAGTACCATATTATATATTGATTCATCAATTTGCCAATTTTGATTTACAATCGGATAGATTATTTGTCCACCATTGTCATCTTTTGTCAATGAACTCATTACATTAATTAATTTGAATGCATCTTGAAAAGATAATGCACCACTTAAAGCTAGGGTTGTATACCAACCCATAGAATTTCCTGTAATTGCAACTATTTCATACTTATTCTTATTAATAGAAAAAAAATCAACATAGCTACAAGCATAAATTAATGGCGATGCATTTACTCCAATCATATGGGTCTTAGATTTGAAAGTACTAGAGTCTAGATCATTAAGTGTTGGAAAATTTATTGCTTCTCTTTGATTATTCATCCAAGAAATATCTTGACCAGCAACATTTTTTTTCGAATTTAGGTACCCTGATGATTCTCTAGTGTAAGAGCCTCTACCTGGGCAAATAATAACTAAGCGTTCTTTAACCATTGACCAAATTCAATGCATTCTTGACTATTGAATCCTTGCTTGGAAGTGTTACAGTCGCAGCTTTACCAATTGAAATGAAACTATCTTCTGCCGCATGTAAATCAATATTTAAAGGTATTTTTGATTTAAGTATTAAATTAGTAAAAATTCCCTCACCATGACATCCACTTCTTCGACATTCATCTACAATAAGAATATTTTTACATGGAGTTATTTCTTTAAGTAGATTTTCATAATTAATATCTGAAATCCACATTAAATCTATAATTTTAATTTTTTTCCCAAGTTTTTTTTCAATTTCTTTTTGAGCTTGAAGAGAAAGATATAACCCGTTTCCATAGGTTAGAATTGTTAGTGAGCTTCCATTCCCATAAGTTTTGAATTCTCCAATCGTAGATTCAGCATTCAATTCAGGATATATAAATTCCCATTTACCATCTTTTGCTTTATGAAGGTCTTTTTTCATGTATAGTGCTATTGGTTCAATAAATACAACTATTCGACCATTTTTATATGCTTCTTTTACAGCAGTTCTTAGCATTCGAACTGCATCAGCACCATTTGAGGGAATAGCTAAAACTAAACCTGGAATATCCCTAAAAATAGTTAAAGAATTATCATTGTGGAAATGTCCACCAAAACCTTTTTGATATCCTAAGCCTGGGACACGTAATACCATTGGATTTATAAATTGACCATTAGAAAAAAAAGGGAGCGAAGCAGCTTCTCCCCTAATCTGATCTTCGGCATTATGGAAATAAGCTAAAAATTGAATTTCAGGAATTGGTATAAACCCATTATGAGCAGTTCCAATTCCAAAGCCTAAAATAGAGGTTTCATCTAATGGGCTATCAAAAATTCTACGAGGACCAAAAACATTTAGTAAGTCAGCAGTAACATGATAAACACCACCTTTTTTTGCAACATCTTGTCCAAAAACTATAGCATTTGAGTAGCGCATCAAAATATCAAACAATCCATAATTAATAAGTTTTGCCATATGTTGAGGTATATCTAAGCGGTTAAATTCCTTACCTAATTTATTTTTTCGAATGTTCTTCTCTGTTTTTTTTGGAAGTTCTTTTTGATCTATACTTAAGGAGACAGATGACATAACATCATCTGAGTTCATAAGCGTGGGGCGAAAAGTCGCGGTATTAAATATATGATTTACTCGATTTCGGGATAATTCGTATAAGCTTAAAATTTCTTCAGATGTTAAACAATTATTTTCAATTAGAATTCTAGAAGTATGAAGTAATGGATCATTCCTCTCTGAATATTCTATCTCTTTTATTGATTGGTAACCTAATTCAACATCCGAGCCTGCATGCCCCATTAAACGAATAGTCTTCATATGAAGAAAAACTGGTTTACGTTTAGATCTACAAGTTTGTTCTGCAATAAAAGTCTTATTAAAAAGATCAATAAGATTAAGACCATCTGTTTTAATATATTTTAAATTATTTTGATTTTTAAAATTTTTTTCAATCCAGTTTGCTTGTGTTGGAACTGAAATACCCAATCCATTATCTTCACAAATAAATACAATTGGAACATGGCCACCTTGATTTGAAATCAAACGAGCTGTATTAAAAGCACTTAAAGCTGTTGCATGATTAGCACTCGCATCTCCAAAACTACAGATTACAATACTTTCATCATTAAGGCATCTTTCTGAAATATCTAAACCTTTTGCATGATCAATTGAAAAAGCTGTACCTACAGCCTTTGGAAGATGACTGGCAATTGTACTTGTCTGAGGTGGAATATTAAGTTCTTTGCTTCCAATTACTTTATGTCTACCTCCACTAATTGGATCATCTGAAGAGGCCATAAAAGATAAGGCAAGATCATAAATCGGCGTAGTGCCATTTAGTTTTTTTGAACGCTCAATAAATAAAGGTGCACTTCTATAGTGAAGAAATGCCATATCTTGTATTTGAAAGACTTTTCCAAATACTGCATTACCTTCGTGTCCAGAAGATCCAATAGTATAAAAGCATTTTCCTTCATTCTTTAATGCTCTAGCTTTTAAATCCATATGACGACTAATAACTTGAGATTCAAAAACAGATACTAAATCATCAGTAGAAAAATTTGTATCAGATAAATTTAACTTATTTTTTGATGATGGCAAATTTCCATTTTGAATTAATAAAAGAAAGTTCTCATCTACTATCTTAGCTCTATCAAACATATTCTAGGACATAATTTAATTTTTCAAACTCTCTAATTTTATTTTGAATTCTCTGAGCTCTCTCACATTTCCAATTTGAATTTCACCAGAATCCCATTTTAATTTAAAATCTTCTTCAGAGTCCACTCCACCTTCTTTAACATAAAGAGGGTATAAATCAGATTCTTCACGAGGTTTATTTGAATGAAGGGTTGCAGTAAGTTGATAAGCAATATCTTCATTAATATCATCAATAACACGATCTGGTAGCGTACGCTCTAATAGGCTTTGCTCAATTCTTGAGAACCGCATTCCTTTAATAATATAGTCTTGATATGCTTCCCAAGCAAAAGGCGCTACAGCTTTAACAGATTCTGCCATGGCATCAGAGAAAACCCTAATTTCGTATTGAGCATGACTATCAGACCTAAGTCCTATGAAGTGTAAAAGATTATGAAGATCATTTTTCCAATACCATTCAGTATATAGATTAACAGGAAGAATTGATCGTGCTAATTCACGTGCAATACCAGCTTGGTTTAATTCAGAATAAATTTCAAAACTTCGTTCAGATATTTCTTTAAAATAATCCTGAACTTTTTGTTTTAGTTCTGGTGTAACCTCTCCCATCCTACCTTGTTTATTCAAAGCAGATTGAAATTGTATATGTTTGGGGTCAGGATAATAAAACTCGTCTCTTGCTTCTGAGTAACGGAGAGAATATTCATTGATATTTGCTGTACGATGACGAACCCACTGTCTAGCAACAAAAATTGGCATTTTACAATGAAATTTAAATTCTACCATTTCAAATGGTGTTGAGTGACGATGGCGCATCAGATAGCGAATGAGACCCCTATCTTGTGAAAGTTTGCTAGTTCCTTTACCATAGCTTACACGCGCAGCTTGAACAATAGCATCATCTCCGCCCATTGAATCAACAAGCCTAACAAAACCTTTATCTAAACATTTAATTACATTATCTGGAGTATCTGACATTTTATTCTTTTATTTTAAGATTGTTAAAGTTTTATCTACAGCACTTTTTTCACCAGCGATTAAGCCAGGTTGAATAAGCGTTGTTTCCCTATTGAAAATAACACGTTTACCATTTAGGTCAATGAGCTTTCCACCAGATTCATTAATAATGCAATTACCTGCACAAATATCCCATTCATTTTTTGGGCGTAATGACGCAAATATATCTGCCTTATTTGCAGCAGTTAATCCTAACTTGTATGCTACAGAACCTACAGGCTTTAATTTATGAAATTTTTCTGAGAATGGAGACCACAAACCTTTACGTAATTCAGATCGACTAACCAATAAAGACATATCGCTTAAATTATCTTTAGGTGAACATTTAATAGATATACCATTTAAGTATGCCCCTTCATTCTTTGAAGCTGAAAATATTTCTTTTGAAACTGGATTATATAAAACTCCAACAATTGGATAACCATCTTGAACTAATCCAATACTCACTACAAAATTTGCAACTCCCTCTATAAATTCTTTGGTACCATCAATAGGATCAACAATCCAAACTTTTCTTTTATTTAAACGTTCAAACGAATCAACTGTTTCTTCAGATAACCATCCATATTCTGGTCTATCTTTCATAAGTGTATGTTTAAGAAAACTATCTGCAGCCTTATCCGCAGTTGTAACTGGATTATGATAACCTTTTTCTTCAATTTCATAATCAGATTTAAAATAATTTAATATTATATCGCCCGCTTTGATTGCTGCATTAGTTGCTAACTCAAGATCAGAAAACATTTATTTCTAGTTAAATAATTTATTTTTATAAATCTTTGTTAAGGACACTAAAATAACATGATTTAGAATGTGAAAAATACCAACCACTAACTGAAGCAGCTGGATACATTGCCCTATTTTCTGTAAGTGATATACCAGTATTTTCTTCAACATTAAGCAATTTCCAAATTGTATCTTTTTCTCTGTGGTCAGGACATGCGGGATATCCTGGCGCAGGTCGAATACCATCATATTTTTCATTAATTAGTTCTTCATCATTTAAATTTTCATCTTTAGCATAACCCCAAAATTCTTTTCGCACCCTTTCATGCAGATGCTCAGCAAAGGCTTCGGCTAAACGATCTGCAAGAACTTTTGCCATTATAGAATTATAATCGTCATTTGAATCTTCAAATTCTTTAACAATTTTTTCTAATCCATGACCTGTTGTTACTGCAAATGAACCAATATAATCCTTATTTGGACTGATAAAATCAGCCAGACTGTAATTAGATTTACTTTTGCCTTTATCGACCGTTTGACGTGGAAAGTTAAACTCAAAATTGCCAGTAAATACTTTTTCTTCTTTTGCATAAGCCTCATGAATACCAAATACTGCACTAGCTGTAAGTAATTTTTCTTTTATTATGCGATTTAATAAAGATTTACCATCGTGAAAAAGTTTTTGAGCTTCAACTCCATATTTTTCATTTTTGAGTATTCCTGGATAAACACCTTTAAATTCCCATGCATGAAAAAATGGAGACCAATCAATATATTTAACAAGTTTATCTAATGGATAATCTTTTAAAACCTTTACTCCTTCAAAATTGGGAACAGGGGCTTCAAACTTATCCCATTCAATAGGATATTTCCTTTGACGTGCTAATTCAAGGCTAAGGTTTGGTTTTGTTATTTTTTGAGCACGAACTTTTCTAATCTCTTTAAAATCAGCACGAACTTCTTTAACATATTTTTCTTTTTCATCTGTATTCATTAGTTTGCTTACAACACCTACTGCTCTTGAAGCATCAATAACATGTATGGTTGGACCAGAATAATTTTCTTCTATTTTAACAGCAGTATGCTTCCTACTTGTTGTGGCTCCACCAATTAATAAAGGAATTTTAAACTTAGTTCGTTCCATTTCTTTAGCAATAGTAACCATTTCATCTAGACTCGGAGTAATTAAACCAGAAAGGCCTATAACATCAGCATCACATTCTTTTGCTTTAGATAGTATTTTATCAACAGGAACCATAACTCCTAGATCAATTATCTCATATCCATTGCAGCCTAAAACAACTCCGACTATATTTTTTCCAATATCATGAACGTCACCTTTAACAGTTGCCATGATAATTTTACCATTTGATTTACCAGTTAGACCCATTGCATCTTTTTCTTCTTCAATAAAAGGTATTAAATGCGCTACTGCTTTTTTCATAACTCGCGCTGATTTAACAACTTGGGGTAAAAACATTTTTCCAGAACCAAATAGGTCACCTACTACATTCATACCATCCATAAGAGGACCTTCAATAACATGAATTGGTCTCTCATAATTTTGTCTAGCTTCTTCAGTATCTTCATCTATAAAATCTGTGATTCCTTCAACAAGTGCATGCTTTAAACGTTCGTCAACCAAGCTTTCTCTCCACGATAGGTCTTTAACAACAGAACGTTTCACACCACGATACTCTTCAGCTATTTCAACTAATCGTTCAGTAGCATCACTTCTTCGGTTAAAAAGAACATCTTCCACACGTTCTTTAAGGTTAGGCGTAATATCATCATAAAGAGTTAATTGTCCGGCATTAACGATACCCATATCCATTCCTGCTTGTATCGCATGATAAAGGAATGCTGAATGCATTGCTTCTCTAATACCATCATTACCTCTAAATGAAAAAGAAAGGTTTGAAATACCTCCACTAATATGAACATGAGGAAGATTATCTTTTATTGTTTTTGCTGCATCAATATATGCTTTAATATATTCATTATGTTCTTCTATACCAGTAGCAACGGCAAAAATATTTGGATCAAAAATAATATCCTCTGGTGGAAATTGTACTTCATCAACTAGAATTCTATAAGCTACTGTACAAATTTCTACTTTTCTTTCATAAGAATCAGCCTGGCCCTCTTCATCAAAGGCCATCACAATCACCGCAGCTCCATATTTTCGAATTTCTTTTGCCTGTCTAATAAATTCTTCTTTTCCTTCTTTCATCGAAATTGAATTAACTATACCTTTACCTTGAAGATTCTTTAATCCTGTCTCTAAAACAGTCCATTTTGATGAATCTATCATAATTGGAACTTTTGAGATATCAGGTTCAGAAGCGATTAATCTTAGAAAATTTTCCATTGCATCTTCAGAATCAAGAAGACCTTCATCCATATTTACATCAATAATTTGTGCACCATTCTCAATTTGGTCTTTTGCAACTGAAAGTGCTTCTTCAAAATTATTTTCTTTAATTAATCGACGAAATTTTGCAGACCCAGTAACATTTGTACGCTCTCCTACATTAATAAAATTACTCTCAGGCCGAATTATAACTGGCTCTAGACCGCTTAATTTAGTTAAGGGTTTTATTTTTGGTATTTTACGTGGATTTTTTTCTTCAACTGCTTCAACTAAAGCTTTAATATGATCAGGTGTAGTTCCACAGCAACCTCCGACTAAATTTACTAGTCCACTATTAGCAAATTCTTTAACAATATCAGCCATTTCGGCTGGAGATTGATCATATTCTCCAAATTCGTTTGGAAGTCCAGCATTTGGATAAACAAAAACATTTGTATCTGCGGCATTTGAAAGCTCGCTTAACCAAGGTCTAATTTGTTCAGCACCTAAAGCACAATTAAGTCCAACACCTAATAAATCTGCATGCCTAATAGAATGCCAAAAAGCTTCAACCGTTTGTCCAGACAAAGTTCTTCCACTTGCATCCGTAATAGTACCAGAAACTAAAATTGGTAATTTTGAATCTTTTTCTTCAAGTAAAGTTTTAATAGCATATAACGCAGCTTTGCAATTAAGCGTATCGAAAACTGTTTCTATTAAAAATAAATCTACACCGCCATCAAATAACCCTACAGCTTGCTCATAATACGCATCTTTTAATTCATCAAAAGAAATATTTCTAAAACCTGGGTTATTTACATCTGGACTTAAAGAGCCTGTTCTATTTGTAGGACCAATAGCACCAGCAACAAAACGTGGTTTATCTGTGTAAGATTTTGCAATATTACGTGCAATTTTTGCTGCTTCATAATTTAACTCATAAGAGTAATCTTCCATTCCATAATCTAATTGAGATATTTTATTAGCATTAAATGTATTGGTTTCAACTATATCACAACCAGTATCAAAATAAGCCTTATGAATATCAGCAACAACATCAGGTTTTGTAAGACATAAAATATCATTATTGCCTTTCAAATCTTTGGGGTGCTCTTTAAATCTATCTCCTCGAAAATCACTTTCTTCAAGATTATAAGATTGTACCATAGTTCCCATGGCCCCATCCAAAACTAATATTTTATCTTTAAATAATTTTTTTATTTTATTTTTCATTGTTTGCCCAAAAACAAAAAAACCCCGGCACTAAACTCGGGGTATTAATCCTTTTTAGCCCTTTTATTTATCGTCGCAGCAATATGGAGTAAATCACGACATGCAAAATTAATAATAATATCTATATTATTTCAATAAATATCAAAATTTGATATTACTTGGTAGGCGTATTGACTTAGCGTAGATTTAGTATCGGATATAGATAGAACGAAGGTGCAAATCCAAAAAGTTTTTTCAGGTCATATTAAGACCTTTACGCGATTTTTTAAAAAATTTTCAACCTTCAGAAAATAAATAATATTTTTTGTAGCGTTTTACCTTGGCTGAAGGGCCATATGCCTCCTTCTCTCTATCTTTAATTCGATTAAATAATAACCCATTGTTGGTAAATCTTGGGAGTAAAAGATATGAAGAAAGAGATTTATATCAGCGAAAGTATGGGAGAATCTCGAATAGCTATTATTGAAGATAGCACGCTTGTAGAAGTGTACATCGAGAAGCAAGATAAAGCGCGCATGGTTGGGAACATTTATAAAGGACAGGTTGAAAATGTTCTCCCAGGAATGCAAGCAGCCTTTATTGATATTGGATATGATATCAATGCGTTTCTCCCCTTTTCTGAAATAGAGAATCCTGCGTACCTCGCAGGGGTAGATGATCGTGACCAAAAACCTTCTAAAGGTAAAAATAGTCAACAACGTAATCGAAGAAAATATCAAGATAACATAAATGTTGATTTAAAATCTGGACAAGATATTTATGTTCAGGTAATTAAAGAAGCCTTTGCTGGTAAAGGTCCTCGAGTTACAACTGAAATAGCATTGCCTGGCCGACTTCTTGTATTAGTTCCAAATGCAAAATATATTGGAATATCAAAAAAGATTTGGGATAAATATGAGCGTCGTCGTTTAAAGAAAATTGTTTCTTCCCTTAAAGATAAAGAAACAGGTGTTATAGTTCGTACTGTTGCTGAAGGAAAAAGTGAAGAATCATTAAAAAATGACTTTTCAATGCTATTAGATAATTGGAAAAAACTTGAGTCCAAAAGCAAACGATCCAAAGGTAAATCTTTAATATATGAAGATCTTGAAACAGCATCTAGCGTTGTTAGAGATTTATTCACACCTGATATTAGTAAGATAGTTATTGATTCAAAAAAAATGTATAGGAAGCTTCAAAGTTATATGGAAGAAGTATCTCCTAATATGGCTAATCGACTTGAACATTATAAATTAAAACAACCTTTATTTGAAAGTATGGGTTTTGAAAATGAGCTAGATAAACTATTAAGACCTAAAGTTTGGATGAAAAGTGGTGCATACCTAATTATTGAGAAGACAGAAGCAATGGTTGTTGTAGATGTAAATAGCGGACGATTTGTTGGTAAAAAGAATCATGAAGAAAATTCACTAAAAATCAATATAGAGACTTGCAGAGAAGTAGCTAGGCAATTAAGACTTAGGGATCTTTCTGGTTTAGTTGTTATTGATTTCATCGATATGAAAGAAGAGTCAAATCGTCGCAAGGTTTACTACGAACTTCGAAAAGAATTAAAAAAAGACCGTGCTAAAGTAGCTGTATCTCCAATATCAGAGTTTGGTTTACTTGAAATGACACGTCAAAGAATACGACTTAGTCTATTAGATTCAATGAGTGAAGAATGCCCAACATGTCGTGGTGCAGGTCGCATTATGTCTAAGGAGACATTAATTACTAGGATAGATCATTGGCTTAGACGTTATAAAACTAAACATCGAAGTTTAAAACTTAAACTAGAGCTTCATCCTGAAATTGCTGGTTTTATGAAAGATAATAAAAAAGCTTTGCGAGGATTAATGTGGCAAAACTTTACTTATATATCTATAGCTGGTAATCCGGAAATAGCTCGTGATGAATTTAAATTTTTAAATACAAAAAATGGTCAAGAAGAGATAGAACATGTAGGTGTTGAACACAAGCATGAAAATGGTTAGATTCCTCGGCTTTTTTGGAGAAATAAAATGTTTGCAATAGTTAATATATCAGGAAAACAATTTCGAGTCACTAAGGGTGACCAAGTTAAAGTACCAAGTTTAAATACCGAAGCTGGTAAAAAAGTTAATTTTGACCAGGTTCTTCTAACTGATGATGGTAAAAAAGTCAAAGTTGGGACTCCCTTAATAAAAGGGATTTCAGTCTCAGGTACAGTCATTAATCATGGTCGTGATCGTAAGGTCGTTATTTTTAAGAAAAAACGCCGTAAAGGCTACCGCAGAAAAAATGGTCACAGGCAAAGTTATTCTTTAGTTCAAATAGATTCTATTTCTGCATCTACCCCTAAGAAAAAAGCTGCCCCTAAGAAAAAAACAGATGCAGCTAAAAAGAAGGAGAAATCATAATGGCACATAAGAAAGGCGTAGGAAGCTCAAAAAATGGTCGAGATTCAAATGCTCAAAGACTTGGAGTGAAAGTTTCTGATGGTCAATCAATACTCTCAGGTGGAATTATCTTAAAACAGCGTGGAACAAAAATTCATCCAGGTGTAAATGTTAAAAGAGGTAATGATGATACATTATTTGCCACTTCAGATGGTGTTGTTAAATTTGCTCGAAAAGGAAGAAAGAGAAAGATTGTTAGCGTAGTTAATAGCTAATAAATATTTTTCTTATAAGAACTAAACCCTGATCTAAACTTTTAGATCAGGGTTTTTTATTTATATGATAACGCAAAAGTAGAGTTAATTTCAAATTAGGTATAAACAAAAAAAAGGATTTATGATGGGTCGATCAAAAATATCATTAATTGGTGGTGGACAAATAGGTGGAAATTTAGCCTTACTAGCAACACAAAAAGAATTAGGTGATGTTATAATCTTTGATATTCCTCAATCAGAAGGGATGGTCAAAGGAAAAGCTTTAGATATCATGCAGTTACGCCCTCATGATGGTTATGATTCAAATATTATTGGCACTTCAAATTGGGATGATGTGAAAGATTCAGATGTGTTTATTATTACAGCAGGAATCCCTCGAAAACCGGGTATGAATCGAGAAGATCTTCTTGAAATTAATCTGGGGATTATGAAAGATGTTGCTGAGAATATTAGACAGCAAGCACCAAATGCTTTTGTTATTGTCATTTCTAATCCTTTAGATGCGATGGTATACGCTTTTCATAAAATTTCTGGGTTTAGTAAAAATAAAGTTGTTGGTATGGCGGGTGCATTAGATAGTGCACGATTTCGTACATTTATTGCTATGGAAACTGGTTGCTCAGTACAAGATGTAAACTGCATGGTTTTAGGCGGCCATGGTGATACAATGGTGCCCATAACTAGATTAGGTACAATTGGAGGTGTGCCAATAGAATCTTTAATATCATCTGAGCGTCTAAAAGAAATCGTAGATCGCACTCGTTTTGCTGGTGGTGAAATTGTCAAACTTTTTGGTAATGGCTCTGCGTTCTATGCTCCTGCTCAATCTGCTATAGAGATGGCCGAATCTTATTTAAGAGATAAAAAGCGTGTTATTCCTTGCGCTTCTCTATGTGAAGGTGAATTTGATATCGATGGTTATTTTATAGGGGTTCCATCTGTCATTGGTTCAAATGGAGTAGAAAGAATACTTGAGTTTGAACTTGAAGAAGAAGAAAAACTTGCATTAAATGATACATTAAAAGCTGTAAAAAATACTGTCATAGAGACAGGTTTATAGAAAAAGTTTAAATTTATTATCTGTAGTTTTTTTTAAAAATATTATATTTCAATAAAAACATCACCATTCAAAACTTCTAAATTAAATGTTTTTACTTTTATATCGGTATTTTCTACAGCACAAGCATCTTCTAAATTAAATTCCCATAAATGAAATTTACATTGGATAGTTGATTCTAAAATATTACCATCAATTAAAGAAGCTCCTCTATGAGGACAACGATTATCCCATGCTTGAATTTTTCCCTTGATATTAAATAACATAATGGGTGTGTCTTTTATAAATACAAGCTTAGTTCCACCAATAGGAATGTCTTCTATTTTTGCAATTTTTTTCATTCTAACATTGATATAACTTGTTTCACTAATTTTTCAATTCCTTCTGCTGCTTCTTTAATTGACTCTGCTTCCATATATGCAGGAGTTGTAACTAATTTTTTTTCTTTATCGATGATAATTTCAGATACTGAACATTTGGTATGTTTACTTCCCATCGTATTTATATCATTACTTGTTACTTCATCTGAACCAATAGTCATTTCAGCAGACTCATCTTGTTCTCCAAATATTTTTGCCATCATTACTGGAGCAATACAAATTGCACCAATTGGTTTTTGAAGTAAAAATACTTCTGATACTAAACGATAAACATCAGGGTTAACTGAGGACTCTGATCCAGCCATAGCATAATCACTTAGATTCTTTGTAACTCCAAAACCTCCTGGAATAATTAAAGCATCAAGGTCATTTCCTGTTACTTCAGCCATATCTTTAATATTACCGCGTGCAATTCTAGATGATTCAACAAGAACATTTCTAAATTCATCCATCTCCTGCCCCGTGTAATGATTTATTACATGCATTTGATCAATGTTAGGTGCCATTATTACTGTCTCAACTCCAGCTCTATCTAGTGCAAGCATAGAAATAACTGACTCATGAATTTCAGAACCATCATTAAAACCACAACCTGATAACAATAAACCCACTTTTTTCATTATTAAATCTCCTTTTCTAAATTTTGTTTAATATTTCTATTTAAACCAGAATATTTAGTTCTTTTAACTGATGATTTTTTAAATAATTTTCTAAACCCTTCTTCATCTAGTGAAGCCCAATCAGTATCTTCCCATTCAATTATTTCTTTGCGTGGATAAAATGCTTGTTCAGAAGTACTTATGCTAAATTTTTGATTCCAAGGGCATACTTCTTGACAAATATCGCAACCATATATCCAACCTTCTAATTCGCTTTCATCAACTTTAAATGGTCCACGATGCTCAATTGATCTATAAGAAATACATTTATTTGAATCAATTTTATATTCATCTAAAGCATTAGTTGGACATTCATCAATGCAAGCGGTGCAAGAGCCACAAAGATCTTCAATGAAAGGAGTGTCATAATCTAATGGAGTATCAACAATCAACTCTCCTAAGAAAAGCCAACTACCATAATCTCGAGTAATTAAACTTGTATGCTTTCCTTGCCAACCTAAGCCTGCTTTTTGGGCAAATACTTTTTCCATTACGGGAGAAGTATCAACGCATGCAATTCCTTTTAAATTAGGTTCACTCTTTTTGATCCAATGCAAAAAATCATATAATTTTGATTTGAGTACTTCATGATAGTCTTCGCCCCACGCATAATTACTAAATTTTAATTTTGAATTAAGATTAGATTGATCTACACCAGTATAATAATTCATACCAACTGATATTATTGATTTAGCTTCAGGAAAATAATTGTGAATATTTCCTCTTTCTTCTTTTCGGTTTACAATCCAATCCATTGATGCATGGCTACCAGTAGCTATCCATTCTTCTAAATTTTCTTTGTGGTTGGAGAGTCCTTCTGCTTTTGCAATTCCAACTTTTTGAAAGCCTAATTCAATTGCTTTCTTTTTAATTGATTCTGAAAAATTCATAAAAAGCTAATTATTAAACTTTAATTCTTTCAGCCACATAATTCCAATTATTGTCTTTACATCAGTAATTTTTCCAGAAAATACCCACTCCAGTGCTTTGTTCAATGGTGTAGGCAATAACTCCAGAAATTCATCTTCATCTAATTTCTTTTTTGATAATTCTAATTCTTCTGCTAAATACATCCACATTTTTTCATTTGAAAAACCGATAGCCGGATGAATATTTGTTAAGAAAGTCAGCTTGTTGGTACGGTATCCCGTTTCTTCTTCTAACTCCCGATAGGCACAATCTAACGGTGCTTCGCCCGCATCCAATTTGCCTGCTGGAATTTCAATAAATTCCTCTCTCGGTCCATACCTAAATTGACGAATTAAACAAATTTTTCCATCCGGTAGAATGGGAATAAGACAGACGGCGCCAGGATGGTCAATCCATTCACGTGTAGTCGTTTCACCATTTGGCAGTTCCACTTGATCTAGATATAAATCAATTAACCGTCCTGAGAATTTTTGTTCAGATGAAATTTTTGTTTCTTTCAATCTAGACATAAAAATTATTCATATTCCCTTAACAATGTTCTGGCTTTTTTGACTTGCTCCCAATCGCCTAAAGGGTCATCCTTAGAAGGTGTCATTTTTGTGATGTCATCTAGGAGTGAGAGCGCTCTTTCTTTTTCACCCGCTTTATAAAGGGCCTGGGCGAGGTACACAACTTGAACCGGTTTCGCTTTTCCAGTTGCTACTGATTTTTCTAACCATTGTACAGCGTCATCGTTATCAGGCCAAGATAGAATAAATGGGATATAAGGTGATTTATAATGAACCACACCCAGTATAAAGTATCCACCGCCATCTTCATATGTTGGATCCATTTCGACAATCCTTTGGGCATGACGCTTCAATTGATCGGCTACCCCTTCTTTCGCGGCGGCAAAAATGCCATACACTTCTGCCCAACTCCCAAGATTGATTAGGTACCAATATAAAATATCAAACCGATTTGGGTATTTATTGATATAAATAGACGCCAATTGTTTGGCTTTATTAAATACTATTTTTTTTTCTGCCTCTGTATCAACGGCATATTTACCTTTGTAGTAATAGGCTTTCATCAACCCCAAAGCCGCGTCTGCCTCCAATTTCGGTTCTTTTAGGGCAAGCTGGTAATAATCGATGGCCTCGTTTAAATATTTAGGATTCGCCTGATCTTCAATGCTGCCCTCTGCCCTAAGTGCATAAAAATCGTATCCTTTTTCTAAATTGGATTGGCCAAAGAGGATGGCTACCCATACAGAGATGACCAGACCTCGTTTTATCATTAGAAATATTCGATATAGGTAATCTTTAATTCACGTTTGAAATAATCCACCTTTTGATCATCAAAAAGAAGGTTATTAAAATCCATTTCAATATGTAAGCGTTCCACAAAGGTCCATCGAATTGCAGCATTTAGATATCCACCTCTTGAAATTGACATTGTTTTAGCAGTCATATCATTTTCATTGAGGGCTGCATTGTACTCTAATAGTATAGATAGTTCAGGGTTAAACTCCATATCAAACCCAAAGAAATAGTTTATGTCTTTATCTCCATCATTAACTTCAGCAAAATTATAATTAGTTCCCATATGTAAACCTAAATTACCTAATGGCGTAACCCAATTTTTACTAGCAGCGGCAAAGATACCCATTGCTTTTACATCATAGCGCATAAGAGTATCTGCTTCATTAAACTGACCCTGTCCTTGGGTATCTAATCCTATAGATACTCCTGGCATTGATGTAGTTTCATCAATAAGTCGATATTTCAAATTTGCTTCTGGACGTGGGTACCACTCTAAACTATCATCACCAATTAAATTTGCTGATCCAAAAGATAAACCAAATTGAAATCGGTCTGTTATTCCTACGCTCAGTGAGGAAGTAAGACCTCCATTTTTTTGAACACGCATTTGCATAGCATAACTTCCACGAACAAGAGTTCCTGCAGAAGGAACTGATACCAAGTTTGTTGGAGGAGGGTATGCTTGTGCTGATCCAAAAGTACTTAATATTAAAATAATAATTGAAAAGTTAATTAGCTTCATTAAGGTCTCTGGTATGTGTTTATAGACAAAACAATTTACTTAATCTATTTAGCGATATGCAAGTTTAGGGGAAAATCCTTTCACCATACTTTGAAGTAATAGATTGAACTCTAAAAATTGGCATTGTAAGTGCACTTGTATCTCCAATGATTTTAAATGTAATACGATTAGAATTAATATTTACTAAATCTATCATTAGACTATCATTATTTGTTAAAATCATTAAATCAAAATCAGTTTTTGGTATGAATATATCAAAAGGAATCTCAATTTTTTGAGAACGAATATCTTCGAGGATTATGGATATTTCATCTAATCGGTTACCAATCCGAGGTGGTGGAGTTTTATAAAGTGCACTTGCTGGTGGTTGAGTTAAAGCAATATGACTTATTTCTTGTCCATTTTCGCCATACTCCCAAATTTCTTTTCTTCCAGTGATCATATCAATATCATAAGCAAAACGTCTAATTGTACTTTTATTAGGTAAAATATTCCATAATTCACCTTTCAAAAGACCCAAATGATCATAAACAAACTTAATTTCACCATAATCGAATCCTTGTACATTACTGAATACTATTTTTTGAATTTGGTCAGAAGTATTTAGTATAAATTTTGATTCTTGCCCTTGATAGTAGTATTTATTTTTATCTTTTATAACCTTCCTAAATTCTAAGGACCATGGCTCATCATCTCCATACTGAATTAAACTATCTGGTCGTTGATCATTATCTAAGAAATAACGGCGAATTAATTTTTCTTCATTTTTATACTCAAACACTTCTTTGTTTACTAGATTGCCTTGAGAATCAATAAATTCTCTAATAATTGGAACTTTATTATCATTATAAAAAACTTGAATATATGGTTTGTTAAATCTTGCCGTCGCAAATAAACGATTATCTGATAAATAATCATGGTCATTAGCATAAAATCGCATAAAACTAATTTCTTGTCCATAGCAATAAAAAATACTAAAAAATAAAAAAATGAGATTCTTTAACACTTTACATACCCTTATGATCATTCATTTTTTTTAGATAATCTTTAGACCAAATAGAAAATGTTTGTTCTTTAATGTTATTTCTAATTTCCTCCATTAAATTCATGTAATAAGATAAATTATGAATAGTTGCTAATCTTAATCCTAGTACTTCTTTTATATTAAAAAGGTGACGAAGATAAGCTTTTGAAAAATTTTTACAAGTATAACAATTACAGCTAGGGTCTAATTGATCAAAAGCTTCTTTATGAGATTTATTGCCAATATTTATAATCCCTTGGCTAGTAAATAATTGTCCATTTCGTGCATTTCTTGTAGGTAAAACGCAATCAAACATATCAATACCTAATTGCACTGACCTAACTATATCTGTTGGTCTACCAACGCCCATAAGATACCTCGGCTGATCTTTAGGCAGCAGTGTGTTCATCAAGTTAATTGTTTCAAACATTGAACTTTTTTTTTCACCAACGGCTAAACCTCCTATTGCTATCCCGCATTTTGAATAAGGTAATAATTCTTCAGTACTTTTTTCTCTTAATGAAGGAAATGCTCCACCTTGAATAATAGGAAAAAGAGTCTGCTCCCAATCATATAAAGGACTATTTTGCTTTATAAATTTACTACACTGCTTAATCCATTTAGTTGTTCTATCGACTGCAGATCTTACTACTTTCTCATCTGCTTGACCTGGAGGACATTCATCAAATGCCATAATTATATCTGAACCTAAATGTCTTTGAATATCCATTGAAGTTTCAGGAGTAAAGAAATGTCTACTTCCATCTAAATGAGATTTGAATTCAACACCTTGGTCTGATATATTATTTAATTTTGATAAAGAATAAACTTGGAACCCGCCACTATCAGTTAAAATTGATTTATTCCAGTTTATAAATGAATGAAGACTCCCTGCTTTGTTAATTAATGAATGCCCTGGCCTTATATATAAATGGTACGTATTACCTAAAATTATATTTGCATTTAGGCTAGTAAGCACTTGTGGATCGATTGTTTTGACAGCTCCCTGAGTACCAATTGGCATAAAAACAGGTGTGTGAATTTTGCTATGATTGGTTTTTAAAATAGCGCTTCTAGCTGCTGTTTCCTTATTGCTATAAAGAATGTCAAACTGCATTAAAACAAATGGTGAAATACTTCACCAACATTAGTTACGCCCGTTATATCAACACCTTTAATTCTATCCTTCATTCGTTTCAAGTTAGCCGCAGGGGCAATCACTGATTTAAAACCTAAAGATTTTGCTTCATTAATACGTTCTTTTAATCTACTAACTGAGCGCACTTCACCTCCAAGGCCTACCTCACCAATAAGGACAACAGATTCTTTAATAAGTTTATCTCTACTACTTGATGCTACTGCGCTTATTACAGCTAAATCTGCAGCAGGATCATCAATTTTTAAACCGCCAACAAGATTAATAAAAACATCTTTTGTCCCCATATGCGTTCCAATTCTCTTCTCAAGAACCGCCAATAACATAGCTAATCTTTTAAAATCAAACCCATTCACATTTCTTTGTGGCGTTCCAAAATTCGCATTTGATACTAAAGCTTGAACTTCGACTAAAATAGGACGCGTTCCTTCTAATGATGGAAAAATTGTGGATCCAGTTATATCATTACGCCGCTCTGCTAAAAATAGCTCAGAAGGGTTTTCAACTTCTACTAAACCATTTTCATTCATATGAAAAATACCAACCTCATTTGTAGCTCCAAAACGATTTTTGGCTGAACGTAAAATTCGATGATCATGACGATCATCTCCCTCTAAGTAAAGTACGGTATCGACCATATGTTCAAGCATCTTTGGCCCTGCAATTACACCTTCTTTAGTTACATGACCAATAATGATGACTGCAATACCTTTTTGCTTTGATAATTGAAGTAGTTGTTGACCACATTCTCGAATTTGAGATATTGAACCAGGCAATGAATCTAATTCATCGCTAAAAACAGTTTGGATTGAGTCAATTATTAATAATTCAGGTTGAACCAGAGAAACTTGATCTAGAATTCCCTCAATTCTATTTTCAGAAGAAAGATGTAATTGTTTAGAATTAACCTTTAGCCTATTAGCGCGAATGGCCACTTGGTCTTCACTTTCTTCCGCCGAAACATATAAAACTGGATTATTAAATGCCGGTAAAACTTGTATAGCTAAAGTAGATTTACCTATGCCCGGATTCCCACCTAAAAGAATTAATGAACCTGGTAGCAAACCTCCTCCAAGAACCCTATCAACTTCTGTTATTCCTAGAGATATCCTTTTGATTTCACCATCTTTTAAAATATCATCTAGATTTTTTGTTTCTTGAGCTAAGCCATTTGAGTTTTCTTTACGTTTTTTTGATACTTTAAACTCGCTTAAGGTTCCCCATTCATTACATGAAGGACATTGGCCATTCCATTTAGGGTGATCATCACCGCATGCGGAACATAAATAGACAGTTTTAGATTTTAGTTGTCCCATACTTATACAGGAAGTTTAGTCAGACTTATTTTAGAAACAAGTTGAAAGCTATATAAATCTTACCAATCGTAGCCAATTGATAAATACCACTGGGGTTTTGAGAAACCATTATCATCCCAGTCATAAGCAGCTTCTATTCTCCAAAGTGTAAAAATTGGTAATTTAATACCATAACCTATTGAGCGAACCCAAGGTGAAAACTTATCAGGTAAATTATTTCCATATTTAGTTTGGAGGTAAGCAAAGTCAGTAAATTCTCTTTTATCATCCCAAGCCGCACCTATATCCATAAATACATGACCTCTAATATTGCCAAGAACCATTTTTAATGGAAAGCCCAAAGCTAAGTATTGAATTAAAGGAAACCTGAATTCTAAGTTAGCTAATAAAACATTTGTTCCAAAACGTTCAGAAAATCTTGCGCCACGCAAAGGATAAGCATATTCTGAAAAATAAATATCTTGTAAAAGGCTATTATTTTCACTGTCAAGTATAACATTTCGCCAACGTGCTTCATTTGTATCTCCATCATTTGCACCATTTGTAGTTCCTGTTCCTAAAAGCCAGTTTTGCATACCACCTAAAAAATATTTTTGAGGATTTTTACCAGTACTAGTTCCAAAATACATTCGACCAGCAAATGAATAATCTCTATTTATCATTTGATATTTTCTGAGGTCTACTTTGATTTTTTGGTATGAGATACCTTTGTTTCCCATCGCAGGACTTACTTCTAAAGTAGTATTTTGGCGAAAACCATCAATTGGTCCTGTATACCCATTTACGGTATTATCATAAATGTAACTAAGTGTTGGATTAGCAGCAATAAAACCATCATCCTGTAAAACGTTGTTAGTATTCATATAAGGATCAATTTGGAATAATTTATAATCTAGATTATGGACAATAACTCCAGCATCAATTCTATGAAATCTATTGATTGGTCTTGAAGCTGTAGCTGAAAATCCAAAGTGTCTCATTCGAGCTGTTAATTCAGTTAACATTCCTAAATCACTGTAGCCATAGCCAGCAAAGAAGAAATCAGCTTGGTGAAATAAAGTAAAATAATAATTCATTCTTTGTTTTAAATATGAATAATTAAGAAAATAATCACTATTAGTTAGAGAAATTTGAGATTCCATTGCAAAGGATATTTGATGGTCACCCATCAAGTCACTAAAATAAAAAACTAATAAACCTTGATGACCAAAAACATTATTATATCCAATATTACCTTGCGCTACATCAAGACTAAATTTTGTTTTATAAGCTTGAGATACATAGTCACCTTCATTATTTAAAAATGATGAATCAGGTTTTACTGTTAAAGGTTCTTGGTTTATATCTTGTTTATTATAATTTTCAAATTCCCAAGCAAATATATAATTAGAATAATCAGAAGTATTAGCAAAAGTTCCTTTTCGCTTATCTTTTCTAAGGTCTACTAATTCTTCTTTATCATTTTCCTCACGATTTGCAATATAATTTGTTGGCTCAATTTTAGTAGTTTTTAAATTCAAAGGATTACTTATCCTAAAAACATCCCAACCTAAACCTGAATAACCAGAGAAAACTAAAGAGCCATCATCTTTAGTGAGACTTAATTGAAATAATCCAGTTAATAAATTTGTTATTGGCTCAGATTTTCTAGAATCTAAATCATATCGAAATAAATTCCATGTTCCTTGATAATCAGCAGTATAGAAGAGTTTATTCTCAGTATTAGAAAAAATTGGATAATTCTCATTATATGCTGTATTAGTTAACTGATCAATATCATTTGAATTCAAATCAATTATGAAAACATCGCTCTGCTCATAATTATGATCAATCATATCTTTTGCAGTTGTTTTAATACTATTACTTTTAATTCCGCGGTCAGAAACAAATACAATCTTTTCCCCATTTGGGCTCCACGATGGTTCTGTATCAGAAAAGACATCGTTTGTTAAATTTTTAGTCTTTTTAGATTTTATTTCGTAGAGGTATATATCACTTGCTCCACCTTCATTCCCAACAAAGGCTAGTTGTTCTCCATTTGGGCTCCATGCGGCAGTAAATACTCCATCTAAGTCAAAAGCTATCTTCTCTTGTTTATCTGAATTAATATCAATTAAATAAAGTGCATCAGAAGCTCCAGCTTTTGCAGCAATAACAATTTTATCGCTTCCAGGAGACCAACTAATTCCAGGTTGAAGAAATTTTAATTCTTCGAAATTTATTGAGCGACTGCCTTTGACAAGCCTTTTAATTTTTTTACCAGAAACAGCATCAATAATGTATATATCAAAATATCCTGATCTATCTGACAAAACAGCAATTTTACTTCCATCAGGGGAAACGGTTGGAGATACGTTATAAAAATTATTATTTTTTTTATGATCTGTGAGTTTTAATGCAATATCATCAACTTCATCACGTCCATCTACATCAGGATAATATTCTTTTTTAATATATTTATGCCATTGTTCTGTTAATTCTTCAAAATCCATTCCTATAGCATCTTCAAAACCTTTTTCAGCATTTCCAAAACGTTTCATAGATTGGAAAATCTCTCCAATTTTTTCACGTCCATATTTTGATGCTATAAATCTCCAAACAGATTGACCACCTTTATAAGCTAGAAAATATTCAAGTTCTCTTATAGTGGGAATACGTTCATTAATAGCTAAATCTCTAATAATCATATCTGCTTCAGTATCCCAGTTGGAAGATAAATACTCAGCTAAGCCTTCATTTGTCCATAATGGAAGCGCTAACTGAATGCGATTAGAAACTACATTTTGCATTCTTCCACCATAAATCAAATCGTTAATCATTGCATGAACTAATTCATGATGTATTACATGTCGGAATGCTTTATAATCGCCTTCAAAAGGAATAACTACACGGTTTTTGAAAAGCTCCGTAACTCCACCAATGCCTTCTTGCATATATACACCTACAACATTGGTCTGTTGGAATTCATTATGAGAATGATAAACAATAATCGATACACGTTTTTTTAAATTCCAACGCAAGTGCTTAGCTATCTGCTCATAAGCTTCAATGGATGCCTCCATTGTAAAATTAGCTAAATCAATTTCATCACCATAATAATAAACATCAAAGTTTGGTGAAGAAATGAATTTCCAATCAAAATCTCTATATTGAACTTTATTTTGTCCAAATGATTGTGCATTTACAAATGGAAAAACACATAATAAAATAGTAATTATAAATTTTCTCATAACTTTAGAACATACAATTTAATAAATAGTTCCTTTATTTTGACGATAAACAGATAAAAATGTTAAAAAAAAATATTAATTAATTTTATAGTTTCAAGATTGATTCTCCCCTCGGTATCTATTAGTTTACACACTATGGATTTACCAGTCTATTTTATTTCAGACATCCACTTGATGCTAAAAAGAACCGATTTAGAGATTAAGCGTCAAGAGATTTTGTTCCAATTTCTTCAACATATTGGAGAAGAAGGTGGCACTCTTGTAATAAATGGCGATCTCTTTGATTTCTATTTTGAATATAAAGATGTAATTCCAAAAGTCTTTGTTCCCTTTTATCATGAAATTTTAAAACTCAGAGAACGTGGTGTAAAGGTTCATTTTGTTTTGGGTAATCATGATTATTGGGTCCAAGACTTTATTACCGATACACTTTTTGATAAGACTTATTTTAATGATACTGAGTTCACTATAAATGGAAAACATTTTTTTGTTACTCATGGAGATGGATATCTATCTTGGGATACTGGTTATCGTATATTACGCCGCTTTATTCGTTCTCGGATTTTCATTTGGACTTATAGGTGGATACATCCACGAATTGGATATGCGTTTGCCCGGTGGATATCTAAGCAGGGTGAAAATTATCACCATAGTGAAGAATATAATAAGAAAATATTAGATGAGATGACTATTCATGCAAATAAGCAATTTAGTAAGGGTTCTGATTATTTTATTTCAGGTCACTATCACCAAGCAAAAGACTTAAAACTAAAAGATGGAAAATTATTAATTCTTGGTGATTGGCTAAGTTTCTTTTCTTATGCTAAATTTGATGGAGAAGATCTAAAACTACATTTTTGGAAAGATCATGAAAAAATTTAAACTAATAATCTTTCTTTCTTTATCATTGATATTAATTGATGGATGTTCAATGATAAAAAAGTTTTTACCTGGCAAAAAGAGTGCCAATGAGGATATTTCTTATGAGTTAATTGAAAATTTAAGTGTGGCTTTTAGCGAGGGTAAACTCCAAGCGCTTGAAGAAATGATTGCAATTTATAATGATACTAATCAACCTTTTGATGTAAGAATGGCAGCGGGACAAGCACTTGCTGATACAAAACATCCGACAGCACTCAATGCTCTATCTCAAATAGTTGGCGATGCTTCTGCATTGGATATTTCATTTATGATTGCTTCTATTGAGCTATTAGCTGAATTTAAAGATGATCCAAGAGCAGCAGATGCCATGGTTAATGCGATGAATAATGTTGAAGAAAAGACAAATTCACTTCAAATGGCCCTCGTGCAAAACCTTAACAGAGTAAGAACTAAAGATCAAGTTCTTGCATTATTGGATTTGTATCAAGTAAGTAAAAATAACTTTAACCGTACAGAAAAACTTCTTACTGAAACATTAGGTGCTCTAGGAACAGATGAAGTGGTACCTATACTCACTCAAATATCCAGAGATACTAATGTTAACCTTGGCATTCGTAATCGAGCTTTAGAAATTCTAGGGAAAAAAGATCCAACACAAGTAGCTGATGCCTTTGCTGAATTGCTCAATGATCCTGAAACAAATTTTGAGGTAAGAGAATTTGCGCTTAATACTATGAGAGGAGTAAAAGAAGAGAACCTAGTTTTAGCTCTATTAAATACCTATCGTTCAGGTAAAGATGAATATTATAATATGTTAAGCACTCTTCTCGAAGCACTTGGAGAATTTGATGATCCTGCAATAAGGAAAGCGGTTAAAGAAGTAGCAATGAATAACGAATATCCATTAAATATACGAATTAAAGCGATTGAAAAGTTAGCAGATGTAAGCGATGAATCAGTCATACCATCAATTATGCCAATATTATCAGATTATAATCAATATAAATTGCATCAAACTGTAATCACAACCATTAAGAATCTAGGCCAATACGATATCTATGAAGAAGAGATAAGGCGAAGAGTTTTTGAAGCACACCAAAAAGCATCATCATTTAATGAATAAATATTATTTAAGTTTAATCCTTACTTGTCAAATCTTATCTCAAGAAAATGATTCTCAAACCACAGATTCATTATTGAGCTTACAAAATCAAGAAGTTCAATCATTAGCAGACTCTTCTAAGGAACAAAAACAATTACCTAATATAAGAGATTTAAATGAACAGCCTGAAAAGCTTGAGCTTGATGATCCATTTTTTGAATTAAAATCAAGTATTAATACTTTGACAAGACAAATGGATTCTTTAAAACAAGTTATTTCAGTTTATGAAAAAGGTAAGGGAGCAATGCCAACCATTGATGAAGAATTATTAAACTTGATTAAAATTCCCCAACTTCGTCATAGAATTGAATTGCAAAATGGCACAATTGTAAATGGTGAAATAATTAACGAAAATCAGCTAGGTATTATTGTTCAAACATCAATTGGTCAATTATCAATTGAGCGAGACAGAATTGTAGAGATCATTGAAGATATTTCTCCTACAGCAAAGGTTGAATTGATAAATGAACCTTTTATCAATGCTTTCCCTGATAAAGAAGAGATTACAGGTTCAATCAAAAATATAGGTTCTAAAAGAGCAGATTTTGTTAGAGTTATAGTTAATCTATGGTCTCCAACTACAGAACTTCTTCATCAAGACTCGGTATTTATTTCAGGTGAAAATCAAAAATATTTTACAGGTATTCAATCTGATACAGCTTTGGAGCCAGGTGCTTCAAGTAAATTTCGATTGGTCATTCCAATAAATGAAGATGATGATATTTCATACCGTACCTATCAAATTCGCTGGGAAGTTTATAAGTAGTTTTAAAATAGATTTTTTTGATATATATCGTGAAGACGAAGAAGGCCCGCGCAAGTTTTCCCATCATTTTTAACAACTGGTAATACAGAAATTTGAGACTTACGATCTTCCATTAGAATGATAGCTTCTTTTAAAGGTGAATTAATATTGATTGCAATTGGATTTGGAGTCATTAAATCAATCACTGTTATCTTATCAATATCTTTTCCATCTGCTAGTGCTCGACGCAAATCACCCTCAGTAACGATACCTATTAATTGATTTTCTCCATCTACAACTAGAGCAGCGCCTTGAGGTTTTTCAGTCATTTCTATTACAACTTTTCTCAAATTATCATTTTTAGAAACAATAGCAACGTCCTGTATTGATTGCATTATATTTTCGACGATTAACCTTAATCTTCTACCTAAATCACCAGCTGGATGTAATCTTGCAAAGTCGTCTTGTTTAAAGTCACCTTGACTCATTAATACACCAACAATTGCATCACCTATTGCTAGTGTTAATGTTGTACTAGATGTTGGAACTATACCAAGTGGATCTGCTTCTTTTTGGACTGAAGCATCTAATACAACATCCATCTGACGAACTAAAGGTGATTTCATATTACCTAATATTCCAATTAGCGGTGAATTAAATTCTTTAAGAATAGGAATTAAGCGCAGCATTTCCTCTGTAGCTCCACTTTTAGAGATTAATATAGTCGGGTCCCCAGGAGCATATATACCTAAATCACCATGAACAGCCTCAGCAGCATGCAAAAAAACTGCTTTATTTCCAATACTACAAAGAGTTGCAGCAATTTTTTGTGCGATTAAACCAGATTTTCCCATACCACATAAAACTACTTTGCCTGAATGATTACTTATTATATCAGATGACTTTACTACACTTTCAGCAATACGATCAGCAGCATCTAGCAATTCTTGTCCCTCTTGTTTAAGGACCTCACTTGCTATAGATTTTAATTTTGTATTATTCATTTAAGTTTAAAAAGTTACAAACCTTGAGCAATTTTTACCATAATAGCATTCTGAGCATGCATTCGATTTTCTGCCTGATCAAAAACAATAGAATTTGAAGATTCCATTACATCATCAGTTACTTCTCTCCCTCTTTCAGCTGGAAGACAGTGCATAAAAAAAGTATTTTTTCCTGTAGATTCAAGCATATTTGAATTCACCTGAAAATTTTTAAAAATATTCTCTCTTTCTTCCACTTCTTCTTTTTGGCCCATTGAAGCCCAAACATCTGTATAAATTACGTCTGCTTCGTGAACACCTTTAATTGGGTCATGAGAAATTTCAACTGTTGAAATATTACTCTTATTTACAAGTTTAATTAGGTTATTATCTGGTTCGTATCCTTCAGGACAAACACATGTGAAATGGAATGGTAATCTTAATGATAAATTTAGCCATGAATGGACTATATTATTTCCATCACCCACATATGCAATTTTTAAATTATTTAAATTTCCTTTTTTTTCATAAACTGTTAAAATATCAGCCATAATTTGACATGGATGATTAAAATCTGTAAGACCGTTGATAACAGGTATTGATGCGTATTTTGCTAGCTCAATCATATGTTTATGATCAAATAAACGAGCCATAATCATATCATTATAGCCACTTAAAACTCGACTTATATCTTTTACTGCTTCTCTTTTTCCAATTCCAATATCTTTTGGCCCTAAATATAAAGCATGCCCCCCCAAACGAAAGAATCCAGTTTCAAAAGAGACTCTGGTTCTAGCAGATGGTTTTGCAAAAATCATTGCCAATGATTGGTTTTTAAAAGGCTTATAATTCTCATTATTTTTTAGCTTAGTCTTAATCTCAATCGCTAAATCTAAAGTTTCCGTTATTTCATTAGACTCAAAATCTGTTATATGTAAAAAATCTCGTTTCATAATATTTCTTTTATAAAATATACTTGCTTAGGTCTTGATCAGAAACAATATTATTAAGTTTCTTTTCAACTAGCTTTTTAGTTATTGTTATTGTTTTTTTACGACCGCTTGACTCATTAAACATATAATCATCCAATAAAGTTGTCATAACAGTATGTAATCTACGAGCACCAATATTTTCCATTTTTGTATTTACTTCAGCTGCGATTTTAGCAATACTTCTAATAGCATCTGTTTCAAATTTTAAAATCACATTCTCAGATCCAAGTAAGGCCATATATTGTTTTATTAATGAAGATTCTGGATGTTTTAAAATTTTTATAAAATCATTAACATTTAATTTATCCATTTCAACACGAATGGGAAATCTTCCCTGCAATTCAGGAATCATATCTGATGGAGAAGAAACATGAAATGCGCCGGCTGCAATGAAAAGAATATGGTCAGTCTTAATAATACCATATTTAGTGGGGATTCGACTTCCTTCAACAATTGGTAATAAATCTCGTTGAACACCTTCTCTACTGACATCTGGGCCAGAGCCTGTATTGCCCTGATCAACAATTTTATCAATCTCATCTAAAAATACAATTCCATTGTTTTCAACACGATTTTTTGCAATTCGAATTAATTCATCTTGATCCATTAAATTTTCTGCTTCAATATCTACTAAAATAACTCGAGCTTCAGGTATAAGCATTTTTCGACGTTTTTTTTTGGCCTGGAATCACATTTGAAATCATTTCTTTTATATTCGTATTAATATCATCAGATCCAAAAGGACCAACTACTTGCATCAATGGATTAGAATCTTCCATAACATCTATTTCAACTTCTCGATCTTCAAAATCACCATTTTGCAGTTTTTTCCTTAAGCGTTCTCGCGTCTTTTTATAACGTTGCTCTTCTGATTCTGATAATTTATGCTTACTATTATTTGGGAATAATAAATCAAGAATTTTTTCTTCAGTAAGTGACTCTGCAAGCTCTTTTACTTCAGATTGCTTTTCTTTTCTAACAATAGACATAGCAATATCAGTTAGGTCTCGAATTATTGACTCTACATCTCTACCTACGTAACCTACTTCTGTAAATTTGCTCGCTTCTACTTTAACAAATGGTGCCTTTGCTAGCTTAGCCAATCTTCTAGAAATCTCTGTTTTACCAACACCAGTAGGCCCAATTAAAATAATATTATTCGGAACAATTTCATTCTTCATTTCACCTTGGACTTTTTGGCGCCGCCAACGATTACGTAAAGCAATAGCAACTGCTCTCTTTGCTGAATCTTGAGCTACAATATATCGGTCTAGTTCAGAAACTATCTCTTTAGGAGTTAGATTACTCATTTACATTCTAAAACTGTAATAGAGTCATTTGTATAAATACAAAGATCTGCAGCAATTTGGAGAGATTTTTCTACAACTTTTTTAGCTGGGTAATTTGAACTTTTTAAATATGCAGTGGCTGCTGCTTGAGCAAAACCACCTCCAGATCCTATAGAAATAATAGGACCATCAGGCTGAATTACATTCCCATCACCGGATACGATAAAAGCATTTTTTTTATCCATTAATGCTAATAATGCTTCTAAATGTCGAAGATATTTATCCATCCTCCATTCTTTTGCAAGTTCCACAACAGCTCGAGTAAGATCTCCTTCGAATTCATCGAGTTTTGACTCAAATTTTTCAAATAATGTTAGAGCATCAGCAGCCGCCCCAGCAAAGCCTCCAAGAATAATACCTTTCTCAGTTTCAAACTTTCGGACTTTAACTGCTTTTTGCTTAAAAGCCATTTCACCAAAAGTAACTTGGCCATCTCCACCAATAGCAATCTGATTTTTCTTACGAACACCTAAAATAGTCGTAGAACGAATTTTATAGTCCATTTATTTTTTCAACAATAGTTTAAATAGTCGTGAATCTGATGGTAAAACTAATGTGGTATTATCATCAACTATCTTTTTATAAGTATCAAGTGTACGTACAAATTCATAGAATTTTGGATCAGCAGAATATGATTTCGCATATATATCTATAGCTTTAGCATCTCCTTCGCCTCGAATACGTTCAGATTCTTTATATGCATCTGCTAAGATAATAGTTTTATCCTTTTCAGTAGAAGCCCTAATCTTTTGCGCTTCTTCTTCTCCTTCAGATCTAAACTTGTTTGCTTGTCGTTTTCTCTCAGCTTCCATACGAGCATAAATTGACTCTTCATTCTCATTAGGAAGATCAACACGACGTATTCTTACATCAATTACTTCAATACCATAGTCTTTTGTTGCAGTATTACTTGCTAAAGTTATGACCTCCATAATCTTCTCTCTATTATCTGTAATAATTTCAACCATATCATGAGTTCCTAGCTCTCGTCTTAGTTCTGAATAAACAATATCATCCATACGACTAAGTGCGGTAGGAATCGCTTGAACTGTTCTTAAAAATTGCAATGGATCAATAATTTTCCATCTAACATAATTATCTACAATCAGTGTTTTTTTATCTTTACTCAAAACTTCTGCAGGAGGTGAATCGTATTCCAATAATCGATTATCGAAACTAATTTTCTCCTGAAAAGGAAAAGGTACTTTTATATTTAACCCTGGTTCAGTAACATTTCTAACTGGCTTACCAAGTTGAAGAATAACTACTTGTTCTGTTTCATCAACGATAAATACTGAAGTAAGCCCAACTATAATTGAAATTGCTAATAATATCGATATAATTTTTTTCATGATCACTTATCTCCCTTAGCTTTAAGGTTTAACAGATTTATTAAGTTTCCTCCACCTTCACCATCAGGCACAACAATCTTCTCTTTCCCTGGTAAAATCACTTCGATGGTTTCTAAGAACATTCGCGTCTCAGTAACACCCTTAGCTTTTCTATACTCTTTTAATACAGCGTTGAATTTCGAGGCGTCTCCTTCTGCTCTAGCTATACGAGCTTGCTTATAGCCTTCAGCTTCTCTAATCATAGCTTCTCCTTCACCTCGAGCTTTAGGTATTACATCATTTCTATAACCTTCTGCTTGGTTGATCATACGATTTTTATCTTCTTTTGCAGATGCAACATCCTTAAATGCTGCCACAACTTGCTGAGGTGGACCCACATCCTGAAGTTGAACTGCAACAACTAAAATTCCTGTCTTATATTTATCTAAGATAGTTTGGATTATCTCTTTTGCTTCTTCTTGAATCATGAACTTTCCAGATGTTAAGGCTTCATCAATATTATTACGACCAATAACAGTTCGAAGAGAAGCTTCCGAAGCTTGTCTAACTGTAAGCTCAGGCTTAATAAAATTGAAAGTGTAAGCAACTGGATCTTTAATTTTATACTGAACAATCATCTCAGCATCAACAATATTTTCGTCACCTGTAAGCATCAAACTTTCTCTTTCTATAGATTGATACTGATTTTTCCCAACTGATCTAAAACCAATTTCAACTCTTTTTACTTCTGTTACTTTGGGTGTTGAAACTTTTTCAATTGGATATGGAAAGTGATAATTTAATCCAGACTGTCCTACTCTAGAATATTTACCAAATGTTTGCACCACTCCCACTTCATCTGGACCTACAATATATACTCCAGATAATAACCAAATTACTAATGCTATCCCAGCAATGGGAAGTGCACCTAGTGATAAAGATGGAACTTTTATTTCTTGGTCCCCAACTATTATTCGTTTGTATTGCATTTTGACCTTCTTATTTAATGATTTAGCTCTCGTCTCAACCTTGCGACGGGAAATTGTAATTGTTCTCTATATTTTGCTACCGTACGACGTGCAACAGGAAAACCTTTTAATTTAAGTTTATCAGCCAAGTCTGTATCAGTAAGGGGCGAGTCTTTACTCTCCTCTTTTATTAATTCTTTAAGTAAATTTTTAATTGAATTCGTGCTTACAGATTTACCACTTTCAAGTGTATAGCCTTCTGTGAAAAAAGATTTTAATTCAAAAATACCATATGGTGTATCAACATACTTTCCTCTAGTTGATCTACTAATAGTTGAAATATCCATATTGATATCATTTGCTACATCTTGAAGTTTCATTGGTATTAAAGATGAAATTTTTCCATCAAAAAATGCAGGTTGTCTGCTAATTATGGCCTCCATTACCAGAGTTAAAGTATTTCGCCTTTGCTCAATAGCTTGAATAAACCATGATCCAGCATCAAATTTTTCTTTTAAATATTTTTGCGTATCTTTTGATAAATCTTTTTGATTTAGCATTTGTACATATTGATTATTTAGATTGAGTTCGGGTATCCAAGAATCATTAACAATCACCTTCCAAAGAGAATCTCTTTGGACAGCTAAAAGATCTGGCGTAACCACCTCATTTTCTGCACCTATTTTACCTTCGCCGGGACGAGGATTTAAAGTTCTTATCTCTTCAATAATTTCACCTAGTATATCTTTTTCAATATCTAATTCTTTTTGAAGATTATCATATCGATGATTAGCAAAATCATCGAAATATTCAGAGATTATTTGATAGGCTATCGTTTGCTCTTGACCTCTTAATTGAATCAATAGACAATCTTGAAGATTAAGGGCAGCAATACCAGATGGCTCAAGTTTTTGAACTTTATTAAGCACTTGTTTGACAGAATTTTCTGATTGATTAAAACGATCTGCTATTAAAATTGGATCGACAGCTAAATATCCATTTTGGTCTAAACTCCAAAGTATCTCTTCAGCAATAACTTGTTCCCAATCCTTAAGGTTTAATCCAATTAGCTGGTTAACCAATCCCTGAATGAAATCAATTTTTTCTGCAATCGGTATATCACGATCTTCTTTTCTGTTATTATCATAAATATTCGAAGGTTCGTATTCATCGGGATCATCTTCAAAGTCAACTTCTCGTTGTTCATCTAATGATTCTTCTTCTTCATTCTCTAAAGTTTGATCCAAGATAGGGTTGCTTTCTAATTCATCTAATATCTTAGTCTCTAAAGAGGAAACATTAAGTTGAAGGATGTTAGCTTGAATAACTTGCTGAGGAGAAAGAGATTGGCGCTGTGATTGTTTTTGTTTTAATCTTGGCATTAGAGAGTAAACCCTTCTCCAAGATAGAGTCTTTTTGCTTCTTCATCATTAGCTAAAAACTCTGATGATCCAGATTTTAGTATTTTACCATCAAATAATAAATATGAACGATCGGTAATTGATAATGTTTCTCTAACATTATGATCTGTAATAAGAACTCCAATATTTCTCTCCTTCAATGAAGATACTATAGATTGGATATCTTCTACTGCAATTGGATCAACACCAGCAAAAGGTTCATCAAGTAAAATAAAGTCAGGGTCCATAGCTAGAGTACGACTTATTTCTACACGTCTTCTCTCACCTCCAGATAAATTATTACCTTTATTTTTTCTGATATGTTGAATCGAAAGATCATCTAAAAGTTTTTCTACTTTTTCTGATTGGGCGTCCTTTGATAAATCTGTCATTTCTAAAACAAGTCTCAAATTATCTTCTACTGTTAACTTCCCAAAAATTGATGGTTCTTGTGATAAATAACCTATGCCTGAACGGCTTCTTTGATACATTGCTCTATTAGTAATATTTTTTTCATCAAGGTAGATTTCTCCCTTAGTGGGTTTTATCATTCCAGTAATCATATAAAAACTAGTAGTTTTACCCGCACCATTCGGTCCTAATAATCCTACAATCTCACCTTTGTTCACTTCTAAATCAATGTCTCTTACAACCCACCTTTTACCATAACGTTTATGCAAACCTTTAGCTGTTAATTGATTATGACTATTTTTCATTTTCTTCGACTTGAAAAACACCAGTAGGTTTTAAAATCTTCCAATTATTTAACTCAATATCGGATTCAAATCCGACACCATAAAGAGTATCTTTTTGTTCAGTAATAAAGATTACTCTATCATCAGTAAAAACTTTTTCTTTTACATTATCCCAAGATAAAGTATCAGTATATAAAGTAACGCCACTATCAGAGAGGACGACTACATTTCCTATTGCAATAAGATAATCTCGCTCCTCTTCAATTTCAGCTACTGTTGATTTAAGGTTCGTTGTATAAATTTCTTCTTCATTAAAAAAATCTGCATCAACATTTTGATCTAATCTTATATACTTCTGTTCATTATACTTTTCTAAATGTCCAGCTCTAATAACCGCTCTTTTAGCACCCTCATTTGTAAGCGTAATTGTCGCATCCCAGCTTTCTGCGTCTGGCATTCCTTCTCTTGAATAGCCAGTTTTTTTCACTTCATCAGCTTCACATCCTAAAAAAAATAATAAAAAGAGAATGTATTTCATTAATTATTTTGAACCTTAACCCTAAGGTCTTCTAGCGTATTTTCTAGTATACCTTGCTTTGATAATATCCATTCAACTGCTTCACGAAAAGCTCCATCTCCACCCGGCTTTTTTGTAATATATATAGCTGCATCTTTACATGCTTTGCATGCATTTTCAGTAGCAATTGGTACACCAACTAAATTCATAACAGGTATGTCAATTATATCATCACCAACATAAGCAATTTCATCATCAGATAATTTATATTTAACTTTTAATTCATTATATGGTGAAATCTTATTGATTGTTCCATTATATAAATCTTCAATTTTTAACTCGGCAGCTCTTTCAGCGGTGGCTTCAGAAAAACGACCAGATATTAGAGCTAGCTTCAATCCTGCTTGTCGAAGGATTGCAACGCCTGCACCATCATTAACACAAAATTTTTTGAGCTCTAAACCATTACCACCTTTATAGAGTGCACCATCAGTCCAAACCCCATCAATATCTGAAATAATTAACTTTACTTTATTAATATTATTTGTCATTACTTTACTGCTTCATGGACTTTTATAATTATTGAGAGCAAAGACTCAAGTTCATCTAATGGCCATTGCGTAGCAGCATCAGATTTTGCTTTATCTGGGTTATCATGAATCTCCATAAAAAGTCCATTACACCCAGCAGCAACAGCAGCTTTTGCAATAGTAGGAATAATTTTTCTATTACCACCTGTAGTTTTATCTCCACCCGGTAATTGCGCTGAGTGAGTAGCATCAAAAATAACTGGATATCCTGTTTTTTGCATTGTTGGAATAGAGGTCATATCAGAAACTAATCCATAACCAAATGAAGAACCTCTTTCTGTAAGTAATATATTTTTATTCCCGGCACTAAGTACTTTATCTGCAGCAAACCTCATTTTATCTGGTGCTAAAAATTGACCTTTTTTAATATTAACAACCTTACCTGTTTCTCCAGCTGCATAAAGTAGGTCTGTTTGTCTACACAAGAAAGCTGGAATCTGTAAAACATCTACAACTTCACCAACTTCCTTACATTGATCCGGAAGATGAACATCTGTTAAAACAGGAATACCTAGTTCTTTTTTCACATCTGAAAGAATTTGTAATCCTTCCTGAATTGCTGGCCCTCGAAATGAGTCTGATGCTGATCTATTAGCTTTATCAAATGAACTTTTGAAAATAAAAGGAATATTGAGAGAATCAGTTATAGATATAATTGATTCTGCTATTTTTAAGCTATGATCCCGAGATTCAATTACGCAAGGCCCACCAATGAGAGGCAATTGACCTTCTTCATATATAACATTTCCTATAGAAACTTTATTCATAATTATTTACCGCTTAAATATTTAACTGAAGCTTTTATAAAATCACGAAAAAGAGGATGAGCTTTACTTACACGACTCTTTAATTCTGGATGAAATTGAGCAGCAACATACCAGGGATGATTTTTTAATTCTACAATTTCAACAAGATTGAGTTCTGAGTTTATTCCTGAAATTCTCAAACCGTTTTTCTCTAATCTATCCCTATAACGATTATTTACTTCCCATCGATGGCGATGACGTTCTGAAATTTTCTTTCGCCCATATGCTTTTTGAGCCTTAGACCCTGATTCTAATTCACAATCATAGGCTCCAAGTCTCATAGTGCCACCTTTGAGTTTAATCGCTCTCTGAGACTCCATTAAATCAATTACTGGATATTTAGTTTTTTTATTGAATTCAGTACTATTTGCATTATCTAACCCACAAACATTCCGAGCAAATTCAATTACTGCAGATTGCAAACCAAGACAAATACCTAAAAATGGAATATTATTTTCACGTGCATATTTACATGAAAGAATTTTCCCTTCTGAGCCTCTTTTGCCAAACCCTGGCAACAAAAGAATCCCATCTATATTTTCAAAAAGGCGTAAAGCATCTTTATCTGTTTTAACTTCCTCTGTCGCGACCCATTTAATATTTACTCTTGCATCATTCTCCACTCCAGCATGGATAAAAGCTTCTAAAACACTTTTATAGGCGTCTGGCAGTTCAGTATATTTTCCACACATGGCAATATTTACTTGATGTTTTGGTTTGGTATACTTTTTAATAAATGTTTCGAGATAGGAAACATCAACGGTGCCAGGTAATTGGAGTCTTTCCATAATGATATCTCCAACGTTCTGTTTATAAAGCGTTAAAGGTACTTCATATATACTTTTAACTTCTGTACCCTCAATAACATGATCTGGATTAACATTACCAAAAAGACCTATTTTTTGTCTTACATCCTTTGTTAATGGATATTCTGTTCTTGCTAAAATCATATCTGGTGTAAGTCCAATTTCACGAAGTTTCATTACTGAATGTTGAGTTGGCTTTGTTTTTAATTCTTCACTAGCTAGGATATAAGGAACTAGAGTCACATGCATAATGGTATGATTATGATATCCAACCTCTAAAGATAATTGACGAATAGCTTCCATAAAAGGCTGTGATTCAATGTCACCTACTGTACCTCCTACCTCGCATATAACTACATCAAATTTTTTGGGTCTATTTACAGCTTTAATTCTTTCAATAATTTCATTTGTAATATGAGGGATCACTTGAATCGTGGCTCCAAGATAATCTCCTTTACGTTCGCGATCTAAAACAGTGCTATAAACCTGACCCGATGTTGCATTATTATTTTTACTCATATCTACATCAATAAAACGCTCATAATGTCCAAGGTCCAAATCAGTCTCAGAGCCATCATCCAAAACAAAGACTTCTCCATGTTGATAGGGATTCATGGTTCCAGGATCAACATTAAGATATGGATCAAGTTTTAATATGGTAACACGAAGGCCTGCACTTTTAAGCAGGTATCCAATAGAGGCTGCTGCAATTCCCTTACCTAATCCTGAGATAACCCCACCTAATACAAAAATATACTTTACGGGTAATTTTGCCATTTATCCTGCCTTAAACTGTTTTAAATCATCCATTGTATCAATGCCCTTAAAAACCTTTTCTGTAAGAATAACTTTGATGGGAATATCATTATCTAATGCTCTATACTGTTCCAACTTTAGTTTTTTCTCATTTTCAGAAGCTTCTAAATTAACAAATTGTTCTAAAGTTGTTTTTTTATAAGCATATAATCCCATATGATGGTAATAGCCTCCAGCCTCAGTTGCAACAGGTTCACGTCTGAAATTTACTGCAAATCCATCTCTATCTAGCAGAACTTTAACAGTATTAATATCATTTAAATTTTTTGCATCCAATTTCATACCTGCTACTGTTGCTAATTCTATGTTTGTATCTGAAAGCTCATTAACTAAAGCATCAATTAATTCATGGTCCAACATTGGCTCATCACCTTGGATATTTACAACAATATCCACTTCAATATCTTTTACAACTTCTTGAATTCTATCTGTTCCGGAGATATGATTATCAGAAGTCATTACTGTTTTAACCTTATAAGGTTTAAGTGCTAATTCTGTTTCAGTTGAATCAATTGCAATAATAACATTTTCAAGCAATTTAGATTTCTTAGCTCTTTCATAAACTTGAATTACCATTGGTTTCCCATCAATGGGATAAAGAATTTTTTTGGGAAATCTAGTAGAATGTAATCTTGCCGGAATTACTCCAATTGCTTTTGACATTATTTACCAACCAATTCAGTTAGGGAGAGAGGAGCAACGGATGAAATAATCAAACCAAACACTTCTTTTTTGTACCCAAAGTCAATCATAAATAATTAAATAAAAAATATATACTAAATTTAAATGAATCTACTTCTTTGTCCAAGAAGGTATAAAATAGAACTATTCGTACCTTAATGATTCAATTGGATCTAGATTTGCTGCTCGCCATGCAGGGTAGCTACCAAATCCAATACCAATTACTGAGCAAACTAAAAGACCATAGATAGCCCAATCAACAGGAATCACAGCTGATACATTCATAAAAACTGCAACTAAGTTTCCAGCCGCAATCCCTAATATAACTCCCACAATACCACCAAATTGACTTAAGAATACTGCTTCAGTTAAAAATTGAGTCAAAATATGTCCTCGAGTTGCCCCAATCGCTTTTCTTATGCCTATTTCTTTAATTCTCTCAGTAACCGAAACAAGCATGATATTCATTATTCCAATACCAGCAACTAATAAAGCAATAACACTAACAGCGAAAGCAAATACTTTTACGCCACCAGTAAAAGAACCAAAAGTCTCAATAAGTTCTGTATTAGAGGTTATCTCAAAGTCATTCTCTTTCCCAGGGGGAACTTTACGAATTGCCCGCATAATACCAATCACTTCATCTTGAGTTTTAGCGTAATCTTCAGCAGAAGCAGCTTCAACTGTAATACCCAAAGAAGTTCGGTTATCTGAAAATTTTTGCAGATAATTTGTAATAGGTATTAGGATGAAGTTATCTTGACTACCGCCAAATAATTCTCCTTTACGCTGAACCGTCCCAACCACAGTATAATTCAATCCTTTAATTTGGATTACCTTTCCAAGTGGATCCTCAAAAGGGAAGAGCCTGTCAATTACATCCATACCTAGAAGACAAACATTCCTTGAAAACCTAATATCATCTTGAGTTAGACCTCTTCCATCATCAATGAAGGTATTAAGTGTTCTCAAAGCATTTTCGTCTCCCCCAGTTATATCAACAGTTTGATTAACAAGTTTATCTTTATACCTAACAGATCTTTCACCTCTGTCATCAACAACACTTACTAAGATTGGTAGCTTTGCTCGTTCTTTTAGTAATTCATATTGTTGATAATCAATATTCTTACGGTTTCTGTATTTTGAACGCCCACCACGACCAAACTGTATTGCCGGGGTTTTTTGAATGAAGAAAGTATTTGTACCAAAGACATTTAGACCAGATTCAATAGAAGTTTCTAATGTTCGAATAGCAGTCATAACACCAATAACAGAAAATACACCGATGGAAATCCCAAGGAGAGTTAAAATTGCACGTAACTTATTTTGTCGAATAGCTTCTAATGTCATTCGCATACTTTCGCGAAGCATACTTTTAAATTGACTTTGAACAATCATAATTTATTCATATCTCAACGCATCAATTGGATCAAGCCGAGCGGCTCTATAAGATGGAACTACACCTGAAATAATTCCTACAAAAATACTTAATAAAATTGAGGTCATCGCTAACCAAAGAGGCATAGTTGAAGGAAAAAATTTATTAATTATAAAACTTAAACCTCCAGCCATCATTAAACCTATCAACCCTCCAATGACACAAATAGTTATAGCTTCCATCAAAAATTGAGCTAATATCATATTTTTTGTCGCACCAATGGCTTTTCTAATTCCAATCTCTTTCGTGCGTTCTTGAACGGAAACAAACATAATATTCATTATACCAATCCCGCCAACGACAAGTGATAAAATAGTAATAAAAATTCCAGTACCACCAATTGCAAATTTTATTTGATTATACTGTTTTTCAAATGCTTCTGTTTGATTAACAGCAAAATCATCTTTTTCTGATGGCTTAAGACCTCTTATTTGTCTCATAATACCAAATAACTCGCTTTTTGCATTATCAATATCTTCAGGAGGAACTTTAACACTTATTCGCATGAATCCACGTTTTGAAAATAAGCGAGTTGAGGTTCCAACCGGTATAATTGCTTGATTATCTACACTAAATAAACCAAGAAATTTTCCTTGTTTTTCCATGATACCAATGACTCGAAACTTGATTCCATCAATTTTAAGATATTCTCCAATAGGATCTTCATTAACAAAAAGATTCTCAGAAATATCATTACCAATTATTACAACACGAGACCCTGAGCGATCTTCCCCTTCTGTAAAAAATCTTCCTTTTGCAATATTTGCTGTAATCGTTGACATATAATCAGTATTTGTACCAAAAATTTGAGTGCCTGTACCTGTTGTACTTATATCTCCTCTAGAAAGGTTAGCCCCACGTTGCATAACAGGAGCTACAGCTTCAGCATATGTTGATTTTTCTTTAATTGCATTTACATATTCAAGTCGTATTCGAGGTCTATTCCTTACCTCCCACCAATCCATACCACCAAACCACTCGTAACGACTAATAGAAAAAACATCTTTACCTAAAAAGGCCATACTTTTATCAAAACCTTTGTCAAGACCCGAAATTAAAGTACCCATCAAAGTAACTGATAACACTCCAATGATAATACCTAAAGCTGTCAAAATAGACCTTGATTTATTAGAGAAGATTGAGGTTAATGCAATCCGGAAACTTTCAGCAAAAAGAGAAAACATTTATTATACTTTTTTGCTATTCATAATATCTTCTTTAACTCGACCATCAAAAATGGTAATTATTCGATTTGCATGCTTAGCAATATCCTCTTCATGCGTAACTAAGATGATAGTATTGCCCTTAGAGTGCAATTGATCTAAAATTCGCATGATTTCAATCCCACTTTTAGAGTCTAGATTACCCGTTGGTTCATCAGCTAAAATAATGGATGGATTGTTAACTAGTGCCCTAGCTATTGCAACCCTTTGACGTTGACCTCCAGATAGTTCATTTGGCTTATGATCTACTCTATCACCAAGACCCACTGAGACTAATGCATTGTTTGCTGTTTCAAGGCGCTCTTCTTTTGGAATATTAGAATAAATTAGAGGAACTTCAACATTTCTCAGAGCAGTAGCCTTAGGTAATAGATTAAAAGTTTGAAAAACAAATCCAATCTTTCTATTTCTGATAGAAGCTAATTGGTCATCATCCATTTTATGAACGAGTTCACCTCCAAACTCATAATTACCATCTGTTGGCGTATCTAAACAACCAATCATATTCATTAATGTTGACTTACCTGAGCCAGAGGGACCCATAATTGAAATATATTCATTTTCTTTTATTACCAAATCAACACCATCAAGAGCACGCACTACTTCACCACCTACATCATAATGACGTTTAATGTTTTTTAAAGATATAAGATCAGCCATAGTTATAATTAGTTTCTATTCATCATTAGAGCTACCACCAATTTGAATTTTAAACCCTTTTCCTTTTTCATCGTCTTTGCCCGTCTTTACAATTTTATTATGTGCTAGATCTTTGCTAATAGCCTTATATGAACCAATAACAATTTCTTCTCCCTCAGCAAGCCCACTTATAAGCTCGTAATGCGTATCGCTAGAGATACCAACCTTAACTGGTCTTATATGAACATATTTATTACCTTTTTTTGCCTTTTTCAATTCTTTTTCTATTACTTCTTCATCTGAATTTTCTTCTCGAATTACTATCCCCTCTGAATCAGCAAGAACAAAAACTAGTTCTTCCATTTCTTTCTTTTTAGGATTATCTCCACCATTATTAGACATCTCATCATATTTTGGTCTACCAGATTTTTTCCCATTGTTTAGAAATTTTTCAGATCCTTTTTGCCTAACCGTTAAACTTTGGATAGGAATAGCTAAAACGTTTTCTTTTCTATCTGTAATAATATCGGCAGTGGCACTCATTCCAGGTCGAATTCCATCTGGAACATTTAGCATACGTACTTTAACTTCAAAATTTGTAACCTGCTGTTGAGAACCCATACTTGTTACCTCAGAGACATGGGCAATCTCACTTACTACACCATAGAATAACGTGTCTAAGAATGCATCTATTTCAATTTCTGTTGTATCACCAACTTCCACAGCAACAACGTCATTTTCATTTACATCAATAATTACTTCCATTCTTGATAGGTCTGCAATAATCATAAGATTATCTGCTTGAAACATTCCGCCAACTGCCATTTCACCTACTTCTTTATAAATTTTTGTAACAACCCCATCTTGTGGTGCAGCTATCCTTGCTTTATCTAAATCATCTTTTCGCGATTCTAGGTTAGCTTGCGCTTGCGAAAGTTGACTATTAGCGATTTCATAAGAAGCTTCCACAGCTTCTAATTCTTGATCGGAGGCAAGGCTTTGTGAATACATTGATTCTACGCGTTTCTTACTAGCCAATTCTTGTTTAATTCTTGCTTGGGCAGATCGAACCGATGAAGTCGCGGAATTATAGTTTGAGAGCAATTGTTTTCTATCTAATGAGATTAAATGTTGACCTTTTTTTACTCGGTCACCTTCCTTAACAGTAATAGAATCAATCCATGCGGATGATGTTGCGCTAATTTTTACTTCAATTTCTGGTTGAATTCTTCCGCTTGCATTAACTTTCTGAATTACAGTTTGAAGTGTAACTTTTTCAGTGTCGACACTAATTGCATCAGAATTATCTTTGCTTAAGCTTGCAAAGATCATAATAATTAACAATGCGCCTCCACCAAAAATAATCCATTTTTTCTTTTTTGTTAAATTTAGTTTAGCCAATTTTTTCTCCTCTAATTAATCGCTTTATCCAGCGTGCCCAATAAGGCTTTTAAATTTGCTTGTTGAATATATGCATCATACTTTGTTCTTATGAGAGATGATCTTGCTCTTACAACTGATACTTGAGCATCTAAAACCTCTAAAATAGTTGTAGATCCCTGACTATATCTTACTTGAGCTAATTTTAGATCCTCTTCCGCAGAAACTAAAACTGTTTCGTTAATAGGAATTATTTCTTGATAATTATTTAACTGATCTATCGATAATTGAAGTTGGACTGATAGATCTTGTAATTGTGTTAAGTATTCAGACTCTTGCTTATCCACAGCTATTTTTGCTTTTTGAATTCGCGTTGAAATACTATTTCCACTAAAAATAGGAATTGAAATCGATAAACCTGTATTAACCCGCTGCTGTTCATTAGAACTATTCGAAATTGCATCACCAATATTATCCGCTGTTCCACTCATAGATGCATTTGCACTAATAATTGGAAGTCGAGATCCTTTGGCAATCTTTTCTCCTAATTCAGCAGCTGAAATCTGATATTGCTTTGCTTTTACACTTGGATTAAATTTTTGTACTAGTTCAAATCCAGTTTCAAACTCTGGTACAATATCTAACGGCGATTCTACTTCTTTTATACTAAAGTCTACATCTTTTCCAATCAGGCCCATTGCATTTTTTAATGAAAGGTAAGCATTTTGTAGTCCCGCATCATTATTGACTACATCTACTCGAGCTTGACCAAATCTTACCTCTGCTTTAAGTAAATCTGTCTTTTTTGCAGAACCTAATTCATATTTTTGTTGCGCTAATGCTAACTGTTGTTGGGAGCTCATGAGATTTGATCGAGCTACATCTAATAATTGGGACGCTTTTAAATAATTAAAATAATTAGTATGAACATTTCGAATGATATTACTTTTAATCTGACGATCAAATTCTTCTGCAATTTTATAATTATTCTTTGCCTGCCTAATAGAATTCCACCATACTCCCCCATCATAAATATTTTGAGAAATTGAGATTGCTGATGAAGCGCTAATTTGGCTGCTAATTTTATCTAATGTAATCTCTCCAGTAGTTTGATTATAACCACCTGTTTGAGTAGGAAAACGTGATTCATTCATATTCCCTGAAAAGCGAACTGAAGGTAAAATACTACTATAAGACCCTTTAACACTTTGCCTTGACGATTCTAGATCCATAGCAGATGCTTTAAGTGATTCCTTATTTTTTAAAGCTATCTTAATTGCTTCTTCAAGTGAATAAGATTGGCTTAAACCAAATACAAAAGGAAATAAAATAAATATTTTTTTAATGACTATTGTCTCCTACCTAATTAGAAAATCCAGCAAAGAAAGCGCCCAACCCTGAAAAAAAGATCAATCCAAATAGCCAGAGCGCAACCATTACAATTAAAGATGTTTTTGTTGTTTTTCCATATAAAAAGCTTAAACCAATCGCCATTATATACACTCTCCAAAAAGCAAAAAGGTCAATTCCATTTAGAAAACTATTTAAAAATTCTCCTTGTTCTCCAATCCCAAGAACACCTAAGCCAGTGTATATCATAATATTATCAGAGAGATATTGAATAGGCGTTTTAATTATATATTCTGCCAAAGAGGGTAAATAGGCAAAAGATGCTATTGTAAAAATTTTTGCATATGATCCCCCACCACCTAAAAATAAATTAGCTGCAATCATTGCAAACAAAGTCCAAAAAGCTATTCTAATAGGCCATGATATTGCCATACTAAAGTATGTGGCCATACCTGCCCAAGAATTAGATTGTCCATAAATACGATCATATTGATTTGAAAGTATTTCTCCTTTTTGTTCATCTGGAATATTTGAATTATTTGAAATACTCTTTTCCATTTGATCCCATTGAATATCTGCTATTTGATCTGATAAAATAATTCCTGAAATAATAGCTAAACTCATAAGCAGAGTTATTGGATACAGTGCTTGTTTCCAATTAAACTCATTGACAATTGATTCCATCGTCTCACTTGGTGCAGTGAGCACATTTATCATAGTACCAAACATACTTACTCCTATTACCTTGGTATCACTATTAACTTAGATGCATAAAATACAATAAAGTTTCATTTAACTTTAAAAGATGTATTATAAATTAAACAACTACTACTCTATTACGAATTTACCACCAGTTCTGTAAAATGGATAATTCAAATATTCTTCAGAAAAGCTGTAGATATCTTCTCCCATAGCTTGAAGCAAATGACTAGGAACGTCATTACGCTCTAATACCATGTAAGGGATAATTTCATATGTCCCTTTTGGAAGATTCAAGCCCATATAATCAAAACCAATTTCAATTTTTTGCATTGGTCGATCAATGTATTCTCTCATTGTGGAAGCTGAATCATTATCAACAGTATAAGTCAATTCATTCGTAACAATATTTTTAATTAAAAGCCCAGTAAAAGTAACACCGCTTCTATTCTCAATTTTTTTCATTTCACAATATAAATCCGTACGATCTGGAGTTATAGTAACCATCACATTGATTGGACTATCAAAGTCGGTTGGAATTGTTTCGGGAGTCACCACTGTATGCACACCTAATTCGCGCCTCATAGATACATCTCTACGTAACTCACCTTCTAAATTGATAACTTTATCATCATTAACTACTTCACCTCCTGCAAAGGTGATAGTTACTTTTGATATTTTATAATTTCCTAAAAAGAAAAGAATTTCATAGTCACCATCGATAATTGCGCCACTTGTCGGTTCATTTGAGGCCGGTAAAATAAATTCAAAAGAACCATCAATATCTGTTTTTGTTTGAAGGCCTAAATCTTTAGACCATACAAAAACCCCACCATGAAAACCTTTAGGATAATATTCAACCTGCTCAAGTTTTACATATCCTGAAATAGTTTTGTCAGCAATTTTTTTATCGCCTCCAAATGGATTCTCTGTGCATGAGTAAAAAATAAAAAGAATAAAAAGAGATGCTATTTTTTGCATTACAGCTCCATACTAAAGGTGAAATATTTACGTGTATCTCTCAATAATAATCCATTAATGGATGTATCATTTTTCTCTAGATTTCTTCCTGAGTAAGACAACTGACCTTTATAAGAACCTAGGCTAAGCTGAAGGGTCCAAAAAATATCATAGTTAGTGAAAGCGGGAAGTTCTATTTCATTAAACCCTTTTCCTGGAACATTCACCATTCCTACTTGCTCACCTTCATGAAACCATCTAGATCCTATTGAAAAATATTTCCACTTAGCAGTCATACTTGTCGTTACCTTAAAAATAGATTTAAATGGGAATGCGCTTAAATCAGAGACGTTATATTTTGAAAAGCCCATTTCACCAATTATTTTACCATCATAAGTTTTCATTTTCATCTTGCCTTCAACACCTGTCATATTTGCTACACCTATATTTTCGTAATAACCAACAGGCATACCAAGTAAGTATGTAACTCTCATTTTGTTTAAATAATCATTTCTAAAAAAACTACCTTGAAATTCAATCGAATTAATATTTGAAATATCTTTTGGTTGACTTAAAAAGTTAATTCCAATCTCTAATGATTTCATTTTTTCTGGATTTAAAACCTTCTGTCCATTATTTGGCGCATCTGTTAAGCTAATCTGCTGTTGAAGAGTTGGAAATTTTACATTGTTACCTGTTGTCACCCAATAGGCGATAGTTCTACCTGGCAATCTTTTTGAAGCAATCGTAGAAATCTTAAATATTTTATTTTCCCATTTATTTTCACCAAAATCTAAAAATGACGGATCATCTTCATTATGATCTGCTCTAAAATTAAGATCTGACTTATGATCGTTTACTTTATCTTGGCGAAAACTTACATCGAGGTCTGTTAACCAATGACCAGCCTTATCACCTTTTGAATGTATTTTTAGGACAGTTGCAAAACCCAGTTGATTGCGATTCAAGTTTGCGCCAACTAATCCTACTTGATTGATATTAGGTAAATTTCTGTTATCCCAAAATTTTAATTTTGAGTTTTCTATTTGAGCGCCAAACATCCATTCAATAATTCCTAGATCAATATATTTACGGGTATCCAGTTTCTGTGCTCTATGATTCAAGTTTCTTGAAATCATTGAAGTTGAATTACTTAGGCCTTGATCTTCAGTTAAATTATGATTGGCGTAAGCAATGTCAACCTCGCCTAAAAAAGATAAGACCCCACTGTATTGAACACCCAATAATTTGTTGGTAGATTTAATAGTATTTAAATCTCTGGTATTATCAAATATTTGTTTATCTTGAGTAAAATTTAGCTCAAGACTTCCATTGATTTTATCTCCATCGATGACTTTATTCATATCAACTGCATTATGAGTTAGGCTAGATAAAAGGCCATTGCTTTCATCTTCAAGTTCTTCAAAAATGCGTTTATAAGAACCTTTTTTTTGACTGATTGATAAAAAAGTATCACCCATTTGAACTTGCCCATTAACATTCCAAAATCCAGAATCATAAGAACCAAACTGTTGAGAAAATTTTAAATTCTTATCTTTGGTATTCTTTGGTACAATATTTACCACTCCTGAAAAAGCATCCGGGCCATAAAGGACAGAGTGTCCTCCTTTAACTATCTCAACCTGTTCTACGTTTTGCATATCAACAAGTGAAAGATCAAATACATTATCATAAGGTCTGTTTAAACGAAATCCATTGTATAAAACTAAAACATCGTCAGCATTTCCACCTCTTATTGAAATAGTTTTTCTTCCAGAAAGAGATTCTTCAACTTGAATACTTTGATCAGTTGATAAAAGATCACCTGCATCTACAAATGCTCTTAATTCAAATTCTTCTGCTTGAATGATTGCAACAGTTTGAGGTAAGTCTTTAGAAATAGCTGCCTTACGTCTAGCTCCTGCAGTCTCTATTGCTTCAAATTGTAAAACTCTAGGGCTCATCTTTATATCGCTTGCAACACTTAATTCTGAAATTGTAAAAGTTGATTCATCATAACCAATGTGCTGAAATTTTATTTTTTGACTTGTATTTAGCCCTGATATATCTAATTCATATGTTCCATCTGAATTACTAGAGGCACCTATCTCTGAACCGATAATAGTTATATTAACTCCACTTAAATTTGCATCAGTCACTTTATCAGAAATTTTTCCAGTAATAGTCTGACCTAATAGCGTAATGCTTGATAATAATATCAATAAAAAATATTTCATTTATTTTTTTTGCTGTTTTCTAAGTATGTGTCTTTGATAGATAAAAAATATTTGTATGCAGATTCGTAATTGTTATCAATTTTTTCATCAAGGATAGCTTCTTCAATGGCTACTTTAATCTGACCAACAATACGACCTTCAGTTACACCACAAACCTTCATAATCTCATCACCCCGGACTGGAGACTGGAAGAATTTAAGCTTATCTCGCTCTGAAACATCCTTCATTTTTTCTTCTACTCTCTCAAAGTTTCCCATATACTTTTTAACTTTTTTAGGGTTTTTTGTGGTGATATCTGCTCTACATAATGTTAACAGATCATCTAAATCTTCTCCAGCAGCTACCATAACTCTGCGAACAGCTGAATCTGTAATCTCTTTTTTTGCCAAGGCAATCGGTCTAAGATGTAAAAGGGTAAGTTTTTTTAAATAATCTCTAAGGTGATTTGAGAGTTTCATTCTTTTACTTACTTTATTTAGCATCCGTTCGCCAACAGCATCATGACCATGAAAAGTATATCCTTTATTTTTATCAATTCGTCTTGTATTCGGCTTTGCTATATCATGAACTAAAGCGGCAAATCTCAATTCCATTTTTTCTGAAAGCTGAGCTGAATTATCAACAACTTGCATTGTATGATAAAAAATATCTTTATGATGCCATTCTCCAATCTGATCCATACCATACATAACATGAATCTCTGGGAAAATAAACTCCATCAATCCAGTTTCTTGTAAGATTGTTAATCCAATTGATGGTTTTTTTTGTAGCTAGAATTTTACAGAACTCTGAAGTGATTCTCTCTTTAGATACTATCGATATTCTCTTTGACTGTCTTTTCATTGACTTTAAACATTTATCATCGATTTCTAAGTCTAATCCTGAAGCAAAATATGCTGCGCGCATCATACGAAGAGGATCTTCAGAAAATGTTTGATCTGGATCCAATGGTGTAACTAAATGTTTTTCCATTAAATCTTTCACACCATTATAAGGATCATGTAAATCGCCAAAATCATTAGGAGTTATGCTCATTGCCATTGCATTTATTGTAAAATCTCTTCTTATTAAATCTCCATGTAAATCTGTATATATTATCTCATTTGGCTTTCGAGAATCTTCATTATAGGTTTCTTGTCTAGCAGCAGCAACTTCAATTGGTATCGGCTTTGTTGGAATATGCGCAGTTGAGAACTTTGAAAAGGGTACTATCTTTTTTATTCCCATAGAATTTGCAATTTGTTTAGCAAATTCAATTCCATCTCCAATGACCATTAAATCAATTTCTTTAAGTTTTCTACCAAGAAAAAGGTCTCGGACTACTCCTCCTACAACATAAACTTGTTTATTATTCTTTTCAGCGAGCTTACCTATATCTTGGAGTATAGACTTGGGTAAAGGTTGGCTATCTAATAAATCTTTTATATTTGCCATAATAAAATTTAATACATTTATTAAAGAGGCTTACTTCAAATATTTATAATAGATTGGACAATTTAAAGTATGTGCTCCTTGAATTTGACCAGTACTAATTAAAAACTCTTTAGTAATCTCACCACCAGTAAACTTGAATATGTTTTTAAAAAGCTTTACCCATTCTTCTAATTTTTTACCTTTATTTTTTTCTAACCAATTCCTAAAAGATCCAAATTCTTCTTGGAGTATTAAAATTTTTTGGGCATTAAATATAACAGAATTAATTTTCAATTTATTTCTAATTATACCTGAGTCACTTAAGAGTCTATTAATATCATCTTCACCATATTTTGCGATTTTTTGTATGTTAAAACCTGAGAAAGCTTTCCTAAAATTATTTTGCTTTACTAAAATAGTTGTCCAGGAAAGACCAGCTTGATTGATTTCAAGAATTAATCTTCCAAACAATTCATTATCATCATCAATCTTAAATCCATACTGTTCATCGTGATAAATCTTATGAATATTGTTTTTATCAAGGTTAAATACATAGTCACAATATGATTTTGGAGCTTCTTTAGCCATTAAGAATAATTAATAAACTATTATGAGGTGGCTAAACTTTTTTTATAAAAATTATTTTGCGGGAACCTTTTCAATGGCAGTAATAGTGAACTTAGTTTCTTTACCCTCAATTTCTAGTGTAAAATATTCATCAACCTTTTTACCCACCATTGATTGACCAAAAGGTGCATGATAGGTTACAATCATTGGATAAATGTCCAATTCGAATTCTATGGGACCTAATAAATAATAGTCTTCAGCTTTATCTTTACCCTCTTCAAGAATTGTAACCTTATTTCCAAATCCTACTTCATCTGTATCAATTTCATTTCGTTCGATAAAACGGAACGGCGCATGGGACTGTATTAATTGTTTCTTATAAACTATTAAACTCTGTTCCTCTCTAGCTGCATGGTATTCTGCATTTTCTTTAAGATCTCCATGACTAGCTGCATCTCTAATCTTGACTGAAGTCTCTCTCTTTAATTTATCAATAGCTTTCATTTCTTCTTCTAAAGCATGATATGTCTCGCGTAAAATCAACGTTGCCATATTGAAGTTCCTATACTTAAACGGATTAAAAAATTTGTTTGGTAGAGATTACAATTATCTGCAATTCAGAAGAAAAATTAAGTCAAAGATAAAACCTAATCAAGTCCTTGTTTGTCGTCGAATAGATTGGTTGTGTGAACGAGAGGCGTTTTATTTAATCTTAGGTGGTAAATAAGTCAAATATATTTGCAAGCTCATCGAGTTATGAAACTCACTCCGTTTCATTTATTTTAAATTAACTAGAAAATGAATGAGCATCGAATCATACAACAAGTAGATTATGTCGTTTTATAAAGAAATACCATAGTGCTGTTGAAATAAGCATAATAATTCCGCCTGTAAATGACGTTATTAATGATGTCTTAAAACCATTAATTAAAATCTGAGGTGATATATTGTTGATCTCTGGTACAGCACTAAATGCTGAATTAATTCCAATATATGTGGCTAAAATACCAAATAAAGCACTAAAAATTCCTATTAACACAATACCATTAGTATTATAAGGTTCTTTAATATTTTTTACTGAAATAAAAATGATACTGCCAAATAATATGATTAATACCATCATAAAGGGTCCACCATTTAATAAAGTCTCTAACATCTTAATTCTCCTTATTTTTCAATTTCATAAGATTCTTACTTATTATTTCAAATATATCTTTTCTATTCTTATCATTTTTTTCATCTTTGTAGGGCTGATATTCAAGTAGATCCCCTGGTTGGCAATTCAATACAATACAGATTTTTTCCAGTGTTTCGAATCTAACGCCTCTGACATTTCCATTTTTTAACATGGATAAATTTGTCAATGAAAGTCCAACGGCTTTTGAAAGCTCAGTAAGCGAGATTTTTCTTTTTACTAACATAGCATCTAGTTTAATTGTGATAGGCATATTATAGATTCGACAACTTACTTTATTATTAATGTTCGAAATTACCAATTATTTACTTAAAATACTAAGTATTTTAAGTATTACTTAAAACTTTTATCAACTAATGATACTTTTTTTGGTCAAGGAATTCACTTAGTTTCTAGGCATGAGAACTCTTATATCTCTATTAATATTATCATCACTGCTAATAGGACAATTTGGAAAAGTTGAAGTTACTGTAGACGATCGACTTCTTCGTGATAGTGAAAGACAGAAAGTTTCATCAATTAGAGATGAGGTTAGTCGCTTTTTTGGAGGACAATTATGGGATGATAAATTTCAAGGCTTAAATATACCCCTAAATATATCGATTGTTTTTCAAGGCGTTGCTCAAAAGGGTGGAATGGAAACATTTCATGCTCAAGTTTTAGTATCTGATGGGTTAGATATTAGATATTTTGACAAAGCACTACAGTTTCATTATAACGCTGGAGGTTCAATACAATTTGATCCAGTAATTTTTAATCCTTTAGGTAGTTTCTTTGCATATTACGCCTATGCTATTTTAGCAGGATGGATGGATACATATGAATTTTATGGGGGCAACTATGCCTATGGACAAGCTCGTGAGATAGCATTAAGAGGAATGGCTTCTGATTACCCCAAAGGATGGAGTTCACGAGTACAATTATTAAAAGAGGTTACTGGTAATAAAGGACTTCGAGAAGCTCGTTTTGCATTTTATGTGGCTATGGATCTTTTTGATCAAGGTAACCCTGATGATGCATTAAACGAATTCAAACTAATGATGGAAGGGTTAGAAATTGTTTTTCGCCAATATCCTACTGGACGAACTCTATACTTTATTAATGCGCATAGAGAAAAACTAGCTAAGCGCTTAAACTTATTAGGTCAAGAAGAAATGCTATATCGTTTATCTGAAATGGATCCCGCACATAAAGATGATTATATCAGAGGATTAAAGAAAAAATAAATTATTCTTTAATAATATCAGTTGACCTTTTTTTCCCTCTAATATAATAATCAAACACCACGCTACCCCAGTATAACCAAGGTAGTACTTTCTTATCTTTTATAATTCGTAATTGCTTAATCTTTTTTCTTCTTTTTAAAATAGAAAACGGATGACTAACAAGCCATAGCAATGATTGTATTATTCCAATTGCATGATTTAAATCCATTCTAATTAAGGAATAAATCAAGGCAACTAATTCTAAGGTAAAACGGATTGGGAAAATATATAATGTAAGTGGTAAGCTATAATTACTAAGGATCATTTGCATAGAGTTACGATGATTCAGATACTGTTTTTTTCTAGAGAACATTGGGAGTGTTGCTGCATTTTTATGATAGACCACACTACTTGGAATAGCCCATGTTTCTTTATCCATTAGGTGAAGTTTCCAACAAAGATCAATCTCCTCCTGATGTGCAAAAAAGCTTTCATCAAATCTACCTGCTGATTCAAAGTCGGCTTTTCTTATCATAAATGCAGTACCACTAGTCCAAAACACTGGTCGCATTTTATTATATTGGCCATTATCATTTTCTTGATCATTAAAAATTCTTCCTCGAGCGAATGGAAATCCTAATACATCTAGCCAACCGCCTGCAGCACCGGCATAATCAAATTTTTCTCTATCATAAAAATTTAAAATTTTAGGCTGTACTGCTGCAACTTTTGGATTCAAATTAAGAAAATCTACTAATGGTGATATCCAATTTGAATCTTGAACTGTATCATTATTCAAAAACACTAAATAATCGCCACTAGATACTGCTGCTCCACGGTTACAACCACCCGCATACCCATAATTTTGGCTATTTTCTAAAAGATCTATTTGAGGAAAGTTTAAGCTAATGAAGTCAGAGCTACCATCAGTTGAAGCATTATCTACTACAATTATTTCTAAATTATCATAATCTGTTTGCAATAAAGACTCTAAACATTCAGAAAGTATATCTATCCCATTCCAATGGGGGATAATAATAGATACTTTTGGATTTTTCATATTTACCTTAAGGTAAGAATAATACCAGGAAAGCTATTTACCTTATTCTGATTTTAAATCTTCAAGGAGCTGTTTAGCAACGGGATCATTTGGATTTTTATTTAACCAATCGTTGATCACTAATTCTGCTTCATTAATCATATCTAATTTTTTGTAGGTAAAAATCAATGAAGAAACAATTTGAGTAAAGTAATTACGCCACTCTTTCATTTCATTTTGTGAAATTAGACGTTGACCATTTTCAATCGATTTAAATTCGTCATAAAGTCCTTCAAAAATAGTTTTTCCTATCTGAAATGAGTCTAACTGAGATAAATATACTTGACCATAGTCTACCTTATCTCTTATTGAAAGGTCCTTTCTCACCATAAGAATATCCATTATACGCTTTAATTCTTCTTTGTCTCCTAATTCACCATAAAGACGACCCAACTGGTAATGAAGATCTTTTGCATCATATCGAATTGTACGCTCTGGGATGTTATCTTGCATTTTATTAATAACAGCTAAAGCTTTATTTCTGTGCATCTCAGATTTTTCTTTATCGCTAATCTGATAATCCTTAAACGACATATAATGATATGCAGCTAGTTGCATGTGTGCACTTCTTAAGTTTTGAAGGAGTCGTATATTTGTAGATGGAAAATAATAAACGTCTTCTCTACCTAAATTCCTATAAAGATAGCCAGGCTTGTAATCTTTAGACCAAACTTTATCTTCCAACTCTAACCATTCTCTAGCTTCAATATCTTTTTGCCAAATTTCAGAATTGTAACCGGACATAAGGTTAGTCCACATTCGTTCTTCATTGATAGGGTTTCTCTTGTCTATTTTATAAGGACGTAAACGATAAACCAGCCCCTCCATCTCGATATGGTCTTCAAGGCCAAGACGATTGCTTGCAGGTACGGTCACAGCAAAATAGATTGGGTACTTCCATTTAGAATCAGAAATAATTTTTAAAATCATCATATCCTTAACCATAAGAGCTGCACCAGCAAAGGTAGGATTAACTGTCCATTCTATAAAACCATCTTTATTCTTTTCAGACTTAGGAGCTGGAATTTGAACATTCCGAGGCTTCCAAGGTTGGAGGCCTGAAGCAGTATCTAAAATTTGACTATCTGTCATATTAATAAATCGATCTAATTCACTTGTACCATGGTAAGCTTGACGTGAATCTCTAATTTGACGTATATACCATTCCGTGTTTAAAAGACTTAGGTTTGCAATTGTAACATCTTTCCTAATCCCTTCTACTTCTTGCAAATACCAAAGTGGGAAAGTATCGTTATCCCCATTAGTAAAGATGATGGCATTAGGTTCACAAGATTGTAAAATATTATAACTATAGTCCCATGCAAGTCTATTATCTGAACGATCATGCTCATGGTAATTTGCTTTTAACATCATTCCAGGCATGGCTAGTAAAAGAAATGAAAAAAGGCCAATTAATACACTATTTGAAATTTGCTTATTATTTAAATATTTTTTTACCCAATCACCAAGTGCAGCTACAGCAACTGATATCCACATTGAGAAAGCGAAAAAGCTACCAACATAAGAATAATCTCTTTCACGTGGCTGTGGGTTATCTTGATTAACAAAAATTATGATGGCAAGTCCTGTCATAAGGAACAGGCTAAATACAGAAAAAGCTTGCTCTCTATCTTTCTGAAAATGAAAAAACATACCCCAAAGACCAAATAGGAAAGCTAATGGGAAACCAAATTGGAACCAATCAACTCCATCCTGATCAGCATTTGCGCCATAAGCTGTTACATATGTATCTGTACTCGGGCCTCTACCTGCGAACTGCCATAAAAAATACCGCCAATACATTTTTTTTACCTGATAGCTCCAAAAGTAATCCCACTGCTTATCTAAACGATATGTTTTATATTTTCTATCTTGGGATGGAGAATATTCCCTACCATTGGCTGGTCTACCTACGGCTTCATGCTTGGAGGGTAAGCCTTTATATCTTCTCGGAAATTGAAACATTTGACCATATTGTTCTCTCTCCATGTAGGCAATAGCACGAGATACAGTAGAAGGATCATTCTCATTAATTGCTGGACTTTGACCCGATCTTATAAATATCATTGCATAGCTTGAGTAACCTATTAATATAAAGACTACAGAGGTAAGCGCTAATGCGTATTGAATTTTTTTGATTGAAATGGTATAAACCATCCCACCAAAAATAATTAAAGCAAGTAAAACAGTCATTGTTAGGCCAACTGTATCCACAAGCTTGGGCGTACCATTAATAATGCCAACATTAATAATTAAATAGACTGCACCCGTTATTAATGTCGTTATTAAAAAGCCTTTAAAAGAAAATTTATATTTTTTGAAATAAATAATAAGCGCTATGAAAGGAAGTGCCAATAAATTTAATAAGTGTACGCCAGTTGCTAAACCAATCATATAAGCAATGATAAGTATATATCTTTCGTTTCCTTTTTCATTTGCTCTTTCAGCCCAATGAAGTATCAGCCAAACCACAATGGCTGTAAAAAATGTAGAAAAACCATAGACCTCTGCTTCAACGGCATTAAACCAATGTGAATCGGTAAATGCAAATGTGAGTGAACCAACCAGGGCTCCTCCAAAAGTAATTATGGCATCTGTTTGAGTTTGGATTTTACCACGGTAGTTTGATATTAATTTGACACTAGCAAGATATAGATACATAATAGCCAATGCGCTTACTACAGGAGAAATAAGATTAATACGAAACGCAATATCAGGATTAAAGGGAATCATTGAAAAAATTCGGCCAATAATTAAATATAATGGGCTTCCAGGAGGATGAGGAACTCCTAAAATATAGGATGTGGCAATGAATTCTCCTGAGTCCCAATAAGGGACTGTATCTGCCATAGTTAAAAGATAAATTAAGAAAGAAATCGCAAGCGCTATTACAGCAACCAAACGATTGAATTGAATGTAATCTTTATGAATCAATTTTATTTTTCTTTCTTACTTTTAGATGACTTTTTAGGTGGTTGTTTTTTCTTTTTTGCTTTGGGCTTTTCTTTTTTTTCTGGTGGACTTGTTTCTTTAGTCTTTTCACTTTTATCTTCTTCTGAGCTCTTTTTTTGCTCATCAATAAAATTTAGCTTTAGTTCACTTAGACTATGGATTATGTATTGTTCTTCCCACTCACTAAGATTCCCTTTCATTTTTGTTTGAAGCATATCTAACAAATCTATATAATAGGTAGCTTGATCTAGGTTTCTTTCCATTGTATCAGATACTGGATTTTTAACCTTACCTAATGAAATCCACGCACTTTGTACAAACGTATTGACAAGATGAATAAATAATTGATCTTCTTTTTTTAATTGTTCTTCAGCCATGCTCTTCCTCTTAAATAAGTTATAATTATTCTTAAAATAATTGTTTCATAATTAGCTAATAAAACTACGTCAAATAGTAGTAAAATCGAAAAAACTAATAAATTAGGATATATTTATCTTTTGCAGTTTTTCTTGATATTCATTTACTAAACGATCTCGAATTAAATTATGTTCCTGATGACTTAAAGTTGCATCTTTTTCAACTAAAGAGAAGGCAGCTTTTCTAGCACTTCTAAGAATAGGCCCATCTGTTACCATATTTGCAATTTTATATTTTAAAAATCCACTTTGACGTATACCAAAAAACTCTCCTGGCCCTCTTATCTTTAAATCTTCATCTGAAATTTTAAACCCATCACTTGTAGATTCCATAATCTTTAATCTTTTTTTCGAATTTTCTGTTACTTTTCTGTGAACTAAAATACAGTAGCTTTTCTCAGAACCTCTACCAACTCGACCTCGAAGTTGATGGAGCTGAGTTAAACCAAACCTTTCTGCATGCTCAATCAACATAACGGTAGCATTAGGTATATCAATTCCTACCTCTATGACAGTAGTTGAAATAAGGATATTAATTTTATTTTGTTTAAAATTAATCATAACCTCATCTTTTTCTTCTTTTTTCATTTTACCATGCAAAAGACCAACTTTTAATCCAGGAAATACTTTTTCTGATAAATAAGCATACATTTCAACTGCTGCGGCCAAATCAGATTTTTCTGATTCTTTAACTAAAGGATAAACAACCATACACTGCCTGCCTTCAGAAACTTCATCAGTTAAAAAATTATAAACTTTACTCATTCTTGCTTCGTGAACTATTTTAGTTACAACAGGTATTCTATTTTTTGGCATTTCATCAATAATTGATAAATCCATATCACCATGATAAGTAATTGCCAACGTTCTAGGTATCGGTGTTGCTGTCATCGCAAGTAAATGCGGATTTGAGCCTTTAGATATCAGCTCACTTCTTTGACTGACACCAAATCGATGTTGTTCATCAATGATGCAAAAACCTAATGATTTAAAAACTATATCTTTCTGAATAAGAGCATGGGTTCCAATAATAATATTGATTTGACCATTTTCAAGCGCATTAAGAATATTTCTTCGTTCTTTTACGCGAGTTCCTCCTACAAGTAAAGCACAGGTCATATGAGCAATTTCTGAATGTTTTTTAAAAGAATCGAAGTGCTGACGAGCTAAAATTTCAGTTGGAACCATTATAGCTACTTGGGCGCCATTAGCAACTGCTATAGTAGCAGCTAATACAGAGACTATTGTCTTGCCTGAGCCCACATCTCCCTGCAGAAGACGATTCATTGAAAAAGGTTTAGCTAGATCCGATTTAATTTCTTTGATAACCTTCTTTTGTGCATTAGTTAGCTCAAAATCAAGGTTTTCAGATATTATTTTAAATTTAGGACCAATTTTTTTTAAAGCTTTTGTTTCTATTCTGTGATAAGAGTTTTTACGAATAGCCATAAGTAATTGAAGAAAAAAATGTTCATCAAACTTTAGACGATTAACAGCTTCATTTAGTCTATGTTCAGATTCAGAGAAATGAATATTTCTTAGGGCTTTATCAAGCGTTATTAATTTAAAGTCTTTTTTAAAATGATCAGAAAAATGATCAGGAATAACTTTTAAATGATTAAAAATTATTTTAATCATTCGTCGAATACCTCGACTATCTATTCCTGCTTTATTAAGTTCAGAAGGAATTGAATATAAAGGTATAATCTTCCCAGAATTAACTGGATCTTCGTCTTCTTTTAATTTCTCATATTCTGGATGGACTAATTGAAATCCATTGAAAAAATCTACTTTTCCACTCACAGCTAAACGATCACCTACAGAAATTGATTTTTTGATAAAACGGGCTCCATTAAACCATGTCAACGTAACCACTCCCTTTCCATCTGATAATACAGCTTGGAAATATTGTCGACGCTTACCTCTCCTCATTCCTGCAGCTTCTACTTTTCCAATTATTGTAACATCCTCATTAACATTTAATTTAGAGATGGGAAGGACAGTTGAACGATCAAGATATTTTCGAGGATAATAACTTATAAGATCTAAAACAGTTGAAATATTAATAGTAGAAAAAGCATCTGCACGAGTGGCACCAATACCTTTTATGGATATGATAGATGAAGTAAGCGACAAAGCCTTTTCAGGCAAAACTAATCACTTCCATTCTTTTCGATAGGTATATGTTACCGTTTGCGAAGCATTTCCAGAAACTTTTATAGGAAAGTGAATAGTTGAAGCATCTTTCTTTCTATAATTTGCTGATGCATCTCTTACAACCCAATCACCATAAATATGTTCAATGATGCGAACATTAATATCTTTTGAAAGCGTGTTCGTAACTTCAATACTTATTGTCCCTTCTTCACTTTTTCTCTGCCTATCATAATTCAATACTTTTCGTTTACCAACAACATTAAATGCTCTCCCAGATATAATTTTAGCATTAGCTCCTTTTGGGACCTGTCGAATCTCATCTTCTCCAACATACTCAATATTTCCATTTGAAGCTGATTGATAAAGCTGAATTTTTCCTTTTGGTAAAGGGACTCCTAGATTATTTTCTTTGGTATTAGAGATTTCATATTCAATCCCAAGTGGCTCTTCTTTCTGACTTTTTTCATCATTTTCAAATAAATAAGTTTTTTCAAAAGAAATTTCTCTCGATGAATAAAGGCGGGTTGTAATGCTTTCTTCACCTGTTAAATTAATCTTATTTGCTAATGAATAAATATGGTAATCACCTAATGGATCTTCTTTCATTTCAGAGTTTTTGCCACTATTTGACATTGAACGTAACATTATAGGTGGAGTATTTAAATTTCCATTTTGTTTTAACTTCCCTTCAACTAATTGAATTGATAGATTTTTAAAATCCAGATTGCTATTATTTTTTATATATGCTTCTGCTAAAAATTCAGCATTATTGCCTGCCTCATTTAAAATAAGTCTATAAGTTGCATCCCAGTCAAAACCTTTTGATAAATATATTAAGTTTCCTGTTACATTCCCTGAGCTATTATATGGTGAGATAACCCACGACAGAGAAGGTTTGAAAATAGCATTGCTAGGCTTACCTGGTACAGTTATATAGTGGACTCTATCTCTATTAAAGGATATAGTTTCCCTCTTTAAAGTAATGGTCATATTATTACCTGTCATTTCAACTAAAATACCTTTAAATGAAGTACCATTGGTCAACTCTACTTCAATGACTTTACCTAGATAATTATTTAAATACTCAGAAAAATAAAATACATCCTGATTTAATCTTTGCATATTCACTATAGCATTTTGAAGTGTAAGAAACGGTGAATCCTTAATTAAACCCTCAGGTAAAAGATCCCACGATATTGTATCTTGTCCAAGAGTGAGATTCCAAGATACAGGTTGCTTTACTAGTCCAAACCCATCCTTATACATTGTCATTGTAGCATTCCTTGACTGAGCCATTAATAACGATGCCATTATAAGTATTCCAATAATCTTTTTCATTGTAACATATCCAAGTTTGCTTTTACAAGTTTAAATTCAGTTGTCATGTCTTTTAATTTTTGATTTTCATGTTTAACTACATTTTCCGGAGCACGATCTACAAAGTTTTTATTCGCTAATTTTTTTTCTGTATTTTTAAGATGACCCGAAAGTTCATTTATTCTTTTTGAAAGACGCTCTATTTCTTGGTCTAAATCTATTAAACCTTTTAGTGGAACAAATAGCTCCATTTTTTTTACAACAGCAGTGGCTGATTGAGGTGGTTTTTCTAATTCATCAGCTAAAGTAAGACTATCGATTCTTCCAAGTGCCATCATTATATCCTCAAAAGATTCGATTTTTGACTTGTAATCTCCCACGCCTCTAATTAAGATATTTGCTTTTTTATCTTGAGGTACATTCATACTACTTCTAATTGTTCTAATTGCTGTTACTAATTGTTTCAATAAATCAACTGAATCATCAGACTCAGAATTTTGAATTGATCTATCGCCTTTAAGCCATGGTGATACAATGAGATCTTTATCAGTATCATTCTTAAAATAAGACCATATTTCCTCAGTAATAAAAGGAGCATATGGATGTAGTAAAGTTAAAATACCTTTAATCACAAAAGTACAAACAACTTGAGCTTCTTTTGCTTTCTCTTTATCAGATCCATAAAATCTTGTTTTTGCAATCTCAATATACCAATCACAGAAATCACTCCATGTAAACTCATAAATAGCTTTTGCAGCTTCGTTAAATCGAAACCTCTTTAATTCTTCATTAACCTTTAACGCTGTTTCATTCAAACGAGTAATTATCCATTGCTCAGGTAAATCTAGATCTAAATCTTCTAACTTAATTTTTTCTGTATCAACTTCATCAAGATTCATTTGAATAAAACGCGAGGCATTCCAAAGTTTATTCATGAAATTTTTACCAATTTCTAATCGATCTTTTGAGAATAAAACATCCAACCCTTGAGGTGCCATAAGCATTGTACCAAATCGTGTTGCATCCGTACCAAATTCTTTAAACAAATCAAAGGGGTCAGGAGAATTACCTAATGATTTACTAAACTTTTTGCCTGTTTGATCTCTAAGGATAGAGGTGAAGTATACATCTTTAAATGGAATTTCATTTAAAAATTCTTGTCCTGCCATAATCATTCTCGCAACCCAAAAAAAGATAATATCTGGTCCCGTAACCAAAGCATTGGTAGGATAAAAAGTCTCTAAGTTCTTATCTATATTCGGCCAATCATGGACAGCAAAAGGCCATAACCATGATGAGGCCCAAGTATCTAATACATCTTTATCTTGCGTCCAGTTTTCTGGATCATCGGGACCTTTTGCAGATACATGTATTTGTTTAGGGTCGCTATTTAAATACCAAACTGGAATTTGGTGCCCCCAACGCAACTGACGACTAATACACCAATCTTTAATATTGTCCATCCAATGATTATAGGTCTTTGTCCAATGAGCAGGATGAAAATTTATTTGATTTGAATTAACAACCTCTAATGCTGGTTTGGCCAAACTAGTCATCTTTAAGAACCATTGATCTGATAAATAAAATTCAATGGGAACATTTCCTCGTTCGGAATATCCGATTTTATTTGAATAATCTTCAATTTTATCAATATTTCCTTCCTTATCCATATCATTGATAACAGTTTTTCGCGCTTCTTCTCTTGCTAGTTTTTGATATTTATTCGGAACATTCGAATTCATCGAAGCATCTTCATTCATAATATTTATAAATTCTAAATTATGGCGCTCTCCAATTAAAAAATCATTAGGGTCATGAGCGGGCGTTACTTTAACGCAACCTGTGCCAAATTCAGGGTCTACATATTTATCAGCTATTATTGGAATTTTTCTGCCTACCAAAGGAAGCTCAATAGTTTTTCCAATTAAATCTTTATATCGATCATCTTCAGGATGCACAGCTACTGCAGTATCGCCCAGCATCGTCTCAGGTCTCGTTGTAGCAACTATCAAATAATCATTTGAGTCTGATATAGGGTAACGAAAATGCCAAAGTTTTCCATTTTTTTCTTTATGAATGACCTCTTCATCACTTATTGCCGATTTTGAGACTGGGCACCAATTAACTAATCTAAAACCCTTATAAATAAGTCCTTTATTATATAACTGAACAAAAGCTTCTAAAACAGCTTGAGTATAACCCTCGTCCATTGTGAATCGTTCGCGCTCCCAATCGCAAGAACAGCCAAGTTTTTTTAATTGATTAATAATTATTCCGCCATATTTTTCTTTCCACTTCCAAGCATGAGATAAAAATTCTTCTCTTGATAAACTTTTAATATCTATGCCTTCAGATTCTAACATGCTTACAACTTTTGTTTCTGTTGCAATTGAGGCATGATCAGTGCCAGGAATCCAACAAACATTTTTTCCTTCCATCCTGGCTTTACGTATAAGTATATCTTGAATAGTATTATTAAGCACATGACCCATTGTTAACATTCCTGTAACATTGGGTGGTGGAATAACTATAGAATAAGGCTCTTTAGTTGACTTGGAATCTCCTTTAAAATATCCATTAGCTAACCAATGTTGATACCAATGATCTTCAAGTTTATCCCAGTTGTAAGATTTGTCAATTTTAGTTTTTGACATATTGAATAGAAGTTTACCCTAATCTATAAATAATTATGAGGATCGTCTAACGATCTAAGATTAATGAGAATGCCGTTGTTAGCTTTAAAACGTTTTGATTTGCTTTTACAAGATTACCAGATATAATTCTACCAAGGTTGCGCATCACTTTATAACCTATCTCAGGATTTTTATCGCAAATTGAATATAGATCTGATTTATCTATACGCGCTAAGGTGCAGGTTGTTTCTGCGCGAACATTTGCCGTCCTTTGATCACCTTCATTAAAAATTGACATTTCACCAAACTGTGGGTGCATTTCACTTGTAAGCTTTAATATAGCTTTTTCACGGTTATCTGACTCTCCTTTATTCATTGATAAAGTAAGCGCCTGATTAATCTCAACACTGCCACTCAACAATAAATAGATAGAGTCGCCTTGTTCACCTTCTTTAATAAATTGTTCGCCTTTATCTATTGTTACTTCTTTCAAGGCAGAATGAAATTGATTTATTTGATCATCATTTAGATCGTCAAAAATTTGAAATTGATTTAATTGGTTATTATTCATCATTAACTCACGGGATTATAATCGCCCGCTCTCCTTCTTTAATACTGTAGTCTTTATTTGGATTAACAACTACATTAATTTTACTTTCTTCCTGGAGGTTTATTCCTCCTTCTTTTAATTTTCTTTCTATAAAAGAGTCTAGGGCCGAGGCATCTGAAGATAAAATAGCTCCTATACCAAGGTTTTCGTCTTCAGAAAAAACACCAATCAATAGTGATCCATCTAATTTTTGAAAATGATCAAATAAATCACTATAAGATTTACCAATAAATTCTGAAGGAATATTTATACGCTTAAAACGAGAATTGGAATTGCTCTCAATTAATTGGTTTGCAATCTGAGGTATTCCTGGATCGACGACATGTGAAGCTAAAATGTGTGCACTAAAATCATCCCCGACGACAACTTCATCCGCATCAGCTCTTTTTATATGTGTTAAGTTTTCTCGATCCAATAAATAGGCCACCACGCGAATGTTTGGATCCATGCTTTTAATTGTTAACGTTGCAAAAATAGTTTTTTCATCATACGTTGCTACTTCTGAACCTGTTGTATTTGGAATAACGATAACTGTATTTGCTTCAAAAATATTGGCCTTATTTAAGATTTCTTCTTGAGTGAAGTCACCAGCAACAAAGTTTATATCTAATTGCTGATATCTATTTTTTAACTGAGTTACATCTTCTTCATTCATTTCGTTGATAAGAACTAATTCCAACTTCTTACTGTTACTAAGATGTTGAATGGAGTCTAAAATCCGACCACCATTTGGATTCCAACCACATAAAATCAGATGATTATTTAAATTTAATTGTTCCAAACCCTTGCCCTCCCGAATTTTTTGAGCAACAAAAATAGAAGAAATAGATGCTGTAAGTAATGATACAAGTGAAATGCCAATGAACATAATTAAAACAGCAAACATTCTTCCTGCCGGTGTTGCTGGTGAAAAATCACCATAACCAACCGTGGTCATTGTTACAATTGCCCACCAATAGGGATTATCATCTTTAGAAATTTCACCCGGTTCTAACCATTGTAAAATTATACCACCAAGCACCATTGTGAGTAGAATACCTGCACCTACTTGGAAAAAACTGTTACGTATTAATGTTCTGATCCATAATCGCATTAAGTTAATTTAATTATTCTAAACATATAATAATTGATTAAATAAATGTTAAAAACTCGGAAATTTAATTTTATTGACTTTTACCCTTTATAAACCTTAGCATCTTGAGTAGAGAGAAGTGCATATCATCGATGGAGAAGTATATATCCTCGATAAAATGGCATATAAAACTACATATTAAAGTTTTTCTTTAAAACCTAGGAGGCTTAATGATTAATAACTTAATCAATAATAGACTTAAGACTGCTTTCTTGATGATTTTAGGAATGTCTACATTTCTAATGGCTCAAGAAGGATCTGTCTCAGGTCGAGTCACTGACGCTCAAACGGGCGACCCTCTAGTAGGAGCCAACGTGCTTGTTGTGGGTACCAATTTAGGTGCTGCTACAGACATTAATGGTGAATACTCAATTAGTAGGGTTCCTGCTGGCGCACAGCGACTTAACGCAAACTATATTGGATTTGCAAGCAGCTCAGCCAATGTAGATATTCCAGTTGATGGAAGTACTACATCAGACTTCGGTCTTTCAGTCGCGGCTCTAAACCTTAATGAGGTGGTGGTGACTGGTGCTGGTACAGCTGTAGAAAAATCAAAAATCGGTAACTCTGTTGGTGTGGTAAATATGGAATCATTAGAGAATGCGCCGATTGCTAATTTTTCAGATATTTTACAAGGTCGTGAAAAAGGTGTGGTTATGTTACCAAATGGTGGATTAAATGGTGAAGGTGCTCAAATCCGTATTCGTGGTACATCAACTCTATCTCAATCAAATGAACCTGTAATTTATCTTGATGGTGTTCGTTTAGATAATACTATGGGTGCTTCATTTGGTGGTGGAACTCCATCACGCTTAGATGAAATCAACCCTGATGCAATTGAACGTGTTGAAATTCTTAAAGGTGCTGCTGCTGCATCACTTTACGGAACTCAAGCTGCTAATGGTATTATTCAAATTTTTACTAAGCAAGGTGCTATTTCTAAACCTCAATTCACTGCAGAAGTAAGTACTTCTACAAGTAGCTTTGATGAATCACGATTTAAACCAAACTCTGGTTTTGCTCGTGATCAGGCAACTGCAGATCGCATGGTTGGATTATTTCCTGACTATGCAAAGTCTGGCTTAAAGCCATATGAGGTAATTGAAGTACCTTTTATTAGTTGGATCTACGATAAAGGCTCAAACCAAACAGTTTCAGCTTCTGTCCGTGGTGGTGCTCCAGGGGCTACCTATTTTGCAAGTCTTCGTTATTTGAACTCTGATGGTCCATTTGACGAAAATGCTACATTATTAGGTTTACCTGTTGGCTCAGCTGACCCAACGAAGCCTGGTGCAAATGATAATCGAGATCAGTTTATGATGAGTGCAACTCTTAATATTATCCCTACCGATAGATTAAGAATTCGTTTATCAACAAACTATTCTCAAACAGATCATAATACCATTCAGAATAATAATAATATTTATGGTACTACCTCTCTTATTCAGATGGGTAAGCCTGAACATTCAACAGCAACTAACGCTACAGGCTCTATTGCTTTTGCTACTGCACGTGAGACAACATATCGCTCATTGCAAAATGAAGGTGAGAATACCACTATTTCATTGCAGTCTAGCTACAGAGTAACCGAAGGTCTAAATATATCAGGTACGTTTGGCTTGAATACAACACTTAATAAGTTTACTAGCCTTACCCCTTTTGGATATAACGTTGATGGTAAAGTTGCTTCAAACGTTCAAGGTTATCTTGGTAAGGGAAGTAACGATAAGAAAGTCTTTTCAATGGATGTCAAAGCAGACTATGCATTGGATTTAGGCGGTCTTAGTCTAGAGAATGTTGCTGGATTCCAAGCGTTTCAAACTATTCAGAAAGACTTACAAGGTAGCGGATCACAGTTCCCAGGCCCAGGACTTCAAGTTCTTGGAGCTCTAGGTTCTCCTGGTAATCCTTATTCAAGTTACTCTGAAGTTATTGAAGCCGGATTCTTAGCACAGACTAGAATTGGTTTCTCAGACTTTTTATATACAACAGTTGGTATTCGTCAAGATGCGAATAGTGCATTTGGTTCTGATTTCAGCACCATTACTTATCCACGTGTAAATGTATCTTACATACCTACTACTCATATTGGACAGCTTGGTCCTGTGTCAACAGCACGTTTACGCTTTGCATGGGGTAAAGCAGGTCAGCAACCTGGCGCATTTGATCAGTTCACAACTTATTTGCCGTGGGCATCTGAGTTTGGTCCTGGCCTAGCACCTGGTAATGTTGGTGACCCATCTTTATCACCTGAGATCTCTACTGAAATTGAGATGGGTGGTGAAGTTGGTTTGTTTAATGATAAGTTAGCATTTGATTTCCAGTATTGGGATCGAACAGTTGATGATGCTTTAATTCAACGCGCTTATCCAGCTTCTGGTGGTTTTTTCCGTACTCAGCTATCTAATATTGGTTCGCTTGAGGCGAGTGGTTGGGAAGTTGGCGTAGATGCAAACGTTATCCGTAATTCAAATCTGTCCGTAGATGTTTTTGGAAGCTTATCTTATTTAGAAGAAAAAATAGTTAGTCTTGGTGGTGCTCCTGAGCAAAAAGTAGGTGGATCTTACCCTCGCTACAGAAACTTCTTAACTGAAGGCTTTGCTCCAGGTACTTACTTTGGTGCTAAACTAAATAGAGATGACAAATATCCAATCGATATTAATGGTGATGGAAAATCAGATAGTGATTCTGATTTGCTTGCTTTCTTTACTACTGGTGGTGCTGGTGTAAGAAGTGGCTGGAATCCTGTGATGGCAATACCAACAGAAGCTGATGTTGCTGCTGGTCGTGCTAAAGGAACCGGCTCTTTAGACTGGAATCTTGGGAAACCAACTCCAGACTATACTAGCTCTTTTGGTGTTAAAGTTAACTATGGTAAAAATTGGAGTGTAAATACTCTATTTGAATCACGTTTTGGTAATTATGGAGTTACCAACCTTACTGATGCTTTTCGTAAGTCTCACAGTTTGATTGGTAGAAATACACCTGCTGCTGCTGATAACGAGTCTAGATTGATCAATCCAGCCAATGCTGGACAAGGTCGCTTAGATGCTGCTAATGAATGGGTTCGTACACACTTAGCCCTTTCACCTTACAGTGGTCTAAATACAATAGAAGATGCTTCTTTTGTTAGACTACGTGAGTTAAGTATAGCATATGATGTTGATGCAACATTAGCTGCACGTCTAGGCCTTAATAGTATGACTATTGCCGTTTCAGGTAAAAACTTATGGATGAGCACTGATTACAGTGGTATCGATCCTGAGTTAAATGCTATTAGTGGTAACAGAGGTGGTTTAAATGGTTTTCTACAATCAATTGATGCATTCGGAGTTCCAATCCCAAGGATTTGGAATTTAAGTATCAAAGTTGGTCTGTAAGGAGGTATGAAAATGAAAAATAAAACAAAATTAATCAGCCTTCTACTTGGATTTACCTTGATTGGCTGTGATTTAGATGTTGATAACCCAAACAGTTTACTTGAAGGTGACTTGCAAGACCCTAGTGCAGCTGCTGCACTTGCAAATGGTGCTTGGAATGCTTCCCTTCGAGGAGTCACCTATATGATGATGCCTCATGCAGTTGCGACTGATGAGTCTGTTTGGATTGGTTCAAGAGATGCTTGGTATCAAATTGATAAAGGTGGAATGACAAATGTCTACAATGAGTTTGTTGATCAAGCATGGCCTTATATTAGTGAAGCACGTTGGATGTCTGATAAAGCTGTTCAAATCCTTGAAGGATTAGGTGCAGATTTACCAAATAGTCAAGACTTGGTCTTGGCTTATTTAAGTGGCGCAATGGTTCGTGTTTATATTGCTGATATGTTTGAGGATTTTGTTTACTCAGACAAAACTGAAGCAGGAACTCCTGTTGGAGCTGCTAATATGTCTCAGTTATATGATGAAGCACTTGCTCTACTAGGCAAAGCTTCTTCAATTGCTACAGGTGATAATGCTGTTAAAGTTTTATCTCTTGTTGCGAGAGCAAGACATGCTAAAGCAGTTTGGGGTAAAGTTAATCCTGTAAATACAGCTAGCCCATATGTTAGCGCAGGCGCATCTGAAGCTGCTGCTGCTGCTGCTATGATGTCTGCTGATTGGAAATGGAGAATGAACTTTAGCTCAAGTACTGTTTCAAATTACATGGCTGGACAGATCAATGATCGTCAAGAGATGGATCTATTCCAAAATGCCTTGGTTGAAACTGCTACTCCAGGAGCTGGAGGAGATCCTCAACCTAATGATCCTGTGACTGGGCTTCCAGACTCACGTATGACTGCTATTGCTACTGAATTCAGAGCAGGCGGTGGTGGTACAAGTTGGACTCCTGTGACAATTACATCATTACGTGAAATGCATCTGATCATTGCTGAGAGTAAAAAAGCAGGTGGAGATGATGCGGGTTGTTTAGCTGAGCTAAATGCACTTCGTACATTTGACTCACTAGATCCTTACCCATCTGGTACTGATGCAGGTACTGCATTGCAACATGAAAGAAGAGCAAATCTGTTTCTTCAGTCACGTCGCTTATCAGATATGTATCGTTTCAACCTAACATCTACAGTGTGGGATGCGGTTGAAAAATCACCAGCAGGTAGTTTTTTCCCAATAACTATCTCTGAGATTAGATCAAACCCTAATATCAGTCAATAATTCTAAGTAATCAGCATTAAAGCTGAAGAAAAGTAATTGTTAAAATGGGCCCATTTTATGGGCCCATTTTTTTATCTAATATATTTATTTATTGATTTAATTTTATACTATGAAAAATCTAATAAAACCATTCGCAGTTATCTTATCGAGCGCAATCCTTTTTGCACAAGTTAAAACTACTGTAAAAGCTTCAAAAATAGTCTATGTTGGTCTTAAAGTGGAAGATGTTGAACCATGGGTTAAAGATGAGCTTGAAAAAAAAATGAATATTATTTTTAATGATCTAGAACAAGAAAAATTAATTATGCCCATTAAAGCTAATGAATTAGCTGAAGATCAGGTAAACTTATTATTCAATGAAGTCAATGATAAGAATTTTCAAAAGATTGCTGATAAAACCGGCGCAAAATACATTTTTGCAGGTTCATTTAAAAATGTATCTCCTGATGATAGTAGAATAATGATTCAAGGTGACTTTTATCGATATAATGCCCAATTAAAATCTAGCTTTAAATATGAAGTCTTAAAATACTATGAACGTATGGATGATGAAGCTAAAGTCATAAAAAAACAGATGATCGACTCAATTCCTTATACTCCTAAGCCAGCATCGTTTAGACAAATAGCTTATGTTTTTGGTGGTGTTTTGTTAATTGGTTTAGTGTTTATGACCTTAACGGGAACAAATGTATGGATGGATGGTGATGGTAGCGGATCTGGTGAAAACCCAACTGAAAACTAGTCTGATTTCTTTAAAATAATTTATTTTTTTTCGAATACACCGACGGTCTCTACATGTGGTGTATGAGGAAACATATCAACCATCGTAAGGCTTTTTAACTTATACCCATTCTGCTGAAGAACTTCAGTATCTCTTGCTTGAGTCGTCGGGTTACATGATATATAAATAATCTTTTTTGCTTCAAATTTAGGAAGGTAGTTTGTCATAAATTTATGCATCCCAGCTCTTGGGGGATCAACTACGATTACATCTGGTTTTGGATATTTCTTCCCAACACCAAATTTGAAGAAATTATCTAAGTTAGCTACATGAAAAAATGCGTTCCCAATACCATTGCGAACAGCATTTCTTGTTGCATCTTCAACAGAAGATACTATCACTTCAAACCCATGGACTTCTTTAGCTTTTTGAGCTAAAAATAAGGAGATTGATCCTGTGCCACAATAAAGATCAAACACAATTTCTTCGCCTGTTAATTTGGAACTTTCAAGAGCTGTTTGATATAATTTTTCAGCCATCACTGAATTAGTTTGAAAAAATGAATTAGCTGAAATTTCAAACGTTAATTCTCCTAGTTTTTCTTCTAAACAGGGTTTCCCATGTAAATGTAGTTCATACTCACCAAAAGCAACATCTGCTTTTCTAGAATTAATATTGTTCACAATTGTAGAAATTTGAGGAAATTTTTTAATAAGACCATCAACTAAAGGTTTGAGTAAATCTGGATTTTCGTATGACGTTACTAAATTAACTAAAATTTCATTAGTGAAATGACCAAATCTCATTTGTAGATATCGTAAATAACCATTGTGTGTTTTTTGGTCATAGGGTTTAAGATTTAGTTCTTTAGCTAACTTTTGAGTTTCATTCAAAATCTTTGTACCTATTTCAGGCATTAGATGACACTCATCAATATTTAAAATTTTATCCCAACGTTTTGGGATATGCATACCTAACGCAAAGTCCCTACTCACACCTTCAGGTTCACCAGGTAATACCCACCGGTTATTAGAGAATGTAAATTCCATTTTATTGCGATAATTAAAAATCTGTTCAGATGCAACTATAGCATCTAATTTAAAATCATTAATACCGGCCTGTCTTTGAAATATATTTTCAATCTGTTGTTTTTTTTGTTCTATTTGCTCATCATAGGATAGTTGCTGGACTTTACAACCACCACAAGTTAGAAAATGAGTACATGGCGCATCAACTAAGTGTTCTGATTCAGTAATGATTTCTAATGGACGAGCTTCAGCATAGCCTTTTCTTTTTCTATAAACTAGAGCACGTACTTTTTGACCTGGGATAACATTCTTCACAAAGATAACAAAGTCATTAACTCTTGAGATTCCTTTACCCCCATAAGCAAGTGATTCAATGTTAAGCTCGTACTCTTGCCCTTTTTTTACAGATATTTCAGACATATAATTATTAACTATATTTAATTAGTTGAAAATGATTTTAAAAAAGCGATAAGAAGTTTTTTTAAATCAATAATTCCTTTTTTGGCATTTTCAATTGTTCTTTCATGACTCAATGGTTGATCATCCATTCCTGAAGCCATATTTGTTACCACTGATAATGCTGCAACTTTGAGACCTAAATAGCGTGCTAGAATTACTTCAGGTACTGTTGACATTCCAACTACATCACCCCCCAAAATTTTAGCTCCACGAATTTCAGCTGGAGTTTCAAAATTAGGTCCACAAAACCAAAAATAAACTCCCTGATGTAATAGAATATTTTCTTGCTTTGCGACTTTTAAGAATAAATCACGTAATGAAGAATTATACCCATCAGTCATATTTACAAAACGAGCATTCCCTTTTTCTTTAAATAAAGGGGAGATACCCATAAAGTTAATATGGTCTGTCAATAAAATAACTTCCCCTGGTTTTGCATTAGGATTGAGACTTCCTGCAGAATTAGTCAAAATAATTGTTGAGCAGCCTAAGCTTTTTAAAGCTTGAAGAGGAATCTTCATTGCATCAATATTAGCATCTTCATAATAATGGACCCTGCCTTGTAAAACCGCAATATCTACACCATTAATTTGACCTAAAATCAATTGGCTTTTATGCCCTTCAACAGAAGTGATTGGAAATCCAGGAAGCTCTTCAAATGAGATGGTAACTTTATCTTGAATTTCATCGATAAAAGAACCAAGACCAGATCCTAAAACAATACCGACTTCAGCTATAGGTTTGCTTGTCTTTGATTTAATAACATTTAAAATTTTACTATCATTCATATTATTATACTTTAATAAAATAATTTCAAATACAATTTTTAACTTGTTCGACTAATTTTTCAGCTGCTTTTTTACTCAATGCTTCCGCATATATTCTCATAATAGGCTCTGTGTTTGATGCTCGAATATGAATCCAACAATCATTCCATATGAGCTTAAGACCATCATTTGAATTTATCTCTGCATCTGAAAAGATACTTTTCACCTTTTTTTCAACAATATTTTTATCAACCCCATCTAATATTATTTTATCTTTCACTATATGAAATTGCGGAAGACTTGAATGAATTTTACTGATTTTAGTTTCTTCTTGTGACATACGGTTCAAAATCATTGCTGCTCCTACTAAAGAATCACGACCAAGATGAGATTCTTTGAGAATAACACCTCCATTACCTTCTCCGCCAAGCTCTGAATTATGAGCTAGCATCTTTTTAACTACATTAATCTCACCAACCACAGAACGTTCAACGGAACAACTGTGCTTTTCAGCTAATTTATCTAAGGCCATTGAACTTGATAGATTAGTAACAAATATTTCTTCTTTTTTTCTATTATTTATATAGCCTTCAGCTGCTAATACTAAAGTATACTCTTCACCAATTGGCTTTCCAGTTTCATCTACTACTGCTAATCTATCTGCATCTGGATCGACAGCAAATCCTATATCAGCATTGTTATCTAATACTAATTTACCTAGATCAATTAAGTTCTCAGGTAAAGGTTCAGTTCCTCGTTTAAATTCGCCATCCCCTTCACAATAGAGCTTTATTACTTCACACCCTAAATACTCTAACAATAAGGGTAATGCTTCAGATCCCGCACCATTTACAGCATCTATAGCTACTTTAAAGTGTCGTTTCTTTATAGATTTAAAATCAATGCATGAAAGTTCGATTGTATTTATAACGTGTTTTAATATTGAATTCTGATCTGGGAATACCATCCCAGGTGATTTAACATCATTTAATGCTTTATCTTTATCAAATAATTCGAAAAGTTGATCACAGTCAATATGATGAAAAAAAGTACCATCTGACCTAACAAATTTAATTCCATTCCACTCAATTGGATTGTGACTAGCTGTAATTATAATCCCGCCAGCAGCCTCAGATCGTTCAACCATAAATTGGACAGTTGGTGTAGGTACAATTCCACATATGATCACATCTCTACCTAAACGAACTAATTCACTTGCAAAACTATCTAATAAGTCTTCACCAGAAGGTCTACTATCTCTACCTATAAATATTAAACCAGGTTTAAGATGTGAATGAAATGCTCTAGCATAGCATTCTATCACTTTTGTAGTAAGATGGCTATCTATTAAACCACGAACACCAGATATACTTCTTATAATCATTACTTTGACCTTAAAACAATAAAAAAGGTTCGATAAAATACCGAACCTTTTTTATTATTTCAGTTATTAAGAAAATAATTAATTTTCATACCTTGCAAAACGCAAACGTCGGCGAACCGCTTTTTTCTTTGCTGCTCGCTGCTCATCGCTAGGTTTGATATAGAATGATTTTCGCTTCACTTCACGAAGTACTCCAGCACGCTCCCACTTCTTTTTAAAGCGACGTAACGCACGTTCTAGTTGTTCTCCATTTTTTACGGAAACTTCAACCATGATCTATTTCACCTCCCTTCGATCAGCCTAAATATGTTCTTAAAGATTTACTTCGCGAACGATGACGAAGGCGTCTGATTGCCTTCTCTTTAATTTGACGAACACGTTCACGAGTTAAATTGAATTCTTCACCAATTTCATTTAATGTAAGTGCATAATCACGATCAATGCCAAAATACATTTTTATGACTTGGCGCTCTCTATCTTTTAAAGTATCTAATGATTGTCTAATTTCATCTTTTAAAGATTCTGCCATCAAAGGCTCATCAGGATCTATTTGTCCATCATCTTCTATAACATCAATCAAAGAATTTTTATCCCCATCACGAAAAGGAGCATTTAAGGAATGATGACGTCTAGAAATACGCATTGCATCAATTACCTCATCACTAGTCATTTCTAGATTTCTTCCAATTTCCTCTTCATTTGGAGAGCGTTCTACTTCAGCTTCAAGTTTTTCTGCTGTTTTTGTAATTTTTGAGATTGTCCCCACCCTATTTAGTGGTAGACGTACAATTCTAGAATGCTCAGCAAGTGCCTGCAGTATAGATTGTCTAATCCACCAAACAGCATATGAAATAAATTTAAAGCCTCTAGTTTCATCAAAGCGCCCCGCAGCTTTCATCAAACCCATATTACCTTCGTTTATTAAATCCGTTAGAGGCAATCCTTGACCTTGATAGTCTTTAGCAACTGATACAACAAATCTTAAATTCGCCTCAACCAGTTCTTTCATGGCAAGACGATTGCCTTTTTTGATTGCTTGGGCTAACTCAACTTCCCTTGAAGGATGAAGTGGTTCATATTTACCAATCTCTTCTAAGTACTGACTTAGACTGCGATTAGATTCATTTATTGGTCTGCCTGCTTTGGCCATAGATTAAAACCCTGATTTTAATTAGGAAAAAGTCAAGAAATTTACATTAATTATTATATATTACCCAAACGGTAGATATTATTACAACAGTTTGGCAAACTCTTCAATTGAAAGGGTCTCTGGCCGACGAGTAAAGTCTATTTCTTCTTGAATAGAAACAGGTATGTCAAAATCATTTAACGAGTTTCTAAGCATTTTTCTTCGTTTGGAAAAGGCCATCTTTACTATTTTGTTGAACTTTACATATTGATTATCAGCAACAATTGGAGATGATTTCTTTGTAAATCGGATAATTGCAGATTCTACTTTAGGTTTAGGTATAAAAACATCAGGCGGAATCTTAAAACACATCTCCATATCTAGATAAGCTCCAACCACTACTGAAATTCTACTATATTCTTTAGTGCCAATATTTGCTGTAAGTCTTTGTGCTACTTCTTTTTGCATCATGATAAAAGCATCGTCCCAAAAATCTAGCTGCTCAATTAACCAAAAGATTATTGATGATGTGATATTATAGGGAATATTTCCAATAATACGGACTGGCTCTTCAATTGGCAAATCTTCTATATCCTGAAGTAAGATATCACCATGAATAATATGTAAGCCATCTAAATCAGAGCGAATGGATAGATGTTTAATCAATAGTGGATCTATTTCGACCACAACCATTTTTTTTACTTTGGGGAATATTAATTCTGTAAGAGAGCCGTCACCAGGGCCAATTTCAAGAAAGTTATCATTCTCTTGGGGTTCAACGGTTCTTACAATACGATCTAATAAATTTGAGTCTGTTAGAAAATTCTGACCCCATTTCTTTCTGAAAGGATGTGAGTTTTTTTTCAAACTATAAGCTTAATCTATGGTAGCTGGAAAAGCTCTGATGCATTTTCATGAGTGTGTTTAGCAATATCTTCAAAAGGAATATTTTTTATTTCAGCTACTTTTTCTGCTACAATTCTTACTCTGCTTGGCTCATTTGTTTTCCCACGGTATGGCTCAGGGCTAAGGTATGGTGAATCAGTCTCAACTAAAATCCTATGAAGTGGTATCTCCTTAACAACCTCAGATAAATGACTATTTTTAAAAGTTATATTTCCAGAAAAAGATATATAATAACCCATCTCTAGAAGCGAATTCGCTGTTTCTAAAGTACTTGAGAAACAGTGTGCAACACCGATAACTTCAGGATAATCACTTAAAACTTTAATTATATCTGAATCTGCATCTCTGTTATGAAAAATAATAGGACGGTTTAAATCTTGTGCTATTTCTAATTGTTCCCTAAATACTTTTTCTTGAATTTCAGGGGGAGATATGTTTCTGTAATAATCCAAACCCATCTCTCCAATTGCAATCATACTTTCATATTCCATTAATTCATATATTTCATCAATATATCCATCTTCGATATCTTTTGAATCATGAGGATGAATACCTACGGAAGAAAAAATATTTTCATGATTTTCAGTTATTGAGAGGCATTCTTTGGAATCGTTAATATTTGTCCCAACACAAATAAATCTAGTTACGTTCTTTTCGTTTGCTCTAGAAAGAACATTACTTAAATCATTTTTTAATTGTTCATAGAATAAGTGACAATGTGTATCTGTTAGCATGTTTTATTATTTATTAATGATTAAATTATATTGTGAAGATAATGAAGTTTGAGCAATTATTTTAATTAAGAACATTTTTTTATGAATTTCCATTAAAAACCATGAATTTCTTTATTCAATCCTTATTTATAGTAATTCCTATTTTTATAATTTTAATATGCATTGAAATAATTGTTGCAAAAAAAATGGGGATCAAGGTAAATAACCCTGCAGATATGATCTCTAGCCTTAGTTCAGGTATTACTAATATTGCGAAAGATGGCTTAAAATTTGGCGTTTTAATAGTAAGCTATTCATGGTTAGTAAAATATATTACTATTTACAAACTAGAGCCAATCTGGTTAGCAATCATTATTGCATTTATTGTTCAAGACTTTTCTGGGTATTGGCTACATAGAATGAATCATCGTGTAAATATTCTTTGGAATCGACATATTATACATCATAGTAGTGAAGAATTCAATTTATCATGCGCCTTACGTCAAGAAATATCTGCTATAGTAAGATTTGGTGCTATATTTATGATCCCTGCAGCACTTCTAGGGATTTCACCCACTATTTTTGCAGTACTAGGCCCCATTCATTTATTTATGCAATTCTGGTATCATACTCGTTTAATAAATAAAATGGGTTGGTTGGAAAAGTTTCTTGTCACCCCTTCTCATCACAGAGTACACCATGCGATTAATGCAAAATATATGGATAAAAATTATGGTCAGATCTTAATTGTTTGGGATAAGCTTTTTGGGACATTTCAAGCTGAATTAGAAGATGAAAAACCAGTTTTTGGTATAATTCGACCAGCAAATACATGGAATCCAATTATTATAAACTACAAACATACTTGGCAATTATTAAAAGATGCTTATTTTGCAAAAGCATGGAAAGACAAGATACGTATTTGGTTTATGCCAACTGGATGGAGACCTAAAGATGTTGAAAATCAATATCCAATATCTACCGTAGATTCTAAATCCCAAATAAAATATCAAACAAAGAACTCTCATAAGCTTATTATTTGGTCTTTTTTCCAAATGGCAACAACTGGATCACTAATGCTATTGATGTTCACAATTGCATCTAAAATCTCAAATATTACTTTATTCTTTTTGGCTTTATTTTTGATTTTAAATGTTTTTTCATATACTTCGATGCTTGATGGAAGAAAGAAGCTCTCAATTATTATGGATATATTTAAAATTTCATCTATTTTTTATATTATAATATCCCAAGACTCTAACAGTAATCAATTTTTACAAATTTCATTTATATTATTTGCTGGTTATGCGGTTATTTCAACTTTTGGAACAATATTTTTTACTAAATCAGAACCCCGCTTAAATATAAATTGATAAAAGAAGCATGTATTCAGTCTTATGATGAAGCACTAATAGCCCAAAAATCAGGTGCTCACAGAATTGAACTATGCTCACAAATTAGTTTGGATGGTATTACACCAAAAAAAGAACTCATAAAAAAAATAATTTCATCAATAGATATCCCCATAAGAGTTATGATTAGACCTAGATCAGGTAATTTTGATTATTCTGAGGATGAACTAGAATTAATGGAGAACGATATCGCTTATTGTAAAAGGTTAGGTGTTGAAGGCGTTGTTTTCGGGGTATTAAATAAGGATTATTCAATTAATGAAGCTTCAACTAAGAGATTAGTTAAAGCTTCATTGCCATTAAAAGTGACATTCCACAAAGCAATTGATATATCAAATGATTCACTAGCTGCAGTTAAAAAATTAATTCAAATAACAGGCATAACAAGTATTCTTACCTCTGGTAGAAAAAAAACTGCAATCGAAGGTGCTCAACTAATAAAGAAAATGATTGCTATAGCTAAAAATGACCTATCTATTATTCCTGCAGGAAAAATAACATTTAAAAATATAATTGATATCCATCGCTTAATTAATGCACATGAGTATCATGGAAGGAATATTGTTAGTAAGTTTAATTAATAAACTATCTTACCTGTTTTAACTTTTTCAGATTCCAAAGTAATAAGAGTTAAATCTTTTCCTTTTTTTGCAGCTAATAACATACCATGGGATTCAATTCCAAAAATTTTTGCAGGTTTTAGATTCGTTACCACAATAATTGTTTTATGAATTAATTCTTCCTTAGAGTAATATTCTGCAATTCCAGAAATTATTTGTCTTTTATCATTATTTATTTCAACTATAATCTTTAATAATTTATCAGCACCATCTACTTTTTCAACATCAACTATCTTTGCAGTTTTTAATTCTATATTTTTGAATTGATCAAATGTAATTATGTTTTCTGGTTGAGTATCGTTAATCTTTTGAATATTTTCTTTTTCTATTTTTTTCACATCAATTCGTGGAAAAAGGACCTCATGCTTTTTAATCTTTTTATTAGGTGTTAATTCTCCCCATCTCAAAACAGTATTCTCAGCACAAAAGGTTTTTAGTACTATCGAAGTTCTATTTGGCATTACGGGGGATAATAATATACTAGTTACTCTTAATGCTTCCGCTGCTGTAAAAAGTACCTTACCAGCAGAATCCTTATCACTTTTTACTAGTTTCCATGGTGCCATGACTTCTAAGTATTTGTTTACACTTCTAATAAATTGTAATATTATTTCAATAGCTTCATTTACTTTCATCTCTTCAATTTTAGTTGAGACGTTCTTAATTAACGCATTACCATTATTTTTAATTGAATTACCTTCTTCTGAGTCATCTTCAAGTTTTGGAGTTTTGCTATCAAAAAATTTTGTTAATAGGTTTGTGACTCTGCTTAATAAATTTCCAAAATCATTTGCTAAATCACTATTATATCGTTTAATAAAAGATTCTAACGTAAAACTTGCATCATTTCCCAAAACCATTTCTCTCATCAAATAATAACGAACTGGATCTACACCGTATTCTTTAATTAAGCCCAAAGGATCTACAACGTTACCAACTGATTTACTCATTTTAGACTCACCGGTCAACCACCATCCATGGGCGAATATTCCTTTTGGTAATGGTAATTCAGCTGACATTAACATTGTGGGCCAATAAACGGCATGAGTAGTTAAAATATCTTTTCCAATTAGATGATAATCTACTGGCCAGTATTTTTTATATTTTTCTTGATCTGAATTAAAACCAGCAGCTGTTAAATAATTAATTAAAGCATCAAACCAAACATAGGTTACATAGTTGGAATCAAAAGGAAGTTCAATTCCCCAACTTAATCGTGATTTAGGTCTAGAAATACATAAATCATCCAATGGCTTTTTTAAAAAACCCAAAACCTCATTTTTTCTATGAACTGGTAGAATAAAATCAGGATTTTGTTTTATATATTTAATTAAAGCGCTCTGATATTTAGACATTTTAAAAAAATAATTTTTCTCTTTTAGTTTCTTTATGTCTTTAAATTCACCTGAATCTGCTTCTTTTTCGGTAATAAATCTTTCTTCTGAAACTGAATAAAGACCTTCATACTCATCTTCATAAATATCGCCTTTATCATATACTTCTTGTAATAACTCTTGTACTACAGAAACATGACGAGATTCAGTAGTCCTTATGAAATCATCATATTTAATATTAAGTCTATCCCATAATTCTAAAAACCTCGGTGCCATCTCATCACAGTGAACTTTAGGTTCAACTCCTCTTTTATCTGCAGCTTGTTGAACTTTTTGACCATGCTCATCAAGCCCAGTGAGAAAGAGGACATCTTCTTTTATGTCACGATGAAATCGAGTAATAACATCTGCTAAAATTGTTGTGTAAGCATGCCCAATATGAGGTTTATCATTTACATAATAAATTGGGGTTGTTAGATAGAATCTTTTCATGAAATACTTATTGTTTCTTTTCCTTTTAAAAGCCTTTGCATTGAGATAAGCAAATTAGTCAAAGTTAAAGGAGTATAATAGTTTCTAATTAAAGATTGTAATGTTTCCTCTAGTATTTGATTGATTCCAGCTAAGTCAGCATTAGGAAAAGCTGAATTAAAATTTTCTAAAGGCCCTAATAAAAATTCAAATTTAGAGGAATCACTATTATCTAAACGATTCGAATAAGCAAAATGAAACCAAAGCTGTAACATATAAATATTAAATTTGAACTCATCTGGTTTACGATGGGCCATCATTGAAAAGCTGTCAATAAATTTTCTCCAACCATTTTCATTAACTCTTGTAATCATTTTTATAAGATTTTCTAATTCAGAAAAAGTTTCATTAAATCTAGAGTTGGTTGACAATTCTAAAGCTAGATGAATATTTCCATCTGAAAGCGAAGCTATCTGTATTGCATTTTTATTTTCAACACCATTTGATTCTAAAATTTCTAGAATAATTTTGAAACTCAATCTAGGGAAATTTATTATTTGACATCTACTTAAGATGGTTGGTAGTAACATTGAACGTTTATCTGTAACTAAAATAAGAGTTGTATTTGGGGGAGGCTCCTCTAAAATTTTTAATAATGCATTCGCAGATTCTCCAGCTCCTTCTGAGAGTAAATGTGCATCAAATATTAAGATAATTTTTCTACCTGATGTTTGAGATTTTAAATAAATATCACGTCTAAGATCTCTAATTGAGCTGATAGTAATTCGGCTCGCATTAGGAATATTTATCTTATAAAAAGGATTTTTACCTTTTTTAATCATAGAGTTAGTCAATAATTCAATATCTTCTTTTTTTAAACCATCTAATGCGCCACTATCTTTATTTGACTTTGGGCTACTTGGTAGAGGAACAATAATTTTAAGATTAGGATGTTGAAGAGTTTTAAATTTAAAACACGATTCACATTTATTACAGGCTACCTCTACAAACTTTTCACAATTTAAAAGTTTAGCAAATTCTATTGCTGCATATTCTTTGCCAGAGCCAGTTGGACCAGAAAAACAATACGCAGAACCTAAACGATGATTTGATTTAATTCGATATAATCGTTCCCAAATATTATTTTGTAAATCAGAAAAAATCATTTTTTCTTTAACCACTTTTCAGGATCAAGCTTTTTACCTTGACCCCATATTTCGAAGTGTAATTGAGCTCCATTAATAGAACTAGAGTCACCCATATATGCTATAACTTCTCCACCTCTAACTTGGCTATCTTCATATGTTTCAACCTTTGTTACATGGCCATAGACAGTATAAAAACCATTCCCATGATCAATGATTATTGTCGTACCAAAGCCACGAATAAATGTAATAGTTGTAACGATACCTCCTAAAACTGATCTAATTTCAGAACCTGGCTTACCTTTGATATCAATACCTGGATTTTCAGTAGTAGTTTTTAATTTTGGATTCCATTGACGTCCAAATTTTGTTATAACTCTACCCTGTGCAGGCCATTCTAGCTGGCCTTGTAATTTTGGAAACTCTTTTGACTGAAGCGCTTGTTGTTGTTGTCTAATCCTTGCTTCCCTTTCAAATCTATTAATATCATCTCTAATTTTCTTAATTATAACTTCTAATTGTTTAACTCCTGCTTGCTTTTCAGTAAGAAATGTTTTTAAATCTTTTTGACTTTGCCGAATCTTTATAAGTGCTCTTTGTTCTTTACGTTTTTTATTTTGAACTAATGTAAGTGTTTGAGACCTATCTCTTTTTAATCTACGTTTTTTACGAAGAGCTGCTTCTAAGTTTAATTTTTGTTTTCCAATCTCAACTAAAAGGGACTTGATTGTATCATATGTCTTTTGATCAATCTCCGCAATAATTTTTAAATATTTTGATCTATATATTGCCTGACGCCAAGAGGTAGAACTAAAAACTTTCTCTAAATTTGTCAATTGACCTTTTTTATAAATCTTATTTAGTCGTCTGGCATATCTTGCTCTTAATGTATCTAATTCAAGTTCACTTTTTAATATTTGATTCTCTGTACGAGTGATATCTGCTACTAATAGTCTTTCTTCTTTATCAATTTCTTTAACTAATCTTTGAAGTAGAGAAATTTCTTCAGAAAGATTAGAGACTTTCCTTACAGTAGATTTTTCTTTTCTATCTTCAGATTGAATTCTTTTTTTTGTTGCTTCAATCTCATTTCTAAGTGCTTCTATAGCACTACTTTGAGCTTTGAGTTCTTTTTCAAAGTCTTGTTGAGATCTTTGCCCCCAAATAAATCCAACTAACAATACGATTGAAATTGATTTAAAATAGTTAAACATTATGACTGAAACTACTTACTGATTAAAGATAGAGCAATTTCATTGTCAAATTGTCTTTACTTGAACCTTAGGCCATAGTATATCTATTATCTATCTTCCAAAACAAGGAGAATGATTTGAAAAGTGCCAAGTGGGAAAATATTTTTAAAGGTTGGAACCAATCCGAAAGTAAAACTGTTGTTACATTAAAGCAGGTTCCTGTTTTTAAAGATTTTTCTGATAAAGAATTTCTAGAGCTTGAAAAATTGATACATCACCGCCAATATAGTACTGGCGACTTTATTTTTAAAAATCGTGCACCTGGTGAAGGAATGTATATTATCATGCAAGGTGCAGTTAAAATTACAATTGGTACTAGAAATAATAATGAGAATATTTTAGCGGAACTTGAAGAAGGCGACTTTTTTGGAGAGCTCGCCCTTTTTGATGATGAAGCTAGATCAGCAAATGCAATAGCCACAAAGGATTCAAAACTTTTAGGGTTTTTTACACAAGACCTTATGGGTCTCCAAGAGCGCAACCCCGTTCTTGGTCAGAAAATTTTGTTTAATCTTGGTGGAGTTCTAGGAGAACGTTTAAGAGGTACAAATAGTTTACTTATTAATTCTCAATCAAATAAAAAAGATTAAATAATGGCTAATAATCAGATTAATTATTTGCAACTTATTTACCGCTTAGCAGTCGGATTAATTGCTTTGTGGTTTCTATCAATTATTTGGCCATATATATCGAATGTAATACTAATGTTAGTATTCGCGTTTTTGTTTACGACTGTATTACTTTCAAGCGTTGATGCTTTAGAAAGAAAAATAAGCCATCGTGGATTATCTGTGCTAACTGTTGTTATGATCTTAATAGGAGGAATTGGAATATTTATTGGTAGCTTTATATCTCAAATATCACAACAAGCTGCTGAATTTTCAGATAGAATAGATAAAGATACTTTAACACAAGAATTTAAAATAATTGGTGAGAACCTCACTGATTCTATGCCAGCATTTCTACAAAATATTATTTCCTCAAATGATGATATGGCAGGAAAATTAAGTGAATTGATAAATACAATTATAGGCTCACTTGCTTCAATGGCAAGTGCTGTTGGTAATTTTATGTTTATTGCTGCTATGGTTTTTATTTTTACAATTATTTTACTTGCAGAATATCATGTTTTCAGAAAATCTCTTGTTAGTGTAATTCCAAATAAATATTTTGAGCTTGGAATAAAATTAATTTATAATATTGAGAAATCTGTATCTAGTTATCTCCGAGGACAATTTTTGTCAGCAGCTAGTGTTGCAGCTATGTCTGTTGCTGGCCTTCTTTTACTTAATCTATTTGGCGCAAATTTAACACTTACTTTTTTTATTGGAATTATTGCCGGCCTAGCAAATTTAATACCTTTAGTTGGTCCATTCGTAGGCATGGTACCTGCTATCTTAATTGCCTTTATGAATAATTTGGGTAATGATATTGCTCTTAATCATACTTTATTTGGTGTAATACCATCTCCATTTTTTATTCTAGATATAATATTAATGTTTTTAATTGTTCAACAGATTGAGGGAAATCTAATTACTCCCGCTTTGGTTGGAAAAAGTGTTGGGCTACATCCGATGATAGTTATGATGGCATTATTAATAGGAGGTACAATCTTAGGACCTTTAGGGATGCTTTTTGCTGTACCTGCAGCTGGTGTTTTAAAAGTAATTTTAACGGAGATCGCTTTTGTTCGAAGGAATGCACATCTTTTATAATATCTCTATTTTTCTTCGATTCTAAATAGTTTATAATTTGTAAAGGTTAAATAAAGCTCTTCTCTATTATTGAATTTATATATCCAAAGTTGATTTTTGTCATCTATACCATTGTTTAATAATTCTGAAGGTTTGCCCATAATATTTTCAACTTCATAAATTGTCATTCCTAATTTTATTGGATTTATAGATTCTTTTTTTCTTTTCTCTTCTAGTAAAATTTCATCAATTTTTTGGCGTGTTTCATATTCGTCTTTAAGAACTAAATTTCTTTTAAGTTCTTCAAGGACTCTTTTGTTTGTTTTATTTAACCCACCAGTTAGTGATTCAGTCTCTTCAAGAGCATAAACAACAAATTTAAGTGAGTTAATATCTTTTAAAGAATCTGCTAAAGTCAAAAGATCTACAGCAATTCTATGCTTGAAAGTTGCAACTTCAAAAGTGAGATTAGAATCAATTTTAAGTGCCTGGTTAAAATAGAATAAAGATCTATTGTAAAGACCTGCTTTATAAAGTTGTTCACCTTGAATCATTAAATGATTTATTTTAAAGCGTTTTATATGATGGCTAACATCTGGATACCAACCAGAAACATTGGTAACATGCACAATCGCACTATCACCAAATCCTTGATTTAGCCAGATTTCTGCTTTTTCAATTTCTTTAAAAGCAATTTCACGCAGCCTTTCATCTATAACTCCTTTTAATAATGTATCAGCTACAGTTTTGGCTCTAATATATCTTTCAACAGCTCTATCTGTAATTCCTCGCTCATCAAAACTCATTCCTTCACGCATTAATTGATATGGTATTTTTCTTTCACTGTCTATAATTAGTTTTTTTGCTCTTTGAATATTTACATGATTTGGATACTCATCAACAAATTCTTCTAATGTACTCTTAGCTAAAATATAATTTTTACTGTAGTAATGTAATTTCCCAACATCACCTTTAGTTTTCTGACCCCCAAAAAAAACTGATGCAGAGCCATAAATTCCTAATGTTTGAATTTTAAAACCACTTATAGGGGTTATATCTTTAGGATCTTTAATATTCCTAATAGATGTATTAGTATATTTTAAATCTAAACCAACAGAAAATCGATTTGTTAGCCCATTATCTATAATATATCTTGCACCTATAACAATTGATTGCGAAGGGCCCATACCTGTTGGCTTTGATTCTTTTTCATAAAATTGAGAAAAAGCTATTCCATATGTATATCTGTAAGTTGTGAACCAACTTTCAAACCATTGTAGAATTAAAGATTGACTCCATCCGACTTCATATAATTTTCCGTTGAATTTGGAACCTTCTTTCCATGATGGGTTTGAACCACTCCAATCCGTAGGAGTTTCAGAAGGTGCTAATAAAGATGAATATCTAAAGTTTATACCAGTATGCATATCAAGCCAACTATTACCAAAAAAATAATAGGCTAAATTAGTTTTCATAATGTCTAAATCTAACTGATGCCCAAAACGAGAGCGAAGCTTGCCACCTTTAAATTCAGTTATTTCAGAATCATAAGTCATCCAACTACTTTTTAAACTTCCAAGGCCCAAGAAACCACCTCCGGAATTATATCCAAATCCATAACGCAATTCCATTGGAATAAAGTTTATAGGCTTATGAAATTCTCTTCTTTTAAAGACCCTATCAAAGAAATAGCCTTTTTCATATTTTTTACTATCTTCATCGTCTAAGGAAAATATCTTGAAAATCAGAGATTTTGTTGAATCTTGTTCAAGCTTTAGATCTTTTGCCATAATTAGCGAAAAAAATATGATGATGATTAATATGTACTTTTGAAACATAGCTTCTCAAAATAGGTGAAATTAAGTACTTATAGCAAGGTGTCGATAAATGAAAGATACTATTCTTACTAAACAGTTTTGCGGTAATTTCTCATACGATATTTAAGTTTACTAATAATATCATTAAAATAATTAGTCTTATGTTAGTTGATTTTAAAAGAATTAGAAACATATTAATCATGGTTACATTGTCCAAATTAATTTTTGCACAAGATTTTACTATTGCTCGAATACATTATGATGGTGGAGGTGACTGGTATGGAGATCCTAGCAGTATTCCGAATCTATTGAATTATGTTCAAAAAAATACTTCAATTGCTGTTAATCTAGATGAAGCAAGAATAAAACTTACTGATTCAGATTTATATAGCTTTTCTTATCTATACTTGACAGGACATGGTAATATCAGATTTTCAGAAGATGAAGTAAGTATTTTAAGAGAATATCTACTAAAAGGTGGTTTTCTCCATGCTGATGATAATTATGGAATGGACAAATCTTTTCGAAGAGAAATGAATCGAGTCTTTCCTGAAAAAGATTGGGTAGAGCTTCCTTATGATCATGAAATATTTAATTCCTTTTATGAATTTCCTAATGGACTACCAAAAGTACATGAACACGATGGTAAGCCTCCACAGGGATTAGGTTTATTCAATGAAGACCGATTAATTGTTTTTTACAGTTATGAATCAGACCTGGGAGATGGATGGGAAAATATTGATGTCCATAAAAATCCTCAATTTGTACGAGAAGCAGCTCTGAAGATGGGTATAAATATTATATGGTTTGCATTAACTCAATAGCATGAAAACAATAAAAGATTATTTACTTAGAATTCGTTTTGAATCTATTAAATCAGATTTAAAGATTCTCCTCTGGCGTATATACTCAATCTCAATAATTATTTTTCTTTTTATTATAACTATTGAAAATATTTTCTATCTCTCTAGCTCCCTACGAATGAAATTTTGGATTAGTGCCCTAGTTTTATTTATAATTATGATAATCTTACTTATAGTAGCCTCGATCCAAATAAAGAATAATCGTTTTAAAAACTATAAATTAGAATACATTGCCAAAAAAACTGGAAAATTTGGATTTTCAAAACAAGATACCCTTATCAATGGTCTTCAAATTGAAAGTTCAAAAGAAAATTTATATTCTAAAGATTTAAGTAATACTTTTATCAATCAAACAATTGATTCACTTTCAAAACTTGATCTTTCATTTCTATATCCTATAAAAAAAATATACTTATGGAAAAAAATAACGTTAATATCTTTAATTATCACTCTTCTGACACTTATAGGTACTTGGAAGCATTCTGTCTCTTCAATATACCGCTTAACCCATGCAAATACTGAATTTGTACCACCAAAACCCTTTGAACTTATTGGTCTAACAAGACATTTAAACATACTTGGTGGAGAAAACGCTGATATTATATTTAAAGCAAAAGGTGAAATCCCTGATTCAATTTTTATTGAATTTAGGCCACTATTTAATTCTCAAGATAATGACTCATTAGTTATTGTTACAGCTCAAAAAACTAATAAGGATGAATATAGCTTTCAATTTATGGAAATATACCAAAACTTTAGATATAGAGCATATTCACCTTCTTTAAACTTTTGGGATCCTTGGGATGAGATAACAACTAAATATTTTTCTATATCTGTAACAGACAGGCCTTCAATCGATGATTTTTTAGTGACAGTTACACCTCCATTATATACTGGTCTTAAAAAACAAAGTCAAAAGGCAAATCAAGCTCAAATTCAAGCAATCAAAGGATCAACCATTACGGTTGAATTAAAATCAAACAGAGAATTAGACTTAGCAGAATTGATATTAGATGAAGAAACAAAAGGAATGATTATTAAAGGTAAAAAAGCAGAATTCAAATTTATTGCAAATTCAAACCAAAAATTTTCAATAAACCTTAAAGATAAGCGTGGAGTAAGAAATAGAAATCCAATTCCATTTAATATTGAAATTATTAATGATACTTCACCTCAGATGACAATTATTCAACCACCGCCTATTATTGAATTAGGCAGTGATCAAGAAATCCCCATTTTAATGTCAATTGAAGATGATTTTGGATTTTCGAATCTACAGTTATCATATGAATTGCAACGTCCAAACTATATTCAAGCTGAGCCATTTATTTCATTATTTAATATTAAAATAAATAAACCTTTCGAAGCTCAACAAGATATCCAGACAGTTTGGGATCTTAAATCACTAGGGCTTATGCCTGAAGATGAAGTGCATTTTCATTTTGAACTTTATGATAATGATATCGTTACTGGTCCCAAAAAAACTATCTCTAGTACTTTTATTGCACGGTTGCCTTCACTAAATGATCTTTTTCATTCATTTAATGAAGAGCAAGAAGAAATAATCGATGCTGTAAAAATAGAATTGGATGATATACAAAAATTGAAAAAAGAATTAGATAAAGTTGAGCTTGATTTACTTAAGAAGGATAAAATTGAATGGAAAGATAATCAATCTTTAAAAAAAGTACTTGAATCAGTTCAAGAACAACTAGATGATTTTGAGTCATTAGCTGAACAAATAAATCAATTAAATGAGAGTGGGAATAAACATCAATTATTTTCAGAAGACTTAATGAATAAATTTGAAGATCTTCGAAAGCTAATTGAGGAAATTTTCCCACAAGATATGCTAAAAAATATGGATTGGATGGATGAAGCATTAAAGGACATGAAGCCTGAAGAGCTTTTAAGCGCTTTAGATAATCTTTCGAGTAATATTCAACAAGTAGAAAATGAATTAGATCGATTTTTAGATATTTTTAAACGAGTTAAGGCAGAACAAGAAGTTGATGAATTAAGAAAACGATTAGAACAATTAGTTCAAAATCAGGATAATATTGATGAGCAAATTAGAAAAATGGACAATGAAACTAATTCCTCAAATTTCAAAAGGTTACAACAAGAACAAAAAATAAATAAGCGTGAATTTGATGAAATAATAAGCTCAATGGATAATGCCTCTAATGATATTAAGCAATTTAGCCGAAAAACTGCTCAAAGCTTAGAAAAGCTATCTGAATCTGAGCTAAGTAATTCGACTGAAACTCATTTAGAAGAAACCATTCAAAGTCTTAAGGAAGAAGATCCTTATAAGGCAATGGATAAAAGTTTTGCTAGTCTTAATAATATGGAAGCACTCGAGACTGAAATGAATAATATTTTGAGTGAATTTCAAAGAGAAACAACTCGAGAAATGTCAAGTAAATTTCGTTCAATATTAAAAGATTTACTTACACTATCAAAAGCTCAAGAATCTTTAAAATCTGATACAGAACAGATACCAAGAAACTCTCCGAGGCTGAATGAATTAGCTCTAGAGCAGCAAATGATTCAAAATCAATTAACTCAATCAATGGAGAATGCTATATCTTTATCTAGAGAGACATTCTTAGTATCTCCTAAGATGGGTAGAATGCTAGGATCTGCATATGCACAAATGAATGTATCAAAAGGTAAATTAGCTGAACGAAATGGTAATGGATCTTTAAATAATCAGAGTGATGCAATCACAGCATTGAATGAAGGATCAAAAATTATTATTCAAAGTATAAAACAAATGCAAGAAAGTGGCTCTGCTAGTGGCTATGATCAATTTTTGAAACAAATGGAGCAGATGACTGGCAAACAACAAGGTATTAATGATCAAGGTATGCAATTAGCATTAGGACAAATGGCAAATTCACTAAAGAATTCAATTATGCAACAAATGTTATCACAACAAAAGAGCGTTCGTAAATCTTTACAAAAAATGTTAGATGAAATGAAAAATAGTGGGAGTCAAGGCTTAGGTGATTTAAATAGTATCTCTAAAGAGATAAATGATGTGATAAAAGATCTTGAGGAAAAGAAATACACCCAATCAACGTCCAATAAACAAAAAAAGATTTTATCAAGAATGTTAGATAGTCAAACTTCAATGACACAACGAGGAATTGATGATAAGCGGAAATCTGAAACTTCTGAACAGATTATATTTGATGGTATATCTGGAATGCCTGAAGATCTAGGTCAAAGGCAATCAATTATCTTTAAT